>CAVRWO010000019.1:0-15618 GCA_963724865.1 uncultured Acidimicrobiaceae bacterium | reverse complement strand
TAACGCGCCTCTAATGTGCTTCCTGCTGGCACGAAGCGTGTTCACAATTGGAGAGTTCACCGGTCGGACCACGTGCGAAACACTGACAAAAGGAGAGAGCGAGTGACGTGGCGAGTGGGTCTGGTTGGCATTGGCACTTTTGCCCAAGAAGCGTACTTGCCCGCATTGCGCGCAGCGAATGGAATCGAAGTGACACTGCTCTGCGGTCGGTCCCGTGAACGGGTCGAGGCGGTCAACCGTGCGTTGGCGCTGGACGCGAGGGTAGAAGAGGGAGTTGAAGGACTCGTGCGCGCGTTAGAAGATGACGCCGCCGACGCAGTGATCGTGGCGGTGCCCGATCGATGGCACGCCGAGATGGTGCGAGCCGTACTCCACGCTGAACGGCACGTGCTCTGCGAAAAGCCGATCACCATCGACATCGAAAGCGCGAGGGATCTTCGCGACCGCGCAGCGCGAACGAAGTCGGTGAGCATGATGGCCTTCACGTACCGCTACACGTCGGCGCTGCGACTGGCGCGCGAGCTGATCGAGGACGGTGTGATTGGAGACGCCGCATCTGTCTCGTTTCAGGTGCACTATGACACCGGACTATCGGGCCTCACGTGGAGAGAGGACGGTGAGGTGAGCCCCGGCGGCATATGGTTCGACGGCGGTTCCCACATGGTGGACACGGTCGGCGTGCTTGTCGGGCCTATGAGCGAAACGCGCGTCGTTGCCGGGAAGGTGACGCGAAGCACGGGAGCGAGCCCGACGAATCCGGACGTCGCCGCGGCGGTTGCAGCAGTCGAGCGTGGTACGTCATGGTTCGGCTTGGCGCATCGCGCGTCACCTCTCGAGTCAGGCGGGATCATCCCAATTTCTGGAGTGCTTTCGCGGTTGGACCACGTGATTCCCGATCAGGTGCAAGTTGTTGGTTCAGCGGGAACTCTGAGTTTCTCGCTCGGCCGTGGTGACGTTGAGTGGTTGGACGTGTGGAGCGCGGAAGGCGAATATCGTCGGCTCTTGACAGTGGAAGAAAAGGGCGCAGCGTTTCAGGCTCCAAAGGCGGTCGCGCGAATGGTGGAAGCGTGGCGCGACAGCCTCGACAGGGGAGCGCTCAGCGAATGGGACGCGGGATTCGATGTTGGTTGCGCAGTACAGGAAGTTCTCTCGGGCGTTCAGCCATAGCGCGCATGAAACGTCATTCTCGCCGCTTCTCAAGGTTCCGATGAGCTCGGGTTTAGAGGTCGGTCAGCTTCTCGCCGAACTTTCTCCTCGCCAATGCGGCGGCTCCAATCGCTCCAGCCTCGGGCCCGAGTTCCGCGGGAACGACCGGCACCGGCAAGAAGAAGCCCTCAGCGCGATTCAGCGATTCGTCCACCCCTGAACTGAAAAGGTCGAGATATGAGGCGACGGTCCCTCCGATTACCGTGACACTCGGTCCATAGACCGTATGCAACAACGCGAGGCCCCGTCCAACTTTTCGGCCGTGCTCAACGAACACTTCGGCCGCCTCGGCGTCGCCGAGTCGGGCTCGGGCTGAGGCGGTGTTGATTAACTCAACCGGCGAGGCGGCGTCAGTTTGCAGCGGCTCCAATTCGCGTTCCAGCGCGAGACGCGAAGCGCTCGGCTCCCAGCAGCCCTGGAGACCGCAGTAGCAGACACCCACGTCGCCCGTGAGGGGGATGTGCCCAGAGTCAGGGTGTTGCCCGTCGACTTGGCGAAACGGCTCACCGTTCTCGAGCAGCGCAACCCCGATGCCGGTGCCGAGTGTTACGAGTAGCAATCGCTCTGCAAACTGACCCGCCCCGTGGTAGTACTCGCCAAGTGCAGCAGCAACTGCGTCATTCTCGACGACGACGGAGGCTTCGGAGAGTTCGCTCATTGGGCCAATGAGATCGAAGCCCGAAAACCAGTTGAGCGTGTCGGCGTTGTTGATCACTCCCGTCCGCAGATCAATTGGCCCACTCGCTGCGATGCCGATTGACGCAACTCGGTAGCCCACCGGCACAATGTTCGTGATGACCGCCCACAAGTTGAGGACTCTTTGTGGCGGTGAACCCTTTCCCAGATCGCTGGTCGTCACGGTCGCTTGACCGACGGTGATGTCGCCATGGCGCACCACCACACGCGTCGCGGTACCGCCCAGATCGACCCCAACCTCCACCATGCTGGAGCCTCTCGTCACAGAGACGAGGTTATCTTTTGGCCGAACCGGAACTCGCCGGGGGTGAGCCCTTGGGCGCGCGCCAACTCGACGCTTAAGTACTGAGTGAACTTGGTCTCGATCATCATCTGACTCAACTCGCTCGACGTCCTCGCGAAGAATTGGTTCTGTCTGGTCCCTCCCAGCTCCACGGTCGTGGACCCGGTCTTAAGGAGATCCGAACCGAGCTGCTCGAGGCTCGGATTCTCTCCTGGTCCCATGTAGAGAACTGCAGTCAGCCCCGGACCAGCCAGCTCCAGTGGGCCGTGGCGGAACTCACCGCCAACGAATCCCTCGGCGCCGAGTTTTGCTGCTTCCTTGATGATGAGCCCTCCCAGGAGCGCGCTTGCAGACTGCTGGCCCGCCCCGATGAGAGCGATTCTGGGTGATTGAAACTCGAGAGTGTTCGTCGCGATGGTCCGGATTGCGTCAGTGGGCGCATCCCAGGTAGACAGCTCATCCGCTGCACGAAGCACCGTCTGCAAGGCCTCGCTGCCGTCGCCTTCGGTGAACTTTTCAAAGAGCACCAGGTGAGCTGCGAGAGAGTTCAGGTAGCTCTTCGAACTGACCGTGGCCTCGTTCCCAGATCGCAGGTCCACGACCACGTCGCTCATCTCTGACAACGGACTTGTGAGGTCGTTCGTGACTCCCACGGTGCACTTCGGGCGGCGATTCTTGATCGCCTCCAGTAGCGCAACGATCTCGCCGCTTCGCCCGGACTGCGAGGTGATCAACAGCAGGCTCTCTCGGGTGACTAGCGCTGGAGATTCCAGGAGCTCGCTCGTACTCAGCCACCACGCCGGGTAGCCACAATTGACGAGCCGCTGCCATGTCGGTATGACGCTGTAGTGGGATGCTCCCATGCCGGTAAGGATCACTCGATCAAAGCCGGACACATGGGGTACGGAGAGTGCGGTGAGCGCGTCAGATTCCGCCAATGCCCGAAGCGCAGCTGGCTGCGCGGCGATGTCGTTCTCAAACGGGCTGGGCGAGGTCATTGCGGCCTGGCGCCGCCGCCGATGCACAGGCTCGCTGTTCGGCTCAACGAGTTCGTGCCGCGGGATGTGGCCGACATCGACGGAGTGACATATTTATGTCCGGCAACCATCATTGACATGTGGTGAAGTTTAACATATGGTGTCAGATGGTGAGATCTAACATTCTTAGTTTCTCGGATGAAGAGCGCGAATCGCTGGAGGTTCGAGGAGCCCGTGTACTCCGCGACGCGATCATTGCCGGAGAGTTCACGCCCGGCGTGCTCTTACATGTGAGCGAGGTGGCAGCCCAGCTCCAACTCAGCTCAACTCCTGTCCTCGGTGCGCTCAAGCGGTTGGAAGCTGAGGCTTTCGTGACGATTGTGCCACGGCGTGGATTCTACGTTCGAGAGCTAACCATTGACGATCTCGAACAGATCACGGTGATGCGAGCGGCCCTCGAGAGTTACGGGGTAGGAAAAGGCGCCAGACAAGCGACCGCCGACAATCTAGACGTCATGCAGTCGAAGATCGAAATGATCGAGGAGATCCTGACGACGAGCCCCTCGCCCCCTTCCGAATCGGCGCAGGTCGCAAAACTCGACGAAGAGTTTCACCTCGAGCTCATCAAGGCAGCGAATAGTCCTTCGCTCCTTGGAAACGTCACTGCGCTACGCGACCGGGGGCGAGCCTATCTCTCGCTGTGTCAAGACCGCCTTATGCCTGACATGCACCGGTCCCAGAACACTCATCGTGAGATTTTGCAAGCCTGCAAGGATAGGGACTACGACCGTGTGGCGTCGCTCACTCGAGATCACATTCTGCAGACCACCAAGGTTTTAGAGCCCGTACTTAGGGCGGAACTGTCCGAGCGAAATCTCACCAGAGGTGACGCTCATTCGCCCATGCGAGATATGACGGACAAGAAGTACCAGTAAGTCGACAAGTCAACAACTAGGGGAGGAAGCATCAAGATGAGACGTATCTATAGGCCGAAGTTATTGGTGGCTGGCGCTGCGGCGGCACTGCTTTTAACGGGATTTGGCATTTCAAGCAGTGCGGCGACGGCAAAAATCCACCTCACCATGTGGCAACAGTGGGGGAGCAGCGGGCCGAACGCTGTAGCGCTGAACGCAGCCATCAAGCAGTACGAGCAACTGAATCCCAACGTCACGATCACGTCGACGTACATCACCAATGACGCCAAGATTCTGGCTGCGATCAGTGGTCACAACCCTCCGGACCTGATCGACCTCGGCACATCCATCGAAGTTGGAAGTTGGGGAGCCGCGGGAGCGCTTCTTCCTCTCAACTCGTACATCAAGTCAAGCGGCCTAAATACGAAGGTCTATGTACCGGCGTCCGTGAAGGCAGTCTCCGAGGGAGGCAACATCTACGGCCTGCCGTTTATGGACTTCGACGCGGGTCTGCTCTATAACAAGAAGCTGTTCGCTGCGGCGGGCTTGAACCCGAACGATCCGCCCACGACAACTGCGCAGCTTTACAGCGATGCGGTCAAATTGACCAAGGTGAACAGCAGCGGCGTGATTACCCAACTGGGCTTCCTGCCGGCGTGGCCTGGCGTAGCAAACGGCCAGACGGGCACGCTCGAAAGCCTGGCCTGGGTCTTTGGCGGTGCTTGGACGTCGGGCTCGAAGCCCTCGGCCACGAACGCGGGAGACCTTGCCGCCTTGAAATGGGAGGACTCCTTCTACAACAAGTTCGGCGTTGAGAAGATGTCTGCCTTCGAGAGCAGCTCAGGGGCATACCTGACGTCTACCGATCCGCTGTTCGCTGGCAAGCTCGCGATGAGCTTCGATGGCCCGTGGGTGCTGTCATTCATGAGGAGTGTGAGCCCAAAGACGCTCGCAGACATGGGGGCGGCGCCATTCCCTGCACCGCCCGGCAAGCCACAGTTGGCCGGGACGACCTTCCTCGACACCAACCCCCAGGTGGTGCCACGGGGATCTTCGAATCCGCAGGCGGCGTTCAACTTCATCAAGTGGGAGACCACGAACTCGGCGCTCGCGACCTCGTTTGCGAACACCGTGTTCAATATCCCCCAACTGTTGAGCGCGAAAAATCCGAGCTACCCAGACTCTGCAGTATTCGTGAACGAGGCAAAGTCCAGCAACGCTCACACGTGGTCGCAGAGCTGCTACTCCTCGACCTACCAAACCGATATGAGCAATGAGGAAGGCGAAGTCGTCCTTGGGAAGTCAACGCCGTCTGCGGCGCTGAAGGCCCTGCAGCAAAGCGCACTGTCTGCCCAATCGGAATGCCCGTGAGCGAGCGCGCCCCGACCGACAAGGGCACTCTTGCCGCGGGAGCTGAACCTCGGATGGGCAATCGTTTGTCGAGCGGCTTCACGGTTCGCTGAGCGATAGGAGTTTACGAATGGCAGTGAGCGGAGCGTGGTAATCGAATCGGTGGACTCCCTACCGGCACGACCCACGACTCGGCGCCGGAAGCGCCACGATGGCCGACATGCCATGGTGTTTCTGACACCATGGTTTGTCGGCCTCGCCGGCCTCGTGTTGCTGCCCGTGATACTCGTGGTCTATTGGAGCTTCACAAACTTCAACCTCATTGAGGCGCCCACCTGGACCGGGCTTGCCAACTATTTCTCGCTTGCACACGATGGTGACTTCTGGCTCTCCATTCGAAACACCATTTACATCACGGTGATCGGCGTTCCTGCGGGGATCATCTTGTCGCTTGGCGTCGCACTACTGCTGCAGCGAAAGATTCGTGGCATCTCGATCTACCGCACCGCCATCTTCTTGCCGGCGATCATTCCACCGGTGGCGGGCGCTCTCGTATGGATCTGGATCCTCAACCCCGACTACGGACTGTTGAACGCGGTGCTTCACCTCTTCCACATTCCGCCCGTCGGATGGCTCTCGGACCCCACGTACGCCAAGATCAGTCTTCTCATGCTGGTGACGTGGGGCGCCGTGGGCACGAACATGGTCATCTTCATGGCTGGATTGAATGAGATTCCAGATGAGTTGTATGAAGCGGCCCTACTTGATGGTGCCACCGCGAAACAGCGCTTTCGACACGTGACGATGCCGATGCTCGGCCCGGTGATCTTCTACACCATCGTGGTGGGCACGGTGTTTTACTTGCAGTTCTTCGAGCAGGCGTTCGTGGTCACGGCCAATCAGTTGGGGGCTCCGGCCAACTCCACACTGTTCTATTCGATCTACTTATACGAAAACGCTTTTGTCTTTCTTCGCACCGGTTCAGCCGCCGCAATGGCGGTCATCATGTTCATCGCGACGATGGCGATCACGGGTATCTTCTTTGCGGTCCAACGCCGCTTGGTGTACTACGCGGGAGACAGAAGGTGACGACGACCGAAGCACCCACCTTTGGCGAGACCCAGCAGATTGAGGCCCAGCGATTTCGAAAGAAGCGTCGGAGACGAAAGGCAATCGGACTTCTGGGGACTCACGGCACCCTGATCATCATTTCGGCGATGTTCATTTTGCCGATCGTGTGGATGGTGTCGAGCTCTCTAAAGACGAACTCGCAGATATTTATCTTCCCGCCGTCGCTGTTTCCAACCCATCCTCAGTTCAGCAACTACAGCAAGGCGACCACGTACATCCCATTCGGTCGCTACTTTTTGAATACCTTCATCGTCTCGGTCGCCTCCGTCGTGGGCACCCTTGGCTCGGGGGTCTTGGCGGGTTACGCATTTTCGATCATGCGCTGGCGAGGCCGAGACATAACGTTTTACATCGTGTTGGCAACGATCATGCTGCCGTTTCCGGTGGTCATGATTCCGCTCTACTACATCTTCACCCGAATTGGCTGGATCGGCACGCTGCTTCCCCTTATCGTGCCTCCGTTCGCCGGTCAGTTCATCACCCCCTACTTCTCCTCGGCGCTGGCCATCTTCCTGCTTCGACAGTTCTTTCGCTCGCTCCCGTACGACCTCATCGACGCGGCTCGTGTCGACGGCGCCAGTCACTGGACGATTCTGCGCAGCATCGTGTGGCCGCTCAGCCGAGGGGTGATCCTGACGGTTGGCATCTTTACCTTTCTCTCTTCATGGACGGCATTCATCGGCCCGCTGATCTTCCTCGACAAGCAGTCGACCTTCACGCTGTCCTTAGGTCTGCAGCAGTACGAGAGCGTCCACTTCACAGCCTTCAACTACCTCATGGCAGCGTCCACCTTGTTCTGCTTGCCCGTCGTGCTGCTCTTTTTTGTGGCGCAGCGCTACTTCATGAAGGGCATCTCCTTCAGCGGTTTGAAGGGTTAGCGAAAAAAAAAATGAGAGGAGCAATCGGGTGACCGCTGTTGAGAATGGCCGGAGATTCGAAGGGCGTGTGGTCCTGGTAACGGGAGCCGGCGGGGGGATTGGACGCGCCATTGCCGTGGCCTTCGCCGGTGAAGGCGCGTCGGTGGCGGTGGTGGACAACGATCTGGCCGGTGCCGAAGCCGTCGCACGAGAGATCGAAGATTCGAACGGTCGCGCTCTCGCAGTCGGTGCCGACGTCTCGAGCGCGCAATCTGTCGAGGCCGCCGTCGCGGCCGTGCAGGAGCAACTTGGCGGCCTCGATGTCGTCGTGAACAACGCCGGCGTCGAGCGTTACGGATCTGTCGAAGAGATCAGTGAGGCCGACTGGGACTTCGTGGTCGGGACGAATCTGAAGGGCGCCTTCCTCGTGTCACGCGCGTCGCTTCCTCTGCTGCGAGCTCGTGGTGGCGGCGCAATTGTGAACATCACCTCAGTGCAGGCGTTCGTGAACGAACCGCGAAACGTCGCCTACGGAGTATCCAAGGCGGGCCTTCTCTCGCTGACGAGAGGAATCGCCGTCGACCATGCTCGTGAGGGAATTCGTTGTGTGTGCGTGGCACCGGGCTCGACGTTGACGCCGATGCTCGAAGTTGCTGCTGAAAAAGCTCGACCAGGTGATCGAGCGGCTGGCTTGCGGGCGTGGGCGGAGAGCATTCCCATCGGGAGAATCATCGATGCGTCTGAAGTCGCGAGTCTGGTGCTCTACCTGGCGAGCGACTCAGCCGGGGCTATCACGGGCTCTTGTCACGTGATTGACGGCGCGCTGCTCTCAAAACGCGGGGTCTGATGTGGTCGTTGGAAGTGCGTCATGAGACTTTCTGAACGGGTCTATCTCGTCGGATCAGGCTTCCGCGGTTTCGGGATAACGCATCACGTCGACTGTCACGTGTATCTCATCGATGGCGGTAGTGAGCTGGCGCTGATTGACACCGGTTCGGGCCTCGCGCCAGAGCTCCTCATTGCGAACATCGTCGCGGATGGTTTCGACCCGTCGAAGATCACGCACATCATCGTTACGCACGGTCACGGTGATCACGTGGGCGGCGCGGCCGCGCTGACGCAACTGTACGAGGGGGCGGCGTTAGCGACATCCGTAGTCATCGCCGACGCGGTGAGCCGCGCCGACGAGGAGTTGCTGAGCGTCGTTGCGAGCAAAGTTGCCGGAATACTGCCAGAGTCCTTTCAACTTCGGCCCGTGACGGTGCACAGGTCGTTGAGAGATGGCGACGTCATCAGGGTCGGCAGCCTCTCGCTTGAAGTCATCGACACGCCAGGACACGCCGATGGTCACATCTGCCTGCTGATGGAGCATGACGGCAAGCGCGTTCTCTTCGCTGGTGACCTTGTCTTTTATGGCGGAGTGATCTCACTCTTGACGTTCGCCGATTGTCGGTTGTCGGAGCTGGTCTCATCGCTTCGCAAGATTCGGCCCCTCGAGATCACAACCCTGCTGCCCGGGCATGGTGCGCTCGCCATTTCTGAGGGTCAGTTCCACATCGAAGAGGCAAACCTGGTTTTAGACCGCGCACGCATCCCCAGAGGATTGGTATCGGTATGAATCGTGAATCTGTCGACCAGAAGATCAAAGGAGGACTAAACCGCCGTGGCTGAATCAGTGGATGTAATGGACGCAACGCGCGAGATGCTCGCGAGGGTGAGCACCGCCTCGATCGCGACAGTATTGTTCGGGCGGGGACTGAGAAATACGGTGCTGCACGGGCTGTACTCGTTGTCGCCCACCAAGGAAAACATGGTGGGACCGGCTTTTACGGTGCGCTACATACCGGCGCGTGAGGACGTTGACGTTCTCGATGTGTACAAGGACTATGAGCATCCTCAGCGCGCCGCGATCGAACAGACGCCACCAGGTGCCGTACTGGTAGCGGACTGCCGTGGCGACGATCGAGCAGCGGCCGCCGGGCACATTCTCATGACGCGGCTACAGGTGCGCGGTGCCGCCGGTTTTGTCTCGGACGGGTCGATGAGGGACTCTGCCCTGGTGGCTTCCCTCGATATGCCGGTGTACGTGAAGAGCCGGTGCGCCATGACCAATCTGGCTGCCCACCACGCGGTCGACATCAATGTTCCCGTTGCGTGCGCCGGGGTGGCGATCTACCCCGGCGATTGGCTGGTCGGCGATGAAGATGGCGTTATCTGCATTCCTCGTGAGATCGCGCACGCAGTTGCAAGTGTTTGTGTCGAAATGCAGGAAACAGAGAATTTCGTCACGGCTGACGTGCGAAACGGTGCGCCGCTTAGGGACACCTATCCGCCGAGCGAGGCCACGAGGGAGCGCTATCGGGCTATGAAGAAGGGTGATTGAAGTGGAACGGATATATCCCGAGCACCTTGCACGTCCGACGCGCGCGTACACGCCGGTCGTGCGGGCGGGCGACTGGATCTATGTCTCGGGGCAGGTGCCGGTCACGTCGGACGGATCGATTGTCGTCGGCAGCACCGCTGAGCAGGCCCGCCAGGTATTTCGCAATATTGCCGCAGCTCTCGAGGCGGGCGGCGGAACGGTTTCTGATGTCGTCTCGATGACTGTGTATTTGACGGACGTCGGGGACATCGACGAGATCGATGACGTGGTCCGTGAGGTATTCCCCGATAGTGGGTACCCGACGCGAACGACGCTGCAGGTCGCCGCACTCGCTCGCAAGGACTTTCGCGTGGAGATCTCGGTCGTCGCGCAAAGAGGCGCAGCGCTGGACGTTCATGGATCGTAATCCGCTAGGAGCGGACGAGCTTCGCGAACGAGTTGACCGGCTTCCGCGGGTGCGATTGGCGGTTCTGCCCACGGGGCTGCAGCAAGTGCCGCGCCTGGCGCACGCCGCGGGGATCAGCACGCTGTACGTCAAGCGTGACGATTTGACGGGTCTTGCCCTGGGAGGCAATAAGTCACGTCACCTCGAATTCATCGTCGCCGACGCGGTGTCCAAGGGATGCGACGTGCTGGTTGCCGGAGGCGGCGTCGAGCAGTCCAACCACGCGGTGCAGTGCGTCGCGGCCGCGAACAAAGTCGGGCTGGAATCAGTGATGGTGCTTCGCGACCGGCGTCCTCGGCGTCCCAACGGCAATGCACTGCTCCACGAACTGCTCGGTGGAAAGACCGTCTGGGTCGATACTGACCCGCAGATACGCGATCGCGGCGCCATGACGGCACGGATGTATGAAGTCGCAGAAGAGTTGCGAGCGTCAGGCAAATCGCCCTACGTGTCGGAGGGTTCGTTGCACCCGCTGTCGGTCGTTGCCTACGTGAACGCATTGCTGGAATTGGTCGAGCAACTTCCGAACGCACCCACACGCGTCTATGTCACTTCAGAAGGTGCCGCGCTCGGTGGTCTGCTCCTTGGGGTCAAGCTGATGGGCTTGCCCTGGACCGTTCGCGGTCTGGCGTGGCACCCAATCGATGACAGCGCAGTCTCTCGGCTCGTGGACGTCGTGCGTGATGCTGCGTCGTTGCTGGGTCTGGAGTCACCGATTGTGGCTCATGACATCGAGATACAAGCAACGGGAGGACCGGAGTATGGCGTCGGCAACCCGTCCAGCTGGAACGCTCTCCAGCTCGCCGCCCGGCTCGAGGGACTGCTGCTCGATCCCGTTTATACCGCAAAAGGATTCGGCGGAGTGTTGGCGGACGTCGAAAGGGAACCGGTTTCTTCCGACGCGCAAGTGGTCTTCGTTCACACGGGGGGAGTCGCGGCCCTCTTCGCCTATGAGGATGAGATCCGACACTTGAGCCTCGAAGTAGTTGGAAACGGTGCGGAGTTGTGATGGAGGTCCGATGAGTACTGAAAACGATCGGTCAGACGCTCGCCGACGCCTCTATGGGCTCCTCGGGGAACTGCCTGAACGCGACATGCCGCTGTCGGTTCGCCACGTTGGGGTGGAGGAGCGCGAGAAGTTCCGGCTCGAGCGACTCTTCATTGACTGCAACGGTCGTGAGGGCGTGCCCGCTCTGTATCTTTCGCCTTTGGTGCCTCGGAGCGAACCGGGACCTGTGGTTCTCTACAATCACGCGAGCGGCGATGACTTCGAGCTCGGAAAGACGGAGATCCTCATTGGCCGTCCCGCGCTTCAGAGCCCGCCGTACGGAGAGGTGCTGGTGGCGGCGGGCTACTCCGTGCTCTGCATGGACATGTGGGGATTCGGTGAGCGACGCGGGCGCACCGTCGACAGCCTCTTCAAGGAGATGCTGTGGAAGGGCGAGGTTCTGTGGGGCCGAATGGTCTACGACAACTTGCGAATGATCGATTACTTGGTGACGCGCCCAGACGTCGACGCCACTCGTATTGCCACGATGGGGCTTTCGAGTGGTAGCACGATGTCGTGGTGGCACGCGGCGCTGGACGAGCGAATCAAAGTCTGTGTGGATATCTGTTGCCTGACGGACTATCAGGCTCTGATCGATCACGACGGGCTTGACGGGCACTCGATTGACTACTTCATTCCGAGCTTGCTGCTGCACTTCTCGACGTCGGACATCAATGCGCTGATAGCGCCGCGAGCGCACCTGAGCTTGGCGGGCAGTTACGACCCGCTAACGCCACGGGACGGTCTCGATCGAATCGATCGAGCGCTGATAGACGAGTATGCACGGCTTGGCGCGTCAGACAAGTGGCGACTCAGCCGCTACGAATGCGGACACTTTGAAACCGCGGCAATGAGGGATGAGGTCATGACGTTCTTGGCGAGCGAACTGTGAAGTGTCGAGACGCCAGGGCCTTGGTCCATAGTGGCGGTGGACGTGCGTTGAGTGAGGATGGTGCTTTGTTGTTTCTGATTAATGTGTTACGGACTGTAAGGAGGTAATTGGGGTGGCTACCATCGCGGTGGAGGGTATTAAGAAGGTCTACCCCAACGGCTTTGAGGCGGTGAAGGGCGTCGATCTGAGCGTCGCCGACGGAGAGTTCATGGTTCTTGTGGGCCCGTCGGGATGCGGAAAGACAACACTGCTGCGGATGATCGCGGGGCTGGAAGACATTTCGAGCGGGTCGCTGCTCATCGACGGCAAGGTTGCCAACGATATGGGACCGAAGGCGCGTGACATCGCCATGGTGTTCCAGAACTACGCGCTGTATCCACATATGACCGTTGCCGAGAACATCGGGTTTCCTTTGAAGCTTCGAGGAGCATCGAAGACAGAGATCGAAAGCAGCGTCCAAGACGCGGCGCAGGTTTTGGGGTTGAGTGAGCTACTGAAGGTAAAGCCCGGACAGCTGTCGGGAGGCCAGCGGCAACGCGTCGCCATGGGTCGCGCGATTGTTCGAGAGCCGTCAGTGTTCTTGATGGATGAACCTCTCTCGAACCTCGACGCCAAGCTGCGTGTACAGATGAGGGGCGAAGTCAGCCGAATTCAGCGGCGGCTCGGTGTCGCGACGGTGTACGTGACGCACGACCAGGTTGAAGCAATGACGATGGGTGACCGGGTTGCAGTCCTGCACGACGGTCTCCTGCAACAGTGTGACGATCCACAGACCCTCTACGACCGACCCGTCAACGCGTTCGTGGCGTCGTTTATCGGGTCTCCCGCGATGAATCTCTATGAGGCGACAATTGGTGACGGCGCTCTATCGGTGCAACTCGGTTCGCAGTCGATCGATCTCGGCGATGGAGTGCGACAGAAGCGACCGGGACTGGCGAGATACGTGAACCAACGCGTCACCGTTGGCATGCGGCCCGAAGCACTTCAGGTGAGTTCGGACACCGCTGGTGGCCAACTACTCAGGACCGACGCTGACCTGGTCGAGGCATTAGGAAACGAACTGTTGGTTCACTTCAACATCGACGCCAAGCGGATCGTGGCTGAAGAGCAGATGTCAGGCGACGAAGCACTCGCGAATCGGGGCGAAGGAATTGCTCGAGTGGACCCTCGAACGGGCGTGAGGCCTGGCACGAAAGTGACGTTTGAGATCGACGTCGACAGGCTGCAGTTCTTCGATCACGAGTCCGGCGAGGCAATCTGGGCCTAGGTCGTAAGAAGTGCGCCGTCTCGGCGCGAACCCGATCCGCTACGCAACGAAGCTACGAATTGACGTTCGCTGTTTTCCGACTGGATTAGTTTGTCTCAATCGGAGTGATGCTGAGATTCCGAAAGGTGACATCGAAGCCTCCGCCCTTCGGCGCGGCGCACATGACTCCGACGAACTCCGTTCGGCCGGGCGGCATGTACAAATGAGCCGAAAACTGCAGCGGTCCGCCGTCCAACGAACGATGGACTTCCACTGCGTTGCCGCGGTGAGCGATACGAAGGCTGAGATAATCGAAGGCTTCGGGTAAGTCAGTGAGCATCCAGTTTGAGTAGTCGAAGGTGACGACAGTCGAGAACCTCGGTCTTCCGTCCAAAAACTCAACGCCCGTCTTGAACCATTGACGTTCATCGAGTCGCACCATGACGCCGGCCTGGTCGTACTGCTCTGCGAAGTGGCCGTGTATATCCACCGAAAGGTCGAACTCGCCGGCGATTGTCTCGCCGAAAAGGTGCCCATTGTCACGGATAGTGTCGATACCTTCGCCTGTCACACGCCAAAAATCGGTTGAACCCTCGGTGGCGATTTTCAGATCGTTCCCGTTTGAGCTCCATTGAGCCGGTTCATTCATCCACTCCACGACACCCTCCATCGCCTAGTTGTTTGGTCCAACACCGCGCGGCGTGAGCTGAACATGTTTGAGCATACGGCCCTCGACACTCTAACTGCGGCGAGTTGAAGGTCTCAGATTGTGCCAACCGGGACTGCTGACTCGCCACTGCGCGTGGAGGACATGTCTCATGGCCTAACGTCGATGAGCTCCTGTTCGATGGAAAGACCTCACGTTCAATCAAAGGATCTGAGCCCTTAGATCGATATATCTAGAATTCGTCGAAATACTCGGGTTGGACGCTGACTCTCTCAACTAGGCGTGTCTCCGTTCGAACGCCCAACGAGTACTGCTTTAATAGGTCGCAGAGGTCGTCTCCGCTGATCAATTCCACGGGCGGTGCCCCGTCGCGCGATGCTTCCTCCCTCGCATCTCGAGTGAAGGCTCCCGTTGTGATTAGAAGCCCCTTCTCACCCCTGCCAGCCATGGCGCCCCGAAAATCTCGAACAGCGCCGGAGGAGACGGCACCCTTGTAACGCTTGCACTGAAAGTAGATCGGGAAGGACACTAGGGATAGTTGGTACACTCCGACTCCGTCGATTCCACCGTCTCCAGATTTACCCACGACCTCGACGTTGCGAAACCCCGCTTCTCGAAGGAGGCGCTGCGCTAGGCGCTCGAACGATGCGGGAGGCAGTTCGAGTAAGCGATTGAGCAGGACGACCTTCCAGTTCGAATCAAGTCCCTGATTGTCACCCGGCTCTTTATCAAATGTGACTGCGTCCAGATCTCCCTCGGGATCACTCCGCGTCTCGAGCTCGACAGACTTTTCCCTTGGCAACAGGTTGAGCTCCGATTCTGTGACGCGACGCCCAGATTCTGTAAGTGCCCAAACACCAGAGCTGGAGTTTTCGAGGAGGCCCAGCTCCTTCAATCTCGATCTGGCCCATGCGATGCGGTATTCGATGAGCGTGAGGTGATGTCGATCTTCGCGCTTAAAGGCCATCTGGTCTTCAGTGATGCCAGCAATGCGGGCCACTTGTTCGTTGATTTCGTCATTGCGCCCGGAGCCGCCCAGGGCCTGGAGTGCAACGATCGTTGGCCACATCAGCTCTCGAGTTGTGAGGAACCCCTGTTTATCAGGCACGGAGCAACTCTAGAAGATTGGACTCGCTCAAATGAAGTACCAACATTTCATATAAGTGGGATGCGAACGATTCGCTTAGAAATTCAGCTGGGATCTTCCTTTGCGAGGGGGCAGCAGTACATGCATCTGTCGCGTTCAAGCACTACTTGACTCCACGGGATGGACTTGATGGGATGATTATTCATCCCTTGCGATCTAGCGATGGCTTGGCCCTCAACGATTCTTGGACATTCTCGAAGATTGTGATACTGGTGTCCACCTGCCGTGATGTACACCGTGGCGTTAACGCCCAGCGGCGGTCGACGACAATGGACGCATCTTTCCAATTTGACGCCGTGAATGCATTCCATAATGAACGGATTGTAACGAAGTGGCACAGGAATGTCGCGGGCCGCCGGGGTCTCGATCCTGGCAC
>CAVRWO010000018.1:0-14252 GCA_963724865.1 uncultured Acidimicrobiaceae bacterium | reverse complement strand
AGGGCGACACCTCGCCGTTGTCCAGCCGCACGATGGACAGTTCGACCTCATTCGACCCCGGTGACGAGGCGACGGAGTAGCTGCGTTCGGCCGAGTAGCCGTCCTCAGCGGTGAGGCGGACGTCGACATGTTGGCCTGCCCGGTGACCGGGCCACTCGGAGATGTCCAACACGAGGCTCACCGCATCGGCATCTCGGTGACCGTCTTGGTCACGGTAGCAACGAGCCAGCGCAGCACTTCTCAGTCTCCTTGGTAGCGCTGCTCACGCCACGGGTCGCCGTAGTTGTTGTAGCCGAGCGACTCCCAGAAGCCCGGTTCGTCGTGGTTGAGAAGCGTGAGTCCCCGTACCCACTTGGCGCTCTTCCAGAAATACAGGTGGGGAACGAGCAGTCGGGCTGGTCCACCGTGTTCGGGCGCGAGTTCTTTGCCATCGAACAGGAAGGCCACCCACGCCTTGCCGTCACGAACGTCGGCGATGGGAAGGTTCGTGGTGTAGTCAGGCTCTGCGGTCGCGAGCACGAATCCCGCACTGGTCTCGATGCCGGCGAGGAGCGTGTCGACTGACACGCCGGTCCACGTCGTACCTAGCTTCGTCCACTTGGTCACGCAGTGGATGTCGGCGGTGACGTCCTCTGAGGGAAGCGCCCGAAACTCGTCCCACGTCCATCGCGCAAGTTGCGTGCCCGATTGGTCGACGATTTTGAAGTCCCAGGTGTCGAGGGGGACCCTCGGTGTCCGTCCCGCCGTCAACACTGGAAAGTCGTCGGTCACGTATTGGCCAGGAGGGATGAGACCCGCCTCTGGTTGGCGCGGCCGTCCATGAAAGCCACGGTTGAATATCGTCACATCGTCCTCCTGTCACGCGAGTCCCACGACATTTCTATCTGATGTCAGCAGAAATGTCATCGGCGAATCCCCCGGGAACGTGGAAAATGCGGGACGTCGAGGCGCCGAGCGTTCGTGAGCGTGCGACGACCGACCGCACCCTCACGAAACGGGAGAGAAGTCAGCGTTCTGTCAGAAGAAAGTCAATACGGCGTCGACGACGACGTGATTGTCATCTATGAGCGGAACTAAGCGAAGCTTGTCGAACGCCGTACAGGGATGCGACATCCCAAGCACCACGATGTCGCCAGGCTCGAGGACGAGTTCGGCCGGCACGCTCATAAATGCGTGTTGGTCCATCATCTTGAAGATCGCGGAACCGCCTCTGAGGTCGCTAGTCACGACTCCGTCGCGATATGACGTGAGCGGCACAGGCAAGTCAGCGTCGTAGGGGAGGTCACGCTTGCCGGTGCCGAGTATGGCGAGCTCCGGTTCGGGTCGAGAAAGGACTCGTGCCCAACCCTCAAGCGCATTGTCCAGATGCAGCGTTTCGCTCGGATCCCTCCTCCCATCGAGCGGCGACACTCGCTGGTACTTGCCTAGATCTTGGGTGAGGTAGCACCCGCTTCGTAGTACGAGTTGCAATGGCAATCCACTGTCTCGCCACTTCGGGAATTCTGCGACCACCCGATCGAAATATGAACTTCCTCCTGCAGTCACTGTGATAGTTGGCACGTCAAACAGTCCCTCGGCGCCAATCTCGCGAATGATGATCCCGACGCGGTCGCACAGGGCGTCGACTCGAGCAAGGTCCTCCGGCGCGACACCACTCGTCACGAGCCCCTCGTAGGTTTCAATACCCGCGAGTGTGAGGTGACGTGACGCAGCTACCGATCGCGCGACTTCGAGGGCCCGCTCGGCCGTTCGTACGCCGGCTCGGCCTCCCTTCATTCCCACCTCTACGAGCACGTTCAAGCGGCGCCTTGACGTCACGCCGTCGAGTGCGTCGTCCAGGTCAGCGACATTTTTCGAATCGTCGACCAAACACATGAACTCAAATGACTCGTCGGATTCGAGTTCGCTGGCGATCCACCGAACGGCCGCCGGTTCAGAGATCTGGTTCGCGAGCAGGATTCGCGGGACACCGAACTGTCTCATCACGGCGACCTGCGTGGGCGTCGCGGCGGTGATCCCCCAAGCTCCCGCGCGAAGCTGTCGTTCAAAGAGTTGGGGGGACATGGTCGTCTTGCCGTGGGGGGCAAGAAGGACATTGTTTCGACGACAGTATTCGGCCATCGTGTCGAGATTGTTCTGGAGCGCACCAGCACGCACGGTGGTGACGGGCAGCGCCAGGTCGCCGCGGGCGACACTCCATCCTTGAGCGCCAACGTCGCTCAGCGGAAGAGTGGTGCCGAGTGGGATCCCCTTGTACCGATGGTCGATCAGGGTTTGCCCGAGATCGACAAGTGCGCTCGTCTGTTCATTCATGGGTTCCCCTTCTGAGCCGTGCCGTCGAATTGCACTCCGTGGCGTTCGGACCCAACTCAAATGACGTGATTCGTCTGTCTTAACTCTTCGTTGTTGTGCAAAGACTGCACCCTCCGCGCTTGACTTGACGAGGTTGCTTTGTTAGGTTACACAAAGTTCCACAGATTCGGTCATCGACGTGACGTGAAACTGTGAAATTTCAAGCAAATGGCAGATGTGGGGGATTGGTCAAAGATTGGGCGTCAATGCCCGTTTTCCAACTTCTGCATCTGAAAAGGGGGAGTGTCATGAAACGACTATTAAGCCTGGCGGCTTCAGCAACGTTAGTCGCGGGGGTGCTGATGAGCGCGGGAGTGCTCTCAGGATCTCCGTCAGCGTCGGCGGGCTCGAGCGCGATTCAGCGTGGTGGCACACTGACATTCGCGCGAACGGCGGATATTTTGGGGCTCGACCCGACCGACATCTCCGACAATGAGAGCATCTGGGCCTCGGAGAACATCTATCAGACGCTCTACGTCCCTTCGCCAAACGGTCACTCCGTGGAGCCGTTGCTTGCGACGAGTTACACGCTCTCAAAGAACAAATTGACCTGGACGTTCAATCTTCGCCACGGCGTGCGCTTCCAGAATGGTAAGCCCATGACCTCTGCCGACGTCAAATTCTCGATCGAGCGAGTATCGGCCAAGGCAACCAATCCGTTCGCATTCATCGATGCGGCGATCGCGAGTATCGCGACGCCCAATAAGTACACGGTGGCGATCACCACGAAGTATCCGTGGGCGCCGATGCTCTCGGACATGGCGCTGTTTGCGAACGGCATCATTCCCGACAACTACGGCGGAGAGAGCGAGGCGACCTTCTTCCAGCACCCGATCGGAACGGGGCCCTTCATGGTGAAGGACTGGATCAAGGGGAGCGAGCTCTCTCTCGTCGCCAACCCTTACTACTGGCAAGCGGGCAAGCCGTACCTAAAGGCCGTGAACTTCGTCTCGATACCGGACGACAACACGCGCCAGTTGGAGCTTCAGTCGGGACAAGCGCAGGTCGACGAGTTTCCGCCGTTCTCTTCGGTCTCTTCCCTGGAGTCCGCGTCAGGCGTACAGGTGACCCTATTCCCGTCGAGCTGGACCGAGTACATGGTGATGAACAACGCGGTCAAGCCCTTTAACAACGTGCATGTTCGACTCGCGATCGCCTACGCGCTCGACCGTAAAGCCATGGTGAACGCGGTGCTCTTCGGGCACGGAACTGTCGCCAACACGCTGCTCTCCCCGGCGCTGTGGGCGCACGACTCCGGACTCACCGGCATTCAGTACAACCTGAAAGAGGCGAAGGCGCAGATGGCCGAGTCTCCGGTGCCGCATGGCTTTTCCACCAGCATCCTCGTGGGCTCGGGCGACTCCACCGAGCAGGACCTCGGCCAGATCGTCCAGTCTGAGCTGAAGCCTCTTGGCATCAAGGTGACGATCAAGGAAATCGACGTCAACAGTGAGTACACCACAACCGAAGAGGGCGACTATCAGATGGGATTCCAATACGACACGACGGACATCATCGATCCCGACGAGATGACGAGCTACTCGGCGATGGGCGGCAACACGGGTCAAAAGACCCACGCGCTGTTCACCAACTACAACAGCACCAACGTTGACCTCTGGGCGGAACAGGCCGAGCGGAATTTTAGCGAACCCGCTCGTAAGGTGCTCTACAACAAGGTCCAGGCCCAGATGCAGGCCGACTCCCCGATGGCGTATCTGTTTTACGAGCCGTTCGCCTACGCGTATTCGACCAACGTGCACGGATTTCAGGTCTACCCGACCGGCAACTATCCGCTGCAGAACGTTTGGCTGAGCAAGTAAATGCGAGACGTGGCCCAGTGCGCAAGGAAGTAATCGCCACTGGGCCACGTGCGTTACCTCGCCGCGGCGCACATCGTCGTGCGTTCAGAAAGG
Source organism: uncultured Acidimicrobiaceae bacterium (assembly GCA_963724865.1). Classification (GTDB taxonomy): domain Bacteria; phylum Actinomycetota; class Acidimicrobiia; order Acidimicrobiales; family RAAP-2; genus RAAP-2. The sequence continues at coordinate 9,987 of CAVRWO010000018.1, read as the reverse complement.
TTTTTGTTTCACAATGCTGACGCGATACATCGTGCGCCGCCTCCTACTGCTCATTCCCATCATCTTTGGGGTGACGCTGCTGGTGTTCTTCAGCATTCATATGGTTCCGGGCAATCCGGCTCGGAGTTTCCTCGGCGAGCACGCCACGCCGTCGGCGATCTCGGCGCTCGATCACGCGTGGGGTCTCGACCATCCGATACCGGTGCAGTACTGGCTGTACCTGGGTCGTTTGTTGCACGGCAACCTCGGCCAGTCGCTCTTCTATCAGTCGTCGGTGTCATCACTGATCGTCGGCCACGTGCCAGTCACGTTGCTCCTACTGCTCTACGGCGCCGTCGGCGCCGTCATCTTCTCCGTACCACTTGCTGCGTTGGCGGCTATTCGCCCGGGCGGCGCCGCCGACCATGTTGTGCGCATCGCCGGCACGGTGGGACTCGGTATGCCGAGCTTCTGGATCGGCACGTCGCTCATTTTGCTCTTCAGTGTCGTCATCAAGATATTTCCCGTGGGCGGGTACGGCACGACGTGGCCGAGCCACTTCTGGTCGCTGGTATTGCCCGGCATCACGATCGCGGTCTCCATCGCTCCGATGCTGCTGCGAAGCCTCCGTACCAGCCTGATCGAAGTGCTCGGCTCGGACTACGTGGCGTTTGCTCGAGCGAAGGGAACCGGCTCTAAGACGGTGCTCTTCAAGTACGGATTGCGCAACGCGGGTGTCGCGGCCGTTAGCGTGCTCGGCATCAATATTGGCTTTCTGGTGGGTGGCACGGTCATCGTGGAGAACGTCTTTGGCTTGCCCGGACTCGGTCAGCTAATGATCCAGTCGATCCTCGAGCGCGACTTTCCCGTCGTGCAGGGCATCACGTTGATCTTTGCCATCGTGGTGGTGTTGGTGTACCTCTTGACCGACGTCGCCTACGCCTTGCTCGATCCGCGGGTGCAGCTGTCATGACCACGCTTGTCGAACCTCTCACCGTGCGGTCCGAACGGCGCAGCCGCCGGCGTGTACCGACGGCGCTCATTATTGGCGGCGCCATCTTGACGGCCATCGTGGGGCTCGCGGTGTTCGCTCCGTTCGTGACCTCGTACAACCCCACGCAGCTCAACTTGACAAACATATTGGCGGGTCCGAGCAGCGCCCACTGGCTCGGTACCGATCAACTGGGCCGCGACGTCTGGACTCGACTGGTGTACGGCGCGCGCACCGACCTATCGGTCGCGTTCCTTGCCGTCATCTCGCCGTTCATCATCGGCACGTTGCTCGGTGCATTTGCCGGGTACCTCGGGGGATGGCTGGACATGGTGATCATGCGCATTGCCGACGTGGTGGTGGCGTTTCCGTTCTACGTGCTGGTGATCCTCCTCGTCTTTGTGCTCGGACCCGGGGTGCGCAGCATCATCATCGCGATCACGGTCGTGAGCTGGATCTCGTACGCCCGAATCATCCGTGGCGCGACGCTCGTAGAAAAGAACAAAGAGTACGTGTTAGCTGCACAGATCGAGGGGTATTCGACGCTGCGCATCATCCTTCGCCATATCTTGCCGAACGTGATCTCCCAGGCGATCATCTTTGCGACGTCGGACATCGTGCTCGACATTCTTGCCATCGTGACGCTCGGCTACCTCGGTCTCGGGATCCCGCCACCCGCCCCCGACTGGGGCGAGATGATGGCAAGTGGCCAGGAGTTCCTCACGACCCACTGGGAGCTCGCCACCATTCCGGGCATTGCCGTCGTGATTACCGGTCTCGGACTGTCACTCGTCGGCGATGGTCTCACCGAGCTCATGAGGCGGGACTAGTGGAGACGGCTTCGACGACGATCGCCGACGTCCCATTGAGCTCGACGACGACCGGTCCGTTGCTCGAGGTGGAGAACCTGACGATCACCGTGCACCGACCCGGATATCGCGATCCCGTCACTGCGGTAGACGGCATCTCCTTTTCCGTTGGTACTGGTGAGGCCGTCGGCCTCGTCGGTGAATCGGGCAGTGGCAAGAGCCTGACGTTACGAGCCATCCTCGGGATCCTGCCACCGGGCATCGCGGTCAAGAGCGGGTCCGTTCGCTTCGAGGGGGAGGACATACTGCACGCGAACAAGCGATCGATGAAGCGGATTCGCGGCAGCGGTATCACGATGATCTTCCAAGAACCGATGACCTCGCTCAACCCGGTGGCGCGCGTGGGCGAACAGATCGTTGACGCGGCCCGTCATCAGATGCACTGGAGCAAGCACGAGGCGAAAGAGGAGGCGTTGCGGTTGGCGCGCCACATGGGCATTCCCGATCCCGAAATGACCCTCCAGCTCTATCCCCACGAGCTCTCGGGTGGTCTGCGCCAGCGCGTGATGATCGCCGCCGCCCTGGCGTGTCGGCCACGACTCCTGCTCTGCGATGAGCCGACGACTGCGCTCGACGTCACCATCCAGGCCCAGATCGTTCGCCTGCTCGCGAGGCTCAAGGACGAGCTGGGTATGAGCATGCTCTACGTGACCCACGACCTTGCGGTCGTCGCCCAACTCTGCCAGCGCATCGAAGTCTTATACGCAGGTTCGCTCGTCGAGCGAGGATCGGTGCAAGAAGCGTTCGTCAGGCCCAGCCATCCCTATACGCGCGGTCTGGTGAGAGCCACGCCCGACGTCGACACGATTGTCTCTGAGCTCGTGGCCATTCGCGGATCGGCGCCGACGCTCGGCGAGTGGCCCGAGGGTTGCGCGTTCCATCCGCGCTGCGATTTCGCTACCCCCGAGTGCGAGTCGGGAACGTTCCCGCTCGTCGATCTCGGAGGCGGACGCGCGAGCGCGTGCATACACGTCGATGAATGCCTCGCGGACTCGGAAGGCAAACTCGAGCCGTGAGCGAAAACCTTCTCGAGCTCGACGACGCCGTGGTCACCTTCCGGACGCGCCGGGGACGCCACCGCGATCCTTTACGCGCGGTTGACGGTGTCACCCTGTCCGTGCGCAAGGGTGAGATCTTCGGACTGGTTGGGGAGTCGGGATCCGGCAAGTCGACGCTCGCTCGCCTCGTCGTTGGATTGAATGATCTCGCCGGAGGCTCGGTGCGTTTTGACGGCGAGCCGCTCGTGACACGTCACCGATCGCTCGAACAGCGCCGGCGGATTCAGATGGTCTTCCAGGATCCCTACTCTTCGCTCGACCCACGAATGACCATCTACCAGCAGCTTGGCGAGCTCCTTCGGGTGCACCACTCCGTTGGGCGTGCTGAGGTCGAAGCGACCTGCCAGAAGCTCATGGCCCAGGTCCATCTGCCCACTTCCTTCTTGAGTTCCAAGCCTCGCCAGATGTCCGGCGGCCAGCGTCAGCGCGTGGCCATTGCTCGCGCTCTCGCACTCCAGCCCGATCTGCTCATCGCCGATGAGCCGGTCTCTGCGCTCGACGTGTCGGTGCAAGCGGGGATCATTCATCTCTTTGCTGAGTTGCGCCGTGAGCTCGACCTGTCGATTCTCTTCATTGCACACGACCTTGCGGTGGTTCGTCACATCTGCGACCGCGTCGCGGTCATGTACATGGGCCGTATCGTCGAAGAGGGCACGACCGTCGAAGTTTTCGAATCCCCGAGCCATCCCTACACTCAGGCTTTGCTGCGGGCGATCCCGCGTCTCACGCCCAACGCTCAAGAACCCATCGCCGCACTCGCCGGCGATCCACCGAGCCTGTCGCGCTTGCCATCGGGCTGTCGCTTCCGGACCCGCTGTCCGTTTGCGACCGATCTGTGTGCGAGTTCGGAGCCCAATCTCGTATTGGTCGATGAGGACGACGGCGAACCGCACCGGGCCGCGTGCCACTACGTCGCAGAGATAAAGGCGGGCTCACTGTGATCAGCTACCCGATCGAGGTCGAAGTGCGCGAATTGACGATGCCGGATGACTTGGCGGCATGTTCAAACCTCTACCTTTCGGCGTTCACCCTGCGTCCCGAAGACGGCTCTTTGAATCCGCGACTGCTCGTTGGAATATCGCACAATGGGGGCATCGTCGTTGGTGCCTTCGCCGAGGGCGAGCTCATTGGCTTCGCCTTTAGCTTCCTCGCCCAAGGTGCTCCGGGCGGGGATCTATATCAGTACTCACAGAATGCGGCCGTGCTGCCCGCGTGGCAGGGGCGCGGGGTGGGGCGCAGACTCAAGCTCGCCCAGCGCGCGATCGCGCTCGGGCGCAACATTCCTCTGATCAGGTGGGTGTACGACCCGTTTCAGGTGCGCAACGCGCACTTCAACCTGGACGTCCTCGCTGCCCAGGCGATTGGCCTCGAGCGGAACTTCTACGGCGCCTACGCGCACGGCTTCGTTCCCGGCAGCACCAGCCCTCGGATGATCGTCGAATGGTCGCTCGACGCCGAGCGCGTGCGCACACTTGCAGATGGTGCACGAGCGACCCCGCACGAGATCGATGACGTTCCTGCACTGGGCGAAGTGCTGCGCCACCGCAACGGCGGCGCTACGTTGTCCATACCGACAGCGATCAACGAGCTCGATCCTGCGCAGCAAGTCGATTTACGAGAAGTCATTGGCGACGCGTTCGAGTCTCTGCTCTCTGAGGGGCTCGTCGGCGTCTCGTGCCGCCGCGTTGATGAGAAGTGCGCCGCCTACGTCTTCGAATCGTCGCGCGAACAAAGTGAAAGGTCCATACCGACGTGAGCATCACCATTGAGAAGGTCGACCTCTATCGCGTGCGCATGCCGCTCGTGCACGAGTTCGAGACCAGTTCCCACAAGAAGAGCTTCATTGAGCACATCTTGGTGCGCGCCACCGACTCGACAGGTCTCGTCGGGTGGGGCGAGTGCGCCAGTCCCGCCGACCCCTATTTCTGCTACGAGAGCACCGATACCTGCTGGCTGATTCTGCGGCGCTATCTCGTGCCCTCGGTGCTTGGCGAACCGTGGGACTCACCCGATGAGGCGTACCGCATCGCTGAGATCAAAGGCAACCCCTTCGCGCGCGCGTCCATCGACATGGCCTGCTGGGATCTCTACAGCCAGCACCTCGGTCTGCCACTCGCGAACGCACTCGGCGGAACGGCGGAGGCCATTGATTCGGGCGTGAGCCTCGGCATCGAGCCATCGATTGACGTGTTGTTGAAGGCGGTCGCCGGTCACGTTGACGAGGGATACAAGCGAGTGAAGCTGAAGATCGCCCCGGGCTGGGAGATCGAGCCGGTTCGTCAAGTGCGCGATGCCTTTCCCGACATCGCGCTGCAGGTCGACGCGAACGGCGGCTTTGAACCATCAGCAGCGAGTTCGGAGGTCTTTGAAGAGCTCGACGGCTTCGGGCTCTTGATGATCGAGCAGCCCTTCGAAGAAGATGAACTGCTCGCGCACGCGGCGCTACAACGTCGACTTGAGACGCCCGTGTGCCTGGATGAGAGCATTTCGTCGGCGCCAGCGGTCAGCACCGCCCTCGAACTTGAGGCGTGCCGCATCGTCAACATCAAGGTCTCGCGACTCGGCGGACTCGGAAAGGCCCGCGAAGTGCACGACCTGTGTTTTGACGCCGGTATTCCCGTCTGGTGCGGCGGAATGCACGAATTTGGAGTTGGGCGTGCGGCGAACATCGCAGTGGCGAGCTTGCCGGGGTTCACGTACCCAAGTGACATTTCGGGCTCGAAGAAGTACTACGAACAGGATGTCGTTGTCCCCGAAATCGTCGCCAAAGGTGGCCAGGTGCAGGTTCCTCACGAAGTTCCCGGCATCGGCTACGAGGTGCATCTTGAGCACGTGGAGAAGTACCTAGTGAATCAGACGTCCCTCTATGCGAAGTCGCTCTACGCGAGTTCGCCGCAGCCCTACAAGGAGTAATCGTGCGAGTACTGATATCAGCCGACATGGAGGGCGTCACAGGGGTGACCTTCCCAGAAGACTGTGAGTACGGAGCACCGCGGTGGCAAGAGGCGCGGCACCTTCTCATGAGCGACGTCAACGCCGCTGTGGAGGGCTTCTTCCGCGCGGGTGCTACCGAAGTCGTGATCAACGACGCGCACTCGACGAAGCGCAACCTCATACTGGAACAGCTGGACGAGCGGGCGAGTGCGATCATCGGCCGACACAAGCCACTCGGGATGATGCAGGGGCTCGAAACGTGCGACGTGGTCGCTTTTCTCGGCTATCACACGGGAGCGGGCCGCCAAGGCATCCTCTCGCACACCTATATAGGAGAGACCATTCTCGACGTGCAACTCAATGGGGAGCACGTCAACGAGGGCCGGATGAACGCATTGCTTGCGGCCGAGTTCGGAAAGTCGGTGGTGCTCATCACGGGCGATGACTTGACGTGCGACGACTCGAAGCAGTGGGCGCCCCGCGCGGAACGCGTCGCGGTGAAGACCTGCGTCGATCGCTACACCGCACGCTGCCTCGCGCCCGCGACGACGGCGCCGCTCATCACTGAGGCCGCCGAACGGGCGTTGGGTCAAGCGATCGACGTGGTACGAACTGACGGACCCTTCACCTACGAGGTCACCTTTGACGCTGTGAATCCAGCGAAGGCGTGCAGTGCGATACCAGGCGTGAGGGAGTCTGGAGAGCGGAGCGTCACCTTCACGATGCCGACGATGTTCGAGGCAATCAGATGCTTCAAGGTTGTCTCCGTGCTTGCGAACTCCTCAGTCGAGCCTGAGTATGGTTAAAGCCTTTGACACGATCCCCGAGCTTGCTGCGTTCAAGGGATCGGCCGACGCGTTTCGTGAGCACGCGATTGCCCGCTTGGGCGAGCTCGTCGAACTGGAATCTCCTTCCGGGGACGTTGCGAAACTCGATGCACTTCGCGACAATCTCGGCAACAAGTGGGAGTCGCTCGGACTCAACGTTCGTACGGAGAGTGGCATCGCAGGCGACCATCTCGTCGCCTCATCCGTGCTGACGTCGAGCACGCCCGGAGGACACCTCCTCTTTGTCGCCCACTACGACACGGTGTGGTCGTTCGGCGAGCTTGCACGACAGCCGTTTGTCATCGATGGCGACCGCGCGAGCGGGCCCGGGGTCTTCGACATGAAGGCGAGCCTGGTTGCCTTCGAGATCGCCCAGCTCATTCTCGGAGAGACGGGCGCCACACCCACCCGCGACTATCGTCTCGTCTGCATCGCCGACGAGGAGGTCTCGAGCGTCGACGGACGTCGCGTGGTGCTGGAGCAGGCTGAAGGAGCCTTCGCTGTCTTGGGACTCGAACCGCCGCACCCCGACGGAGGATTCAAGAATGGTCGGCGCGGTGTGGCGCGCGTCCTCTTGAAGGTGTCAGGACGTGAGGCGCACTCGGGCCTCGACGCGGCGAAGGGTGTGTCCGCGATCGACGAGCTGGTTGATCAACTCATCGCGTTGCGCCATGCGCTACCGACTGCCGATGACGCCGGATGCAACGTTGGCCGCATCACCGGCGGCACGCGAGCCAACGTCATCGCCGGCGAAGCGCAAGCAGAGATCGGGTTTCGCTTCACAACGCACGCGACTGAACGCGCGCTGCTCAACGCCGTCGAGTCCCTGGCACCGCTACGCGAGGGGGCGACCATCGAACGACGTGTCGTAGCGCACCGCCCGGCGTGGGAACCATCCACTGACACCTCGCTCGTTGAACACGTGCTTGCGACTAGCGCGGCGCTCGGTGACGTCACCAACGCCAGGCCCGCGAACGGAGCGGGCGACACGAACTTCACCGGATCGATTGGTATTCCCACGCTTGACGGACTCGGTCCGCGGGGAGCGGGTGCTCACGCGCGCGGCGAACGTGTGGATCTCGACTCCATGCTTCGTCGCGCCGAGCTCTACGCGGCACTCGTCTGCGCGCCGTTGCAGGCGCCTGCGTCGTAACTGGGGCTTACCGAAAAAGTGTTGGGAATGAATATCGCCGTTTTCTGCAAAGCGGCACGTAACGGTCACGTTGTTACCAAATACACACATACACCCACAACACCGGGCACGTCGCCCATATGCTGGTGACGGGTTGGAGAGGGGGCTGGTAATGCTGCCGACTGAGCGTCGCTTGAAGATTCTTAAAGAGATTCAGATTGGCGGTCTCGTCAGCGCGGATCGGCTCGGCGAGCTGTTCAACGTGTCGCTCGAGACCGTGCGGCGCGATCTGCGCGACCTTGAGCGAGAAGGACTCTTGCAGCGGGTCTATGGCGGAGCCGTCGGGCCCGAGGTTCGCACGACTGAACTTGCGTTCGAACAGCGTCGCATCGAGCACCGAGACCGCAAGCGCCTGATCGCCGAGACCGCCGTCGCGATGGTCCAGTCCGGAGAGACCATCTTCATTGACGCCGGGTCAACGTGTTTGGAGTTCGCTCGGGCGCTAGCGTCCGACTGGTCCGGCCGAATCATCACCAATTCGTTGCTGGTGGCAGTTGAACTTTCGTCGAGACTCAACGCCGAAGTGATCCTGACGGGCGGTCAGGTGCGCAGTGGCAACCTCTCGTGCAGTGGACCGTACGGATTGGCGCTGCACGAAGAGTTCTACGTCGCCCAAGCGTTCGTCGGTGCGGGGGAGTACACCCCGACGCAGGCCTCACCGACTATCACCCCGGTGAGGGATCGTTGCGCCGTCTCTGGCTGAAGCGCGCAGCAGCGTCTATGTGCTCGCCGATTCAGGCAAGCTGGGTGTCATTGCGCCGTACTGGGTCGCCCCGCTCGAAGACTTGACCGCGTTGGTGACCGACGCCGAGGAACGAAGCGAGGTGCTCGATCACCTGCGAACAGGCGCTACTGAGGTCATCGTGGCTACGCCACGAACGGCGAAGAAGTTACCCGGTGATCCGCATCGATCAGCACGCAGTCATGCGTCCGCCGTTTCCGCGACCTAGACGTGATCGGCAAATCTCACGATGAATGTAACGGGTGTCTAGGTGACGTCAGGCTCGGCGCTCGGCGAACCGATCGAGTGCAAACGCTGAGAGATCGATCGCAGATTTGCCGTCGGTTACCCACTGCGCGAGCGACTCGCCGATGGCGGCCGAGTGCTTGAAGCCATGGCCGGAACACGGCGATGCGAGCAGGACGTCGGGGCGCTCAGGATGCTTGTCGATGATGAACTGATTATCGGGCGTGACGGTGTAGAGACATCCGGCGCTCTTGACGACGGCGGGGCCCAGGGGGAGTCGGCCCACGACGCACTCATCGACATGCGTTGTGATTCATCGGGGGTGACATCGGTTGCGGGTCGTCGGGATCGCACTCACTTCGTACTGCTCGGTCGCCACCTTCAGCCCTCCGTCCATGCTGTCGATGGCGGGAAACCCGTAGAACATATCTCGATACCGTGAACCGACATCCGCCCATATGAACACGGGCATCCGACCGGGCGTGAGCATTGAGATGGACTCCGAGGCGTCAAACCAATGCAGGGCCTGCCGATACACCGTGCACGCGAGCGTGATGTCATCAGAGGAGGCAAGGCCGCTGATCCAAGGTCCAGCGGTAAGTACGACCTGATCAGCACCGTACCCAGCACGATCGGTGTGGACGATCACGCCACCGTTGGAGGGCTCAATGCTCGATACCCGCTCCATCCGGTGAACGCGAGCGCCGTGGCGCGCGGCCAGTTCCAGTTGAGCGGCGACGGCTGCCTCGGGCCGGACGAAGCCAGCTCCGGGTCTGTAGTAACCGCGGTGTCCTTCACTGACGTTGAACTGCGGAAAGCGGGCGCGCACTTCATCTGAGGTGAGGATCTCGTGCTCGATCCCGAAGGTTCGAGCGGCGCTGACCGTCGACGCGAAGAAGTTATCGACCCCATGATGACCTGCCCCTTCCGATCCCGCCGTCAGTACGAGCCCGCCACAGGCGGTGAACAGATCAGTCCCGGTCCAGCCTCGATCTCGCGCCAGAGCTCGTGGGATCTGAGCGCCAGTGGCACATAAGCGTTTCCTTCGCCAATCGCTTGGCGAGTTATCCGGGTGTCGCCGTGGGTGGACCCCAAGGTGTGCGGCGGTGAGTAGCGGTCGATCCCGATCACGTCGATCCCGCGCTTGGCGAGCTGATACAAGGTGGCGCT
>CAVRWO010000017.1:0-6880 GCA_963724865.1 uncultured Acidimicrobiaceae bacterium | reverse complement strand
TCGCGCGACAGAAGGGCGCACTTGGCCACAAGGTGTCCTCCACTCAAGAACGATCGATTAGTCGGCCAGCCTATCCAGCACGCGAATCACGCTGGTCTCGCCACCCGCACGACTACTCCCAGATGGCAATGCCCGTCTCGACGTCGAAGAATTCGAGCTTCTCGGGCGAGACCCGAAAGCTGAAGCGCTCTCCCGCGCTCACCTGGAACTGGGGCTGAATGCGGGCAACGCATTCAGAGATCGCCGACTGGTTGCTCACAAGGATCTCGTCTCCCTCTTCGGTGACTGACGTATCCTCCAACTGGACAATCGGGGCGTCGAAACGAAAGTGCACGAGCTTTTCGGCGCCAAGTGCTTCGACCAGGTGAACGTCACCCGTAAGAATCTGTCCGCCCTTATCTCCTTCGGCCGCCGGGAGATCCTCGGGGCGGATTCCGACGACAAGTGATTTGCCCGCGAACTTCTTCAACCCCGGATGCAGGCCCACGACGTCGCTTGGCAACGCGATGCGTTGGCTACCGAGCGCGACGGCGTCAACATCGGGCGAAAGGGTGCCCTCCAGCAGATTCATTGCCGGCGAGCCGATGAATCCCGCGACAAAGATGTTGCGCGGCCTTTGGTACAGCACTTCGGGCGAATCGACCTGCTGTAGCACGCCGTCTCGCAACACCGCCACCCGATGACCGAGCGTCATGGCCTCGGTCTGGTCGTGCGTGACGTACAAGGTGGCAACGCCGATCTGCTGCTGCACGCGCCCGATTTCGGCGCGCAGCTGGACCCGGAGCTTGGCGTCGAGGTTTGAGAGCGGCTCGTCCATCAAAAAGACACTGGGGCTTCGAACGATCGCCCGTCCCATCGCGACGCGCTGACGTTGGCCTCCCGAGAGCTGCGTCGGCTTGCGATCGAGCCAGTTGGTGAGCCCGAGCACCGCTGCGGCGTCGCGCACCCGACGATCGATCTCTGCCTTGGGCATTTTTTTCATCTTCAGCGCGAAGCCGATGTTCTGAGCGACCGACATCTGCGGGTAGAGCGCGTAGCTCTGAAACACCATGGCGACGTCTCGGTCCTTCGGCGGCACTTCGTTCATGACGCGATCGCCGAAGCTGACGGTGCCCGAGGTGATGTCTTCTAACCCGGCGATCATGCGCAGCACCGTGGTCTTGCCGCAACCCGACGGCCCAACGACGACCATGAGCTCGCCGTCTTCAATGGTGAGGTCGAGGTCGAACACTGCTTCGAATCCATTGGGATAGATCTTCGTGACGTTGTCGAGTCGTACCGATGTCATGTCTTGCCTCTCCGCTCGGCAACACCGAGCGACTGTCCTTCACGCGCCGTGCGCGGTACCTCGACCCTCACGACGACGCCTTCGGCGTCAGGCGCAGCACCGACCATCCCTCGTCGATCGAGACCGTCACGCGGATGCCCCCGCCCTCGCGCATTATGGTTTCGACGCAGCCCACGGGCGCAAAGCGCCCCTCGTCGCGACCGAGAATCGCCGCTTCGACGGACCACGAGTCGGGAGAATCAAGCAGCACTTCGACGTCGGCGCTCGTGCAGGTGCCGCGTTGCGTCCCGGACGACCACGCCCCATCTTCGCTGCCCGTGAGGTCGAGCAGGCTGACCACAACGAGGTGCTCACCTCGAAAGACCCGGGCGAACAGCGAATTGCCGGCGGGCTCCGGTCGCGTCTCACCCGTCCACGACACCTTGACCGAGGCGTTCTCATCGCTCAGCTCATACCAACTGGTGTCGGTCGTCGCGCGGAAGAGGTCGCGACACCTCAACGCGAATCGATGCCAGCGAAGCACCACCTCACGCTCGTCTCCGTTGAGCGTCTCGTGATTGACGTAGTAGGGATGGCACAGCACGCTGTCATTGTCGCCCCAGATCAAGATGTTGGCCCCCAGCACCCTCGAGACCGCCTCGCTGAGCACGCAGGTGTTCAGGGCGCTCGTGCGAGCCGCGTCCCAGACGGGCGGGTAGAGGGCAAGCGTCTCGCCGTGACGATCGGTACTACCGCTGCGCTCGAGGAGCCCCTCCAGATGGCGCCACCGATCGTTCGGGGGCCAGACTTCAACGTAAGGAAAGCTCGGCGGTGCCGGCGCGGAGAAGACCCTCGGCACACCGTTCACCTGGTTGAAACTCAATACGTCCGAAGGTCGCGCTCGGCGAACGGCGTTGACGAAGGAACCGTAGCCGCCCGCGACGTCTACCCACTCGCCAGCCGCATTCGTCGCGTCGCGCGGGTAACCGTACGTGTCGAGATGAAAACCATCGAAGCCGAGCGCGTCAGCAGCCCCGCCGTAGTTCACCAGCCAGTACGACTGCCACTCGACGTCGCCCGGATTCATGATCTCCAAGAGGTCGCCCAAGGACTCAGGCACTCCATCGTTGCGATACAGACGCCACTCTGGGTGTTCGCTCGCGAGCTCGTCACCCGCTGCGACAATCGGGGCGTAGGCCTGGGCTACCGCGCCGAACTCCTTGATGCCGTCAATCAAGGTCTGCAACGCCCGACGAGTGATCGGTCGCCCGAGCGGATCCTCATAGTGGTCGGTTTCGGCGAGCGCCGTTGAATAGCTATCCATCCAGTCGTAGACCTGCACCACGGTGCAGCGAAGGTCACGCAGCCACGACAACACGCCACTACGCGAGGCTTCGTCGAAGCTCGTGACGAAGCCGGGAACCGGATCCTCCCCGCGACGTCCGCACACGCTGAAGATCTCCTCGGCGAGCACGCTCCCGCTCGACGAGAGCGCTTGAAGTACGTGTGTGCCTTCGGGCAGGCCCGAGATCGCGGCCGACCCGGGACCGACAATCGCCCCGTAGACCTCGCCAATCGCACTGAGCACGATGACGTCGTTCGTGTCGTCGGGCAGGTCGGCCACCACGATCGGTTCGCCGAGAAGATAGGCGCTTCGAAGGTCGCGCAATGCGCCGTTGGCCATCAGCGAATTCCCCCAAGCGAGACGCCGCGTTGGAACCAACGCTGTGAGATGAAGTACACGATCACGCTCGGAATCGTCGCGATCGTGCAGCCCGCGAACAGCGGACCCCAGTCAGTCTGGTGAGCCGTGATGAAGAACGTCAGTGCTATGGGCAACGTGTAGTGCGACTGACTGTTCAAAAGCGTCAGCGCAACGATGAACTCTTCCCACGCGAAGTTGAACGTGAACATGGCGACGACCGCGAGCGCGGGAGCCGAGAGCGGTGCGATCAGACGAGTGAGGACGCGCAGCGTGCTCGCGCCGTCGAGGCGGAACGACTCTTCGAGGTCCTTCGGCACGGCTTCGAAGAACCCGCGAAGGAGGAAGATCGAAAATGGCAGATTCTCGCTCGCGTAGATCAGCACGAGTCCAAACAGCGAGTTCACGAGGTGGAGCCGCAGCATGAGCAGGTACTGGGGAATGATCAGTTCGACGCTCGGCACCGCGAGGGCGGCGAGGAAGAGGTAAAAGATCACCTCCTTGAACGGAAAACGATACCGCGCGAAGGCAAAGGCCGCGAGGGATGCGACGACGACGGTGATCGCGACGGTGCCGACGGCGACAATCAGGCTATTCAGGAAGTACGAGCTGAAGCTGTTTTGTGACCACGCCGCGATGTAGTTCGCCGTCGTGGGGTGTGAGGGGAAGATCACCGCGTTCGACGTCAGGATGTCACTCGTGGGCTGAAATGAGAGGGAGACCATGTAGACCAAGGGGAAGATCGCTGCCAGGCCAAACACGATGCCCATGGCCAGGCGCGATTTCTTCCACGATCGCACTCCGAAAAGCCCCGGGGCCGCAGCCGGTTTGGAGCGACGCTCGGTTAATCGACGGTCTTTGGTGTCGTGTCGCGCGTCCTTCAACGTAAACGTGCTCATGGACTTCTCCGCATCAGACGTATGTACCAAATGCTGAGGCCCAGGATGATGACGGCCATCAGTGACGCGATGGCGGCGGCGTAGCCGAAGTAGAAGAACGAGAATGCGTCTTGGTAGGCGTTGGTGAGCATGACGCCCGTTGAATCAAAAGGTCCGCCGCCAGTCGTGACGTAGACCTGCGTGAAGACTTGGCTCGCGCCAATGACGAGGAGGACCGTCACGAACGTCGTGGTCGGGCGAATGCTCGGAAACACGACGTACCGCCAGACCCTGCGTTCGCTGGCCCCGTCAACTCGACTCGACTCGAGGAGGTCGCGCGGCACGCCGTCGAGGGCAGCGAGGTACATGATGAACGACCAACCGATCCCCTTCCAGATGCTCATGATCCAGATGACCGCGTTACCGGTCCAGGTGTTGGCGAGCCAGTCGACGTGAACGGTATGGCCCACGAAGATCGACAGGATGGCGTTCGCTACGCCGCCCTGGTCGGCGAAGATGTAGGCGAACACGTAGCTCACGACGACCCATGACGTGACCACGGGAATGAAGATCAAGGCTCGCCAGAGGCCGCGCGCCGGCATTCGGTCGGTTACGAGGGCGGCGGCGAAAAGTCCGAGCGCCATCTGTATGGGCACCGTGATGACCGCGAACAGCAGTGTGTTGATCGCCGCCGTCTTCAGTTCGGGATCGTGAAAGATCTTGGCGTAGTTCGACCACCCCACGAAGGGATTGCTCGCGCCGGGAAACACGTGCCAGTTGTAGAAGCTGATATCGAACTGCTTGAAAATCGGATAGACGATGAAGAGGACGTAGAGGAATGCGGCGGGCAGGAGCAACAGATACGGCGTGAGCAGTCGCCGCGCGCGATAGTGGTGCCTCACTACAGCGCCCGGCGGAGTTGCCGCCGGGCGCTGTAGGAGATCGGTTGCCTCTTTATCCATTAATGCCTAACTGCCCGCGAGGGCGGTATCCGCTTCTTGCGCGGCCGTTGCAAGGCCAGCCGAAACCGTCACATCACCAGCCAGGATCTGTCCCAACTCGTTGGACCAGTCCGTGTCGAGCTGGCTGTAACCCGGGCTGTTGGCGCGGATCCTCGCAGTGAGGAGCTGCTGGGTGAACACGCTGTAGTACGGCGTGTTCTTCACCTCGGTAGCCGCGTCGGTCCTAATAGCCGACATGTCACCCTGTCGAGCCATCTCGTCCTGAGCAAATGGCGAGTCAAGAAACTCGGCAAACTTCTCGGCGTCAGCAATGTGGTGGCCGTCCGCGGCAACCATGTTGTCCTCGCCACCGACCGTCGAAACTGAGCCACCCGAACCGCTCGGGAATGGCGCAATGCCGTAGTCGCTGAAGCTCTCCCCCTTATAAGTGGGCACGGCCCACGGACCGTCGATGTACATGGCGTACTCGTTCTTGGGGAACCCAGTCTCACCCGAGACGGCGCTGGCTCCGCCTTGGAAGTCGCTGCCGATGTCGCCGGCCTTGAGCAAGTTGACCAATGTCTGGACCGCCGTGATCGTGGCCGGGCTATCCATGTAACCGGTCGCCGTCGTGTAGTTGGCGTTGGTGAATGAGCCACCCATGCTCCAAATGTACGGCGCCATGTTCCAGATGTCCGTTCCGTCTACGCCCAACCCAAACTGCTGCTTTGACGGCACCGTCAAAGTGGCGGCGTCGGCGTAGAGCTGGTCAAGTGTCGTGGGCGGTCCAGTCAGTCCCGCCGCAGCGAACAGCGCCTTGTTCCAGTACAGCGCCTGAGTGTTGGTGTCACAGACGAACGCGTAATACTTGCCGTTCACTTCGGTCGTCGCGAGCGGCCCAGGTAGTGACTCCGCTTTGATGGCGGCAAATCCCTTCAGTTTGCCGACGTTCACCGCGAGACCCTGCTGCGCGAGCTGCGCGACCCAGGCAATGTCGGAACGAAGAACGTCCGGCGGGTCACCCGCCGCTGACGTGGCGATGAACTTCGGCAGCAGGTCGGCGTACACGACGTACGTCGACTTCACCTTGATGCCCGGATTCAGCTTTTCGAAGCGAGGAATGATGATGTTCTCCATCGTCCTTCCCTCAGCGTCTGCCTGGTTGTACGTGTTCCAGTACTGCAATGTCACCACCGACTTCGCCTTGGGTGTCGAAGCGGATGAAGTACCGGCAGTCACAAACGCCGTTCCTCCGAACACCACGGCGGCGAAGGCGACGACGAGGCGCACTGACGTCCCGGTCCTTCCCCTTATGAATGTATTCATTTTCATGTTGATGCATCACTTTCTATATTCAATGGGCCACGCGGCCCCTACCTCACGTTGTTCTCACTGCTTGGGCCAAGTCGCCCTCGTAAGCTCCTTCCCCCCTTTACCCGGCAACAGAAACTCGAACCAGGGGTCGCCGTTCATCTGGCGTCCCGTTCGCGACCGATTGAAGCTGCGTCACTTCTCGACTTCTCACCCTCGAGCGCGAGACACAGCACGACGTACATGGCGTGCGACCACGTCAAGTCCCGCGCCGGATGTCCCCAGCGCGCGACCCACTCCGCGTAGTGCAGCGGGTCGCGGAGATCTCCGTCGAACTGTTCACCGAGCTCTTCCTGCGCGTCGAACTGCTCGGCGATCCACTGACGACAGCGCTCGGCGCGCGCACGATCACCCACGCCCACGTAGTGCCAGCCCAATGATCCCGTGAGCACCGGCCACGCCCCACTTCCGAAGTAGACGTCCGTGGGATAGCGCCGTATTCCGCCATTCAGCGTCAATCGGTCCTCGATGAGCGCCACCGTCGCGGCGAAGTGCTCGTCGTTTGCGTCGACGACGCCAAAGGGCGCGGTGAGCCACAGCGTGCTCGCGTCGACGTCGCTGTTGGCCGATGACTTCACGTAGTACCCGTTCGACGCACCGCCCTCACGGACGTGCTCTTTGACTTCCAGTGCCGAGGCGAGATAGTCGTCGTTGTTCAAAAGGCGCGCTGCAGCGGACAGTCCGCCGTACACGCACGCGAGAGTCGACGTGTGGCGGTCAT
>CAVRWO010000016.1:0-228868 GCA_963724865.1 uncultured Acidimicrobiaceae bacterium | reverse complement strand
TCGTATTTCCTTCACACGATGGCCGTGACCTCAACCGAGGACATCCGCGATGAGCCGCTGTGCAGGATGTCCAAAGCGTTGATGACATCCCGCTTCGCATCGAAGGTGTGCGCGCCGAACTCGCTGAAAAGGCCCTCAAAAAGCACTGGCCCAAGGGCGTCCCCGCATCAGAGCGCGTGCGCCAAGTGACCGCGACGTTCCTAGCAGGCACGTCGATGCTCGCCGAATTCATGAGCCAATTCCAGATCCTCGACAAAGCCGACATCGACGCCTTTGAGTACGAGTGGCACAGGCGGATCATCTCAGCCGCAGCGGCTCACTCCACCACAAACCTCGCCACAGGGGGTGAAGCCGAGTCGATCATCAACCAAGTCAAAGACAAGATCGGCGGCACTCGCTACTGCCTAGGGATGCCCACCCACCCAGGCCAGACATGCGTCGGCCAGGAGATCACCGTTCGCGTCGGCGAGGAGACGGTTGACGCGGTTGCTCTCATCCCCGCCATCGTCGGCGAGATCATCGGCAACAAGCACAATCTCGCACGGAGGCTAGGGACAGTCATCGTCCCCGGAAACGACGGACGTCCGACTCGTGCCGCCAACATCAACGGCACGTCAGTCCGCTGCCTTGTCGTCACCGTTGAAGCCTGGTATGGCGAGGGCGGCAAGCCAAAGGACGACACACCAACGACATCCGAAGACTTCTAAAGCGGGACAGGAATGCGCGCATCGGGGTACGTAGTGGGCATGAGCACACAGAACCAGTCCAACACCACCGTCAAGACCATCACATTCGAGGATCTCTACTCGCCGCGCGAAGTTCACCACGGCGAAGAGAACCACGAAGGCAGCTCCTCGGAGTGCGACCTTTGCGACCGCTTCGAAGTCGCCGAGTACAACGGCTACGTCGACGGCATGTCCGCCTGGTACGACGAGGTCGGTCAGTTCCTCGACGGTATCAGCGAGTCGATCGGCGTTGCGCTTTGAGAGACATCACCGGCGTGAACGTTCTCGACCCCGAGTTCCTCGAGAGCCTCATGAGCGACGTCTCCATGCCGTACTGGTACGACGACACCCACATTCTCCGACGGGCGAGTGCGCTGTATCGAGACGGTTTCGTTCTCAATCTTCACAATGTCGAATTCGAAATCGACCTTCATCCCTTCGTCGCGACGTACGAAACCGAGAACCGACGCGACACTCAATGGGGTCGCATCGACACAGACTGCGAGGCGGATAGCTTCGACGTGACTGAAGCTGACGCCGCGCTATCACTGCGGCGCCTCGGGCTCAACCTCTCCGTGAAGGCCGCCGTGGCGTCCGTTGCGCGACCACGCCTGGTCGGTGAACGTCGAAAGACCGGACTCCTGCTGGATATCTCGTGTTTCTTCATCGACACCATCGAGCAGCGGGGACGAGGGGCCTCGAAGCGATACGAGAACGTTGACGATGAGGACTACGACCACGCCATGCTGATGCTAGATCTAGACATCCTCGCCAACGCGTTCTACGCGATCTTCCCAAGGCGATACTGATGGCCAAGCCCATCCCCGAGCCAGACGTCGCAGAACTCCGGGCGACAATCACCAAGCTGCGGCGAGAGGTGATCAACCTCGAGCTCGTCATCTCTTCAGCCGAAAGCCAGGGCGATTACTGCGACTGGGATCTCATCCGCTCGATGCACCCGGACGTGAACTGGGCATCAATCGACGCATGACCACCCAACCAAGGAGACCATAAATGACCGACACCATCAACCAACTTCTCTGGGTCGACCTCGAGACGACGGGTCTTTCAACCTTGGACGGTCGAGATGAGATTATCGAGATCGCCTGCATCCTCACCACTACAGAACTCGACGTCATGGGTGAGTTCACCTCACCCGTCAAGCCGTCGAAGGAGGCCCTCGTTCGCCTCGCCAACAACGACTACGTGTGGAACATGCACACGAAGAACGGACTCATCAAGGACCTCGACGACGCGCCGAGTATTTCTTCCGTCGAGGTCGACATCTTTGGGTGGCTCGGCATTCTCGGCGCGGCAGACAAGCTCACGCTCGCGGGCTCTGGCGTTGGCCCCTTCGACCTCCCAGCACTTCGCCTTCAGATGCCCGCGCTCGCCGGCGGCCTCAACTACTGGGTCATCGACGTCGGCGTTCTCCGCCGTGCTCACGCCTTGTGGGTTGGGACCACAGTCTCCGAAGCGAACGACTCCAAGACACACCGCGCCCTGGACGATGTGCGCTGTCACCTCGACGACGGGAAGGCTTTTCGAGAGCTCTGGCTCAGGACTCAGACCGGATCATGACGACGCAGAATGAATCAGTGGCCAAGATCCGCAAGCTCGTCTCCGGCGGACAGACCGGTGTCGACCGAGCAGCTCTCGACTTCGCAATCGAGCACAGACTCCCCTACGGCGGATGGGTGCCGAAGGGCGGCCGCGCCGAGGACATGCCCAACCCTCCTGGACTCCTCGCCATCTACCCCGAGCTCCGCGAGCACGCTTCACGAGACTGGGCGCCCCGAACCGAGCAGAACATCATCAACTCGAGCGCGACGCTCGTCATCGTGAACGCCCTCCACAAGATGGGGCCCGGCACCTCGCTCACCATTCGACTCGCGGCGATGCACCACAAGCCGTCCCTCAAACTCGACGTCGGCGATGAGCACGCCTACAAGAAGATGCTCAACTTCCTCACCCAGTTCGATCGCGACATCGCACTCAACGTTGCCGGCGGACGTGAGAGCTCGAACCCAGGCACATACGACCGAGCGAAGCGCCTGCTCGAGACATTCCTCGAGCGAGACATCTACGCACTATGACCGACGACGCAGACCCGATTGCGTACATCGACAGGCTCGCCCTCTGTCACTTCCAGGTCGGCATCGGCTGCGAGCTCGGCGGCTTCGTGACGAACCTCCTCGGAGCCCGAGCTCTCGGCACCTGGCTGTTTTCGGTGGGCATCCTCGCAGTGCTCGGATCAATCACGTTACGCGTCATCGAGTACGTAGCGAAGCGTCATGACGAGCGCTCCGGCCCGGCTCACTCGTTCGGAGGCAGCGTCACCAAGCGCGAGATGGAGATCGTTGCCGGTGAGGCGTTCCGACTGCTCGCGCTGGCAGGTTACGACAATGCCGTGGACGTCGATCTCGAGGTACACACCGAGGACGGACGCGCATTTCTGCTTATCCGTGGCGGCGACGAAACGGCTCGCGCAGTTGCGCAAGGAGCCATCAAGGTCATCTGCGATGAGCGCGGCTTGATGTTGAACTTCGAAGGGTGATCCGCTCGGTAATGGCTCTAGTTAGCACGAACGTCAAACATGTAACCCAATTCAAGAATGTCTTGAAGAGCGGCCATGTACGTTTGACCCATGACACGCGCGCGATCAGTCAGCGTCCTCGCCTTAGTGAGTCTTCTTATGCTCGCGTTATCCGTCACCACAGCGAGCGCTAGCACAGGTTCGGCGATCTCTCTTTCGAGGTCGCACCTACCCAACTCAGGGGGCACAGTCATCGTGAGACTGCACACCGTCAACGCTGGAGCGTGCCGACTCACTATTTCTCCTGAGATGAGTTTTCCGCCCATCAGTGACTGCGCGGCGGGAGGCACAGTGCGAGTCGTCTTATCGGTTCCTACTAACCCCGACACAAGCATCAAGCGCTACAGACTGCGATTCACATCAACGGATGCACTTACTCTCGCAGCACAGATCGTCGTCAAAGCATCCAACACACCTCCGACGACCATTCCCACATCAGGAGGCGCTGGATCTTCGGCACAAGTCACCGTCATTGACGACTGGTTCACCTCGTGCGATTTCCCTCACTTCTCGATGGAAGTGAAGTTCTCCAATGGGGATCACGTTGCGTTGGATTTCACCGCCAGTAGTCCCAGCGGGACGACGTACTACGACGTGACATATGGCGGGGCATCAGTACTGCTGAAATATCCGCTCACGTATGGATATAGCGCGGGCAACGGCCCTGGCGTTATCGTCGGCGCGACATCTACAGACACTGCCGTAAATCACTGCCAGGATTAGTCCGAGCAGACAGTCCCGGCGGGCGCATCTTGCAGCGGCCAATCGGCCCACATCACCACGTTGTGGCTGTACGTGTACGGCTCACCTGCCTGGTAGAGCGTCGCCGACTTCGCGAACGTCGTCATCCATCCCAGGAGTTGAACGCCTCCATCTTGAATGACCGGAGCGGCCAGCGGATCCGCTGATCCGGTCGGCTCAGTTTGCGCTACCGGAGCGAGGTTCCCGCAGTCTGGATAGAACATCACGGTTGACGTCGACGCGTTTGCGGGTGCCCATGTGACCGAGTCCTCCGACACGGGGTCGAGGCCATTCCATCCCGACCAGTTGACCCACAGCTGAGTCCCCCACGTGACGAAGTACACACCCTTCGAGTTAGCACCGACCACTGCGACGGCGTGCTCGCCGCCGAGGATGACCGCATACAAGCCGCCAGAGTTGGCAGCCTCGATGAACTGCGCTCGTGTCGTCACCGGTGCGTACGACTCGATCTCGTGACCACCAAGTCCGTCTTCGAACATGAAGGCCAACGGCCCGATTGTCGTGTCGTATGTTCTCCAGTCGCGGATCACTTCGTTGGTCGTGATCGGCGCCTTCGCCCAGTGGCTCCGGACCAAATTGGCCATCGCCGCGAACGGGCAGTTGCCGATGTTGTCGTTGCCCCATGCTTGGTACGGCGGGGTGCTCTGTGGAGCTGCTGAAGCAACCGACGGAGCGACAAGTGACGAGCGACGATACGCACAGCGCCGCGGCCGCCAGGAGGGAAAGGATCGTTCGTTTGGTCATAGTGGAGTGCGGGTTCATGCCCACTACGTACCCCGAGTGGGAACTATTTGTCCCGTCAATCTTGCCAGTGCAACTGCTCACCGATCCGCCTACATAGGGACAAATTCTCGACCTTTGAGCATCTGTGTTCGGATTCGTAGCTTCACTCCGAAGTGTCGGTGGACGAGCTGTGGTAGCAAGTCTTCATGAGACGCACGGTCCTCGGCGCAATCGTTCTGACCGCCGTGACGCTGTCCGCAAGTGCCGCCGGCGCGAGCACTAGCCGAAGCGGTCTGACTCAGAACGTCCGCACCGCGCAGCGCTCATCTCAGAGCGACCAAGCAAGCGCCGCGTGCGAAGCGGATGGGGCGACCGTGCAAACAGCGATGGCCGCGTTTTCCGCCCAGAATCCGGGCACAGTTCCGACAATGGGAGACCTGACGTCAAGCGCCAACGGCGGGCCCTACATCCAGAATGCCCCATTCAACCCCACCTACTACAAGTTCTTCATCTCACACGGAGTATTGAAGCTCGCCGTCGTGAAAACCGTGAGCCCGCACATCACCTACAAAGATGCTGTGTCGTACGCCGGCCCGTCGTCTTGTTCAGGTGTTCGGGCATTGCCCGGAAGCCAGAAGACAGCGCAGGCGATCGCGTCGTGCGAGGCAGATGGGGCAACCGTGTCGACAGCCATTGCCGCGTTTGACGCACAGAATCCCGGCACCGTGCCGACGATGGCCTTGCTCATATCGAGCGCCAATGGTGGGCCCTATATCTCGAACGCGCCTCACAACCCGAAGTACTACAAGTTCTCAATCTCGCATGGGGTGTTGAAACTCGCGGAGGTGAAGTCCTTGGGTCCGCCCATCGCCTACACAGATCCGTTCACTTACGCAGGTCCCGGTTCCTGCGTCACGATTTAACGCCGACGCAGTCGCACTGAATCAGATCTTCCTAGCGTTCGATCTCTTTACGAGGTAGTAGGGGAAGACGATTATCCAAATGAGCAAACACCCGAGGAAGATCGCGACCGGCCCGCCACCCAGGGACTTCTTGTCCACGCCTTTGGAGATCAGCGCTTGAGCATCGAACCCAGCCCAGATGGATGTTCCCAGTACCACTATCAGCAGAATCCCGAGCATGACGGGCACCTCCCCGAAAAGAGATCTTCGCAGGATTCGCGCGCTCCCGCTTGCGCCGCGGGTGAGTTCCCGAGCGAGTTCGTCGCGAGGTCATTCGGTCCGGCGATAGCCGCGAGTCGTTGTGCTTAATAGAGGCTCGCAGACCTAAAGGTCTGCTCGCCCGTTCCGTCACGAACTCGGATAGTGACGAGGCGCTCCGCGTTTCGATTCCGGCACGTCTGCGATGAGTTCCCCGCGTGTCGTTACGTAGTTCGTAGTGTGGCGATTCGCTACCCAGTCCGAGTCCTTCACGCATAGTGAGACACCCACGACGAGGTGATGCCAGCGCGGGAGCGAAGCGACGTCGGCGCGCTGGCATCAAGCGTCAACTCTCGTCCCAGTCCGAGTTGGCAAGCAAGCCGGCGCACGAGCGAAGCGAGGTTCTGGCGCCGGCGTCAAGATCGAAGTCGCGTTCCGGATTGCCCAACGTCTCGAGTCGGTGCGAAGCCAGATGTGGTGCTCGAGTCGGTGGTTATCCTCATCCCCTGCCGGGGCCTCTTGCGTCACTCAATGATGTCCACTTCAAGTAATCGGATGCGCCTGCCGGCGGCTGATTGCTCACATCAGAATCGAGAGGTCCAGTCCGGTGACGACTCGTTTTCGTTACGGTATCAATTCGAGGATCGAAAGTGTCTCCGACATCCATTGGTGACCAAACCCAAGCAGCGCCGGCGACGACAGTTCCCGGTTAAGACTCACCGTTGCGGACACACCTCCGGCGCGCTTTGCATCTCTCATGCGCCGGTTTTGTGTGGCCGCTTCGCGTGCTGGCGCTGCGTAGTCGAGGCGAAGCCGCGACGACTTCCGAGACTGTTTTGCCGCGTCAGCTTGTGGGCAAATAAGGGGGAGGAAGTACGCGCGCGAAAACGCGGACATGAAAGTGCCTTGCGCCCAGATTTCACCACAAATCCTCATCAACATTTACCGGCAGTCGTCATGCAGCAAAATTCGGCGCTTGCCGCATGGTCCAAGGTATGACCACAACACCCCTCCGCGCGCACGAACATCGGCCCAGCGCACGCAACGATCTGACCTTCAAGCTCACTCGTTCATCGACAGCGCCACCAGAGCGCGACGCGGTTGCTCAACGCGCCGGAGCGTTCGGCGATGCCGTGAGAAACGTAACCAGAAAAGGAGACTGTGTGACGCTCATCTCGGCGCGTGACGACCACGAGGTGCAGACCTACGTCGTCACTCCGGGCCAGGGGTCCAACTCCCACGTGATCACGTCCCTGTGCTCGACCCTCGGCGCGAAGGCCACGCCTATCGACGAATCCGACGCTCGTCTGCTCAACTTCGAAGCCACGCCCATCGTCTCCTTTCTCGTCGCGCGCCCGGCCAGTACCGCATCGTTCGCCACCCAATCCGGCGGCGAGCAGAACGAGGTTGCCATCCTTCTCAGCCGACTCATGCAGCCCGGATCGTGGGTTGCCATCACGCTGCGCGCGCCGTCCAAGCTCGAGATCAGACGCGTACGTCGATGGTTCGAGCACCGTCGTGACGCCAGCTCAGTCGCGCACTACACGAACAACCCGAACACGCTCGTCGCTACCCTCTACGCCGGTGGCACCACCGATGAAGAAGTCGCGACACTCCTCACACAAGTCATGTCCGTCGTACCGGGGTTCGACATCGAAGCCGTCCCCTACTCGCAGGCGGCGCGCTTCTCCCCGCGCCTCGCGCCACTCTTCGGAATCGCTGCGGGAGCCGCATCGAGCGTCGCCTCCCACAAGCCCACGGTTGGCGTCGGCGTTGGCATCGTGGCGGCGATCGCCGCGTTCGTCGTGGCCAAGGTGCCGCCTTCGGGAGTGTGGACCAACCGAGCACTTCGCTCTGCTCGACGCGACGGTTTCCTCCCCGAGCCCGGCTATCGTCACCTGCCGCCGCGCCGCCCCGTGAAGCGCATCAAGACGTTGCCGAACGGTGGGTCTAAACCAATCGATCGAGCCGGGAGCTATCCGCTCGCTTCGTCGTCGTTCTTGCTCGGCCCCGCCATGACCATCGGGCTCGCCTCACCCCACACCGGGAACGTTTCGGGTGTGGCCGACACGGAGTACCGCAGCGTCCCGAGCGCTCTCTTGGAAGACGTCGGGCCACTCATCGCCTACGCAGATTCGCAGAGCGGCGACACCCCACGCACCCCTGTCCACCTCGACGCCGGCGAGCTCTATGGAGGAGTCGGCGCACTCGGATTGCCAGGCACCGGAAAGACCACGCTCCTTCACAACCTCTGGGCGTGGCACACGCTCGATCGCGTCCGGCCGAGCGGTCGCAAAAACTACCCCGGCAAGAACGACACGCTCATCGCATTCGAGTCAAAGGGCGAAGGCACCGCGGTCTACGCGAACTGGTCAAAGGTGAGCGGTGACAAGTGCGTCATCATCGAAGTCGCCGATCCGACGACGCCGGCACTGCACGTGGTCGACCCGACGCTGCCGCCGAAAGATCGTGCCCGTCTCTTCGTGTCGGCGATGAAGTACGCCTGGGATGAGTCGGCGATTCAAGGTCTGTCGACCGAGACCCTGACGTCGGTCTTGACAGCCGCGATGGCGTGCCCGCCCGACGTAGCCAAAGCCACCGCGAAGCTCACCGACGGCGACGTGTCCTTCATGTCGATTGCTCACCTCCTTCTCGGCGGAGGCTGCTCGTTTGAAGACGCCAAGCAGATCTCATCCAACATCACCGCGGTCTACGTCGACATGGACGAGGACGACCCGCAGAAGTCTTCGCTGAGCGCCGCCGTTTCGGGCCTCTCCAACCTGTTCGGCGCCGACGTCACGCAGAGTCGTTGGAGCAACAACGTCGCCTCCTCGCGCAACAAGATCGACGTCTTGATGGAGGTCCCCCACTGGTGGTCGACGTCTCGCCCACACGGCAGTTGGAAGGAAGCGCTCACGAACCATGCGGCCGTCATCGTCAACTCTGGCGTGTCGCGCTCGGGCGCGATCCTCGACGAGGAGGTCGGCTCGACGATCGCCGCGATGACGGCGTACTCACTGAAGCTCGCCATCCAGCAGAACTGCTCCGGATGGGAGAGCGATGACCGCTACGTCTCGATCTTCGCCGACGAGATCGGTGTACTCGCGAAGTCGAGCTCAGAGGTGATCGAGTGGCTTCGCGCGCAGGGCCGCTCCTACGGCGTGCGCCCGTTCCTCGCGTGCCAATGGCCCGACCAGTTGCCGCCGAAGGTGCGCAGCGCCTTCATGTCCTTCGCCAACATGTTCTGGTTCCAACAGTCCGATCACGAGGTCATCTCGGACGCCGTCTCGCGTCTTTCGATTGGCGGTGGCGAATGGACCGGCGCCGACATCGGGAACCTTGAGAAGTTCCAAGCAATCATGCACGCGACCGCCGGAGGACGTCTGCTCCCGCCGGCTCCCGTGCGCATGGCGTACTGGAAAGAGCCGCGTGAGTTCGCCGCAGACCAGGGGTACTTGAGTGGCCGCTAGTCAAACGAGCACATCCGTCGTTTCATTCGATGAACTGGTCAGACCCGAAACGATCACGCCAGGATTTTCGCCGACTGATCGCATCGATCCCTACTGGTCGATGGTGTGGCAGAGCCCGAACGGTGGACCTGAGATCTTGTGGCGCACACCACAGTCAGAAGAGACGATGGCGGAGGTCGGCGTTCGCGTGCCGATACGTTGCGGTGGACTCCACACCCAAGAGGAAGCCGTAGCCCTTCTGCCGAAGCGACGGACGAGGCTTGTCACACTCGGAGCAATCAATCTCTGGCACACGATGACGAGCCAGCAGCTCGTCGCGATAACCGGCAAGCCCGGCCTCAACTCCCCTCGCTCTGGCGAGACCGGACTTCTGTTCGACGCTGGTCTCATTCAGCGCGGTCGCTGCTACTACGGCGGTCGTGTGGTCGACGACGTGCCTGAAATGTTCCGCCCGAACAACGAGGCGCCCAAGGTCGACCTGCGGGGCCTCCGCTACAAGGACTGGCTCGGTGCCACACTGGGTGGCAACCTCGTCAAGGGTCACCAGTACGACCGCCACAACGTCTTGATGACCGAGTTGTCGCTTCGCGCAGCCGAGATATGTCCCCTGCGAAGTGTGCTCGGTGAAGCCGTCGCATCGTGGACTCAGGTATTCGGGCCGGCGCTCAAACCAAACCCGTACAGATCAGCCGACGCGGTGTGGATCAGAGATGATGGTATGAAGATCGCGATTGAAATGGCGGCCAATTTCAGCGCGTCAACGGTGTCGAAGGTCGACCAGCTCGCCGAACTACTCGCGCGAGACTCCACGAAATCAACCGTCGTTCTCTTCGTCATCGCGGCACATCCGAAAGGCGGACGCGCCGGTGACCTTGGCCTTAAACTCCGTCAGGCAGTCAAGAAGTCCGCGCATTCGTCGATGAATCGGATCTTGGCCGACGTCGAGAACCGAATGGTCATCGCGAAATGGGAAGACTGGTTCCCCGCGCCAGGTCTCGTCTCGTTCGACTTCGTGCGCCTTCGAGCCCAGCGCTACATCGCAAGTGACGACGAATGGTCGCCGATCGACGTGCTCGATCCGTTCGACGCGCCATTCCCTGGAGCCGACAACCCTCAGTTGAAGCCACTCTTCAAACACCTCAACGACGTGTTCGGCGCGCCGCACTGGATGCGCACTGAAGAGGGTGTGGACTACAGGGAATACCTGTTGAAGAAGGCCGGTTTTCCCGTTGACTAACGCGAACCCCTCGACTGATTCGCCTCGCCGGCACATAGAACCAACGTGGCATCTAAACGTTCTCACGCTCCGTCGCCGGCATTCGCTACGTCGATCGGCAAACCGGGCGCGAGCGTCGGCGGTCTCGCCCGCAAGTTCGGCACTGCACACACGTCGGCGGGGACAGACGGCGAGATCCGCACCGCCCGTGTGCTCGAGAAGTACTGCAAGCCCGGCGGCCCGACCGTCCTGCATGACCTGGTGCTACCGATGAACGGGGTCAAGGCGAACATCGACCACGTCGTCATCTCCGGCAACGAAGTCCGCATCCTCGACTCGAAGTTGTGGCAACCCGGCTTCTACTGGACCCTTGGCGGCACGACTCGCCGCGGCATGACCCGAGTCGACCACGCGGACAAGCAGACGATGGCTATGGCGACGACCGCCATCAAGAAGGTCCTGTCCACCAACGCCGCCAGCGACTTCACCTTGAAGCGGCCCGTTCTCGTCGTGTGGCCGTCGAGCGCGAAGACCAGGCTGTCGCTTCGTTTCTTTCGACCAGTCGGTGCCCGCGCCGTCACGGGTGATCGCTTCGCGCTCCGCCACCGTCACTTCGTCGGGACGAAACCGGCAAGCCAGGAGATCGTCGCGGCGCTTATCCCACTCGTCATCTCCGTACGCAACCAGAAAGCGATGGCGCCAACCCCACGGCGCGTTCCTATTCAGGAGGTCACCGACTCTTTGCCGCCCGAGCCCAAGCCGATCTACCACTCAGATGATTTTTAACGATGCCGTCGCCAAAGCAACTCCCCGTCAGAAGCCGCGCTTCGTGCGCCGAGTCTTCGTTCCTTCAAACTCTCGAGCCATTGCCAGACCAAGCAAGCGAGGCAGACATGTCGGTTCGTGAGCGGTTCAGCATGGCTCGGCGCGAACGACTCGCCAACAAAGAGATTCGTTCCCAAATCGCCGACTCCGGCCTCAACGACATCTCGTTTGAGATTCGATTCCTTAAATACGGCGGGATGAGGGTCGATCTGTTCAACGACGAGAAGAGGGACGAGAACGAGGAGATGTCCGAAAAAGACGTGCTCACCATTCGTACGCTCGCCTCGATCTTCACTCGGACCGCTCGGGAGTTCGGTCTCGTCTATGAGCCGGGCGCAACGTTCGATTGGAACTTTGAGCGTGCCAGCTAGACGATCGAACGCCCCTCAAGACATCACCCTCTTCGTCCTCGCTGGAGGAGTGGCGGTTGGCGTGATCGCCATGTGGCTCGGGTATCCACTCGTGCCGTTCCTTTGGCTGTCGGTCGTCGTCGCAGTGTGGATGATGCAGTCACCGATCTTGACCGGCAAGAAGGATTCGTATGGCTACCCCTCGCCCGCCAACCCTGGTGAGGAGCGCAAGCTCTCACGGTATTCCGCGAGCACGTCGCTTCGCAGTTCACTGTTCTTCCCCGCATCGGACATCCTGCCGGGACGTCCCGTGCGCGCGGCGTGGTTCTCATCGCTCGCCACCGCAGGCATCGCGTACCTCATGCCGGTCGTCGGGAACAAGCACATGCCGTCTTCAACGGGTCACGACCTCAACGGCGCGTTCGCGTTCGTGCTCGTCGCGGCCCTCACTGGAGCACTTCGCCGATCGAAGGGTGCTGATAACCCCGGTGTCAGATTCGACACGTGGCGTGGCTACTTTCGAACCCACCCCGTGCTCGTCTTTCTCGTTGCGCTCGTCGGGGCATGTCTTGGCGCGGCCGTTGCCTTCGCTCTCCTCGAGGTCGACACCAAGTACGGCCCCCTCTTTGGAGCGAAGTCACTCGCGCCGGCCGGTGCACTTCACCCAGGCATCTACTTCACCGACTCGTCGTCGGTGCTCGCCGCGTTCGCCTTATCTGGAGCGTGGCTCGCCGTGCTCGTGTCGTGGAAGCGCGCCGCGACCGTCGGCTTCGTCGAGGTGACTAACGCCCGCGCCCAGTGGAAGTACCGATGGACCAGCTTGAAGTTCGATCCACCCCCCGTGCTCGTCGACCACGAAGTACTCGGCGATGGTGCAGTTATCGTCGACACGTTTGACGCTCCCGCTCACCTCGGAGCCGTCGAGTTTCTCAAGAACGAAGTCCGACTCGCCCCACTTGTCGGACCAGGGGAACGAATCGCGCTGCTCTCATTATCTGAAGAGGGCGCGCTCGGCTCGATTCCCGGCGCGAGGAGCGCGATCCGGTTCCGTGCCGTGACTTGGGCGACGCCCTACGACGTTTCGTCCTCAACGGCCGATCCTGAGCTCGTTGCACTCTGGATTCAATCGGCGCTCGCTTGGGTAAGTCACAGCCGCGGCGTTCAGTTCGAACCGCTCCTCAACGAGATCGTCTCAGCTACCGACGACAGTGCAGTCGTCATCGCGGGTGGGGAGACAACGACCGATAGACGAAGCGCCCGCGAGCTGCTCGCCGACTTCTGGCGCCAGGTGAAGGAGTCGTCCCCCACCGAGTCGACGCTGGCGGCCGCGCTCGAGTCAGAGAACGACACCCAGTACGAGCCACGCTCGTCCGAGCAAGAGCCGTTAATGCCAGACGAAGAAGACGCTGACGTGGACACCGAAGCACCGGAGACGCCGAGCCAACTCTGGCGCACGACATGGTTCTACAACGACGAGACCATCGGACCCAAGGTGTTTCGCGACAACGCTCTTGACGAAATCGCCTCGAGCCTTCGCGCACCGGTATTGATCGACCACCGAGACGGCGGCACGATCTATGTCGGTGATCTCGACAGCGAGGACATCACCGACGAGATCACCGAAACGGCGCTCGTCAAAGTTCGCACCGAAGATCTATGGCGCCAAATATGGACGTCGTCAGTGAAGTCCGGTGCCAACCTCCCCGTACCCGAAGTAGCGACGCACGCCGAGCGTCGACTTGCGAACGGATCGATCGTGCACCGCATGGCCTTCAAGCTGAACAACGGCAACGAGCCGATGGACTACAAGTACCCGGGCGTCGAGGGCAAGCTGAAGTCAGCTCTGGGGCTCGGGCGCACGACCGGCACGACGTTCGTCGCTCTCACCGGCTACCCGGCCACGAACAACGGTGGCCGTCACGGCGATCGCCATCCGCAAGCCATCAACGTGATGTGGTCATTCGACAAGGTCCCGACGACACCGACCGCTATCGCTCCCTCGGCGCCCGCCGACCAGTGGCTTCTCGCCGGCATCGTCAACGACGCGTTCTCCAATCTGAAACTCCCCCACCCCGAAGTCGTCTCGGTGCGCTGCTTGACGAAGCCGTCAGCTAAGGCCCATACGTGGGAGATCCAACTCCGTCTGTACGGCGGGGTCACGACCGGCAACGTTCGAGCCGCCGCCGGCAAGATCGCCGACAACCTCGCGACGCCGTGGGTGCGCGTGACCGACGCGCCTGACGGCTGCATCCTCTACCTCGGCGAAGTTCCCAACTATGCCGACCTCCAGACGTCCGCCGACGTCGACCTCGTCGCATCGCTCGACTGGGAGCAGGCATTCCTCGTCAGTCACGTCGTGGGCTCAGTCGGCTCAGTGCCAACCCTCGTCAACACCAGTCACCTTCCGAGCAACGAAGACGTCCAAGTGCTCGAGTTCGAACTGCCGCCCGGCCTCGACAAGACGGCCATCAAGATCGCCGCATCGAAACTGCGCACCGCAACGGGCAACGCCTACCTCAGCGTCCTCGACTCGGAGAACGGCCCGACCTTCGTCACCATCCAAGCGTGCGTGAAGAACCCGCTGCCCGAGATGGTGTCCTTCGACTTCGAGGCCGCCGATCGCGTTGACGGCATGGCATTCGCCACCGGCGTCGACGGTGAGCCCGAGGAGTTCATCCCGCGCCGCGACTTCCACCTAGCCGTGATCGGCATGTCCGGCTCCGGTAAGTCGGTCACCGCGCAAGCTCTCCTCTACGGCGCCGCCATCAAGGGCTACGAGCTCTTTGTCATCGATCCGATGAAGGGAGCCGCGGACTACAAGTTCCTCGAGCCATACGCCCGCGCGATGTCAACCGACATCCACGACGCGGCCGCCACCTTGAAGGCCGTCTATGCCGAGGTCGAGCGGCGCAAGGATCTGAACGCGCGCTACGGCGCGGCGAGCATCGCTGACCTGCCCGACGACGTGCGCCCGGCGCCGATCTTTGTGTTCATTGACGAGTTCACGTCGCTGATCACCTCAGAGAAAGTGCCGCGCCAGGCGTTCGACGACCCCGTTCTCGAAGCCGAGCGCCAGCAGCAGCTCCGGATCTCGAACGACCGCACCGCGATCGCCTACTCCACCGGAAAGCTGGCTCGCGAGTCTCGCAGCGCCGGCGTCTCGCTCGGACTCGGCACGCAGAAGCTCATGGCCGCAGTCGCTCGAAGGACGTGCCCGGTGGCGGCGACTTGAAGGCCAACCTCTCGCGCCTCCTCCTCGGCCAGACCTCACTCGGTGAGCGCATGTCCGCGCTACGCGCGTTCGACCAGGCCCCTGACCCTGGTGAAGTCGTGCCCGCTGGCCGAGGCATCTGGGAGTCGTCGGTGAAGACCGGCGTCTTGATCCAAGCCTGGTACGCGCCGGCCGCGGTGCTCGGCGAAGAGCTCGCCAAGCGCATCTCTCCCCTCGCACCCGACGATCGTCTCGACGTCACGACGTTCCTCTCGCAGAGAGGTCGAGCAGTACGGGCTCGTCGAGGGGCCGGAAGAGGTCATCGACCTTGGCGAAGTGTCCATCTCGCTCGACGATCTGCTCGCCGTGTCCGCCGGCGAAGAGACCAAAGCCCGGCCGATCGACGAACCAGGACCGTGGAGCTTCGACTGGGGAACAGTGGGCAAGATGGAAACCGCGGCCGTTCAAGTCGACGAGAATTTCGTCGAAGACGATGCCGACGATGACGATCCCTTCCCGCCTCCTGCGAAGAAGCCAAAGCCCGTTATCGAAGATCCATTCGCGTAGTGCAAAGTTGACTACTGTTTTTGAGATCCCAAGATTTCTACGACTTTGACGACTGCCCGGTCTGTCCGGGCCCGACTGGGCGGTGTGCGGCCGTCGACTCCGGACTCGGATCGGTCTAAATGTTCTCCACGTCAAGGATGCCGATAGAGTGTCCGAGTTGTTGAGTAAGGTTAGGCAAAAGCGGTTGGTGTACCGGCACTCATCCTGAAGGGGGCATCGTCCGTGACGAATTTGACCCTCAGAATTGAGGCTCCTCAAAATCGCGTTCCCGTGGCTGCATTCGCTGCGGTCCTCTCAGAGACGGTCGGCATCTTGACCGACCTTCAGCACTCCCGCAGTCAGCGCATCGTTACGTGGTATCTCACTGATCTCAAAATCGGAAGCGCCGTGGCTGTCCTCACCCCGGAAGACCTCAGTGATGAGTCCTTAGTGGTCGGCACCGAGTTCGTAAATGGGCTGAAATCTGCCGAAGAGGGTCGCGCGTTGCCCGAATATTTCTCCACCACTTCGCTCGCCAAACTGTCTTCGATGGTTCGAATGCTCGACACCCCAGGCATTGAATTTCTAGAGGCGAGCATTGAGCAAACGGGAGGGCCGACTGTATCTGCGCGCGCTACGGACAACGTTCGAGACAACATACGTCGCCTGCAACAGCCCCGACGACGGTCTTACGGATCGATTACCGGAACCCTGGACACCATATCTACGCGGAGAGATACCAAGAAGTTCCAAATACTCGACCCCATATCGCGGCGTCCTGTGTCGTGTCAGTTCTCCGTCGATCAGATAGACGTAATTAAGGACGCGCTCACTAAGCGCGTGGTCGTAAGTGGAACGGTCGTGCGAAACGTGTCGGGCCAGCCGCTACGGATCGAGGATGGAGAACTTCACATCCTTGAGCCGTCAACTCCTCTCACTAATCTCATCGGAATCGATCCGCAATTTACAGGGGGTTTGTCGCTCCCCGACTACTTCGAGCAGATTAGTTAATGCCTCCAGCCAAATACATGCGGGTGTATTTGGATAGTTCCGTATACATCGCGGCCATCAATGGCGAGGAGGACCGCGCAGAAACGGTGAGGCAGATCCTGGATGCCGCGGAGAAGAAGCAGATCATCGTGATCGCGTCGACGTTCCTCGTGGCCGAGGTCATCAAGATCAAAGGTGAGGAAGCGCCGATCTCTCCTGAAACTGAAGCAGCAATCGACAAGGTACTCATGTCAGAGCGTCTGCTAATGGTGGAACTTGATCTGACCCTCGCTCTGGAAGCGCGCAAACTTGCACGTGAACACGGCCTGAAGCCAGGAGATTCAATCCATCTCGCTACCGCAATCAGGCACAAGGCAGATGTCCTACTTCGTTACGATGACAGGTTTAAATCGCAAACGGAGATTGCCGGGCTCGAGCTCTGCGATCCGTACTGGTGGGGCGACGCCCCGCTTCCAGGACTGGAAATGGGCAAGTTCGAGCGGACGGGGGCGCAACTCCCCTCCGTGAGGGAAGGGTCAAACGACCTCGACGCTTGACGACAACGTAGTCGAGTAGGCGCCTGCTGTTTCTCGACGATAACCTTGACCAGGCATCGAGCGCCGCTCCTTCCGTGAGGGAGGTGTCAAGCGAGCAAAACCTCGACTGATTTCATCCCCGGCACATAGAACCTCCGTGGCAACCGAGAAGGTCAATTTCAAACTGCCCGCCGGCTTTGACCCTCAGTCGCACCTGAAGGCGCTCACCGCACTCATCGCCGAAAAGCACGGCGAAGGTTTCGAGATCGACTTCATTGACCCGGTAGCGAACATCGCGTCGGCGTCGCGCCACGTGGCGATCACGTCAGTCTCGGCCGCCGGCAACGGCCGGGCAGCCGTGCGCGAGGTCCGCCTGCCGAAGGACACCAAGCCGAGTGACGGCGAGAAGGTCGCCGCCAAGATGGCAGACGAGTACCCCGAGTACGCGATGGTCAAATTCGATCCATTCCTGAAGCGAGCCACGCTCGCACCGATGGACGCGGCGACTCGCCGGGCCCGTGACGCTGTCGCGGTGGCTCTAGGCGTGAAGCCGTGGGACGTCGGCATCGAACCGAGACCAGATGGCGGATATGACCTCGCCCTGCCGAGGACCTACGTTCCCTCCAAGCACGACGACAAGCTCGAGGAGGTGGCTGTCGCTGTCGTCGGCCAAGATGGCTGGTACGTCGAGGCGAACGCACAGACGCTGCGCGCCTCGATCATCCCTTCAGACCCACCCACGTTCCCTCTGACCGTGAACCACCCGCTGCACCACGGCAACGGCAAGCTCGTGCTCGAGTCGGACCAATGGGCCCGCGTGCCGATCGGCGTTACGCTCGCGCCACCAGGCGCCGATGAGGGAGACGAACTCCAGGCCGACTTCTTAACCACCCCGCACTTCCTCGCCAGCGGCACCACCGGCTCAGGCAAGGGCTTCACGATCATGGCCCTCCTTGCCGGCAGCGTGGCCAACGGATGGGAAGTCTCCATCGTCGACGGTGTGAAGGGCGGCGTCGACTTTGCCGAGTTCCAACCCTTCGTTCGCAACTCCGGCTGGGGTGATGACCTGACTTCAGCGTGCTGCGTGATCGCGATGACCTACGAAGAGGGCGTCCGGCGCAAGAACCTCATCAAGTCGCACAACGTCCAGAAGTGGACGCAGTTGCCCGCGAGCGAGAAGGTCCGTCCGATCCTCCTCGTGGTCGACGAGCTGACGAGCCTCATCTCGCCCGAGCCAATCCCGAAGGGTGTCGCAAAGGACAATCCACTGGTCACCGAGATCGCGCTGCGCAACCTCACCAAGGCAACAATCCTCAACAACATCGGCAAGATCGCTCGCGAGCTCCGCTTCGCCGGCATCTCGCTCGTCTGCGCAACGCAGGTCGCAAGTACCTCAACGGGCATCCCGACTGAACTGCGAGCCAACCTCGGGGCCAAGCTCCTCCTCGGCGCGAAGCCGACCGACAACAACCGCCGCCTGGCACTCAACGACCCCGACGCCGTGCCGAAGATCCCGCTCAACATTGCGAGCGACAAGGACGCGAGCCGAGGTGTAGGCGTCTACGAGTTCGAGGGTCAAGAGACCGGCGTCGTGAAGACGTACTACGCCTCCCCCGACCACTACGCGCGGTGGCTCAACTCCTTCGGTGCCATGACGACGAAGTTCCCGAGGCCCTCCTCGGCCGAGATCGCCGCGTACACGCCGTCACTCGAGGACGGCGGCGGCGGAGGAGGAGAGTTCGACTTGGGCAAATTGCCACCCACTCTCGACCCCGCGACCGGCGAGGAACTTCACGGATTCGAGAAGGCAAACGAGCAACGCCGTCTCCTCAACAGCACGAGCGAATCGGCGGCGAGGAAGCGCCTCGAGTCGGACGAGTTCTAAACGAAGGAAGCAAACATGCAACTGATTTTGACCCCGGTACATAGATACTCTGTGAGCATTCGTGAGCGCCTCTATCCCGACCAGGAGTCGGTTGCCACGATGGCTCGTCATTGCGCCGATGCACGATACGTATGGAATCTGGGGCTGGAACAAAGGAACCTCCTAGTTTGTTACAGGTCCGCTCGAATCAGTTGCGTCACGCAGCAAAAGGAACTCGTCGAGGCACGCAAAGAGACGTGGCTCGGCCAAGGGTCATCGTGGGTGCAACAAGCTGCCCTACGCGACCTCGATCGCGCTTTCCAGAACTGGTGGAAGAACCCCGGCCACTTCGGACGACCTACCTGGCGCCGAGCGGGAATCAACGAAGGGTTCGCCGTGCGAGAACTCAGACTCAAGCGGAGTAATCGCAAGTGGGGTGAGGTACACATCCCCAAGGTCGGCTACGTACGTTTCCGACTTACTCGAGCCTGGTCCGACGTGACGGCAGCCAAGTCCGCACGGGTAACACTCTCTAGGTCTGGTCAGTGGCACGTGAGTTTCGTCACGCCGCCGCCGTCAATGAAGCGCAAGTCGTCGGGGGCCGTCGTCGGCGTTGACATGGGGATCGTCAACACCATCACTACTTCCGGCGGTGAGATGTTGCGAATGCCGAGCCTGCTTTCAGACCAGGAAGCACGTCGTAAGCGTCATCTTCAACGTCGAATGGCTCGTCAGGTCGAGGGCTCGCATCGTCGTAACCGAACTAAGCACCAGGTAGCGGTACTCGCTGAGCGAGAGAAGAACCGTCGCAAAGACTGGGTCGAAAAGACAACGACCGTTATGGTCCGCGACTTCGACTTCATTGTCGTCGAGAACCTCAAGATCAAGAACATGGTGCGCTCGGCCAGGGGCACCGTCGAGCAGCCCGGCACCCAAGTCAAAGCGAAGAGCGGACTCAACCGCTCGATTCAGTCCCAAGCCTGGGGCACCTTTCGAACCCGCCTCACCGACAAGGCGACGAGAGCCGATAGCCCGGTCGAAGTCATCGCAGTACCAGCACGAAATACCTCACGTCGTTGTTCCGTCTGTGGACACACAGCAAAGGAGAATCGCGAGAGCCAAGCGGTCTTTCTTTGCCAGTCCTGCGGACACCGTGGACATGCCGACGAGAATGCAGCAAAGAACATTCTGGCCGCGGGGCTCGCGGTTACTGGACGTGGAGGGACATCGCGCGCGACGTCAATGGTGACAGAGCACAGCGACCCGGTGAAGCGTCAACCACTCGTGGGAGCTGCGGCGTGAGCCATAGTCAACCATCAAACATCTCCGTCCGAAAGGGCGGGAGGAAGGAAGTCAATCGCAATGATCGTCACCGTTAACGCCGCGGAGGCATTGGCGGAAAACGCCACGCCTCCCGAGCACCCCGGCGGCCGCAAGTGGCAGTACGCCGCGGTCGCGCTCGATGGCACCACCTACTACGCAGACTCGGTGACCGAGATCATCGAGGCCACCCTCGACGGCTACGCCGATCTCAAGCACGTCGACGAGCGAGGCGAGACCGAGTTCTTCGACCAAGGAAGCGACCTGGCGCTCGTTCGGCGCTACGACGACCTCGTTGGTTACGCGACCGGGCTTCAGAGTGAGATCGTGAGAACCCACATCGAAGAGTGCGGGTTCGACCCGACCTCAGTCAGCGAAGAGGTGCTTACCGCACTCTTTGCGGAGAAGATCGTGCCGTTCGAGGGAGTCTCCATCAGCGACGACGAAAGCAACCTCGTGGTCGACCTCACGTGGAGCCTCGAGGTGCCCCTCGTGTTGCTGACGAGTGACTACCTGCCCTTCACCGATCGCATGGTGCCCGAGGGCAACATCGTCTGGCTCGACCCGATGACTGAGCTGACGTATCTGCGCAGCCTCGACAGGATCGGCGTCATGAAGCTGCTCGTCGCCGAATAGCCAATGTCCGATCACTCACTCCCCCTACCTAAGCTCATCGGATTCAATGGGTACGCCCAGAGTGGCAAGGACACGCTGGCTCACTACCTCGTGTCAGAATTCGGCTACCGGCGCGTCGCCTTCGCTGATGCGCTCCGCGCGTTCATTACAGCCACCAACCCGCCGATCGCCGAACTCGTCAACGCAATCGGTTGGGACGTCGCGAAACTCGATCCCGACGTGCGCCAAGCGCTGAAGGACATTGGTGCTGCCGCCCGTGACTACATCCACCAGAACGTGTGGGTCTTTGCTGCGCTGGGCGATGTTGCCAGCGACAATCTGATCGCCGTGAGCGACGTTCGACGTCCGAACGAAGCCGACACCATCAAGCGCCGCGGCGGACGCCTCGTCCGCGTTGAGCGTCCCGGCGTGCGTCCCGCGAACGACCTCGACACCATGCTCGATCGTTACGACCGCTTTGACGCAATCCTTAGGAACGACGGAACGATCGAGTTGCTCCACGCGCGTATGCGCTCGATACTCGACGAGTGGGCCTACGCCGGATCGGGTGTGCGATGAAGCGCGCCGCCGTTGTAGAGGAGGTCGACCTCGAGCCCTTTGCACCTCCTCACGTCGAGGTAATCGTGGCGAAGCGTAAGACGAAGGACACGTGGCACATCGTCACTGTGCGGGCGCATCAGACTCGTCGTGACCGTTCCGGAGTCTCGACGAGCGATGAGAAAAGGCTTGCTTCGGCATCGAGCGGTGTGAAGGCGATTCAGCAGCTCGGCGAACTCGCGAGGACACGCTCCGCAATGGCCGTCGAGCCACCCGGCGATGGCAGTTCGATGTTCTGCGCTGTCTGTCCGACCCACGGACCGATCCGCAGCAACAGCACTCTCGAGTACGCGACCGAGTCGGCGTACTGGCACGCCCTGAAGGAGCACGACGTGGACTAGTAGTAGTCCCCTCACAGGGACAAGAGCTGACGAGACGAGAATTGATGAACGTGGTCGTTGCTAGTCGGCGGCAAACAGATTCTGAACCGAAGTGGAAGGTTTGAGCAACGGGCTTCACCTCGATGCCGAATTCACAGCACTTGCTCACCATCGTTACAGCAGCAGCAACTTTCCTAGTTCGGCAGCTCTCGCGGATCGAAAAGCCGGTATGGATTGAGAAGTCCCGAAGGATCAAAAGCGTGCTTGATCCGACGCTCGAGGTCGAGCACCGCGGGGTCGGTAAGGGCCAAGTAGTCCTCGCGCTTGTCGAGGCCGATGCCGTGTTCGCCCGAGATCTGCCCGCCCAGTTCCACCCCGAAGACGAAGAGTTCGCGCAGCAGGGCTCGTCGTTCCTCATCGTCTTCGAGGTAGATGGAAAGGTGCACGTTGCCGTCGCCGACGTGCCCGCACCCGGTTACGGTCGTGGCGTGGCGTGTGCCGATGCGCTCGACCTCCTCCAGAAAGGCGGGCACGCTCGAGCGCGGGACGACGATGTCAACGATCTCACGCGCACCGGCATCCTTGGTCACCCAGAACATCCGCTCGCGGGCCTCGATGAGCCGAGTCGCGGCGTGCTCGGGCAGGACGTACACGTCGAGCGCACCGGCGCGCTCGAGCAGCTCGCCCAGATCAATAACGTCGTTTTCCAACTGCTCCGCGGTGCGCGTCTCGAGTACGACGATGAGGTACGCGGCGGCCCGTGCCGCCACCGACGGATCGACGCCGAGTTCGAGGGAAGCGGCCGTGGTGACCGCCGACATCGTGCGCTCGTCGAGGTATTCGAGCAACGAAGGCTGAAGTCCCGAGGCCACCACTTCGGGGACGACCCGGGTGATGGCGTCCAATGATTCGAAGGGTATGAGCACGGTCGCTGCGTAAGCGAGGACCGGCGAGAGCTTGAGCGTCACCTCGGTGACCAGGGCGAGCGTGCCCTCAGAACCGATGATCAATTGTGTCAGGTCGTAACCCGAGGACGACTTCACGACCGCTCCACCGGTGCGCACGACGGCGCCGTCGACGAGCACCAGTTCGAGCCCAAGCACGTGCTGACGCGTCACGCCGTGTCGCACGGCACGCATCCCGCCCGCGTTGGTGTTGACGTTTCCGCCGATCGATCCCGACAGTTCGCCCGGATACACCGGGTACTGGAGGCCCGTAGGCGCGAGAACGTCGCCGAGTTCGCGCAGAGTTATGCCGGGCTGGACCACCACGACGTGATCATTAGTGTCAAGGCGCACCACTTGGTTCATCCGCTCGAAGCTGACGACGATGCCTCCGGAAACCGGCGTCGCCGCTCCCGATAGCCCCGTGCCGGAACCGCGAGCCGTGATCGGCAGCGAGTACTTGTTCGCTAGTTTCACGATCTCCACGACCTGTTCGGTCGACGTAGGCCGCATCACGGCCAGGGGTTCGACATGACGAACGTGGAGCGACTCGTCCTGAAGATCGTCAGGGTTGTGGTGGGGCGAAAAGCTCACCGCGTCGACACCGACGATCGCCTCAAGATCGTAGCGAAGCTCGAACGTCATCATCGTGTCTAACGCTAATGGCTGGCCGAATACGAAAAGCAAAGTGAACAAGCTTTAATGATCTACGAATACCGCGTTTCAGCTTTGCGCTACTCTCGGATTCACTCGCTACTCAAACAGTACGATTCGTGGGTGAACGCTTTCGAATTAATCATCTTCGACTGCGACGGTGTTCTTGTAAACAGCGAACGATTGACTGTTCGTACAGTAGCCCTGATTCTCGCGGATCTGGGTTGGCAACTCTCTGAGTCGGAGATCGCTTCTCGATTTTCTGGGCGAATCGCGTCCGAAGTGCAAAGAGACATCGAAGCTCAAATCGGTCATCCGGTGGACTGGGCCGAATTGTTCGAAGCTCGCTACCTAGATGTTTTTGAAAGAGAATTGGAGCCAATCCAGGGAATATTGGAAGTGCTGAACGTAATTGAGACGATGACCTGCGTCGCATCAAGTTCGAAGCGTGCCGAAATTCAGTACAAACTCACTAAGACTAAGTTGATCTCAAAATTTGAGGATCGAATCTTCACGGCTGAGGACGTCACAAGAGGAAAACCTGCTCCAGACATATTCCTCCATGCGGCTCGAGCGATGGGCGTAAATCCGAGGAATTGCGCCGTCGTTGAAGACAGTTTCTTCGGCGTGACTGCGGCGACCGAGGCGAAAATGACCGTATTTGGTTTCTCCGGCTCAGTAACCTCTTCAGATATTCTGACCTCTGCTGGCGCGATCGCTTTCGGCGAAATGAGCGAACTACCTGGCCTGCTGCGAGAGCGCAGACCTAACGCAATAAGCGGTCAAACTCCTCCCTGCACCGCCGGTTGACCTACTGTAAGCAGTATTCGTCGGCCTTGGCCCGACCCCGCCGAAGTGACGTTGCGACATCATCACCGAAGTGCCGCAATGTCTACGCCGCGCCTGACACGCGCTACGAGACGAACCAGACGCCTGTTTCGCCAGGTACCCACGCGCCCGAAAGAGCCCGCATCAGCACCTAGTCCTCGCTGCGGCCTGGCGCTCAAAGCGGCCATCCGAAGAACCTCTTCAGTTGACTACCGACACGGCCGGTACCGTCGACTCGAGTCGTTGCTTGGTTCGAGAATTGAAAACCAGGAACTTCAAGGGATCAGGCACTACGCTCACTTCGTCTCCCTTGAGGAGTCCCGGGCCACCAAAGTGACGAAACATGAGAGGAGCCGAGACATCCGAGCCTACATCCGCAGTGCCGTGCACAAACGTCTCAGCCCCCAAGTCCTCGACCAAAGTGACCCGGAACGACAATCCACTCCCGCTCGCGCAGCGTTGCCAGTCCTCGGGCCTCACGCCCACGATGACCGACGCCAAATCAGCCCTGTCCTCGCGAGAGATCCTGGCCGTGAGATCGAAGGACCACCCGCCCAAAGCGACGCGACCATCGCCCGTCACGGGGACTTCGAAAAGGTTCATAGCCGGCGAACCGATGAA
The DNA here is from genome assembly GCA_963724865.1 of uncultured Acidimicrobiaceae bacterium. GTDB lineage: Bacteria > Actinomycetota > Acidimicrobiia > Acidimicrobiales > RAAP-2 > RAAP-2. Next base: position 203,974 of record CAVRWO010000016.1, on the reverse strand, counting down.
GCTGGCGACAAAGGTATTGGTCGGCCGAGAGTAGAGTTCTTTCGGAGTCCCTACCTGCTGCAACACACCGTCTTCGAGGACGGCGACCCGATCACCCATGGTCATTGCCTCGACCTGGTCGTGGGTCACGAAAATCGTCGTCGTGCCAAGTCGATGCTGCAGATCAGCGATTTCGGTTCGCGTCTGTACACGCAGCTGCGCATCCAGATTCGACAAAGGTTCATCCATCAAGAACACCTTCGGCTCTCGCACAATCGCCCGACCCATGGCGACCCGCTGGCGCTGCCCTCCGGACAAGGCGTCAGGCTTGCGATCGAGCAAATCGTCAAGTCCGAGCATCCTGCTCGCCTCGTCCACGCGGCGCGTGACCTCTTCCTTCGGCAGTCCATGGACTCGAAGCGCGTACGCGATGTTCCGGCGCACGGTCATGTGCGGATACAACGCGTAGTTTTGGAACACCATGGCAATGTCCCGATCCTTGGGCGCAAGTCGGGTCACGTCACGGCTGCCGATCAGGATGCGACCTTCATCCACCTCCTCTAATCCGGCCACCATGCGAAGAATGGTCGTCTTGCCGCAGCCCGATGGACCGACCAGAACAAGAAACTCGCCATCCTCAACGACGAGATCCAGATCCTGGACAGCGGCCTTCGCGGAGCCAGGATAGAGATGGCTAACGTGGTCGAATCTAACCTCTGCCATTACTGCTCCTCCTGCGATCCACCCAATGACTCTTGGCAGGCGGTACCGTCCTTCGGCGTAATTGCCAATACGAAACGCGGCTGCCGCACAGCCGATCAGGACTGGCGTGACTCATCGTGCGGCCCTCTCTGCGTCGCAGATCTCCTCGCCCGCGACGAAGGTCTTCACGGGGTGCAGCTGAGCGTCAAGGATGACGATGTCAGCGGGCCCACCCTTCACCAATCTGCCAAGCTCGCGGCTCGCCAAGACCCGGCCCGGACGCGACGTCACCGATGCGAGGGCCGACTCCACCGGTACCCCGATCTCGACAAGGAAACGCAGCTCGGCGTCGAGTGTGGCGGTGCTTCCGGCGAGACGTCCATCACTCAACTCGGCCACGCCCTCGCGCACGACGACATCCAAGTCGCCGTAGCGGAAGGACCCGTCGCCCATTCCGGCGGCAACCATCGCGTCGGAGATCGTCACGAGCCGTCCACCGCCGGCGCTCTCGAGCATCAGCACGGTGAGCGGCGCGAGGTGTATCCCCTCGGCGATGACCGTGAGCCATGCTCGTGCCACCAGCGCCGCCGCAATAGGCCCGGGGTCTCTTGGAGCGAATCTGCGGTGCGCATTGAACGCGTGAGTGAGAACCGTCGCACCGGCGCGAAAACCGGCGATCGCTTCCTCGGCCGTCGCATTCGTGTGACCAATGGCGACGACCGCTCCTCGGTCACGTGCGCGACCGATCACTTCCAGCGCGCCCGGAAGTTCAGGCGCCAACGTTATGAAGCCCACGTTTCCTCGCTCCATCAATCTGTCAAGCATTGACGCGCTTGGCAGCTGGAGGTACTTCGCGCGGTGCGCTCCGCGAAATTCCCTGGAGAGGAACGGGCCCTCTAAATGAACCGGGAGCATCCGCGAACCCGGGGTGGCCCTGCTCGTGGAATCGAACACGTCGAGTCGCCTCACGAGCGATTCGACCGGCGCCGAAATCAGCGTCGGCTGGAACGAGGTGACCCCCGTCAAGGCGAGCCCTTGCCTCATGGCGTCGAGTGATTCAGGGGATGCGGTCTGCAGGTCGACCCCCCCGAAACCATTCAGCTGAAGGTCGACGAAGCCCGGGGCGGCAATCAAGTCACCGACCCCCTCTCCGACACCGAGTTCGAGCACCTGACTGTTGCCGATCAGAACGTCGCCGGGCACCATGTGGCTGCCATCGAACGCACGCGAAACTCCGAGAAGTCGGATCGCCTCGTGCCCTGCTCCTTGAGTCACGCGATCGCCTTGCCCTCAGCTTCGTGCAGAAGGACGCGGTGCGCGGCGAATACCTCGTCGTTTGACGAGAGAGATGCCCCGGGAACGGTCGGCGACACGAAGGTAGGCACCGTCAGGTTTCTCGCCGCCAACGCCCTCGCCGTGCGAGTAATGATCTCATGGCTTACGACGGAGGCGACCACCGTCGAAGCTCCGCCCACGGGACGATCCCATCCCTCGACGGACAGTACCGCGTCCTCGACCGGCACGCCCGTATCAATAACGTGCGTGCACGCCTGGGACAGGTGGAGTCCGCTCGAATGGTCCACCGGCCGCTCACGATTCGCCAGAGACGTAACGGCAACTGTGGTCAGGCCCCGCTCGTTCGCGTAGATGGCGGCATCGATGCCGGCCGCGTTGCGCCCGCTGTGGGAGTAGACGACCAGTACGTCACCGGCGTTCAATGGCTCGTGATCGAGGAAGTGCTGGACGTACTGCTCAGTCCGCTCCAGCCAAAGGAGCTCGCGCACACCACCGGGCGCCAGAACGTTGTGCCACATGAGTCGGGGATCGGTCAAGGGGTGCAGCCCGACGAAGCTTCCATAGCGGGGGAATGCATCGAGGGTGGGAATCACCGAGTGCCCACTTCCGAACAGGTGGATCATCCCGCGCCGGGCGATCGTGTCAGCGCATTCGCTGGCTACCCGATCAAGCACCTCACCCTGAGTCTGGGTGAGACGCTCCAACAGACCGACGACTTCTTGCGTGTAAGTAGTCTCTCCTGCCATCATTTCCTTCTTTCTCTGAGTGTTACTGCGACTTAATTACGGCGAAGCACGAGGCGGATCTGGTACCGGTCGCCGCGCATGACGCTTCGCACGTGCTCAAACGGGCCCGCGGTGTCGTGCGAAATCCTCTCGACGTTGACGACGTGGTCGCCCACCTCGACGTGCAGCTCGCGAGCATCGTCCGCAAGTGCCCCGCCCACCGTGAACGTCTCGTAGGCCTCGTGGGCCACGACGCCGTACGTCTCTTCCAGCGTCGCGTAGAGCGAATGGTCTTCGAAATCGATCTTCTCGATGCCGGGAAAGCGCTGCAGCGGCAGGATGCTCGTCTGAATGCCCACCGGCACGCCGTTGCCGGTTCGTAGTCGACGAAGCTTCAGCACCTTGGCTTCATCATCCAAGTGCAGGGACGTTGCAACATCGGCCTCACCGGCTGAAAGAACATGCTGCGCCAGCACTTGGGCGCCGGCTGTCAATCCCAGCGCGCCCAGTTCGGAAGTAAAGGACGTCACGCCCCGAGATCCTGCGATCAGGCTCAGATCACGGACAAAGGTCCCTCGACCTTGTTCACGCGTCAGTAGTCCACGCTGCACGAGACGGGTGATCGCTTCGCGCATCGTGACGCGACTAACGCCGTAGGTCTCACAGAGCTCGCTCTCGTTGGGAATTCGGTCGCCGGCCTGCCACTCCCCCGCCTCGATTCTCTCTCCGATACGGCGATCAATCTGCAGGTAGAGTGGCACGCCGGAAGCCCGATCGAGCCTGGTGGCCGCCAACAGTGCTGGCTTCTTCGTCACCGCCATAGGTACTCCTTTGATTGCGAAGCAAGCAGGGCACCGACGACGCCGGCGGAGGGTCCGAGCTTGGCCGGCTCCACGCGCACGGCTCTTGTCGCCGGCGACGCCCAGCGGCACAGGGACTCTTCGATGCCACTGCGCAGCACGTCCACGGCGGTGCTGAGGCCGCCTCCGATGATGACGATCTCGGGATCGACGACGCTGGCGATCGCCGCCAAGCCGTCGCCCAAGACCCGTGCGAAGTCGGTCACGACTTGCTGCGCGCGGGCCTGTCCAGACCGAGCAGCTTCGACCAGCTCCGTGGCCGTCATTGGGGGCCCGAAGTCAGCGGCTCGCCCCGACAGCGCGGTGCCCGACGCCATTCGTTCGAATGCGCCGTGAACACCGTCGCCCAAGGCGTCGCGAACCGGCAGCCAGCCCCACGAGCCAGCGGTCCCCCTGTAGCCGGGCCAGATTCGTCCATCAAGCATAATGGCCCCGCCGATCCCGGTGCCCACCGCAACCAGCACGCTCGATCGGTGGCCCTGCGCTGCGCCTTCGATGGCTTCGGCCAGCAAGGTGAAGTGCCCATCGACCCCGACGATCACGTCGGCCGCCAGCCGCGCTTCGAGATCCTGCTGCAGCGACTGTCCGTCGAGCCAAGGGAGCGCCGGGATGAACACGGGCTTGCCTGAATCGGAAGAGCCGGGCACGCCGCACCCAACAGCCGTTAAGGTCCCGACACCAAGATCGCCGACCATTCGATCGATCGTTGCCAGAAACTCACCATACGTGTCCGGCACTGGCTCCCTGACGACGTCGCTACGAGACCCCTCTCCATCCTGGAGGATCATCCTTACCGATGATCCTCCGACGTCGATTCCCACGTACGCTCCCGACGCAGCCATCAGCCCACCACTCCTGCACGTGAGATGCCCTGCACGAAGACACGCTGGGTTAAGAAAAAGATGATCAGCGTCGGCGCGCTGGCGACGAGAGCACCCGCCATCACGACGTTCTCGTACTGCACGCCCGAGCTGTATGACATGAGATTATTGAGTTGCAGAACAACCGGGAACTTGCTGGCGCTTTGGAGAATGGTTAGCGGCCATAGGAAATTATTCCAGTAAAACACGAAGGCGAAGACCGCGAGGGTCATTATCGCCGGCTTGAGAAGCGGCGTGACGATCTGGACCAGAATCCGAAGTTCGCTGGATCCATCCAACCGCGCGGCCTCAATCAACTCGTCGGGCACATCGGCTATGAACTGGCGCATCATGAAGATCCCGAAGGCGTTCGCCAACCAGGGAAGGATGACACCCAGGTAGGAATCCGAAAGTCCCATCGACGTCACGATCCAGTAGAGCGGGACGAGGAGCACGATTGTCGGTACGAACATCGTCGAGATGACCACGCCGAACAGCGTGTCGCGGCCGCGGAACCGATACTTCGCGAACACGTACCCGGCGAGCACGCTCGTCACGATGACCGACGCCGTCGCCGTGCCCGCGATGAGAAAGCTGCTCAGGATGCCGTCGACAAACGGTGTCGCGGTGAACGCGGTCGAAAAGGCCGAGAACATCACGTGCGCCGGATAAAACGTCGGAGGCAACCTCAGCAGTTCCTGCGGTCCCTTGAGCGCCGAAATGATCATCCAGTAGATCGGGAAAAGAGGGATCAGGATCATGACGCCAAATGTGACGCGCAACGTCACCGACGCGGTGACCTCCCCGAATCGCCGTCGCAGGACTGAAGGCTGCGACGACATCGTCCCGACGGGTTGGCGATCGAGCACCGTAGTCATCGCGCCACCCGCATACGTGAGCGCACCTTCGTCGCGACAACGCCGATGCCACCGGTGGCCACGAGCACGATGAGGAGCGAAACGGCCATGGCACTGGCTTGGCCGGCGAGGCCATACGAGAACGCTTCACGATCAATCTCGAATGAGATGACGTTGGTCGTGTTGATCGGTCCTCCCTGGGTGAGTAGGTAGACCGGGTCAAAGATCTGGATGGCATTGACGACGGCGAGAACCATGATCAAGATCATGGTTCTCTTCATGAGCGGCAGTGTGATCTGGAATGCTTGGCGCAGCACGCCCACTCCATCAACACGGGCAACCTCGTACAGCTGGCCCGGGATCTGCGTCAAGCCGGCTATCACGAGGACGGTGTAGTAACCCAGCATCTGCCACACCTGCATAATGACGAGCGAAAACAACGCTGACGAGGACGAACTCAGGAAATTCGAGTGCAGACCGACCAACTGGAAGATCCTCGAGAATGCGCCGTACTGGGGCGTGTAGAGATTGCCCCATACGAGCGCTACGGCCACGCTCGGAATGACGTACGTGGCGAACAACAGGGTGCGGACGAATCCCTTTCCGGCAATCTTGGGAAAATAAAGAAGTAACCCGAAGACGAATGCCAGCGGCACGGCGATGCACACGACCAGGGCCACGTAGATAATGGTGTTCTTCACTGCGCCGATGAATTCGCTGTCCGACGCGAGTCCGCGGTAGTTGCTCAGCCCCACCCACTTCATGGATGTGAGCGGCGTCAGCATCGTCCACTGGTGAAGGCTGATCCAGATGGTCATCAGTATCGGGACAAGGACGAAAATTCCCATGACCAGCATCGCTGGCGACAGCATGGCCACCGCCCACCGCCGCTCCGAAGAGCGAGCGGCGGACGGGTGGCCCTGCGCGGGTACCGTGTTGTCAAGCGAACGCGGCACATCCGTAGGCTGGCGGCCGATCACGGTGCTCATTTGTCCATCCTCAGCTGAAAACTAATGGTTCTGAGGTCCTCAACTGCCAGACTGCAGTATCGACTGCGCCGAACTTTGCGCGGCTGCCAGCGCGGCGGCAGGCGTTGATGTCCCGAATACTACCGCTTCGAGGTCCGTTTGGATCGCGTCAGTGAGTTGCACACCGGCCACCACATTCGGGAACGGTGTCGCATTGGGCAGTTCATCGACGTAGGTCTTGAGAAATGGCGTATCCAACTGGCTGCTGAACGCCGTGACGTCACTCGTGCGACTCGGAATGATTCCGAGCGACATGAGGATGGTCCCCATGGCGGTCTTCCCGTTCTGACCGCTTACCGGGTCGTCGAGCCACGTGAGGAACTTCCACGCCGCTTTCTGTTGGGCGGAGGTGGCGTGCGCGTTCACAATCGACATCCATCCATAGGAGACACTGGACGACTTCGTCCCGTTCGGTCCGACGGGGATTGGCGCCGTGGCAACGTTGGAGAAGGACGAACCCATTGCGGCCTTCAGGTCACTCTCCCACCAGTTGGCCATGATGATCATTGCCGTCTTGCCACTGGTGAAGTTATTCAGGTATGGCCCAGTTGTGCTGGCGTTGGCTGTACTCATCGAAGCCACGGTCGAGCCGTCCTTCACCAAGGTCTGGTACAGCGTGGTTGCCGCCAGTGCCGCCTTGCTCTGCAGATCCGGCTTGGTTCCTTTAAGGAGCGTCCCACCATCGGAATCGACGAGGGAAAGCCACGGGTGCACTACACCTGAGTCCCAATCAGTGATCACGCCAAAGCCTTGCGTTCCCGGACCGAACGTCAACTTTTTCGCGTCCGTGACCAGTTGCGCCCACGTCGTCGGCGGACTCTTAATACCGGCTTTCTTGAACAACGCCTTGTTGTAGTTCAGCGCGTAGAGGTCCACTTCGTTCGGGTAACCCCGAATTTTGCTTTCGTTGGTAACGCCGGTCGCCTGCGATGTACTCCAATGAGTCTTGACGTCACTTACAACCGATGACGGCGCGGCAGCGGCGATACCGCCCTGAACCAGTTGTGCCAGCCAGAGATCGTAAATATCCGCCATCGTCGGCCCCGATGATGAACTCGCTTCGGTACGAATCGTGCTGAGTTCATCCGCGAACGGAACGACGCGGATTTGCACCGTGATGTTTGGATTCAGCGTATGGAAATTTGCCGCGTACTTTTGGTATAGGGCAACTTCCGAAGGTGAACCCTGCATTAGATATGAAATTGTTACGGGACTAGCAGAGGCAGACGCGCTGCCGCTGACTGCGGCTGCGCCAAACAGACCCATCGAGGCAAGTCCAACCGCACCTGCCGCCATGAGACGCGTTCGCGCAAACCTGTGACATCGATTCTCCATGGTTTCTCCTCTCCCCATCGTCGATGGGATTTGACCGCAATTCACAAGTCATCATAACGACCTAACCTATGTCCGTCAAGCTACATTTCCTTGAAATTTCAAGGAAACTACCGTGCTACGAGGTCCGCGTAACCTTAAGCAGACCCGGCGGTTGGTCAATCGGACGATGGTGGAACTCTCCCAGTCGCAGCGCAATTACCTGTCCGACAATGACCGTCGCGAGCCCAAATGCCCAGTTCGATGTTGAGACAGGAACCACGATTTCATCGTCCGCGTTCAGCGACCGCCGCGAGGCCGAACGTAGTAGCAGGGTCGCCATACCCGAGTCCTTCGCACGCTGAAGAAGATTCACCGCGTCGTCATCGGTGACCTCCTCAGTAAGAACGAGGAGCAGTGCGGCGCCTCGTCCTTCGGCGCCGATCGGACCATGCAAGATGTCCGGAGCGGCGTAGGACTCGCTCCGCACTCCGGCGACTTCGCGAATCTTGAGTGAGATCTCCGACGCTGCAGCCGAGCCCACGCCACGACCCACCACCGTCAGACCCTGACTCAGCGTGACCAACTGCTCAGGTGTCTGCAGTCCAAGCGCCCACGATGCCACCACGTCAAGCAGATCCGGAAGCTCGCTGAGTCCGTCGAGCGATCCTTCCTTCAATGCAGCCACGAGCTGGGCCAGAGCCTGCCAAGTTGCAGAAAATGTCTTCGTGGCTGCGACGGCCTGCTCGACTCCCGCGTGGAGCTCGATGACTGCCTGTGCCTCGTGCGCCAACGGAGAATCTGCATCGTTCGTGAGGGCAATTCGCGGACGCTCCACGGAGCTCGCATGTCGCAATACCTGAACGATGTCCGGTGACTGCCCAGACTGCGAAATGGCGAGCACCCCGGCCCCATCGAGACGCAACGCGCACGGCGGGCGAAAGAGCGACGGCGTCGCCAGCGCGACGAGTAGACCGAGTTCGGTACCGGCCAGGTACTGGAAGAAGAGTGCAGCGTTATCCGAGGATCCTCGAGCGGCCACAACCGCGTGCGTTATCTTGCCCCGCCATAGGCTCGCCGCCTGTTCGGCTTGTTGGCGACCCTGGGTAGCACGTTCGCGAAGGACGCTTCCCTGGGAAAGAATTTCTTGTTCAAACAGCGTGATCATGCGTCCTCGTTTCGAGTCATCCAGATGAACGCGAGCAACGTCTCGTTCCCGCGCCACCGTGGGAAGGTATTAGGAGCAGCCAACCACTAACAATTCGTTTGATAGGCGCCGCGCTCGCTCAGTTATGTGAGCCCGGTTACATGTTGAGGTTTCATCTAACGGGTCAACCTGAACGAGGAGACCGCAACCCACGGCGATGATAACGCCCGATCCCTCGCCGCACTTGATGTGAATACTAGCTGGCCGCTAAATCGCGGGGACAATAAATCTCTGCTCGGGGTATGTACTGGGCGTGAACGCAAAACTACGTCCAGGCTTCGGCCCCAAGCCCCAAGAAGCCCAACACTCCCCTTCCACTTCGGCGACCAGCCAAGCCCCCAGCCCGGTCGCCGCAGTGGAAGGCCCCCGCCCTCAACCACTGAAGCCCGGCTCGGTCACGGCCAAGGTGCTCGCCCGCGTCTGGCGCGGCGGCGAACTCACCATCGTCGACAGCTCGCCAGGGGCCGGCAAAGCGCTCGCACTCGATACTCCCCTTCCAACGCCATCGGGTTGGACAACCATGGGCGACGTTCGGGTAGGTGACACACTCATTGACGACCAAGGCAACCCGTGCACCGTCACGTTCAAGTCGGAAGTTTTCTACGGGCATGATTGCTTTGAAGTCGTCACCGACGATGGTGCTAGCGTCGTTGCTGACGCGAAGCATCTTTGGCCCGTAATGCTGGACAATCCGAAGCGCGTGGCAAAGAAAGCAATGCCTCATTACCCAGGTAAGACGGGACCGAAGCTAAGAGGAATTGGCGGAGGCGTCCATAATCACACCACTCTCTGCTTGGCGACATCGCGAAGCAAACGACCACGGCTAAGCCTTGCGAAGCCCTTAGATCTGCCGACCGCAGAACTTCCGATCGACCCCTACGTGCTGGGGGCGTGGCTTGGAGACGGAACCTCGGGGAGCGGATCGATCACGTCTTCAACGGAAGACCAGAAGTGGATGCGCCAGTTCATTGAAGAGGCCGGTTACGTGACGACCGAACGCAAAGATCCAATAACGATCGGCGTCCTAGGTCTCCAGAAGCAATTACGAACGGAGGGACTTCTGAAGAACAAGCACATACCCGACGCGTATCTTCGCGGGTCGACGGAACAACGACTCGCGCTTCTCCAGGGACTCATCGACACAGATGGTTATGTTGCCGGAACCAGGCATGGAATGATCGAGTTCACTTCGACGATACTGAACCTCGCTGAAGGTGTCCAGTTCCTAGCGCGCAGTCTCGGAGTCAAAGCCTCGCTTTCGGCGGGTCGAGCGTCGTTGAACGGTCGAGACTGCGGACCGAGATATCGAGTGACGTTTTATCTTGAAGGAGCGGCCCGACTTCCGCGCAAGGCTCAATTGACTTGCAATGGCGCCAGGACATCCAATCGCTATCTCTCAATCACGCCCGTCGCGTCTGTGCCGACGCAGTGCATCCAAGTGGACTCACCAAACCACCTATTCCTGTGCGGCGAAGGGTTGATGGTTACCCACAACACGACCCTCGTCGCCAACGTGGTGTCTAACCTCGCCACTCGCGCCGACATGAACATCCTCGCCGCCATGCCCACCAGGGCTCAAGCGCTCTCCTTCGCACGTCGCCTCGCAAAGGAGTACCCCGTCGAGAAGATCAACATCGTCATCAAGGACGTCGATCAGGCCGACCTGCCGGAGGGCTATAACGCGGAGAAGCAACTCGCCAACGTGCCGCGCGTGACGATCACGACGCTCGCCAAGGCGAAGTTCATCGACAAGTCCACGTTCGACCTCATCATCATCGACGAGGCGTACCAGGCCACGCACGCGCTCGCCTCTCAAGCGAGGGGCGACATTCCTCAGACGCTCATGGTCGGCGACCCTGGCCAGATCGGTCCCGTCGTTACCGTGGACACTTCCATCTGGAGTGGTCAGAAGGATGCCCCGCACCTTCCCGCGCCACTCGTCACCGTTGGCGCAGATGACGTCGAGCGCTTTTCACTTGGCGTGACGTACCGCCTCGGATCCGTCTCGGCGAGCATCGTTGCCCCGATCTACAAGTTCTCCGTCGAGTCCGGTCGGCCCTCACGAGAGGCAGTGACCCGCGACGGTGAAATCACCGATGAAGTGTTCTCGATCGAAGTCGATCACTCCGACGAAGTTGACAACCTTGAGTGCCTCGCAACGATGGTGCGCCGCGCCGCAGAATTCGTCGGCGGCTCCGTGATGCAAGGTGAGGAAGTCCGCGAGATATCGGACAGCGACATCGCGCTCGTCGTCTCGCGCAACAGCCAAGTCTCGATCTTGACCGGCATGTCACGCAGTCTCGGCCATGACTTCGCGATCGGCACCGCTGACCGCCTACAGGGTGGCGAGTGGCCGGTCGTCGTTGCGCTCGACCCGATGTACGGCTCCAACGGAGAGTCGGAACACAATCAGTCTGTAGGTCGCCTCTGCGTCATGGTGTCGCGCCACACCGCTCACCTGTCGTGGATTCACGACGACTCGTGGATCGATGCAACCAAAGGCAACGAGAAGATCAACAAGACGAACCGCCGCGTACGCGAGGCACTTGTCGGTCCGCTCCAAACTCACGACGACTTCGACGACGGGTTCTAATCCAATTCGCTCAACGACAACGGATCGCCCGGCTCATCAAGAAATTGGTTGCGGAACTCGTTACTTAGCGTAATTATGGAAGACCGTTACTAGCACTCACTCGTACACGTACGTAGATTTCGGCTGATGAGTAAGCCTCGCCATCGGAAGCGCGGTGAACGCGCACTTACGTGCATCACAATGAGTGGTTTGTTGCTGGCGACGTGCAGCTCCGTCGCGTGGGCGCAGTCAACGACGAAGAACCAACTTCAACTTGAAAAAGCTGCGTGCAAGCTCATAAATTTCACCCCGGAACCTGGTCCTGGCGCGTTTGAGGCAATAGCCATTCAGAAGTCAACTCTGACTGCTCTCAAGAGGACCGGGAACAAGTCCCTCGAATCTGTCGTTCGCGCCTTCGACAAGGCCGCGCTCGCACAGAATAATGAAGCGATGATTCGAGCAATCAACAATGGTGTAACGGTGTGTCATCGCCTTGGCCTGCGCACTGCTTCGTAGAATCGACAGCACCGCTAAATCAAGTCCGCGCCCCGCGCTCGCTGACGACGGTTTCTAATTCAAGTCCTTCTGTGTCGGCGGAGCGCTCAATTCATCGAGTTGCCGCTCCGCGAACTCCTGGACGTCGAGTGCGAGCTTGGAGAGTTCTTGCCCAAGCGTTTGGATGTCTGATGCGCGCTGTGTGCCTGCTGGGGACTCCCACGCCGCGAGATAGGAGTTGAAGGAAAGGCGAAAGCTGTTGTAGAGCTCCCTAATCGGCTTAGCATCCTTATCGACGAGCAGTTCCCCTCCGACCGCTGTCATGATCTCGAGCGCAGCGTTGAGTTCTCGAACGTGGCGAGCGTCACGATTCTCAGCAGTCCCGTCCCTCACAAACACAAAGCTCTTCTCCGCTGCGACCGCCTGAAACGTCACCGTGGACTGCACGAGGGGCGCGTACAACTTGCGGAGTCGTTCGGCGGTTCGTGTCCGCTGCCGGAGCCTCTCTTCGGCAAGCCAACGTCGATCTTGCGACTTCGCGAGAACTCGATTGGCGAGGTACCCACCAACGATCGCGAGCACGCCACCAACGATCGCCCCGCTGACCGCGGCTAGGAACACCCACATGGGCGCGAAACTACACCACCAAAGCGCGCGGGACAGGTTCTCTGAGTTCGGGGTACGTAGTGGGTATGCCGCAGATCTCCAAAATCCTGAAGCTCACTTCGGAGCAGCAAGCCAACCTCATCGCGTGGCGGGCCGAAGCGCTCGAGATCATGCCGTACATGGCGAGCATCCTGCTCAACCTTCGCCCGGTCAACGCGCCTGGACTCAACACCTTCGCGTGCGACCCTTGGTTTCGCCTCTACATCGACTTCGACGAAGTCGTCGAGTGGGGTCCTCGCATGTGTGCGGAGGCGCTGTTGCACGAGTGCTGCCACCTGTTCGCTCACGACGCGGAGCGGGCCGACGAACACGGCGTCAAGCCCAACGAGCGTGACAACTATAACGCCGCCTGTTTCCCCGCGGGCACCTTGCTGCCAGGGAATACACCAATCGAAAGCGTCGCGACGATCATCAACAACTTCGAAGGAGACCTCATTGTTGTTCGTTCCGCCGCTGGTGAGTTGTCGGCAACGCCAGAACACCCTTTCTTCGCGAAGTCGAGAAGGCACAAGAAGGGCCTACATCCAATCGTCCTTAACGCACCTGAATGGGTGCCGGCGAGCGAACTCACCGACAGTCATTACATCTGCGTTCCAAAAATCACAAAAAAGAGGACTGATGCGACCATTGATTTAACCGGGCACGCCGAAACGTTCACCCGCCGAACTTCGACAAGCGGAAAACCGCAACTTCCAAGCCGAATGGTCAAGTCAATACCGCTTGACGCTGACACGGCGTGGCTCATCGGACTCTACGTCGCCGAAGGAGATTCGAGCCCCAATGTCAGATTCTCTCTCGCATCGTATGAAGATGAGATTATTGAGCGAGTCGAGAAGATCGCCACCAAGATCGGTTGGAGCGCGTCTCGTTCATACAAGACGGACAAGCACACTTGCGCCGTCACACTCGGCGCGACGGTCTTCGGGCGCTGGCTCAAAGAGCACTGCGGAGACGGGGCAAAGAATAAGCACATTCCCGATGTAATTCTCCGCCACGACGACGAGCAGATTCGCTTGGCATTCCTCGAGGGGCTAAATGAGGGTGACGGATACACCCACCACCGCGGTTCGAACGGTGATATACGAACATACGACGTAAGCACCTCGTCGAAGGCGCTGATGCACGACGTTGTATTACTTCTCGCGCAAAGCGGCGTTGGATGCGCCACAACAATTCAGGCACAGCGCGAACGAAGCATCAACGGCACGCGGATGCCTGACGGCTGGCTTTTCAAAACAACCTGGAGTCCAGAACCGCCGCGAGTCGGTTCGCGGACAATGAATGGCAGGACGATACGTTCTTCTCAGTGTCGATGGAAGACAGACGAACACGGCGTCTGGTACCCGATCAAAAGCATTTCGAGAACTCCATTCAACGGTAAGGTTTACAACCTTTCGACCCCCAGTCACACGTATATCTCGCAGAGTTATCTCGTTCACAACTGTGATGCCGCGAACAACGACGATCTGATCGACGCTGGCTGCACAGCCCTCGAAGCGTTCGGAGCAATCACACCCGCCATCCTTGGTGCGCCGTACTACATGACCGCTGAGTTCTATTTCGACTTCTTGAAGGAGAGCGGACAGTCCAGCGACTCGCCAAACGGTGACACTGGCGGAGGCTCCGGCGATGAGCAGTCTGACTCGGACTCGGGTAGTGGATGGTCCGGTTGCGGCTCTGTCTCGGGCGGCACGAAAGCGCCGTGTGAACTCGATCAGGAAGATGACGCAAACGGCATGGCCCCCGCCGCCAACGATGCCGAGCGAGCCGTCACCGACATCGCGACCGCCGCCGAGATTCAGGAGTACGCCGCCAAGCACCCCGGCAAGACACCACGCGGACTCGTGGAGCGTGCTGAGCAGGTGTTGAAGCCTTCCGAGATTGGCTGGCGTCAAGTGCTCTCGTCAGCCATCCGTCGCGCAGCCGCATCGCGCCTCGGCGACTTCGACACGACGTACTCACGCCGCAGTCGTCGTCAGTCGACCCGCGCCTTTGGCAACGGCAAACTCATCCAACCTGGCATCGAATCTCCGATCCCCCGCGTCGTCGTCGTGCGCGACACGTCCGGCTCGATGACTCCCGACGACCTCTCTTCGGTCACGAACGAAGTGGAAGGCATCGCCAAGCAACTCGGCGTGCGCGACAACAACTTGATCGTCTTCGACGTGGACGCCGAACTCGCTGCCACTCGCAAGTACCGCAAGGCAAGCGACCTCGAAGAGATCGCCGGACGTGGCGGCACCGACATGTGCGTCGGAATCGAAGCCGCGACGGCCCTTCGCCCCGCCCCGAGCGCGATTGTCGTCATCACCGATGGCTTCACTCCCTGGCCGATCGTCAAGGGTCGCGTTCCGATCGTCGCCTGCATCGTCGGCCTCGGCGCATCGGGCGAGCACATCATGGGCCGCATCCCGCCGTTCATTCAGGCAGTCAAGGTGCCGGAGGCTCGTTCGTGAGCGTCTCGTCGCGCCTTTCCTTCGGGATCGTTGCCAACGTTGCGTAGACCTGAGCGAACGCGAGGTTCATATCTCTGAGTTCGGCTAGAGGCGTATTGCCTATTTGCGGTTGTTTGTCGTTGATGTCAGTCTGCCTCGCGGCTGCCGCTCCGAGGAATTCGATGGACTTCTTCTCGTAGTCAGTTCTCATAAACCACCTCTTCGTCTCTCCCTATTTAGCCGACGGCGACGGGAAATCGCCGCATGGTCTTCTACAGATGACCACGCCCGATCCGGCAAAGCCGCCAATCCCCTCGCTCAAGAAGAAGCCGACCACAAAACCATCTAGAAACCCGTCCGCAGAGCCGACGAAGGACGCTGCCAGCAAGCCAGGTAAGCCCGGAGAGAAGTCGAGCGCGAGCGGACTGATGGGCAAGATCCCCGTTGGGAACAACGCCGACCTGTCGAAGGGTCAAAAGGCCAAGGGTCTCGTCAGCGGCGCGGTCAAAGGAGCTCAGGGCAAGAATGCGGCCGGACTAGCGGCCGGCGGACAGCTAACCGGCGCAGTTGCGGGCGCCGCTCAGGCACTCGTCTCACAGACAAAGGCGCGAACGCTCATCATCTTTGCTGCCCTAGGACTTGCGGGGCCGTGGCTCATCCTCTTCGCGTGGATCATTCTCATCTCGTCGGTGCTCGGCAGCACGTTCTCCGACAGTGTTGCCGGAGCGTCCCAAGCCGTATCGACGAGCACCGGCGTGACGTCGAGTGCGCTCGAGACGGTGCAGAACGCGTCCATGTACTCACCGACGCCTTGGACCATCCTCGAGGCGACGATCTACTACGAGACCGGCGTGGGTGCCACCGTCGCCCAGCAGGTGGGCGCGTGCCCGGCCGGATCACCCGCTCATTCGCTCTGTCCCGCCACGTTGAGCTTCTTGCCGGGTTCGCTCACATCAGGTGGCGCCGGCTCGAGCTCGCAGGGTTCTGCCCCAAGCCCTTCGGCGGACAGTGGCTTCGACCCATCAGTCGGTCGCAACGGAACGGTGTCCACCGTCCTAGCTCCGAACTTGCCGGACTGGACGACAACCGACACCGCCGACTGGGACTGCATCCGTCAGGCCGAGTCGGGAGATAATTACACGGACGAGTCCGGCGCCTACGGTTTTCTTCCTTCGACATGGGCAAGCCTTGGGTTGCCGGGTACGCCAGGCGAAGCGAGCAAGGCCACGCAGAACGCGGCCGCGCTCGAGATCCTCAATTACGAGGGTCACTTCTACGGCGCGTGGAACGACCTTTGCACCGATCCAACCGGTGGACCGAACGGATCGATCTCTTACATCCCGCCCGGCGTGCCACACCCACCGAACTACGGCTCAGCGCCGACGGCGAACGTGACCGACGCGAGCGCAACGACTGCCGCATCGTCGACCACACCTTCGTCCGTACCGGACTATGGCGGGGGCGTGTGTCCGATCATTAAGAACCACCCCAATCACTACGGCCCGTACTGCCTCCTCGCGGGAACGTTGAGCACGACTGATCTCGAGACACTCGGCGCGTCGAGCGATTGGGTGGCGAAGACGATGGGAAAAACTCTCACGACGTCGGGGATCGGCGACGAGATCGATCTCACTGCGGGCATGACATCGACCGATAGCGGGCTGCCGCAGATGGACCCCGGCAGCAACGTCGCCTTGAACAACGAGAAAGTCGTCCTCTCCGCACTCGCCGCGCTGCCGATCGAATACAACTCATCGGCGATGGACAAGAACATCTACAAGCTCGCGGTCTCGTGGTCGAACGGCTACTCGCCAGTCTCGAGTTCGACGTGCGCGTCGAGCGTGACGGCCGCTCCGCCGGCAACCTCGATTCCCGCGCCACCCAACGGCAGCGCCACCACCGAAGATCTCCTTTCGTCGAACCAGGTGGTTTTGGCAGACGAGATCGTCTCTGATGCAACGACCGACGGCGCGAGTCAGACCACCCAGATCGCGGCCGTCACCGCGGCGCTCGCACTTTCGAACCTGGTTCAGACCGATGGGATCTTCGACAACGGCAACACAAACGTCTCGTCAGCGGTCTCGCTATTCGTCAAAGCGAACCTGAACTCCACCGCGGCAGCCGACGCGCAGGCGTACAACGCGCTCGGCGGGCCGATCGCAACCTACACGGTATGGATTCCCGGCGCCACGCAGCTCGTCGACGCCGGCACCAGCGCGACGTCGGCGTGCGGAGTAAGCGTCCCGTTCGTGGAGGGTGGTTCGCCCGCTGCCCAGGCTGCGGTCAAGGCGGCCGAGGCCGAACTCGGCCGCCCGTACGTCTGGGGCGGAGGCGGCACAGCCGGGCCAAGTGGTTCGGCAAGCGCCCCGCCTAGCCAGGTCGGCGAACCCGGCTTCGACTGCTCCGGTTTGGTTCAGTACTCATTTGCACAGGCGGGCGTATCGCTCCCTCGCACGGCCAACGAGCAGATCGAATACGTTGAAACGAACTCGACGTTGACGATGAACACGGCTCAGTTGCAGCCCGGCGATCTCGTCTTCTTCTCGGACAACGAACCGGGTGGCGCGAACCACGTCGCGATCTACCTCGGCGACGGCAACATCATCCAAGCGCCACAGACCGGCCAGGACGTTTCGTATTACACCCTTGCGGGCGACATGCCCCTCGGGTTTCTCGGCGGCGGCGCAGCCGCGTAAGTGAGGACAGACATGACCATCAAAATTTTGAAGACGCTCGGAGTGCTTCTCGCTGGCGCACTGCTCCTCGCCGCGTGCGGCACGAAGAAGGCTCCGACCTACAACGGAGGCGGCTACTCGAGTCCGACTACCACGACCACGATCGCCAAGCCTGCCAATCGGTTCCCTGAACTCTCCGACGTGGGTCGCCGCCAAGTTCGCTTCGATCAACTGGTCGTCGAGTCCGAAGTGGCCGAATCAGAACTACGTCTACACCCTTGAGCGGCCATACCTCACTACTGCGATGAACGCGGCCAATGCCACGCAGGCGGAACGTCCCGTACCGCAGGCCATCGCGGCGAAGTGGAATTCGGACGTGAAGCTACGACATTGGCGAGTACGCCGACGTGACGGCCGCGTGGATCGCGACCGACGCCGGCGTCTCGTCGACGAAGTGCGTCGTCGAAGTCGAGCTTTCCATCGGGACAACGCAAAATGGCGTGAAGAGTCCGACCGAAGGTTCGTCGTATGAGTACGCGTTCACCATGGACAAGATCGACGGGAATTGGCTCGTCGCGAGTCCACCGGAGGAGCCGCAGTAGTCGTTTGGAGTGACCTTGCGGAACGCTATTACAGAATGACCTTGCGGAACGCTATTGCGGAAGACGATTCATGGAAAGCCTGTCTTACAGTTCGGTGCGGCGTCGCAAGTAGCGGCGCACCGCAAAGGTGAGGTGTGATTTGAATAATCTTCTGAGAAGGAACGCCAGAATTCTTGGAGCCATTTTGTTCGTGTCGGGTGGCTTCGTCGCGATTTCTTCGGCCGTTAGTGGCGCTTCACCTGACGTGGTCAGCGAGTGCGGAGCGCTGACCTGGGTTTCCCTGTGCGGTACACCGCAGTGGCTTGCAAACACGCTCGCGACCGACGAGGAAAGTCACGTTGAGACGATATACACGTACACAACGCCACTTCAGGCGGAAGCCTACCCAGACATGATTAGCGACATCAACACTGTAGGAGGCTTTGGAGAGGGCCTTCCCGCTTCTGAGCAGTCCGCGATCAAGAGCGATCTTCAGACAACGAAGGCATACTTCGACGCGATAAAGAGCAACCTCATCATCAACGACCCTTCGTTCAACACCAACGGATATGGCTACTCGATCCTGAATGGAATATGCGTCTGGCTTGGCGATGCCTGCGTCGCTGGATTCTAAAAGCTAGAAAATCGCCGAGGATTCTCGTTGGATTGACCAACGGGAATCCTCGGCAGTGCGAGAAGTGGCGCACGGCCTGAACGGCGAATGCGAGAATGGAGAGTATGCCTGGCTTGTTCGAGAACACGCGTCGGAACTCGGTAATACTCGCGATCAATTTCGTCGCGCTGTTAGGACTCGTGTTCCTCCCCGCAGGTCGCTATCAGGTACACGGTGCGTTCATCCAAGTCAATGCGCTCTCTCCCCCCTTCTCCGACTATGGAGTCTTCCTTGCGGCTTCGGTTGGCGTCTTCGCAGCGTTCTACCTCGCCATTCGTCTTCGCGGTTTTCGTCGGAGCGTCAGTTCACTCGGTTATGTCGTAATCTCAGGCGCGGCTCTCGGATTCATGACTCCGGACGTCATCACGCCGGGCGTCATGACCGTCGCGGTTGGTGCAGGCAGTCGCGCGGTCCCCGTCCATACGTTGATTGGATTCTGGTTCACCTTCGCGGCAACAATCCTTCTCTTCATCCTTGCGAGCGTTGCATTCTTCGGAGAGTTGAAAGCGAAGAAAATAGCTCCTCGCTCGGTCAGTGCTGGCGATGCGACGACTCGGCGCGAAGTCGTCTGAGCATTACGCATTGCGGTTCCAGCCCGAGGTCGACGTCGCCAACGTCTACCAGCGAACATGCGCACTTCACGCACTCTCCAGCATCTCGATGATGTCTGACCAGCGAGATGATGCCTTGCCGAGCAGCTCGCGGTGCGTCGCCTCTTCGTCGGCGCGGAGCTCCCAGGAGTCGGGGTCGATGATCTCGTTGAGGTGGTCCTCAATCAGCGCGTCCAACGTCGCGGGGTCGAGCGCGTCAAGCTCCCACGACTGATCGCCGTACTCGTCGAGGTACTTCGCCACTCGGCTGTCGGTCAACTTGGCCGGGTTCGGTGGCGGGCTGTACTGCTCGATCTGGTCGAAGTTCAGCGCGATGCGGTTGACCTCGAACGGCCCGCGACCGCCGCAGCGATCGGACATGTGGTCGAGAATGGCGCGGATCTTGACTGACTCGCCCGGAAAGAAATCCTTGTGCTCGTTCAGCCAGTCCCTCACGATGAAGGTCGACAGCCGGTCGCGAATATCGCGAGTCATGTCGATGCCCGAAGGGTCGTGGTCGCCCAGGTGGAGGATGACGACGTTCTGTCCCGCCTTGATGTACTCACGGAGGCGCTGAGCCGCCGACCACATCTCGGACTGGCTCACGTAGCCGCGACATGAGAACCACGCGACGTCGTTTCGGTCGGCTGCTCGCTGCACAACGCCGGCAAGGGCCTCCTTTTCAACCCACACCTCGACCCGAGTCGGCTGACCGATCCACTTGTCCACGCGGAACTGGCGCGACACGGCGTCAATGATTTCGGACGGTTCGTCCCAGTGCGCGACGCTTCGAATGTTGCGCGTGCGATCGACGAGGTAGTCCCAGTCGAGATAGCCCGCGAGGCGCGCCCGGTTCACGATCTCACCGAGGCGGTTGTAACTCGCTTGGGTGTTAGGCAAGAGGTCGCGCGCGACGAACTGGTAGTACAACTGGCGAAGCGTGAGGTCATATCCCTGTTGCGCGTAGTCGACCGCGATCTGATTGGCGTAGTCCACGATCACCGCGGTCTCGCCCTTTGGCGCCCACGTCTCGTATGCGATACGAGCCATTAGCGAACCCCCACATTCCCGCCGAGAAGCTCTCGGATGGAGAAGTCGGCACTGTGTCCGTTGAAGGAGAGTTCGACGTGCGTGGCACCCTCATCTCGAAGGCGACGAATCTCTGAGCGCGAGAGACGCTTGCGCAGCATCGGCTGACGACGCCAGCCACGGTCCTGCCAGAACACCGAGCGAATGATGATCCCGTCGTAGTTGTCGGCGCTCGTCGCTTGGGAGCTTCGGCGCACGACGTCTGGCATGGTTGACTGGCTCATCGTCATCACTCCACCGACGCAGCCAGCGATACGTCGAGCGGGATATCACGCGAACGCATCTTGCCGTCAGAGGCCTTAGCCCTTGGTGAGAAGCCACCACCGCCCATGAAGGGCTCGTTGATGGCGTGGAACTCTTTGCCGCGACTCGTGTCGTCCGAGAGGAAGAAGAAGCCGTCAGGCTCGCCCCGCTTCGGCTTCTTCGCGACGCGAACGATCTTGGCGATCAGTTTCCCCGAGTCGGCGTCGAAGTCGAGGGCGTTCAGGCGAACCGGCAAGCCCTTCGGGAACACGCCGCCAAAGACCATGATGTTGCTGCCGGGGCGCAACTTGAATGGAGTCGACACCTCGGCGTCGATCACTCCCCCGTCGTAACTGATGGGAACAATCCGAGCCGTGGAGCCGATGAGCAGGCCGCGCTCGTAGAGCAACGGGTCGCTCCCACAGACGGCCTCCCACATGTCGTTGTGGTTTTGCACCGCGGTGAAAGCCTCAACCTTCGCGCCGCTCCAACGGAGTAGCGAGTTGGCGATCGTGTTCGACGACGTGACGAAATTCGCGGCCGGGATTACTTCCTTCTTGCCGGCTCGCGCCCGCTCAGCGAGAATCTTCGAACGCTCAAATCGCGTCAGGTCGGCGTCGACCTTGAACATCGCTGCCCATGCGTTGAAGTCACTCGCGTTGAAGTCGGTAGGGGTCCAGTACTTCTGAGCGAGTGCCGTCGTGAGGACCGAGCAGCGGCTCATCGCTGGCTGAGCGGCGAGGTACTTCACCACTCGCCCGACACGACTCTCGGTGCCGATCTTCGAAGCGCTGAGCAACTTCACGGTGGCGATGAGCGAAGCACGGTCCACAAAGCACACGTCGAGCAACGACGTGCCGGTGAAGAAGTTGGCGATCTCGGTCGTGGTGAGGTTGCGAGTGGTCGAGATGCCCGCGAGTGCGGGGCTGTGCTGCCTGTTGCCGTCCTTGTCTCGGACCTCGTGCGCCCAGCCGATCGCCCGCACCGCGCCGGAACTGCCAGAGGCGAGGAACAGAGTGCTGTTCTCCTTGGCGTAGAGGGTGGGCACACTCATCCGAGGAACCGGACCCTTGCCGGACAGCACTCTCTGAGCGGACTCCTCGTGCATGAGGGCATCGAATTCGCGCGTATTCATGCCCACTACGTACCCCGAGAGGAAGAAAGCTGTCCCGCCCTAGAGCGAGGAGTGAGGCGAGGTCACGTGTGGTTGGAGCGCTTCCATCTTCGGCCAGCACTCTTCACGAACGTTGGTGAGCCGCCCGTCGATCTCCGAGAGAGGTCCCGTCACGAGATCGTTGGTCGTGCCCTGGAAGGCCTCGACTGTGCGCGACATCTCGGACCACCATTGCGCCTCGTCCACGGAGTAGTAGCGCAGGAGCGTGCCGCTCATCATGCACACCATGTTGGCGACGAACTTCGCGTCGGCCGTGTCGGCGATCTCGCCCTCTTTGACACTCTGCGCGACGTCAGCGACGATGTTCAGAATCGAGTCGGTGCCGAGCGCCCACGTGGCGTCCAGAAGATCCGGGTACGCACCGAGCGCGGAGCGGAGCGCCCACGTCGGCTCTTCGCCGCGCGGCACGTGCCATCCATCGTCGAGGTAGTTCTCTTCGAGCCAGTCGAGGTCGCTGTCGGAAGCTCCCTCGAGCCACCGCTCGACTCGCGCGTAGTCATCGATGTCGTCGACGTTGATGCCAACTGTGTCGAGCACGTCGAGCCACGACCCGCTCTCCACGTCGTAGGCGCCCGCCGCCTCGAGCTCGAGCGCGACTCGAATGACCCATGCGTCGCTCGTCTCCGTGTTGATTGCAACGCCTTCGATCGGAACGGTCACCGCACGCGGATCGCCGGCGTAGTGCCCCTTCGGATCAAGCACGACGATGTCGCCGTCGATCAACTGAAACTGGCTGCGCTCCGTCAGACGTTCCGGAAGCCACAGCACCGGCAACCACATCATCTGAGGATCGACACCTTCGATGCGACGGCGCTTCGTGCTCCCTTCGGGACGACACGCGTTCACAGGGAACGGCATCGGGGACATCCTCGATTGGATGAGCTCGCCTTGTGGCACACCGATCGCCTTCGCGGCGCTGACGTGGTTGACAAGGTTGCGCACCGGGTCGCGAGTGACGAGCAGTGCCTCGCCTGCCTCGAGCAAGAATTGCCGGCGCCAAGCGGGACGGTGGGTGGCCGAATCGGACATCGTGAGAGTTACCTTTCTGACTGCGAGTATGACACCATTCGGGCCGCGCGGAGTGCGTCGACCCAGGCGTTCACCGGACCAACGAAGAGTGGTTCGTGGCCTTGTCGTGCAACGACTGCGAGGCGGTCGATTGGTTCGACTGTGATGAATTTGCTGTCACTGCGGATGTACTCGATCGCCTTGCCGGTCGTCCCGAAGTTGGGGAACGCGACGGTTGGCGCCGATGGCCAGTCAGTCGTGACGCAGAGCCAATGGATTCCGTTACGTCGAGTCCGAGGAAGCGGAGCCATGCCGACGTGCCAGCGAGTCTCGGCGCGTCGCGACTGAACAAGGGCCCCGTCTGCTGCCTGGCGAAGAGCGTCGACCGGATTCTTGAAGCTCTTCACCTGAATGGTGACGTCTTCGAACACGTGTAGATCGCCCGTGTCTTCCTTGCGACCAGCGCCCAATTTCCGCATGGCGTTTGCCACGACCAGGTCCGGAGCGAGTTCTTTCAGCACCTCGACGGCTTCGCGTTCGGCCCGGTCACCCTTATTTTTTGCGGCGTTCATACCTTCCACCATGCG
This sequence comes from uncultured Acidimicrobiaceae bacterium, assembly GCA_963724865.1. Classification (GTDB taxonomy): domain Bacteria; phylum Actinomycetota; class Acidimicrobiia; order Acidimicrobiales; family RAAP-2; genus RAAP-2. The sequence goes on along the minus strand of CAVRWO010000016.1, from coordinate 180,361 downwards.
GCGCATTTGGGATCGACCCTCGCCGTAGTCAAGAAAACCGGGACTGAATAAAAAGTTGCCGCATGGTCACTGGTGAGGCGCAACTTCAAACCGAGAGGACATTCAATGTCAAAGATTTCATCGATTACCAGAAGGACGATACGGCCACTGGCCGCTATCGCGTTAGGAGCATCCGTGCTCGCGTTCGCTGCACCAGCAATGGTGTCGAGCCCCGCAGGCGCGGCAACGTTCACTGCCACGTCGACTGACGGCACGGTGTTCACCGCACCGTCGTTGCAAGACGCCGAGATCGAAGCCACGCTCAACAACCTCTTCGAGGCGCAAGACGCGAGCTCTGGGATCGTCACGTTCGCCGGCTTCAACCAGTCGGTGTGCATGTCGGCCGGAGAGCGCTACAACGGCGACTACACAACGTGGCTCGGCGGGGCCGCAACGTCGAACTGCCAGTTCAACCCGGTGACGCCGAAGACAATCTTCTGCTACACGAAGGCCGGCAAGTTAGCCAAAGCAGTCATCGCGGTCGACCCGAAGTGCCCCGCCGGTCTAACGACGAACGCACGGAAGAAGTAACACCATTCTCTACCGCACCCGTGTCTCTTTGCGCCCCCTCGCACGAGACACGGCTGCGGCCGACCTATCCAAAACGGAAAGAAGGATCTGATGAACAGACTCTCCCTTAGAAGTCTCCGATCGCGAACGTGTCGAAGCGTAATCGTTGGCGTCCTCGCGATCGCGATCGCCTTCCTTCTGGCGCTCGGAACGTCAGCCGCACCTTCAGCCGCGTTGGCGACGTCGTCGAGTGTTCCGGTCGTCGCACACGACAGCCCGACAACTACCTATTCGTGTCCGTCCGGCGGAACACTTGACGGTGCGACCTGTGAAGTCACCACCACGACGCCGGCGACTCCGATGTCGCCGACGTATACCTGCAACGCCGGTGACACGCTGAGCGGCGAGACGTGCACCAAGACGACCTCCACACCAGCCATCGCTGGTGCCGATGCGTATACCTGCAACGCCGGCGACTCACTCAGTGGCGAGACATGCACCAAGACAACGACGACAGCCGCGACAGAAACAGTCACAGGCGAGACGCCGGAGTACGCGTATGAGTGCTCATCGGGCACCCTGAGCGGGGATGACTGCGACTCGTCGTACGCCGCGACGCTTACCGGTACGGGCGACACGCCGTACACCTGCCCGAGCGGGTGGACTGTTGACGGCGCGAACTGCGAACGCACATTCTCGAGCACGGAGGCCGCGTGCAGCGCGGACGACGGCTCCTACAGCGGCGGCGAGTGCACGACGCTCACTGCCGCCAGCGGCGGACAGCCGGAGTACGCGTGGGAGTGCCCAGACGGCGGCACCCTCGATGCGAACTACGACTGCGACGTTTCGACACCAGCCTCCGAGGAGGAGGTCGGAGAGACGCCAACCTACGGCTATACCTGTTCGTCGGGCACGCTGAGTGGCGATGAGTGCACATCGACGAGCACGTACGCCGCCACAGAAAGTCCGACGTACTCGTGCACGACGGGAACTCTGAGCGGCGACCTGTGCCAAACCGAGAGCACCTACGCGGCCACGCTTGGACCGTCTTACTCCTGCTCGACTGGAACCCTAAGCGGAGCAGTGTGCGACGTCGAAAGCACGTACGCCGCCACCTCGTCGCTGAGCTGCCCATCCGGCGAGGAACTCGATGGCACGAACTGCATCGACCCGAGCGCGCCGAGTGGCCCAACTGGACCGACAAATCCCTCGGGCCCAACTGGCCCATCGATACCACGTACACCGCGACCGCGATCGCCACGGCCGGCAAGGTCTTCACCGCAACGTCGATCGTCTCACAGGCCGCAGCCCAAGCAACCGCGAACGCCGAAGCAACCGCATACGACGCCGCTAATCCGACCAAGATTTCTAAGTCGCAGACCACGACGGTCACCGGCGCGTCTACACCAACGTCGCACCCCGTGATCTCAACGACCGTGACGGTTACCAACGCTCCAGACAAGGCGAAGGGCGTCGTTACTGCAACCTTGGTTGGTCCCATCGCCAAGACGGCGAGCGGCTGCCGCGCAACTCCGGCCTCCGCGTTCACAAAGGCCAAGCGCACGCTCTACACGAAGGCGGTCTCGGCAGCGGAACGTTCAAGGTCGAGGCTTCGGCTCCGTCGGCCGCCGGTTGCTACGCCTGGGCCTACACCATCACGTACACCGGTGGCGCCAAGGTGACGACTGTCGCTTCAGGAAAGTCGTCGGTCATCGTTAAATAAGAAGTCGCCCTCTGGTGCGAAGTAGTAGCCCCTCACAGAGTCCCGGTGGATTTCCACCGGGACTCTGCTTAGGGGCTACTAAAGTTGTAGGAGATGAGTGCCTTCGATCGAGCCATTCCAGACCCCGCCTATCTCGCACGGATGATGGAGCAACTCGACGTTCCAATGGAAGAGCACGAGGTGATGATCGAAGTGATTGATTCGGTTCGCCACGAACGCTTCATGCGAGAGATTGAGAGCGATCCTAAAGTGCGCGAGGAGTGGGAACGCTTCCTCTTCGCGACCCGTGACGACGAGGTTGACGACTTCTAGTTGAGTTAGTCGTCGCTGCCGCGCGACGCGATCGTGGCTTGGGACAGCGCCCAACCGTATGCCTCGAAGAAATTCGGCACATCGGTCCGGTAGTTTTTCACCGTCATCGAACCGCGGGCGTCGAGCTCCTCGACCAGCGCCATGAAGGTTCCGTCGTCGAGTTCGAGCATCGAAATGAAGAGATCGCCCGGCATATGCACGTGGCAGTTCGTCATGCGCGCGACGAGCGAGTTCATATCGAGGTGAGAGATTACTTGGGCGGCAAAGGCCGACGAGATGCCGAGCGCTTCGATCCGACTCGAGCACGGGAACATCTGCTCGACCAACCAGTCGTCGGTCTCCACATCGAGTCGTTCAATCATGAGGACACCTTCGCCGCTGTCAACGTCAGAGATGACGGCGCGATACCCCTTGATGAAGGGGACTGACTGGATGGAAACGCTCACGACCCTATAGATGGGAGAAGTTCGGCAATATCACCACATTCCCGACGGAGAGGGTTCCCCTGAATTCGCCGCGTGGATCTTCCCGTACATCAAGAGACGCCACAGTACGCGCCGCCTCCTACATGAGAGCCAAGTTCACGTCAGCGGCACCATCGACACCAGGCTCCGCACACCGCGCCGGCGAGGCCTCTGAGACGGTCATTCACAGTGAGGTCGACGTGCGCAACCGTCCGATCGGCAATCTGGCTAGGCGGCGCATGAGCGTTTAGCTCCGGTGAGTTGACTTAGTTATTTCTGCTGGTCCTACCACCATCACTTCATTACGATGTTGACACCTCGATGCTTGGGAGAAAAAATCCCAAGGTCCTTGTTGTTCAGTGCGCTGTCCGCGATGACCGCATCTCGGTGGCAAAAAGCCCTCATTTACGCCCTCATATTTCTCCGACCCACAAGATTCATCCGTACCCATAAGACGTAAACCCCTGCAATTACTGGACTCTCTAGATCTATAAGATGAACAAAGACGTGGTGGGCGTCCTTTTAATCCCAAGGTGCCGGGATCGAGACCCGGGCGGCCCACTAAATCCCTGATCTGCCCAAACGCGACTGTATGGCCGATCACATTGGACGCAACCAGTGAGTGCACCGTAATTAAGACATTGCTGGGCGTGATCAATCGACGAATTCCCGACTACGTGGCGATTGAAGCGCTCCGTTCCGATGCAACCCCGAATCCTCCGCTGGTTCAGCGCACCTTCTTGGACGTCGCTGGCTCTCCGTGTGGCAGAGTGAAGGGTCGAGATGAGTGATCGTGCGTTGACTGGAAAGGTGGCTTTGGTCACGGGCGCGAGCAGGGGCATCGGCGCGGCCATCGCTGAGCGGTTCGCGCGCAGCGGAGCGACCGTGGTGGTGACCGCGAGGACCGTCGATCCCGAGGAAAGCAAATTGGCTGGCACGATCCACGAGACGGCAGAGAAAATCAGGCGATCGGGCGGGGCGGCAATCGCGACGGCCGCCGATCTCTCAAAGGCAAGCGAGCGCGAACGGCTCGTGATTGAGACCTTGGACCAAGTTGGATCGATCGACGTGCTTGTCAACAACGCGGCCGTCACCTACTTCATCCCTGTCGTTGATTTTGGCCCCAAGCAGTTCCAGTTGATGTTCGATGTGCAGGTGACTGCTCCGTTCCACTTGGCGCAGCTGATCCTGCCAGGAATGATCGCGAAGGGTGAAGGATGGATCCTGAACATCTCCTCTGGCGCGGCACGCCATCCCACCGTTCCTCCCGACCTCACACGACGAGGCGGCGGAGCCGTCTACGGGATGTGCAAAGCAGCGCTGGAACGATTCTCAACGGGTCTGGCATCGGAGGTCTATTCCAACAACGTGGCGGTGAACGCCCTCTCACCCAATCGCGTCGTCCCCACCCCGGGCACCGTATTTCATCACCTGGTACGCCCCGATGATCCCCAACAGGTAATCGAGCCGCCTGAGGTGATGGCCGAAGCCGCATTCGCCCTGAGCAGCGTCGCGCCCCGGTCGCGCACCGGTCGCATTGTCTACAGTCAGGACCTGCTGAATGAGTTGGGCATCACCGTCGACGCAACCGGGTGGTCGGAGCCGTCGTAAGACCGGGCGAGGACCGCAAGCGCCGTCCCGAGCATGTACGTCCTGGTTTAATCTTCGTTGGGGACTAACCAGAGTCGACGAAAAAAGGGACGCCATGACCCGAATCGAAATCGAGATGAAGCTCAACGAAAACCGTAACTGGCTGCTCGCCACGTTTGAGGGACTGAGCGAGGAACAGCGTCGCGCCCCACTCACACAGAGCCAACACGACCCGCAGAGCTACTGGAGCGCCCTCGATCACTTTGCACACCTCTCGCTGATTGAACGCGAATTCGCCAAGATGGTCCGCCGCCAGCTCCAGGGCAGTGCTAACCCAGTGGGTCTTCGCACCGACAAGATCGGAGCGGAGCGCACCCGAGCCGAAATCCTGGCCATCGTCAATCAACACACCGAGACGTTTAAAGAAGAGCACCGCCTCGACACGTTCGAGGAGGTCGTGGCCCTAACGGGAGCCGCGCGGGGCGAAACGCTAGTGCTACTCGCCGAGCTCACTGACGAGCAATTGACACAACCTCTCGCGGGCGCCCCTTGGGCCGACGGCACGATCGGCGGCGTGATCGCTAACAATGCCGATCACGCCCTAAGACACTGGCACTGGATGAACGAAGCCGGACTTGCCGAATCCACTGAGCGCCAGGCCGGCTGAGGTCAACGGAAGGTCGGGGGCGAAGTCGACTCACTCGGGCGGTGCGTTAAAACCTGCCCTGGACCCTCAGTGGGCCCATACGGTAACGGTTTTTCCCTGACTAACGGGCCCTTCGGACTAATGTAAACGTTCATAACTGTGAGACCACCACGCACTTGTGAGTCAAGAGCTGACGCCCGGAGGTTCGGAGTATGAACGCGGGCCAACGGCTCCCGTCAACTCCCGAGCCGATGCACGTCTGGCCCGCCCACCGGGGCGTCAACATCGCCGGCGATTCATGGGGCGATCCCGATCACCCACTTGTCGTCCTCCTTCACGGAGCCGGTCAAACACGACACGCTTGGCGCAGAACGGGCGAGCGTTTAGGAGAGGTGGGCTTCTATGCAATCGCCTTGGATTCGCGAGGACACGGCGACTCTGACTGGTCCTCCGAGGGTCTCTACGGCCGAGACGCCCAAGTTGAAGATCTGGTGCTCGTACTCGATTCCCTCAACCGCCCCAACCCCACACTCGTCGGCGCATCGATGGGGGGCGCGGTAAGCCTGACGGCGGTTGGCGAAGCGCGCGTTGACGCTCAAGCGCTGATCCTCGTTGACATGGCACCTCGAATCGAGCAGTCCGGGGCGACAAAGATCCAGGCATTCATGAAACAGCGCCCTGAAGGATTCGACACTCTCGAAGAGGTTGCTGACGCGATTGCCAGTTATCAGCCCCACCGAGCTCGCCCGCGCACAACCGTCGGACTGGTGAAGAATGTTCGCCTCGGAGAGGACGGAAAGTATCACTGGCATTGGGATCCCAAAACGAGGATTGGCATACCCAACATCGAAGAGCGCCGACTTCGTCTCGAGCACTGTGCTCGCAACCTTCAAATCCCGACCCTGCTCGTACGCGGCGGCTTATCTGACGTCCTCACCGAAGAGGGCGCGCAGAGTTTCCTGGAGCTCTGCCCACACGCCGAGTACGTCAACGTGACGAACGCCGCCCACATGGTTGCTGGCGACAGTAACAACGCCTTTTCGAGCGCCATCGTCGAATTCTTGACGAGAGTCCTGTTCGCTGGAGACCCGAGTTCTCCGAAACATCGTCAATGATTCGAGGGAGCGGAGAGATGTCGAGGAAAGTAACGGGCTTCACCGCATGGACGAAGCGGTGATGACCGACGCTCGATCCACAGACGCGCGACTCAAGCCCTCGCCGCGACCCACTCCAGATTCGACGCCGTACTGGGAGGCTACAAAACGCGGAGAGCTGCAAATCCAGCGATGCAACAGGTGCGGGAAGTTCTTCTTCTACCCGCGATCCGGCTGTCCGTTCTGCGATTCGACGGATGCGTCATGGGTCACGGTGTCAGGTCGAGCAACGCTGCACACCTACCTGATCTCACATCGACCGGCAACGGGATTCGCAGATGACGTCCCTTACGCCGTCGCTGTCGTTGAACTCGAAGAGGGTCCTCGAATGATGACCAACATCGTCGGCATCGCCAACACGCCCGAGTCCCTGGTGCTCGACATGCCCCTCGAGGTAACGTTCGAACCTCGAGGGGACGAGAGCGTTCCCGTCTTTCGTCCAGTGGCGAGCGACCAGTGAGCGTCCGGGCCAAGACCGCCATCGTGGGAGCCGCAGAGACGAAACGCATCGGCGTCGTTCCTGATATGTCCGCGCTGCAGATGCACGTCGAGTCCGCTCGCTTGGCCATTGCTGATGCCGGACTCACGTTGTCCGATATCGACGGCGTCGCGGCGGCGGGGATCTCACCAGTTGCCGTTGCGCACTACCTGGGCATTGCGCCAACGTACGTCGACGCGACATCTGTTGGCGGGTGCTCCTTCCTGCTTCACGTGCGTCACGCCGCGGCCGCCATCGCTTCGGGTCTGTGCGAGGCGGTCTTGATCACCCACGGTGAATCTGGCAAGTCACGCGTCGGTGCACCTCCTCGAGTGGCGGACCCCGCGTCGCCCCAGGGCCAGTTCGAGGCGCCCTATGGAACGTTCGGACCGGCGACCATGTTCCCCATCGGCGTGCTGCGCTACATGAAAGAGTTCGGGTTGACGCACGAGCAGTTGGCATCAGTAGCCGTCGCACAACGACGGTGGTCGAAGGACGTGCCCCGGGCGATGTTCAGAGAGTTGATCACCGTCGATGACGTGCTGTCGTCTCGTATGGTCGCCTACCCGATGCACCTGCTTGAGTGCTGCTTGGTCACCGACGGCGGCGGCGCGCTGGTCGTGACGTCAGCCGAACGGGCAGACTCGCTCGCCAAACCGCCCGTCTACGTGCTGGGCACGGGCGAAGCGGCGGAGTCGCCGATGATCTCGATGATTGAGGACTTCACGACGTCCAAGGCCTTCCGACTGTCGTCGGCCGAAGCATTTGCCGAGGCGGGAATCGGTCCGAAGGATGTCGATCATCTGATGGTCTACGACGCGTTTGCCCATCTTCCGATCTACGGGCTCGAAGACCTCGGATTCGTCCCTCGCGGCGAGGCGGGAGCCTTCGTCGCCGATGGCCACACCTCACCGGGGGGCGCGCTGCCCATGAATACCAACGGCGGTGGCCTGTCCTACACCCACACCGGTATGTACGGAATGTTCTTGATACAGGAATCGGTCCGACAGCTACGCAACGAGGCCACAGCGCAGGTTCCCGGCGTCAACATCAGCCTCGCTCAAGGTGTCGGCGGGATGTTCGCGGCGGCGGGCACCTTGATACTCGGCACGTCGGCGGCGGCGTAGTTCGCTCGAATGACCACCGACGCCCCCGCCATCCTTCGAGAGTTCGCACTGGAGTCATCCACACCAGAAGGGGGTCACATGTCAAAGATCTGTGAAGGACGAGTCGCGATTGTCACCGGAGCCGGTCGCGGCATCGGTCGGGGTTACGCCATCGAACTCGCCCGACATGGCGCCCAGGTCGTTGTCAACGACCTGGGCGCCAACGTCGACGGCACCGGTAGCTCCGCAGAACCCGCCGAGCAGGTCGTCGAAGAGATCCGTGGCTTTGGCGGCGTCGCGATCGCGAACGGCGACGACGTGTCCGATTGGGACGGCGCAGGTCGACTGGTCAACGCCGCCATCGCCGAGTTCGGCGGGTTGGACGTGCTGGTCAACAACGCCGGGATCTTGCGAGACCGCCGGCTCGTCAATATGACCATCGATGAGTGGGATGCTGTCATCCGAGTCCACCTTCGCGGAACGTTCGCGCCGTCTCGATGGGCCGCCGGCTACTGGCGGGACCGCGCGAAGGCTGGCGAAACGAACGACGCTCGAATCATTAACGCGACTTCGTCATCGGGGATCTATGGCAACGTTGGCCAGACCAACTACGGGGCCGCCAAGGCCGGCATCGCTTCTTTCACCGTTATCGCTTCAAAAGAGCTCAACAACTATGGGATAACTGTCAACGCCATCGCGCCCGGTGCTCGCACGCGAATGACCGAGAGTCTTCAAAGGGCTCGTGGCGTTGAACCTCCGAGGGCCGACGAGTTCGATGCGCGGGACCCCGACAACATCGCGCCAATCGTGGCCTGGCTGGCTAGCCATGAATCGTCGGGCGTGACCGGACGAGTCTTCAACGTGTTCGGTGGGCGAATCAGCGTCGCCGAGGGCTGGCATGCCGGTCCCCTCGTCGACAAGAAGGACCGCTGGGGTGCCGAGGAACTCGGACCGGTCATCTTGGACTTGGTTGCCCGTGCAGCCCCCAACGCGGAGATGAACGGGCAAATCCTGAGGTAGTCGCGACGGACCTTCGTCCAGAAGGACCTCTGCGATCGCGATGTCGTCGCGTCATCGATTGATCAGCGGAAGGGCCACTGGCCGGAGGCTACCGCGCGATCGACGATCTCTCGCGCGAGCGCCAACGACGACGTTGCGGCGCTGCAAGTCACGCGCGATCGCTTGGGCGACCTCTACGTAGTTGACGATGCCGGTATTTGGACTGTGCAATGCGGCAATCCCTGTGCACTCAGGTTCGACGTCGCGGATCTCTGCGGCCGTCAGCCGGCGAAGACCGGGCACGCCATTCGCTCGCCCGCGCCGCTCCAGCTCGTCGAGGCGTGGAAGCTCCGACTCCTCCAGGGCGACGATGAACTTGCCATAGCGAATATGGCGCTCTTCGCAATACGCATACATCAGCGAGGCGCGTTCGACGCACAAGCGAGCTTTGAGCGATCCGGGCGCGTAGTACACGCCACTGTGTATGACTCCCGAGTCGTGACCCGTTTGATGCTGGGCGACTCGGCTCTCGCGTTCGAGGATCACCATCGTGAGATCTGGACGCCGGCGTCGAAGCTAGCGCGCAACCGCGAGTCCGAGTATGCCAGCGCCGACAATCGCGACATCGAACTGCGGCGCCAACGTAGTCGAAGGAGGCACGCGGTTCAACCCTCTCCAACGTCGAGATCGACTGCGGTTGGCCCTAGTTCCGAAAGAAACGTGAGCGTGAGACGCGGGTCTCGACTATCTGGGGCCACCGCGCGCCGTCCGCGGAAGAGCGACAGCACCGCCGCAAGACTCGACATGGCGGCCGCAACGATGAGGACCAGGACAAGACCGTGATGGAACGGCTCAGAGATCAAACGCGGAAAGAACTCCCGTCCGATCAACGTTCGTTGGTTGTCGACCGGAAGTGTGGAGAGCACGTGACTCGGTTCGAGCAGGTGCTTGATGGGATTCACACCGAGCATCGCTGCGAAGAGTGACGAGACTGGCGGCAGTGACGCCAGTTGATGGGCGATGGCGTGCGGCACACCTTCCAGCCGGAGTCCGCTCTCCAAGCTCTTCGGTAGACTGCCGGCTAGTCCGGCGATCATGAGTGAGAAGAACACCGACGTCGACAGCGCCAAACCTGAGTTCGCGAACGTCGAACGCATGCCAGAAGCGACGCCGCGTAGATGCGCTGGAACGCTGCTCATGACCGAAGACGTGTTGGCGGCAGTGAACATTCCTTGACCCAGTCCATTCACTGCGAGCAGCAGCGCAAACGTCCAGTACACAAAATCGACGGGCACAAAAATTAGGCCGACCAGGCTCGCTCCCGCCACGATGCGACCGATGCTGCCGATTCCTCTAGCGCCGTAGCGATCGGAGAGTCTTCCCGACAGCGGTCCACTGATGAAGACGCTGGCCGTCAACGGCAAGAGGTAGATACCTGCCCGAAGAGGCGTAACGCTGAAGTTAAATCCGTGCAACGGCAGCCAGATTCCCTGCAACCAAATGATCAGCATGAACATCATTCCCCCACGAGCGACCGCAACGGCGAAGCCAGCCATACATCCCACGGTGAATGCCCGGATTCGAAACAGGCTGAGCTGGAACATCGGGGCTTTCACCTTGCCTTCGATGATTGCAAAGGCGCAGAGGAGAACGACGCCGCCGATGACTTCGGTGAGGACAACGGGGCTCGTCCAGCCCATCGAGTGATGACCGTATGGCTGGATGCCGTATGTCAAGCCAACGAGGATCGAGCCGAGACCGGCGGCGAACGTGAGGTTTCCCCACCAGTCGATCCGTTGAACATGCCGCTCGCCAGTTTCGCGGAGTTTTCGGTACGCCCAGATGGTTCCGAATATTCCGACCGGCACGTTGACCCAGAACACCGCCCGCCAGTCGATGGCCGCGAGCAGTCCCCCGGCTACGAGGCCCATGAACTGTCCCGACAGTCCCGCCACTTGGTTGATGCCAAGCGCGAAGCCACGCTTATTCTGAGGAAAGGCGTCGGTCAGGATCGCTGCGGAATTGGCCGTCAGCATTGAGCCGCCAACGGCTTGGACCATTCGCCATCCGATGAGCCACAGCGCACCGTGACCGCCTTCGAGCGGGTCGAGCGAGAGCAGGATTGAAGCAATGCTGAACACCACGAATCCGGCGTTATAGATCTTGACTCGACCATACATGTCGCCGAACCGGCCCACCGAGACGACCATGACTGCCTGCACCAATCTGTAGCCCATAATCAACCACAGCAAGTAAGCGATGCTGCCTGGTGCCAAAGGGTCAAGGTGAATGCCTCGAAAGATTGCTGGCAACGCGATCAAGACAATCGAAGAGTCGAGTTGCGCCATGAACACTGCGGCGGTCGTGTTCGTAAGCGCCACCCACCGATAACGATCGTCAGTTTTCTCGCTGGGAGCGTTCACGTGCGACATACGCGTCGCAGTTCCGATCTGATTCGCATGGCAACGTCGAGAGATTCCATTACGACCCCAGATGCGTTACCCGTTGACGTGACCGAACACACGCATACGAGCGCAACAACGCCCACCATCGATCCTGAACCGTCCAGCCACTCTCGGGCTGGCCGGCCATCAACGTGACAGCGCGTCGCCCAAACTCCGGAAGCGGGGTGGGCCCACGTTTGGCGTGTTGGTGGCATTACCGACCCCTAAGAGCTTTATGAGGGATTCTAAAGCGTGGAAGCTTTGTTCAATGGTGTTGTCTGACAACGCAGCTAAGAATGTGAGATGCAAGCGACCACGCCTCGAGAGGCCCTTCAACGTCTGTCGGGCAGAGCCCAGAAGACCCGCACTGAACATGCTCAGGGCCGAGCCCGTCAACTATGTTCAAGCGTATTCTTGGCAGTCTCTGCCAACAGAGCGATGTATTTTGGATACTCGCCGACGCTCGCCTGATCGCCCGCCGTAGCGCCGGCGCTGTACCGAGCGAACACGCCTTGCATGATGCAAGCCAGTTTCCAGTAACCAAACGCTTGGTAAAAGGAAACGTGACTGACGTCCAGCGATGACTGGTTGGCGTATGCGGCAAGAATCTGGTCGCGCGTGTAGAAACCTTCGGCCGTCGTCGGAGCCAATTCGCTGATCGGTCGAATTGGATCGTCCCCGGGGTCCGTCCAATACACGAGCAACAGGCCGAGATCGGCCATTGGGTCGCCCAGCGAACAGATCTCCCAGTCAAGAATGGCTCGTACGTTTCCGTCCGCGTCGAGCACCGTGTTATCAAGGCGATAGTCACCGTGCACAACGGATACGCGTTGTTGCGAGGGAATTGATCTGATCAACTCATCGCTCACCGCCTGAACGATGCCGCCATAATTCTCGCCGTCGACAGTCATCTGCTCGTATTGTTCCCTCCAGCGACGAAGTTGGCGCTCGATATAGCCGTCGTGTCGCGCGAGCCCTCCGAGTCCGGCCTTGTTGACGTCTACGTCGTGAAGATTGACCAAGGTTTCTGCAAGGTTCTCGCCAATTCTGGCGCGCGTTTGGACGTCGAACGCTGCCTCGACCTGCGGGCGATCTCGCAGTATCTCTCCGTTGACGAACTCCATGACATAAAAGGGTCGGTCGTTGACCGTTTCGTCAAGGCATAAACAGAGGGGTCGAGGCACGGGGACAGCTTGCGGATACAGCGCCGAAATTATCGTGTGTTCGCGAACCATGTCGTGAGCAGTTGGCAAGACGTGACTCGTCGGCGGACGACGCAGCGCCATTTCCCGACCTGCTGCGTCTACGACGTGATACGTGAGATTGGAGCGCCCACCAGCAATCAGATCAAATGTCAGCGGAGCGGTAACTCCGAGGTTCTCTATCAACCAATCAGTGACCGGGCCGTCGTTGATTCCCGCTATGGGCGTGTTCACAGGCCCTCGCCCTATTGGTTCATACGGAAATCCGGCTGATATTTCATGATCTCTCGTCGCGCAATCGTCATCTTGTGCACTTCGTCAGGGCCATCGGCGATTCGTAGCGTCCGGGTACGGGCATACATGTGAGCGAGCGGATAAAACTGACTCACGCCTGCCGCCCCGTGCACCTGGATCGCACGATCGATGACTTTGAGGGTCATGTTCGGGACGGCAACCTTTATGCCGGAGATTTCCGTCGCTGCTGACCTGTTGCCGATGGTATCCATAAGGTACGCCGCTCGCAGTACGTACTCTCGCGCCATGTCGATCTCGATACGTGATTCGGCGATCCAGTCTTGAATGAGTCCCTTTCGCGCCAGGCTTGTTCCGAAAGTGCTGCGCTCGAGTGATCGGACCACCATCAGCTCGAGGGCTCGCTCTGCGACGCCGATGCAGCGCATGCAGTGATGAATACGTCCCGGGCCGAGTCGCGCTTGGGAAATGGCGAAGCCGCCACCCTCTTCTCCGAGCAGGTTGTCGACGGGCACTCGGACATTGCGATAGATCACTTCGGGATGTCCGCCGCGGTCGATGTAACCGAAGACGTGCGGGTCGAGCCCAAGTTCGACGCCCGGCGTGTCTTTTGGCACTACCACCATCGACTGCTGAAGATGGCGCGAGGCGTTCGGATTTGTCTTCCCCATCACGATGAGCACCTTGCATCGCTCGGAGCGTGCCCCGGAGCTAAACCACTTTCTCCCGTTCAGCACGAATTCGTCACCGTCACGATCGATGGAGAGCTGGATGTTGGTGGCGTCGGAGGATGCTGAATCGGGTTCTGTCATTGAGAACGCGCTTCGAATCTCGCCCGCGAGCAGCGGCGCGAGCCACGTACCCTTTATCTCTTCGGAGCCGTAGAGGTTGAGGATCTCCATGTTGCCCGTGTCCGGTGCATTGCAGTTGAGCACCTCGGACGCGAAAGCGACCTTGCCGAGCATCTCCGAGACCGGGGCGTAGTCGAGATTCGACAAGGGTGTGCCGGGATTATCGGCATTGAGATGAGGAAGAAACAGGTTCCAGAGCCCGCGCTCCTTGGCTATCTCCTTCATCTTGTGCAGTATCGGCGGGTACCCATCAATACCGACTTCTTCCAACTCCGAATAAAACCTCTCTTCGTTGGGAAGAATCGTTTCGTTCATGAACTCGCGAACGGATTCTTGAACCTCGAGGCCTCGTTTGGTGAACTCGTACGGCATTGACACCCTCTCGTCTGCGTCGAACTGCCTGGCGTTGAAAGCCAAAACACAAAGTTTACTGGGTCTTCAGGACGCCTTGGGATGACGCAGCACATCTCACGGCGCCGGTCCGTTGCACGAATCGACTCGGCGCGCCGAACCGCGTCCGCCCCCAGTCGTCGACAAGTAGTTGACACTGAGGGGCGAAAAGGTATAGGCGTTCGCTGACGATCACCTTCGCAATGCTCCCCACCGGCATCCCGGAATCGAGCGGCCGACGAACTCTGCGGTGCCGTCCGCAGACGCCGACCGGGCTCCGAACCCCCGCACGGCGGGCCTGCTACGAACCTCGATATAAGTCTGTCGTCGGGGCAACCGAAATCGTTTTCTATAATGTCCAAGATGTGCTGTGGGGGATTTGCAGATGTTTTCGTTGCAGCGAAACGAAGGATTTCGCCGCCTCGAGCCTGGCATTCCACGGGAGACCCTCAACACGGATATCGGTTGGCATAGCAAGTCCTGTCGTAGCCAAGTGGGGGTGTGAGAAGCGATAATGGCGTCTCTCTCTGATGAGGAAGAAATCGAAGCGCTGAAGACAGCGGAGGGGGAGGACGTTGCGGCTGACCGGCCCCGTCCACTAAGTGGCATTCGAGTCCTCGACTTTACGAGATTCCTCGCCGGCCCGCACTGCACGCGAATGCTCTGTGACCTCGGAGCTGATGTCATCAAGCTCGAACCGCCAACGGGAGGTGACATCTCTCGCACTGCGGGCATGCGCGTAGGACACATGTCCCTCTATTTTTTGCAGCACAACAGCGGGAAACGCAACATCTCAATAGACCTCACACAAAAGGACGGTGCAGAACTCGTCGCGCGCCTGGCCGAGCAGTGTGACGTGCTCGTCGAGAACTACGTCCCAGGGGTGATGGACAGATTTGGACTGGGGTTCTCATCGCTTGGACCCAGGAACCCTCGACTCATCTACGCCTCTATCAGTGGGTACGGCCAGGAGAGCCCGTGGCGACACCGAAGGGCCTTTGCTCCCGTTATTCACGCAGAAACCGGACTGACGGCAATCCACGCTCGGCGCTGGGGAGAAGAGGCGCCGTTCGAAGCCACGGCGCACGCTGATGTGTACGCGGGTCTTGAAGGGCTGGCTGCCATATTGGCCGCGCTGTACCAGCGCCAGTTCACCGGTCGGGGCCAACACATTGACATTTCAATGGCAGGGACGATGCTCTCCGTGAACGACCGCACTGCGACCGAACTCGCAGCTGATGACCCAGGCCAATTCGACGGAGGAGGTTCCGTTGTCGTGCGAACCGCAGGGGGCGAAAAGGCCGTTATTTCCGGCGACCCCACGAACAAGACCGTGTTTGCGAACTATTGCCGAATCATGGATCGCGCTGATCTTCAAGGCGACCCCCGATTTAGTGATCTTGAGGCAAGGAAGCTCAATCGATCCGAACTGGACCGCATCATTCAGGAATGGGTTCTGAGCGTCCCCCGGTTCGACGAACTCGAAACGATTCTGTCAGGGATCCATTTGCCCATTGGGCGAATCCGGACGGTGAAGGATCTGGCCGCCAGTGAATGGGCGACCGAAGCAAAAGCGTTTGTCGAGGTGAGCGACCGGCACGGAGGAACGGCAAAAATACCTCAGTCGCCCTGGCGATTTTCGGGAGCGACCACGGGCGCGAGGGGCTCGGCTGCGTACCCCGGGGAGCACAACGCTCTCGTGATGCAAGAGGTGCTCGGGCTGACAGCAGGAGAGATCACCGAGTTGGAAAGTTCGGAAATTCTTCGTTCGCGCTTACCCGACAACATCACCGCCGAACTGATCCCTAGCGCTCCTTCTGACCTCGAGAGGGACTAACGATGGGAGATCGAATGGTGTTAGCAAAGCCGCTCGCTGGGGTCCGAGTGCTCGACGCCAGCTCGGGCGTCGACGGACAGTATTGCGGAAAACTCCTCGCCGCAGCCGGAGCGCGAGTGACCTTACTCGAACCGCCCGAGGGAACCGCGACAAGGTGGCGCGGCCCGTTTCTTCCGGGACGGCCGAGCCCAGAAGCATCGCTGCTGTTTCGCCACTCGAACGAAGGTAAGGAGTCCGCGATCGTCGACACCGAGACTGCCGACGGGCAAGCGCTGCTGTCGCAGCTGCTTGAAGATACGGACGTCTTTCTTCACAATGGCGACGTCAAAGGGGTGACCATCCCCGACGGCGTCGTGGATTGCACGTTCCGTGATTTTCCCACCGGCGGTCCCTACGAGGACTGGCTTGGAACCGAAATGGTCCACCAGGCACTCAGTGGTTCGATGTTTACGACGGGAAGAATTGACCGTCCGCCCCTCTACGGCATAGGACAACGGGCCTACTACTCCTGCGGCGTCACGGCGTACGTCAGCGTTGTGTCGGCTTTGTTTGAACGCACGAACTCAGGACTCGGACAACATGTCGAAGCAACTGTCTTTGAGTCGTGCGCCGCGATGGCACAGAATCTCGCGACCCAGTATTCGTACAACGGTACGTACTCGACCCGCGAACTGTACCCAGCACTGCTCGCCGTATTGCATTGTCGTGACGGGTGGGTAGTCCTGTTCGCACTGAGAAACTGGGCTGGATTCTGTAAGGCGTGCGGCGCCGAAGAGATGATCGACGACGAGCGGTTCAACTCGCCCGCCAAACGGCTGGAGAACTGGACGCTCACGGTGGAGCTTCTCCAGGCGTCCGTCGCGAACCTCACGACCGAAGACGTGGTAGGGCGAGGTCAGCGAAGCAAGGTCAGCGTCGAGAAGGTGCTGTCACTGCGGGACCTCGTGGAGTCTGAACAGTGGGCCATCCGAGGGATGGTACGCACATACGAAGAAGATGGCGCTCGGCAGTTCTCGCTCGGACCCGCCTTCAGGGTGGGTGGGATTGACATCGAACCATCGTCGGGACCCCCAAAACTAGGTAAGGACATGGCGCGCGTCGCGAATGCCCTTGAACGTTCCATTCCAAAGAGCGAAGAGAGAGTCGAACCCGCTCGCGGGCCACTATCTGGCATTCGGGTCATCGATCTCACACAAGCGTGGGCCGGTCCAATGACAACGCGCAGCTTGGCCTTCTTGGGCGCCGAAGTCATAAAAATCGAGTCTCCGACACGGATCGATGTCTGGCGTGGCGCGTACCGTGGCGGCAACCAGGAGCGGTTCCCTGATCTCGACCCGGGAGAGAAGCCCTACAACCGAAACTCACTGTTCAATACGCAAAACCACGACAAGCTCGCCCTTTCCCTCGATCTCAAGGTGGACAGCGCGAAAGAGGTCCTCTTCGATCTCTGTCGGATCTCTGATGTCGTCGTCGCCAACTTCGCGCCCGGCGTGCTCGACCGCCTGGGCGTCGGCTACAGCGTGCTGCGAACCATCAATCCACGAATCATCGTCGCAGAGATGCCGGCTTTTGGCGTAGGTGGGCCGATGACGTCACACGTGGGCATGGGCAAGACGATGGAGGCCGCGGCCGGCATGGCGAGTCTCATGGGCTACGGCGACGGCGTTCCCGTCACCACGGGACCGGCGTACCTCGATCCCATTGGCGGCCTCCACGGCGCTGCGGCCATCGTGACCGCGCTCTACGGCCGCTCGCAGCACGGCGTGGGCTCGTGGGTCGATGTGGCCCAGACCGAAGCGGCGGCGCTGTGGATTGGTGAGTACCTGCTCGAGGAGCTGTATCTTCACACCGCGCCAACCCCACACGGCAACCGAGTCGCCGACGCGGCCCCGCACGACGCGTACCTGTGTCGCGGCAGCGATGAGTGGGTGGCGATTGCGGTGCGCTCCGACGCGGAGTGGCGAGGCCTGTGCGAGGTCATCGATCGAGCGGACCTCGCCGACGACCCGCGATTCTCTTCCTTCGACGAGCGATGGAAACATCAAGACGAGCTCTATCCGATCATCAGTGGTTGGACAAAGGACAAGTTGAAGCGCCAGGTCGCCGAGGATCTGCAGGCCCACGGGGTGCCGTCGGCGCCGGTGAACAACGGTGGCGACGTCGCAACCGACCCCGCTCTTCACGCGGCCCACTTCTTTACGGCGCTCAACCACCCTGAAGCCGGTCGTCACGAGTACCCGGGCTTGGGATATCGCTTGAACCGCACGCCGGGATCGATGCGCAAGCCCTCCCCCTGCTTCGGCCAGCACAACCACCGTGTACTCACGGAGATTCTTCACTTCGGCCCCGACAAGATCGAGCTACTCGAGCGGGAAGTGGCAATCGCCTCCGAACCCGTTCAGGGATTCGATATCAACTAGTCACTGTAGCTACGTCTCACGCATCGATCCACTCGCGAAGCAATTCGATGTCCTTCATCGGATTCTTTCCGATCACCCTCACATTCAAGACCGTGACCCCGGCTGCCCTGTACGCGGCGATTCGATCCTTGACGAATCCGGGTGGACCTATCATCGTGATGCCGTTGACAAGTTCTTCAGGTACGGCGCGCGCAGCCTCATCTTTACGACCTGCCAGGAAGTGGTCCTGTATCTCTCGCGCGGCGTCCTCCAGCCCGTAGCGAATGGCTAGCTCGTTGTAGAAATTCTTCTCGCGCGCCCCCATGCCACCGATGTAGAGGGCGAGCTGCGGGCGGATCAGATCTCTCATCGGTTCGAGGTCCTCGCTGATCGCGACGGTCGTGCTTGCCACCACCTCCAGCGGATCTAATCCTTCGGCCCGCTTGGAACGCCCCGCCGCTAGAGGCTCCGCCCAGACACGAACCGAACGCTCGGGCCAGAAGAAGATGGGTATCCAGCCATCGGCGCTTTGAGCCGTCACTTCCACGTTTCGAGCACCGATGGCCGCGATAAATATCGGTATTCGATCGCGAACGGGGTGATCGATCAGCTTCAGCGGCTTGCCGAGGGCGAGACCCCGGTCGGTCGGCATCTGGTAGTAGCGACCGTGGTAATCGAGAGGCTCTCGTCGCCAAATCGTGTGGCAGATATCGATGATCTCTTCGACGCGGCCCACCGGGGCATCGAACGGTACACCGTGGAAGCCTTCGATCACCTGAGGACCTGAGGCTCCGATGCCCAGAATGCACCGCCCTCCAGACAGTGAGTCAACGCCTGCCGCGCTCATCGCAAGCAGGGTGGGCGTCCTGGAATAGAACGGCAGGATGGAAGAGCCAATGAGAACTCGCTCCGTGGCGCATGCCAAGAATCCCATCAAGCTGACGCCGTCGAAGCCATAGAGCTCGGCGACCCACAGAATGTCGACGCCAGCACTTTCGAGATCGCGGGCTCTCGCTACCAGTTTCTCGGGACTGTCTCGACCAATGCCGACCCCTAGCCTCATTTTGGTAGCAGCGCGACTAAGCAGTTCATCGCTGCACCTCAAGTTCTTCGGGAATGTCGTTGTTCTTCGACAGCTTCCACTTGGGGGGACGCTTCTCTAAGAATGCCTCGACACCCTCACGGGCATCGGGCCTCTGACCTAGCCAGCGAAAGAGAACTCGTTCGCGTTCCAGAGCGTTCTCGCGATCATTCTCAACCAGGAACTGTCGAGCGAGCTGCTTGGTAATGGCCGCCGAAACGGGAGCGACATTGTCGGCAATGTCACGCGCCATCGCCTGGGCCGTGGCCAAGACCTCATCGCGTGGAACAGCCCTTGAGACGAACCCCATCTCTGCAGCTTCCTGGCCGGTGAAAATACGGCCCGTCAAGAGCACATCCATCGCGCGGGAGTATCCGATCAAACGTGGCAGAAACCAGAGAAGATCGGCATCAGGCATAACGCCGCGGCGATTGAACACGAAGCCGATCTTCGCGTCCACAGCGGCAATGCGAATGTCGCAACTCACTGTCATCGTGGCTCCGGCCCCAACGGCCGCGCCGTTTATCGCCGCAATCACCGGCGTGTAGAGCTGAGGCGCGTCAAGGGCCGGGCCCGGATAGCGCTCCTCCCAGACGGACCTATCTCTCGATCCATCGAAGGTCGCTCCCTTCGGCGCGAGAGCGGCGCCGGCGGAGAACGCTCGACCCGTGCCGGTCAGCACGATCGCCCGTACGTCGTCGTCGCTATCGAGATCGGCGTACGCGTGTCGAAGTTCGCAGTACATCTGCCAATCCCACGCGTTCATTTGATCTGGTCGGTTGAAGGCGATGGTCGCCACGGGACCTTCCCGAGTAACGATTATCGCCTCGTACTTAACTGCCGTCATTGCGCTTCCCCCGTCTTGGACTCGTAGTGCGAGCACCTTTAAGTCACAGTGTCACCCCAACCGCTTCCACCGCGCTCATCGACTCGCCCCCCTTGAGATTACTTCGCTCGCTGCCGCGCTCGGATAGTGAAAACCGACACAGGTTCACTGAAGCCGCCAGGTCCTCGCTTGCGGCCCTTGACTAACGGCACTGACGATTACACCCTCGGACTTTGGCATACTTTCGAAGGCGACGGTACGAATCGAAGGTGGCGACCCCATGCTGAACGAACTACGCACGAACCTTGAGTTCTTCCTCAAGGATTGGCTCGGCATCGATGAGCTATTCACTCGGTCCCGCTACGAAGCGCACTCATGGGAGTCGATTTCAGACATCCTGCTGGCGGCACAGCGGATCGCGGCCGACAAGTACGAACCCTACGCCCACCTCATCGACGTCGAGGAGCCGCGTACTGAGGACGGACTCGTCGTCCAGCCCAAGGCGGCACAGGACGCCTGGGACAGCACCGCGAACTTTGGCATTATCTCGGCAGCGCAGGACTATGAGGTGGGTGGGATGCAGTTGCCTCGCATCGCAGAGTTCGCCGTCAATATGCTGTTCGCCGCCTCGGCCACCGGAATGGGTCCCGGCGGCTTGACGTCCGCCAATGCCTCGCTGTTGATGGTCCACGGCACGGAGCTGCAAAAGAACGTCTTTGCCGCCAACGAGCTCGAAGGCCGTTGGGCCGGCACCATGTGCCTCTCAGAATCGCAGGCCGGCTCGTCGCTGTCCGACATCACGACGAGAGCGAAGCCCGACGGCGACGACTTCGAGAGCGAGCCACTCGGTCCGCGATACCGACTTCACGGCAACAAAATGTGGATCAGCGGCGGCGAGCACGACCTGACTGAGAACATTGTCCACCTCGTTCTCGCGAAGACCCCGAACGGCGACGGCACGTTCGACATCGGTACGAAGGGAATCTCCTTATTCATCGTTCCAAAGTTCCTCTGCGACCTCGACGGAGGGCTGCTCGAACACAACGACGTCGCGTTGATTGGCCTCAACCACAAAATCGGCCACCGTGGCCTTCCCAACGCCTCGCTCAGCTTCGGCGGGGGCAGCTATCAACCCCTGGGTGCAAGTGGCGCCGTCGGCTACCTGGTCGGTGAATCGGGCGAGGGCCTACGCCAGATGTTCTACATGATGAACACCTACCGGATCAAAGTCGGCATGGGCGCCGCGGCCCTCGGGTACGCGGGCTTCAGTGCGTCGCTCGCCTACGCTCGCACGCGCGATCAAGGTCGACCGCTCACAACCCGAGGCAAGGACACTGCGCAGGCGCAGGTACCGATCATCGAGCACGCCGACATCAAACGGATGCTCCTTGCTCAAAAGTCGTACAGCGAAGGGGCGATTGCCCTGTCGCTGTTCTGCGCGAGACTCCTCGACGAGCAACAGACCGCTGAAGCGAGCGAGGCCCAACGAGCGTCGATACTGCTCGATACGCTCACGCCCATCGTGAAGAGTTGGCCAAGTGAATGGTGCTTGGAGGCGAACAACCTCGCCATTCAAGTCCACGGTGGCGTTGGTTACACCCCAGAGTTCCCCGTCGAGCGTTTCTGGCGGGACAACCGTCTGAACATGATCCACGAGGGCACACACGGCATACAGGCGCTTGACCTACTCGGGCGAAAGGTAACCATCCATGAGGGTGAAGGTCTGACCCTTCTCGAAGATGGGATTTCTAAGACCGTCGCTCGCGCTCGACAATACCCTGAGTTGGAGCCGTTCGCCGAGTGCCTGCTCGCCGCAATGACAAAAGTGCGAGCTGCCACCGAGGGTGCGTGGAGCACGGATGAACCAAGGGAGGCACTCGCCAACGCGACGCCCTACATGCAAGGTTTTGGTCACGTGGTGGTTGCGTGGATGTGGCTTGATGTCACGACCGCCACGTGGACGCTCACCGGCCCGTTCGTCGAGGGCAAACGTGCCGCAATGAAGTACTTCTTCGCGTACGAGTTGCCAAAGATTGACGCATGGTTGGGTGTGGCTGGTCGTCGCGAGCTCGTGTGTGCCGAGATGCACGACGATTGGTTCTAATTCGATTTTTCGCTGGCCGACGTCGCGACTCGATCGTTTGAGCCTGCGGTCAGTCGTTAGCGACGGTCTTCAACATCGACATCGACCGAGCGCAAAGCCAAGCGCGCAATGAGAGGCGGCACTCGTCCGCTACAATTCGCGACCAGAGATTCTCAATACACAAACGAGACAGTTCGGCAGGAGGAACGGTGCCCGCTCCCTTGGAAGACGTTCGGGTCATCGAGGCTGGGAACTGGGTGGCCGCCCCCAGCGCCGGCGCCATCCTTGCCGACTTGGGCGCCGACGTCATCAAGATCGAACCCCTGCGCGGCGATGCGATGCGCGGCATGTTTAGACCAGCGCGATCAATCGACGGACGGTCGATCGACGCCGCTTTCCACGTCGATAATCGAGGCAAGAGGTCGATCGCGGTTGCCGTTGATTTGCCCGAAGGTGCGAATTTGGTCAGACGGTTGATATCAAGCGCCGACGTATTTCTCACGAACCTTCTTCCGGAGCGGCAAGCTCGGTACGGCCTTGATCCCAAAGCCACCTTCGACATCAACCCGCGCGTCGTGCACGCCACGTTGACGGGCTACGGACTTGTCGGGCTGGACGCCACGAGACCCGGCTTCGACGTGACCGCCTTTTTCGGCCGAGGTTCGGTGATCGAGTCCATGACCGAACCGGGTCAGACTGCCCCATATCCGCGGCCTGGCCAGGGCGATCACGTAGCTGGACTAGCCCTGCTGTCGGGCATACTCGCCGCCCTTCGCTTGGCCGATAAGACGGGGCATGGTCAGGTCGTCGATGTCAATCTTTTCGCATCGGCGACGTGGACTATGGCGACCGACCTCTCTGCCGTTTTGGTCGATGGTCGTGAACCTACGAAACGAGACCGAAACCATAGTGTGTCGGCGCTTGCCAATCGCTACCGCTGTTTGGACGACCGATGGCTCTTTCTCAACATGCCTGACGCTGAATGGTGGACGAAGTTCTGCATGGCAGCAAATCTCGAGTACCTCCTGGACGATCCGCGCTTT
This sequence comes from uncultured Acidimicrobiaceae bacterium, assembly GCA_963724865.1. Classification (GTDB taxonomy): domain Bacteria; phylum Actinomycetota; class Acidimicrobiia; order Acidimicrobiales; family RAAP-2; genus RAAP-2. Next base: position 156,932 of record CAVRWO010000016.1, on the reverse strand, counting down.
GGAACCCCGAAGGAGCGACACGACCATATGCCCGATCTCGTCGAGATATTGGACGAGCTGTTTGCGACTCGCACGCTGCAGCAGTGGGCGCGCATCCTTGACGACGCTGAACTCATCTGGGGACCCGCCGCGACTTTGACCGAACTCGCCAAAGATCCTCAAGCCGTCTCCATCGATCTCTTTCCAGAGATCGATCTCCAAGATCAATCGATCAGAACGGTCGCCTCACCGCTGAACATTCATAACGCCAACGTTCGCCCAAGGGGTGCGGCTCCCGACATTGGACAGCACACCCGCGAGATCCTCACCTCGCTGGGGCTCGATGACACCGAGATTGACGCACTCGCTGCCGCGAGCGTGGTGATGATTCCCGACGGCGCGAAATAGCGCGGGCGGGGTCGAACACAAGAGCGTTCGACTTCTTCAGCTCAGGGATTCTTTTGGCAGTCCCAGTGCTCTCTCGCCGAGAATGTTCCGTTGTATCTGCGCCGTGCCGCCCCAAATGGTGTCGGAACGAGAACTCAGAAACACTTGCTGGCGTTCATTCAATTCGTATCCTTCGCCAACGATGAGCTCCTCAGCTCCCATGTAGGTGATGAGTTCGTCCGCGAATCTCTGCTGATATTCGGACCACAGAATCTTGTGAAGCGAACTCGATCCAACGTCCGACTCCGTGCCCGCTTGGATCGAAGCCAGGAGCTGCAAGCCTTGGAACCGAAGCAGCTCAACTCGGGTGTACGCCCACGCCAGCAGCTGCCTTACGACAGGGTCAGCGGTCTTGCCCCGCTGACGAAGCTCTTCTACCGCCTCCCAAAACTGGTCACGAAAGACAATATGGCGAGTCGTCGCGCTGCCCCCTCGCTCGCTGCCGAGCGTCGTCATCGCCACTCGCCATCCTTCGTTGAGCTGACCAATTACGTTGAACAACGGCGCCCTCGATCCCGTAAGGAAGGTTTCGGCGAAGTGCGACTGCCCCGTCAGTTGACGCAGCGGGCGAAACTCGACGCCATTGCTCGATCCGTCGGCCCGGCGGATAGGAATGAGGACGTAGGAGATCCCTCGGTGCTTTGGAGCGGTCGGATTGGTGCGGCAAAGACAAAACATCATCGTGGCGTCCCAGTACCACGATGTCCACACCTTCTGCCCGTCCACGATTATCTCGTCGCCGTCGACCACTCCCCGAGTGGTCAGACTCGCGAGATCTGATCCCGCTCCGGGCTCAGAGAAGCCCTGGCAGTACTTGTCGGTCCCGTTGATGATCCTCGGAAGAAAGTACGCGCGCTGCTCGTCTGTTCCGTGCATAATGATCGAAGGTCCGACCAGACTTTCACCCATCCCTCGCGTAAGTCGGGGCACGTCAGCTCGAACAAATTCTTCTTGAATGACCGCGACGTCTGCGGCGGAACAGCCTCGACCGCCAAACTTCTTGGGCCACGACACGCAAAAGAGCCCCACTTCGAGCAGGAGATCGGCCCAGGCCGTTAGATCCTCGGCCACTTGACCCTTCGCGTGGCGTGGGATCGCTAGACCCCTAACGCGCTCGGGCGCTTTCGCCTCGAGCCATTGGCGCACCTCGCTTCTGAGGTCCTCGCCTATCGCTTCGTAATCAATTCCGGTTGCCATACTTACCGTCCTGCACGATTGTTGCCCGGTGCAATGGTGGCTACAGGTCGCGTAGGGACTCGCCGACTCTCGATAGCTGCCTGTTCTCCGAAAAGTCCGGTAACCCAAGTCGTGCCTTCTCCTCTTCGCTTCGCAGCATGTTGTAGTTGATACCCGTTCGAATCGCCGCCCGAAAACCCATTATGTCCTGGGTCGAGTTAATAGCCTCCTTGATCATCCGCAGCCCAAATGAGTCTTTCTCTGCTATTCGCGCGGCCATTGCCGTCGTCGTTGCGGCAAGATCCTTGCGCGGGACGACTCGACTAACGAAGCCAATCTCAAGGGCTTCGGCTGCAGTCACGAACCGACCAGTGAACAAGATCTCCTTCGTACGCCGAACTCCGATGTCCCAGGGCACCGAAAAGTATTGGAGAAGGGAAGGCAGGAACATGGCATCCTCGGAGGCGACGATGATGTCCATTCCGGCCGCGAACGTCCACCCTCCGTAGATGCAGTATCCGTGGACTTGAGCGATCGTGGGCTTGGGGAAGTCGCGCCAACGAAGGGTGTTCGCGACGTTCAAGTCCCACCGCTTGTCGTAGCGGCCGATCAGCCCTTCTTTGTAAGGACGCTCTTCGAGATCTGCCGTCTCTTCGGGCGTCCCGAGGTCGTGTCCAGACGAAAAGTGATTGCCCTCGGCCGACAGGATGACGACACGCACGTCGTCATCCTTCTCAGCCAGCTCAAACGCGATATCCATCTCTTCTCGAAGAATGCGCGACTGCGCATTCTTGTACTTCGGACGATTGAGGACGATCCGACCGATCGGCGCCTCGACGCTGTACTTGATCTGAGCAAACTCGCCTGCCTGCTCGCTCTGAGATGCCATGAGGAGTACCTACGTCCTTTCGATGAGCTGTCTTGAAACTACCGACATGGGAAGGCGCGGCTCTAGCGATTGTGCCACTGCGGTTCTCGCTTCTCCGCAAAGGCCTTCGGGCCCTCCCGCCGGTCTTTACTTTGATACACCATGTCACGAATGGGTTCGGCGAATTTGACCGAGTACTCGATGGGAACATTCCGTCCGACTCGCACGACGCGCTTGACCGCCTTCACGGCGATGGGGGCTCCCCGGAGAATGTCGTCGGCGATCTCATCTGCCTGGGTCATGAGCTCGACTCTGTCGACGACGATCCTCTGAATCAAGCCGATCTGATACGCGCGCTCCGCCGAGATCGGGTTTCCCGTCATCTGCAACATCAGCGCCTCGCCGAGCGGTACGACCCTCGGCAGCTCGTGCAGCCCGGGCCCCGGCAAGAGGCTTCGCCGCACCTCGGGAAGGCCGAAGGTCGATTGCTGCGTTGCGACCCGTATGTCGCAGTTCAGCGCGATCTCAAAGCCTCCCGCCAGGCAGTAACCGTCGATCGCCGCAATGATTGGCTTTCGACACGAACTCAGGGCTTCGGACGCGCTGACCCCGGAGGGGCGAGAAGCCTTGTCATCGTGCTCGTCTCTGGCGGCCACTTCTTTCAGATCCAAGCCCGCGGAGAACGCCTTGCCGCCCTCGCCCGAAATGATGCAAACGAACAGATCGTCGTCTCGATCGAACTGGCGCACCGCCTCAACGATCGCACCGCGCAGCTCGCTGTTCAACGCGTTCATCGCGCGCGGCCGATTGAGCGAAATGTAGCACTTGCCCTTCTTGACCGAATACTTCAAGACATCTTGTGGACTCTCGGCCATTTCCTGAGACCCTTTCTCGTTGCCGCGACGGACCGGTGATTACCGCAGTCAGCGACTCGACCGGAACGCTGCGAATGGTTCATAGAGGCCCTTCACTCGTCCTTGTGGAGGCGCTTCGGCGGACCTGCCGACGTGTATTCGGTACCGGGCGGGTCGACGGCCCAACTGGGTGACGTCCCCCACTTGTCGACGTACACAAGTTCCGACAGCGGTCGACGCCGTACCGCACCGTGCTTGCCTTCCGGCTTACCCAATGTCATGGTGCCAGCGATGAAGACGTCAGGCGGTATTTCGAGCATCTCAACCAGCTCATCTTCGACCGCGAGGTGATAGCCCGTGATCACTCCCCCATAGCCCAGGGCTCGAGCAGCCAACAGGATGTTCTGGCACGCGGGATAGATGGAGGCAGCTTCGAGCTTGCTCGGATTACTCCTGCGGATGAGGCAAGGCAAGATCAGAATTGGCGCTTTCTCAAAGTTGTCGACGAAATGCTGCATCGTTCGAGCCATCCGAGCCTTTGGCGAGTTGCCTTCGGTACCTGAACCGCTGTCATAGCCGTCGCGCGCGCGCATGTGAGCCCAGGCATCTCTCGCCCTGGTGCCGATCAGCGTCTTGGCAGCGAGCGCCGTCGGACTGTCTGTCAAGACAATGAATCGAAAGTGCTGTCGATTTGATCCGGTGGGCGCACGCGACGCCGCGAACAAGATTGCTCGGAGCACCTCGGGGGGAACGGGCTCGTCTTTGTATCGCCTGATGGCCCTGGTAGTGGTCAGCCCTTCGAGCAACCCGACCGTGTCTGCGGGTAACGCTAGGTCGGCACCGAACGCCGCTTCTGCATCGAGCGCCATGTTCGACGGCTCAGTCACTGGCACTATCGAACTTCCTTCCTTAGCGCGCTCGCGACCGGAGTCGCACGACTTGGTCTCTGATTAGTGGGCCGCAACGAGCGAGGCGCCCATGAGGTCCATGAAGTTGTTCGCGTAGAAGCGACGAATCTCTTCATCAGTGCGCCCGACGAGGCTGTCGTCGAAGCGCTTGATGGGATTACGACCGCCTTCAGGATGCGGGTAGTCGGAGCTGAACATGCAGACGTCGGGTCCGGTCTGCGCGATGATCTTTCCCACGGGCTCGTGCGGGTACGGTGCGACGCGTATCTGGCGCTGGACGTACTCGCTGGGCTTGATCGAAAGTCGGGCTAGTCGCTCCTCGTTCTTGCTGAAAGCGTCGGCGGCGGCATCGAGCGACCACATCCACCCTGGCACCCACGACGCACCTTGCTCGATGACGCCGAGCTTGAGGTTGGGAAAGCGCTCGAACACACCGTCAAAGATCATCGCTGACAGCGTCTGCATCGGCGCGTTCGGGATGGCCATGAAGGATACCGACGTGAAGTTCCCGTCACCGCCGATAAAGTCCTTCACCGGCGGCAGTCCGTTCGCCTTGTAGGTCTCGTCCATGCGAGTTCCCCCGCCGACGTGGAACACGATGGGCACGCCTGCCTCTTCGGCCTGGGCCCAGACCTTGTCGAACCCGATGTGGCTCTGGGAGTATTTCGTCGGTACGGCCGAACTGATCATGATCGTCTTCGCGCCACCCTCGATCGTCTCTGTCGTGAAGGTCCCTGCACGTTCGATGTCGATGAATGGCACGTACGCGACGGGGAACAGTCGCGGGTCAACTGAACAGAAGTTGACCATCCACTTGTTGTGCGCGCGCGCAAAGCCGTAGGCCAAGTCGACGTCGTCACCGTGGTCAACCTGCGTGAGCAGACGCAGCGCAGAGCTGGTGAAGACCAACTGACCCTTGAAGCCCAAAAGGTCCAGCACCCGGGGCCGGTCCTCGCTCAAAAACGCGCCACGAGCCTCTATGCCCTTTCGAAGCAGGATCTCTTGTTCGTCGCTCGCGCGGAACTCGGGATCGCGCTGGCGAGCGGTCAGCTTCTCGCGAACATGGTCGATTTTTCCCTGTTCGGGGCGCCCAAGGACATGCTGCGCCCGGTCGAAAATGTCTGGCTCGAGCAGATCGTCCAGCCAGCCGGGCAACTCGTGAACATGTGAATCGGCGTCGTAAGTGAGACGGTCACCAGCGTACGGCATCGTCAACCCCCCGTCGTTGGTGGGCCAACGACTTCATTGCTCCCACGGGCTCTGAGAACCCGAACTAGTTTTATTACTTTACAACTGTCGTGTGATCGTCGTCAAGGCGCGCGACTGGAAACGGTACACAAAAAACTACCAAGGGGGCGAGAGACCATGGAGCTGACGATGCTACGACCTCGCTACCCCGATGCAACAATCAGGCCTCTTTGGAAATGTGACGTAATGACACTTGAGATGCGGGGGAAGCCGTGAACTTTGGATTCAGCGAAGAGCAAGAAGAACTGCGACGCACGGTACGTCGATACTTCGAAGCCAAGTCCCCGTCAGCCGAGGTGCGGCGACTCATGGCAACGGTTGACGGATTCGACCCCGACGTGTGGCGACAGATGGCGATCGAGCTCGGGCTGCAGGCGATCACGATTCCCGAAGAGTTCGGAGGCGCCGGATTCGGATACGTCGAGCTCGTAGTCATATTGGAAGAGATGGGCCGGCTCCTCGTGTGCAGCCCCTACTTTTCGACGATTGCGTTGGCCACGAACGCGCTGCTCGTGGCAGATGACAACGCGGCAAAGGCCAAATATCTCCCCAGCATTGCCAGCGGAGACGCAACCGCAACGTTGGCGTTTACCGAGCCCAACGGACGGTGGGACGTCGACGGTATTGAACTCTCTGCCGTCAAGTTGGGCGACGAGTGGCGACTCTCGGGGGTGAAGTCGTACGTGCTCGATGGACACACCGCGTCGCTCATAGTGGTCGCCGCGCGCACCGAGAACGGCCTGTCGCTCTTAGCGGTGAGCGGCGACGCACCTGGACTCATCAGAACTCCGCAACCCACGTTGGACCAAACGCGCAAGCTCGCAACACTCGAGTTCGCCGACGTGAAGGGCGAACTCATCGGCGAAGAGGGAGCAGCGGCATCGGTCCTGGAGAAGACGCTCGATCTGGCCGCGGTCGCGTTGGCCGCTGAGCAAGTTGGTGGAGCTCAGCGCGTGCTCGACATGAGCGTCGAGTACGCCAAGGACCGCATTCAGTTCGGACGGCCGATCGGATCGTTTCAGGCGATCAAGCACAAGTGCGCGGACATGTTGCTCGAAGTAGAGTCGGCGAAGTCGGCGGCGTACTACGCGGGTTGGGTTGCTTCCGAGGACACCGACGAGCTTCCCGCAACAGCGAGTCTCGTGAAGGCCTATTGCTCGGAGGCGTACTTTCACGCGGCCGCTGAGAATATCCAGATCCATGGCGGTATCGGGTTTACCTGGGAGCACGACGCCCACCTCTACTTCAAGCGGGCAAAGGCTTCGGAACTTCTGTTCGGTGCGCCGGACTACCACCGCGAACGTCTCACGCAACGTATTGGAATCTAAGACCCAACGAGGGAGAGGGAGAACGATGAGCGGGGTGATCGGCGTCGTCGGCGGAGGTCGAATGGGTGCGGGCATCGCACAGGTATTTGCCGTCATTGGCTACGACGTCGTGGTCAGCGAGTACGACGAAGTGGCGGCTAGTGCGGCTCGGGATCGAATTCGAGAAGGTCTGCAACGAGCGGTCCAGCACGGAGCGGAGTTCAGCCCGGACGAAATTGAGCCCAGCATCCAGCTCGTCACCGGTGTCGGCGAACTACCCCCTAGCGCCGATCTCGTCGTGGAGGCCGTCCCAGAAGTGATGGGGATGAAGCACGACGTCTTGTCAGAGATAGAGCGGGTGGTCTCACCCGCATGCGTGATCGCCACCAACACCAGCTCACTCTCGGTGAGCAGACTCGCCAGCGTGCTCGAACACCCAGATCGATTCGCAGGCATGCACTTTTTCAATCCGGTCTCACCGTCGCTGCTCGTCGAAGTAGTCGTGGGAGAACGGACGTCACCCCAGGTCGTGTCGCGCATCACGAACTGGGTCGAGGAGTTGAGCAAGACCCCAGTGGTCGTCAAGGACTCGCCCGGCTTTGCCACCAGCCGACTCGGGGTGCTTCTCGGACTCGAAGCAATACGAATGCTCGAAGAAGGGGTCGCCGACGCGCAAGACATCGATCGTGCGATGGAGCTTGGCTACCGCCATCCGATGGGACCGCTGCGCTCGAGCGACCTCGTCGGCCTCGACGTACGGCTCGCCATCGCTGAGTATCTGAGCGAAGAGTTGGGAGAGCGATTCACGCCGCCTCAGCTGTTGCGAGACAAGGTGCAACGGGGCGAACTCGGTCGAAAGTCTGGCCAGGGTTTCTACCATTGGGACTAGGTATCAACCCTTTCGCGCGGATGGCGCACAACTCAACTGGACTGCGTGAGCGACGATGATTGACAAACAAGTGAAGAGCCTCGCCGACGCCGTTGCCGGCATTAGCTCGGGTTCCACCATCCTCGTGGGCGGATTTGGAGGCGCCGGGTTGCCGGAAGAGCTCCTTGAAGCGCTGTCCGACACTGGCGTTGGGGAGCTGACGATTATCGCGAACAACACTGGGGCCGGTGAGCGGGGTCTCGCGGTACTGCTCCGCGAACGTCGAATCAGCAAGATCATCTGCTCATACCCCCGATCCAAAGGTTCGGTCTGGTTTGAGCGGAGATACTTCGATGGCGAAGTCGAGCTCGAAGTGGTGCCCCAAGGGACGCTGTCGGAGCGAATACGGGCCGCCGGAGCCGGCATCGGCGGCTTTTACACCACGACCGGAGTGGGAACCGATCTCGCCGTGGGCAAGGAGACGCGCACCATCGACGGTCGCGAGTATCTCTTTGAAACGCCGTTGTACGGCGACGTGGCCCTGATCAGGGCAAAGCGAGCCGATCGATGGGGGAATCTCGTGTACCAAACGTCCGGCCGCAACTACGGCCCGACGATGGCGGCGGCGGCGAAGCTTACCGTGGCACAGGTCGACGACGTCGTGCCGCTTGGGGACATTGATCCGGAAGCGGTCATAACGCCCGGCGTACTCGTGGATCGAGTAGTTCAGGTATCGAAAGGCAAAAGATGAGTCGCGCCGCCACGAGCAAGTTCGAAGCTGAGAACTATAGAGACGTCGCTCGTCGAGCGACCCGCGAGCTGGCGGTCCGCATTGCTGAGGACATTTATGACGGCTGGTTCGTCAATCTCGGCATCGGGAAGCCGACGATCATCGCCGACGTGGTGAACGTCGACCGAGAGATCATCTTTCATAGCGAGAACGGCATCGTGGGCATGGGGCGATACGCCGAAGGTGACGAGATCGATACCGAACTGATCAACGCGGGCAAGGAGCACATCACCATGGTCAAGGGCGCATCGATCGTGCACCATAGTGACTCGTTCGCCCTTGTGCGAGGCGGTCACCTGGATCTGACCGTGATGGGCGCCTTCCAAGTGGCACAGAACGGGGACTACGCCAACTGGACCATCCCGGGAGAGAAGGTCCCCGCAGTTGGAGGAGCGATGGACCTCGCGGCCGGTGCACGGCGGGTCTGGGTGATGATGGATCTGTTCGACCGCGGCGGCGCGTCAAAGCTATGCGATCGCTGTTCGTACCCGTTGACCGCGCGCGGCGCCGTCCAACGGGTGTACACGGATCTCGCGGTGTTCGACGTCACCCCGGATGGGTTCACCGTGAGAGAGATCGTCGATGGGTTGAGCTTCGAGGAGCTGCAGCAACACGTGCCGGTCGACTTGAGACTCGACTACGCCGTTGCGCCATCACTAGATCCGAGCGCCCCTACGCGCGAGGACCCCCAGCGACGTAGATGACCTGACCGGACACGAATGATGCTTCTTCGCGAGTGAAGAACGAAACCACCGCAGCTACGTCTTCGGGTTGACCAACGCGACCCACAGGAATTCGCTCCGCGGCGGCGATCTTGAACTCCTCAAAGGGAACACGAAGCCGATTCGCCGTCGCCGCGGTCATCTCCGTCTCAATGAAACCTGGAGCGATTGCGTTGACGGTGACGTTGAACCTTCCGAGCTCAATCGCCAGCGTCTTGGTGAAGCCTTGCAGACCAGCCTTAGCGGACGCGTAGTTTGCTTGGCCGCGATTGCCGAGGGCAGACGTGCTCGAAAGATTGACGATGCGACCCCAACGAGCGGCAGACATGTACTGCTGAACGGACCTACTCATCAAGAACGCGCCCCGAAGGTGCACGTTGATGACGCTGTCCCAGTCCTCCGTCGTCATCTTGAAGAGGAGATTGTCCCTAGTGATTCCCGCGTTGTTCACAAGTACGGTGGGCGGTCCTAGCCGCTCCGCGGCCGTGGTCACGGCGAGCCCCACTGCCTCCTCGTCACTCACGTCCGCGCCAAGGGCAATGGCGATCCCCCCGGACGACGTGATCTTGTCGACGACGGGAGCGCAGCTCTTCTCGTCAAGATCCAAGACCGCTACGGCGAAGCCGTCGGCGCTGAGTCGTTCGGCGATCGCCGCACCGATGCCTCTGGCGGCTCCCGTGACGATGGCGGTTCGTTGTCGGTCGGTCATGGCTTCTCCTCATTTGGCTGGAACATCTTTACGGGCACCCCTCGAGTCTCCGAGAGAGTATTCGCTCTCGCGGCGACGCCGTCAGCGGTGGACGGAGGGAGCGCAACGGGTTTCAAGAGACGAACGCCACCCTGCCGACAGTGGATCCATCGGCTAAGCGCTGCAATCCGTCTGCCACGTCATCGAGGGCGAGTCGCTCGCTCACCAGCGGCCTTATCGCGCCACTAGCCGCGAGCCGGCACAGCTCCTCGTGACAGAACTCCATAAGGTCCGGATTCTCCTTCGCGTACAGTCCCCAGTGCAGCCCCACAATCGAGTAGTTCTTCACCAGTGCGTGGTTGAGGGCGGCGGACTGAATCTCCCCTCCCGCGAAACCGACGACAAGAATCCGACCCTCGAAGGCGACGCACTTGGTCGAGCGCTGATAGGCATCGCCGCCAACCGGGTCGTAGACGACGTCGGCGCCGCGACCCTCGGTTACCTCTTTGACGACGTCGACAAAGTCCTCGCTGAATCGGTCAACGACGACGTCGGCGCCGAGCTCACGCGCGACTTCGACCTTTAGAGGACCGCCAACGACCCCAATGACTCGAGCGCCGGCCGCCTTTCCGAGCTGAACCGCGCCGCTTCCCACACCGCCAGCAGCAGCGTGCACGAGCAGGGTCTCCCCCGGTTGCAGACGCGCGCGCTGATGCAGACCGAACCATCCAGTTTGATAGCCAATGTAAAACGACGACGCTTCTGCATCGTCAAGAACTTCCGGCGCATGAAACGTACGGCCTCGCTGCATGAGGGCGTACTCGCCGAATCCACCGGCTGGAAGCGATGACGAACCGATGACACGATCACCTGCGGCGAAGTCAGCTCCCCCAGACCCGATTGCGACCACCTCACCACACAGCTCGACGCCGGGCGTGAATGGCAGCGGAGGCTTGACTTGATACAAACCGCGGCACATCAGCACGTCGGGAAAGTTCGCGGCGGCGGCGAGTACGCGTACCAGCACCTGATCGTATTCGGGTGTTGGAATGTCGAGTTCCTGAAGCGTCATGACATCACGAGGTTCGCCAAGTTCAGTGACGCGCCATGCCCTCACGTCAGGCCCCCTGCCTCGTCGAGACGACGCTGTAGCTTTCGCATGCCGCTCAGCCATCGATCGGTTTGGCCAGCGCGAAACTCGTAGTAACCCTGAACTTCGGGGTGAGGAAGTATGAAGAATCGGTCGTCCTGGAGCGCGCGCCACACCTCTTGTGCTACCTGCTCGGGCTCCAGCGCAGTATCTCGAGTAAGAATTTGGCGTAGCGGCCCCGCGTTGTCCAGCATCTGTGTCTTTACACCTTGTGGACAGAGAACCTGCACCGTGACACCACGATGGCCGAAGCTCGCCGAAAGCCATTCGGCGAAGGCCACCGTTCCGTGTTTGGTCACCGCGTAGGGCGCATTGCCGAGCAAGGTCAACAGGCCCGCAGCTGAGGCTGTGGATACGAATCGGCCTCCGCCCTGTTCGAGCCACGTCGGGACGAGCAACCGGGCGGCGCGCACATGCGCCATCACGTTGACCTCAAAGGTTCTCGACCAGGTTTCGTCCGTCGCGTCCAATCCCTGACCGCCGCTAATACCCGCGTTCGCGAAGTAGATGTCAATGGCGCCGAGATTCTGGCGAGCTACTGAGAGCAACTCGACAATTCCGGAGGCACCTGCGGCGTCGCCGGGGGCGGGGTGCCCCCCGATCTCCGCAGCAACGGCGATGGCCGCCTCGGCGTCCAGGTCGTTGACGACGACGCGTGCTCCTTCAGCAGCCAGTCGCGTCGCAATTGCGCGCCCAATGCCGTTCCCAGCGCCGGTGACCACGACTCCCTTTCCGGTGACGTCCACCTCACTCACCCTTGGAGAGTGTTACGCCGCCGTCAATGACGATGGTCTGTCCAGTGATCCACGCCGCGTCGTCGGAGAGAAGGAACGCCACGACGCTGCTGACGTCTTCGGGGCGGCCGAGTCGCTTTAGCGGATAGGCCGCCGCCACTTCCTCTTCGCGACCTTGATACAACGCGCTGGCGAATCGCGTCTTCACCACTGCGGGCGCCACACCATTGACGCGAATGGTCGGTCCCAGCTCGAGCGCGAGTCCGGCCGTAAGGTGGGAGAGCATCGCCTTGCTCGCGCCGTAGAAGCCAATTCCTGGTGACGGTCTCATACCTCCGATGGAAGAGACGTTGACGATCGATCCGCCGTTAACGGCCATCCACGCGCGGTACGTCTGTTGCACCCACGACAGGGCAGCGAGGGAGTTGACCTCGAAGATCTTGCGAGCCGCACCGAGTTCGAGGTCGACGAGAGAACCGTAGACCGGATTGATGCCGGCGTTGTTGACGAGAAGATGCACGCCGCCGAACGCCTCGACCGTCGCGGCGATCGTCTCCTCCTGATGCTCCAAGTCATCCGCCTTTCCAACAATTCCGACAGCATTCGCGGGACCACCGAGCGCCGACACGGCCTCACCGAGGGCCTCTTCATTTCTCGCGGTGATGCACACCTTCGCGCCCTCGGCGACGAGTCGATGAGCGATGGCCAGTCCAATGCCGCGACTCGCGCCGGTCACTATCGCGGCCTTTTGCTCAAGACGCCGCGGCGCAGCGGGCTCGACTGTCATGAAGGGACACCCTTCAGGGACGCGAATCGGTGACTCGTTACGTCGCGGCGGATGCCCATGGCGCGAAGAAACCAACGATCCATCCGCTGATGCTATACGAGTAATTTATCGAACCGAAAAAATCGTCGACCGTGTGCGCGAAGGAGCGCGGTCGAACGGTCGTCGCGCTGTAGAACACGGCTAACACGGCGCCAGACCGAAAGCTAAACTTTTCCAAATTATTAATCCGTAGCCCAAGGAGTAGAGATGCCCGAAGCCGTCATCGTCGCGACAGGTCGCACTCCCATCGGTAGAGCGGTCAAGGGCTCGCTCGCCACCGTGCGACCAGATGACCTGGCCGCACTCGCCGTGAGGGAAGTGCTCGCAAAAGTCCCCCAGCTCGACCCTCAACAAGTCGAGGACGTGATGATGGGTTGTGGTTACCCTTCAGGCGAAGCTGGCTTTAACATCGCTCGCGTCGTTGCGGTGCTGTGCGGTCTCGACAACGTGCCGGGGGTCACGGTCAACCGCTTCTGCTCTTCGTCCCTACAGACCATTCGAATGGCCGCACATGCCATTCGAGCTGAGGAGGGCGACATCTTCGTTGCCGCGGGCGTCGAAGCGGTCTCTCGCTTTGAGGGAACACCCGAGGACCGTGAAAGGGCGCTGAATCCGCTGTTTCGCGACGCAATCGCAAGGAGCGCGACGAGATCCTTGGGCGCCGTAAATCCCTGGTCACAGGCGTTGGGTTTGCCGGATATCTACATTGCGATGGGACAGACCGCAGAGAACGTGGCCGAACGGGAGAAGGTCTCGCGCGAAGAGATGGACGAGTATGCCGCTCTCTCGCAGAACCGCGCCGTTGCGAGTCAAGAGAACGGATTCTTTGATCGTGAGATTGTTCCGGTCACGCTTGCCGATGGCTCTGTTGTCACCAAGGACGACGGACCGCGCCCAGGTACTACCGCCGAGGTGCTCTCTAAGCTCAAGCCAGCGTTTCGAGAGGGCGGTACCGTGACCGCCGGCAATGCCTGTCCGCTCAACGACGGTGCCGCCGCAGTCATTGTCATGAGTGCGACCAAAGCCAAGGAGCTCGGCATCACTCCCATCGCTCGAATCGTGTCGAGTGGCGTCAGCGGGCTCAATCCCGAGATCATGGGGCTTGGCCCCATTGAAGCGTGTCGCCAAGCACTGCGTCGTGCGGGCATGACTGTCGACGACATTGACCTCGTTGAGATCAATGAGGCTTTCGCAGCTCAGGTGATTCCCAGCGCGAGACACCTCAGCGTGCCGTGGGACAAACTCAACATCAAGGGCGGATCAATTGCTCTTGGACACCCCTTCGGCATGACCGGTGCACGCATCATGACCACGCTGTTGAACGCGCTCGAAGACGAGGACAAGACGTTCGGCATGGAGTCCATGTGCGTCGGTGGTGGTCAAGGCATGTCGATGATTGTGGAGCGCTTGAACTGATTACAGGCGGTCATTCGCCGCGTGTAACGCGCCAGTCAACGCAGCGAGCGGGAGAAACTGCTCAATACTCGTAAGGTTGGGTGACGAGATTGCTGTGACGTTGAGCTGGCGGCGTCACGCGTGACCCGCAAACTTCTCGGCCTTTCAAAGGTGCACCTGCGCTTATGTCATGACGAACACCTCGTGCTTAGTCGATGCGCGCCGCAGCCGTACCGGTGAACACGGCGACGTCATCCTGATTGCGAGTGACTACATCAAATTCTGCGAACTGCACACCCTGGTGTTCGGCGATTGAGGTCAACGTCGCGGTCGCCGTCAGGGTGTCGCCCGGCCACACCTGAGACGTGAACCGTCCACCAAAGCGAGCCAGGCGGCCGTCGCCGACGAAGTCGGTCAGCATTCGACCTGTCATACCCATCGTGAGCATTCCGTGTGCGAACACACTCGGATAGCCCGCGACTTGAGTGGCAAACACTTCGTCAGTGTGGAGCGGATTGTAGTCGCCCGACGCGCCGGCGTACTGGACGATCTGCGTCCGAGTGAGGCCGTCGACAACGATCACTTGATGCACGTCACCGACGCTGAGATCTGCAGCAGATAGAGCCATAGTCAGGCCTTCACGGTCTGGCCGGTGCGAACGCCGACCGATCGCGCGACCACCACGAGCTCGCCGTCTTCGCCACGGAACTCAAGAATGTTCTCATGGAACCTGAGCAGCCCTCCGCGACGCCCCTCCTTCTCCCACGTCTTGCCCGCTCGAGCGGTGACGTTGAGAACCTCACCGGGGCGAACTGGGCGAAAGTATTCGTAGTGCTGCTCGGCGTGCAACCCGGTCCCCCCTTCGGATGCACCGTGCTCCCCCGGTACTCGACCTGTCGGAGTACGTCCCGAACCAGACCACGCCGCACCCGGATGGGGACGAAGTCGATACTCGGGGTCATACTGCGCACTCGCCTGAACGAACGTCGGAGGGGCGATGATGCCCCCCACTTCGGTCATCTCGGCTTGCGATTGGTTGTGATACACCGGATTGATGTCGCCGATGGCACGCGCGAAGGTCATGATGTGACCGGCCTCAATTGGAAAGCGTTTTGCAGCCATTCCTCCTCTTTCTGGAGTCGTACTCCCCGTAGTTACTTCATGGCAAGCGCGTTTGCCGGCGATCCGATGCCGCCGGGTTGATGCAGCGGGGCGGCCGACAAGAAGAACTCCCATCTCCCATCGTTGGCGCAGTGTTCGGCGAGTTCGTCGAGCGCCCATAGCTCGCCAAGGGCCATGCCAAACATGCCAATCAGCTGTCGGTGCAGCGACCAGGGATAGGCATCGCCAGGGTTTGGCGCAGGGCGCGGCCACATCTCTACCGCGAAGTTGTCGCTGATGATTGCGCTGATGTGTTGGTTCCAGAGGAATCGTGCGACGCCTTCCGATGCGGAGAGGCCCGGTGACGTCAAGTTGTATCGCAACGGCCGGCGCACCGATGTCGGCTGATTTGAGTACCAGCCCATGAAGCCGGTCCGAAAGACCAGCATGTCGCCGCGCTCGAGCGTCAGGTCCGTGTCGTGCAAGGCCGTCTCAAGGTCATCTTCGTCGAAGAACTCCGAGGTTCCCGGATCGTAGGGCTTCCCCTGACGCTCGCGGAGCCTCACAAGATCCAACAGGACCGCTCGACCCGCGATCCCGCGTCGTGCCCAGTTGTCGATCGTGTCTCGGTGACCCGTCAGCACGTCCTCTCGGGTGGCTCCGTTGTAGTACAGCTGACCCGTGGTATCGGCCGCCACGTGAGCCAGGGAGTCCCATTGGCTTGAGCCTTGTGGGTAGTAGTTGTCGAGGACGTCGTCCATCCCCCCGGTGGCGGGATTGACGGCGACATGGTGACGCGGCGGGCTCCGCGTCTCGCTGATGGGTGGCACGATTGCCCGTGTCGAAGCGGACAGCGCGAAGATCGCCCCGTCGCGTATCAAGGCCGATCCACGCAGTCTCGACTCCGGTGTTTGAAGATTCATCAGGCCCAGGGAATCTTCGGCGCCAAAGAGTCCCCACGCACAGCGCATTCCGTCGTGCAGCGGGAGATCATCAAAGTCAGGAAGCTCGGGAAGACTGCTCGGTTCGTGAGAGGTGGTCATTGTCATCGGATCCTCATGCGGCGTGGCCAGGTCTCTTTTTCACGTCGTACACGGCAGTATGCGTTGCCCACATGCACGTGGACTCGTCTTCGGCAACCCACTCAAGCTCGAACGCCCAATAGCCTTGACCATTTCGTCGGAATATTCGATCGACCCGTCCTCGAACACTGATGGACTCGCCGATTCGAATGGGCCGAATGACCTGGAGGTCGGTACCCGCGTGAATGCTCGGCGCTACTCGTTCGAAGTTCGCGCGAATGAGGAGCAAATACATACGCGCGAGGAAGCCCGGTTGAAAGACGCCACGATCGACGTAGTAGGCGGGATCGAGCCCGAGTTGGTTCATGTACTCGACCATTTCTGCGGCGGTCGGTATCGTATTCACACTGCCGAGCATCTCAGTCGCTGCCAGAGCTGAGCCAATTAGCGGTTTCACCTCTGGCCATTGAGGCTCAAGCGCCAAGTGCTCGCGCGAGCCCGGATAAACACCGACGTCTCGATTGTCGAACCGTCCGCTCCCGCACACGTGCCCGCGTTCGTCAGTGACTCGGAAGCTTCCCGATGGCTCGTCAAGATCTCCGGCCGACACTGACGTCTCCGCGACGACTTCGATCGTGGCCCGGTCATACACCGGCGCTCGATAGCGCATCTCGGTAAACCCGGAGTCGACCCACTCATCGCCACCCAGCTTTCGGATCGTTTCGCACGCGTAAGAGAACATCGCGATTCCCGGCACTAAGCCGCCGGCGTATCCGTAGTCCCGCGCACCCTCGTCGGTGTGAATTCGGTTCACCGAATCAGGGACGTTGTTGATCGCCGTGTACTTATCAGACTCCATTGGAGCCATGCTCGGTTCCTTTCACGAGGGTCGTCCTGACTGGCGCTGCCGATCAGTGCTCAGATTCCATGGTGTTGCCGGCCTACGCCGGTACAAGCGAACTGCCCATGAGGTTCACGAAGTTGTCCGCGTAGAAGCGACGAGTCTCTTCGTCGCTGCGTCCGACGAGGCTTGCGTCAAAACGTCCTATGGGATTGCGACCGCCTTCGGCGTGCGGGTAGTCGGAGCTGAACATGCACACGTCGGGACTGGTCTGCTCGATGATCTTCCCTGCCGGCTCGTGCGGGTATGGTGCCACGCGTATCTGGCGCTGCACGTACTCGCTCGGCTTGATGGACAGGCGTGCGAGTCGCTCCTCGTTCTTACTGAAGGCATCAGCGGCAGCGTCGAGAGACCACATCCAGCCGGGCACCCATGACGCGCCCTGCTCGATCACGCCGAGCTTCAGGTTGGGGAAGCGCTCGAACACGCCGTCAAAGATCATCGCCGACAGCGTCTGCATCGGCGCGTTCGGAATCGCCATAAACGAGACGGACGTGAAGTTGCCATCTCCGCCATTGAAGTCCTTCACTGGCGGCAGGCCATTGACCTTGTAGGTGTCATCCATACGAGTCCCTCCACCCACGTGAAACACAATGGGTACATCCGCTTCTTCGGCCTGGGCCCACACCTTGTCAAATCCGATGTGGCTCTGGGACTGGTGTGCTGGAACCTCAGAGCTGATCATGAGGGCGGCGGCGCCACCCTCGATGGTCTCGGTCGCGAAGGTCGCGCCCTCCCCGATGTCGTTGAACGGAACGTAACCCACGGGCAACAGTCGAGAGTCCACCGAGCAGAAGTCAACCATCCACTTGTTATGCGCTCGCGCCATGCCGTAGGCGAGTTCGGTGTCCTCACCGTGGTCCAGTCGGGCGAGCAGCCGCAGGGCCGAGCTCGTGAATACCAACTGGCCCTTGAAACCGAGAAGGTCCAACGCGGCCGGTCGGTCGTCGCTCAAAAAGGCCCCAGGAGCTTCGACGCCCTTGCGAAGCAGGATCTCTTCTGCATCGCGGCTACGAAATTCCGGATCGCGCTGGCGAGCCGTGAATTTCCTCCACAAATGCTCGACTTTTTCCTTCCATGGACGACCAAACTCGATCTGAGCCCGATCGTAAATAGAGGGCTCTATATAATTGTCAAGCCAACCGAGTGGTTCGACGACGTGTGAATCCGCGTCGTAGATAATACGGTCACCTGCGTACGACATGAGTAACCCCCCGGCGACATCAGTTGGCGATAGTTCTAAGAATGTACAACTATTCCGCAGACGTCGTCAAGACGCGCGCGACTGTCAATGAAGCGCGACGCTAGGCGAGGATGGTCGCCTGCTCGACTTCCGAACCGTCGGACGCGAGTGCCGCCCCGAAGTGGTCGCGGAGGCTGTCGCCCACTCGATAGATGCTGAGCACGGTGATGGCGATCACGATGCCGTAAGGAAGGATCTCTCCCGGACTCGAAAGAACGTACTCGAATGCCTGCGCCATATCACCGCCCCAGCTAGGTTCGGGCGGCTGAATACTGAAGCCGAGGAATGACAGAGCCCCTTCGATGATGAACGCCAGTCCCGCGAAAATGGTTGCTTGCACGATGACCGGGCCGACGGCTTGTGGAAATATGTGACGCCAGAGCACCACACGGGTGGGACACCCCGACAATCGAGAACTCTCGACGAAGCTTCGATCGCGTAATGAGAGCACGCCAACTCGCATGAGGCGCGCGATCACCGGTGAGAATACGATGCCGACGACCACCATTGAGTTGACGAGACTGGGACCGAGTATGCCGGTCACGACAATTGCAAAGATGAGCGCGGGAAACGCCAGCAAGGCGTCTGCCACCCTCATAAGCGTGGTCCCGATAAAGCGAGGGAAGTATCCGGAAACGATCCCCCACGGGACCCCGAGCACCAGTGCCACGACCATGCTGATCGCAACGCCCTCCCACGCGGCTTGCCCGCCCCAAATGACGCGGCTCAGCACATCACGTCCGTAGTTATCCGTGCCGAGCCAGTGAGCCCACGATGGACCCTTGAGCGCGTGTGAGAGATTCTGCGCATCGGGGCTGTACGGCGAAATGGCGAAGGCAAATACTGCAGTGACGATCGTCAGGCCCAGCCAGCCGATGGCCAGCCACAGGCCCCACTTTCGACGCCTTCTTCGCCCTGACCGACGTCCGGACGCGAGCGGCACAGCTTGTGGTGACACCACTTCAGCGTCGTTCACCGCCGCCACGACCGAAGCATCCTCCACGTCCACTTCCTAACGCTCCTTTTGCCAGGGCGCGACCAAACTCACGAGCACGTCAACCACAAGGTTGGCCGCGAGCACAAGCGCCACGTAGATGATCAAGAGTCCCTCGATCATGGTGTAGTCCTGGATGGTGATCGAGTTAATGAGAATGTTACCCATGCCCGGGAGATTGAAGATCTGCTCGATGATGATCGTCGCGCCCAGCATTCCGATAAACAGCAGTCCGTAGACATTGAGTATGGTCGGCAGTGCGTTTCGAAATGCGTAGCCCATGACCTTGCGCTCGGGAAGCCCCATGGCGCGCGCCGTGCGAATCGAGTCACCTTGAAGTGCTTCGGCCATCGCCCCTCGGACTTGACGCACAATGATCGCCCCGGCGCCAAGACCCATGGTCAGCGAAGGCAGGAACATGTGATAGAGGTTCTGGCCAATGGACATGCTCGGGCTCACGTAACCGATCTCGGGGAAGAGACCGAGCTTCACGCCGAACACGATGATCAGAATGATCGCCAGGAAGAAGTCGGGTACCGCGAGCCCCATTCCCGAGACGCCGGTGATGGTTCGATCAACGCGCGACGTCAGCCGTCGAGCGGCGATGATGCCCGTGGGTATCGCGAACAAAAACGTCCAGATCAGTGCGAGAGAAACAAGCTCTAGCGTGACGGGCAAAGTGCGAGCCACGGTGGCTGTCACGTTCGCGCCGTTTGAGAGCGAGGTGCCCAGGTTTCCTTGGACGGCCCCAGCTAGCCAGTGCAGATACTGGTACACCAGCGGGTGGTAGAGCCCCATATCGTTATTCATAACTCGAATGGTCTGTGGCGTCGCGTAGATGCCCAACTTGGCTCTCGCCGGACCTCCGGGCACGAGCCGGATCACGGTGAAGTTAACCATGCTCGCAATCAGCGCCGTCGGTATCAGCAGCAACAGCCGGCGACCTGCTGATCGCCCCACTCGGTTCAGCACCGACGCAATGTTCTGAAGCCGCGCTCGACCCACAGCGGCACTCTCAACGGCGTACGTTGGCTCAGCGCTGCGCTCAGCGTGGTCCACCGTCATCAGCGTCCCCTCAACGACGCGACGGCGGCGTCACTTTCCACGGTGCGTAACTCGGCAGACGGGGAAATGATCACTGCTTACAAGCTCCCCCACGAGAGAACGAAAGCTGACGATCACGATACACCCTCATCGGTACTGCACAACTTCACTGATGATGAGCTTCCCTCCGGACTTCACGACACCGTCCGAAAGGAGCCACGCGATCTCTCCTTCATTGACTCCGAGCTCGCTGAGAATCTCGACAGAATGCTCGCCGAGCCCGGGCGCTGACAGAGTACGCCGAACTCCAGTGCGACTGAAGTGCACGAGGCGCCCCGCCATGTACACGTTTCCCGCTCCTGAACCGGCGTCGTGGGGCTGAAAGTACTCTTCCTTCATAAGTTCTGGGTCGCTGAGTATCTCGTCCGCGGTGCGCGCTTTCACTACCGGTATCCCGGCGCGCGACAGCTCACACACTGCTTCAGCCGCCGTCATCGTCCTCAATCGCGATGGCAATTTGTCGTTGAACTGCTCCTCACTCACGACAGCGTCCGGTCCCGTCGAAGTTCGGCGACCAACGCCACCGGAGGGCGGCGCGGCGCCGGCGGGCGCCACTCGTACCCATCCGTCGGTAACCTCGTAGTACTGGTCATTAGGGTCAGATCCGCGCCGGTCGCATGCTCCGCTCAAGGGGGCGGGCCTTCCCTCATAGGAGACAAGCTCAGCCGACTGCATGAACAACGAGGACTGCGCGAGACTCACGCCGACACGTTGTGCCTCCCCCGTCGTCTCTCGATACCACAATGCAAGCGTGACTCCAAACGCACTGAGCGTCGCAGTCGACACGTCATTCAGCGCGGAGGTCAAGATGACGGGCTCTTCGGGCCCGCCCTGTCCGTACATCATGCCCGACATCGCTTGGAGCACCGGATCGAAGCCCGGACTGTCTCGAAAAGGTCCCACGTCGCCGAACGCCGTGATGCTGTGGTAGATGAGTTCCTTGTTCCACTGATGCACCGAGTCGTAGTCAAGTCCAAACTCCCGCGCCGAAACAGGGCGAGTCGATGTTATATACACGTCGCTTCGAGAGATCAGCTTGCCCAGCAAATCTTTTCCCCGGTCGTCCTGGAAATCCAAGCTCAACGACCGCATACCTCGGTTGTACGGAAAGCCATTTCCACGGAATGGATCACCGGAGAGGGATTCGACCTTGACAACCCCTGCCCCGAGTTCGGCTAAGAGTGATCCCGTGAGTGGTCCCGCGAGCATCGTCCCTGCGTCGACGACGTGATAGCCCGCGAGGGGACCCGAGCGCGATGCCGCGACCGGTGAGGCGCCGTGCGAGTCAACGTCGCCCGGCGGCCAATCGACAAGATCGTTGTGTTCACCCGCGCGCGGAGCGGGACTCCGAATGGAGCCCGGCGATGAGGCCAGGCTCACGAACATCCCCGGCATCGCTACTGCGCCTCGATCGGGATCGTGAACTTCCGCACGCAGTCCGTCAAGGCGAATCGCATCGTGATCAAGCCAGTCCTCGCGCCGCCCGAGACCAGCAGCGGGAACTCCCCCGGACTCAAGCGCGGTCAGCCACTCCGCCCGCGGTCTCGCCCGAAAGGCGCTCGCGAACACGTCGATCAGCCACCGTCGATCAGTCTCAACCGCGAGCAACGCGGCGGGTTCGTTGTGAATGCGCGGGTCGTCGAGTAGTTCGCTAAGGCCGAGCGCTGCAAACACTCGCCGATGAAACTTGTCCGTCAGCGCGGCCATCATGAGCCACTGGCCGTCAGCGCACTGATAGATCCGGTAGTAGGGACTTCTGCCTTGGGGATATCCAGGCTGCGCCGCTGCGCGCACTCCCTCTCGGACCGTTTGGCCCATCATCGACGTCAACAGGGATCCGTGCAACCCATTTACGCTCACCACTTGTCCTCGACCCGAAGCTCGACGCTCGATAAGACCGGCCACGGCACAGGTGGCGGCCCACGCACCCTGCAGATAGAGGAGGGCAGGCAAGACGGAGTCGATCGGACCGCCCGCGTGCGAGCCTTGCTTCATCGCGGCACCGCCCGTGGCTTCGAGAAGTCCGTTGGACTCCTGACTCCCGCGCCACGGCGCCGACGCCCCCGACGTTGGGGGCGTCGAGACGACGATCAGTCGCGGGTAGCGCGAGGCGAGACACTCACGATCTAAGAAGCTTCCCACAAGGTCGACCGCGTAGCTCGA
Source organism: uncultured Acidimicrobiaceae bacterium (assembly GCA_963724865.1). GTDB lineage: Bacteria > Actinomycetota > Acidimicrobiia > Acidimicrobiales > RAAP-2 > RAAP-2. The sequence continues at coordinate 134,444 of CAVRWO010000016.1, read as the reverse complement.
GTCGATGCACACGTCAGCGCTCGCGAGTAGTTCATCGAGACGAGCCTGATCTTCGCGAGACTCCGTGAGCAAGATTGCCCGCTTATTTCGATTCCAGACGCTGAATCCAGGCTGCGATCGCGCGGGGTCTCCCGAACCAACCTCGACCTTCACGACATCAGCGCCGTAATCGGCGAGGAGCATCCCCGCGACCGGTCCCGCTACTCCGCCGCTTAGCTCAAGTACGTGCAGCCCCTCAAGCGCCATTCGAGAATCTCCTTTGCAGTGGAACACATCAGGTGATCCAGCGCAACGATCGTCGGTCCTTGTGTCAAGCGCTCCTTTCGTCCGATCTGAGCGCGAGGGTTCCTTCAGCCAAGTTGCTGCGAGATCTGTTGCCAACTCGTAGCTGTCTGCAACCATTCCCCTGAGATCAGGAGGCGCCTGTCCGCCGAACAGCGGACAGGCGCTCCATCTCCTTAGCTATTGATGTACAGGTAGTCCAAGTTCGGCTCGTTGATCAAACTCGTCGCTCCCGGCTCGCCGCTAACGTTCGTCGCCCAGGCGTCGCCGTCGGGGTTGAAGTAGAGCGCGACCCAGGGAGCTTGAGCTTCGATGACCTTGTCGGCACCTTGGATATCAGCCGTCAGTTGCGCAGCGGTCGTTGACGTGTTCATCTTGTTGATCCACGGCTGGATCGCTGTTGGGTGGACTCCGTCGAATGATGACGTCGGCGAGAACAGCAGGTCGTACGTCGACCATGCGGTCACCGTGCCGTCCCAGCCAATGCTGTACAGGTCGTACTTGTTCGTCGTATTGAACGTCGAGTTCACCGACGGACCGGGACCCACCGTTATCTTCAGTTTGATGCCCGCCTTGGCCCACTGAGCCTGCACGATCGTGGCGTCCTGTTCGAAGGGAGCCGAGTTGATCGCCACCATGTTCAGCGAGATGCCGTGGGGATATCCCGCCTTCGCGAGATACTCCTTGGCCAGCTTGATGCTGTACGGGTAGTAATTACTCTTCGAAGTATCGGCGTCTGCGCCTCCGCCGTAGGGATCGTCGTACGCGGCTTTATTGGCGAAACCCCCTGTAGCGGCCTTTGCCATCGCCACGCGATTCGTCGCGTAGTTCAGCGCGAGTCGCAGGTCGACGTTCTTCATCGGATCGCCTTTGCCGGGTCCCTTCGGGTCAATGGCAATGAATTGCATAGCCAGTGCACCGGAGTTGAGGTAGTACTTCAGACTCGTGTCACTCTTGATCGCGGCAAGTTCGGGTGCATCGAGTCCGAACGCGTAGTCCGCGGTCCCGGACTTCAGTGCAGTCTCGACCGCGGTGTCGCTGGACAAGATGGACATGTCGATCCCGGCCAACTGCGGCGGTGGAGGACCGGCTTGCACGTAATTCTTGAACGGTACCAAGTCAACGCTGGTGCCAGGAGTGTAACTCGATAACTGATAAGGCCCCGCGCCTACCGGGTTCGACCCGATGTATTGAGAGCCATACTTCGTGTACGCCGTCGGCGAAACGATGTACCCAATGCGACTTGCCAGCGTGCCGAGAATGCTCGTCGTTGGAGCCGTGAACGTCATGACCACCGTGTACGCACCGGTCGCTGTGAGAGTACTCATCGTCGGAATTGACTGCAGCTTCCCCGCCAGGCAGGTATCGATACTCGACACCACTGCTGCCGCGTTGACTGTGGTTCCATCCTGGAACGTCAGACCCTGCTTGATCTGCATCGTCAAGGTCAGTCCACCGTTTGAGAACGCCCACGAGCTGGCGATGCCAGGCACGAGTGCGCCGGTCGATGGTACCGCATAGATGAGCGGCGCGTAGAGCAGCTGCAGGTACGGGAAGTCATAGCCACCGTTACCGTCGCACGGGTCAAGGCTCGTGGGAGGCTGCTCCGAGACTGCCTGGAGTACGGCGCTGGTGTTCACCGATGCGCCACTTGGTGCGCCGCGGCTTATCACGACCATCCCGGTGGCCAGGGCAAGTGCCGCGACAAAGATAATCGCGGTGCGCCAGCGGTGACTTTTTCTGTAAGACAAATTATTAACCGTCAAACTCGAATACGCCATTTGATCGGTCCCCCCCTCGGTTTTTGCCAGCACCATACTGGCGTTCCGAAAAAGTTACACCTATACGACTATCGATGCAATAACACCCTGCTCGTGCAGTTCCTCCCAACGGTGACACGCCACCTCGTGCTCGAGCGCGGCGGGAATAAGGCGTAATTCGGGGATCTCTGACGCGCAACGCTCGACGGCGTAGGGACAACGAGTTCGAAAACGACATCCCGAAGGAGGCTTACGCGGATCGGGTAGATCCTCCTTCAGCAGAAATCTGGTTCGAGTTCGCCCATGATGGCCGAGCCGGGGCACCGCGGCCATGAGCGCTTGCGTGTACGGATGTTGCGGTCGCCGTGTCACCTCTTCTGCCGGACCGAGCTCAACGATCTTGCCGAGATACATCACCGCCACTCGATCGGCCAGGCGTGCCACCGCCCCGACATCGTGAGAGATGATGAAATACGACAGCTGCAACTCTGATCGAAGTTGCGCCAGGAGCTGAAGGATGCCGGCCTGCAGCGAGACATCGAGCGACGCCACCGGTTCGTCCAGCAATATGAGTGGCGGCTTCGCAGCCAAGGCTCGGGCAATCGTGACGCGTTGTCGTTGACCGCCGGACAACTGACCGGGGAAGCGATCCGCAGACTCGAACCCGAGCCCCACGGAATCGAGCAGCGCTAACGCCTCGGGGCGATGATCTCTCGAGATTCGAAAGCTTCGCGGCTCGATGGGCTCGACCACGCTCTTCCAGATCGGGAGCCGCGGGTTCAGCGCTGTCAACGAGTTCTGGAATACCACCTGAATCCCTCGTTTCTGCGTCTTTGAGGACTTCACTTCAGTCTTCTCGTCGCCGAGCATCCTTCGGATCGCGCCAGAGGATGTAGGTGTGAGGCCGGCCATGGCCCGAAGGAGGGAGGTCTTCCCCGAGCCGGTCTCTCCGATCAGGCCCACGGCCTCACCACGACGCAACTCGAGCGAGACCCCGTCGACCGCTCGGAGTCGGCGTCGCCCGAATCCGTAAGTCACAGTGACGTTGTCGATGTCGATGATGACGTCGCTTTCAGGCATCCCAGTCCTCAAGAACGGGCAACTTGATCTGGTCGTGCAAAAGACATCTCGTCAAGGCGCCCGATGGGATCTCGACCAACGTGGGCTCCTCTCGGGCGCAACGATCTTCTGCGAAAGGACATCGGGGATGGAATCGACAGCCCGAGGGCGGCGCGAGCGCATTGGCAGGAACGCCTTTGATGCCCCCCCACCCGTCCTCGGAGACGAACTCAACACGCGCCGCTTGTTGCAACGCCCAAGCGTATGGGTGAGAAGGCGAGTTCAGGAGACCCCTGGTCGAGTCCATCGAAACGACCTGTCCGCAGTACATCGTGACGACGCGCCCACACATCTCGCTGATGAGCGCCATGTTGTGAGAAATGAGGAGCACCGAGAGTTGACGATCTTCGACGATTCGCTGTAGCAACTCCATGATCTGCGCCTGGATCGTCGCGTCCAGAGCCGTCGTCGGTTCGTCGGCGACGAGAAGCTGCGGCTGGCATGCGAGCGCCATCGCGATCATCGCGCGTTGCGCCATCCCGCCCGATAGCTCGTGCGGGAAGGAGTGAAAGACCCCCCCAGGATTGGGGAGGCCGACCTCGCCAAGCCCCTGCACCGCGCGCACGGACGCCTGCCTGATGCTGACCTCCTCGTGCGCTCTGATCACGTGGACGATCTGACGACCGACCGTGAAGGACGGATTGAGAGATGACAGCGGTTCTTGAAAGATCATGCTGACCTCGCCCCCCCGAAGCGTCCGTAGCTGATTCTTTGGTGCGGCCAGCATGTTGACGCCGCAAAAGTTCACGATGCCCGTGGCCCTCGCGGCGTAGGGCAGCAGTCCAAGCACGCTGAGACCGGTAAGTGTCTTGCCGCTTCCGCTCTCACCGACGAGGCCAACTACCTCACCCGACTCAACCTTCAGACTGACGTCGTTGACCACGTTCGCACCGTGAATGGATACCGCCAAGTGCTCGATCTCGAGCAGCGGGCCGTTGCTTATCTCCGCAGCAGAAGACTCCCGATCAAGGCTCGTCCGCGAGCCTCGTTGAAACGACGCGCTATCGGACAACTGCGGGTTCCTTCGGCAGGCCCAGCGCACGCTCACCCATTATGTTTCGTTGAATCTCACTCGTTCCCGAGTAGATCGTGGCCGCGCGACTCGACAGGAACACGTCCTGCCAATAGCCAAGCGGATATCCCTCGCCCTCGGGGCGGATGAGTCCACCTGCTCCCATCAGGTTCACGGCGATCTCGCCGAAACGGCGGAGATACTCCGTGCGAAAGACCTTCGCGATGGACGACTCGGGACCTGGCGCCTTGCCCGCTGCGATCTGGGCGGTCAATCGAAGGCCCGCGTATCGCATGATCGAGATCTGCGTGTACGCCCAGGCCAACTGCTGTCGCACGACGGGATCCGCGTCCAACGCGCGCGCTTGAACCTCGCGCACCAAGTCCCAATACTGGATTTCGAAGCTCAGATGGAGGATCGTCGCCTTGCCGCCGCGCTCGAAGGCGAGCGTGCTCATCGCCGGGCGCCAACCGTTGTTGAGACCGCCGATCACGTTGAAGAGCGGCGCCCGCGTCCCGTCGAAGAACTCTTCGCAGAACTGCGACGAGCCGTTCAACTGCATCACTGGATGCATCTCGATACCATTCTCCGACGTAAAGGGAGCGAGCACGTAACTGATCCCTCGATGACGGGGTGCATCGGGATCGGTGCGACAGAGGATGAAGATCATGTTGGCCCGCTTCGCGCCGGACGTCCAAATCTTGTGCCCGGTGATGACGATCTCGTCGCCGTCGACCACTCCTTTGGTCTCGATGGCGGCAAGGTCGGAGCCGTGATCTGGCTCGGAGTAACCCTGGCAGTACACATCAGTACCGGTCACGATCCGAGGAAGAAAATATGCCTTTTGCTCGGCGGTGCCGTGTATGAGTATCGCCGGCCCCGCGATGCGTTCGGCCAGTCCCCTCTCGATTCTGGGTACGCCCGCACGTTGGCACTCTTCTTCGAAGACGACCATCTCGATCGAAGAAAGTCCGCGGCCGCCGTACTCTTCCGGCCAGTTGGGGCACACCAGTCCCGCACCGATCAGATTCTTCTCCCACTGCGCGTACGCGGGGTGCGACGTCGCCTTCTCTCGTTCGTCGACGAGGTTCGTGCTGCCCACCGATGGCAGGCTCCATGAGGCGAGTTCGACGAGTCCTTCTGGCGTGTTTTCTTCGATCCACTTACGCATCTCGAGGCGAAACTCCTGTACCTCAGGTCCTAGATCCAGTTCCATGTTCTGATACGCGCCCTAATGCTCGGTCCCGGTCGTTGCCCCGCCCTCGGCCATCTCGGGATAGAGCGGAGAGGAGGCTTTCATCTGTCGAAGCAGCATGCGCATCTGCGCCAGTCGCTGACCACTGGGTGCGATCGCCCAGCTGTCGTACCAAAACGCCTCGGTCTTCGGCGTTTCGCAGACCGCGACAATCTCGCCCGAGATTCGATACTCGCAGTCCAAGAATATGGGACCCGATAGATATCGGATCTCAATCGCGCCGAAGAGCCCCACGCGAGTGCCCAACGAAGCCTTTAGCGGTGCGAGTATCTCGTCATACAACAGCCTCACGGTCGCAGAGGGCGATGCGATCGGCCCGCCCCACGGGGACGCTTCGGTGTACCACTCGAGAGGTTCCGTGATGAGTCCTTCAGCGACGAGACGGCGCTGCTCGTCTCCGTTGAGCAGCACCGTTATCTCACCGAGGCTGTCGCCGGCGTGCACGTCGCGGAGCATCCGCAGTTCTGCAGGGTCCACAGGACGTAGATCTCGCGCGAACAGCGCCGTTGGAGCTGACGGGGTACCGACTGACGCCGAGCCTTCTGCGATCAGCGACCCTGACGCATCGGCCATCCACGCCTTCACTTGGGCATCGGGTTCTGACGTCGCGGGCCTCTCGAGGAACGCTTGAACGGGCTCGTCGTCAGTCGTGGCCTTTCGAAAGTACAGAGACAAACTCCCTGTCTCAAACCAGCTCGGCCCGAAGGCTTCGACGAGCAGCGGCGGAAATTGATCCATGTGGACGCTTCCCGCGACCGTCCCGCCTTTAAATCCGAGGGCCTTTGCCGTTTCATCGTTGTGGATACTTCCTGCCGAGTTCGCAAATCGATTACGTGGCCGGCGCACCGAACCTGTCAGTGTCGATTCTGTTTGATTGGCCATCGATTCTCCCCCTTCAACCGGACGAGTGAACTCAAAACTTGCGCCCCACAATTGCGTTCTGAGACCTGCATCGCAGCACCCGAGGCAGCGAGCCGCACGATGACGCATGATAACAGGTAAAACTGTAAAACTAATTCCGCCCTCCGGCATCGCGTGAACGCAACTTGTGCGTCCTGCCGAAGTGGCGCCTTCTCACTTTCCATCGAGCGCCGCAGGTTATTCGACGTCGAGCCAATGTCGAAGTGCTGCCGTCAGCGAGGTCAAAGCTGGAGAAGCGTCGCGTACGTTGCTTGATAAAAGAGCAATGGATGGCCCGGTGAGCCGAGGCGAAGGTCGCGCACGCGGCCTATGACCACATCGTGATCACCGGCCTCACGCACGTCCTCGATCGCACATTCGATGTGTGCGAGGCAGCCGTTGATCGAGGGATGGCCCGCTGGCGACACCTCCCAAGCGATGCCTTGAAACTTGTTGCCGCCCGACGCCGCAAAACTCTGACACACCGACAGCTGATCGTCGGCGAGGACGTTCACGCAGAATTCGCCTACGGCGCGGATGCTCGGCCACGTGGTCGAGCTGAGTGCCGCGCAGAACAGGACGAGGGGTGGATCGAGGGATACCGACACGAAGGACTGGCACGTCATTCCGACCGGCCGCTCGTCCGCGATTGCAGTAACGACAACAATGCCCGTGCAGAAATGGCTCGCCACATCTTTGAACTCGGCGCTTCCAATCGGAATATCACGCTCGCGCACGGCACCCCATCAATGAACCCTGCTACCCCATGAGCGATGGACAGCGCGAAGCATCAATTTGGTCACCCACTGTCTCAAGTGACACAATCTATTCCGCCACAAGCGGCTGAAAGTGTCGTCGCGAGACGAACTCCGCTAGCGGAAGGCGCTCACACCCGTCAACGCGCCGCCAACCACCAGTGAGTGAATGTCCGCCGTTCCCTCGTACGTAACCACCGACTCGAGGTTGACCATATGGCGAATCACCGGATATTCAAGGGATATGCCGTTCGCGCCAAGGATCTGACGGGCCGTCCTCGCCACGTCGAGCGCATCGTTGACGTTGCCAAGTTTGCCCATGCTCACGTGTTCTGGCCGCAGCAGACCCTCGTCCTTCATCCTTCCGATGTGCAGCGCCAGCAGATGGGAGCGATTGACCGCCAGCGCCATCAACGCGAGCTTCTGTTGCTGGATCTGATACGACGCCACGGCCCTACCGAACACCTGGCGACTTCCTGCGTACGCCAGCGCCGACTGAAGACAGGAACGGGCAGCGCCCACCACGCCCCAGACAATCCCGTACCGTGCTTCGTCGAGACACGACAAAGGACCTCGGAGAGATGTCACCTCCGGCAACATCGCGGACGCTGGCAGGCGGACATCAGTGAAGAGAAGATCCGAAGTCACCGACGCCCTCAACGACATCTTTTTCTTGATGTCTTGAGCACTGAAGCCGGGCGTTCCGCGGGGAACGATGAATCCCCGAATGCCTTCGTCCGATCGCGCCCAAACGATTGCAACGTCGGCCACTGAACCGTTGGTAATCCAGGTCTTCTGACCATTGAGGATCCAGTCGGGCCCGTCCCTGCGAGCCCGTGTACGCATCGCGCCCGGATCAGAACCCGCGTCGGGCTCGGTCAGACCGAAGCATCCGATGACGTCGCCGACTGCCATGGGTGGAAGCCACTCTTGGCGTTGATCTTCCGAGCCGAAGCGGTGAATGGCGAGCATCGCCAGCGACCCCTGTACCGACACCAAGCTTCGAATACCGCTATCGCCAGCTTCGAGCTCAAGGCAAGCGAGTCCGTAGGCGACAGCGCTGGCGCCCGCGCAACCGTAGCCCTCCAGATGCATGCCCAACAGTCCGACCGCTCCCAGCTCTTTCATCAGTTCAACGGGATTTCGACCGTCTTCGAACCACTCGGCGACGTGAGGCTCTACCTTGTCGCGTACAAACTTCCGGACGGTGTCTCGTATTGCCAGTTCTTCGTCCGAAAGTCGAGAGTCGGTATTGAGGTAGTCCTCCGGACGTAGTTCAACGGTTCTGTTCGTTATCGACATAGCGCCGCCCCTTCTGAGATATGCGATACAGGACTCTAGCCACCTTGGATTGCGGCATCGGAATTGAGCCGTCGCGGCCGCCGTGCGCAGGAATGCCGTATTGAAGTCCGCGTCCCGGGATCTGATCTTCCATTAAAGAAATCGACCATGGCCGACGCCTCAAACCGGCTTTGCGCACTGCCACCATCACAAATACCTGCGTGGCCCTGATTATCTGGGATTTTCGTCGCCAGGAGCGCTTTCCGTTTGCCCACTTCGGTCGACTCATCGTGGTTCGCGGTTCACAATTGGGCGTGAAGAATGCGATTGTGGACCTCGCAAGGCAGCGACTCAAAACAGCCACACGCGCCGCCCCCACTGATAACGTAAAATCACGGGTCTTTTGAAGGTTATAGTGCCGGGATGGTTTGTCGGAAGGCTGACTGAGGCCAATGGGAGAATAGGTTTATAAATATGAACGATCTAACGCGAGACCCGGTCGTCGAGATCCTCGGGGCTTTGGCGAATTCGGTCAGACTCGACATTATGTCCCGCATTGCCTCCGTGGACGACGAGGTCGGCTGTACCACCATCGCGATGGACTTTCCCATCAGTAAGTCAACGATTTCCTATCACATGAGGATCTTGTTCAGAGCCGGATTGCTGGACATTCGCAAGGATGGCCGCTACTACTTCTACTCGGTTCGAAAGAATGAGCTCGACGAACTCATTCCGGGATTACGAACGTGGCTCGCTTCACGGGCAAATGATCTATCTCCCGCGCCATCAGACCGGGCCACGATTAGTTCAACGGAGTAGACAGCTCGCCCGGGTCAAAGGGACGACTTCAAATTCCGCAAAATAATGCACAATCGTCGCAAGTAATCCCAAGGTGCCGGGATCGAGACCCGGGCGGCCCTCCGTTTGAAAGTCTTGGTCAAACGGCCTTTATTTTCTTATAGACCCTTTCAAATGGCAAGAGTAGGCCTCAAACATGCGAGGCCTCCCCTGATCGGGGCATCTATTCGACGATCGCTGTTACAGTTCGGGCCTGAAGGGCGACTCTACGTCAGCACCGCCAACGTCGGATTCGCTGGTGAACCGTGCCGAAGGCGGTCGCGGTTCAACTTCACTCTCGATCATCATGAGTTCGGGTAGCGCCTCGATATCCTTTTCGCGATTCGCAAAAGTCTTCGCGGCGATCACGTCGCTTACGGCGGCGACATGCACGCGGTAACCGTCAACGGCCACCACCGAACTACGAGTGACCAACACCTCGTACGGGACGGGACCTCCCGCCTCGTTCTTTAAGTCACTGAGAATGTCAAATTGGCCAGCGTCGGTAGTCCACGTCGAATTACCCATCCTTTCGAGGGAATGAACGTCTAACTGGACATTCAGAGAACGCGCGTCATCGTCGGACATCCCCGCGACGCGAAGGCGCGCGTCGAGTTCGCGAAGAGCCGCCGCGACCCGCACAAGATTCTGGAGTTCTCGACTAATCACACAGTCCACGTCTTGAGTGAGGCGTTCAGCGCCGAGCATTGCGGCCGCAGCACCGCCCACTAGCACGTACTCAACACCGTGGCGGTCTAGTACCGTGATGAGTTTGCGAAAGTTGAGGGATGGACCCTCACCGCTAGGGACTATCGCGACACCTCGGCCTGACGAGCAAGCGCGTCTTCAACCAACCAGGCTTCGACGGCTTCCCGGGAGTCGAGGCGACGACCGTCAACAAGTGTCGTTGCTTCGTCACAGGTTGCGCGCGGAGCCCTCTCCAAAAGAGCGATCCGCTCATCGATCGTGGTCGAACTACGCGCCATGACATCATTTTAGGTCAGCCCGAGGGGAAGTGTCGCGCGAAGCGCAGCCGTGAACGTGCCGAAAATCACCCCACCAAGCAGGCCTCCATTTAGGCCTCATATTTCCCCAACACCACGCGACCAAACCGACTCGGAACGACACACTTTCCTTAAAATTAACGACCAGCACAACCAGAACGACACCACCCAACAGTTAGAAAGTTTCTTTTAATCCCAAGGTGCCGGGATCGAGACCCGGGCGGCCCACCACATAAAATTCCTGGTCCCGTACGATTTCCATTACAGATTCTGCGGTGCACAACCGGTCGAGGGCCTAAAAAATGCGAGGCCTGACCTGATCGCAAGGCACTTTTCCAAGTTGAAGGAACTGAACACGCTTCGAAGCAATTATCTCAAGGCGACCTGGTGCCTCGACGCCCTCGCGACCATCCAAAGGCATCGTTTCGAGCCTCGTAATCCCAGTACACGTCGAACCGTGATCTGCGGTTGTTGCGGAGAAGACGCTCGTTTTCACATAGCTTTTGCAAGGTCCGAACCATTGACGCTGGCACCCTTACCGCCCAACATTCCTTCCCGGATAGGCGCAAACTGACGGAGGCGATCGACGCCGTGGTCCAACTCGTCACAGTTCGTGGTCGCTCCCTGGCACTCGTCCGTCCCACCGCTCAGTTCGAAGAAGTTCAGCGAGCAGCTCCGCCGTTGACCTCGTTACCAGATTCGCGAGTTCAAATGCTTGGAGCTGGCAGCTAAAACCGTCCAGGATTACCGGTCCGTCAAGCGCACTACGAGCGATGCCAGGCACGAAGCGGTCTTGGGCAATCTGGCGCGAGAGTTCATCATGATCCCTTTGAAATCCGAATGAACCCGCAAGTCCACAGCAACCGAGGTCGAGTAACTTGACGTCGAACCCCGAGTCGACGAGGACTCGAAGCTCAGAATCGACACCTTGCACCGCCCGCTGATGGCAATGAGGATGCACGCTCACCGTTGTACCAGCGCTGGCGACGGGTGCAGTCCAAGAGATCGCCTCTAAGTGCTCGGTCAGACTCCGGGAGAGTGACGCAAGTTTCGCCGCTCGCGGATCGCTTGGGAGGAGATTGGGCAACTCGTCTCGAAACGTAGCTAAACAGCTCGGTTCGGGCACGACGACCGGAATGTCCAACGAAAGAAACTCGTCCAGAGCGTCGAGAACATCGCGTCCAGCCATTGCCGCCATCTTTAGCATCCCCGAGTCGTACAGCGGTCGCCCGCAGCACGCCCACTCCTTGGGTACCACGACTCGTTCGCCCGCTTGGCGAAGGACCTCAACCGTGGCGCCGCCTCGATCGGGCAGGAAGAGGTCGGTGAACGTGTCGGGCCAAAGCACCACCGTGGGTGACGCTTCGGCCCGCAGCTGGCCAGCGAGAGGACCGCGGCGAAAGCTCTTGAGCGCGAATCGCGGCACGTCGCGTTGCTGACTAATGCCGCCCATCCATTTGAAAATTGTTGCGGAGATCTTGTTGTGCAGGACGGCGTTAACGACTCCGGGCATCCGGGTCGCGACGCGCCCCGTCCAAGGCAACAGCCCAATCGCGTACGCGGATCGCGGGCGAAGCCGCCCGGCGTAGTAGTGATGCAAGAACTCCGCCTTGTAGCTGGCCATGTCGACGTGCGTGGGACAGTCCGTCGCGCATCCTTTGCACGAAAGGCAGAGGTCCAGCGCCTCGAAGACTTCCTTGTTTCTCCATGACTCCACCGTCGTCTCGCCCTGGAACAACTCGCTGAACAACTTGGCGCGTCCTCTCGTCGAGTGCTTTTCGTCACGGGTCGCGCGATACGACGGGCACATCACCCCGCTCGCCTCGCTGCGGCACTTGCCCACTCCCACGCAGCGCTCCAGGGCGCCCTGCAGCGACCCTCCGTCCTGGTCGAATGAGAATGCCGTCGCCACCAACGATGAAGTCCGGTACTTCGGCCCATATCGAAGGTTGGTGTCGAGCGGGTACGCATCGATGACCTTGCCCGGATTCATCTTCCCGCGGGGGTCCCACGCGGCCTTGAAGCGTCGGAACGCCTCCGTGAGTTCGGGACCGTACATACGCTCGAGGAGTTCTCCGCGAGCCTGACCATCGCCGTGCTCACCCGAGATCGAGCCGCCGAGCGACACGCAGAGATCCGCGGCCCGCTCGATATACCTGCGGTACGAGCGCAGTCCCTCAGTGGTCGAAAGGTCGAAGTTGTTGCGCGTGTGCACGCAGCCCTGTCCGAAGTGCCCGTACCACGCGCCGTTGTAGCCGAACTCTTCCCACAAGTCGCGAACGCCGCGCAGGTAGGGCCCGAGCTGCTCGGGCGCGACAGCGGCGTCCTCCCAGCCCTCGTAGTTGACGGGCTGACCGGGCGGATGAGCGGTGGCCCCGAGTCCCGACTCTCGAATTCGCCAGACCTCTTCCTGATCGCGAGCCTCTCGCAGAACCACTGCCTGAATTCGCGCCGAGAGACGCTGCACCATCTGCTGGACCTTTGCTTCGACCTCTGCCGGACTGTCGGCGCCCAACTCGGCCATCAGCCAACCTTGACCGCTCGGCAGGTGCTGCAGGTACTCGATGTTCAAGCTGGCACGGCGCATTTGATCAACCAGCCGGCCGTCGAAGCCCTCCAAGCCGATCAGGTCGTTCTTGAGCAGTTCAGGCACGTTGTCGGCCGCCTGGTAGATGTCGTCGTAGCCGAGCACCACCAGCGTTCGATACTTGGGCCACGGCGACAACGCCACCGTGATCTCGGTCACCAGGGCGCACGTCGACTCGGTGCCCACCAGCGCGCGGGCGAGATGAAAGCCGTTCTCGGGAAGAAGCTCATCCAGGTTGAAGCCGGACACTCGGCGCGGAATCTGGGGAAAGCCCGTACGAATCTGCTCTTCGAAATCGCTACGTAATTGACGAAGTTCGCGAAGGATGCGGGCGCCGTCAGTTCCGGCGCTCGACTGATCCCGGTAACGCTCGTCATCGCACTGACCAACGACCATCCGTTCGCCCTCGTAGGTGATCACCGCGAGTTCGACGACATTGTCAACCGTCTTGCCCGTATATAACGCATGCGTGCCACAAGAGTTGTTGCCGACCATGCCGCCCAGGGTGCACCACGCGTGCGTGGCGGGGTCTGGTCCGAAGGTCAGGTCGAGCACTCGAGCTGCCGCGTTGAGGTCGTCGAGGACCACGCCGGGCTGCACCGTCGCAAGCCGTCTTTCCGGATCGATCGCGATGATCTTGTTCATGTGGCGACTCATGTCGATCACCACGGCCACGTTGCAAGCTTGGCCCGCCAGACTGGTGCCGGCTCCGCGCCCGAGAATCGGTGCGTTGTGGCGTCGGCACGTGAGGACCGTCTGTCGCACGTCCTCCTCGTCCAGGGGGAACACAACGCCGAGGGGTACCTGACGGTAGTTGGACGAATCGGTGGCGTAGATGCCACGCGTCGCGCCGTCAAACTGAACCTCGCCACGAAGCACGACGACGAGATCGCGCTCTAACGCCTGACGAGTTGGCTCATTAACCCCCGACCTGTCGACGTTGTCGCCTGGATTGTGAGTCACAGCTCTAAGCCTCGCAGCCTTGACGAAAGCGCCAACCCTGGGCCATTTATATGAGGCACGGTCTACGCCTGACCGATCACGCTTCTCTGGTGTCCGAGCCCATCAATTGATAGCTCCACGACGTCCCCTTCACGAAGAAACGGAACGCCATCGTGACCCAGCGAGACCCCGGCCGGGGTGCCGGTGTTGATAAGGTCTCCAGGTTCTAGAACCATGAACTGACTGAGATACCAGACAATGTAGTTGACGTCAAAGATCATGTCGCTGGTCGAACCGTCTTGTCGGGAGACGCCGTTCACCTTGAGACTCAAATTGAGGTTCTGAGGATCGTCGACCTCGTCAGCTGTGACCAGCCAGGGGCCGAGTGGATTAAACGTCTCACAAGACTTGCCCTTGTCCCACTGTCCTCCGCGTTCGAGTTGGAACTCTCGCTCGGAAACGTCGTGGGATATGCAGTATCCGGCTATGACCCCGCTTGCTGCTTCAGGCGACTCGAGATAGCGAGACCGCTTTCCAATGACTACGCCCAGTTCGATCTCCCAGTCGGTCTTGGTTGAACCTCGCGGCACCAGAATCTGATCATCGGGCCCAATGACGCAATTCGGAGACTTCATGAACACGATCGGCTCATCGGGAATGGCGCTTTTCGTTTCGTTCGCGTGATCGCGGTAGTTGAGACCTATGCAGATCACCTTCTCAGGTTTCGTTATTGGAGGACCGAAACGCTCGGGCTCGGCGAGTTCGTGCCCAAGCTCATTGGTTTGCACCATCTCGTATAGCTCATCGAGCTGGCCATCACGCCAAAAACTACTGTCGATATCGCCGAATGAGTCGGGAATCTGAAGAATCTCATTCTCGATTCCCAAAAGTGCAGCCCGCTCCCTTCCAGATTCTCCAACACGAACCAGTTTCATTCATTTCCTTTCCGCTGTTCATTTCAAAACCAGAATCCATAAATGTGTGCGGTACTCGACAGCAATCGAACGTCCGTGCCCCCCGCCGACGCTCGTCGAGCGGCGGCTCAGCAGCCACATTTTCGCGCGCTGTTACTGAGGCGTAGTCTTCACGCGCAACGTGGTCAGTCCACCGTCGACGACGAGCGTCGTACCTGTCGTCGAGCCGGAGTCCCGCCCCGCTAGATAGCCGATCGCGGCCGCGATCTCCTCTCCCGTAACGAGACGCCCGTGCGGTTGGCGGGCACTGAGCGCCGCGCGCTCCGCCTGCGGATCGTCGGACCGCTCAAGTAGGCGACCAATCCACGGCGTGTCGGTCGTACCTGGCGATACGCAGTTGACGCGGATGCCCTCACGCAAGTAGTCGGCCGCCATGGCAAGCGTGAGTGATGCCACGGCACCCTTGGAGGCGCTGTAAAGAGCCCGCTCCTGGAGGCCAACGGTTGCGGCAACCGAGCAGGTGTTGACAATGCTCGCGTTGGCCGACCGGCGTAAAGCTGGCAGGCACGCCCGCGTGACTCGGACCAACCCAAGGAGGTTGATATCGAGCACACGCAGCCACTCCTCGTCGTCGTTGTCTTCTATCGTGCCCTGGGCGCCGATGCCAGCGTTGTTCACCAACGTGTCGAGTCCTTCAAGGTGAGCGGTCGCCGCCGCGACTGATTGGCGAACCGCTCGGTCGTCAGTGATATCAACGACGAAGTTGGCGATGTCGTCAAGTCCGGCCTCGTCGCGATCGAGGACCGCAACAGCTGCGCCGCGGTCCTTAAACCATCGTGCCGTGGCAGACCCGATCCCCGATGCCCCGCCGGTCACGATCACCTTGGCACCCGTATATGACATTCTGTAACTACCTTCCACCGCTGACCAGTCCGTAAAACGCCTGAGCGTTTGCCCCGAACACCGCCTGAGCTTCATCAGCCGAGAGTTCGCCAAGCGATTCTCGCGCTGCGCCAAGGACGTCGCCGTATCCGGCCGCAGCCAGCAGGCAGACCGGCCAGTCTGAACCGAACATCAGGCGCGCAGTCCCGAACCATTCGCGGACCTGCGACACAAACGGACGCAGGTCCGCGACGGTCCAATTGGTCCAATCGGCTTCGGTGACCATGCCGGAAACCTTGAGCGAGACGTGGGGCAACGCGCTGAGTCGCTCCATGCCAACGACCCATTCCGGATCGGACCCTGCCATGATCGTTGGCTTGCCGATGTGGTCGACGACGAACCGCAGATCAGGCATGGCACTGACTGTCTCGATTGCCGCCGGGATCTCCCTCGCGCGCACCAGTAAGTCGTAGGTTAAGCCCCGCGTTTGAACCGCTCGTAGCCCACGTCGCACGTCCTCTCGACAGAGCCATCGCGCGTCCTCTTCGTCGTGAACCTGGTGTCGTATACCGATTAGCCATCGACCTCCGCTCGACGTGATGAGGGCATCAAGCCGCTCACCGACGTCCGCCGCTGTGAGGTCGACCCAGCCGACCACGCCCAAGACAAAATCGGTCTCCTCCGCTATGCGAAGAAACTCCCGCGTCTCGCTTTCACTGGAGACCGTTTGCACAAGTACGCTGCCGTCGATACCCGCGCGCGCCAACTCGCCCTCTAGGTCTGCGGGGCCGAAAGCCCGGCGAATCGCATCGAGCGCCGATCCCTCCATCCAGGGGTAGTCGTATCGCGCGGGGTCCCAGAAGTGCTGGTGCGCGTCGACTCGCATCACTCCCCCCCGAACTTGACGGCCTCTGTCGGCACTGGGGCATCTTCGCGAATCAAGCGCTCGCGGCGCAATTCTTCCCAGAGAGCCGCGGGAATCGGTGTCTGCAGCCAGCGCAAATCGTCCTCGAGCTCCTGAGTTGTTCGAAACCCGATCAATACGGTCGAGACCCGGGGATGCGCAAGGGGAAACTGCAACGCAGCCGCAGGCAAAGGCACCTCATACCTGTCACAGACAGCCTCGATGAGCTGAGCCCGCTGGATTACTTCATCGGGCGCCGGGACATAGTTGTAGAGCGATCCCGAAGTCGGCGCGGTCAGCACACCGCTGTTGAAGACGCCGCCTATGACGACCGAGGTCATAGTCCGCTCGCACGCTGGCATAAGGTCATCCAGCGCATCCTGTTCGAGCAGCGTGTAGCGGCCCGCGCAGAGAACGACATCCAAGTCGCAGCGCTCAACCAGACGAGCCAGCATCGGACTCTGATTCATGCCCGCACCTATCGCCGTGACAGCCTGTTCGCTGCGAAGCGTGTCGAGAGCCCTGTACGCGCTCGTCGCCGCCTCCTCAAAATGGTTGTCGGGATCGTGCAGGAGCAGCATGTCGACCCGATCGACCGCTAGTCTCTCCAGGCTTTCCTCAACCGACCGCATAACCCCGTCGTAGCTGAAGTCCCAGACGGGACCTGCAGGCGGAGTGTCTTTGTAGAATGGCTCGCCTTGGTAGTACTGCGATTCGTCGCGTGGCGCATCTGGACGTAGTAGACGACCGACCTTTGTCGAGACGACGGCATCAGATCGTTCTAGTTTCGCTACAGCACGTCCGACTCGTTGTTCGGCCAGTCCATGTCCGTACAGTGGCGCAGTATCAAAGTACCGCAGTCCGCTTTTAATGGCTTCGGCCAACGTAGCGTCGGCGACTTCGTCGGTGACGGGAGCGAGCATGTTGCCGAGTGGAGCGGTCCCGATGCCAACGCGCGGAACCATTAGCTCCGTCGTGCCTACGGGCACCCTCGCATCCAAGTCCATTGCTACTCCTGACCAGGCTGCTGGAACGACGTCGGATCGAAGTAGGCACGCACATAGGTAAACTTCCCGTCACGAACCCGCACGAAATTCGATCCACAGATGGGAAACCGAGTGCCTTCGTGGTCGATCAGGTCCGCTTCCCACTCAAGGGCCGCCTCATCGTCTGATGAGATCTCATGCACGATGCGCACTTCTAGCCCCGGATAGGTATCGCCCGAGCCGTCATAGAACGTTCGAATCTCCGCGTGACCAACAAGTGGACCCGTCATAGGATGAAAGGTCGCGTCCGGGTGATAGTGCTCAAGCACTCGCTCCACGTCACGGCTCTCTTCAGCTCGCCAGTAAGATTCCGCCACCTGTCTCGGTGTCAAACTCATTTCTCTCTCCTCTCACCTGTTTCTTGATCAGTCGTCCACTTAGATTCCAGAGGTCTCAATCCGCCACTCGGGAGTACACCGTTACTTTTGGCGACTTCGCAGGTTGGCGTTTGCACACCGTGGCTCGGTGGGGATATCCGCCAACCGAATACGGGGTGGGAGTACGCCCTCGATTGGCGAATATCCCCACCGAGCCACTGCGTGCGCTGGGTGTCGATCTGCATTAGAACGTCGTCCGCGGCGACGACAACCTGGGTGAGTTCTCCGGCGATCTTCTGCTAGTACGTCCGGGTAGCAAGCAGTCAAGCGCATTTTTGGTAACGGCTCGAGTGACATCACTGACTAAGGTCCCCAGCCACGGCTGACCGCAACCGGTTCATGCGCTCGTCGGCGCCGAAATTCGTATAGTTGGTGACCAACGCGAAGGCCAACTCGTACTCTGGATCGTAGAAGCCGATGCTCCCACCAGCGCCGGTATGTCCGTATGCCGTGTCCACATCGTTCCACGGAGTTGGCATTCGGACTTGAAATCCCATACCCTGTTCGCGCCGAGGGCCCGGACCCGGGATCCTTAGCTGTGACTCGGTGAATCGACTTCTCATCGGCCCCAGATTGAGATCGGCCAACGCTACGTACACGCCCGCGAGCCCGCGAGCCGTCCCGATTCCATTGCAAGCCCCCTGAGGGACGGCATGGAAAGATGACGAGTTGATCAGATCAATGTTCTCTAAAAAGTCAACGCCGTTTGCACTACGCAACAGCGACTTCGCGGTTTGATCGGGATCGGGATCAACTGATTCCACGCCTTGACGCGGATCGACAAGCAGCGTTGCAACTGTATCGGTGCGCCCGGGCGGTAGTCCGAGGAAGTACTCGAGACCATAAGGTGACGTGAATGTTTTGGCGAACATTTCGCTGAGGCTGACGCCCGTCAATGCGCGCACCAGGCCGTGAATGAGCCAGCCGAGTGTCACGGCGTGATACGCGAATCGCCCCCGGACGCCGGGAACGATGGGCGATTCGGCGAGGGACTCAGTTATAACGTCTTCATGAAGCCATGTGGTTGCTGTGCTCTCAGCCGTCACGACATCGAGATAGGCGTCCCAATACGGGAGTCCGGCTTGGTGGGAGAGCATTTCAGCGACGGTCACGGTCTCTTTACCCGATACGCCGAATTCGGGCCAGTAGTGGACGAGCGGCGTATCGACATCAAAGCCAGTTTCCGTGGCGAGCGAAAGCAGTGTGGAGGTCGCGACACCTTTTGTTGCCGAGAACGTGACAGCCATGGTGCCGCTCTCCCAAGGTACTCCTGGCGCGGACTCTCCGCCCCAAGTATCAACAATGAGATTCCCATCGAGATAGACGGCTAACGCGGCACCGGTGCCCGGGGGGTACTGCAATAATTGACGTTCGAACTCCTCGCTGACACGAGTGAAAGCTTGGCTTTTCATTGGGGAGTAACGACGTTCGAACGTTCCGTCGTGCTCTGCCCTTCCGCCATTTCGAGAGACCCGACGAGGTTTGCTCGAGCGCTCTTAGCCTCAGTGCTGTCCACCCCGAGCGCGGTACCCGGAGGAGCATCACTCGTCACGATGCCTGCCATCAGGTGCACCAAACGGGGCCCATCGAGAGTGCTTGCATCGGTGTCCGCAATGACGCGACCCAGGTTGAGAACCACGACACGATCGGCAACCCGCAGGATCGAGTCCACATCGTGAGTGATCATGATGACAGCAGCACCAGCTTCAGCCAGAGTGCGCGTCAGTTGAAGCACGCCTTCGGTTTGATTCACGCCGAGCGCTGCCGTCGGTTCATCGAGGATGACAACCCGCACCCCGTGTTTTACAACGCGTGCGATGGAGATGGACTGGCGCTGCCCGCCCGAAAGCAAGGCGACTGGCCGCACAAAATTGTCAAGATCGACGCCGAGCTTCTCGAGCCGCTCTCGAGCGATCTTGACGCTGGCGCCGCGGTCGAAGATTCGCACTGGGCCTAACCGCCGCACCGGTTCCTCCCCGAGAACCATGTTGTACGCCGCCCCCAAGTTGGGGCACAGCGCGAGATCTTGGAACACGGTCTCGACGCCGACCCTCCGCGCATCGATCGGGCTGGAGAAATGGCTTAGACGACCGCCAACAGACACGGATCCACTGTCCGCTTGAAGTGCTCCTGAGAGAATCTTGATGACCGTGCTTTTGCCGGCCCCATTGTCCCCGACTAGGCAAAGTACCTCGCCGCTATGAACCGAAAAACTCACGTCGTCGACCGCAGTCACCGCACCGTACGATTTGACGAGGTGGTCGGCGCTAAGGGCAACTTCACCCAGAGCGTGTTTACCGTGAGTCAGCCTGCCCTCCTCGGCAAAGAAGTCCCGGACTCTTGTACTTCTAGCGACCCCTACCTTGCCCCGGCGTTTGCGTGCGAGGAATTGGTCAGCGCCCAGCGCAATGAGAAGAGCACCGCCACTGGCGACTTGCTGCCAGTAGTCAGCCATGCCGAGGAAAACCATTGCCGAATTTAGAACGCCGATGAGAATGACGCCAAGGAAGATACCAATCGGACGCCCCGTTCCGCCAGCGAAACTGACGCCGCCGAGCACCACCGCGGTCAGCACTGTAAGTTCGAAGTCCAGTCCTACGGTCGCCGATCCCGCACCGAGCTGACCTACGGAGAGCAGGGCGACAAGTCCCATCGAACCGCCCATGTAGATGAACAATTTAAGAACATGTTGGTCAACCTTCAGGCCCACCAGCTTGCTGGCCGCTGGATCACCCCCGATCGCGTGGCTACGCAGGCCGCCGACCGTTCTCGTCAAGAAAAAAGAGCCGATGAGGAAGGCAACTAAAGGAATCGAGACCGTGTCAGGAACGCCGAGGATCTTCATGTTCGAGAAAGTAGTCAAGACCTGCGGAATCGGATAGACCGACTGGTCGTTGCTCGCGGCGTAGGCAATACCGGTGTAGACGGAGGCGAGTCCGAGAGTGACAATAATCGGCGAGATGCGAAGAAGCCGCACGAGGATTCCATTGATCGCGCCCACAACGAGTCCTGTTCCGACCGTCACAATAATGGCGACAAATATGTTTGAGGTGGCTCGCACGACGAGGGCACACAGTACGTTGAGCATCGCGTACTGGCCACCGATCGATAGGTCGACGTTGCCGGCGATCAGGAGGCGTCCAGCGGCGATGCCCGCGAGCAGAATCGATGACACAGAAACCAGGATGGCGATGATATTGCCGTAACTTAGGAAATTCGAATCTCGACTATAGACAAACAGACACATCGCGACGACCAGGACAGCCAGACCAAGGCGGTTGGTCGCACCACCGATGTGAGCCGCCGATCGTGCACGGAGAGCGCCAATTAGACCGTTTTTCGTTTGCGTATTGTTCGTCTTCGTTATTTGGCTCATAGTGCGTTTTCCTTCTTTGGATAAATCGTCGTGCTGTCGGCAATTTCGCCTGAAGGCGGAATGGCCGATTCTCAATGCAACGTCGGTCATCCCGACAGAAGGCGGGATGACCGACGTTCAACGTGCAAGCGCTTACCGTGACCGCCGGTTAGATCAGTGCGAGTAACCGTTGTAATAGTTGAGCCTGGTCTTGTAACTGATCGAGCCAAGTTCCAAGAGGTACTCTGCCGACTGCTTTGGATCGGATAGAACGTTGATTACGTTGTTATTGACGGCGTTCAATTTATCCACAGCTGCCGGTGAATCGACCAAGATGGGGTTGAACAGGATGACCTGAGGGATGGCCTCTCCTTCTAGCCAGGCGCGGGTGTACTTGGCCGGCAGGTAGCCGAGCGCGTTCAGTAGGAACCCTGCCGTAATTTTGAAGACTGATTTCCCTGACTTGATAAATGCGAGGTTTGCCGGGGCTCCGTCAACACCGACCAGCAGCCAATCCGGAGCGTCGCCTAAGCCGGCCGCTACCATCGCCGCCACGGCGCCCTCCATGACAGTGTCGTCCCCGATGACCACGCGAACCGTCGGGTATTTCTGGAGGATCGTGTTCATGATGTTGTACCCGATCTGCGTCTCGTTCGTGCCTGACGGTATATCGGCGACCAGTCTGATATTCGGGTTTTTGGCCGCTGCAATCGCATCCTTGACTCCCGCATCACGAGGCTTAATCCCAATGTTAGAGTTCCAGTTGATGTAAACGATGTCTGCCTTGCCCCCAAAGTTGGCATTTATGTACTTGATCGCCGCTTCTGTTGCAACTTGGGCCTGGTGGTACTGGTTTGCGCCGAGTTGGCAGGTGCATGTCGGAAAGTTCAGCGCGAAGACGGCGACGCCAGACGTCATCGCCTTCAATAGCGTGGGTGTGAGCGACGTATCCACCGCGTCAATCATCAATCCAGCCACTCCCCGCTCCAGGATTCCATCGACCTGAGTTACTTGGGTCGCGGCATTCTGGTTGGAGTTGGTCGTAGTGAAGCCAAGGCCAAACTTGGGGCAGGATTTTGCCATCCACTCGTTCCACTGCGCGGGTTCTCCCTCATCGATGTCCAACGCGTACGCGGCTCGCGCCGGGAGATTCAACTTGGGGCCGGTCTTCACGCCCTCTACGAACAGCTTGGTCGGTTCCGTCGTGACGGGCTTTCCTAGCCCCGAACTAGCGAACGCCGTTGAGGTTCCGAACACTGACGCGCCAGCCAACCCAAGGCCGACCCCGCCGACAAGCTGTAGCATCCGGCGTCGGTCGACGAGGTTTCCGTCGTCTTGTGGCGCAATCAAATCGTCGGATTCTTTGTTGGTCATATGAACTTCCCCCTATTAGGTGTGTTGGTTACGAGATGAAACATTGGATGTCTATCACGTTAATATGCACGTGTCAAGTGATATTACCCAGGAATAACCGCTGTTTTGGCACTTTCCTTTAGAAAATAGTTTCGAAACAAGGGATGTTTACTCGCCTTGGCGGTCATAAGGAACCCCAGAGCCTCGGAAGGGCGAAGTCGCGCTGGCGGTTTCGCTCGGATGCTGTGAGCTTTCCCGCGCAAACATCGGTGACCACGTTCACGATCTCGGAGGCGACTAA
Source organism: uncultured Acidimicrobiaceae bacterium (assembly GCA_963724865.1). Taxonomy (GTDB): domain Bacteria; phylum Actinomycetota; class Acidimicrobiia; order Acidimicrobiales; family RAAP-2; genus RAAP-2. The sequence continues at coordinate 111,578 of CAVRWO010000016.1, read as the reverse complement.
GTCGAGTGTTGCCGCGCCGTCGAGGACCGTTCCTGCATCAATGTCGATATGATCGTGCATCAGCCCAGCCATGCGGCTGTTGGTTGCGATCTTGATCACTGGCGTGACGGGCGACCCTGTCGGAGTACCGCGACCGGTGGTGAAGCAGACAAGTTGGCATCCTCCAGCCGCTAAGCCCGTGAGTTGCTCAATATCCTGGCCCGGCGTGTCCATGAAAACGAGTCCTCGTTGGGTAGGACGATCTCCGTAGCCGATGACCTCCTGCAGTGGGCTTACCCCTCCCTTTTGGATGGCACCGAGACTCTTCTCCTCGATGGTTGTTATACCGCCATCGATGTTCCCCGGAGACGGCTGCCCTCCCCGCGCGTCGACGCCAGTCAGTGCGATCTTGCGTTCCCAGTCGTCAACCACTCGGAGAAGATCCGCACCCACTCGCGGCACAATTGCGCGCCGGGCCAGTAAGTGCTCCGCTCCAATTATCTCGGGAGTCTCACCCAGTACCACTGTCGCGCCGCGGTCGACCAGCCAGTCCGCGGCCCGTCCTAGCGCCGGATTCGCGGTGACCCCAGACCAACCATCAGAGCCACCGCATTCAAGCCCGACGATCAACTCGTCCCATCCCGCCTCAATCCGATGGTTCCTATCCAAACTGGCCCGCATCCGTGCGACCGTCTCGGCAACGAAATCCGACGCGGGCGTGATACCCCCCATCGCCTGGATGCTCACGACCTCGACCTCGCGGCCGGTCCGGCCGATGATCTCGGCCAACGTGTCGGGCTGGTTGCTCTCGCAGCCCAGGCTGACGAGCACGACCGCCCCAACATTCGGATTCGACGCGAAGCCCGTAAGGATTCTCCGGGTCAACGCCAGGTCGTCACCAACTTGACCACACCCGTGCTGGTGAGTAAGCATCGCCTCGTTGCTACCCCTCCGGTCCAACCGCTCGACTACCGAGTTCGCACACACCACGGTCGGCAGTATGAGAACATGATTCCGGATTCCGAAGCCTCCGTCGGCTCGGCGGTATCCGAAAATGCTGTCACTCACCATCTTGGGCTCCCAAGTGCGCCGGCGACTCCGCTGCGAGGTCACCGCGCAGGCGCAGGCTCTCGGTATTGTGAACGTGCAGATGCTCGCCCTGGCGTACAAAACAGGACGTCACGCCAATGAGCTCGCCGTACTTACACACGCCGGCCGACTTGGGCAGATCCTCGAGCGCAATTTTGTGCCCCGCAGGAACCTGGTCTATCGCAATTACGCTCTGGTCGGAACTCGTTCGCAGGATTCCACCGACTGGCACGGGAGTCACGACGACTCCAACGTTGTCCCCGACCGCGAGCACCAACATGCGCCCAATCGGGGGTTCCTCCGTGCGCTGCTCAGTTAAATCATTAGCGCCTATCGTCCCTGGATAGTTTTTTGTGTCGGGGGTCACAGACACAGGACGATAGCACATAGATTGGATGTCTGTTCCTCAATGACGGTCGATCCTAAGCCGCGCGGCCTACCAACTACAGAGTTTGGCTGAATAAAAACTCAGAAGTTGGAGGTTTGGCCCACACTCTCCTCGCTTGTCATAGGATGTCTTTGCCTGACGAATCGGAGGACAGTACGTGGGACTTCCTGGGGAAGCAATCGACAAAATCAAGGAAATGATCGTGAGCGGGCGACTTAGCCCTGGCGATCGACTTCCGCGAGAGCAGGATTTGGCTGCCGAGTTGGGAATGTCACGCAACATGCTGCGCGAAGCCGTCACGGCGCTGAGCTTGATCAACGTCCTCGATGTGCGCCGCGGAGACGGTACGTACGTGACCACCCTGTCGCCAGAGCTGCTGCTCGACGCTCTTACGTTCATCGCCGACTTCCAACGCGACGATACTGTGCTCGACTTCATAGAAGTGCGCAAGATGCTCGAACCCTTGGCGACCGCTCAAGCCGCAATCCACATTACCGCCGAGGAGGTGGCTAGCCTGAGCGAACACCTCGAGACCATGCGAGAAGACATCCCCGTCGTCGATCTCGTGACGAAGGATGCTGAGTTTCATCGCCGGATCATTGAAGCGGCCGGTAATCCCATCCTCAGTTCAGTCCTCGAAACCTTGTCCAGCCCCCTGCAACAAGCGCGCGTCTGGCGCGACATCCTCGAACGGGACGCCTTCGAGCGGACACGCAAAGAGCATCTGGCCATTCTGGACGCTCTCCGCCATAACGACGCCGAGGATGCACGTGCACTGTCACGAGTCCACATCTCGGCGACCGAGCAATGGCTGCGCTTGCGAGTCGGTGCGAAATCCAACATCACGAGGTTGAGCGCAACTTCAACACCAGAGTCATGACGAATCGTGGTGCGTCTCAGGGTATTGCGGAAGATCTTGCAGAGCATTGAAAAGAGGAGCGTTCCCGTAGGTTTCTTGCATGATGAGGGCTTTGCGAAAGACTGCTCAGTCGTAAGAGATTGCATTAAAGATCTCGGCAAAAAGGCGACGATGTGCAGAAGGCCGTGGGCAATCTCATCACATCCAGGTATGCGTTAATAGTTGAAGTCCTGAATTTGAAGTATGCGGAGACTTTCGATGCCACGTCAATGAGGAGTGAGAATTGAGCAAGGTTGTTGAGGATGCGGGTGATGCGGTTCGAGACATCCCGAAAGGCGCATCGATCGCAGTCGGGGGTTTTGGTATTTGTGGCATACCCGCCATGCTTATCGAAGCCCTCCACGCCAGCGGAGTAGAAGAACTGGAAACCGTGAGCAACAATTGTGGCGTCGATGAGTGGGGCTTGGGAATTTTGCTCTCAGCCAAGAGAATTCGGCGGACGACCAGTTCATACGTGGGTGAGAACAAGGAGTTTGAACGCCAATTCTTAAGTGGCGAATTGGAAGTCGAATTGGTCCCGCAGGGAACCCTCGCCGAACGACTACGAGCAGGCGGTGCGGGAATTCCCGCGTTCTACACTCCCGCGGGAGTTGGCACGCAGGTCGCTGAGGGAGGGTTGCCCTGGAAATTCGACGCGTCAGGTGCCGTCGTGAAGTCCTCGCCAGCTAAAGAGATTCGTCTCTTCGACTCGCGGCCCTACGTCTTAGAATTCGGAATCCGCACTGATTACGCGTTGGTCCACGCTCGCTACGGTGATTGTGACGGCAATCTTATCTACGAGAAGAGCGCACAGAATTTCAACCCGCTATGCGCGTCGGCTGGAGTGATCACCATCGCTGAAGTCGAAGTATTACTGGAGCCTGGTGAGATAGATCCCGTGCACGTTCACACACCGGGCATATATGTCCAGCGTGTGGTCCACGTTGCCAACATAGAAAAGAGAATTGAAAAGCGAACGGTGAACCAATGAGCCCTTTGAGTCGCGAACAACTTGCAGCTCGCGTTGCCGCCGAACTTCAAGATGGTCAGTACGTCAACCTAGGCATCGGTCTACCGACGCTCGTTCCCAACTACGTTCCCGCAGACCGTCATATCGTCTTACACGCTGAGAACGGAATACTGGGGGTCGGACCATATCCGTCGGCAACTTTCATCGACCCCGACTTGATAAACGCGGGCAAAGAGACGGTGACGGTGTTGCCGGGAGCATCATTCTTCGACTCAGCAGAGTCCTTTGCGATGATTCGCGGTGGACACGTCGACGTGGCAGTCCTTGGAGCGATGCAAGTTTCATCGACTGGCGACCTGGCGAACTGGATGGTCCCGGGCAAGATCGTCAAGGGTATGGGCGGAGCGATGGACCTTGTGCACGGAGCCAAGAAGGTGATCGTAATGATGGAGCAGTTGGCCAAGGGTGGCGGATACAAGATTGTGCGGGAGTGTACGTTGCCGCTCACAGGTCAAGCATGCGTCCACCGCATTATCACTGACTTGGCAGTCTTTGACGTCGAGCCGAACGCACTGGTCGTCCGGGAATTAGCGACGGGCGTAAACGCAGACGATGTGAGAGCGGCCACCGAACCCGAATTGGTCTTCGCGATTCTGAAATAGTCCAGTCATACGCCGTTAAACACCGACGAGAGTCGACGGACTGGCACCCTTCACTTTAGGCTCCGCGAGAGCACATTGATAGGGCCCTGGTAATAAGAACCAAAGTCATGCAGATCGCTATGTTCCGAAGCGACAGACTCAATCGGCTCCAGGGCATACAATCCACCACCACCTTGTGGTCTACCTCTTCAGAACGTGACCTACGCCAATCGCCATGAAATAGAAGACAACGAGAGGTACGGCAAGAGCCAACATCGATAGGGGATCTCCACTTGGTGTGCAAACCGCCGTCGCAACTGTGATTCCAATGACAGCAATTCGCCATGATCGAAGTAACTGGATTGGCGTTACGATCCCCGCCAACTCCAGGGCAACCAAAACGATTGGAAATTCGAATGTAACTCCAAAGATGAACATCATTAACAAGATCAGCGATAGATACTGAACTGGGTTGTAATGAGTCACCAGAGAATTTCCGCCAATCGCCTGGAGAAACTTGATCGCATGACCAAAGCTGAAGTAGGCAATTACGACTCCAATAGTGAAGAAAACCACCGAAGAAAGGACGAAGGGGATGGCGTACTTTCTCTCGCTTGCTTTCAGTCCTGGCGTGATAAATCTCCACAATTGCCACGAAATTATCGGCAGCGAAAACAACCCCCCTCCATAGATGGCGATCTTGATTCGTAGATTTAGACCATCAAGAGGATTCGTGACAAGAAAGGTACAGTGACCTGGCGAAGCATGACAATAGGGCTCCTGCAGAAATCGAAGAATCTGTGGATAGAAGAAGAAGGCAAGGACGCCGAGAGTTGTAACCGACACCAGGACGATAAGAGAGCGGTGTCGAATTTCCGTCAAATGCTGAGCTAGGGTCATCGCTTTCGCTTTGTGACGAAGTTTCCACACGGTCGGATTAGTTGAGGAAGGGGTCGGAAGTTGGTGGTGACTCAGTCTCGTGGACTATTTTCGATTCCGCCAGCTTCCTCGCTCTGGCGATCGGCCCAAACATTCCAATTCGATCGTCCGCGTAGAGCCCGGGACTCACCTCATTCCCGGTCTCCGATTGATCCGCAAGGCGGTTGAGGAAGGGGTCGGAAGTTGGTGGTGACTCGGTCTCGTAGACTATTTTCGATTCCGCCAGCTTCCTCGCTCTGGCGATCGGCCCAAACATTCCAATTCGATCGTCCGCGTAGAGCTCGGGACTCACCTCATTCCCGGTCTCCGATTGATCCGCAAGGTGGCTGAGGAAGTCGAGAGGTTTTCTTACTAGTCGTGACAATTCACCAGAGTCCGGTAATTGAGGGACCGCCTCGCGAACTTCTGACTCGATCTTCTGTTGGAACTGTTTGATGGCTCGCCAAGTCGCGCCTAACTTTCGAGATACATCTGGAAGTTTATCGGGACCCAATAGGACCAATGCGACCGCCATCACCATCATGATCTTTAGTGGGCTTAGATCAAGCACAGCAGAACCCTTCGATCATTTGCGGAATCCCTCGCAACGACGCTCAAGACCTTCTAACTCAAGACTCCAACTATTTGCTTGTGTCTGAATCCTGAATGTTGCTCGTCTTGTCCTTACCATCGTCCGAGACTTTTGCGCTCCTGATCCCCTTCTCGAACTCAGACTTCGCGGCACCAAGATTCTTGGCCAGCTTCGGGATGTGGGATCCCCCAAAGATCACAACTGCAATCACAACGACCACGACCAAAAGATCAGGACCAAATATTTCACCGAGAATCACGATTGTCTACCCTTCATAATTCATTCAATTGCTGGTTGCAAGGGGAATAACAACTTCAGTGCCGGATCTACATCAATAATTTCGATTGAATTATTGAATTCATCGCGGTTCGGTTTGTTTGAGCTTCATCAACATAACGTTGAGCGGATTCGTACCCGCGAGCCTCACCGATGGCACTCTCAATTGAAATTCCTCTTGTTGGTCGAATGCTACAAATGTCAATCTGTCACTTGGTCGAGGTACTCTCAATCGTCGTGACGACTGCCAATGGTAAGGCCATCGAGCAAACGTTCGAATCCCGCAAACCCCCTATTTCATTCTCAATTGAAAGGAAGTGATGATCCGGTGCGAGCCCGCCCGCAACGTTCGTATCAGAGTGAGACGAGGCTCACCCCTGAGTCAGCTAAATCCAGCTCGTTGACGTACCTGGCGTGCCGACGTGCTTCTTCGACCCACACTGATGTTTGCTGCGCAGGTCAAACAGATTACAAATGGCATCTGCGCTAAAGCGTAACGAGAGGACCTGATTGCGCAGAGCTCTCATCGCTCAAGCAATGCGGCGCCGGATTCGATGCCACCACATCAATAGAGCAAATTCCCTTGCCTGGACCATTCTCTGGGAAGGCGGTTGCTGTTCACATTCATATTCTGCCGAACGCTTGCCACAAGTGGCAAGCGTTCGGCAGATTGTTCTGATCTATTGGCTGCTAGGAAATTTACCCTTAGCCTGTCGTTGAGAAGTTGGAGAACGTTGCTTGACCCATGGTTCCAGACACGAAGGACGACGCGAACATTCCGACGTCTTCTGTACTATTTGATCCGGTTAGAGTCTCCGTCGCAACTGTTGTCCAAGTGGAGTCATTAAGGGAGTATGCACCAGTCACCGACGTGCCGCTACGCGTTAACCGCAACCAAATTGGTGTCCCTGGCGACCCCCCAGTCTCTACGGAGTTGTTGTTTACGCCACTACTGTCGTCATCCCACAATAGGGATACTCCGTTACCTGGTGTCACAGTGAGGATGCAGTAGCCAAGTGAATTGGGACTGCTGACACTATTTCGGAGCATAATTCCCGCCATAGACCAGGCGTTGATGTCAGTTTCGCTGTCGACTTCAACGGTTGTCACGCTTGACGAGTCGGCGCTGTTTGGTGCGTAAATAGCGCCGAACTGATCATTCGGATTCCATGGTCCCGCACCTCCAGCATCAATCGTAGTTGTGCCACTCGATTGAATCATTGTCGCTGGGGTCGAAGCAAATGCGACATAAGGTGAACCTGTGATGGCGAAGTTCGAAAATGTCGACTGGCTCACCACACCCCCGCTTTGAGAGTCCGCGAACATTCCGACGTCTTCGGTTGAAGTAGATCCGGTGAGCGTCGCAGTTCCAACGGAACTCCACGTTGAGTCGTTCGTCGAGTAATACCCGGTCACCGAGGTACCACTACGAGAGAGACGGAGCCAAATGGGTGCGGTGGTGGTCCCGCCAGTCCCGGCCGAGTCACCTTGATTCACGCCGCCTGAAGAGTCATTGTCCCACTGCAGCTGGACTGCGTTACCCGGCGTCACGGCCAAAATGACGTAACCGAGCGAACTTCCCGCGCCAGCGATGCTGTCGCGCATCATAATTCCAGCCTTCGCCCACGGAGACGTGTCGTCCTGACTGTCGACCTCCACGGTGGTGGTGCTCGTCGAGCCCGCGCCGCCAGGTACGTATATTGATCCGTACTGGTCCGTAGTTGTCCAGACGTCTGCACCCTCTGCATCGATGGTGTAGGCGCCGTTGTTCGAGTCGACCATCGAGGCAGTGGTTGAGGAGTACGTCGCGAATGACGAATTGCTCGTTGAGAAGTTCGAAAAGGTCGCACCGCCCATGGCCCCCCCGTTTTGAGAGTCCGCGAACATTCCGACGTCTTCGGTTGAAGTAGATCCGGTGAGCGTCGCAGTTCCAACGGAACTCCACGTTGAGTCGTTCGTCGAGTAATACCCGGTCACCGAGGTACCACTACGAGAGAGACGGAGCCAAATGGGTGCGGTGGTGGTCCCGCCAGTCCCGGCCGAGTCACCTTGATTCACGCCGCCTGAAGAGTCATTGTCCCACTGCAGCTGGACTGCGTTACCCGGCGTCACGGCCAGAATTGCGTAACCGAGCGAACTTCCCGCGCCAGCGATGCTGTCGCGCATCATAATTCCAGCCTTCGCCCACGGAGACGTGTCGTCCTGACTGTCGACCTCCACGGTGGTGGTGCTCGTCGAGCCCGCACCGCCAGGTACGTATATTGATCCGTACTGGTCCGTCCCTTGCCACACGTCCCAGCCCGATGCGCTGATCGTGTAAATGCCCGCAGTTTGGGAGAACGATGCGTTCGCCTCTGGACCCGCAGAGTAGGTCACAAAGGGATTGCCGTTTCGGTTGAGGCCAGCGAGGTACTGGTAGTTCGCCTCAAGTCCGGCGTTGTCGATGATTGCTGCCGCCGCCGGGGTGCTGACGTTCGTGCTGAGGCCGGTCACGGTCTGGGTCGAAGGGCACTGACTATTGATACCGTTGGTTCCGGCCGCACCGATCGGACTCGCGATGTTGTTCGCGAAGGTGAGTGAGGTGCAATCGTCCCAGCTATTGGCGTTGTTAAACGCCCACGAGATGCCACCGTTGTCGTTCACAACCACGTTGCTATCGACCGACCAACCGGTGCTCCCCATGTCGAGGTAGACGCCGTAGTTGGCGTGGCCACTGGCCGGGTTGAGCACGTAGTTGCCGGACATGACGCCACCGGACTGCGGTCCAAAATTGTAGATTCCCCCGCCATCTTCTTCGACAATGTTGGTGTTGGTGATGTAGTTGTCGGTGATCTCGTTATTCGTGTTAATCGACGGCAGGGTGTCAAGTGAGCCCGAGCCCCATCCGGTCGAGATCCCCGAGTAGCTGACATTCTCGATATCGTTGTGCGTAATTGTCAGGCTCGCGGTGTAGCCGGACCATATGCCGACGCCGCCTTGATATTCAACCGCGACGCCGTCCAAAAAGTTGTTGCTGACGGTATCTCCCGAGTCCACGAGGTTCGAGTCAGACTCGTTGGGATTGAGAACTTCGCCGACCTGCACGCCATTACTACCGATGTCGGTGAAAGAGTTTCCAATTATGGTTGAGTCTTGCGTACCGCCATCAAAGGTGATACCTGAGTCGCCCAACTTTTGAAAAGAGTCGCCGCTGAAAGTGACGTTACGTCCAGCGTGAATCTCAACAGCCGCGGCCATGAGATTGGCGCAGCTCCCGAATGGTAATCCGTCTTCGCTCGCGCCCCCCGAGGGCGTGACAAACGCTGGGGGATTCCAATCCTGTGAACAGGTAATGCTTGGCCATTCCAAGTTGGCTTGTATCTCGGCCATACCCGATGTCGAGCCGAGCGTCGTGTCTTGGAAAGTGACACCAGAGAAGTTGACGCCGGTCACAGGTGCGCTCTCGGTACCGTTGAACTGGACCAACGTGGCGAGTCCGCCGACTTCGGCGTCGGCCGTCGACATATTCTCTCCGCCCGCTGGAATGAAGTAGATATCGTTCGTCGACGTGTTGAGCGCGAACTGGTTGGGGCCGTCGAGGTACTCTTCGGCGTTCAGGATCTCGGTGGGGAGACCGGCGGCGGCTCCCCACGACACGTCGTAGGCTTCGTCGTAGCACGGCTCATCCATGGTGACGGTGGTCGAAGTGCTGTTGCCGGTCACCGACGACACGCCACACTCGTCTTGGATCCAGTGAGCCCCCTGAAGCACAAACTCGAGTCCCGTGGGGTCGCTCAGTTCCTGGAGCGCGTCACCGGGCACCGTGTAGCCGGTCGATGACTGCGTCGTGCCCGAGGGAAGCGTGCCACCATCGGAGAGATTCGCTCGAACGCCATTGACCCATAGGTCTCTCGTGTTCACCCCAGAAGGAAGCGACGCTTCCCAAATGTCCTCGGAGTCGTTGACCTCCGTCCATCCGGTGACCTGTTCGCCGCCGGTAATGACGGGGGCTGCGCCGGGAGCGGCCTCCCAGGTTATCGAGTAGCCGTTCGTGGCGGAGTCCGCGCTGGTGAGATTCCACGTCGAAGAGAGTCGGTATATTCCTCCGGACAGCTCGACCACGATGTTGCCACTCATGTCTGAGTTCAGCGACTCAACCTTCGACTGGGCACCCGTGAGCGAGCACGGGGAACCACTCGAACACGAGCTGCCGCTTCCTGTCGAGGAGGCGTACAGCGTCGTCGTCGCGGCCGAGGCCAATGGGACGCCTACGACGAATCCCACGGCGGTCAACGCAAACGTACCCAGAAACATCGCGAAAAGTGCTCGGACTCCCCTGAGACGAGGTACGACCCTCCGGAAATCTCGAATGAAACGTTGATACTTATTCATTTCCCCCCCCCGGGTAGTGAGTTCATGCAGGCTTACTGACGACGGCATCGTCGTCTCTGGCGATGATAAGGACACCAATTAAACGTTCGAATCCCGCAAACCCCCTATCTGACTCTCATTTTGCGGCAAGTACGTGAGTCGAGCCCTCGCACATTGCTTGCGTCAATGTGAGATTAGGGTCGCCCGTTGATCAACGACTTCCAGTCCCTTGTTGTCCCGGCGCGCCGATTTCCTTCTGCGATCCAAACCGGTATTCGCAGCGCAGGTCATACTTTCTAAGGAACCCGACGCGATTCACTCCGTCAAAACGTGACCAAGGTACTGATTTCCCAAAGTGCTCAGCGCCCGACCTCAGACGACCTCAAAAAAAGGTTCTCCTCGGGGTTGTGTGGGTGACTTCCGGTCACGCGACGAAGCTCGTCGTGGGTAGTTCGATCGTGAGCCCTCCGCAGCAGAGGTAGATCATGGCGATGATCGCCTCGGCCGAGTGATGGCCGTAGCCGCGGTGGTTGATGAGGCGGATCTTAGAGTTGAGTCCCTCGAGTTTCGAGTTCGAGAGGTTGAGCTCGATCGCGGCCAGGATCCGCTCGCGGTTCTTGCGCACCGTCTTGGCTAGTTTGACGAACGCCGGAATGCGTGAGCGACTGGCCCAGCGCAACCACCACTCGAGATGCTCGGGTGCGTCCTTGGGATCGCGTAAGCGGTAGAGGTCGCGGAGGGCTTCTTTCAGTTGCCAGCAGCGATAGAGCACCGAGTTGTTGCGCCTCAGTTCGTGCAAGACCGTCAGCTGCTCGTCGCTCAAGTTCGCGGGGTCCTTTAACAGCGCCCAGCGAGTGTGTTTGGTCCAGCGGGCGTGGTCGTGGGGCCGAGCTTCCTCGAGCGTCGGGCGACCCGGCGAGCGCTTGGGGAGCACGCGGCGTTCTTCGTTCCAGGCCCAGCGCCGGGCTTGGTTGATCGCCTCGTTCGCGAGCCATATGAGGTGGAAGGGGTCGACGCATTGGCGCACGTGTGGCGCCCTCTCGGTGGTCGCCTTCTCGAAGGCCACACCCATATCGAGGCTGATGGCCTCGAGTTTCGCTACCCGCTCTGTCCCCAGCTCGTCGAAGAAGGCCATCAGGGTGGCGGCGTTCTTTCCCGCCTTCGCCCAGACGACCCGGCCTTCACGGTCGTGGTCGGCGACCACGGTCAAGTAGCGATGACCCTTGCGATAAGAGACCTCGTCGACCCCGAGGCGAGTCAGCCCCTCGAAGCGACTTTCGTCGAGCACGTCATCGACGACGTCGATCACGATTTTGGCGACCGCCTCCCAAGAGACGCGCAGCAATTTGGTGATGGTGGTCTTGTCCACGCGCTGGGCGAGCCACGCGACGACCGAACAGAACGCGTTCGTGTGACGTGCGCCCGGCCGCGCCCAGGGCACGTCCTCGGTGCGGACGCGTCGGCACTTCGGGCAGTTGATCCGACAGATCTCCGCTTCGAGGAAGCACTTGGTCACCCCGAGGTCGAGGTGTCGCCAACGACGAATTGAACGGTCGTAGTGCCACCTGGTGGTCCACCCGCAGGGACACTGGTGAAGGCGCTTTCGTCGGCGAATCCTCACCACGACGCCCTCGGGCGTGAAGGTCACGCCCGAAACCGCAACTCCCTCTATGTCGATGATGCGGTTAAATGCTGTAGTGGCGCGCACGTAGCTCTCCTCGGTTTTGGCTGTTTCATCGCTTCTGAAACTACGAGCACTGCGTGCGCGCCATTTGATGAGGCTCGAGGAGATCGAGGAGTGACCGTCAACCCAGTCGGGGACTGGCCTTTAGAGAGAACTACGTCACGTCAAGGGCGTCAGGTGACCCACGGGAACCCGAGGAGTCCCCAAAAAAAGGCCCAATAACCATTATTGCGTGACGGTCGGTCATATAACACCAGAAGGTCGCGGAGATCATTTTCTTAGACAACTCCGAAACCGAAGCAAAACGACCTGATCTTCCGAAGGGAAAGTGGTAGCGATACGGGTTGACTTTTTTGTTTCACTTCTCGGCGCCAGAAATATTCTGAGCCGACTGAATCCAGAGGCGCGCTAGCTGCGTTCGAGACGCGACGCCGACCTTTCGGTACACTTTGCTGAGATGTTGTTCGACAGTGGCCGGACTGATAAATAACTGTGCACCAATCTCCTTGTTAGTCGAGCCCTGCGCCGCAAGATCTGCAATTCGTTCTTCCTGAGGCGTCAGATCATGTTGAGTCTCGACGGTGCGCTTACGAGCCCGCTCACCGGTGGCTTGAAGTTCGACCTCTGCGCGCCGCGCGAAGCCCTCCATACCGAACTCGGAGAAGAGTTCGTGGGCAAATCGCAACTGCTGACGGGCTTCACGCTGACGTTGTTCGCGCCTGAGCCACTCTCCGAAAAGGAGATAGGTTCGCGCGATGTCTAGTCGCAACGGCGTCGGCAAAAGACGATCGATCGCCTCGCGGTACAGGTCTTCCGCCGCCTTTCCGTCACTCAGCACAGCACGACTCCTCGCCTGAACCGCGAGCGCCCATTGCGTACCGCTCGCATCCGTACTCTCTACTAAACGTTCGAGCGCCACTGCCGCGATGGCATCTTTCTTAGTGCGGCTAGCCGCTTCAATGAGCTCGACGGTAGACCACAAGGAGTACCAAAGCTCGTTCGGATTTTCGAGTGACCGCTGTGCCGCAGCAAATGCCTCCTCATATTTTGCAAGTCCATTGCATAGGGCCGCGGTTGCCCATTGTGACATGCTCAGAGCCATCCCTTCGCCACGGGCCAGAAAGTCCCTAGTACTTATGCCAATGAGTTGGCGTGCCTCGAGCTCGCGTCCGCAGAATGCTGCGTAGGGCAGGGCAGCATAAGGAACGATCAGGTTGTCGGTCACTTCAGCCACACTGTCAATCTCGCGCATAAGGGACGCGGCCGCAGGCAAATTCCCGGCAAAGACCTCGACCCCAGCGCGGGTGCCCAACGCAAGTGGCAGCACCCCAATGGCTCCTGCATCACGTGCGACTCGCAGTTGGCGCGCCGTTAGTACATCCCAACTTTCGTAATCCCAGATGAATCCAGCCGATCCGCCGGCTAACCACAGCCAACTCAGTCGCTCGACCGTGCTCGTTTCATCGCAGCGGAATCCCTCCATCGCCTGCTTTACCACCGGTGTTCCATAACGACTTCCTTTTAGAGTCAAGAGCGCGAGGCCGTCAAGTAGAAGATCCTCTCGAACTGGTTCGGAAGGTTGGGGAGCCGCAACGACCGCTCTTGCTACATCGAGCACATCGACACCGTTCGACAATCGGCCAGCAAACATCGCTGCAGTTAAGGCGTCAAGGTAGGTATCTCGCGCGCGCCTGATGTCAATTTCTTCTAGCCAACTCGCCGCCATGAGAAGGAGTGGGGGGGCATCTCTTCCTCGATTCATCGCAAAAAAGATTCGTGCGCGAAGTACTTCCAGGTTCCACCGTTGAGATTCATCCAAGTCTGTCTGCTCAGCGATCGCGGCCAATGCAAGCGCAGAGTCCAGAGCGCCCGCCTGACGCTTTGCCTCGGCTGCAACGAGAGCACGGTGGGACCGAAGGGTCGGGTCGAAAGACAGCGCCACCGCCCGCTCTAAGAAGGCTGCCGCCGCCGCGAAACCTCCCCGCGACTGCGCCCGAGATGCACAACGCTCCAGTTCCATCGCAACATCTTCGTCCGGCATTGAAGATCCGAGCGCCCGGTGCCATGCACACCAATCGGGATCCATTGCTGAATCGATCGCTTCCGCGAGCGCACAATGAATCTTGCGACGCTCCTCAAGTCCGCTCGTCCGATAGACAGCCGATCGAACAAGCGGGTGGCGAAAAACTACCTCGGTCCCAAACGAGATCAGGCCTTCTGACTCGACTTTACGCGCGGCGGACTCAGGTATCCCAAGAAGCTGAGCCACAGCCCATATCAGAGTTGGATTTCCCACCAAGTCTGACGCGGCAATCAGCAGCAATTGGCGCTCTTCATTCGATAGGTCTGCGATACGACTCTCAAAGCTCTGTTCGATTCGATTGGACAAAGGTTGAGCAACTGGCGAGCCGAAGCCTCCGGCCAATTGTGCGGGTGTCAGTCCATGAGGCATTTCCAAAATAGCGAGCGGGTTACCGTCCGTTTCGCGAACGATCCGATCTAAAACGCCCTCGTCAAGCCGACTTGGCAACACTGACTCCAACAACGCTCGCGAATCACTCCGCCCTAAGGGTCCAACCAGACATTCCGGCAAGCTCGCGAGGACATCTCCGACTTGGCGCGCCGAGAAAATCAAAACCACCCTTTCCGCCAACAAACGGCGACCCACAAAACTGAGTGCTCGGGCTGACTCGATGTCTAGCCACTGCGCATCGTCAACCAAACAGAGGAGCGGCTGCTTTCTCGCAGCTTCGGCCAATAGTCCCAACACGGCCAAGCCGACCAGGAACGGATCGGGGACGGGTCCAGAGTCCAGTCCGAATGCGACATCAAGTGCGAGGCGTTGGGGTTCTGGGAGATGCTTGATGAGTCCAACTTTCGATGAACAAAATTGGTGGAGCGCCGCGTAAGGGAGTGCCATCTCTCCTTCAATGCCGACAGTTCGAAGTATCTCGAATTCCCGAGACATTTCCACGGCGCACTCCATTAGCGCGGTCTTACCAACTCCAGGCTCTCCGTGTAATACCAAAGCGGCACCGCGTCCGTCGAGTGCCGCTTGGCAAAGCCGGTCCAACATTTCACGCTCGTGCTTGCGCCCCAGCATCTGATCTCCAGTATGGTTCTCAACCACGAAACCCTCGACTTCATGCGACGACCCAGATTGTCCTCAAGACAATAGACACCCCTAACGCTCAACAAATCCGCCTAAAACTAAAGACCCAACCTGAGACCCATATCGTCAGCAGCCCATTGCTCAAGATCACTCGCAGCCCTCGCAGCCAAGGTATCGTCGATGAAGCGAACGGCACAGAATTCAAGGCGCTCCGCGTAGCGCAGGAATTTGAGGGAATGAACAGGTTCCCGATGTTGTAGTGGGCCTCCATTTCAGGCCCCAAGCTGCCGCATACCGACAGGAATCATCAGACGTATCAGACGTATCAGACGAGAATGCCTTCGATTACTGGAATCATCGGACGCATCAGACGTATTAATAAGGTGTCGTCGTCCTTTTAATCCCAAGGTGCCGGGATCGAGACCCGGGCGGCCCACCATTCGAAATTCCTGGCTAAACGACTCTTCTGTCATCCTTTGCACCAGCGCAGTTTTACAATTAGGCCTCAATTTTACGAGGCCTGTCCTGATCACAAGCCTTTTTCGAACTCAACGATAAGTGAGCATTAGTCGAAGAGAATCACTGACGATTCGGTTCGTATCTCAACGAAACCTTGGACGAAGATTGTCAGACTCACTGCCCAAAACAGGTCACTTATCGCCAAATCGAAGTTGATCATTACCGCTATCTACTTGGTTTCGCTTCGGCTACTGCGATCCTTGCCGACGTCGAAACCCAGAGCGGCGTACCCCGGAAGCCTCTTTCGGTGCATTCTGGCGAGCACCGGGCTCTGAACGTCGACGTAATCGTGAACCTCAACGGATGATTTGCCGTCCAAGGGTCGCAAGATTCGGCCAACGTACTGGACAACCCTCCCTCGAAAGGCGATCGGAAACGCCATGAACACCGTATCGAGCGGCGGACAATCGAACCCTTCACCGAGGAAAGCTGCCGGTCGCGACAAGCACCACTCCCCCTCGCTTGGATGCGACGTCCAGATCCGCCATGACTTTGGCGCGAGCCTTCTTCCCCATTCCACCTTGAAGGACGAGAGGAACTACTCCCTTCGCTCCAAGTGTCGACACCACTGACGAGAGGTGCTCAGTCCACTGCGTCAGCACCAGACAGTTTCTTCCCTTGGCGGCCGCGACGGCTACGTCATTGGAGATGGCCATCGTTCGAGCTTCGTCATCCACCAACGCGCGAAACAGGTCCTGGATATGTGCACAATCGTCGCTCACCTGGAACTTCGTTTGGTGCACAATAAGTTCTCGACGGAAGTCGTTCTCCGTGTCCACCTTCTCATCCATTCGGTAGCGAATGGGCCCGCAGTACATGGCAATGAGACCTTGGAGACCATCGCGTCGGTAAGGCGTTGCGGTAAGACCTAGCCACCGGCGGACATTGATTTGTTTAACGCATCGCTCGAACGTCACGGCCGGCACGTGGTGGCACTCGTCGACCACGACGAGCCCGTAACGGTCTGAGATCTCGTCGAGATCTTCTCGTCGAGCGAGGCTTTGTGCCATGGCGACGTCAACGATGCCGGTGGTCTTGTTCCGGCCCCCGCCGATTTGACCAATCTCCTTTGTGGTGAGGCCCAGGTGCGTTGCCAGTCGCTCAGTCCACTGTTCGACCAGCGGTTTGCGATCGACGATGATGAGAGTGGGCCGTTGGTGGTGCGCTATGAGTGCACAGGCGACCACGGTCTTCCCAGACCCGGGCGCGGCGACGAGGACACCCAGTTCGTGATCGCGGAGTGCTCGCCGCGCAGCTTCTTGGTCCTCTCGAAGCTGAAAAGTGGGCGCGAATTCGAGTGGTTCGGGATCCGAGCGATTCTCGCGGATGACCAATCGGCTTCCCGCCTCCGCGACAACACCGGCTGCCTTCTCGGTGAGACCTCGAGGGAGCAGCAACGACTCGAGGTTCTCTCCGTAACAACGGATCATCCTCGGCGTATCCCACGTGGAGAACCTGAGCCGCTCTTTCTCATAGAACGCCGGATTATGCAGTGACGCAAGATGCTTGAGTCCCGTGAGCAGTGCCGGTGGAAGACCGGATCGCTCAATCTCCAACATCGCGTTCGCGACGCAGGCGACCGTCTCGGGCATTGCGATGGGAACGACGTCGCGAGAGCGCTGGAACGTTCTCTCTTCCGGTCCCGCTCTCACCTCCGGCGACGTCGCGAGGATCGACTCAACTTCCGACCGCGACATTCGCTTCAATGTCGAAAGATAGGCCCACTGGTCCGCTATCGGCTTCATCGTGCCGGGGTCAAGGAATACGGTGGTTTCGCGTTCTCGACATTCCTTTTGCAAGGGTAGCGCAATCAAGTTACCGAACGACCCCTTCGGCATGAAGTCCTGAGCAGGAAACAATCGGTCGTAGCTCGCGAGGTCGAGCTCTCCTCGAAGATTCATCGCTTCACGAAGGAGCAGCGTGCCGAGCCGTCGGGCGATAGTCGCTGACACGGCGTCGCGAAAGAAGATCCATACGTGCGCGCCTTCGCCCGAGCGCGAACGTTCGAGGGCCGAAGGTACCCCCATCGATTGCGCCGCATCGAGGTAGGCGAGCGCATCGAGTGCCCAGCCCGGCCCGTCGAAATCACACACAACCAAGCGGCAGGTGTCGTCACCGAGCAGCGGATAGAGCCCGGCGTGAGCCTTGCCCGCCAAGTGATCAGCGATCACGCTCGCCGTCATCCTCAGATACTTTTTGTCCGTCGATCGAGCGTTGGCAAAGCCTCCCTCCACCGCAGGTGACCAACCGTGCTTTCCCGTTCGTGCGCTCTCCCATCGCAGCGCATAAACATCGTCACGACCGACAAAAAGCGATTGGAAAAGCGCAACTTTCGACTCTGGTGACGAAGAGCGATCGAAGAGAGCGGACTCTCGAGTTCGAGCGATCCACTTTGATTGGCGTGAGGTCGCTCGAGATTCCTCGAGGACTTCAAACCAAGAATCTCGGTCAAGCGATCATTCTCGCGCTTCAAATCCTCGATTTGGCGATAAAGGTCGGCGACACTGTGAAGTTCTTCATCGTTCATACCGATCCCGACGCTCCTCCCCATCGCAGATGTTCGACATTACCCACGACTTAGTCAATTCTGTGCGCACCGCCGGGACAGCGCGGTGGCCTTCGAACGTCAACCCCCTTAGGCGCCGCCGGGACCGATGGCGATCAGCAACGCAGCGGTCCCCAGCCTCCTAATACGGAGACGTGATTAGACAGCGTGCGACGACCGTTGCCGAATGGGCGGAGCGGATGCATTCGGCAGAACCCCCGACTGAGGACGACGTCACCGTACTGCTCGATGGTCGCCGCCTGAACTCAAAAGATTCGGTTGAAGCATGGCTCAAAGAGGTGGAGGCCCTTCGGGTACTGGAAGCCGCAAGCCGTGACGCTGCCCAGTAGCGAGCCACCACTTGACCTCAACCGACTGCTTGAGGTGCTCACGACTAACGATGTCGGCTTTATCGTTGTCGGCGGTTCCGCCGTGGGACTCCTCGGGGCGTCGCGTCTCACCGAGGATGCCGATTGCGTCTGAGACGGCCGGAGATTCGACCTGGACAACCGATGCTGGACCCTCTAGCATACTGGCCGATTTGAAGGATTTCGAAGGGCGATCTGTTCCCTTTGAGGAACTGATTACGCGCTCGTTCGTCGTCCGTGGCGACGGCTTCACGGTTCACGTCGCGTCAGTCGAAGACATCATCGCAGCAAAGACTTTCGCCAATCGCGACAAGGACCGCGAAGCACTGCCCGAGCTCTCTGACATTCAGGAGCGCCAACGATTCGGGCGATATGGCTCCGACGTCACGTTCGATGTTCCCGACAGTTTCGATCGCGATATTGAGCCGTGATTTCAAACGGCCCTCACCAGAATCGCGACACGGTCCTGGTTCTTGACACGTGACCGCTGCTGGATGCTGCCCATACTGAGAACCGATTAGGCCTCGAAATAGGCCTCCGATTCTCGCAACATCGCGAGGCGAGACTGACACCAGACAACGCATACGTCATCCACCGGAGTTCTTCTTGTTGGTGTATTTGAAATGGCGGCAAGCTCAATTGCGCGAATGGCTCTCCGGTTCATTAGGTAAGAATGCTCCTGTAGCGGTCACGTTTGCCCGCGCCTTTCTTTGAGTCTGGGTCTGGAGTTTGTGCATCTACTGGACGTCAAGGAATCCGAGGAACGCGTCTACGAATATTGCAACGTAGGAACATGCCGCCTGAGTGCCGACGCGTGACCGGTCGCCATGTCCACGTTCATCGACAATGTCGTTGGGCCTAACGTCGGGCTGTCATCATGTGGAATGGACGAGATAAGGGAGTTGGCCGTCAGAGAGGCGCTGTTCGCGCACCTCGATGGCTTGTTGGCATTTTCGACGGACGAGACGCTGACCTGGGATCAGACCGCAACCTTCGATTTTCATGGCGAGGTGATTCCGATTCGCCAAACCAGAGGCGGCGGAATCAACAAACCGGCGAGCCTCGAGGGCGCCCTTTCGATCACCACAACGTTCACGCCCTTTGGTAAGGAGCCGCCCTATTACGACTTCGAAGGCGACGACGGCCACCCGCGATACAAGTATCAGGGGACCGATCCAAATCTCTACACCAATCGATCTCTTCGGGTCTGCATGGAGTACGAGCTTCCGCTCGTCTATTTCATCGCGGTGCTTCGCGGAATCTACAAGCCTATTTATCCAGTCTTCGTGATCGCAGACAACTCCAATCAACTGGAGGTAACTCTCGGATTCAACCGGTCAGAAGTTGGCCTCGACACGTCAGCCTTAAGCTCCCTCGAAAAACGCTATGCGCTCGTCGAAACGCGACGACGGCTTCATCAGCCAATTTTTCGAGAACGAGTTCTTCATGCCTACTCAACGTCGTGCGCCATTTGTTCGATAAAGCACCGCGAGCTCTTGGATGCTGCGCACATCATCAGCGATTCAAGTCCGAGGGGTGAGCCGATAGTGCCAAACGGCATCTCGCTCTGCAAGATTCATCACGCAACGTTCGACAGGAACCTCGTCGGCATTCGACCCGACTATCGAATTGTCGTCAATTCAAACCTCCTGAATGAGATTGATGGGCCGATGCTGAAACACGGCATACAAGAAATGCATGGGGCTTCTATCCACCTGCCACGATCAGAGAAGCTGAAACCCGACAGGGAACGGCTCGACGTTCGTTTTCGTGAATTTCTTGATGCGAGCTAACGCCACGTTGCGCCGGTGCGGACTTCCCATCCGAGAGACCTTTCCCACGGTGTCCAAACTCCGGTCCGAGGATTGGCCTTGTAGCAGTCATTGAGTACAGTACTGCTGTTGCGTTTATTGCGTTTGGCGGGTAAAGTAGCAATCAAGGAAAGGGACGAATGATGAGTGCAGTAAAGGAGATTCTCCCCAGTGTGGTGTCGCCCACGGACGCCCACGAGCTAGCGAACGTTTTGCTGTTCACGACAGGCGTATCTCGAAAGCACCACACTGCTTCTCTTGTGGGTGCCGATGGCTCCAAGAAGGAGTTGCCCGCAGCGCTCTACGACCTGCTCGTCACGGTCGTGGGCATCTTGGAGAATGGCAGTGGGGTCACCGTCGTTCCCCTCGGCGCCGAGCTCACGACTGCGGAAACTGCGGAACTCCTCAATGTCAGTCGCCCTCACGTGATCAAGATGCTCGAAGCCGGCGAGATACCGTACCACAAGGTCGGGACGCACCGACGTGTGCTCCTCGAAGACGTCCTGAAGTTCCGTGATGTGCGCAATGCCCAGTTCAATTCAGCAATGAGCGAGTTGCACGAGCTTTCTGATCAAATGGATCTCCCGGACTAGCCAGGGCTCCGCCAGTGGCCGTTTTCCCCGTCGTTCTGGACTCTGACGTCCTGTTCGGAGTTAACTCGATGGACCTCCTGATGTCACTGGGCCATGCCGGCTTATTCCGACCACATTGGACGCACAAGATTCTGGAGGACACCCGGAGGAACATTCTTCTGGTGCGCCCCGGCATCGACCCCGCGCGCTTGGCGTTGCGCTTCGACATGATGAACCGAGCTCTCCCCGACGCCCTCATCACGGTGCCGCCCGCCTTGGAGACTGCCATGCCCAACCACCCTGGTGATCGCCATGTCTTGGCCGCCGCCGTGAATATCGGTGCCCCCACGATCGTGACGAATAATTTGAAACACTTCTTGCCCGAGGATTGCGAACCTTACGGCGTGGAAGCCCAGAACGCAGATGGCTTCGTACTTCACCTCGTGTCACTTGACCCGATCGCCGTT
Organism: uncultured Acidimicrobiaceae bacterium; assembly: GCA_963724865.1. Lineage (GTDB taxonomy): Bacteria > Actinomycetota > Acidimicrobiia > Acidimicrobiales > RAAP-2 > RAAP-2. The sequence goes on along the minus strand of CAVRWO010000016.1, from coordinate 90,399 downwards.
CGCGACGCCGTTCTTACCATCGCCTTGCGGCGCACGATGCCTCCCCAAAGTCCTTTTGAGTTGGTGGAAGACATGCGCGGCCAGTTCCACGAATCGCTTACGACTCTCGAGGGAGTTGTAGGTTCGGCTTCACGATGGTGAGCTCCAAAAACAGGTGCCCATGAACTTCAATGATCGCATCCGATCAAACGGGCATAGGGACGACAGGCCTCATTTCGGCCACATATTTTTCCAACACCAAAAGACCAGACCGACATATAGCGACGGAATTCACTGAAAATTAACGGCTCACGCGACCAGTCCCACACAAAGCGACACTTTGAAAGTCTCTTTTAATCGGGATCGAGACCCGGCGGCCCACGAAAACCTGTACCCCTCAACTGATCTTTGACAGATCAATCACGGAGGTTCTGCCGCAACCGACTAACGGCTGAAGATCCTCACGATCGTCCTGCGTCGGCCATTCGGATCAGTTAACCGCTCTGATGAGGATGGGTTTCCATAATCTCAGCCCCGCACCAGCTCAGCCGAGAAGGACTGCCGATGGGTCCGAAAGGGACTTTCTTCCCTATTGCTCATCATGTTCACGATGGAAGGATATTTGGAAAACGAGACGAACACAGGAGTGAATCATGCGCCGTAAGACATTGGACCTGCTACTCAACTGGGTGGGCACCGTACTCACTGTGGTACTCATCGTCGCGGGTGTGGGCTTGGTAATCGGCTACAGCTTCACCACCTCACAAGTTCGCTCGCAACTCCAAGAGCAAAAGGTCTTCTTTCCCAAGGTTGGCGGGAGGGACTACCAGGATCTGGTAACGGCTCACCTGACCCAATACGCGAATGAAGAAGTGCTGACCGGCAGCGAGGCGCAGATCTTTGCCAATGACATCATCGGCGTCGACACCAGGGAGATCTCGGGAGGCAAAACCTACGCCCAACTGAGCAGCGAGTCCTTGAGCGATCCCAGCAACACCAGCCTTGCGAACCAAGTCGAGCTCGTGTTCCGCGGCGACACACTCCGAGGCCTGTTGCTCAACGCTTACGCCTTTGGCTTCATGGGCCAGATCGCCCTCTACGGCGCGATCGCGGCGTTCGTGCTGGCTCTGGCGATGCTCTTCCTCGTGCTCCTAGGGATCCGCCACTACCGTCAAATTGATCCCGAAGTCAGCATCTAACTGCCCAATCAGTGAGATCAAGACAACGGCTTTGATGACGAACTGAAGAGGGCGTTGGACATCTGTCTTATATCGCGCTGCGAGGAGAGCGAGGACCACCCATCGGCGCGCTCACTACGGGCCGGCGGACAAAATGGAGAATCGATTGACGCCGCGTAGTCTCGCTCTTCTCCTCATGCTCTAGGAAGTCCAATCGGGTTCGGTATTGGAATGATTCGCGAGTCAATCAAGTGTCGACTCACGGGAGCGGCCATCTCGATCACTCTCTCCACGCCCGACTCACCAAGGCGCTCCACGGGTGCAACTGCCAAGCGATCCGTCACGGCTTCCAGCTCGCGACGAAGAGCCTCTCCGGACTTGGTGAGACGTCCCGTTTGATCGAGCAAACCTCGAGTCTGAAGTCTCCCAAGAGATTGCGCCCAATCCTCGTCCGTCCATCCACGGCTTGGTTGAATGAGATCACGAGTAATGGCGCCCGTGGCGACCAACGCCAGTGTTGCGTCTATTCCACGTAGCCCAGCTGCAACCCCGGCCAGGACATGTCCGTCGCCCCTGTGCTCGCGCAAGATCGTCGTTGCGAGCCACGCATCCGCGACGGGATCGGATGGTCTGATCACATTCGACCATCCGGCTGCTAAAGGACGTCCATCAAATTGGCATCCCTCCACCGCATCCCATAAATAGTCCGACAATTCGGCAACCACGTTCACCATTTCCGGCTTGATGTGTGTGCGCAACGCCGTCGCTGAACTTTCGATCCGTGTTTGGAGGATGAGTTCAGGCGAGGCGAACCTCCAAGCGTCCGGAATTGCCCGGCTTACCATTGAGGGAGCGAATCCGTAGGCCATGGCGCAGACTGCTGGCGCCGGCACCGCCCCAAGCGGAGCAACTCGACCCGCAAAGTAACCCATCCAGAAGCCGCGAAGTCCAATCCGCTTTGCTGCCTCTGCCGGTTCCGGCGCAAAATAGCTGATCGCATGAATCGGTTCAATAGCCATCCAAAAGCGTCTCGCAAGAGTGATCGTTGGTGCCATGTTCAGAAACTAGCCAGTCTGCGTCCAAACGAAAAGTGCCAATCACCGTAATTGTTGACGGAGCTCTTATCCCTGCGCGGCGCGCTCTTCGTTCCTATTGAGATGACCGCACCTCAAGTACGCCGTAACTGTTTCCAGATTCACGGAAGCTTTTCACTTGGTGCTTCCGGTGTTGAGGTAGGGCGCTTTGCGGATGGCGCCGCACCGCGGAGGGAGGCGCTGAACAGACCGCCAGGAGCGACCGCGACTACTGCGCGGTCCACCCGCCGTCGATCGAGATGGGCGCGCCCGTCATCGTGGCCGCAGCGTCGGAGCAGAGAAAGACGACAAGGGCGCCGACAGCTTCGGGCGATGTGAACGTCAGCATCGGCTGCTTCTCTTTTAGTAGCTCGGTCGACTCCTGCTGAATGCTGGTACCGGCGGCTTTTGCTCGATCCTCGATCTGGCTCTCGACGAGAGGCGTCAGCACCCAGCCCGGACAGATCGCGTTCACCGTCACTCCGGTGTTGGCGAGTTCCAGGGCCGCCACCTTCGTCGCGCCGACCACGCCGTGTTTGGCGGCGACGTACGCGATCTTTTGAGGACTCGCCACGAGCCCGTGTGCCGAAGCGATGTTGATGATCCGGCCCCACGATTGGGCCTTCATCCCGGGAATCGCCGCCTTCATGCCGAGAAAGACCGATGACAGGTTCAACGCGATGATCTTGTTCCACTGCTCCACTGGGAACTCTTCGATTGGCGCAACGAACTGCAGGCCAGCGTTGTTGACCAGAATGTCAAGTCCGCCCATCGATTCGATGCTCCACCGGATGAGCCGATTGACCTCACTGGCGTCAGTCAGGTCTGCGTTGAGGTAGCCGACTGGGACGCCGAAGTCGTGCTCCATCGATTGACGATGCCGTTCGATCTCCTCAATGTCGCCAAAACCGTTCAGCATCACGCTCGCACCTTCGCGCGCGAGCGCTCGAGCGATGCCCAGTCCGATGCCGCTCGTCGAGCCAGTCACCAGCGCCCGTCGACCACTCAGCGACATCTCACTCCCCTTCCGCGAAGTCCGGCGACGGGTTCATATACCCGAGTTTCCGTCGCGCACGAGCGAGACGGAGCCGCAACAGCGCACCGGCAAGTCCGCCCGGCACGAAGAGGACAAAGAGTACGAACAACGCTCCGAGCAGAAACTGCGGCTGCGACAACGGTACCCGCAGGACAGCTGGCAGCGTCGCGAACGTCGGCACCGCGGCGACTTTCACGAGGTACTGCTCGAGGTAGATATAGAGAAACCCGCCTGCGACCGCACCCCACCGTGACGCCGCGCCACCCAAGACCACCATGATCACAATAGAAAGGGTCAGTGTCGTCGTCGCCACGGCACTGGGCACCGCGGTGCCAATCAGCAACACGTACACGACACCGCCGGCCGAGGCGACGAGTGAAGAGACCGTGTAGGCCGCGAGTTTGAAGCTGAAGGGTCGAAGTCCGAGCACCTCGACGCGGCGCTCATTGTCACGGATCGCCACGAACACGTGGCCCATCGACGACTCGGTCAAGACCCACACCACGGCACCAGTGATGACCAAGTAGCCGAGCGCCACCCAATAGAGGTTTCGGGTGTTGGAGACCGCACCGGAGAGAAACCCGGGCAGCCGAGTCGAAAAGAGTGACAGTCCGTCGTCGCCACCGGTCAGACCGTGAGGATTGTCCTCGATCAGAAAGTAGAAAGCCTGCGCGAAGGCGAGGGTCACCATGGTGAACGCAATCCCCGAGACGCGAAGCGACAGCGCCCCCACGACAAGGCCGAGGACAAGCGACACACCGGCGGTGAACAAGAGCGCCGAGAGCACCGGCCAATGCCAGAGCGTCAAGGCGATGTCGAAGACGTAGACGCCCGCCGCGAAGTGCAGCACCACCCCGAGCGAGAGCAGACCGGTGTAGCCGAACATCACGTCGTAGCCGAGGGCCACGGCCGCGAAGATGAAGCACAGCGCGAGCACGTCGAGGGTGCCGGTCGAGTTCACGACGTCAACGGGCCCCGGCAGTATCCAGAGAACGTGCAGCCCGATGAAGGGCAACAGCACCGCCAACAGCGTGGCGCCCGCCCCGACGAGGAGTCCGGTGCGAGGCGTCTTCACGACGTCTTTCCAAAGAGGCCTCGGGGGCGCAACTCCAATATGACGGCGAGCAGCAGGACCACCGAGAGGTTGCCGAACTCAGCCAATCCCGCGTGCGTGCCCAGGTAATAGTTCGCGAAGTCTTGCACCAACCCGACGATCACGCCCGCGACGGCAGAACCTCGAATGGAGCCGAGCCCTCCAATGACGACGACGATGAACGCGAAGATCAAGAGGCTGTCCCCCTGCAGCGGCGAGACGAGGTCACCGCTGAAGACGACCGAGTACAACAGTCCCGCGAGTCCCGCCATCGCTCCGCCAATGACGAAGACCAAGGTGAAGGCCCGACCCACGTCGATGCCCAGGGCGCGCACCATCTCACGGTTCTCCACTCCGGCGCGAATGGTGATCCCGTAACGGGTGCGACGAAGGAACCACTCGAGCACGACCACCACCACCACACCGGCGACGATCGCGACAAAGTCGGCGTGGGGCAGGATGACTCTTCCGATGCGGCTCGCCTCAATCGTCCACAACGGCACCGGCAGCGTCAGCGAGTTGCTGCCAAAGCCGCCGATCAACAGCGCGACCACGGCGAGATCCAGCCCGATGGTGACCAGGACCTGGGCGAGCGGCCGCCCGTAGAGCCGCCGGATGAACACCAACTCGGTGATCGCCGCGGCCAGCGCGCCGCCCGCCACGGCGGCGACGATCTCAATAACGAACAGCCATACGCCGCCCCAGGACACCGGCAGGTGCGTGGCCACGTCCCAGCCGACGTATGCGCCGAGGGTCATGAACATCCCGTGCGCGAAGTTCAACACGTCCATGAGACCGTAGATGAGGGAGAGGCCGCTGGCCGCCAAGAAGTAGACGGCGCCGAGCGCCACACCGCTGAAGGCGAGGGAGAGAACGATGCTCACGGCGCACCCGCCACACCGAGGAGCTGTTGGGTGAGTCGGGTGTCTGTGAGATCGGATGGCGCGCCCTCGTGGACGACCTCACCGTGGTCGAGCACCACGATGCGCTGGGCGAGTCGAGCCACGACCGCGAGGTTCTGCTCGACGAGCAGGATCGTGGCGCTCGTCGCCACCCGCTCGAGGGCCCCTGCCAACTCGGTGACCAGCTTCGGCGCAAGACCCTTGGAGGGCTCGTCAATCAACAACAGCGGCCAGCCGTTGAGCAGCACGCGCGCGATCGAGAGCATCTGCTGTTGGCCCCCGGAGAGTGACCCGGCGCGCTGTCGCGCGCGACTCTTCAGGTCCGGAAAGAGCGCGTACACCGCGTCGTACTGAGGCTCGCTGGTCCGTTCGGCGAGACGGAGGTTCTCTGCGACGCTGAGCGCGGAGAAGACATCGCGGTCTTCGGGAACGTAGCCGACCCCGAGGCGCACGATGCGATGCGTTGGAAGGTCCTTCGTGTCGGTGCCGAGCACTCGCACCACGCCACTGTGCGCCGCGAGGCCGAGAATCGCGCGCAGGGTGGTGGTCTTGCCCACGCCGTTGCGTCCAAGGAGTGCAGTCACGCCGCCCATGGGAACGTTCATGGAGATGCCCTTGAGCACGTGCGAACCCGCGATCACGACGTGGAGATCGCTGATCTCGAGCGCGTCGCTCACAGGGGCTGACCCAGATAGGCACGCTGGACCTCGTCGTTGGCGACCACCTCGGCGGGCGTGCCGTGAGCAAGCAGTCGGCCTGAGTCCAACACGGCGATGGTGTCAACGAGGCCGACCACGACGGCCATGTGGTGCTCGACCATGAGGACGGTACGACCTTCGCCGTGGAGGCGGCGAATCAGATCAGTCAACCCGGGCACGTCCTCGGTGTTGACGCCAGCCATTGGTTCATCGAGCAACAGCACCCGAGCGTTCGCCGCAACCAGTATGGCGAGCTCCAGCTTTCGTTTGTCGCCGTGGGAGAGTGAGCCGCTCGCTCGAGTCGCCAACGAAGCGAGGCCGACCGTCTCGAGCGAGCGCTCGGCCGCTTCACTCGCCGCGTCGCGCAACGACGGACGATGCCAGAATCGTCGACTGCCGCCCAAACGAGCCTCCGCCGATAGCCGCGCATTCTCGAAGACGCTCAGCGTGTCAAAGAGGCTCGAGGTCTGAAAAGTGCGCCCGACACCGAGGCGCGCGCGGCGAAATGTACGCAATTGGTCGATCTCGCGTCCATCGAGCTCGATGGTGCCCGCGCTTGGGCGCAACAGTCCGCTCAACAAGTTCAACAGCGTCGACTTGCCCGCGCCGTTGGGGCCGATGATGCCGAGGCAGTGCCCCAAGGGCACCTCGAGGTCAACATCATCGAGAATCTCGACGCCGCCAACGCGAAAGCCCAGGCCCCGGACCCGAAGGGCCGGGGCCTGGACTTCAGCGAGAGGTGTCACGGGTTGAGTATGACAAGTCTCGGGACTACTTGGGGAAGTGTGCAGTGACGGGGGGCGCCGTCTCCGTCGCGGTCAGCGTCGCGAGCGTCGCCGGCTGGTACGTACCCGACACCGTCTGCACCAGTTGGACCTGAAACATCGGTTGGAGCATGGCGTGGTCGGAGGCTCGGATCGTTTGGGTACCCTTGGGTGCATTGAAGGTCCAGCCTTGGAGCCCGTTGATCATCTTGTTCACGTTCGTGCCGCCGCCCGTTTGGATCGCGCGCACCACCATCTGAGCCCAGACGAACCCGTCCGCGGTAAAGAGATCAGGCACCGCGTTGTAGCGCTTGTGCATCTGCTCAATGAGGAAATTATTCACCGAGTTGTGCGGCGACTGGTAGGTGTACAGCGAGATGTAGTTGAACTTCAGTCCGGCCGTTCCGTAAAACGGGTAGGTCGCGATGTTCGCGAGTCCGGTAATCACGTGGGAGCTCGCGAACACACCGGCCTGGTCGAGTGCTTGGGCCAATGGCGCCCCGGTCGTCCCCGCCCACGCCAGAAAGACGATGTCGGGGTTTTGTTGGGCGACCTGCAGGGCGACCGGGGTGAAGTCCGTCGTGGTGAGCGGCACGAGGTCGCTCGTGACGGTGTCCCCGAGAGCCGTGAAGGCGCTCGTTGCGTCCGTCACGTAGGACTGTCCAAAGGCGTAGTCCTGGGCCAGCACGAGGACGGTCTTGCCGGTACCAAGGGCCTGCACGTAGGACGTCGCTGTCTTCACGTCCTGGTAGGTCTGGCGACCGGAACGGAACGTGTAGCGGTTGATCCCCGTGAGCGTGTCGTCAGCCGCCGCGCCCGAGATGTAGATCACCTTGTTCTGGGCTGCGAGTGGCGCGAGCTCGTCGGCGATGCCCGAGTCGCCGGTGCCGCCAATGATCTTGTATCCAGCACCCACGAGGCCCTTGAAGTCCGAGACGGCAGTCGTCGGGTTGTCCTGGTCGTCCTCGATGTTGAGCTTGATCTTGTGCCCGTCAACTTTGTTCGTACCCATCGTCGCGTAGTCGAAGCCGATCTTCATGCCCTGGAGCCACTCGGCGATGTACGCCGAGTAGATGCCGGTCTCTTCGGTGACGACACCGACTTTCACCGGTGACGACGATGACGCTGACGACTGGCCGACGCCCAAGGTCACACCGAGCAGCGCGGTGACAAGAGCCAGTGGCCCCGCCGCCCAACGCGTCCTTTTCTTCATTAGTTCCCCCTTTTGTGCGCCGTGCCTTCACGGCGCGCGCTGGGCGAAGTTAAGCAGAACGGAGAATAAATGTCAAGTGAATCACCTCTCATATTTGTACTATTCTCAGGGACGCTCGCGGTGGGCTAAGGGGGACACGGTGGAATTGAAGCTCGAAGCAGAACTCGACGATGTCGGCTTTGACCCGGCGCGGATTGCTCGCATACCGGCGTACTTCGATGGCCTCGCCGCGGCGGGGCGACTCAGTGGCTGGCTGAGCACCATCAGCCGCGCCGGCAAGCTCGTGTGGGTCGGTCGCGGTGGCTTTCGTGATCGAGAACGTTCGCTCGAGGTGAGGGACGACACCATCTGGCGACTGTTTTCCATGACCAAGCCGATCACCGCCGTCGCCGCGCTCATGCTCTATGAAGAGGGCAAGTTCGACCTCAACGACGACGTGAGTCGGTGGATCGACGAGCTCAAAGAACCCCGCGTCTATGTGGGTGGACCGATGGCCGCGATGAACACACGTCCAGCGAGTGAACCGGTGCGAGTGCACCACCTGTTCACTCATACGGCTGGCTTCACGTACGGCTTTCAGAGCGTGTCGCCGGTGGACGCGCTCTATCGGGCCATGGGCTACGACGAGATCGCTTGGAGGTTCCCCGAAGGCGTGGACCTCGCGGCGGCGGTGCGCGACTGGTGCTCTGCTCCGTTGCTCTTTGATCCCGGTAGCGCGTGGAACTACTCGATCGGCTTGGAGATTCTCGGTCGGCTGATCGAGATCTGGAGCGGCCAGCGCCTGGACCAGTTCATCAGCGAACGAATCCTCATACCTCTCGCCATGACCGACACCGACTGGTACTGCCCCAGTGACAAGGCGGAGCGCCTGGCCATGCTCTATCTCAACTACAACGGCCAAGCCGTACCCGTCGAGGAGATCGCCCGCGAGTTCCTCAACGAACCGACGCTGTTCCTCGGTGGGGGCGGCCTGATATCCACGGCCGGCGATTTCTCGAGGTTCATGACGATGCTGCAGGGCGGTGGATCGTTCCAGGGCACGACCTTGTTGAGCCCACGCAGCGTCGCCCTGATGACTCGCAACCACCTCCCCGACAACGCGACGATCGGCGACATCGGACGAGGCGTCTTCAAGGACGATGGCCAAGCCGGCAACGGCTACGGCTTGGGCGTCGCCGTCGCGGTAGACCAGAACCGCAACAAGAGCCTCATGACCGAAGGCTCCTACTTCTGGGGCGGCGCCGCCTCGACCACCTTCTGGATCGATCCCAAAGAGGAGCTCAGCGTCGGCTTCTACACCCAGCTGTTGCCAAGCACGAGCCATACGTGGCGTCGCACGTTGCACCAACTCGTCTACTCCTCGATGCGCTGACTCGACAAGCACCGTGACAGGGCGACCCGTACAGTGAGTGAGATGACCGAGCGATCACCCAAGCGCCGCGTCGACGGCGCCGCGTCCAGCGCACGTCGCACTCTGCCACCGGGTGCGATCGGCCCACCGGACCTCGTCGAGGTGGACACTGGCGCACCGTTGACGCGACGCGGCAAGGGAGAGCGCACGCGCCGCCGGCTGCTCGAAGCGGCCGAAGGGGTCTTCGGTGCCGTCGGCTACCACGACGCTTCCATCGTCAAGATCACCGAGGCCGCCGACGTCGCCCAGGGAACCTTCTACCTCTACTTCGAGAGCAAGCGAGACATCTTCGATGAGGTCGTGCTCGATCTCAACCAGAGGATTCGACACGCGATGTCCGACGCCGCCCGGGGAGCGCCCACGCGACTCGAAGCGGAGCGACTGGGCTTCGCGGGCTTCTTTCGCTTCACCGCCGAGCACCCCGCCCTGTATCGAGTGATTCGCCAGGCCGAGTTCGTCTCGCCCCGGGTGCTGCGCAACCACTACGAAACCATCACCGGACACTACGCACCATTTTTGGAAGAGGCGATGAGCACGGGCGAGGTCTCTCCGGGCGACCCACTGGTGCTCGCGTGGGCACTTTCGGCGGTCGGAGAGATCATCGGACTGCGGTGGATCTTGTGGAACGAAGAGGGCGTGATGCCTCCGGAGGTCTTCGAAGAGATGATGGCGATCATCGCGCGCATGCTCGGGGGTTCGGGAACCGCGACGACTGCGCCCACTGGGGAGTCGAATCGGCACGTGTCACCATGAACCCCTCGCCGCGTACCCGTCGCGCCCCGAGCGATCCCCACACCGTTGGGCAGTGGGTCAGCGACCGCGCGGGCCGTGAGCCAGAGGCGATCGCGATCATCCACGAAGGACGTGAGCTCAGCTACAAAGAACTCGACGAAGCGTCCGGCCGACTCGCCCGTTGGCTACTGGAGCGTGGGCTCGCGTCAGGCGATCGCGTCGGCGTACTCGCGCAGAATCGCCCCGAGCAGGTGGTGCTGCTCTTCGCGTGCGCCAAGGCCCGACTGATCTTCTTCCCATTGAACCTGCGACTCACCAACGAGGAACTCGCCGCGCAGCTGCAACTGGTGACCCCATCGGTGTGGTTCGTCTCAGCGAGCCAGCTCGCTCGCGTGGACGACGTCTTGACTTCGGTGAGCGGCGCACCCCTCGAGCTCGAAGCAACCGTGCAGGCTCTGGGCGAGGTCGAGCACGTCGAGTTCCCACCGGCGCGGGCGGACGACGGCCTGGCCATCATCGCGACCTCCGGAACAACTGGTCGTCCCAAAGGCGTGCTGCTCACTCACGCAAATTTCTTCTGGACGAACCTCAGCCTCGATCTGGTAGTTCCGATCACTCGTGAGGATGTTGTCTTGCAAGTGCTGCCCCAGTTCCACGTCGGAGGATGGAACGTACAACCGATGCTCGCGTGGTGGAAGGGCGCGACGGTCGTGCTGAAGTCCTCCTTTGACCCCGCGGCGGTGCTTGCGGTGATCGCCGAGCGACGCGTGACGACCATGGCGGGCGTGCCGACCACGTACCAGATGATCGGCCAACACGCCGACTTTGCGGGCGCCGACCTCTCGAGCCTCCGGGCGGTGGTCGTGGGGGGCGCGGCGATGCCCTACGCCCTCGTCGAGCAGTGGCACGCCCGCGGGGTTGCGCTGTACCAGGGTTACGGACTCACCGAGTCAGCGCCGAACGTCTTCTGCCTGGACGACGCGGACGCGTTGAGCCAACCCTGCTCGGTAGGCCGCCCCTACCCCTACGTCGACGTGGCGCTCCTCGATCGGGGAGGCGACCAGGTGATCGACGGTCCCGGCCAGGGCGAGCTGCTGGTGCGAGGACCGAGCGTCTTTCCCGGCTACTGGTGCGACCCCGCCGCGACCGCCGCCGCGGTGATCGATGGCTGGTTGCGCACCGGTGACGTGGCCGCCCGTGACACCGACGGCTATTACCGCATCGTGGGCCGCGCCAAGGAGATGTTCGTGACCGGCGGCGAGAACGTCTATCCCGTAGAAGTCGAGAACGTCATCACGTCGTTCGACGGTGTGATCAACGCCGCAGTCGTCAGCGTGTCGGACGTGAAGTGGGGAGAGTCGGGTGTGGCCTTCGTAGAGTGCGCCGGTCGCGACACGTTCGACGTGGACGCTCTGGCCGCGCACTGTCACACCCGGCTCGCTGGTTACAAGGTGCCCGTGCGTTTCGAGGTCGTCGCCGAACTCCCCCGCACCGCTGTCGGCAAGATCGACAAGTCCGCCTTGCGCGCACGCGCGAACCGGAGGCCGCAGGGACTCGACCCATCAGTCCCCCGCTCGCATCGACTCCTCAAGCGCTGAATCGCTACGCGCGAAGTTGGCGCCCCAGTGCGGCGAACGGTTCGAGACTCTCGGGGTTGGCCAACGACGACACGGCCACCACGTCGGCGATGGCCGCCCCGGCGAGAATCCGCTTCACCGGCACCTCGAGCTTCTTACCCGAGAGAGTTCGCGGCACCGCGTCAACTGCCACTACGTGATCGGGCACATGGCGCGGCGAGAGTTGCGCTCGTACTGCGGTGCGCACTTCGGCTTCGAGTGCCGTTGGTTCGACGCCTGGAGCAACCACGAAGAGCCACAGTTCGCCGGGCCCGCCCTCGGGATCCTCTCGGTGCACGACGAGGCTGTCGACGACCGAGTCCAGGCCCTCCACCACGGAATAGAACTCAGCGGTGCCCATGCGCACGCCGCCGCGATTCAATGTCCCGTCCGATCGCCCCGTGACGATGACGGTGCCACGGCTGGTAATGGTGATGCGATCTCCGTGATCCCAGACGCCGGGAAAGCGGCTGAAATAAGTGGCGCGATACCGTGAACCGTCGACGTCACCCAGGAGGCGAACCGGCATGGAGGGCATCGGCGTAGTGACCACCATCTCTCCCTCTTGGTCGAGCAGCGAGTGACCGTTGTCGTCGTAGGCCTCGACCTTCGCACCGAGACACCGGCACGAGATCTCGCCCGCCCACACGTCGTGGATGGGGCTGGTCCCGACGAATCCCGTGCACACGTCGGTTCCGCCGCTGAAGGACGCCAGCATCACGTCACTGTTGACGTTTTCATACACCCAACGCGCCGCGTCGGGCGGTAACGGAGACCCGGTCGAGCCCAGCGTCACGAGGTGAGAGAGGTCGAACCGCTCGCGCGGCGTGAGGCCGGCGCGTCGACACGCGACGAGGTAGGCCGCCCCCACGCCCGCACACGTGACACCTTCTTGGGCGATGACGGACCACAGCCGGTCCTCGCTTGGCCAGGCGGGGTTGCCGTCAAAGAGGACAATGGTGGCGCCCACCAGCAACCCGGAGACGCAGAAGTTCCACATCATCCAACCGGTCGTCGAGTACCAAAAGAAACGGTCGGAGTCATCGAGGTCGAAGTGGTAGCGCAGCGCCTTGGCGTGCTCGAGGGTGATGCCGCCGTGACCGTGAACGATCGCCTTCGGTTTGCCGGTGGTGCCGGAGGAGTAGAGGATATAGAGAGGGTGGTCGAAGGGAACGGGTTCGAAGGTCACCTCGCCCGGCGCGCCACGAAGGTCATACCAGCCTTCCCAGCCGACGCCAGGCGCGTCGAGTCCGAGCAGGGAGAGAACGATCGCATGGCGCACACCTTTCAATCCCGCGAGAATCGCACGCGCGTTTTCGCGCACGTCGACGATCCGATCGCCGTAGTTGTAACCGTCGGTCGAGACGAAGAGCACGGGCTCGGTTTGGACAAGGCGGTCAAGGACGCCGTCCGGGCCGGTTTCGGGAGCGCAACAGGTCCATACGGCGCCAAGGGCAACCGTCGCCAGCATGAGCGCGAGTGTCTCTGGAACGTTCGGCAGGAACGCGGCAACCACGTCGCCCCGTCCTACGCCACGCGCACGAAGGCCAACCTGCAGGCGCCCCACCAGCTCACGAAGCTCACTCCACGACATGCTCGAACGTCCTCGCGCGTCGTCATACGCGATAATTGCAGGGCCGTGACCTCCTCGTTGCAACGCCATCTCGGCGCAGTTGAGGGTGGCGCCCGGAAACCACCTCGCACGAGCAACGCTCGTGAGGTCGCCTTCCAGCGCGATCGTGGGCTCCGTGTGCCACATGACGCCCGCCGTCTCGGCGACGGCGCGCCAAAAGTCGCCGGCTGTCGTCGTGTCCACCGACCAATTCCATGCTTCGTCGTACGTCGAGAATCCATACCGCGCGAGAAACTCGCTCATGTGTGAATTGACGCGACGCTGGTTCGACGGGCTCCACAATGGAGCAACATCGTGATCAAAGGAAGCCATGGCTACAAAGGTACCTTCACAAGATGTGTCAGTAAACCTTGTGACTGCAGCTTCATCTTCAAATCTTGGTGGGCGAAGGTGCGAAGTTTTTTCAAATGTTCGCTACTAAGGGCACCCTTCGCGTCCTGACGGACGAACGGCAGCTGAGCGCGATCACCAAACGCGCCAAGCGCGCGCGGACAGATGGGGGCCATTGTGCGAATGCTCGAGGAAGGTCGGAGCTGCGAGGACATTGTCACCCAGCTGGCGGCAGTGGCCAAGGCGGTGAATACGGCAGCCTTCATCTTGATCTCTGCAAGTCTCAAGGAGTGTTGTGCCGATCCCCAAGTCGAAACGAACGACATCGTGCTCCGGATGCAGAAGCTGTTCCCTAGTCTGGCGTAACCGGGTCCGACGTTTTTTGCAACGCCTTGGCGTTTGGGACTCTGACGTGTACGGAAGCGGGACAGAAAGGGCGAGGGCATTCATGAATGACAATCTTCAAGGCTCCGATCTCGGCACTGAAGCCAGCGACAAAGCAACCATCCAACTTTGGCGAGCCCCGAATCGAATACGGCCGGTGTTTCCCACCCTGGTCCTGGCCCGGGCAATATCCCGGCTCGTTCGACGGTCACAACGCGAGAGGCCTTTAATCGGCGAGGGTGGCGTCATCGGCGTCTTCCTCGATGGCTCGAAGGTCGGCACGATCTCTCCCAACCAAACCCGGGTGTGCCGGGTCTCACCAGGAGAACACTCTTTGAGTCTTCACTTCCTCGGAGGACTGCGGCGATCCAGAAGTCTCAAGTTCTCCCTAGCCCAGAGCGAGGTGAAGCAGTTCGTCTGTCTGCTGAACTCGATAGCCTGGCCGTCCATCCGGCCCGCCACCCCCGAAGATGTCGCCGCAATGGAAAGGAAGCAGTCGCCGTCTCGGGCCGTTGGCTACGCGGGAAACCAGATCAACGAGACACAGCGGGAGAGTCTTCAAGGCGGAGACGATGAATAACAGTAGGAGTGCAGATATTGTCGGGGAGCCGCGTGCCGGCAATGCATCGATCCCGACCACGTTTTCTAAGTCTGGCGGGGGTCACCTGCATTCTGGGATATCACGCGTCCTTCTGCGGCGGAGCACGAGTCCGATTACTTAATCGTCACAACGTGCGCTGAAGAAAACGGACCCCAACCAAGGGCATTCTTAATTCGAAGGCGAACACTGTACGTTCCCGGGGTGAACTCCAGCGACAGGACGTTCCCGAACGGGTTAGACCAAGTCTCCTCCGCTACTCCTCCGCCCGAGACGCTTACCGTCGCCTCATAGTCAGTTATTACACGACCGCCGCTATTGGCAGTTCCAACAATCGCCACATCGAGAGTTCCTTTTGTGGGCGAAGTGACAGCAATCCTCGGAGCGCCAGGCACTGTCGTCTTTCCGTTCCCCGATGCCGAGCTGTTAAGAACGAACGCTTGGCTTTCGTTAATGCTTCCTTTTAGAACATTGAGATTTCCGCCAGCCCCGCAACTACCGTCGCTGGCACACGACAGTGTGGTGAGGCTGACATTCGCTATGACGTTGGAAGAGAGCGGGCCGAACATGCTTGCGCCGGGGCCCCAGACACCATTTGTCTCATTCTTTGTTAAAACCTCATCCAAGTTGCTCGTTGCGGCTTCGCAGTTTCCCGCAGTCTGGCAGGAAACAAACGCGGTCGTAGTGCCGCTGAAGAGTTCAATCGCCTTCTTCCAAAGTCCGTCTGATTCAGTCGACGAGAAACTGACCGCGAGTCCCTTGCCGAAAGTTGCGTGCAGCTGCTTGCCACTATTGGCCGTACCCACGGCAACGCAGTTGCCGGGTGAGCCGCACGAAATGGAGCTCACCGTGGCATCTCCGCCAACATTGAGCGCCGCCGTACCCGGCACCTCGATGGCGTTGCCCCAAACCCCGTTCATTTCGCTCACTATGAATGCCTCGGGATAGTATGTCGACCCGCTTGCACTTTCGCTGGCCGCGTAACTGCCACCGGCACTGCAGTCTCCTGGAGCACTGCACGAGATCGAATCGAAGTTCGCTTTGCTGAGAATGTCCAGCTGGGACAAGCCCGGCACCGCGGCGACCATACCCCATATGCCGTCGATTTCGTTATCCACAAAGCCCTGTGAGCCTGAAGCGCCGTCGTACGTCCCGCTCACACCGCAGTTGCCCGCGGAACTGCACGAGATGTCGTAGCTGTTGGTGCCACTGCCCTCGAAGAGAGACGCAGAGCCAGGCAATGGCATGGCACTACTCCAGGTTCCGCTCGCCTCGTTGGCCACGCCGACGACTGAACCTCCGCTGCTGGCGCTCATTGAAAAGCCCACCGCGCAATTCCCTGCGGCGCCGCACCAGATATTGCTCACCGTGCTGGATCCAACTTGACCCAGCGCCGCTAATCCAGGTAGCTCGATGGCGGTGCTCCACGTCCCGTCCGTCTCGTTGACGACGAACGTCTGTTGATCGTAAGAGCTATCGAGGTAGGTACCGACAGCGCTGCAGTCACCAACGGAGCCACACGACATTGACGTCAAGGCAGCGGAACCACCGACGTCGAGTGCCGAAACACTCGGAATCGGTGCCGCGTTGCCCCACGCTCCTTGCCGTTCGTTTACGACAAAAGCCTGTTCTCCCGATTTGGTCGAGTACGTTCCCCCGGCGCTGCAGTTGCCAACGGAACTGCACGAGATTGCGTTGATTGACGTGATCTGTCCCGGGACAATAGTTGTGGCGAGGTGAAGCGGGAGCACTAGCCCCCAGGTACTGGCGGCCTGGGCGAAGGGTGTCTGACCAAACATAAGGGTAGCCAGGATCACGAGCCCAACAACCGAGATGTACGTTTTGCTGCGGGGCCTGACGTTCCTCTTAGTTTGGCATCGCACTAAACGATCTCCATAACATCAGAAAGCCGTCGTTTCGAATTGTTCCGACGGCACGAGTGATGTCTACCATTGTCGACCTCGCGCAAAGGTGCATTGATATTACAGATCACGATCATCACGCCATGTCTCGCACCAGAAAAAGGCGTGCCAAAATGGCCTGTTGTGCCCGACGGAAGGCATTCACTACCACAAGTTCTTCGAGCGTGACACACGAGTTGGGCGACCCCGCAAGCTCCGGACGCACGACTTGGGCGCACGCCATGGCGGCCCATGAGCTGAACAACCTCATCTACCAATGAGTCCGCTCCACGACCACTTCGGGATCTGAAGTTGGATCGGCACGTCGTCGGCCGACACCGGATATTTGCCCATCGTCGCAGTGGTCGCCCATGCGAAGTAGTCGTGCAGCACCTGGCGCAATGGTTCCGTGATTGCGACGTCGACGAGCGCCTGATCGAAGCAGGCGATTGCACGCTCATCCATCTCGCTGTGCTCTCCGTTGCCGCTGTGAATTTGCACGACGAAGGTCTCGTCGCCGTACGACCGCGAGTACTCCGACGGGCCGCCGAGCGCTTCGCCCCAGTAGGCGGCCAGCCTCTCAGTGTGATCTGGTTCGAAACCATGGCTGAACGCGTGACTGACTACCTCGTCGGCCATCACCCGGGCGTGCCACGCCGATGCCAGCAACCGAAGGCCCTCGTCGCCGCCCGCAGCTTCGTAGACACTCTGCACGGTCCACAACGTAGCGCGGGCCGACGTGGAATTTCGTCAGATCGTCCGTGCGCGCCGACTCCGGCGACTCTTGCGTCGAAGCCAATCGATAAAGGCCACGGCGAGGGCCGTCAGCGTAACCAGAATCAAGACCAGAGCCACTTTGTGCCACGCTCCGAAACCAAAGGCATCGCCGATGCTGCGGTGCAGGAAGAAGAGACGACTTCCATCCTTCTTCCCTATCCCCTCGATCGCGCCTCCCGGCGCGAATCGCGAAGTGTTACTGAGGGGCAGACCTTGACCGTCGAAACGAGAAGGCGCAACGAAGACTTTCACTGCAAGCACCGTGACGAGCCAGAGCACCGTGACGACGGTCGTCGCTCCGAGGAGCGCGCGGACTCGCTTTCGAAGGAACGGCCAGAGCGTCTCATTCCTCATCGATCGACTCCCTCGTTCGCCTCGGCGACGGCCGCGTCATCCGACGAACAGCGTTCACGATCCAGCGCCAATCGAGTCCGACGTGGACACCGATCAGCGCAATCGCGACGCCCGCGGTCGTGCCGTGCAGGTTCGTCCAGAATTCGCTGCCACTCAAGGAGACGCCAAACATACGCCACTCGGTGATGAAGATGCCCGAACCGATGCAGAGCATCAAGTCGCCCAGCAGCGCCAAGTTCAGCCACATAATCGGCGGCGACCAGACGTCGACAGCATGGTCTTCGTCGTGCGAACGACCCACTCCCAATGCAAGGAGAAATGAAAGAGCAGTGCGACGCCGAACGCGACGCCGAACCACTCATGGAGACTCAGGCCCGTGAAGGCCTTGGCGTAGGCGATTGCGAACGCAATAAAAAGCGTCGTATCGAAGATAAGGTCGAACTTGGTGCGAGCCGAGAGGCGACCGCGCCGAGTAACGACCGTCCGCCGACCCCCCTTTTCGATCACCTGTTGCGCTCGTTCACAGAACTCACTGCTTGGTCTCCCCTCCCACGCACCACTACTTTTCACCACAGTCGACCTGCACGTGGGTTGTGAGGCCGTTGGTCACGATGACCGATTTCCCCGCGTGGCACGTCGCGTTGCCAGCTTGGTACTGCGGACTCTGCCCTGAGACGGTGTAGGTGCCCACAGCTACGGGCAACGAGAATCGACCGTTCGCGCCGACGCTGATGTCGGTGATGTGCCCATCGGGTCCATAAAGGGGTGACTTGTCCTGCGAGGGGTCGCGGGCCTGCGCCAGGAGGACCGCCTTCGACCTGGAGCGCGCCAGTCAGCGTCCCGGTCGGACCTCGGCTGTTGGGCGATCCAAAGTTGGCCAACCGCACCGCAACGGCCACGACAACGAGGACCGCGAGCACGCTCACGATGACGATCAGAGACGTTCGGCGCACGGCGCACGTTCCTTTGTGACACGTTGGGCTACTTCTTCGAGTGATTCCGCTCGCGATGCGTCATCAGTCGCAAAGAATCGCCGCACGGACATCCCCCTCATCCGTTCACTCGTTTCTCGCCACCTCGGGTCCCGTCATCCTGTTGAGGAGCGGGAACGTCGCGGCGATGATCGCGAGCGACGCCAAGAGTCCACCGAGGACGGTTCCCCAGTACGCGAAGCCGGGAATACGAAACGCAATGCCGACCTGGGAGCGGAGGTAGAGAGCGGCGGCCACCAGGCCAACCACAATCGACACCGCCGCGACGATGAACAGTGGCAGCGCGCTCTCCAGCGCAACGATCCGGCGGAGCACGCGAGCGGGACGCCGGTGAGCCGGAGCAAGCTGAAGGGGCGCTTGCGCTCACCCAGACCCGAGGCGATGTTGACGGCCAGACTGCACGCGGCGATGATGAGGCTCGCCACGATCATCACGTCGGTCATGTCCTGGATCATGGCGAGCAGCCGAGCGGTCGAAGGATCGAATGCGTCCACTGCGACCGGTGTTCCCTGGAACGGAAAGGCCAGCTCGAGCGCAGTACGTGTCCGTTCGATAGAGCCCGAGGATCCATCCGTCGCGACGACTATCGCGTCCACGGGGAGGCGCGCAGCGCTCGCCAGCGACATGTTCGCAGTCGGCCAGACCGTCGTCGACGCGTGGGAGTTGTGCCCTAGGACGTTCGAAAGGAAGTAGCCAATGTCGGCGGTGGCCGCTCCAGGAGGGCACCGGCCGATCGCCGGCGTCTTTGCGAGCTGGTCGCAGGCGACCACCCCGAACGAGTTCCTCAACGGGGCTCGCGATGGCCCGAACGAAAACCTCAGCACACCTTGGGGGTTCCGGTGAACCAGCGTCACACTGCGCACGCCGGGCGTCGAACGCAGCTCCGCGAGCACATGACCTGGACACCGACGCGACGTTGGCCGACGCGGGACAGTTCGACGTCGTGAAACTGCAAAACGGGTCCGCGAGGGTGTCACTTCCCGCGGTACTTCTCCCGCCGGCGCTGCTCGCGGCGGCGATGGAGCCGAGCGCCCCGATCAAGGCGCTCGCAATGAACAGCGCGATGACGAGTCCGCTGATGAACCGGAACGCGGCCTTTGGATCATCGAGGAGTCTGCGGCCGGCGATGAGCGTCGAGGGACGGCCGGCGCGCCTCACCATGAGTCGAGAACCCGCAGTCGTGAACCACGGTCCTGCGAGCACCAGCCCCACGATAAGGAGTACGAAGCAGACGAGGAGCTCGAGGAGCTGGCTCCCGACATCACCCGGCTTGCCGGCGGCGTCGAAGTACGCCAGCAGCGCGATGCCGGCTGCGAGCGGGATCATTCGGGCGATCCGCGGCCCTCGGACGACACCCGGCGATGCACGCCAAGCGGCGATATCTGGACTCGTCGGAGCGCGAGCCGCGCCGACACGACCGCCGCAAGCGGTACGCCGATCACGGTGAGCGCGATATCGATCCAACGCAGCGAGAGATCGCCTCCTGCGAACGGCGCCCCGGTAAAGGCCACGTGGTAGAGCAGCGGTCGGAACACGAAAAAGAGAGCGAACCCGACGGCGACTCCCGCGACCGCAGCGACCGTCGACTCGGCGGCCGAGACCACCGAGATCTGATGGGGCGTCGCGCCGATGAGCCTCATCGCGGCGAAGCGCTCCTCGCGCCGCGCCGACGAGAGCCTGCTCGCGGTCGCGATCAAGATCAGCATTGGCAACAGGAGCGCAACCGCCCCGACGGCGAGTATCCACTCCAGGACGGACCCGCTCCCGTTGGTGTTTTGGCAGTTGTAGCAGCTGGCCGGCGTGCGCTGGATGGCTCCGACCTCGACCGCGCGGGGTACCCGCGAAAGCTCGGCCGCGGAATGTCCGATGACGATGATCAGTGAGTTCGGAGACGGCAGCGCTGCTGCGCCGATGGTCCCAATTTCGTGCCCGGGATAGCGGTCTCGGAGCTGGTTCGCGGGTTCGGACTCAAAGAGCGCCGTGAGCGCCGGCGAGGCGTAGTACTCGCCCGGTCCCGGCAGGTGCGCTATCCCCGGTGGGACCTGAGCGTCGGTCCCGGCCGCGGCGACGTCAATCCGGTCGATTGCCTGGCCGTCGAACTGGTCAACGCTCGACCGCCACCACAGTTCGTGGGATGTCGGGTTGAGCGTGACGCCTGCGCCGAAGTGTCGAGCCAGGCGCCACGGTCGGTCTGGGCGTGCAGTCCATTGACGCCGGCCAGGGCCGCCAGCAACAGGGCGACGCCGAGTGCGACGGCCGCCGTAGTGACGAGGACGCGCGCCATCGCTTCGCGACCGCTGCCCAACGTCAAGCGGAGCCCGAGTCGTATCACCGAACGACCCGTTCGGACGAGGTGACCTTTCCGTCGCGCACGATCACCTCGCGGTCGGCATAGGCGGCAACCCGCGGCTCATGGGTGACAAGGATCACCGTTGATCCCTCTTCACGCGCGGTGCGCATTAACAGGCCCATCACGAGCTCGCCGGTGAGCGAATCGAGCGAGCCGGTCGGCTCGTCCGCAAACAAGCACGTCGGGATGGGTGACGAGACCTCGCGCCAGCGCGACGCGTTGTGACTGACCGCCCGACATCTCTCCCGTCCGATGGCGCTCCAAGCCGTCGAGCTCCAGTCGCTTTAACCAGGCCCGTGCAGTTCGCAGGGCCTCCTCGTGGCGAACTCCATCCAGCAGGAGTGGCAGCGCGACGTTCTCCTCCGCGGTGAGCTCTGGCACCAGTTGACCGAACTGGAACACGAAGCCGAACCGCTCTCGCCGTAGTCGGCTGCGGTCTCCCTCGCGCAATGTGTCGAGTCGTTGCCCATCGAAATAGACCTTCGCCGGAATCGGGAACGAGGATGCCCGCAAGGCAGTGCAGCAGCGTTGACTTGCCCGAGCCGCTCGGGCCCATCACAGCAAGCACCTCGCCTTTCGCGACCGAAATACTGGCGCCCCGAAGCGCCGGGGTCTCCCCGAAGGACAGAACAAGGTCGTGCGCCTCGAGGATGCTTCCTCCGAGCGAGAACCGCAGAGGACCTTCCTGCGCTCATGCCGCCACCTCTTCGGCGAGCGCGGCGAGCCGAGCCTCGGTGAGGTCGATCCAGCGCAGGTCTGCCTCTAGGTGGAAGAGCCCGTGGTCGGCAAGGAGCATGTCGACGACCCCGCCTTTCGCTTCACGTCGGTAAGCTCGCGCATCCGGGCGAGGTGCGCCGTGCGCTGTACGTCGAGGTATTGCTCGGCCGGAAGATTGAGCATGAGCGAGAGCACGACTTTCACGAAGAGCTCTGTTTGAAAGTGTGGCTCCCCCGGGATGGGCTCCGCGAGCCATACTTCGACCTCGCTCTTTCCTTCCTGGGTAATGGTGTAGCGCTTGCGGTCTGGGCCGGCCCCCGGTTCGGCCTCGCCGACCATTGCTTCCGTCGCGCGCGAGACGCCCGAGCGTCGCGTACACCTGGCTGAAGGGAAGCGGACGGCCCCGGCCGAAGTAGGCATCGTAGTCGCGCTTTAGGTCATATCCGTGGCTTGGTTCACGGTCAAGGAGCCCCAGCAGGGCCATAGGTACGCTCATAACCGAGAGCATACACTCAGGGTATACCTGGAGTCATTAGCACTTGCGGAAGGCGTTGTACGCCTAGATAAAATGCCCGCGCGGTGAATTCCAGTTCTCCGCTCCAGGGCCTAATTCGACCGACTCAAGGAGATCCATTGGACTGGTCTCACTTTCGATGAACTCGAAAATGGACAGGGGCCGTACAGTTCGACATCGTGCTTTGTCACCACGAACTCAAGTTCAATGGTGGTTTTCTTGAATATGGTAAAGTCCTTATATTGTTATACCTAACCGGGGACACTCATGACTGACTCCTATCTGCACCCAGAGCGATTCGCCCGATCCCGCGAGCCTCATGAGCAGGCGCTTCGTGTTATCCCTGGCGGTGTGAATTCCACCGCGCGTGCGGCGTTCTCCGGCTGGACCCCGCACCCAATCTTTGCCAAAGGTGGCAAGGGATCCAAACTCACTGACGTTGATGGGAACGTCTACATTGACTATCTGCTTGGCCTTGGCCCCGTAATCTTCGGTCACCGCCCCGAGCACATCACCGAGGCCGTTACTGAAAAAATCCGTTCGGTCGGCACGGTTTTTGCCATGGCAACTGAACCGGAAATTGGTTTGGCGCAGCAGATTATCGACATGGTTCCGAGCATTGACACGGTTCGAATCGTGAACACCGGTACCGAAGCCGTCCTCTATGCACTGCGCCTGGCCCGGGCGTTCACTGGTCGAACGAAAATCATTCGATTTGAGGGTCAGTACCACGGATTCTCCGATGGCATCTACTGGTCGAAGCATCCCGATCTCGACAAGGCTGGCCCCGACGAACACCCAATCGCGTTGCCCCAGGGTCCAGGGTTCAGACGGAAATGGGCGAGTCGCTGATCATCGCCCAATGGAATGACCTAGAGATGATCGAGGAGATCTTCGCTAACCAGGGCGAAGAAATCGCAGCCATCATTCCCGAGCCCATCATGTGCAACACCGGATGTATCCTGCCTGAGCCCGGCTATCTCGAGGGACTCCGAGGAGTCTGTGACCGGTACGGGTCCGTTCTCATCTTCGACGAGGTCATTACGGGCTTTCGTATCGCCGCGGGTGGGGCCCAGGCCAAACTCGGCGTGGTCCCCGACTTGACGGTGTTAGCAAAAGGTTTGGGCGGCGGTTTTCCCGTGGCGGCGTTGGGCGGCCGGCGCGACATCATGGACCTCGCCGCCTATGGCAGGGTCTCGATTGCCGGCACGTACTCCGGCAATTCCATTGCGGTGGCGGCGTCAATCGCGTCCCTGGAATACTTAAGCACCGAAGCCCGCTACGAACGGCTCTATGAAAACTCGGACCGTCTGCGCGTCGGGTTAAACAACCTCATGCTCGAAAAGGGTCTCGTGGGATCAGTGGTTGGCCTCGGCCCGGTCTTCCAAGTGTGGTTCGCTGACACACCGATCCGCAATTAAGGGACGCCGCTCTGTCACGCCTCCGCCGAACAGTTCCGTATCTGGTTTGAGGAGATGCTCGACCGCGGAATCCTCTTTCACCCTGGGCACTTCGAAAACCTCTTCCTGTCCTTTGCCCATGATGCGAAGGATACTGACGACACGCTGGAACGGGCCAATGAGAGCTTTGATGCGGTTCTGGCGCGCAGCCGCCATCTTGTCTAAGAAGACGTTATGACTTGCAATATTCTGTCAATCGATTTGGGCACGTCACGGGTAAAACTTGGCATCGTCAACGATCGACTCGTCTTGCTCGCGGCTGCGTCGGCCCGCTACCCCACCTTCGTCGATCAGGACGATATGGCCGAACAGCGCCCCGAGGACTGGATCAACGCCATTTCGCAAGCGTGGAGCGAAGTGCGCGGGGCGCAACCCGACATCGATATTGACGCCATTGTCCTCACCGCGCAGATGCCGACGCTGGTCGAAGTGAACGCACGGGGCCAAATTTCTGGGCGTGCGGTCACCTGGCAGGACTCGAGGGCCGACAAGCTTGTCACGGAGCGCCTGAGTCGCGATGATCGGCGTCGCATCTATGAGATCGCTGGTACGCCGGTCGACGGTCGTTACCTCGTCCCTATGTATCTGCGGCGCCGACTCACGCGAATGCCCGAGCCAGCGAAAATCCTCTCGGCGAAGGACTATCTCTTTACGTTTTGACTGGCGAGACGTGGACGGACCCATCGACGGCGTCGGGATTTGGAAACTACGACTTTCGACTCAGCGCTTTAGCGATGAACTCAGCTCACTCTGGAGCATCGACGCCCAACTCTTGCCGACGGTCGCAGACAGTCATTCGTCGGCGCCGCTAGCCCAGTCCGGCGCGGAGGTCTTGATTGGTCTCGAGGCAGGTGGTGTTCCCGTGGTGCTCGGCTCCGCCGATTCAGTCGCCGGATTTCACTTCGTCGAAAGAACTTTCGGCACAGCGATTTCGATCACTGACGGGTCCTCCACGGTCATATTGAGCAAGGAAGTTGAGGGAGACTCGACCTCCCCACGACCGCTCGTGACGCCGCTCGTGGACGGCGCTCGACACGGAGTTGAGATGGACCTCCTGGCGACGGGCTCTTCGATCTCTTGGTTGGCGGGTCTGTTCGACGAACAACGACGGAACTCGAGGCTCTCGCCCTGACAGTCGAGGATAAGGCCGCGAGTCCGATCGTTTTCCTGCCCCACCTCGCTGGCGGTGAACAGGGCGCGCTGTGGCGCACGGAACTTTCTGGCGTCATCTCACATCTGAACCTCGCCTCGAGCCAGGGCGACATCGCGCTGGCTCTCTTCGAGGGCATTGCTTTCGAAATCCAGCGCTGCCTTGACGTCTTGACCCCGCGGACAACGACTCCGACCGCAGTGTGGCTCGTGAGTGGCGACAACCACGACCTGTTGCCGGCCCTCGTCAACGCGCTTGGTCGCAACCGTCGTCACCCTATCCGGACTAAGTCCATCCCTCTTCGGGGGCGCCTCATCGCGCTCGAAGCACTGGGGGAACGTGTGACCCGTCATGGAGCAAGAAGATCTCGCCGTGGCGCCGCTCGAGCTGGATGCCCCTACGTTGCCGCGCTGAACGCAAAACTTTTCGTTATCTCGCAGAAAGTGCCACGTGAGGATTGTCGCCGTCGCAACTACGCCGACTCTCAGCGGTAGCCAGCACTTCGTGACGCAGGCAGTTTCTCCGGAGCCTCATCTCAATTCGTCTTTCCCACCGGTCATAGCCCGATCGGTCTTTACGGCCACTTGCGCGCCGAACACGCCGCCGGCAGATTCTCGCTCAACCACGCCGACGTGTTCATGCTTGACGAGTATGTTGACCTGCCGTCGCACCCAGAAGGTAGCTTTCGGGCATTCTTGCTCGATCACCTCGGCGACGTCATATTCAATCGCTTCACGAATTTCACTCCCTTGTCGTCAACGACGAAATCACGTCGTAGGCGCTACGACCGGGAACCGCCCTCGTGGGGGATATTGATTTAGCCATTGTTGGCGTGGGCCGCAATGGCCATGTTGGTTTTAACGAGCCTGCGGCGAATCGCTCCGACCGCACCCACATTGTCAAGCTCACCGCCAGCACGATCGAGGCCAACTTCCCCTGTCAATCAGAGTCACTACGACCGACCCGGGCAATCACGATGGGCCTGCGTGACCTAATCGAGGCTCGTTCGATTCTCATGCTGGTCTTCCGGGGCAATCTAAGGCCCCGATACTCGCCGCACTTCGCGACGGCATCATCGACCCGGCAATTCCGCAACCCATTCCTAGACCATCCAGATTTCACGATCATTGCTGACGAAGAAGCACTCGCGGGTGCCTGATTAGCTGCTGGAGACTAGATCCGCCGTGGGAGTCGTGCGCAACCGAAAAGCGAACAAGCGAGGTACAAAGACCATCTCAAAGCTGTCGAACGCGGTGCCATTTGAAACGGCCACGCCAGCAACTTCGACGACATAGGCGCCTTTTTTGAGTTCGAGGGCGGCGATCTCAACCCCAGTCGCTCGCCGCGCGATAAGTGTCTGTTCCTCTACCGATTCGCTGAGCCCGTAGGAGGAAGCGAGTACCTCGTAGAGGGATTCCTCGCCTGACGTGAAGCGCGCGTCAAGGTCGGGGGCGAGGATCTTGGGAATAATCGCGGTCTCGCGGACTGCTGGCACTCCGTCGAGGCGCCGCACGCGCACAATTCTCCACACCGCTACTCCGTCGGATAGGCGCAGCAGTCGGGCGCGCTCGTCAGTGGCCACAGTCTCGTCGAAGGAGACAATTATGGTCTCTAAGTCGACCCCCGGAGTGTGACGTCTCTTTGAGCCCGCCGATGATGGTGGACTCTGTGGGAATACGGTTCGAGCGCACGAAAGTCCCGCGGCCCTGAATCCGTTCCAGAGCACCCGCGCTGACAAGTTCGGCCATAGCTCGACGCACCGTCATCAGTGACACCCCCGACATGTGCGCAATTTCGACTTCGCTCGGCAGGCGATCGCCAGGCACCATGTTGGAGTCGGTCATCAACTGGCGGATGAACTCCATGGTCTTCTCATACAGTGTCATGGCTACCTCAACCACTCGTCGAAAACGGGGACGGTACCCCCATGTTCACATTTAAGGCTAACGATGTTGCCTTCGACTATGCAGTGACGCAATGCGCCGTGTTGAAGCAGACACGTCGCTGGTCATTAGACGCTGCTGCAGCACCCGTCAGCGAAACGGCACGCACCGCGACCTCAAGCTGTGGGGAGCTGGGCGAAAAGTTGCAGGAGGAGGACACTTACGCCTCAACTCCCGGATCCAAGCAGCTGCGTAATCGTGTCGACCAAGATGTCGACGGACGTCACCGCTTCGGCTACATCAACCCATTCGTCAACGGTGTGAAGATTGCCACCTTTGGGGCCGAACATGATCGTCGGCGCGCCGGCGGCCTGCATCAACGCAGCGTCGGTCCAGGCGTTCAGGCCCACTTCGTCGAGAGCGTGACTCAGGTGAGTCTCGGCCGCGCGCTGTATAGCTCCGATAAGGCCGTTTGCCTTTCGCCCACGAAAGGTTCGCGGTTTAATCGGATCACCACCTCGCCCGGTGAGGCCGGGCATGAACTCTTTCACTTCGGCGATGATGTCCTCTATTTCCTTGACGCGATTCTGCATTGTCTCGCCGGGCTGAGTGCCAATCTCGATGCCGAGTGACGCTTCACTCGGATAGGTGGCATAGTCAGTGCCGCCTTCACCGTGCCAGTGTGAAAGACGGTGCGACCATTCTGGGGGTCGGGGCGCACCGCGAAGTTGGCCACGTCGAAGGCCGACAGCCGTGTGATGACATGTGCCAAACCGACTATTGCATCGACGCCCTCCTCGGGAGCGGAACCGTGGGCTGCTTTCCCGAATACGTTGACGTCAAGCCAGCCGAAACCTTGGTGCTCTACCACCACTTCATGCATCCCGTGTGGTTCGAGCACGATGGCAAAGTCGGGCGTCGCGTGACCGACGAGGTGCTCGGTGCCAATTGAGATGCCTTCTTCGTCGGCAACGCAGGCAACGATGAGGTCGCCATGAAGTTTCGGGCCGATGGTGGCGAAATAGCGCAACACCAAGAGCGCCACGGCGCAGCAGCCCTTGTCGTCGGATGACCCTAGTCCGTAGAGGCGGTCTCCCTCGACTCGCGGCACGAGAGCGGTCTCGGGCCAACCGGCAAAGCCCACCGTGTCAGCGTGAGCGTTCAGGCACAACGAGGGTCCAATGCAGACCCACGCAACGTCGCAAGAAAGTTGAACCGATTCGGCTCGATCTCGACGACTTCGACCTCGACGGGTAGATCAGCCACATACGAACGGAAGTAGTCGACGACGTCCTTCTCGCCGGCCCCGCCTTCAACAAGCCACGGTGTGACTCAGTCGATGCGAACAAGATCGCTGATAAGGGAAACAACTTCCGGACGTGATGCGTAGCTCATTTGGGCTCCTCTGGAAAGTGACAGGCAACTGCGTGGGTCTGCGATTTCGCATCGCTCCTATTCGTGAGATGGAGAACGGGATCGTCAATTCGGCATACCTCAGGTTGGCCGAGTTCGTTGTAGCGGGGGCAGCGGGGATGGAAATGGCAGCCCGATGGGACCTTGGACGCGGAAGGTGTCTCGCCCGGCAAGACTTCAATGACCTCCCCGCTCGTAGGGTCGATCTCCCCAGTGCGGTCATCACCACCTGACACCGCCAGGAGTGCCTTGGTGTAGGGGTGAGCAGGCGCGGCCACCAGCTCCTCGCTGGTTCCAATCTCAACCACGCGACCTAGGTAGACCACCGCGATGCGGTCGGCAACCACCCACGCCACCGCGAGTCGTGGGTGATGAACATGTACGAGACCCCGAGCCGGTCCCGCAGGTCGACCATAAGGCGCAAGATGCCCGCGCGAGCGGAGACGTCGAGCATCGACACGGGCTCTCGGCCACTATCAGCTCAGGTCCCAGCACGATCGCGGAAGCAATGGCGACACGCTGTCGCTGGCCTCCAGAAAGCTGATGGGGATAGACCGCAGCGAGTCGCTGAGGCGGTCGGAGGTGCGCGAAGTCCAGGGCTTCGAGCACTTTCGCGCGCCGCTCCTCCGCCGAGTTACCCACTCTGGAATAATGAGGGGCTCGACCACCGATTCGTACACGGTCTGGCGGGCGTCGAGAGATCCGAAGGGATCCTGAAAGATCATCTGTATGTGTCGGCGGGCTTGACGAAGGTCCCGCCCGTGCAGATTCGTTAGATCTTCGCCACCGGTGATGATCGTGCCCGACGTGGGGACCACCAACCGCATCACGGCCATTGCAATGGTCGTTTTCCCACAGCCCGACTCGCCAACGAGGGCCAAGATCTCACCGCGTGCGATGTTGAAGGAGACGCCGTCGACCGCCTTGACGACCTCGCCGTGGCGACCGGGAAAGTGAACGACGAGGTCCTTGACTTCCAGAACGTCACTCGGTTTGGTCACAACGTCGACTCGTTGACGAGGTGGCACGCTGCGATATGACCGGGTCCGATGCTGACCAATGTCGGCTCGACGCGTCGGCAGACTTCCATGACGTGAGGACAACGGTCAGCGAAGCGACAACCGATCATCGTCTGCGATAGATCAGGAGGGTGACCGCTGAGCCCCTCGGCCAGGACACGTTCGCCGTGCAGATTGGGGTGGGCCGCAATGAGCGCTCGCGTGTACGGATGCGCTGCACTCGGCGGTGAGCCACCCGTGCCAAAGATTGATGCGGTCAAACCCGATTCGACGACGACGCCGGCGTACATGACCACGACACGGTCACACACCCGCTTGATGGCGGCGAGGTCGTGACTGATGAGGATAAGGCTGAGGTCCTCCGCTCTTCGAAGTCTGACGAGCAGCGCCAGGATCTGGGCTTGGGAGATCACGTCAAGCGCAGTCGTCGGCTCGTCCGCGATCAGCAGCTTGGGGCTACAAGCTAGGGACATTGCGATCATGACGCGTTGGCGCATGCCTCCCGAGAACTCATGAGGATAGCTGGCAGCTCGCGCTGGGGCGATCCCCACCGAGTCGAGGAGACGAAGCACTCTCTCACGCGCCACCTTGGCGTCGACGTCGGGTTCATGTGTGGTGATGGCTTCGAGTATTTGACGGTCAATCCGCTGCACCGGGTTAAGGGCGTTCATCGCGCCCTGAAACACGAAGGCGACGTCGGTCCATCGCATCGGGTCCATCTGCTTCTCTGTCAAACCCACGAGGGATGTCCCATCGAGAACTATTGAGCCCGTGGCCACTGTTGCATTTGGCGCGAGCAATAGTGGCACGGCGAGGCCCAGCGTCGTCTTTCCACAGCCCGACTCCCCGGCTATGCCAACGGACTCTCCCCGATCGACCGTCAACGAGACGTGGTCGACGGCTCGCAGGGTTCCATGATCGGTGGCGTAGTCGATTGACACATCTTGAATTTCGAGGAGTATCACTTCAGAGCCTTCAGCCGTGGATTAAGCACTCGTTCCATCGAGTTGCCAATAAGCGCGAAGCCGAGTGTCATTGCGACGATGCCCACACCCGGCGGGATGAAGTACCACCACGCCCCGAGACTCATGGCACCAGCGTCAAACGCATTATGGAGCATGGTTCCCCATGACACTTGCACCGGGTCGCCGAGTCCGAGGAAGGCCAGAGCAGCTTGAGCGAGTATCGCGCCTGATAGCACGAGGGCAAGGTTGGCGAAGATGAGGGGGGCGACGTTGGGCAAGATGTGTCGAAACATGATGCGCGAGTCCCTGGCTCCGAGCGAGCGAATTCTTTGAACCAACGGTCGCTCTCGCAGAGAGAGGACCTGAGAGCGAATGATTCGCGCCGTTTGGGGCCAGCTAGTGAGGCCAATCACCAGCGAGGTAATAATCACGCTCTGACCGAAGAGCGCAGCGAGCACGATGATTAACGGGAGGGTGGGCAGAACCAAGAAGAAGTCGGTGAAGCGCATGAGCACCGTGTCGCGCCAGCCAGCGTAGTAACCGGACACAAGCCCGAGGCCCGCACCCAGCACAATGGCGATGAGCGTGGCACTCACCCCGACATACAGCGAAATTCTTCCGCCGACTAGAAACTCGCGGAATACGTTTTGTCCCAGTTCGGTTGTACCAAACCAGTCTGCTCGTGAGGGCCCCTGCATCAGCGAGCCCGCCGATGACCCAAAGGCGTAAGCATTGAACGGGAAAATTACTGGACCTAGTCCAATGAGGACCAAAATGACGGCAAGGATAATGACGCCAGCTCGACCCATCTTGTCGTGCCACAGGGACCGCCATAGCTTCTCGCTGGCCGATCCCGACTTCGAACTCGCCGGGCGATGTCAGGTCAGGTAACTGTGCCATCAGGTTCGCCTCACTCGTGGGTCGAGCGCGTGGTAGAGCAAGTCGGCGAAGAAGTTCGTTGCGATCACGGCGATGGCGAAGAGTAAGAAGCAGCCCTCCAACACGGGATAGTCACGCTGCTCCACTGAGTTGTAGATCAACAGACCCATGCCTGGCCAGGAGAACACGGTTTCCACTTGAATCGCCCCGCCCAGAATCAGTCCCACGTACAGGGACGCGGCGGTCACGATTGGCAACAGAGCGTTGCGCAGGGCGTGGCGAATAATCACCTTGCGTCGACCAACACCTTTGGCGCGTGCCGTGAGCACATAATCATCGACCGTCGCCTCCACCACGGCGTTGCGGGTGATGAGAGATAACTGTGCCACGTTTACCAAGGCCAAGGTGGCGGCTGGCAACACGAGATGTCGCGCAACGTCCCACCAGTGTCCGACCAAGCCGGTCTGCAACCCCGGCGTCGAGATACCTGAGATCGGCAGAAAGTGGATCCAGGCTGCGGCGCCGAAAATCAGCAGCATGCCGGTGAAGAAGTCAGGCATGCTCCAGGCCCCCAACGTCACAACCGTGATGGAGGCGTCGGTCAGAGTGCGAGCTCGTGACGCTGAGTAGACGCCGAGGGCCACGCCGACGACGATCGTTATTACGGTGGCCGCGCCCAACAAGAGGACCGTATTTCCGATGGCGGGGGCGAGTACCGAGGTCACCGGCGTTCGATAGACGTAAGAGAAACCCAGCTGCCCGTGAATCATGTTGCGCAGGTAGATCAAATACTGCTCGGGCAGCGAATGGTTGAGTCCAAAGAATCTGACGAGCTGACGCCTCGCCGTAGCGTTCATGTGGCCCGCGCGAGCCATAAGTTGCACGGGTGAACCGGGTAACACGTGAAAGAGCAGGAAGTTGAATGTCACGGTGGCATACAACGTCACCAGCAAAGTGGCAAGTTTGTGCAGCAGGTAACGGCGATTCATGCGACAACTGACTTCCCGTTTCCGGGATTAGACCGGCTTGACGGTGAGGTAGTTAGAGCGCGTGAAGTTGTAGATCACACCACCGCGAGTCTCTTGCCATCCCTTCCACGTATCGGTGCGATACGCCTGCAGCTTGCTCTGGTACCACATGATGCAGTATGCTGCGTCGTCGTAGAACAACTTCTGCATCTCGTGCAAAATAGTGGCGCGCTCGTCAACGTTGAGCGTCTCGGATTGTTCGGTGTACCACGTGTCGTACTGCTGATTGGAGTAGAACACGTCGGCATTTCCACCGATCTGGCTCGTGAGTTCAATGCTCATCAGGTAGTCGGGATCAGGCGAGCCCAGTCCCATCCCCAAATGAAAATATCCCAGTTGGGGGCCGCCGCGTCATAAACAATGTTGCCGAGCGTGGTGGCGTCAAGCGGGTCGAGCGTCAGTTCAATCCCGATCTCCTTGGCGCGCTGAACGCAGATTGTTCCCGCCAGCACGTCTTCGTCGGTCGTTTCAACACAGATCAGTCGAAACTGAGCGGGTCGCCCTGCTTGTCGTTGCGTATACCGTTCGAGCCCACGGCGTATCCCGCGGCATCGAGAATTGACTCTGCCTTCGCCGGGTTGTCGTTGAACTGTGAGCCCGCCGGAATATGGGCCTGGTACATCCCGAAGGAGGGCGGTAACAATACGCTGCCGGGCTTTCCGTAACCCGCCAGACAGAGATCAACCAGTTGTTGACGATCAAATGCGTAGCACAGAGCCTTTCGAACATCGAGATCTCGAATGAGAGGATTTGCGCCCGACTTCTTGCTTTGACTCACGTTGAAACCGATGTGGTGAAACGAAAATGACTCCATAGAGATGGCGTCAACATCAGGCTTGCCCTTCATCGACTTCCATAGCAGGGTCGGCACCTCAGTAATAATGTCGATGTCGTTTGATTCCAAGCTCTTTGCCATCACATCACTGTTTTCAAACTGCTCCCAGATGATGGTGGGCACTGCGGGGAGTGCGCCCCACCAGTGCGGGAATCGGTCTACCTGGACCGTTTGTCCCACCACCCAGCTAGTGAACTTGAACGGACCACTTCCGATCGGGTGCAGATTGGTAAAGCTTGCGAGTTCCTTCGCACTGAAGGACCCCCAGATGTGCTCCGGAACAATCTTAACCAAGGGCGCCGGATTCCACGCTTGGGCGGCGCTGTACGTAATGACGACGGTCAACGGATCGAGAACTTCACAGCTTTTGAACTTAGCCAGGGTCCATCCGAACTGGCCACGTCATTCTTCGCGAGCGTGTCGTAGGTGTACTTGACGTCTGCGGAGGTTACCGGCTTGCCATCGTGCCAGGTTGCACCTGAACGCAACTTGTAGGTGAACGTTCGCCCGTCGCTGCTGGCCGTTTCCGACTCCGCGAGGGACGGTACCGGCTTCAAATCGATGTCGTATTCAGTGAGGGAGTCGTAGATGAGGTTAATAATCTCACCGGAAGCGGTCGATTCGTACGTAAACGGGTTCATAAGGTCTGGAGGAGAGTTCCATCCCACGCGAAGCTTTGTTGGCATGGTAGCTGCGCCGACTTTGGCCGCGAAGTTCCCCTCCGACGGCCATCGTTACACCCACCGCTGCGGCAGTCACTGCACCAAATCCAAGAAATTGCCGGCGAGAAAATTCCGGGAATACGGATCGATCCTTCATGGTTAGGTAGCCCCCTTTTTGGCCGCCAGGGCCACATCGAAACTCATTATAAGCACATAATCACTTGAGACAGGGGTAAAGTCGCTTTTCCCGTTTCAGGGCGTTAAATGCGTCACGCGGGGTATGGACCCGAACTAAGTGTCCCTCCCTTCATTCGTATGAAGTCGGTGTGACCTACCGACGGATCACTTTCAGAGCGCGCGAGGGCGCAGTAACCGGTGATCGCAGGGCGACTCAATGTTCACTATCTTCATTTCTGATTCCGACGAAGTGGCTCGTTAACCTGACTGGTTCAACCGGAGACCCGATGTTGGATCAAAGAAATGGACGCAGTCGTGCGGAGCGCTCAAGGTGATCGAGTCCCCGAGGGCAACCGCGGAATGCGCGTCCAAGATCGCGACGAGTTCAGTGTCACCGCTCGTCACGTGAATGTGCTCGTCGTTCCCGAGAAACTCAATGACCTGCACTTGAGCCACCGCGCTAAAGCCGGAACGGTCGATTGACCCTTCGCTCAGGTGTTCCGGTCGTACGCCCACCACAATTTCGCTGCCGTCAACCTTGCGAAGAATGTCCGCCTGCTCGTCGGTCAGCGTGACTTTCATGCTCGAGCCTGCGCTCACGCCCGTGAGATAGACGCGCTCCGTGTCTCGATTGATTTGCATCGACACAAAGTTCATTGATGGTGATCCGATGAAGCCAGCGACAAACAGGTTGTTCGGAAAGTTGTACAGCTCGCGCGGCGTCCCGTACTGCTCCAGGACGCCGAGGTTCATGACCGCAATACGGTCGGCCATGGTCATGGCTTCTACCTGGTCGTGCGTCACATACAACATGGTCGCCTGGAGTCGATGGTGCAGTTGGGCGATCTCTGCTCGTGTCTGTACGCGAAGCTTCGCGTCGAGGTTCGAGAGGGGTTCGTCCATCAAGAACACTGCCGGGTCACGCACCAGCGCGCGACCGAGCGCCACGCGCTGACGCTGACCACCCGAGAGCTGGGCCGGCTTGCGCTTCAACAGGTCCGTGAGGTCCAGTATCTTGGCGGCGCTCTGGACGGCCTTTTCAATCTCGTCCTTGGGCACCTTGCGCAACTTCAGGCCGAAACTCATGTTGTCGGCCACGGTCAAATGCGGGTACAGCGCGTAGCTCTGAAACACCAACGCGATGTCGCGATCCCTCGAGGGAAGATCATTGACCACGCGACCACCAATCTCGATTTCGCCACTGGTAACGTCTTCGAGGCCCGCGATCATGCGCAGCGCCGTCGTCTTGCCGCAGCCCGAGGGACCTACCAGGCACACGAACTCCCCATCGCCAATCTCCAAGTTGAGCGCGCACAGCGACGGGGCGTTGTTACCGGAGTATTGCTTGGAGAGATTTCTCAGAACGACGTTGGCCATGACAACCCTCTATTTAACGGCGCCCGCCAAGACGCCCCGGACGAAGTAACGCTGAAAGGAGAAGAACACAATGAGTGGCACGACCACCGACACGATCGCACCCGTCGAAATAATCCAGTAGTTCGCCTGCAGCTCGTGATTTTGATCGTAGAGAAAGACGGTGAGCGGAGTGTGCAGGTTGCCGCCCAAGAACACCAGGGCCACGAGCAGATCGTTCCACACCCAGATGAACTGAAAGATTGCGAGCGACGCCAAGGCCGGCAGGGCGAGGGGCAGCACGATGCGATAGAAGACCTTCCACTCCCCCGCGCCCTCCATGCGAGCTGCCTCCAACAAGTCCTTGGGAATCCCGCTCATGAAATTACGCATCAAGAAGATTCCAAAGGGAAGGCCGAAGGCCACGTGAAAGATAATCACTCCGGGAATCGTCCCGTAGGGATTGAGGCCGAAGAGGTCCCCCAGCTCACGGTAAAACTGCACGACCGGGATGAGGGCGACTTGCAGCGGCACCACCATCAGCCCCACGACGACCAAGAACACGATGTCACGCCCGCGCCATCTGCCAAAGACCAAGCTGTGTCCCGCGAAACACGACAAAAAGGTCACCAGCAACGTGGCGGGTACCGTAATTTCGATCGACGTCATCAACGAGTCCAGGAGTCCACCCGGGATAAACCCTTGGCCGAAGAGGACGCGATAGTTCGAAAAGGTCAGGCTGGCCGGATGCAGCAGCGCTTTCCACCATCCAGTCACCCCGAAGTCCGCTTCGGGACGCAGTGAGATGACAAGAAGTGACACGGTGGGTACTAGCCACACGATGGCGATGATCCCAAGGACGATGTTTGATGGTCCCCGCGTCCCGAGCCGTCGCGCAAGTCCGCGGCGACGCTTGGTGAGATCGGTCGACTGAACAATGGTCGCCATCACACGCCCTTGATCCGCTTGAGGTTCAAGATCATCGCCGGGGTGACGAGTAAGAACAGGATGACCGCAATGGCGCTCGATACACCCGAGTGAACCCCGCCGGTGAAGCCATCGTTATAGATCTCCACCGCCAGGGTGGGCGTTGCGTTGACCGAGGAGCCCGACGCCATATTCAAGACGATGTCGAAGACCTTGAGCACGTTGATGATCATGGTGACAAAGACGACGGCGAGGACAGGAGAGAGCATCGGGACGGTCACCCTGCGAAACACTTGCCACTCCTTCGCGCCATCGATGCGAGCAGCTTCCAGGACTTCGCGATTCAGCGACGCCAACCCCGCGCCAATCAGCACCATCGCAAACCCTGCCCAGATCCACAAGTAGGTGATGATCATCGCAATATCGGCGAGGGGAACCGAGAGCAGCGCCTGGGCAGTTTGGTTCAATCCCGAGACCGGGGTAATGGAACTGCCACCGAGCCACGAGATGCCCGTAAAGCCCGAACTAAAATTCGATGAGGCGAGCTCGACGAAATACTTACCGGAACCGACATTGGAGAATTTGTACTGACCGGAAGTCGGTCGTGGTCGTCGTCGCGACGGTCGCGCCCTGGGAGTTCACCAGCGACAGGCGAAGCAGGGGAAGGCCGAGCTCTCCGGGCAGGATGTCCTTCGTATTCGTCGGAGCACTCGGTGAAAACGCGCGCCAGACGACCCCCGTGATGGCGCCCGATATCGGCTGGGGCTTTACCGCCTTTTGGGCCTTGAGGACTGTCAAGGTCGCGGGGCTCACGTCCCTCAGCCCGATGTCGATCATCCCGCCCGCTCGAGCCGATGAGGTGCTGATGATGGTGCTGTTCTTCTGGGCGCGTGAATCGCTCCCCACGAGCTCGGCGACCGATTGACCGGCCGTCGTGCTGATCGGATACGCGCCCGGCGGGTTGAACCAATCACTGATGGTGAGTGCCGCCGCATTCACCGCTCCAATCTGAGGACTGTTATCGAAGATGGTCGCCCACACCAAGGCTGAGGCGGTCGTACTGAAGACGATCGGCATCACGATCAACGCCTTGAACGCCGTGGCCCAACGGATTCGCTCCGTGAGCACCGCAAAGATGAGGCCAAAGGTAGTGACGAAGAAGGGGAAAATCAGCACCCAGATGACGTTGTTGCGAAACGCCGTCAGGATTGTGTCCGTTGAGAAGACGGTCTTGTAGTTGGTCAGCCCGAGAAACTTAGTGGCCGACTCATTAAAGAGGCTGAGGCGCACCGTATCGATCGTCGGCCAGACGACGATGAACAGCAACCAGATCGCGGCGGGCGCCAAAAACGCGAGCGAAACGGCGTGTTTGCGAATCCACGAGCTATGCGCGCCGACTCCCCTCGTTGCGTTGATCGTGCTCGCGCTCACGGCCCCCCACCACTCACGATTATGCGGCTGCACTCAAGAGCGACAACCACCGAGTGCATCATCAGCGTGCGCGCAACTCAAAGAGCTACACGCACGCTGATGACGCTACGTACGACTATCCGTTGGAGGCCAGGAACGCCTGGGTCTCGCTCTGCATCGTTGACTGAAACTGAGCCGTCGTGTCGGTGCCGCCGACCCAGGCCAGCATGTTCGACCACATCTGGGGCTCCAGCGTGCCACCGTATTCGTCGTCCATGCTGAACACCGTCGCGGCCGCACTATTCAGGTTCTTCACGATGCTCGCCGTCACGGGATTATTGATGGCACTCGCCGGCACGGCCAGGTTGGGAGTGATCGTCCCTCCCGGAGCCTCTTCCCACAGCGTCGCGAACTGCTTTGAACCGAGATACTGCATCAACGCTCGCGATGCCTTCGTCGACGTCAGCAACATCGCCACGTCTCCCGACGACTGGTCGTCGTTGACATACTTGCTTCCAGTGGGCGCCGGGAACGGGAAGTAGTCGTAGCACGGGCTGGTCTGGGTCAGGGTGCACGACGAGGCGTTCGACGCCACGTAGTTCGCTGGTATGGACTGCTCCACAAAGGACGCTTCAATGACCATGGCGGCCTTCGGCGCTCCCGACGTGGGGAACACGTCGTTGAGACACGTCGGCCACAGCTGGTCGGTGCCCAAAGCATTGCTGATGCCACCCACGTTTGCCCCATTGGCACCGAGCAACGAGGAGTAATTGGCAAAGGCTGCGGTGACCTCGGGACTGGTCCAACTCAATTTCCCGCTCACGAGGTCGTTGTACGCGGTAGCGCCATTCAACTTCACGAACAGGTTTTGAAAGAGGTCCGTGGCCGCCCAGCCTGCACCGGACGTGCCGCTGCAATAGGAAATCGGCGTGTAACCGGCCTGGGCAATCGTCGAAGCATCGGTGAGCATCTGCTCAAAAGTCGTGGGCGTGGATGTAATGCCCGCGGCCTTGAACACTGCTGGGTTGTAGAAGACGGTGTTCTTCGATGAGGAGTCGAGCCAGACCCCATACAGCGTTCCCTTGTAGGTTGCCGACGCACTCCACCCGGCCGAGAAGTTCTTCACTTCACTGCCCAAAATCGGCTTCAGTGGTGTCAACCGCTTGCCCGAGGCAAGTAAGTCAAACGACCCAGGAGTTGGGACCGCCGCGATGTTCGGTGGCTTTCCTCCCGCTACTGCGGCTTCCAGCAGTGTGGGCAGGCTAGAGCCTCCATTGCGGATCGTTACCTTTATCCCTGTCTTCTGTTCGAAGGGCTTTAGCGCCGTGGCAAAACCCGTCGCTTCGGCGCCGGAAAACTCGTTCCACACCGACACGGTCCCACCGATTTTGGCCGAAGCGCTCGCCGCATTGTTCACGCCAATTGCTGCGACTGAAGCGATCATGGCTACTGCTGCTGCGGCAGCGGCCATACGCTTCCCAAAAAATTTATTGGATTTCAAATTTCCCCCCACCAAAAATCCGGGCCGCACCAGTTTGGTGACGTACCGTCCTGTCTCACTCTTGTAACCGTCTGTTCACCAGCGGTTCAAAGGGGAACGTACCATATGACTCAGGTTCGAACAACGGCACCCATCCAGATCGTCTCGCGGCTTCTGTAAGGGGATTATTGAGCGCGGCATTGCCAACCGATGAGCACGAGGGCCGACGCACCTGTGCAGGCGATTGTTACACGAACTTCGCCACCGGTTGAAGGGTGGAGTGGCGGTTCACGTGCGAGTCCGGATTCAACCGAGGCTGGTCCGAGAGCTGATCGACCCTCGATTCCCGGCTGCCCTCGCCGTTTATTGAGGGCGCGTCAGGTGGCGAAGAGTGCGCTGTAGGCGTCGAGGGCGGGTTGTCCTCCAAGGTGGGCGTACAGGACGTTCGAGGTCTTCTCGATCTGGCCGCTCGAAACCAAATCGATCAGACCTGCCATCGATTTGCCCTCGTACACGGGATCGGTCACCATGCCTTCAACACGGGCCGCGACGCGCATTGCCTCCAGCGTCGACTCGTCAGGGATACCGTACGTGCCGGCGTGGTAGTCGAGGTTGAGTTCAATCTCGTCGTCACGCAGGGGTCGCTCGAGCCCGATGAGCGCAGCCGTGTCTCTGGCGATGCGGGCTACTTGGTCGTACGTCTCAACAGGTTTCGCTGAAGCGTCGATGCCGATCACTCTCCGGGGGGCTCCGCCCGCGTCGGCGAGCGCCGCGAATCCAGCAATCATGCCCGCCTGCGTACTTCCGGTGACCGAGCATACGATGACCGTGTCGAAGAAGACGCCGAGCTCGCGCTCCTGCTCAACGACCTCGTACGCCCACTGGGCAAAACCGAGTCCCCCGAGGGGATGATCGGACGCTCCTGCAGGTATGGCGTAGGGCTTGCCGCCGCGTTCTTCGATCTCCGCGAGGGCCGCCTCCCAGCTCTCCTTGAAGCCGATTCCGAATCCCGCATTCACCAAACGGACGTCAGCGCCGGCGAGCCGGCTGATGAGGATGTTGCCGACCTTGTCATAGACCGAGTCGGGCCAGTCGACCCAACTCTCCTGAATCAAGACGCACTTCAGACCGACGTGCGCCGCGACTGCGGCGACCTGGCGCGTGTGATTGGACTGGACGCCGCCGATCGAGACCAGTGTGTCACAGTGCGTAGCAAGGGCTTCTGGTATCAGGTACTCGAGCTTGCGCGTCTTGTTCCCACCGTACGCGATGCCCGAGTTGCAGTCTTCGCGCTTCGCCCAGATCGACGCTCCCCCGAGGTGAGCCGTCAAGCGATCGAGGCGGTGCAACGGGGACGGCCCAAACAGCAGCTGGTAACGCTCAAAAGATTGGATTGACATGGCTGCGTCTCCTGATTGTTTCGTTAGCTGGGAACTCGCCGGCGAGGATTTTAAGAACACGCCATATATGCAGTGTCCGGCGACTTCATAACTACTACCTCAGCCTGCCAATTCACACGCACCTTGGCATTCCCAAGGTGCCGGGATCGACACCGGGCGGCTAGTTGGGTACGGCGGACTTCGCTGTCACATGTCGAGTCCGCCGTTCACCGGAATTACGGCGCCGGTTACGTACGACGCGCGGTCGTCGAGGAGGCTCGTGACAACGTAAGCCACGTCTTCGGGCTCGCCGAGCCGACCGACGGGAATTCGCGCGACAATTTTCTCAAGCACTGCCTCGGGCACCGACGACATCATGTCGGTGCTGATAAATCCGGGAGCGACACAGTTGACTGTGATGCCCTTGCCGGCGAGTTCAAGGGCAACCGTCTTCGTAAGTCCGTGCATGCCGGACTTCGCGGTCGCGTAGTTTGCTTGACCGACGTTGCCCGTCTCGCCAATGATCGAACTGATGTTGACGATTCGACCCGATCCTCGAGCGATCATGTGCTCGATCACGGCCTTGATCATGTAGAAGCATCCAGAGATGTTGATTCGCATGACACTGTGCCATTCGTCGATCGTCATCCGTCGCACGGTTCGGTCGATATTGATCCCGGCATTATTTATGAGATAGTCAATGTGCCCCTGCGATTCAATGGCTTCGCTGATGAATCGGGTGCAGTCGGCGGGCTCTCCAACCTGCATCTGGTGAACGCTGATCGAGTGACCCGCTTTATCGGCCGCTTCGCGGATCGCGTGAGCGGCCTCCTCATTTGCGACGTATCCGGCGCACACGTGAACGCCATTTTCGGCGAGCGCCATCGTGATCGCTCGACCAATCCCTCGAGTACCTCCGGTAACTACGGCCACTTTTTGTTCAGTCATGTCGACCCGTCACTTTTTTGACACCTTATCTATTGTGCGCGCGTCGCGCGTGGGAAAGACTCCTACCGAGCTGGCGACTTGCTCGCGGGCGCACAAGGTACTTCGACGTCCGTCCGTCGTTGTCTGGGTCGTGACGCCTCCGCCGCCGACAACACACCACCCGGTCCCGTCACGCGACGAGACTCGGCGCCATTCGACTGTTGGTTGGCGCCGAAGAGCGCGAGGCGCTTCGAGCAGGTCGGCGAATATTAGAAGGTCGTCGTCACGCCATTCGGCTGGGAGCGCACGCGGCACGGACTAGGGCGAGTGAAGACTCGCCCGGTTCTACGAGGCTTCTGACAGCGCTTTGGCGATAATCAGTGTTTCGTTGTCCAGCGACGATGGCTCGTGAAGGCGCGCAGCGTCGAGCTGGTCGATCCTCGCCATCTGAGCGCTGACCGCCTCAGGCGTATTCTCCCGAAGAACCACGCCGTGGGTCTCGGCGACCAAGATTCGCGCGATGCGCCCACCGGCGACCGAGTACACGTTGCCGTTCACCGCACACTCCTCGTTGGCGAGGTAGGCGACCAGAGAGCTCACCGACTCGGGAGAGACCTTGGGCGCAAGTTCACCGAGGATACCTTCGGTCATGCGCGTCAACGCGATCGGGGCGATGGCGTTCACTTTGATGCCGTGCTCGACACCTTCGATAGCGAGGACGCGCGTCAATCCCGCGAGCCCGGCCTTGGCGGCGCCGTAGTTGGCCTGTCCAAAGTTTCCGAACAGTCCCGAGGCGGATGAGGTGTTGACGATTCGCCCGTAACCCTGGTCGCGCATCAGACGAAATGCCGGCCGGCTGACGTAGAAGGCTCCCTTGAGATGAACATCGATGACTTGGTCGATCAAGTCGGCGTCCATCTTGTGAAACGCCCGGTCGCGAAGGATGCCGGCGTTGTTGATCAACACGTCGACGCGACCGAACGCGTCGATCGCGCTCTGCACGATCGC
Organism: uncultured Acidimicrobiaceae bacterium; assembly: GCA_963724865.1. Classification (GTDB taxonomy): domain Bacteria; phylum Actinomycetota; class Acidimicrobiia; order Acidimicrobiales; family RAAP-2; genus RAAP-2. The sequence goes on along the minus strand of CAVRWO010000016.1, from coordinate 48,199 downwards.
CTCGCCGCCTTCTGGGGTCGCCACGCTGAGGTGGTTCGCGACCGCGGCGCCGCCGAAGGCGAGGATCTCGTCGACGACCCGCTGGGCCGCGGATGCTGACGACCCGCTGCCGTCCAGGCTTCCGCCGAGGTCGTTCACCAGCACGCTCGCCCCCCGGCGCGCGAGCGCCAGCGCGTGGGACTTTCCGAGGCCGCCGCCAGCCCCCGTGACGATCGCGACCCGCCCGTCGAAGCGCAGTTCTTCCATGAATTTCTCCTTTTCCGTTGTTCCTTTTGGAACAGTGATCCAAGCCTTAGAGGGCCGCGTCCTCGCGGTCTCGCCAAGGCTCGCGTGCGAGGAACTCCTCGACATTGTGCGCCAGCAGTCTCGCCGCCCTCGGATGCTGCAGGTCGTGCCCCTCGGCGAGTTCAACCAATGTTGCGTTGGGAATTCGCCCGGCGAGCACCCGACTGTTTGCGATTGGCATGACTCGGTCCTCGTTGCCGCAGACGATGAGTGTGGGCGCCGATATCGCGCCGAGGAAGGGAATGCTCGACCAGGTAGAGATGGCCATAGCGCGCCACACGGTTGAAATCACATTCACTTTGAACATTCCGTTGACCAAGAGTGCGACGCCGTCGTGCGTGTCCCAACCGGCGAGGGTCGATCCTACGCCGCACGACGTCGCGGCGAGCACCAATCGGTGCACTCGCGTCGGGTAGCTGTGCGCGAATTGCTGGGCGACGGCGCCTCCGTGCGAAAAGCCGAGGACGTCAACGCACTCGAGATTCAACTCATCGAGCACTGAGGCCGCGAGATCGGCGAGTTGGGCGATCGAGAGCGGCAAGACGGGCGACGGACTCTCGCCCACGCCCGGCGCGTCAAAGCTCACCACCGTACGATGACCGAGCGCTTCGGTGAACGGACCCCAACTACTAAGGGGTCGGGTCAGCCCGTTCAGAAGTAATAGCGGCTCGCCCTCGCCCTGTACGTTCAGGCGGATCCGGTGCCCACGCACCGACACGTCCTCGGCGACGCTTGTTCGCAGTTCGCCGGTACTCAAGCGCGAACACGCACGTAGCTGCCGGGCGCCGCTTCAAGGACGGGGTGGTCGTCACTGCCGAGGTGAACACCCGCAGGGACCTGACCGCCGCCGCGCGCGCCGACCCACGCGGCCCAGTCTTCCCACCAGGTGTCATTGACCAACGTCGCCCCGTCCTTCCACACCATCGGATCGTCGGGACGCGCGTCGTTCGTCCAGTATTTCGCTTTCGGGCTCGGCGGGTTCACAACCCCAGCGATGTGCCCCGACGTTGAGAGCACGAACCGGTTCGGGCCAGAGAAGATAGTCGCCGTCTTGTAACCAGAAGGCCACGGCACGATGTGGTCGTTGATTGCCGAGACGACGTAGGTGTCAACCTTGACGTCCTTTGGGTAGAGCCGCTGGCCTTCGATGGTGAACTCGCCACGAGCGAATTCGTTCTTCAGATAGCACGACCGTAGGTATTCTGAGTGCATCTTGGCCGGCATGCGGGTTCCGTCGCTGTTCCACACCAGCAGATCGAAGGCGGGAGGTTGCTTGCCGAGGAGCCAGTTGTTCCCGATGTACTGGAAGATGAGGTCGTTGGCCCGAAGGGCGTCGAACACGTGGGCCATGGCATCAGCTTCGAGGTAGCCGTCTTTCGCCATCTGCACTTCGAGCTGGGAGATCGTCGCTTCATCGGTGAACAGTCCAAGTACGCCCGGCACGGTGAAATCAACATTCGTGTTCAGCAGCGTCGCCGATTTGATCGAGGAGTCCCCCACCGCCGCGTTGTAAGCGAGCCCGATAGCAGTGAGGGTCCCGCCGAGACAGAGAGAGACCGTATTGACCTCGAACGCTCGGGTGATCTCGCGCATGACCTTGATCGCATCGAAGAGACCGAGTTGTAGATAGTCGGCCATGCCAAGGTCGCGCATGCTCGCGTCGGGATTGCGATAGCTAATGGCAAAGCATGTGTGTCCGTGCTGCACCGCCCATTCGATGAGGCTTTTGCCGGGGGCTAGATCCATGATGTAGTACTTGTTGATCCATGGCGGACAGAACAGCAGGGGCACTTCGTACACCCGCTCGGTTTGCGAGGAATACTGGATCAACTCGATCAGTTGATTTTGGTAGATGACGGCGCCGGGGGTCACTGCCATGTTGACACCCAACTCGAAACCTGAGCTGTTGACCTGCGAGGGCCATCCCCCCTTTTCAGTGAGGTCCTCGAGCATGTTTCGCGCGCCGCGAACGAGACTTTCTCCTCCTGTATTGAAGGCTTCGCGCAACGCCGCAGGGTTGCCGAGCAGTGTGTTCGTGGGCGCCAGCGCGTCGAGAATGAACTTGGCGGCGAAGCGCGCCTTGGCATCTTCGGGTCCCTCGAGCTGCGCGGCGTCGAGCAGCTCGCTGAAGTACTGGCATCCGAGAAGGTACTCCTGCTCGAGCAGAAAGTAGACGGGGCTCGTCGCGTAGACCGGGTCGGCGAAGCGCGAGTCGCCCATCGGCGGCGACATCGGAGCGGCGACGTCGGCCCCGGCGGCACGCTCCAGCGTGGCTCGCACCGCGGCATTGAGACCGATCGTCAGACGAACGTTGGCGGCGGCTACTTCGGTCGGTTTCGTGAGCAACGCCTCCCGCGCGGCACGCAGGGAGCCGAGGAATGAGACCGGGTCAGACTTCGCGGTCAGCTCCTCGATGAAGTCCTGCTGGGCTCGGTGCAGGCGTTGCGCAAACTCGAGGAGATCGTTCGGTGAAGGAACCGTGCTCGCAGTAGGAGAAACAGCAATGTCCGTGAGCTTTGCGACCACTTCGGCGGCACCGTCAAACCACGCGCTGACGAACTGCAGCGTGGCGTCTTGCGTCAGTTGCAACGCCCCGAGCAGCTGGCCCGCGAGCGTTGTCGTATCGTCGGCGAGGTTGTTGGTCTCGTTCTGCTCATCGACCAAGGCGTATCCCTCGCTAAACGTGATGCCTCGCGGCGTCGTTAGAAGACAGTACCCACTTTTTGCTTGGCATGTCAAGCATGGGGCCGGTTTGGTCCGAGGCCCAAAACCGGTAAAGGCGGCCGCAACCAGGCAGCGAGCCCTGTCGCGATACGAAGTCAGCCGGAGGAGCGTCGAACCTGATCAAGGGCGCGAAGACTCGAGTGATGGGTTAGCCAAGTTGACCGGGCCGCTTATGGCTCTTCGCGGTTGGCTTCGATATAGCTGCGATAAACCGCGAGGAGCGCATGACGTTGGGCTTCGGTCAGTCGTTGGTCAGCGCGAATGGCGCTCTCGGTCGCCTCATCGCCAAGTTTCTCCGTGCCGCTGATGAGGCCGGCCTGCTCGAAGAGAATCTCCGCCGAGACGTTGAGCGCGTCGGCAATGGACTTGAGCACTCGAATGGAAGGCTCGTGAAGACCTCGTTCCACCTGACTCAGATATGGATTGGAGATCTCGGTCATCGCCGAAAGCTGGCGCAGCGACAGATTTGCAATCTGTCGCTGCGCTCTGATGAAACCTCCCAGCATCAGCCGGCGGTCCTCTTCAGCGGATGTGGTTGGTTCTTGCGTGTACAGCATCGTAATTGAATACGTGTCGCGAGTTAGGCAACCTTCTCGGGAACGAGGGCACTCGTCAACTGCAGGGCAAAGTCGCGCTGCGCGTTGAGCAGGTCAGCTGTGAAATCGAAGGCGAACTTCGTCAAGGCTTCGGCGCTCGGGGCCGAGGGGATGCCGGGCACGGTGGGCAGATCGGCGACGGGCAACACCGAGGCGACCTTGGCGAAGGTCTGAGCGGCGTCAACCGAGAATTGCTGATACTGCTTGACTGCGGAGATCAACTGCTCACTGATTGTCACGGCAATTTCGGGTATTTCGGTAGTAGATGCGGCCTTGGTGGCTACCATCATGGACTCCTCTTTGTTGTGCTTCGTAGACGGCAATTCCGTCATGAGCACACTATATACCCCATCTGCTAAGTATGTCAAGCGACATATCGACGATGCGCACCCTCTCGTAATCTCGGGAACAAGCGATTATTTAGAGACGGCAGGTGTACCTAAGTGGTCGCGCGACGGAATTCCGCTCACCGCTGTGCGGTTCTGGAAGCGAAGAGTTCTTACTTGTTCGTCTTGTCGTTGCCCGGAAGTGTGTCGATCAACTTCTTCACGAACTCTTGTTGGGCGTCCATGAGCTTCTGGGCGAATTCGAAGAACTGGTCCGAAACCTCCTCAGGCTTGGGTAAGGAGTCGATCAAGGGAAGCTTCGGCATATCCGGCAGCTTGGGGGTGAGTTTGGCGACATTCTCGGACCAGGCACTGACGATCTTCAGCGCCGACTCCTGGGAACGCTTGATCGCATCGAGTACTTGATCTTGCACGCGCGTCTCTTCCGCGGTGGCTTCTTTTTTGGTGGTGTTCTTGGCGTTTTCTGCTGCCATGGCGAACTCCTTGAGGTTTCGTGGCGGAGAGTCCCGCCCGGTCGAACTCTAGCGACCGGGTGCTTGGCATGTCAAGCGGTCCGAATCAAGACAACATCACCGAAACAGAGCGAAATCACCCGATGAGGTTCTCTGCACCGACGAGCTCTCGTGTGGGGTCACAGGATCGCCACAGGAGCCCGCAGAGGGAAGTGGCACGCCGCCACGTGGCCATTGCCAAAGTTCGACATGGCGGGTTCTTGTTCCGCGCATAGATCTTGCGCGCTTGGACACCGCGTTCGAAAGCGACAGCCCGACGGAGGGTTGACGGCCGAGGGCATCTCACCTTCCACGGCACCGAGGGCCGCCTTGCGGCGGGCCCGATCGAGGTTGGTCTCGGGCACCGCGTCGAGCAGCGCCTTCGTGTAGTGGTGGGCCGGGCGGTCGTAGATTTCATTTGCCGGACCTTTCTCGACGAGTTTGCCGAGGTACATGACGCCGATGGTATCGGCCATGTAGCGCACCACGGCCAGGTCGTGAGAGATGAGGATCATCGTCAATCCATGTTCTGATTGAAGATCTTTCATGAGATTAAGGATTTGCGCCTGCACCGAAACGTCAAGAGCCGAGACGGGTTCGTCGGCGACGATCAGTTTGGGTTCGAGAGCCAACGCCCGGGCGAGTCCGATGCGTTGTCGTTGGCCGCCGGAGAACTCGTGGGGATAGCGATCAACACTCGATCTGGTGAGGCCGACTTCGTCCATCAAGCGATCCACACGGGCCCGCTGGTCGTCAATCGATCCCCTCTTGTGGGCGCGCAGGGGCTCTCGCACGATGGCGCCGACGCGCATTCGTGGATCGAGGGACGAGTAAGGGTCTTGAAACATGAACTGCACGTCACGCGACAGGCGACGTTTCGCCTGCGCGTTGAGTCCATGGACGGTGTTGCCGTCGAAGCGCACCTCACCGGCGCTCACGCGCTCAAATCCGACGACGAGACGACCCGTCGTGGTCTTGCCACTGCCCGACTCCCCCACCAAACCGAACACTTCTCCCGTGCGGACGCTGAAGGACACGTCGGAGACGGCTTTGATGGAGCCGGAATCTTTGCGAAAGATGCCCCCTTTCATGAGGGGGAACTCTTTCACGAGATGGTCAATCACCAGCAGAGCAGGCTGTTCGTCGAGCACTGCTCGGCGCTTCGTGGCGAGTGCCGCTTCTTCGGCCGAGTGCTTGTCGCGCAGAGAGACTGGCCGGTGCTCCACGTTGACGGGGTGAAAGCAGGCGTAGAGGTGGGGAGAAGCGTCCGCGAGCCCTTCGTCAGTGGTCGGCGTAAGGGGAGGCTCTTCGTTGCGACACTCGTCCGTTGCGAACTGGCAGCGAGGATTGAATCGGCAGTTGTCGTGGACCAGTGAGAGGTCGGGCGGAAGACCAGGAATGCTCTTGAGTCGCTCGAAGGGGCTCTGATCGATCTTGGGGACCGAAGCCAGCAACGCGTCGGTGTAGGGGTGGCGCATGCGGGAGAAAATCGCGTCGGTGCTGGCTCGCTCGGCCACCTTGCCGGCGTACATAACAATGACCTTGTCGGTGCGCCCGGCGATGACGCCCATGTCGTGGGTGATCAAGATCACCGCCATCTTCAAGTTCTTACGCAGCTCGTCGATGAGGTCGAGGATCTGTGCTTGGACGGTCACGTCCAGCGCGGTGGTGGGCTCGTCGGCGATCAGCAGCTTGGGATCACACGCCAAGGCCATCGCGATCATCACTCGTTGACGCAGGCCGCCGGACAACTCGTGCGCGTACTGGTCGAGTCGCTCCGCCGGCTGGGGCATGCGCACCAGATTCAGCACCTCGAGCGCGCGAGCCGCGGCCTCATCTTTGGTGACCTTGCGATGCTGGCGAACCGCTTCGACGATCTGGCGTCCAATGGTCGTTGTCGGATTCAGCGAGGTCATCGGATTCTGCGGGATGAGTGCAACCTCGTTGCCTCGCACACCCTGCATCTCCTTCTCACTGAGCCCGGCAAGGTCGCGCCCATTCAAGACCACGCTGCCGCCCGAGAGGTAGGCGTTGTTAGGCAGCAGACGCATGATCGCGAGGCCGGTGGTCGTCTTGCCGCACCCCGACTCCCCCACGATGCCCAATGCCTCACCTTGGCCCACCGAGAACGAGACGCCGTCCACGGCGGTGACGGTGCCGCTTCGCATGCGGAACTCCGCACGTAGATCACGAACGTCAAGCACCGCCCCGCTCGCCGCGCGCGTCGCATCTTCGCTGACCTCGAGGCGAGCGTCGGTCATCGCTGCAACCTCAGCTCCACGGCGTCGCGCACGGCGTCGCCGACCAGGTTGAAGGCCACCACGGTGAGTACGATGCAGATACCAGCCGGGTAGATCAGCCACCAGTACCCGTCAAAGAGGTAGTTCAGACCGTCGGTCAGCATGCCGCCCCAGTTGGCCGCCGGGGGCGGTGGTCCAAGCCCAAGGAAGCTCAAAGCCGCGAGCAACAAGATGGCGTTGGCGACCTCGAAGGTCGCCTGGACCGCGACGGTGCCCACCACGTTGCGCACCAGGTGACGGGTTACCACCTGCCACGCCCGTTGACCGAGCCCCTCGGCCGCTTGGATGTACTCCAGCGTGCGCAGCACCAAGACCTCACCGCGTACCAAGCGCGCCGTGGCGAGCCACGAGATGGATCCCAAGATGAGAATGATGGAGGCAACGCTTGGGGTGACAAAGCTGGCCAACAGCAAGACGAGCAGCAGCGACGGAATGGCGAGGAAGCTGTCCACCACGCGCATCATGGCCGAGTCGACGCGGCCACCGATGTAGCCCGCCGTCGCACCCCACAACGTGCCGAAGATGGCAGCGATCGCGGCGGCGGCCAAGCCCACCTCCAGTGAGGATTGGCCGGCCACCATGAGCCGTCCCAGCACGTTGTAGCCCACCGCGTCGGTGCCCAGGGGATACTTCGCGCTCGGCGGCAAGGTCGTTGCAAAAATATTGGTGGTGATCTGATTTGTGTGATAGATCACCGGACCTAGGTAGGAGAAGAGCAGCATGAAGATGATGATGGAAAGGCCGGCCATGCCCATCTTGTTGTGCGCGAAGTCCCTCGCGGCTCGCCGCAACGGGCTCTTGCTCGGCGAGGAGGACGCCTGGACGTCGAGCGACGTTTCCTCGAGGTCGGGACTGGTGAACTGCTTGGCCAGCTCGTCGCTCGAGCCGAAGGCATCACTAGTCATCGCGACGAATACCTAATTCGTGGATCCATGGCGGCGTACACCACGTCGGCGATCAAGTTGCCGATCACGGTGGCGGCCCCCACCACGATCGTGAAGCCCATCAAGGTGGCGTAGTCGCGCGAGGTGGCCGCAGTCCAGAACAGCCAGCCCATGCCCGGATAGTTGAAGAGGGCTTCGACGATGATCGCCCCCGAGAGCACGCCCGGCAAGCTCAGGCCGATCAGGGTGACGACGGGCAGCAGGCTGTTGCGCAGTAGGTGGCGCATCACCAGGCCACGCTTGGAGACGCCTTTGGCCACCGCCGTGCGGACGAAGTCCTCCAAGAGCGTGTCGATGGCCGATGAGCGAACGAACCGACTGAACTGGGCGACCGTCACGATGGTGAGCGTCAGGACGGGAAGAACGAGCCCTCTTGGATCTTGTAAGACCGTGCCGACGCTGGCGCCCTGCGGACCTTCGGAGGGCAAGAGGTGCAGCTGCACCGAGAAGAGAACGATCAACAAGATGCCCAGCCAAAAGGTGGGCATCGAGTACCCGACGAAGGAGACCGTCGTGAGCGAGTGGTCCAACACCTTGCCGCGGCGCAACGCCTGCACGATGCCCATGGGAATGGCGATGATGAGGGCGAGCACGTAGGACAGCCCCACCAGCAATGCGCTCTTGGGCAGATCCATCTTCAACAGCGACGACACCGACTGGTCGAAGTGGTAGGAGAAGCCCAAGTTGCCGTGGAAGAGGTGGTCCACGTACAACCAGTACTGCACGGGCAACGTGTGGTTGTAACCGTTCAGGATATTGAACTGTCGGATCGCCCCCGGCGTGGCCTTCGCGCCCAGATACGCCCTCGCCGGACTGCCGGGCAAGAAGTGCAGGATCGAAAACACGATGATCGAGACGATGATCAAGACGACGAGAGCTTGTGCGCTGCGCCAGAACACAAATCTCTTCATCGCTTCGATTCCTTCAACGTCAACGACAAGCTACAGCGGTTGCGTGAACCGCCATGAGCGGGCACCTCGCGCGAAACTCGCGTGAGGTGCCCGCTCATGGCGGTCACGTTAGGACTTCAGGTTCCAGGTCTGGGGGTAGATGTGCCCCGTTGAGTCTTGCGCGGAGACGCCACCCAACTTGTTGGAGATAGCCGAGATTTGATACGCGGCGTTCGGGATCCATAAGACGGGCACTTGTTTCGCGACGTAGAGCTGGTAGGCGTACATCGCGGCTTGCGTCGCGGCCGCGGTCGTGCCGGTCGTGATCTGCTTGATCATGTTTTCCACCGTTGTGTTGCAGTAGTCTCCCGCGTTCGTGACGGCACCGCAACCAAAGAGACTGTCGCCATCGGGGTAGTAGATCGGGACGTAGGTCCAACTGGGCGAGGACAACAGGGCGACGGCGGTGGAACTGGCGGGGCATGTCGCTTCGGTCTTGCCCTGGCACGCGTACCCGTCAGTGAGCACCGTGTCAAAGGGCGCTTCTTTCAACACGAGCTGAATCCCTGCCGACGCGTAGGCCGATTGCATCGCCTGCACTTCGTTGTCGAGCTGGGGGAAGCCAGAGGAGTACTCAAAGGGCAGCGTGAGCTTGGTGCCGGCCGCGATGCCCGCGCCGCAGTCACCCGACCCCGTGCCAGGCTTCTGACAGGTCGCCGGCCCGCTGCTCGGAATCTTCCACCCGTTCGAGGTCAACAGCTTCTTGGCTGCCGAAACGCTATACGGGAAGGGATTGTTTTTGGCCCCCGGGGCCAGGAAGCTGCTCGCAGGAAAGACCGGCACCGGACCGTAGGTCGGTGTGCCATACCCCAACAGAAGGCTCTTGATGTACTCAGGTTGGTCAATCAAGGTCTGCATGGCTTGACGGACGTAGAGCTGATTTTCCAGCGACGCGTACTTCGGATTCACGAAGTTGAACACGGCGAAGGTCAGTCCCCACTCGTACCACGGGTCGATGGTGTAGCCATTGGATTTGAGTGATCCGATATCGCCGACGTCAGTCGTCGGCACGTAGCCGTAGTCAATCGAACCCGACTGCAACGCGTTGAACTCAGCCGTGGCGCTGGTGAAGGGCAGCTCTTCGAACTCGCTGACCTTGGGCTTGTCTGGCCCGACGAACTTCGTGTTGGGCACCATGATGACTTGCCCGGTGACTTGGAATCCTGTGTTGGGCTTCAGGTGGAAGGGGCCGTCGACCGTTTGCCAGAGGGAGTTGGTGTCCCAGGTCGATAGCGACATTGAGGCGCTGTTGAGGTACTTGTAGACCGCCTGAGAACCGGCCGTCGTGTCGTCATAGTTGCCGATCGCTCCCGTCGCTGACTCCTTGTCCCAGGACTGCTGTGGCAGCGGCGTAATCACCGCGAGGTCGTTGTACAAGACGTACGTCGGGCTATAGGAGACGTTCATGTTCAACACGAAGGTCTTGGGGTTGGGTGCGGACATGGTGGTGACGTGGTCCATCCAGCCTCCAGGAACGTACAGTCCCTCATCACTCTTGTCGGCCAACATCAAGTGCATCCAGAACAACACGTCACGTGAGGTGACCGGCGAGCCGTCGGACCAGACGTAGTTCTTCAGCGTGATCGTGACGGTCTTGTTGTCATTGGAGAACACGGGAGGGTTCGCCATGCTCAGTGAGTAGTTGATGCTGGCTTGGGAGTTATTGCTGTGTCCGAACCAGTAGAGCGGGAGCCACATGAGCGGCTGCAGATAGGTGATGTTGTTGTTGCCCGACTCCGCCCCGTTATAGAGCGGGAAGATGTAGGTGGGTGCAGAACCCGGTTGCTCCGCGAAGGTGACAATGCCACCTGACGACGCTTTGGCGGTGCTGTGTGACGCGGCACCCGACGCGGTAGCTAAGGCTCCGCCCACGACTAAGGCGACCGCCATCACGGTGGTTGAAATCCGACGTAAACGCATGCTCTCTCCCCTGGTTGAACCGAATTCCCCACTTTGAAGCCACGAATTCGCCCCCTGAGTGGTCTCCAACGAGGTCACTCCAGCCTTGCGTATACGGTCGCCCCACAGCGCTTTCACAGAGTACCCCACGCATCTGCGTTTTTCTGGTCCGCATCCGAGGTGTTAACGCGTTGTTGACAATGCACGTACCAATCCGTCATGGCGCCGACCAGTGGTCCGCATCCGAGGTGTTAACGCGTTGTTGACAATGCACGTACCAATCCGTCATGGCGCCGACCAGGCACCGCTCACAGGCGGCTTTCTTGAGCCCGAATGAACGACTCGCGGCGTCTCCGACGGTTCGCGGTCAAATAGAACCATTATCGAATCGGCCAGGTTCGTTCAACCCCATGCGCCGGTTACCTTCGTTCTGGGCGTTGCGCGGACCATGATAAAAATAAAAACGTCACGCGAGTAGCGAAGGATACGGGGACGACCAGGTGAGCGAAGGCAGCGTGACCGAAGAGACTCCCTTTCAAAGATTCGTCGCCGGCGCAGAAGTCCTTGCTGGCGCACGACGCTACGAGATGGGTATCCCGATGCGCGACGGCATTGAACTGGCGGCCGACGTCTATCTGCCAGCTGAAGCCGACGACGGTCCGGTGCCAGCCATCGTTCAGGTCACTCCGTACCAAAAATCCAACGTGCTCCTCACCGCGAACGAAGGCCGCTTCTACCAGTCACACGGCTACGCCTACGTGGCCGTCGACTGTCGAGGTCGCGGCAAGTCCGAAGGAGTCTGGAGCGGCTTTGCCAACGACGTGCCCGACACACACGACGTCATCGAATGGGTCGCCGCACAGCGCTGGTGCAACGAAATGGTCGGCACCACCGGCATCAGCTACATGGGTTGGGTGCAATGGGCGGGCGCGTCGGAGCATCCGCCGCACTTGAAGGCCATGGTGTCGGTCTCGGCCGCCGGTCGTTGGCAACAAGAGATCCCCTACACCAACGGAATCTTCCAGCTCTACTTCGCGTGGTGGGCTCACGACACGCGCCGGCGCATCGGTGAGGCCTATCGCCGACAGCAGACTGACTGGGAGGAGGCACTTCGCATACTGCCCTTCAAGGGCATCGGCGAGTTGATCGACACGCCGACCGACACGTGGGACAACTTGGCCGACCGTGACACGCTGGACGAGTTCTGGAAGAACCTGCGCTTTGACGATCGCTACGATCAGATCGATGTTCCGTGCCTTCACGTCACCGGTTGGTACGACCAGGAGGACCTACTCGGCGCCTTTCACCACTACGAGCTGATGCGCGAACACTCGCCAGCCAAAGGCGAGCAGTATCTGATCGTGGGACCGTGGAGTCACCTCAAGTCGCGCTTTCCTGATCGCTACTACGCCGACATGGACCTCGGTCCCTCGGCCGCGATGGCGATGGACGCCGAGCATCTTCGCTGGTTCGACTACTGGCTCAAAGGAGAGCAGAACGGCGTCGACGCCATCGATCGCGTCCGTCTCTTCGAGCCAGGCACCAGCACCTGGCGGACCTCGTCGCGTTGGCCACTCGCTGACTCAACGATGACGCTGTATCTCGGTGCGGGCACGTTGGACGACGCTTCGCCGGACGTGTCGTCGCGCATCGACTATTCCTACGATCCCTTAGACCCCGTGCCGACCGGCATCGACGTGCACCACTACCCCGTCCAAGACGTGCCCCTCGATCAAACCGACAACGAGACCCGCGCCGATGTCGTCTCGTTCACCTCCGAGGTGCTCACCGAGGCGCTCACGATTTCCGGCTGGCCTCACGTCGCGTTCTACGGTTCATCGAACTGCGATGACACGGACTGGCACGTCAAGATCACCGACGTCACGCCCGAAGGTCGCTCGAACCGCGTCACCCAAGGGTGCCTGCGAGCAGCCGCTCGCGATTCACTTGAAGTCCTTTCACCACTGGTGCCTGATGACGTCTACCTCTTCGACGTCGAGATGTGGCCGACTCACCACGTGTTCCTGCCCGGACATCGCCTCCGTGTCACGGTGACCAGTAGCGACTTCCCGTGGTACGCGCGGAGTCTCAACCGTTTCGGTCCGGTGCGTGACCAGAGCGATCCGCGCGTCGCGATCAATTCGATTCACGTCGGCGGACAGTACCCTTCGCGCATCACGTTGCCGGTTGAAACCGATGACGCGAGACGAGGTCGGCAGTGAGCGAGAGCGCGCTCGGATCCATCATCGACTCCTCCACGATCATCTAAAGCAAAAGGAAACTCACATGTCTACCGAGAGCAATGCCGTCACGATCCAAGCCGAACTCGACGCCGCCTTCGGCGCCTACGTCAGCGCTGATCAGTCGCCGGGCCTCGCCTACGGCATCGTCACGGCCGACGGCCTCACGCACACCGCGGGATTCGGGCGCGCCAATGATTTCGGCACCGTGCCCAACGCCGATACGGCCTTTCCTATCGCCTCAATGTCCAAGAGCTTCACCGCCGCCGCGGTGCTCATCGCGCGCGACCGCGGGCTGCTCTCACTCGACGACCCCATCACGAAGTTCCTGCCCGACTTTCGCGCCACCGGCGCCCCGGAGGATCCGTGCGAACCTCCCACAGTTCGCATGCTGCTCAGCATGTCCGGCGGGCTGACCGAGGACAACTCGTGGGTCGACCCCCAGATCGGCATGACCGAGGCCGAGTTGATGCGACTCGTGGCCCACGGACTCAAGTACAGCCACACCCCGGGAACGGTGTACGAGTACTCCAACGTCGGCTTCACGCTGACCGGCTTCGTCGTGACCAAAGTCACCGGGACGAGCATCGAGGATTTCGTCACCAACGAGATCCTCACTCCCTTGGGCATGACGTCCACGTCGTTCAGCCCCTCCGCCCACGATCCGGCGACGCTCGCGAGCGGTCACTCGCTCGACCCTGAAGGAAACTGGCGACCCTACGACATCCGCGAGTCAGACTCCTTTGCCGCGGCCGGGGGCATGGTGAGCACGGTGCACGATCTGAGCGTCTGGGTGACGTGGTTGGGCGAGGCGTTTCGACCCCGCAAGTCCCTTGGGATCGACGTCTTGAGTCGGGCGTCGCGACGAGAGATGCAACGCATCGAGAGCATCATTCCCCCCTCGATCGGCCTGCAGCCTGGCGGCGCGTGGAACGTCGACGTGGGTGGCTACGCGCTTGGTCTTCACGTGGATCACGACTTGCATCGTGGCGTCATCGTGGGGCACTCCGGCGGTCTGCCGGGGTACTTGTTACACATGCGCTGGCACCCCGAGTCCGGACTCGGATTGGTCGTACTCACGAACAGCCACCGCGGAAGTCCCGTGGCGCTGGCCCGTGAGTGCCACGCCCGGCTTCTTCGCGCCTACGACACTCCCTCGGAGACCATCGTTCTCTGGAAGGAGACCGTCGCCGCACGTGTGGCAGCGGAACAGCTCATTCGAAACTGGAACGACGACGACGCGGATCGACTGTTCGCAGAGAACATCGACTTCGATCGACCCATCGTCGAGCGGCGCGCGGAGATCGACGCCTTCGTGGCCGCGATCGGACCGCTCAGAGACACTCGTCCCATCAACGAAGTCCTCTCCGCGGCAACCGCCGCTGACGTCACCTGGTCCATTCCCGGAGAGCGTGGCGAGCTCATCTGCATGGTGCACCTCAACGAACTCGACCCGCCACGGGTTCAGGAGTTCGTTCTCAAAGCGGTCCCTTCGGACAAGCCACGCAGTGCGACGCCGTTTGACATCTCGCCCCGGCGAGCCGCCATGGGCGACCCGTCGCTCAGCGCGGCACCCAATGCTCGCGTGGTCGTTCCAAAACTCTGAGTGCAAATGTGGTGTACGGCGCAAGTGTTGACCGAGATCGTACGAACAGCGAATGACGAGTAATCCTGGAATGCGCGGCGGTGGCGTCACTGAACCGCGGAACCGAATCGCTCCGCCATTGACCGCCTGGAGTGGCAGCCCTAGTCTCTCGAGTAGCCACCTTTTCGAGGAGGATGTTGGCGTTCCATCGAAAGGCTGTTGTCAGGAGCGCACTGAGCCTCGCGATTAGCTGTACGGCAGTGGTCGGTGTACGTGCCGCAGCTGCATCGAGCACCGCTCTTTCGGGACGCGCCACAACCGGCGCCTCCTATGTAGCCATGGGAGACTCTTTTGCGTCGGGGGAAGGAATCCCTGGCTCGCTCCCTGATCAGTGGCTCAGCACCTCGGGGGCGCCAACGTCGAAGATCGACGGGTGCGACCGTTCCGCGCTCGCCTATCCCATGATCACGGCGAAGGCCAACGGATTCAGCTCGAGCATGGAGTTCGTCGCCTGTTCGGGATCCACCACCGGGTCGCCGGACGACGAGTCGTCGTTCACGATGGGCGGGTCGCTCATCAAGGGATCCCACGGCGAGCGCTCGCAACTCGACGCTCTCTCTGCGGACAACACGACCATCGTCTCGCTCACCGTCGGTGGCGACGACTTGGGCTTTGCCACCCTCCTCGCCTCGTGCGTCGGACTGCAGGCTCACTACGGACGCATCAGCTACACGCTGTCACCGCTCTCGGCGTACGACTCCCCCGGCG
Source organism: uncultured Acidimicrobiaceae bacterium (assembly GCA_963724865.1). Taxonomy (GTDB): domain Bacteria; phylum Actinomycetota; class Acidimicrobiia; order Acidimicrobiales; family RAAP-2; genus RAAP-2. Next base: position 33,070 of record CAVRWO010000016.1, on the reverse strand, counting down.
AATGCTCGCGCACGCTGGCCCAAGCGCAAAGGATCGCGACCGCCGAACCGACCGCTGATCCCTCGTTGGAGGGAGCGCTCGAGGATACCTACGCGAGGATATTGGCGGCCGCTCCAATGGCAACGCTCTACGTGCTCACCTATCCTCAGCTCTTCACGCAAACGAGGATCAGCACATTCTGTCCTCTCACCGGTGCGGGTCACGTCGGACCACTCTCGATCTACCTCGGATTCACACCGTCCATCGTGAATGGACTCAATGAACTCGAAGCGGAACTCAATTTGGACATCGAGACGGCGGCTCAACAAGTCAACACGGACAGCGCTTCTAATCGCGTCGTGATCGTCAATGTCGCGGCACTCACCAGCAACGATGGCCTCACCTGCAATCCAAAGACGATGTCGAAGTCGAACGTGAACGGCATCGAGTTCGTACCAGGCGCGTCTCTTACGACGGTGCTCGATGGCTGCGACCACGGAAAGATCGCCCTGATTCTCCAGTGCCTCAAGTCTCCGCCGTCCGATCTCACTGACACCATCTCGAAGGGTTCCATCCATCCCAAGCCCGCGGGCCAGGCGCTGATGGCCCAGGCCCTCGAAGCGTCGGTCAACTCGACGTCAAAGTCCGTTCCTTAACGCTGTGGCGATCAGCGCGAATGCCGGTATAGACGAAGATGGCAAACTGAAGCACATGTTGAGCCACGCGCGAGGAGGTCATACGTGCACGAACGCGAAGGTCGCCACGACATTGACTGTTGAGGAAAGCTTTGGAGGTTCGGAGGTGACTGATGCCGTATGAGAAAGGACCGAATCTGTCGAGCGCGCGCATCGAAGACGCCGACTTCACCAACGCTCGCCTGCACGCGCCGAACTTCGAAGGCGCCAAGATCACGGACGCGTGGTTACACAACGCCGACATCTCGGGCGATCTCGAGGGACTCCGCTTGAATGGGATCGAGGTGGCACCCCTGGTGGAGTCGGAGCGGGCACGGCTCTATCCAGAGCTCGCCCAGTTGCGGGCGGCCGACCCCCAAGGAATCGCCGACGCGTGGGCGATGATCGAGGCTCACTGGCGGACAACTGTTGCTCGAGCGCGGGAGCTTGATCCGGCGTCGCTCTACGTTCGCGTGGACGACGAGTGGAGCTTCGTCGAGACGTTGCGTCACCTCGTGCTCGCGACCGACTCCTGGCTCGGGCGAATGGTGAAGGGAATTGACCGGCCCCATCATCCCTGGGGACTTGCGGGGTCGTGGCTCATCGATCCCGGAGCCTGGGGCCTTGACGTCGGGGCTGACCCGTCGCTGGACGAAATACTCGAGATCCGACGTGGGCGGATGGACGACGTCAAGGGCACGATTAACGCCTTGACGCCCGAAGAACTAGATCGTGTGTGCGTTCCCCCGAACACGCCCGGTCATCCAAACCGTGAGCACACCGTTCTCGCGTGCATTCATGTGATCCTTAACGAGGAGTGGGAGCACCACCGGTACGCCGTACGCGATCTTTCAGTGCTCGAAAGTAACGAATAGGAATACTGCGCCAGGCCGAAGCAGTGCAATGGCGTACGGCTGTGACAGAGTCAGGAGACCTACGTGAGTATTTCCGTAGTAACGCCGCGCTACGTGCTCGCGACCCGGTCGTAAACCTCGACACGACTGGATCTCTTCCCTGCTGCGGTGGCCTATGGCCGCAGAAGTGACCTTTGACCCTATTTCTAGGTACGCCGCAACTCGTACGCTCTCGACCATGGCGGACGAAGCGCTGCGGGGGGCAATATTCATCGATGATTTCATCGATCTGCCGCTGCCGTTCGAGGCGATTCGAGAACGCTTTGCTCGAGCTGGAGAGGGTCTCAACGACTCGGCGCGCAGGGCGGAGGCCGACGGCGAAGCGTTGTACTTGCAGATGGGACCTACTTGGGGCGGCGGATTCGTCTCCCGGGAAGTTGAGGTAATCCTCGGCCCAACGCACGAGCGAGGCGAAGCCCGCGTCGTGCCGCTCGCGTGGAGGTCGACCGGACACGCCGGAATCTTCCCAATGCTCGATGGCGATCTCGAGTTGGCGCCGCTCAGTTCCCACGAATGCCGCCTCACGCTCGCTGGCTCGTACGTGGCGCCATTTGGCGACCTTGGCCGCGCCCTTGACCGCGCAGTGTTGCACCGGGTTGCACAATCGACCGTTCGCTCGTTCCTCACACAGGTGGCGGAGAGTCTCAAGGCCGGTGATGGGGATCCGGCGTCACCATTTCCTCATACTCCTGAAACACATGGCTGAGGCCAGTTCTCAGAACGAATCGCTTCCATGGCTCATACAGGGCGGCATGGGCATTGCCATCTCGGGCTGGCCGCTCGCACGAGCCGTCTCGAGCATGGGGCAACTGGGCGTCGTCTCCGGGACAGCCATTGACAATGTGTTCGTGCGGCGACTCCAAGACGACGGTATCGACGATGAGTTGCGGCGAGCTCTGGAGCGCTTCCCGCGACAACGCGTCGTCGATGACATCATTGCCAGGTTTGGCTCCACTCGACGAACCGTCTCGACCCCCTATCGCAGCCTGCCCGCATTGACGCATCGCAGCGCGGGGCGATCCATCGACGCGATCGTGTTGGCCTCGTTCATCGAAGTCACGCTCGCCAAGATGGGTCATCGCGGCATCGTTGGCATCAACCTCCTCACGAAGGTCCAGCTCCCCACTGCCCCCGCGCTGTGCGGTGCGATTCTCGCCGGGGTTGACTACGTCTTGATGGGGGCGGGAGTGCCGACCCACATTCCTGGTGTCCTCGAGCAACTGACGCGCGGCGAACCGGTCGTCCTTCCGCACAGCGTGACGGGTGCCGCGAGCGACAACCCGGCCACGTCACTTCATTTCGACCCCGCTCCCTATCTGCCCTCGCACGCGCTCAAGCGACCGCGCTTCGTGGGCATCGTCTCGTCGCACGTGCTCGCGACGGCCCTCGCCAAGCGCAGCAATGGTCCCGTCGACGGCTTCGTCGTCGAGCGACCGACCGCGGGCGGTCACAACGCGCCGCCCCGGGGACCTTTCGGGGTCGACGACGAAGGCAATCCTCAATACGGTGAGCGCGACGTCGTCGACTTCGACGTCATGGCAAATCTCGCCAGGCCGTTTTGGATCGGCGGGGGCGTCACGTCAGCCGAGCACGTCGAAGAAGCCTTCGCCCTCGGCGCAACCGGCGTCCAGGTCGGCACCCTCTTTGCGTACTGCAACGAGTCGGGAATGGATCCCGACGTGCGACGCAGGGTGCTCGACGATGTGAGAGCCGGCTCGGTCAAAGTCAGAACGTCGCTGCGAGCGTCATCGACGGGCTACCCGTTCAAAGTCGCGTCGGTTCCCGGCACGATCGCTGATCCGAGCGTCTACGCCAGGCGCGAGCGCAAGTGCGACCTCGGGTACCTACGCGAGGCGTACCTCAAACCCAACGGTTCCACCGGCTATCGCTGCGCCGCCGAACCCGTTGATGCCTATGAGCGCAAGGGCGGACTGCTCGAAGCGACCGAGGGTTCGACGTGTTTGTGCAATGGACTGATGGCGACGTGCGGGCTTGGCCAGTACCGATCAGGTGGGCGCCATGAGCCGCCCATCGTGACGAGCGGCGATTGCATTGACGACATTCGCCAGCTCCTGATCGGCCGCGAGAGCTACGACGCGAGCGACGTCATCGCTCTCCTTACCAGCCCGCCAGACCAATTCTCACGTGCTTCGCTTTCTGCGAGAGCCAATCCGGTGTCGTGATCGATGGTCCTCGAAGTCCATCGTGTCCGGAAGGACGTCATGTTGAGCGAAGCCGTGACCACAATAAAAGGTACGGCACCGACTTTCAAGAATAAAAAGGGTCCTAAACCACCGTCGTAGTTGCCTCTACATCAGTCATTGGCGCTTGGAGCGGAAAGTGGCAGGCGGCGTGGTGCCCGCTGCCGAACAGTCGCAACTCCGGCTCGTCTGTCTCGCAGATCTTCTGACTGAAAGGGCAGCGTGTTCGAAAACGACATCCCGACGGAGGGTCGATGACTGACGGCAGTTCTCCTTTAAGAAACTGTCGCCTCTTCGCCCTCGCAGCTCGAGGCTCAACTACAGGAATGGTATCGATCAGTGCCTGCGTGTAGGGATGGGCCGCCCGTTCGTAGATTGCCTGAGCCGGACCGACCTCGACGAGTTTGCCAAGGTACATAACGCCGATTCGATCCGCTAAGTACTTGACGACGGCCAGGTCGTGGGAGATCACGACATACGACAACTGATGTGACTCTTGGAGCTCCTTCATCATATTGAGCAACTGTGCCTGGATGGAGACGTCGAGCGCTGACACCGGTTCGTCGGCGATGATCAGTTTCGGATTCAGCATGAGAGCCCGAGCGAATCCGACCCGCTGACGTTGACCGCCTGAGAACTCGTGCGGATACTTATCCGCCGCTTTGGCCGGCAAGCCGACGGCGTTCAGCATCTCATCGACTTGAAGCCGTTGCTCGCGAGCAGTTCCCAGACGCTGAACCGACAGGGGCTCGCGCAAGATGGATGCGATGCGCATGCGCGGATCGAGTGAGGCGTACGGGTCTTGAAACATCAACTGCACATCTCGGCGCTGTCGACGAAGGTCTCCCCTCTTTAGCGACTTAGGACTTCGGCCGTCGATTCTGATCTCACCGCTTTGGGGTCGCTCTAAACCGACGATGAGTCGGCCAATTGTCGTCTTCCCGCAGCCTGACTCGCCAACCAGGCCGAACGTCTCCCCTTCGCGAACCGAGAAGCTCACGTCAGAGACGGCCTTCACCGTTCCGGGTTTTTTGCCAATCGCGACTCTCGAGGTCAAGGCGAACTCTTTGACGACGTGCTCGAGTTCGAGCACCGCGGGGCGCTGAGCCAGAGTGTTCACTCGGCGGTCGGCTCGTTCGAGCGCCATTCTGCGCTCGTCCTCGCTCGCCACAAGGTGCACCAGCGACTTGACCCCACCGCGAGCGCCCACAGGATGATTGCAGGCAAAGACGTGTTCGGGGTCATCGAGGTCAGCTTCGAGTTCGGGCTCACGTTCGAGACAGCGATCCGAAACGTTTGGGCACCGAGTGCTAAACCGACATGCCACGATCTCCCTTGACAGATCAGGCGGCGTTCCTGTTATGCAATAAAGCTTTTGGGTGGAGTCTTGATCGAGTTTGGGGATTGCCTGCAGCAGAGCCGAAGAGTAAGGATGGCGCGTGTCGTGGTACAGGGCCTCGGTCCTCGCTCCCTCAACGATCTTCCCGCCGTACATGACGAGCACACGATCAGTTCTCCCGGCGATCACCCCCATGTCGTGAGTAATGAGAATGATTGCCATATTGAGCTTTTCTCGGAGTTCGTCGAGCAGATTGAGAATCTGGGCTTGGATCGTCACGTCAAGCGCGGTCGTAGGCTCGTCGGCGATCAGCAGCTTCGGTTCGCAGGCAAGCGCCATGGCGATCATCACGCGCTGGCGTAGTCCGCCCGACAGTTGATGCGGGTAGTACTTCAGTCGCTCGGCCGGTCGAGGCATTCCCACGGTCGTGAGCACTTCCAGAGCTCGGTTCATGGCTTCTTTCGATGATGCCCCGCGGTGAATGCGCACACCCTCGGCGATCTGATGGCCAATGGTCAAGGTGGGATTGAGCGATGTCATGGGATCTTGAAAAATCATCGACACTTCGTTCCCACGGACCCGCTCCATCTCCTTTTCCTCGAGCGACGCCAGATCGCGGTCGTTCAGTCGGACGCTTCCGCCAACGATGTGACCGACATTGGGGAGGAGCCTCATAATCGAAAGTCCTGTGGTGCTCTTGCCACATCCCGACTCGCCGACAATCCCGACGCACTCGCCCTCGGCGACGGTGAACGACACGTCGTCAACGGCGCGAACGTTGCCGTGGCGTAGGTGGAACTCGGTTTGCAGATGCTCGACTTCGAGAACGTTGGTCACGACTAGGCAACCTCTAAAGGAGTTACCAACACTTTGAGTAGCGCGTCAGTTACCTCACATGTCGTGGCAGTACCTCCCAAGTCGGGCGTACCCACCGAGCCATCACGCAGTACGTCCTCGATGGCGTCGACAATTGATTCCTCCCATTCGGGGTAACCGAGATGACTCAGCATCATGCCCGCAGCCCAGATCGAGGCGAATGGATTGGCCACTCCCCGACCGACAATGTCTGGCGCAGACCCGTGGACCGGTTCGAACATCGAGGGATAGTCCCGCTCGGGGTTGAGATTCGCGCTCGGTGCAAGTCCTAGCCCGCCGACCAGCGCGGCACCGAGATCAGAGAGAATGTCCCCAAAGAGATTGGAACCAACGATTACGCCAAAGCGTCCCGGGTCAAGGACCATGTGCAGCGCGGCCGCGTCAACGAGTAGACGACGACACGTGACGTCGGGGTAGTCGCCTTCCACCTCGTCGAGCATTCGGTCCCAAAACACTCCAGAGAAGTTGAGTGCGTTGGCTTTACTCACGCTGGTGACGGTGACACCGCGTCGCCGTGCCAGCTCAAAGGCGTAACGCAGCACTCTCACCACGCCTCGGCGTGAGAAGACCGCAATCTGCAATGCCATTTCTTCGGCGGTTCCCTCTTGCAAGAATGCGCCCTTGCCCGCGTACTCCCCCTCGGAGTTCTCGCGCACGATCACCATGTTGAGATCCTTCGACGTACGCCCGGCCAACGGCGTCTCGAGGCCCGGCAGCAGGCGAATGGGCCGCAGGTTGACGTATTGATGGAAAGTCTGGCGAATAGGAAGGAGCAGTCCCCAGAGCGTCATCTCGTCAGGAACTCGAGGATCGCCGACGGCGCCTAACAGGATGCTATCGAAGCGACTGAGTCGTTCAATGCCGTCGTCGGGCATCATCCGCCCCGTTCGCAGGTAGTACTCGCTCCCCCACTCGAAGTTGGACAGCTGAAACTCGAAGCGTCCGTCGAGTTCGGCCACCCGTTCGAGCACGCGGCAAGCTTCACCAATGACCTCGGGACCGATGCCGTCACCCGGTAGCACCGCGATGCGGAATCGTTCAACCATTACCGATCACTTCTTGATGCTTGGGCGATTACCCAGAAGCGTGAGGATCTATGAAACTCCGAGCAACTGGGCATCGTGCCCCTCCCATAGCGTGATCGGAGGATAGGCATCGGGAGTCGTCATTACTTCGATCAAGGTGACTTCGTCACTCTCGAGGGCCTTCGCCAGCACGTCGCTCAATTCGCCCGGATCATCAACCCGCACGCCCTGGGCTCCGCACGCTTTGAGCGATCATCGTATGGTCAACCGGCGCAAAATTGATGGCCGTCGTGTGTGCCCCGAATGAGTACAGTTCCGCGTGCTTTTGAAAGCCCAGTATCCCGTTGTTGAAAAGCACCAAGGTGAGAGGGATATGAGAGCGCACCGCTGTCTCGAGCTCCGACCACACGTGCGCGAATCCACCATCGCCCACGAGACAAATCACCCGTGCCTCGGGCCGAGCGAGCTTGGCGCCGAGGGCCAGAGGCAGCCCCCAACCAAGTCCAGCCAGGCCCCGCGGTGAAACGAACCGTTGGCCCACCTTCTGGCTCGTGATGTAGTTGGTCATCCACAGCGTTGAGTAGCTGGCGTCCGTCACCACGATCATGTCGTCGGTGAGTAGTTGATCAAGTTCGCTCATCACGCGTTCGGGCGAATCGGCGATTCGTTTGACGTTGTTTTGGGACCCGCTTGATCTCGATAGAGCCGATGGGCTTCTGCGATCTCGGCCACTACCTGGGCCCGCTCCCTCGATCGCTTTGCCAGATCGAGGCCGCGCGTCGCTTCCAGCAGATCGGCGAGGCCAAGTTTTGCGTCGCCGACGAGTCGTAGTGATTCATAGTTCCGACCGATTTCGATGCTGTCGACGTCGAGGTGAACGAATCGCGTGTCGTCGCCGAAAACGCGCCACGCATCGGTTCCGTTTTCGTTGGTTCGCGTTCCCACGAGGAGGACCCCGTCGGCCTGATTTACGAACTCTCGCAGAAAATGCGTCCGCGAGTTGGTGCCCATGGCATTGCCGATGACGCCTAAGGACAGTTCATGACGCTCGTCGACAGCGCCCTTACCCATATTGGTGGTGCCTACGGGAATGGACAACTGCTCTTGGATCGCCGCTACCTGCGCTGACGCCCCGGACAAGTGAACGCCTCCTCCGGCCACGACCAGCGGCCGCTCGGCGTTCGCCAAGAGTGCGGCGACCTTGGCCAACCGATCGGCGTCGGGACGCGTACGATCGAGAGGGAAATGCCCGAGCGAGGCGGTCCGAACGTACTCCGAACCCGATGCCGTAGATAAGAGTTCCTTGGGCAACAGCAGGACGACAGGCCCAGGTCGCCCCGAACACGCCGACGTAAAGGCGGCGTCGAGGAGATCGTCGACGCGCGCGGGATCGTCCAGTCGCAAGATTGTCTTCGTGAACCGGCGAAGAGTTGAAAGTGATCTATCTCTTGGAAGGCATTGCGCCCCCTTGTCGCTGCCCCGACATCTTGAACCAACGCGATGACCGGAACCGACGCCTTCAGCGCCTCGGCGAGTGGCGCGACCAACAGGGTGGCTGCAGGTCCGTTCTGCGCGCACACGATCCCAGGTTTGCCCGACAGACGGGCGTAGCCGTCCGCCATCGCCCCGCCCGCGTTTTCGGTTCGGTAGCTCACCTGTCGAATGCCGAACTTCGGCGTGGCCAACAGCAGCGCCGAAGGAATGCTCTGGGCAAAGACAATCTCCACCCCGTGACGACGAAGGCCAGCGGCCACGTCCTCCGCCACCGTTTTCGTTAAGCCTCGGTCATCTCATCCCTTCACTCGCTGTTTCGTTCTTGAGCTGCACACCAGACGTTCGTCACTCGGCACTCGATAGTGCGCACGAATTCGCCTTCAATTCGGGGTGCGTGTTGGTCCACAGCATTCGAACTGGCGCGCTGCCGTCGTTGCTCCACTCGTGAGGAATGCTCGACGAGAAGCTCAACGCTTCACCCGCACCAAGGTGGTAGGTGCCGTGCCCCTCGAGGATGACGTCGAACTCTCCTTCAAACACGAAGATGTACTCCTCGCCCTCATGTCGATACGAGCCATGCGAACCCGCTCCGGGTTCGGCTTCGTAGATGTCAGCGCAAATCGATGCAGTGCGAGCCACGCTCCACACCCGCAGCGCACCTTCATCCGACACGTAAGGGCAGCTTCAAACGCCTTTGTCTGTACGGGTCCCACGTCGGTAAACGCTCCGAACACGTTGGCCACGTCGATGCCTTAGATCTCCGCTACTCGGTGTAGCAGCGACATGCTCGGTGTTGAAGCGCCGCGCTCCACGCTCGACAGGTGCGACGGTGAACAGTCGACACGAGCCGCGACCTCGACGAGCGTCAGGCGGGCGACCTTGCGCGCGTCGCGCAACGTCGGGCCAATCTTCAGACGGACGTCGCCGCCGTCCTCTGGGGCATCGTTTGGCCCCAGCATTTCGGCGATCGCCGAGGGATTGAAATTTCGACTGCGAAGGCGTTGTGCGGCCTTCACTCTCACGAGATCCTTCTCGCTATAACGTCGGTGGGATCCTGTGCGCGCCAGCGTCACGATGCCGTGCAGTTCCCAATCGCGCAGCACAGAAGGCCGAATCCCGGTGATGCGGCTGAACTCGCCGATGATGGTCGTGCCGGGCCCTAACGGCTCATCAATTGGCGCTGGTTCTGACTGGCGAGTGACTGCTCTAGGCATCGGGTAGCTCCTTGTTCGAGCGGATTCGGTCGACTCCGACGACCATTTTGACCCACTCTTGCTTGTCGGAGAGATATGGGTACGGCGTCACTCCGTAATACTTCTCCGAGAGCATGTTCAGCGTTGCGTACTCCCCGTCGTCTTCGATTGACGTGATTCGCCCGCGGAGATTCAGCTCTACTACGGATCGTCGCGAAGGAAGACCGTGAGGGCTACGCGCGAGTCGCGCACGAGATTGCGATACTTCAACGTGTCCTTGGTCGTCGCGATGATCGGCCGGTCACCTTCTAGATGAATCCACACCGCCGTGGTCTGGGGTGATCCGTCGGGAAGTAACGACGCAAGCACGGCCACGTTCGGTCCCGAAAGAATCGAGCGCGCGGTTGCAGTCAACTCACAGGTCACTGACTAACCACCCCCGTGGAGGGAACGTTTTCCAGTATCTGACGGAGTATGGCGAGACCTTCGAGCGCCCGATCCTGTTCCATGGTGAGTGCCGGCGCGACCCGCAAGACGTTCCCAAAGACACCAATCGGCGGAATAAGACAAGCCCTGCCTCGCGCGCATGTCTCACCACCAAGGAAGCCAACGAGGCGCTCGCGGCAGCGCCGGTCAGTTCGATACCGATTGCGAGTCCCCACATTCTGACTCGCTCGACTACTGGGACGGCGACGAGATCGGACAGACGCGGCGAAATCGCATCGCTGAGGGCGCGAGCCTTGGTCGAGCACTCCGTCATACTCAAACGCGTCGAGCACGGCGTGCGCCGCCGCACACGCGACCACGTTCCCACCGAACGTGCTGGAGAGGCTCCGTAGCGTGCTTTCTGCGAGACCGAGTCGGTCGTCGCGAGCGCTCCGATGGGCATGCCGTTGCCCATCGCCTTGCCGAAAACAACAATGTCAGGCACGACGGTCGTCTGATCGACGGCGAACAGCGAGCCCGTGCGTCCGAAGCCGCTCTGCACCTCATCGACAATGAGCAACGCCCCGAGTGAATCGGCCAACGCGGCGAGGCGCGGCAAGAACCAGGCGGGAGGAATGATGACCCCACCCGCGCCCTGATACGGCTCTGCCAAGAATCGCGGCGACGTCGCCACCCGACACCGACGCCAGGATGTGATTCACCTCAGCCGACCATGCCGCCTCGTCGGGTCACGATCGCGGTCGGGATAGGGCAGGTGAATAACGCCCGGCACCCCGTCGCCAACTCCGACGCGAAGTCCACGTTTCCCCGACACTGACAGAGCCATGTATGTTCGACCGTGGAAGGCTCCCCTGAATGACAGCACTTCACGCTTGCCGGTGACCTGTCGCGCCAGGCGAATTGAGGCGTCGATGGCCTCGGCCCCACCGGAGAAAAAGACGCTACGACGAAGAGCGCCCGGTAACGCGTGGGCGAGACGCTCACAGAGCGTCGCGCGAAGTTCGGTGGGCAGGTTGTAGGAAGCCGGTGAGCGACGCGTTGCGTCGTTCATTGCCTCGGTGACTCGAGGGTGCGCGTGGCCGATGTTCGTTATCAGTACGCCGCTCGCGAAGTCGATGTATTCGCGGCCGTCAGCGTCCACCACGACGCTTCCGCGGCCGTGATCGAACGTCAAGTCGGTCTCGGTCGCGCCGTTGCACAAGGTACTCACGTTCGAGTTCGAGCACCTCTTTCGATGAGAGATGACGCCTCAGGCCGTTCACGCTCTTTTTCCAATTGACTAGTCATCGTTCACCCTTCATTCAGCTTCGCTCCTCGCCGATCCATTCGTCAGCCGAGATTGACCCAGACAGCCTTCTCTTCGGTGTAGAGATCGATGGCGGCCCGACCGTGTTCACGGCCGAAGCCGCTCGCTCCATAGCCACCGAACGGCGCGGCGGCTCCGAAGGGCCGTAGTCGTTCACGTACACCATGCCCGCGTGAATGCCAGCCGCGACGCGGTGCGCGCGACGCAAGTCATTGGTCCATACTCCCGAGGCGAGGCCGTACGACGTGTCGTTGGCCAAGTTGATGGCCTCCTCTTCGCTATCGAAGGGGATGACGACGACAACCGGACCGAAGACCTCCTCTTGGGCGATCGTGGCGTCGTTGCCGAGACCGGTGATCACCGTCGGCTCGTAGTAGTAGCCTGCCTCGAGCGCGCCGCCAGGAGCACCGGCCGCCGGCTTCGACGCGTCCGCCCTCACTCACACCGCCCTGAACGTACCCGTCAACGCGAGTGCGTTGCTCCGCCGAGATGAGCGGCCCGATCTTGCTCGTCGGGTCGAAGCCCGGACCTACCGGGATCGACTTGGCAAGCCCGGCCAGACCCTTCACGACGTCGTCAAACACAGGCCGCTCGACGAAGATCCTGCTGCCTGCGCAGCAGTCTTCACCCATGTTGTAGAAGATTCCCCAACCCGCACCACCAATCGCCTCGTCCAAATTGGCGTCGGCGAAGATAAGGTTCGGAGACTTCCCCCCGAGCTCCAATGACACTCTGGTCAGTGACCGTGCGGCCACCGTCATGATCTCTCGTCCGACGGCCGTTGATCCCGTAAACGCCACCTTGTCGATGCCCGCGGTGTGCAGCTAACGCGCGACCCGCTCACCTCGCCTCGACCCTGGAGCACGTTGAAGACGCCGGGAGGAAAACCCGCCTCGGCGCTGAGTTGTCCGAGTCGAGCGGCGGTTAACGGCGTCTGCTCGGCGGGCTTCAAAATGATCGTGTTCCCACAGGCCAGGGCCAGGGCGATCTTCCATGACGCCATAAGGAGCGGATAGTTCCACGGCACGATGAGCGCACAGACGCCCACCGGCTCGCGACGCGTGTACACGAAGTGATTCCCCTGCGATGTGGGAATGGTCGAGCCCTCGATCTTGGTGGCCCAACCGGCGAAGTATCGCAGGTGATCGGCACTCTGCGGTATGTCGGTCTTGCGCGCGTTGGCGAGCGGCTTGCCCGAGTCCAACGACTCCAGCTGAGCTAACTCCTCAGCGTTCTCCTCGAGGAGGTCGGCAAGACGAAAGAGCAGCTGGGCACGGTCACGCGGCGCCATGTCGCGCCAGCTCTTGTCGTTCAGGGCCCGTCGCGCGGCGGCCACAGCCGCATCGACGTCAGCCACGCCCGCCTCAGCGACTGTCGCGAGAACCTCGCTGCTGGATGGGTCCACCGACGTAAAGGTGGCTCCATCGCTGCTCGCCACATCCTTTCCGTCGATATGCAACAACACCTGGGACGCGAGGAACTGCTTGACCGCTGGTTCCAGTACCGCATACTGATCCGATGTGACAGTTTTGGTCATAACTCTTCCTTTTCTACCGATAGTGGCGAAACATTCGCGCTCAATACAAGGGCCTCGAGAAGCGCGTTAATACTTCCAGGCGTCGAGATGCCCAGCGCATTGGAGCTCCCGCGACGCATCGACGGGAGTGTCCGACTCTGGTGAGTCCTCATTCAGCACTCCGCCCATGTACATCTCGACGTACAGACCGTGATCATGGCTTAGCTACGCGAGCTGCACGCCGTAGCTGCGGGCAACACCGTTGTGGGTGGAGATGACTATCGCGTGCGCGTCGTCTCGTCTCGCCGCTTCAATCAAATCTTCTGGGTCGCAGTTGACGCCGCAGTCCACCACTTGTGCGCCACAGTGACGCAGCGACTTCCCGATGGCACTCTTCGCCGCGAATGCAGATCGATCGTCCCAATACTCCCAAGCGAGCGAGGGAGGCATCATGTGGTCTGCTTGATCAACTCAGGACGACTGGAAAGCAAGTCCGTCGGGTAGACGTCCTCCCCGGCTGAAACCGCTGGCGTCGCTAACCCTCTCCGAAGCTTCGTCGCGACGACCACCTGCATCGCGCATGACGCAGGCGCCATCGCCGTCCGTTCATCACCCGGTCGAAGTAGACCTGACCGCGCGCGGCCAACGCCGTTGCCCTGTCTTCAAGCACGTCCCAACGCAGGTGGTCAGAGATCTCGGGGACGCGGCGCTCGATCTCGCGGGCCATGATCTGCACGTGGGCAATCTCGTCGGCGGTGGGGACGCGAAGGTTCTCGGTCAGCGGGACCGGCAACGCGGAGGAGCCGGTCTTGTATCGATACTGCACCGCCAACATGAAGAGCGTGTCCTCTGAGCAGATCGCGCTATTGCGCTCGATGTCCGTGGTGTAACTGATGGTGTCGCCCTGGACGAAGGTCGGCGGAATGTTGGCCGGGTCCAGCATGTCCAAGGCAATCGTCACGACGCTTTTATTGATGGGATGACTGGTAAGACCGCCCCACGCCACCGACAGCGGCACGCCGCAGAGATCCGCAATGCGCCGCTCGATCAACGCCCAACCGACGAGTTGCTCATGTGGTGAAACGGGCCATAGACCTGTGCTCGTGTAGTGTCGAGAAGACGTCACGCCGAGCTCCGCACTCAGAACCGCGTGGCGGATCAGCGCGAGAGCTGAGCGATGTCATCATCAAAGTAGGGCCACTTCCACGTCATCTGCGAGAGGCATCCGATGTAAGTCGACCCCGCCCTCAGAGCATCGATAGCGTTCTCGATGCTCGCCGGGCCGCCGATCATGTTGTCGCCAGCTTGAGGCTGCATGCACGGAGTGCAGTGGCCCCAATCCATCCAGTCATCCTCATCCCAAAGGACCGGACCTGTCTCTTGCATCGCGGCTCTTCGCTGCTCTTTCGGGAAGCCCCATCCGACGTTCGGGAATGAACTGCCAGTGATCCGGCAGTAGGATGCCGCGATCTAAGCAGGTCCGCTCGATGCGCATAAGAGCCTCTTTGGTCGAGGCCCGTCCTTCATCCCGATGTTGAACGCGGTGAACAGTGGCGGCATCGCGGTCCATGGTCGGTGCTGCGGTGATAGCTCATACCGAAGTGGTCGAAGAACGCCGTTCGACCTACCTTGACGTCTCTCGGCCAATCGTCGGCCAGTCGCGAGAAACTCCGAGCCCGCAGGCTGATCCTTAATCGAAGCAAACTTCTCTTCAACCATGGGTTATACTCCGTGCTACTAGGCGGTGACGTTGCAGGTGGCCGTTTGGGCCATCAACGTATGCCAAAGTCCAATGAGATGAGCCTAACCTCCGGTAATTCCGTAAGTTAAGTGAAATTATTCTCAAGCCCATCTCTCTCTTGTTCTTCACTCGTCCAATGGGCACGGCCTCGACTCAACTCGACCAGTGCCAGTACTCCGGCGACATCGCCAGTTCGACGTCTTGCGGGGACACGCCCTTGAGGCCCTTGACTACCTCGGTCAACTGGTACGGCGTGACCGGCTCGGACAAGATGCATAGATCTTTCGTCGCGAGATTCTCAGCGTTCGCTTCGTCAGATCATGCGACCCAAGCCCGAGTGCCGACACTTCCAAACCGCTCGTCCCGAGCATCCGCCGAGTTATACAGCGATCCGGTCTGGCACCACGTGGCCGGAGTGGGGAACGGGAACGGTGTCCAGTCAGAGAAGTCACCCGCCTGCCATGAACACAGTGCTTGGCTCGATGTGCATGGTCCGGTAGGACTGAACAATGTGCCGGCGACTTCTGGCTTCAATGTCAGTACTACGCCCGCCTTCTCGAAGTCCGTCTTCTCCACCAAATGCATCGTCTGCAACTGAACGTCGCCATTAGCGAACTGCATCGTAAGGGCCAACGGTTCGCGGCCGTGATCCCGGCTCCGCACTCATTTGCGGCCGAGCCCGGTGAGGCGCAGGTCGTTTCGGCCGCCGGTTACCACTTTCCATCCGTGACTCGTCAGCAGCGCCGCGGCCGCACTCGGGTCGTATTGATAAGGATCCGACGCGATGTAAGGGGTCAAGTACTGCGTCTTTGGGGTTAACGGCACCGGACCCATTGTCTGATTCGCTATTCCGCTGTACACGGACTTCACGATCGTCTTTTGATCGATCAACTCTTGAAGGGCCTGCCGCACGTAGAGCTGCTGGAAGATCGGACCGTCCGTCGGATTATTGAAGTTGAGATACAGCACGTCGTTGCCCCAAATTGGCCAGGGCTGCAACGAGTAGTTCGACATCAGGGACTGTTGCTTAAGGTCGGCGTACGTGGTGTAGCCCACGTCGACCGACCCCGAGAGCAGCGCGGTCACTTCGCTCGACTGCGACGTGAACGGCGT
The DNA here is from genome assembly GCA_963724865.1 of uncultured Acidimicrobiaceae bacterium. Taxonomy (GTDB): domain Bacteria; phylum Actinomycetota; class Acidimicrobiia; order Acidimicrobiales; family RAAP-2; genus RAAP-2. The sequence goes on along the minus strand of CAVRWO010000016.1, from coordinate 17,252 downwards.
GAAGGTGATTTCTTTGATTTGCGCCTGTTGGCCACCATACTTGGGTGCGCGTGAGCGTCGTCGAGCCGTTGGTCTGATAGCCCCCGAGGCAATATAGGTCCATCGACGATCTGCCACAGCCAGTTCGTAGCGTAGGTTGACGGCTTCGAATTCTGGGAGATCAAGAAGTTGTAGACAGCCTTCGCCCCCGAGGACGTCATATCCAGCCCGGCGCCTGTTCCTGACGGCACGGTCGAACCGGTACCTTTCGGACCCGAGAGCCTGGTGCGGTCCCACGCCATAGGTAGCACGCTCAGATCCTGCAGTTCATTCTGCGCGTAGTAGGTGGGATTGAAACTCTTCGTCAGTGTGAACTGAATCGTCTTTTCCGAGAGGATCTTCACCGACTTCACGTCGTCAGGAAGAGTGCCGGGAATGTAGTTGAACCAGTTGTCCTTCTCGACCTTCATAAGGTTGAACCAAAACAGCACGTTACGCGAGGTGATCGGCGTGCCGTCGGACCAGTTCCAATTCTTCAACGTGATGGTGATCACCGAGTCGTTGTCACTAAAGACGGGTGCGTTCGCCATCGACTTCGAGTAGTCGAGGTTCGGCGTCGACGATTGGCCCAAGTAGTAGAGAGGCCGCCACATCGACCAGTCCCACTGCCAAAGGTCGAGGACGGTGAAGTTGGCAGGATTGATAAATGGGAAGATCTAGTTCGGAATCTGTCCTACGGGTTCGGCGAAGGTTACGTCGTTCGTCGAATTCGACGACGCGCTCGACGTTGACGCCCCAAAGGCGATAAGCCCGCCCGACAGCGCCGACACCGACAACGCAATTGCGAGCGACGATCGCAACCACGCCCGTCGGACCGACTTTGCCCCCGACTTCCTGTTCGATTCACCTATGCTCCCCCAATATCTACGGTAAATCCTGAGAATTACAGTAACCCTACTGAGCGCGCGCGATCGTGTCAAGCGCGAGCTTGCCGATTTCCGAGATTCAGCGACTCCTCGAACGAACCTCGAAGGCGTCACGAAGTCCTTCACGATGAAATTGAACGCAACAACCGTCAAGATGATGGCCACGCCGGGCGCGTAGATGAGCCACCACTCACCAGCAATGATGTAATCGAGCCCGCTCGAGAGCATGGCCCCCCAGTTCGTCGCCGGCGGCGGCACGCCGAAGCCGAGGAAGCTGAGGTACGCCACCAAGACAATGGCGTCGGCGACCTGAAATGTTGCATCACCACGATCGTGCCCACCGTGTTCGGAATGATGTGACGAATGATGATGCGCGGCGAGCGAGAGCCGACGATGCGCGCGGCCTCTACGTACTCGCGCGAACGTAGCGACAACCCTTCGGCCCTCACCAATCGCGCTGGCACGAACCACGCCAAGGCGCTCACGATCAGTATGAGGAGAGGAACGCTGGGCGTAATGAGACTCGCAAGAACAATCAGCAGCAACAGCGAGGGAATGGCCAGCGCTCCGTCAACGACGCGCATCATCAGGCCATCCAATAGACCGCCGAAGTATCCGGAGATCGCTCCGTAGATGACACCGAAGAGCGTCCCGAGGATGGCTGCCGCGACACCGATCTCCAGTGACGCCTGGCCAGCAACCATCAGGCGTCCAAGTTGGTCGTAGCCGTTCTCATCGACCCCGAGCAGGTGTTTCAAGCTCGGCGCTTCATTGGCGATCAGGATGTTGCCCGACACTTGATTCGTCCGATAGATGAGCGGCCCGATGAAGCAAAAGAGGATGATGAAGATCAGAAGGGCAACCCCAATGATCGCCAACTTGTTCTCGAAGAAAGCCTGACGAAAGGTGCTCCTGTCAGACGACTCTCGAACTTCTTCGAGCTGGGGTGTTGGGTCACCAACGAACTCGTAAGGCAGGGCCATTACCGCACTCCCCGAGCCAATGCCGCCACGACAGCGCATTCTGTCGAAAATCCTGTCCGACGGCATTCATCGCTGGAGCCGTATCCGAGGATCGAGGGCCACGAGGGACAGATCCGCAAGCAGCGAGCCGAGAACGGTGGCCGTGCCCACGAGGAGGAGGAATCCCATCACGACGGGATAATCGCGATTCTGGGCGGAGGTCCAAAAGAGATAACCGACGCCGGGATAGTTGAACACAGTTTCCGTCACTACCGCGCCTGACACGACGCCAGGCAGCGACAATCCCACCAGCGTCACCGTTGAGAGCATGGCGTTCTTGAATACGTGCCCCCACAAGACGCGTCTATTACTCACGCCCTTTGCCTTTGCGGTCCGCACGTAGTCCTGGAGTAGGTTGTCGATCGCCGCCGATCTCAGATAGCGAGTGAAAAGCGCGATCAGCAACAGCGACAACGTGGCGATCGGAAGAATAAGTCCCGACGCATGCTGAAGAATCTGGCTCACACTCGATCCTTGGGGCGCCTCAGCGGGCAGCAGATGTGCATCGACGGCAACGAACATTATGAGCATGAGCGCCAACCAGAACACTGGCATCGAATAGAAGACGAGCGAAATGCCAGTCAACAGGTGATCGATGAACTTGTTACGACGCGACGCTTGAAATAAGCCCATCGGCAGGGCAATGAGCAGGGCAATGATGAGTGCCGGACCCGTGATCAACAAGCTCTTTGGCAAGTCGGTCGCAAAGAGGGTCGACACCGCCTCGTTGTATTTTTGCGAGAAGCCCAGACGACCGCGAACGATGTGATCAATCCAGGTGAAGTACTGGATGATAACCGGCCTGTCGTATCCGTTCGCGACGTTGAAGTTGTGAACCTCTCTCGCTGTGGCGCGCGCACCGAGAATCGCCCTCGCCGGCCCCCCTGGGAAAAGGTGGAGCAGAAGAAAAACGATGAGCGCAACAACGAGCAGAACGACTATCGATTGACCGATACGGCGCGCGATGTACTTCAGCATCTCGTGCCATTCGTTTTTACGTGCTTGGAGGCGATGGTCGCGCAGATGCGGCGAACAGTCGTGCCCACAGTCCCCCTCTGCTTTCATGCATCCGAGGTAACCTGTGATTAACCTACGGAACTTTCACAATCTGGCTGCAACGCTAGTAAGGGCCTCCGCACTTGTCAAGGAGTGTTCTGCCCCGACGCTGACTTTATGGCTCGGAGCCGCACGATCCCGTCCGCATGGGCAATGAGGACACGACTCCTCTTTCGCTTACGCGACGTAGAAGGTCTTGACATTGACGAATTCGCGGATGCCGTGCGACGACAGCTCTCGCCCGTAGCCCGACTTCTTGACACCGCCGAAGGGGAGCTCGGGCGTAGAGGCCACAATGGCGTTGGCAAACACCAAGCCGGCATCAATGCCAGCGATGGCCTGATCGATTTCGCTTTGGTCGGTCGCCCATATTGACCCCCCGAGCCCCCACGGCGTCGCGTTGGCAAGTTTGATCGCCTCGGAGAGATTCTCCGCGACCTCGACCACAGCAACCGGGCCGAACAGTTCCTCGCAATCCGCGCGCGAGTCTGGCGGCACATCCGTAAGTACCGTCGGCGCGTAGTAGAAACCCTTGTCGCCAATCTTCTCACCGCCAGTTCTCAGTGTCGCGCCCTTGGCGACGGAGTCTTGGACTTGAGCGTCGATGAGGTCGCGTTGTTCGGCACTGACGAGAGGCCCGACGACCGTCTCGGGGCTCATGGGATCGCCTACCACGACTTCGCTCATCGCTTTCGTGAAGCCGTCGATGAACTCGTCTGCTCGATCCTTCACGACGATGAATCGCTTGGACGCGATGCAGCTCTGCCCGTTATTCTGCACTCTCGCCGTCACGGCCTTCGGAATGGTCAACTCCATATCCGCGGAACTCGCCACGATGAACGCATCCGATCCGCCCAACTCAAGGACGCACTTCTTCAGGTTCTCGCCCGCCAGCCGGCCCACGGAAGCTCCAGCGCCCTCTGAACCCGTCAACGTGACGGCGGCAATGCGGTCATCGGCGATGATCGACGACAGAGCCTTGTGGCCGATGAAGAGATTCTGAAAGACGCCGTGAGGGAAACCGGCGCGCGTGAAGAGGCTCTCTAGGTAGGCGGCCGAGCCCGGCACGTTGTGAGCGTGCTTCAAGATCCCCGTGTTGCCCGCCATGATCGAGGGCGCGGCGAAGCGAACCGCTTGCCACAGCGCAAAGTTCCACGGCATGATCGCCAGCACCGTGCCCAGGGGTTCGTAACGAACCCCGCTGTAGGACGCGGCAGATGCAATGACCTCGTCGGCGAGGAATCCTTCGGCGTGCTCAGCGAAATACCTCATTGTCGCGGCGCACTTCAAGACCTCGCCCTTGGCCGACACGAACGTCTTCCCCATCTCTGATGTCAACAACGCCCCCGCGATGTCGACCTCTTCTTCGAGGATCTCTGCCGCCCTGACCATGAGCTCCCCGCGATCTTTGAACGGCGTGAGTCGCCAGGTCTCGAAGGCGTTGGCCGATGCCTGGAGGGCTGCCTCGACCTCAGCATCTGTGGTCGCCGGATACTCAGCGACGATCTCTTCGGTGGCTGGATTGATTGATACGAACGACATGAACGATTCCTTCCGCTTATTTCTGAATTTCGAATCCCGCGCAGCCTGTTCTAGCGCAGTATGACTCGCCCTCAACCCGAGATCTTTATCCAAGTCGCCCGGATCGAGAACCAGGCGGTCCCCCAATGGGTTCTTTTTTCGTTCATGCCCTTGCTGGCGGCCGATCTGCGCCTCAGCCTTGCCGTCACCGTGGCGAAGCGTCCTGCGCCCCAAAGAATTGGAGCAAGGAGTCACGGATGGGCGGACGAGAGCCGAAGGTCAGGAGCAGCTGCGCCTCGCGGCCCGTTCGCTCGGCGATACTCCCTTCGAGCACCGAGGAACTGCCCAGGAAGACTGCGAGGGCGTGCGATGCCCGCACCGCCAGCTCGCAGGCCCGAGCCCGGGCTCTCGCCATCGTCTCGGTGTTTGCGCCATCAAGCTCGGCCCGCGCATCGCGCAGATCGTCATCCACTGCTGAACTTCCGATCACGTCGCCGCATCGGCGAGCAACCCCGAGTGCCAACGATCCGTTGACGCGAAGGCCTTCGGGACGCTCTGCCGACGGATCGTGCGGCACCTGCCCGAGTTCACGGTCGCCTTCGACGAACAGTTCGTCGAATGTCAGTTTCACGGTGGCGCTGGCATTGAGCGCAGAGAGATGACGCCGAGTGACTCCCAGTCCCGGATGATCGTGGGCGTCGAGCACCACCGAGACGACGGTGTCGTCGGGTCCGCGCGCGGCCACCACGAGGAAGTCCACGACGCCCCACCCACTCACCCATGGCGCCTCCCCGTCGAGGATCCATCCGTCTCGCGCCGGTGCGGCCCTCAATTTGGCGGGACCCGGCTGCAGGCCCGTGAGAGCAACGCCACCTTTTGCCCGTCCGCTCACGATCTCGTCGCGCAGGCTCGCGACGATCGCTGGCGCGTGAGGATCGAGTGCTGCTGCGAGCAAGCGAAAGTGCTGGATCCAGACGAAGGTGGTTGCAAGGCACGCCGAGGCCAGCTCCTCAACGACGTCGCTCAGTTGCGCGAGACTCATACCGAGCCCGCCCACTTCAATCGGAGCGAACGCGCCGTACAGTCCGAGCGCCGCGAGAGAGTCAAAGTGCGAGCGTGGTATCGCCGCGCTTCGGTCAACGTCGCGGGCGTCGTGGGCGAAGACCCCCGCCACTTCGGTTAGCTTCTCCGCGAACTCACTCAACCTTTAGCCTCTCTTTGCGCGCAACGTGAATCTTTCCACGTCGTTTTCAACGCGAGTTCAAGAGCTCGCTCAGAGAGCTCGCCCGGGTGCGGGAATACTACGGCTGGTAGTATCCGCTCGTGAGGAAGTCGCTCTCGGCGCTCTGGCCACTGGCCGCCTGCGGTGTGCTGATGCTCGCGCCATGGGCTCCCCTCGCCGCAGCCGCAACGACCGCCAAGGGCGGCATCGTTATCTCTCACGTCACGGTGACGGCCGCGAATGCTGATGGAGACTCGGCGGTATCGATGACCATCGTGAACGAGTCAAGGGGCGCCATCTCTCTGTTTTCCATAACGTCACCCGAGACAAAGACCAGCATGATCGACTACGACACCAACATGTGCCAGGGCAACCACGCCATGATGGAACTAGCGAACATCCTCATCATCGGCGGCCATACCCAACAGCTCGGCTACAAGTACCAAGGAGCAATGCTTCGCCAGCTGAAAGAGAAGCTGACAAAGGGAGAGACCATTCCCGTGGTGGTTTCCTGGAGCAATTTCAACAAGGCGCAGTCGGTCACGATCGAGGCGAAGGTCGTCAAACCGCCCCGGAACTTGAACTTCGGCATGTCATCGATGGATATGTAGCGTGTCCCACATTGATAAGAGCGACCGGACGCGGCACTGGCCCGAGGAACATCGAGCGCTCGTGCGCGACTCTCGAAGGCGACGATCGACAAGTAGGTGGGCCACTTCCTCTGTCACCATCCAGAGGGTGCGTCAGCCATGATCAACGCCATGATGCGCATGACCACCAAAGGCTCGGCGTGGTCGAGCTGGGGATACTGGCACGTGACCGAGGTCGGCGTCGTGGCCGCCGCCATCGGCGTCGCCGGACTTCTCGTCGCGTGGCCGCGAATCTCTGCGCGTCAGAAGTACGTCCTCTCCCTCGGCATCGCCGCTACCGTTCTCCTGCTCTCGTCTGACGTCCAAGCCCTGTCGATGTCGAGCTACCCCTCCCATATGGTCGAACACATCGTCGTCGTGCTCCTGATTGCGCCGTTGTTCGCGGGCGCCACGACGGTTCGCCTGAGTCGACCGATGGCGACGTTCGGGTTCTTCGCCTTCACCGTGCTCGTCCCGCTCTTTCACCTCACGCCGCTCGGGAGCTGGGTCATGCAGTATCCCGAAGGGCACGACGTCGAACTCGCCGCATTCCTCGCCGTCGGCATTTGGTTCTGGATACCCATCTACGGCGCCGGTCGGACCCTCGGCGACCAGCAGCGTGTCATCTACGCCGTGCTGGCGCTGCCGGTCATCGCCACCACGGGACTGGTGCTGTGGTCCTCGACCACTTCCTCGCTGCAAAGCGTCGGCATGGACATGTCGAATGTCACCATTGCCGATGTGCGCGACGGCGGTCTCGTCATGATGCTGCTTGGAACTGCCTTCATGATCGTTCATGTCGTGGCACTCAGTCTCCAGGCCGCGACGCACCAGCGGGCACTTCGCCTTCCCGCGGGACTCAAATACGCGTGAGCCAACCTTTCGGTCGGACGAAAGACTGAAAAGTTGAGCTCGCGGCTCTCTAGTGGCTCATCAGGAGTCCACAGAGCAACCCTGAAGCGACGAGCGCGCTGAGCAACGGGGCCCACACTCCTCGCGTCGACACCGGACCTACGACGAGGCGATCAATTCGTCGCTCAATAACGTCGTCGGTAATGTTGAGCGCTCCTAGTGGCGGGGGCTGAAAAAGGGCTGCTTTTGACAACGCCGTTTTCAGCGCCCCGTTCGATTCGCGAGACCTCGAATAGTCATCCGCAGACATCTCGAGGTATGAGCGCATGACGTTGGGCGCGTAGCGAGCGAGCGGAAGGAACGCCACGAATGAGGACAACACCTGCAACGGCACGAGGAAGGCGCCGTGGCGACCGCTTCGGTGACCAACCTCGTGTGCGATTACTGCGTCCAGCTCGCTCGGGCTGAGTACGTTAATCGCCCCGGTGCTCAGCACCACTCGACCACCGTCGCCGGGGAGAAAGTACGCCATCGGATAGGGGTGGCGCAAAAGACACACGCCGTCGAGAGAATCGGGAGCTTCTGCGACCAGGTCCAGTACGGTTCGTTGTTGCGATCGAACGCTCCACACCTTCGCTGCCGTCACGACGAGCGCCCCGAGCATCAACACCGTGATGTCGAAGGCCACGGAGAGTCCCACCACTTCTGAGAGTCCGAGCCCGCGCAATGGGTGGCCGTCGCCCAGATGTCGAACAAAGACCACCAGTGTCCGCAGAATTGACTGGCTCGGATAACCGAGGCCCACATCGAGGAAGAGCGCCACCGCGCTGAACCAGCCGACCACACACATCGCTCCCCACACCACCAATCCGCTGCGAGGATTTCGGTCAAACCCAGTCCACGAGCGCAGCATCACTGGCAACATCACGAGACAGAGCAACGCCGTCGCCAGGGCGAGCACGGCGGTGATCACGACGAAGACTTTCTGGTGAACATCTTGCGAAAGAAACTCCGGTCCCCGGGCGCCAGCGCTTCGGCGAAGTGGGCAAGGGCCGCCTGTCGGTCCTCCGTATTCGACAAAGCCTCCAGGATTAGCCCGGTGATGTAGTCCTCTCTCGACGCCGTCGCGGTGAACGTGTTGAGACGGCCTTGCTTAGCCTCCTGAACGAAGCCCTTTGCGCTGAGGCGCGAGAGCACGGTCAAGATCGTCGTATAGGCGTGATCGGGAAAGTATTCGCCCACATCGCGAACCGTGAGGGCCGAGACCGGGCTCGTCCACATCACTTCCATCACATCGCGCTCCAGGTCGCCGAGTCCCAAAGCACTCCTCACGTTCTGCGTCTCAACCCTCATCGTACTTCCGACGCCAATCGAAAGGTCGCAGTTCGGCTCAGTTACTACGTCGCGTAGTAGTCTCAACTACGCATCGTAGTTGAGGGGAGCTGTCATGATCAACCGCAAAATCGCCACTATTCCTCTCGGGTTAGCGGCGGCGCTCTCGGTACTCGGCCTCGTCGGTGTCGCGTCCGCGACGACGTATCCGCAACCTCCCGCGAAGGTCGGTGTCGCGACCAGCATCGCGCTGCCCGCTTCAGTCAAAGACGCCAAGTTCGTCGATCAACATGGCACGCCCGAGACGCTCGGAGCGCTGAAAGGCAAGACGGTCTTCCTCGTGCCGTTCCTGACACTGTGCGGCGACACGTGCCCCTTCACGACGGGCAATCTCTTGCAGCTCCAGGCAAGGCTGGACGCCGCCAAGGCCGCCAACGTGGAGGTCGTGGCGATGTCAGTCGACCCGTACCGTGACACGCTGGCGCGTATCGCTGCGTACGCGAAGCTCATCGGCGCAAACTTTCAGATCTGGACTGAGCTGGGTCCCACCTCGACGCCGTACATTACCAACAAGGAGTTCGCGTCGAAGAATCCGATCGGCAAGGGGGACAAGAACGCATACTTGACGTCGCTCGAGAAGTTCTTCGGCTGGACGGTGCAGGTTGTTCCTCAATCGGTACCTGCCCCCACCGACTGGATGGCTCCGCATGACCTGCTGTCGTACGACATCAATCACTCGGACGGATTCTGGATCATTGACGCCGATCAGTCAGTTCGTTTCGCGAGCGGCGATCTCCCAGCCTTTACCGGCACCCTCTCGAACGTTCTTTCCACCTTCATGGGCTACAAGAGCAACATCTACAACAGTCCCGTCTACAAAGGAGGCTGGACACCGCCCGAAGCCATCCAGGCAATCCAGTGGGTCGCCAACGAACGTCTGTGAGCAAACCGCGCCGACGTTCGGCGACATGAAGGGGCGTGATGCCATATTCTCCTCGCCCATTTTCTCGCTGCTCCAGGGAGCGTCACGTCACGACGCGAACGCTTTTGGAGCAATGTGCCACACCTAGCCATTCTGCTCAGGCAAAGGTTGTCCCGAGCGAGTGGTCAACTCAGGAGCGTCTCATTCTCGATCTCGACAGGATCGATGTCGTCGGCGGGCTCAAAACCCAGCACCTTTCCGTAGAAGAAGAGCTCGGCTTCTGCCCTGCGAATGATGTTCTTCGCCTGTCGAAATCCGTGCTGCTCGCCTTCGAATGACAAGTAGGCGAACGGCACATTACGACTCCGCAACGCGTCGGCCATTATGTCGGCCTGCGCAGGTGGCACGATCTTGTCCTCAAGTCCTTGGAAGAGAATGACCGGGGTGTGCATGAGATCCGAGTGAAAGGCCGGGGATCGCTCGACGTAGATATCCTCTCGCTCGGGCCACGGGCCGACGAGTCCCTCGGCGTACCTCGATTCGAATTTGTGCGTGTGCACGTTCCACGCGCCCAGGTCACTGATCCCGAAGTACGAGGCTCCGCCGGCGAAGGCATCGCTGAAGGTCACCGCGCACATGGTGGTGTATCCCCCCGCGCTGCCACCGTGTATGAGAAGCCTCGTCTCGTCGGCTCGGCCAGTTGTGGCGAGGAATCGCGCCGCGTTCACGCCGTCCTCGAGGTCGACTACCCCCCAGGCGCCTTTGAGCCGGTCGCGATACGCACGTCCGAAGCCGCCGCTCCCGCCGTAGTTGACGTCGACCACCGCGAACCCGCGACTGGTCCAGTACTGTGTCGAGTAGTCGAACAGCATCGAGCACGCGCCCGTTGGGCCACCATGGATGTTGACGATGAGCGGCGGAAGCTCGCCATCGGGAGCGACGTAGTCGCGATTGGTCGGCGGGTAATAGAAGGCGTGGGCAGTCAGGTTGTTCTCTGCGGGGAACTCGATTGCCTGGGGCACCGACACGTAGCCATCGTCTATCGACTTGGCTTGACTCGCCCGCAACACCGACGACCGACCAGAATCGAGCTCGATCTCGACGACCGAAAGCGGCTGCTCCGCAGATCCCGCGAGCGCGAGCACGAGGCCTCGTTTGGATTTGAGAGCGGTAAAGACCGACCACGGCACGGGGACTTCTCTCATTTCACCTTTGGGCGAGATGACTCCAAGTCGCCCAGAGCCGCGTTCGGACCAGGTGACCACCACCGATCCGTCATCGAGCGGGGCGTAGGTACCGGCTCCGAGTAACCACCCCACCCCCGTGAACTCGGCGCTCTTCGCCGCGAGAGCCTCGGCCCCGCCCGGCGTGTCAACATAGAGGTTCCACCAACCTGTGCGGTCGGACAGGTAGTAGAGCTTGCCATTCGCGCCGTACCTCGGCTGCACCACCGACTCGTCAACCCCACCGCACACGGTGCGATCGTTCATGACCTCATAGGCAGCGCTCAGCGTCGCTTCGTGGAGTTCGGTGCCATCCCAGGACATCTGAGGAAGGTCCCACGCAATCCACGCCAGCCGTTCGCCGTCCATCGAGATGGTCGGCGCGTCAAAGAAATCGTGACCCTCAGCGATGACTCGAGGGGGTGCGGTGCCATCGGCTGACAACAGCACGAGATCGTTCATCACTTCACCACCCTCGTGTCGTTCGCGAACGCAGATCAGATGCGCGCCATCCGGCGTCACGATCGGATGTGCGTACCTCCACGCACGCGGTGCCGGTGGTTCGTCGGTGATCGGTCGTGGCGACGCGCCCGGAACGATTCTGTAGAGACGCTGGTCCTCGTAGTTGGAGAAGTACACCACCGAATCGCGCACGGTGTAGCACAGGCCTCCGTACTCGTGGACCAGTGTGCGAGTAGAGAATCCTTCCGGTACGACGTCGGAGATAGTGCCGTCACCAGCACGCTTCACGACGACGTAACGGCCTTGTTCTTGGGGGCGGCCTTCGACCCAGTACTCGTCGTCGCCGTCGAACATCGGATCGCTGAGTAGCACCACGCTGCCAGCCAACATCTGGCCGGTGACTGGCGACGTCCACGTTCCATACGGTGCGTAAATGGGGGCCATTGCCTTTAAACCGCCCTTTCGAATTGGTGTCGTGTTGCAGCTGCGCTCGACTCCGTTCGCAGGGGCGGTGCACAGTTGAAACGTAATCTAGTTTCGCGACAGACATCGAACCCGCCCAGTTCCGCGCGTCGGACTCATCGCAGTAACGTCGCTAGCCTCTCCACCAGTGGAACGCGCAGAAGTGGTGGTTATAGGGCTTGGCGCCATGGGCAGCGCCACCTTGTATCAACTCGCCAAGCGCGGTGTCGATGTCGTCGGTATCGACAGATTCTCACCACCCCACACGCTGGGTTCCAGTCACGGCGACACGCGGATTACTCGCCAGGCGATCGGCGAAGGCACGGCTTACGTCCCCCTTGTTTTGCGATCCCACGAGCTCTGGCGAGAGATCGAAACCGAGACCGGCGCTGATGTGTTTACCGCCTGTGGCGGACTGGTTCTGACCGCAGGATCGTCCACGGCTGCTCATCACAGGATCGAGGGTTTCTTCGCATCGACAGTTGCTGCAGCTCGAACCTACGACATCGAGCACGAGTTACTTGACTTCGAAGAACTGCGCACTCGCTTTCCGCAGTTCAACGTCACCGAAGCCCACCGTGGCTACTACGAGCCAGGTGCTGGCTTCGTCCGACCCGAGATCGCTGTCGCCGCTCAATTGGAGCTGGCAACTCGCTACGGCGCCCGAATCCGACGCATGGAGAAGGTGTCCAGCATCGAACCCGTTAACGATGGCGTAACCGTCTATACCGATCAAGCGGTGTACGGCGCCGATCAGGTGGTCGTCACCGCTGGACCCTGGATCAGCAGTCTCGCCCGCTGTGACGAGATCACCTCCGCGTGCATGGTCTATCGACAGACGCTTCATTGGTTCGACGCTTCTGCGTCCTTCTCGATGCTCACGCCCGGTCGGATGCCCGTGTTCATATGGGCGGATGTCGGTTCACGGTATCGAGATATGTTCTATGGGTTTCCTGCCGTTGACGGCCAGAACGGAGGGCTCAAGGTTGCGACCGAGCAGTACGAGGTGAGCTGTGATCCCGACGACCCCCTCACCGAGGTCACGCTTGAGGAATCCCAACGCATGTTCGACGAATGCGTGAAGGGGCGACTTCCTCTCGGCTCGAGTGTTGTCAAGAGCGCCCCATGTCTTTACACCGTCACGCCCGATCATCAGTTCATCATCGACAAGCATCCTGAGCGCCCCGACGTCCTGCTCGCATCGCCGTGTTCCGGCCATGGCTTCAAGCACTCGGCCGCCATCGGCGAGTCGCTCGCGCAGTGGGTAACCGACGGCAAATCTGCGATCGATCTCTCAGCGTTTGCACTCGATCGGTTCGCCGAGCGCCGAGCCTGACGTCACCTAGACACCCGTTACATTCATCGTGAGGCTTGCGCGATCACGTCTAGGTCGCGGAAACGGCGGACGCATGACTGCGTGCTGATCGATGCGGATCACCGGGTAACTTCTTCGCCGTTCGTGGCGTAGCCACGATGACCTCAGTAGAGCCTGTTCGCAGGTGATCGAGCACCTCGCTTCGTTCCTCCGCGTCGGTCACCAACGCGGTCAAGTCTTCGAGCGGGGCGACCCAGTACGGCGCAATGACACCCAGCTTGCCTGAATCGGCGAGCACATAGAACGCTGCTGCGCGCTTCAGCCAGAGACGGCGCAACGATCCCTCACCGGGGTGATAGTCGGTGAGGCCGGCGTCGGGGTGTACTCCCCCCGCACCGACGAACGCTTGGGCGACGTAGAACTCTTCGTGCAGCGCCAATCCGTACGGTCCACTGCACGAGAGGTTGCCACTGCGCACCTGACCGCCCGTCAGGATCACTTCGGCGTTTAGTCTCGACGAAAGTTCAACTGCCACCAGCAACGAATTGGTGATGATTCGGCCGGACCAGTCGGACGCTAGCGCCCGAGCGAACTCCAAACACGTTGACCCGGCGTCAATGAAGATGGTCTCTCCGGACTGGACCATCGCGACGGCGGTCTCGGCGATCAGGCGCTTGCGGTCTCGGTGCTCGATGCGACGCTGTTCGAACGCAACCTCAGTCGTGCGAACCTCGGGCCCGACGGCTCCGCCATAGACCCGCTGCAAGAGTCCTTCTCGCTCAAGGTCGCGCAGATCGCGCCGCACGGTCTCGAGCGACACGTTGAACAGCTCGCCGAGCCGATCCGCGCTGACGAGACCGCCAATCTGAATCTCTTTAAGAATCTTCAAGCGACGCTCAGTCGGCAGCATTACCAGCCCCCTCTCCAACCCGTCACCAGCATATGGGCGACGTGCCCGGTGTTGTGGGTGTATGTGTGTATTTGATAACAACGTGACAGTTACGTGCCGCTTTGCAGAAAACGGCGATATTCATTCCCAACACTTTTTCGGTAAGCCCCAGTTACGACGCAGGCGCCTGCAACGGCGCGCAGACGAGTGCCGCGTAGAGCTCGGCGCGACGAAGCATGGAGTCGAGATCCACACGTTCGCCGCGCGCGTGAGCACCCGTTCCCCGCGGACCGAGTCCGTCAAGCGTGGGAATACCAATCGATCCGGTGAAGTTCGTGTCGCCCGCTCCGTTCGCGGGCCTGGCGTTGGTGACGTCACCGAGCGCCGCGCTAGTCGCAAGCACGTGTTCAACGAGCGATGTGTCAGTGGATGGTTCCCACGCCGGGCGGTGCGCTACGACACGTCGTTCGATGGTCGCCCCCTCGCGTAGCGGTGCCAGGGACTCGACGGCGTTGAGCAGCGCGCGTTCAGTCGCGTGCGTTGTGAAGCGAAACCCGATCTCTGCTTGCGCTTCGCCGGCGATGACGTTGGCTCGCGTGCCGCCGGTGATGCGGCCAACGTTGCATCCGGCGTCATCGGCAGTCGGTAGCGCGTGGCGCATCGCGATGAGTTGATCAACCAGCTCGTCGATCGCGGACACACCCTTCGCCGCGTCGAGGCCCGAGTGCGCCTCACGTCCTGACACCTTCAAGAGGACGCGCGCCACACCGCGCCGACCATTCTTGAATCCTCCGTCGGGGTGCGGCGGTTCGAGTCCCAAGACAGCGAAGGCTCCTTCAGCCTGCTCCAGCACCACGCGACGTCCGTCGACGCTCGAGACCTCCTCGTCGGCGATGCAGACGAGACGATAGTCGCGGGTGGGTGTGGCGCCCGTCTCTCCGAGAATGAGCTGGGCGATCTCGAAGGCAACCAGGCTCGCCTTCATGTCGAAGACCCCGGGCCCGCTCGCGCGGTCGCCATCGATGACGAACGGCTGTCGTGCAAGCTCGCCGAACGACCACACCGTGTCGTAGTGGGCGACAAAGAGGAGGTGTCCTCCGGGCGTGCTCGACGTCAGCACGGATGAGGCGACGAGATGGTCGCCTGCGATGCCACTCTCCGTACGAACGTTGAGTCCGAGCGACTCCCACTTGTTGCCGAGATTGTCGCGAAGTGCATCGAGTTTCGCAACGTCCCCGGAAGGAGATTCCAGTTCGACGAGCTCGCCCAAGCGGGCAATCGCGCGCTCACGAAACACGTCGGCTGAACCCTTGAACGCAGCAAGCTCGGGGATCGTGTCGAAAGCTTTAACCATACTCAGGCTCGACTGAGGAGCTCGCAAGCACGGAGACAACCTTGAAGCATCTGATTGCCTCGAACATCGTCGGCATCGTGAAGGTGACGCTCCGCTCTCCAGACTCCCTCACGCCTGGTATCGCACTGCACGCGTTCGCCGGATTCACAGCGTCAAAGGTGACCTCGTAGGTGAAGGGTCCGTCAGTTCGTACCACGTCGATCGCTTGACCCAACGCCCGTTCGGCGGCCTCAGTGATGAGCGGCGCCGTCGTCGCTGGCGCGAGGCAGCGTGCGGTGTAGCGATCGACGCAGGTCTTCACCGCGACGCGTTCCGCGCGGGGCGCCCACTGCTTCGAGTCGTCGCACGTCAAGTCATCGCCCGTGATGAGCACCACCGACTTTCCGAACTCGGCCGCAAGCAATGCGTTCATCCGGCCCTCGTTGACGTGCTCCCCATTGAGTTGCACGTCGAGAATGGTCTCTCCTATATACGTGTGGGAGAGGATGCCTTGGCGGCCCGCTCCCGTGTGATAGCCGAGAAAAGCGACCACGTCGCACGTTTCGAGCCCCTGCATCATCCCGAGTGGCTTGTGTCGGCCGATGATCGCACTCGCCCGCTCGTCCAGCTGTTCCAGTATGAGGTTGCGCTTCGTCGAGTGCGCGTCGTTGATCACGACTTCGGTAGCACCCGCGCGGAAGAAGCCCTCCACAGCGGCGTTGACGTCGCTCATGAGAAGGTGCCGCGCCTCTTGCCACCGCGGTGCTCCGTACTCACAGTCTTCTGGGAAGGTCACCCCTGTGACGCCCTCCATGTCCGCTGATATCAGTACTCGCACGATTACTCCTTGTAGGGCTGCGGCGAACTCGCGTAGAGCGACTTCGCATAGAGGGACGTCTGATTCACTAGGTACTTCTCCACGTGCTCAAGATGCACCTCGTAGCCGATGCCGGGAACTTCGTGAGGAACCTGCACCTGGCCACCTTTGGCGACGATTTCGGGGACAACGACATCCTGTTCGTAGTACTTCTTCGAGCCCGAAATGTCACTTGGGTACGTGAACCCCGGCAAGCTCGCCACTGCGATGTTCGCCGCACGCCCAACTCCAAATTCGTGCATTCCGCCGCACCAGACGGGAATACCGGCGTCAAAACACAGGTCGTGCACTTCGCGGGCCTTTCCGAGTCCGCCGAGTCGCGAGACCTTGATGTTGACGATGCGGCACGCCTCAAGTTCGAGGGCAGTGCTGACCGCTGGCGCCGACGAAATGCTCTCATCCAGGCACACGGGCGTCTCAAGTCGACGCTGTAGCGCCGCGTGCGCGAGCAGTTCATCTTCTTCGAAGGGCTGCTCGATCATTAAGAGCCCGAAGTCGTCGAGCTCTTCAAAAACCTCCGAACTCGCTGCTGATGGCTCAAAGCCGCCGTTCGCGTCGACCTGCAGCGCGATGTCGGGAAAGGCATCGCGCACTTGACGAACCGGCTCGATCTCCCAGCCCGGGGCGATCTTCAGCTTCACTCGCTTGTATCCCTCGTCAACGTGACCGGCGACCGCCTTCAACAACACGTCAATCGATGGCTCGATGCCGAGGCTCACTCCCGAATCAATGGTCTCAGCCGTTCCCCCAAGAGCGTTCGCGAGTGGCAGACCGAGGTGCTGGCTGTAGAGATCCCAGCAGGCCATGTCGATGGACGCGCGCGCGAAGGGGTTGCCTTTGATCTCAGCGATGCGGTACGCCTCATCGGGTGAGTCCCACGGTTCGCCAAGCACGGAGGGCACGAGATAGCGCCGCAGAATCAGCCAGCAGGTATCGGTGCTCTCGTAGCAGAAATAGGGGTCGGCGGGACTGGCGCACTCGCCCCACCCGACAAGACCCGACGAGTCGGTGGCGCGCACCAAGATGTGCTCGATGAAGCCTTCTTGTGGGAACTGGTCTCGAACTCGTGCACGAGCGGCATGCGCACGCGATAGAGGTCGACCTTCTCAATGGTGATGCTCACGTCGGTATGGACCTTTCACTTTGTTCGCGCGACGATTCGAAGACGTAGGCGGCGCACTTCTCATCAACGCGGCGGCACGAGACGCCGACGAGCCCCTCAGAGAGCAG
>CAVRWO010000015.1:0-15122 GCA_963724865.1 uncultured Acidimicrobiaceae bacterium | reverse complement strand
GTCCGCACCGCCCTCGCCGAGTCTTGCTCTGGCTGGTCGACCCGTCCGGCGGTGCTTTGAGCGCAGCCAGCGCCAACCTCGCGTACTGGGCAATCAGATCTTCGCTGCTGAAATCTGGTTGGCGAGACCCATCTCGCGATCCCGCGGTGCTTGCCGTGCTCGCCGAGATTCGGCTCGACGACGATCTGAAGAAGCCGCGGCGACCGCAACGCCACTTCACTCGAGATGAGATCGAGCACCTCACCGCGTCAATCGACGAAACCTCGCCTCGAGGGGTCCGCGACAAGGCCTTGATCTGGCTCGGTTACGACGGCGGTCTGCGGCCAAGCAGGCTCGTCATCCTGCGTTGGCGGCACATCGAGTTTGGTGAGTACGACGCGACGGTGAAGATCCTCGGTCGCTCTCCGAAGTTCAGCAAGACGGTCACTCTCCACGAAGACGAAGAGCCACTCGCCGCGATGAAGTCTTGGCACGAGCTCCGGCGGCGGCGTGAAAACGAGCCAATGTTTGCGTCGATCCCCTGGTCGGACAAGCGAGTATCGAGCACTGCCCTTTCAACCGGTGACGTCGGGCGCATCGTCGCAAAGCGGGCATTGGAAGCCGGTCTCGGTCAGGCGAATGCGATGGCGTTAATTCGACCGAGGTGAACGTCTTGCCCCGCCAGATTGTCCGCACTCTTTGCAACGGATTCCGCTCTTCTTCAGACTTTGAAATCTGAACGTCTCTCTGTTCCGCACGACATGCAGCGACAGCGCCAGGGGTTCTTCGCGTTCGGGTAGTTCTCCAGAGGTTCGAAGCCCGCCGCGCGCATAGCACCGGCAGCATTTTCGTTTGAGGTTCGCCGCCCAGGATGATTGCAAAATCGGCAGCCATGCCCCGCCTTCGCAGAGACCAGTCTCGGCGTGCTTTCTCGTTGACACGTTGTGCACCGACAGGGCCACGGAGTTTCACTCCCTGGGTACGGCTCCAATGGTTCGAAGCCGGCAGCGCGCATCGCGGCAATGGCAACCTCAGAAGGCATAGGGTTCCCCGGTGGATTGCACACCCGGCATCGATACCCGGCCTTGACATTGAGGTATCGCGGCGTGACCTCACTGCCGCACACCATGCACTGACAGCGCCACAAGGCGCGATTTCCTGGATACGGATCAATCGGTTCATACCCAGCCTCGCGCATCGCGGCGATGGCAACTCCAGCGTTCTTCTGAGAAGACACCGGTCTCACATCGCAGTAGCGAGGCGAGCATTCCGCGCCGTCTGCTAGACGCAGCGACTTCCACGGCTTGTGACTGCCGGGGTACGGTTCGAGCGGATCGAATCCGATGGACAGCATGGTGGCGATCGCTTCATCCGGTTCCTGCGGTGAAGCGACAGGCTTGATGTTCACGTATCGGAGTGTTAATTCCGCGCCATCCGAAAGACGACGACACCTCCATGGTTTGGTCGAACCGATGTACGGCTCGAGTGGCTCGAATCCGGCCGCGCGCATTGTGGCAACAGCGGGCTCGGCGAAGGAACCGTTGATTCCTCCTCTCCTACTCGA
Source organism: uncultured Acidimicrobiaceae bacterium (assembly GCA_963724865.1). Taxonomy (GTDB): domain Bacteria; phylum Actinomycetota; class Acidimicrobiia; order Acidimicrobiales; family RAAP-2; genus RAAP-2. Next base: position 13,579 of record CAVRWO010000015.1, on the reverse strand, counting down.
ACAGAGTTGACATCTATTCCCCGCCCGGACGTTGCTCAGTCGCGGAGTGCTGAATTTCCCGCAGCGCGTGCACCTCGACCGCCACGGTGTCTTAGCGCCTGGGTACGGCACAACGGGCTCAAAGTCCCCAGCTCGCATTTCCGCAACGGCGACGTCTTCCGGGATGCGTGATCTGCTCACGTGATTTCCGCCTCGGAGATTCGTACGCTCACGTCAGGTACATACTCCGACTGGCAAAAATCTGTCCCGACGAAATTCGGAACCGCGGATAGTTGCTTCTCGCCCAGAACTAGGCGATGCTTTGGTGTTGGGCGCACTTGGGAGGGTAAATGCCGTGAAGCAACTCGCCGAGCACGAGTGGGGGCTGTTGACGCTTTGCGGGGTACTCATGATCGTCTCGGCGCTTGTCGGCTGGGCCCAATTCATTCCTCATGTGGGGAAAACGTCTGCGCTGTACGACGGCTTCATCTCGTCGCCGGTCGGACTTGGAACGGGGCCGATCAGGATCGGAGGGTACCTGATGATTGCGTGCGGGTTGCTACTTCTCGATCGCGGCATATTTCTGCTGAGGCATGACAACTTGCGCAATCCGCTCTTCTGGCTCGTAATGCTTGAGGGGATCACGATTACGTACGTCATTCTCTCCGTTGCGACGTTCTTTCAGATCCGACCCTGGACGGGAACGTTCGCCTCTCCGTCAGGACGCCACCTCATCAGCGTCAGTGCAACCTCCGGCTGGGGAGCGGGAGCGTCGGCTTTGGCGATGGTGCTCTCAATCATCGCCACAATCGTCTACTACGACGAAGTGAGAGGCGTACCGGGTCGACTGAATCGCAAAGACGACGACACGATGGTGATCTAGCCGCGTTTATTTCGAGTGCTCTGGGCAGCGATCTACGCCATCTCGTGACGTCCAACCCCGAGCTCGCGCCCAGATTCGCACCGCGTCTTCGTGGACGAATCCGCTCGGCGAGTACTTCTCTGGAGGGCGGATGGTCTTCGTCGAGCATTCGTCAACGTCGCACTTGATCTCGTTGCTCCACACCGACATGAGCGAAGGATAGCGGGCGGCAGGTGCGCGCCGCGATGAAGCCTTTCCGATTCGGGCGCGTGCTCCCCCGATTAATGGAAAGCAGTTGCAGCCATGCCTGAAGTGGACAAAACTTCCACGGTGTATCGAGTGATTCACACACAATGCACTTTGTGTCATAGACCTTTAAGCGGAGCGCTGCTCAGACGTTGGATTCATTCCGCGAAAGAGTTCTGTCACCTCTCCGCTCACGTTCTCGTATCGAACATTGGCTATTCCCTTGTACGAGAAGTTCACTAGCCCCGATCATTCATAAGTTCGTCCGAACTCATCTCTCGCAATACGTGAAAATGCCCTCCGCGCAAGAGAAACTGGAGTTGCTAAGACAACCAGAATCGCAACACGAAGGGCACTTCTCAGATGAACAGTACTTCAACCAATCGCGTGAGAGTGGAATCCGGCGGACAGGGTGTTGTCGCGCACGTCGGACTACACGCACTCGGTAGTTTGGCTGACTCCTTAGGACTCGGATCAGCACTCTCGTCATGCATTGAACCTGCGGGTGAGCGAGCCCCGCGCCACGACCGGGGCAAGGTGCTCGCGCAGATGGCCCTCGTGCTCGCCGGTGGTGGTGAGAGCTGCGCCGACGTGGAGCACCTGCGTGCGCAGCGCGACCTCTTCGGCAATGTTCCCTCCGACTCGACGGTCTATCGCACCTTTCACGAGTTCGATGCCGACCAGCGCGCCGCGCTGGCCCGCGCATTGGCAGACGTGCGCGAGAAGATCTGGACGAAGGTCGACACCGCGAGTGGCCCCGTGATCCTCGACTTCGACGCGACACTCGTGATGGGGCTCGCCGAGTCCAAGGAGAAGGCCGCGTCGACTTACAAAGGCGGGTTCGGTTTTCACCCGCTGTTCTGCTTCTCCGACCTCACGGGCGAGACGCTCGGCCACACGCTTCGCCCGGGTAACGCCACCGCCCACAACGCGGCCGATCACGTCGAGGTCTTAGACGCGGCCCTCGCCCAACTGCCCGGGTCACTGAGCGCTGGCCACGGCGTCGGTGACGAGTTGCCACCGGCTCGCCAGGTCATCGCGCGCGCCGACAACGCGGGCTGCACCTACGAATTCTTGGCGGCGTGCCGGGCGCGACGCGTCAACTTCTTCGTCACCGCACGCGCCAATGCCCAATTACAGAGCGCCATTTACACGGTCGCGGCTCGCGAGGATCTCTGGCAACCCTCACGAACCCAGGGCGGTGAGCTGCGACCAGGCGCCGCGGTCTGCGAGGTGACCGACTACCACCGAAAGCTGCGGAAAATGCCCAGCGGCACGCGCTGCATCGTGCGACGCGAACCGCTCCACCCCGGCGCTCAGCGCAGTCTCTTTCCCAGCGACGAGTTTCGTTACTGGGGCTTTTACACCGACTGCGAGGGCGACCCCGCAGAGCTCGATCTCACCATGCGAGCCCACGCTCACGTCGAGGACCACATCCAACGACTAAAGGAGTCGGGTCTCACTCGCTTTCCATTCACGAGCTTCGAGGCCAATGCCAGCTGGCTGATGACCGTCGCGATGGCCGGTGACCTCGTGCGGTGGTTCCAGCTGTTGTGTCTCGACGGCCACTGGCGCGACGCGCGGCCGAAGGCGCTTCGCTGGGAGATCTTTCACGCGCCGGGACGAATCGTGCATAGTGCTCGACGCGTCGTCGTTCGTCTGCTGGAGGGCTGGCCCACGGCACGACAACTCCTCAGCGCCTATCAACGTATTGAGCTACTCACCTGAGGCGAACTACGTTCGGCTCAGGTGACCCACGAGGGGTTCGCTCCGTCTAATTGCCGCTCGCGAGTCATTTTGCATGGTCAAAATCTGAGTCGAGAACCCTCGACGACAATCAACAGCACGTCGATCGTCTCCCCGCAACGCCAGCCATTCAAAATCGGAGAAGCAGACGGTTCGCCGCCACTTCATGAATGATCGGGGCTAGCCATTCGTCCAGCCAAGAGTTCAGACTCGGGAGAATCTCAGAGAACGTCGGCGAACGACCTACCTCTTGTGACCAGCAGATTTGTACTTTCAGGGACGGTCCTGACCGCTCACAAACGAATCCCAAGGTGCCGGGATCGAGACCCGGGCGGCCCACTAGAAATAAAAGGGTTTTCAGCAATATTGGCCTCTCAGGATATCAAATAGACCTCAAAATGGAACCTCAATGTGCTGAGGGTTGCTACGCTACCGGAGCCGCAGTTGCCTCCGATGAGCGACGTTGACGTAGCCCAAGTCTCACTTTTCGCTTCTGACGACGTGATGATCGCCGCGGACGCCTTTGGACGTGCCGTTACCGCTTATCAGTTTGCAATCGGAAGTTTGTGTGGACGACGCTCGAAAACTAGACACTTGCAACGCTCGAAAAGTGAACAGTTGCGGACACTCTAACTCTTGTCGTCGGTGGTCAACACCACGCTCGGCAAGCTGTCAACACCTCGTCCTCTCAGTCGGTAGCTAGCGCCCTTGAGGGTGAGCACGTCGGCGTGATGCACGATGCGGTCGATCATCGCGGCCGCGACCACCTGGTCCCCGAACACGCCGCCCCAACTCGAGAAGGGCAGGTTGCTCGTGAGCACGATCGAGGCGTGTTCGTAACGCGACGAGACGAGCTGGAAGAACAAGTTGGCGGCCTCTTGCTCGAACGGCAAATAGCCCACTTCGTCGACGACGAGGAGTGGATAACGACGCAGGCGCGCGAGTTCCGCCGCGAGTCGTCCGCGCTGGTGGGCCTCGCTCAAGCGAGCGACCCAGTCGCTCGCCGAGGCGAACAGGACGCGGTGTCCTTGTCGCGCGGCCGCGATCGCGAGTCCGATCGCGAGGTGGGTCTTGCCGGTCCCCGGCGGTCCGAGCAGGACAACGTTGCGCGCCTCGTGCAGATAGGCCCCCGACGCCAACGCCGCGACGGCGCCTCGAACGCTGTGTTGGACCTCGAAGTCGAAGTCCTCGAGGCTCTTGCGCGTGGGCAGGCCGGCGGCGCGGATGCGCAGCTCCGCTCCCGAAGCTTGGCGCGCACTCACCTCGCGCTCCAACACCGCAGCCAGGTAGTCCTCGAAGGACCAGTTGGCGTCGCGAGCCTGGGTCGCGAGACGCGACGCCGCTTCGGCGACGCGCGGAGCCTTCAAGGCCGCAGCCAGGTAGGAGATCTCCTTGGTCGAATCGCTCTGGGTCATCGCGCTTCTCCCGTCAGTCCAAAGGCCCGGTCGTAGTCGGCGAGGTCGCGCGTGAGGTCGTCACCGTGACTAACCCGAGGACGTTGGAACTCTCGGCGCAGCAACGCCGCGTGCGCAACGTGAGCCTCGTCGCTCAACGTCAGACCTCGGGCCCACACGCGAGTGTGCTCGGCGACCAGGCGTCCCTCGACGCGCACCCGCACGCGCTCTAAGTCGCCCGAGACGTCGACGAGACGACCAATGGCGGTGGGATCGACCGAGTAGTCGTTGGTGTCTAAGCGCACGTAGTAGTCGCGCGGCAGTCGCACGCGCTGGTGCCAACCCAGGTGCAGCGGTCGAGGGGGCAGTGGGCGCATGGCCGCGAGGTCGACGTCGAGTCGGTCGCGGGGTGCGGCTCGCGTCGTTCGCACGACGCGAGCGTTGGCGCGGCCCAACCACTGTGTGAACTGCGCGTTGAAGTCGGCGGGTGACGTGAAGTCTCGTCCGGGCATGAAGGAGGTCTCGAAGTGGCCGTTGCGCCGTTCGACGATTCCCTTGGACTCGGGGTCCCTCGGGGGCAGCGTGACCAGTGTTGTCGCCAGGGTGCCCATGAAGGAGTCGACGCCCTCGGCGTGGCGACGTCCCCTCCCGATGCCGCCCTCGTTGTCCCAGAGCAGTCGCCGCGGCACCCGACCGAGCTCGTTCAAGAGCTCCCAGGTGCCGAGCAAGAGGTCCTCGGTGGTGCGCGTCGGGATCATGCGCGCGAGCACGTAACGCGAGTGGGCGGCCGTGATCACGAGCACCGGCAGGAGCCGCGAGGTGCCGTCCTCCAAGGGGATCTTCCTCGGGGGGAACCACAGATCACACTGGGCCGCGTCACCCGGGTCCCACGTGAGTCGATCGGCCGGGTCGATCTTGCGATAGTCGGGGCGAAGGCGCGCCACGTTCTCGCGGAACCAGGTCATCGACCCGGTCCACTCGACGCGTTCGGCGAGCACGCTGCCCGGCATGTCGGGGAACTCCTCGAGGAGCATCCTCACCCGGGGCTCGAAGGTGACGAAGGACGTCGCCTTGGCGGTTCGTTCATAGTTCGGCGGGTCCGTCGAGCGCACCGCCTTTGTCACGGTTGTTCGAGAGATACCCAACCGTTCAGCGATGCGCGCTTTGGGTATTCCCTCTGCCGCCAACCTTCGAATAATTGCCCAGTCTTCCAAAGTGATCACCCTCCATTTTCAGGTGTTCACTTTTCACCGTCGAAAGTGTTCAGTTTTCGAGCGTTGCCGACAGTTTGGATCTGATTCGTAAAAGTCAAGACATGACTAGCCCTCGACCAGTCCCAGAACTGCGGCCCGCTTTGGACGACCTCAAAGCAACGGCGACTGATTTGGTCAATTCCGCCGTGGTGGTGCACATGCTGCTCAGAGCAGAGCTACGGGGAGAGAGGCACGGCAAGTCACGGAGTTGAACATGAGACGGTTTTGGATTAGGCCACGAGAGATTTCGTAGGCGCGCCCATGCGCCAATCCTCAAGACTCAAGATGATTTGCAGCATTACGAATTGAAATCAGATCGACGGACACCTGTTCGTGATCGTAACGCGAACTCATCGCCGTACCGCAACAGTCGCAAGCTGGCAACAAGCTTTAATGATCAGCAGTGACGACTAATCCCCGAAGATCGCAATGCGACCTTCATGACCCTTTGCAGTCATGCCCATATTTCCTAATTCCATGCATTTTCTGACATCCAAGTTTGACTAACCTGTACCGCTTCTTGTTCGCTGAAAATTGCCGCTGAGTCCTTACATTGTTGGCGCCGCTGACGGCGTTGCTAAATGAAATTTGCGTGCAGAATTTCCGATTCGCACCCTGCGCTGCGCGATTCGAGACATTGAGGCCGCTTTGGCAAGGCTGCCTCAGCGGAGAAGCGAAACCAGCAAATCGGCGCCAAGCTTGGCGATCGCGTTCAGTTCGAGGCTGTAAAAGACTTTATTGCCCGAACGTCGCGCCTGTACAAGACCGCTCGAGCGAAGGGCGTGGAGGTGGCGCGAGATCTGGGGCGCCGGCATGTTCCAACGCTCGGCGATCTCAGTCGTGGTGAGCGACGCGTTGACCAATTCGCGACAGAGCCGTAATCGCGTTGGATCGGAAAGCACAACGAGCCGTTGTCGAATTGCCTCGGTTGCTACCTGCTGTTCGCTCTCTCTGCTTGCTGGTACGGGGTATTGGATGACCGCGGGCCAGCCGGCCTCGTGCTTAATGAGTAGGTGCGGCCAAGAGACAGCCGATGGAATCGCGATCAACGACTGAGTCCGAAGAGTGATCATCCCATGATGGAACTGGTCGAAGCTCACTTGGCCATGACGCTCGTCTACCCACGAGGACGAACTGACCGACGCCAGCGCCGAGGCCGTTCCCTGTTGCTGTTCGAGTTGACGCCGCCATGCCACGTCTGAAGACAGTTCATCAGCGACCGCCTTCCAGTGCTCATCGAAGATGCACTCGTCGAAATCACCTATCAGTTGAACGAGTCCGGCTCGCACTTTCTGGGGGTCGTCGAACAGCTCAACGGCGAGCGCACCTGCCTCGGACGATCGAGCCTTTCCTCGTCGAAACACGCTGGCTTGCCGGTCTGGATTTCCGACGACATCACTGAGCGGTTCACCCGAATATCCGCCACGAATCGCATAGGCCGTAAAGCGGATAAAGGTGTCGAGATCGAGGTTCTCGATCTCACGTAACTCCGCCTCGAGCGAACGAGGATGCTCGAGACTCATCGGCAGCAGATACCTCGTGCGATACACACCCCAGAGGGGGCTGTAGTTCCGACAGCTCTCAGCTAGTGCTGGCGGCAAGCGACGAGCCACTTGAAGCACCCAGGGCCGTAAACGGACGTGGTGTTCGGGGTGCCCGATGGCGTGCAGCACGGCAACGAGTTCGGCAAGCGGGGACGGAGTGAACACGACACAACGTTCGGGGGCTCCTTTGAGGTCCACAAAGACCGTCACGCAAATGACCGCCTAGGGAACCAGATGGCGACTCCGCGTGGAAGCGACTCTGGCCCTGTCGTCTTCACTGCATTCAACTCGGCCACACCTGTTCGATCACCCGTAGAAGGTTCCCGCCCAATACGGAAACTATTTGAGCGTCATCGTAACCGTGGCCGACGAGCCAGCGAGCAACGTTGCGCAGGCCCTCGTGAGGATTTTCAATGCCGTCGACGAACTCGACCGAAGGATGCACAAGATCTTCTGGTTCTTCACCGACACTGAGCGCCCCGGCAAACGCTTCGTGCCAGGCGACGTGGTCGCCGAAATGGGTGTCAGGACCGAACGCCACGTGTTGAATCCCCACGAGATTCGCACAGTACTCAAAGTGTTCCATCACCGATTCCAGGCTGTGCTCTCGGCGATCGCGCGTGATCGTCGTATGCGGGGCCGCCTCAATGCCGATGACGCCCCCACTTTCGCAGCACGCTTTGATTACGTCATCGGGCTTCATGCGATTGCTGTTCCAAAGTGCCCGCGCACCCGCGTGGCTGATGACGACCGGGTGCTCGCTCGCCTCGATAGCGTCCAGCGACGTGCGATCCCCGGTGTGGGCGAGGTCGATCAGTAGACCCAGTTGATTCATGCGGTGCACCGCAGCCCGGCCGAAGTGCGTAAGACCCGCGTCGGATTCTTCGGCGAGTCCTGACCCGAGTGCGTTGGCGGAGCTGTACGTCAAGCCGATCGAACGAACGCCCAGTCCAAACAGCACATCAAGTCGATCAAGTTCGTTCTCGATTGGTGTTGCCGCTTCGAGTGCCAGGACCAGACCAACCCGCGACGTCGCTTTCAGTTCCCCGATGTCCGCGACGCGAAATACGGGCCGTATCACGTCCTGGTGGGCAAGGTCACAGAGTCGCATACCGATGTCGTGGACGATGTCGGTCCACTTCCACCCGGATGTCGACGTGATGAAAGCAGTGCCGTTCATCATCCCGTCAAAGAAGACGTCGACCCCGGACGACGCAATGCCTGCATAACCGGTGACATCTCGACCACGCCGCCGATATGCGACGAAGTCCGCCGGATCGGCGGGCCGAATCGTCGGATGGTCGTGCGCCGAAATTATCGGGCTTACGCGCATCAGGCGCTCGACCCGCTCTTCTTGCGCCGCGTCCAACGTGGGCGCGCTGCTCGAAACGCGGTCGAACTCCGGGACGAGCGGGATCGTGTCGCCGTCTGCACCATCGCCCAGGTAGCCGTATGCCCGATACCCATCTCGTGACGCGCTACCTCGTGTACTCATCCGTGCTCCTCTCGATGCCTCGTTCTTCTCCGGACTTGTGCACTAGGTGAACCTCCTGAGAAATGCCTTGGTCCGTTCATGCTGTGGCCGCTCGATGACCGCCTTTGCCGGGCCCTCTTCGACAATGCAGCCTGCGTCCATGAACACCACGCGGTCGGCCACCTCTTTGGCGAAGGCCATCTCGTGAGTGACCACGACCATGGTCATGCCCCGGTCGGCGAGATCGCGCATCACCGTCAGCACCTCGCCCACTAGCTCGGGGTCGAGCGCCGAAGTCGGTTCGTCGAAGAGCATTACCGCCGGGTCCATGGCCAGCGCCCGGGCAATCGCCACGCGCTGCTGCTGGCCGCCCGAGAGCTCTTCTGGCCACGTGTCCTCGCGTCCGCTGAGGCCAACTCGCGCGAGTAGCTCCCGCCCGCGCTCGATTGCCTCGGCCCGCGGTTTTCCCTGTACGTGTATCGGGGCGAGGATGAGGTTGTCCAGGACCGTCCGGTGCGGGAAAAGATTGAAGCGTTGAAAGACCATGCCGGTCAGCTGTCGCTGACGGGCAATCGCTCTGTCAGAGCGTTCGACGTACCGTTCGCCCTTCTGTTCATAGCCAATCAGTTCTCGGGCGACGAAGATTCGTCCGGCGTCGAGACGCTCCAGGTGATTGATGCAGCGAAGCAATGTGGTCTTGCCCGAACCGGACGGGCCGATAACGCACACCACCTCTCCAAACGCAACGGTCATGTCTACGCCGCGCAGGACCTCGGTGCCGCCGTAGCTCTTCCTCGTACCTTCCAGGATGACCGCCGCAGTCGATGCAGCAGCGGTCGCATCGGTGAAGCCCGGAGTGAGGGATCCCGTCATTTCGCTGCCGTTCACAGTGTGCTCCGCTTGGCTACGCCCTCGATCAGCAACTCGGGTGTCTCTGTGTCGCCGCCAAGTCCGAGTCGTGCGCGGAGGCTCGTGGGACGCTTGGAGCGCCCACGCGCGTACTTCTGCTCGAGGAACCCCTGACCCACGCTGAGCACCCCGATCACCGCGAGATACCAGATGCTCGCGACCATTAGCAGCGGAATGGTTTCAAAATTCTGCGAGTAGATGATCTGCACTGAATACAGGAGCTCGGCCAGGGAAATAACGCTGACGATCGACGTTGACTTCACGGTCGAGATGAGCTCGTTGCCAGTGGGCGGGATGATGACGCGCATTGCCTGAGGGAGAACGACTCGACGCATCGCCTGACCCTTGGACATTCCGAGCGCCGCCGCCGCGTCGTGCTGACCATCGTCTACGGAAATGACACCGGCCCTGATGATCTCGGCCATGTACGCCGCTTCGTGCAGACCGAGCCCAAGCAGTGCGGCCGTGTAGGTAGCAATGATCGTGTTCGAGCTCGCAGAAATGAACACTGGTCCGAACGGGATCCCGAGACCGAGGCGCGGATAGAGCGAAGCCAAGTTGAACCAGATAAGAATCTGCACCAGTAGCGGCACGCCTCGGAACAGCCAGATGTAGGCGCGGCTGACACTACGAAGGATGGGATTCGCCGACATTCTCATCAGCGCCAAGACGGTCCCCAGGGCGATACCTACCGCCATGGCCGTCACGGTGAGTTCGAGGGTAAGGAGAAGCCCGTGCAGGACGGGTGACGAGAATAAATACCTTCCGATGATCCTCCACTGAAAGCGAGGATTGGTGACCAGAGAATGCCCGAGCATCGCCAATAGGACGAGAATCACTCCCGCCGCCCACCAACGCCCCCGCGCGCGCCTGGGAGTGAGGGGCAACATCGGCGACCCCGCCTGCGCTACCGGCTGCACATCTTCGCTACGTGGACCAAGCAAACGGGCACGACGCCGCACCGGGCTTCGGTTTTCCAGGTTCACTGAGCCCCCCCTTCGCTAAAGGCCAAGTAGCCGCGTTCGCATGACTGTCGTCGACCGAGATGGGACCGCGCAATAGTCGTGCTCCGAGCCAACGTTCTGGACTCGAGGAGTCTGATCGTCCGTCTGCTTCCGGCTAACTGACTACCACTCTGCCGGTGAACTGGCACAGGGTAAAGGGGATTCGCTCGGAGTTCTTCAATATCCATATTGACCTGGTCGTCCGTGTTGGGCGACTTCTCGGAGATATCAAAGCATCTCCGAGAGCGTTCATTAGCTTCCTGGTGTACCACCATCGATCATGACCTTGGCCTGAGTGAGCTCCTCATCCTGCGCGCCCCATTTGGTGAATACCTTGTTGTACAGCCCGTCGCTCTCGAGTATCTTGATCGCGCCCACCATCGCTTCGCCGAGGGTGCCGGAGTTCTTGGACACGACAATGCCAAAGGTCGCTCCCCAGCCCGCGAGCGACGCGCCGCCAGTGACCTTCAGATTGACGAAGTCGCCATTGGCGTGCACGGCCGTGTAGCCGTTGGACGCCGCGTCCGCGAGCACACCCTGGATCCGGCCACTGCTCAATGCGGCGTACTCGGCTGGCTCGTTCGGGAATGAGTGCTCGGAGATGTCGGCCTTCCCTTTTGACTTACATATCTTATCGATCTCTGAAATTACCTGGCTCTCCGCGGCGCCCGATTCGTAGCCAATGCCGTTATCACAGAGACCGGCGACGGTCTTCGGCCGGAACGAGCTATTCGACGCGACGAGGACCGATGAGACACCGACGGCGTAGTCCACGAAGTGGACCGCCCCTTCTCGATCCTTGAAGTCGCCGAGCGGTGAGGAAGTGTCGTAGCGACCATTCTCTATCCCGGGTATGACGGTGTTGAAATTCACCAGTTCGAACTTGAAGTCGACACCGAGCAACTCACCCATGTACTTGAACAGGTCCGGGTCGATCCCCGAGAATGCGTTCGAGCTGGAAACGAAGTCGTACGGCGGGAATGCCGAATTCGCGACCGTAATGGTGCCGTGATACTTGGCTGGCACTTCCTTGGCGAGAGTCGCGTTCTTCGCAAGTGACGTTGTCGCGGCGGTGGCACCGGTGGACGGAATGGCGAGAAGCAACGTCATACTCGTGGCTACAAGCGCACTGACCATCACGGTCAGGCGCTGATATCTCAAGCGTCGCCCCTCGTGTGCCAGAGGCTTTCCCCCCAGCCGCTTCGCGAACTGAATATTGGTCTGTGATTCCTGGCTCATTGCGCTGACCTCCGGGTCGGTGATTCGTTTTCCAATGGGGACTTCTCGCCAGACGTCTGCGGCTTCCTGGTCAATGCTGAGTGCATGCCGCCAACGACATCGGGTTCGCTCTCGTCGAATTCGAGTCGAATTTTTTCCATAAGAGCCGGGTCCATGAGTGCGTCGGCACCGAGGTTGGCCAGGGCCTCGGCCATCTGCAGCATGCTTGCTTGAGCTTCGGAACCGCCGGTGAACTCTTGAAACACCTTTGAATGGCTGGGTGTTCCCCTCGGAGCTACCTGAAGATAGGGGTGGATGGTCGGTACTACCAGGCTGACGTTACCTATATCCGAAGATCCCGCGGGAGTTGCCGAGTTAGGTTCTTCAAAGGCAACGCCCAACTCCTCGAGGTAGTCGGCGAGACGGTACGCCATGGCCTTGTTGTTCTTCCTCTCGGAATAGAGCGGACGGGGTTGCGATAGTGAAGCGGTCGTGCCCGTCGCTAGTGCTGCGCCCTCGGCACACTGCTTGACTCGCTCGATGAGAGCCTCAGCCTTAATCGATGTCGAGTCACGTACCAGCATTTCGGCCGCAGTAAAGTCGGGCACCACATTAGGGGCCGTGCCTCCGTTGGTAATGATCCCGTGTATACGTGCCTTATCGCCAATGTGCTGGCGCAAGGCATCTGTTGCGTTGAAGAAGAGCAGCATGGCCGCCAGTGCATTGCGACCCTCTTCTGGATTCTTGGCAGCATGGGCGGCTTTGCCATGAAACTCGACATTGAGTTCTCCTGCGGCGAGCGCGTGTCGCCACAGGAGAGTCCGGTCGGCCGGATGAAACATCATCGCCACGTCTACGTCGTTGAATACACCGTGGTCAAGCTCGATGACCTTACCCCCGCCCGCCTCTTCTCCAGGCGTGCCAATAACGGTGACGGTGCCGGAATGGTCGGGAAAAGCTCGGCACAACGCGATGGCCGCCAGCGCCCCGCCGGCGGCGATCAGATTGTGGCCACAGGCGTGACCAAGTTCGGGAAGTGCGTCGTATTCGAGTAGGTAAGCAACATTTGGGTATCCACTTCCGTGATGAGCCACAAAGGCGGTGTCAAGGCCGGCAACGGGTGACTCGATGACGAATCCTTCGGATTCGAGCCAGCTCCGCAGGCGCTGGGCGGCCCGTCGTTCTTCGAGAGAGAGTTCAGGGTCGGAATGAATCTCCACACTGAGTAGGGCCGCAATAGGACCGAAGGTGGCAATTTGCGTTGCAATAGCCGACTGCTCATTTACTCTTTGCACTGATGCCCCCCGGGCTCTTTCATCTCATCAACGCCGAGATAATTATTTCGACGAAGAGCATGCAGAACCTAAATGTGATAACTCGAGGCTGTCAACATCATTAACTAGGGGACGATAATGTCGCGGCTACGCTCGCCAGCTTTCCCCCGTCATGGAGTGACGCGATTGTGAGCGACTCTTTATCTTGATGAAAGGTAGTTTTTAGCTGATAGCTCAATCGCCAGCGCGACGAATGCCTGACCCTTTGCACGGTGTGTCAAAAGGGTCAGGCGTACATTCCGTTTAGCGATGCTCTGGCAACTTCGTCAGCCGCATGTCAAGCACTCGAAGTTACGGGATGCCATGCCGGGCGATGCCGCCCGCCTCGAAACTTCGCGAAAAAACCTGGGCCGGAATTGCCAACTTTCACCGCGACACACCAAGAATCGCTCCCGTGGAGGCAGGTATCGAGGGAGTCTCAACAGCCCCTGGGCTAGCGTCTTTGCGTCCCCCGTTAGTGGGCACTGATATTGGACTCCGTGGACAACTGTCCGAATTAGGCAAACGAAGTGCGCCGGCGGGACTGTTCCCGTGTCCTTAATTGAAGCACTCACTATCCTCGGCGCCGGATCTGCTGCGGGCGTGATTAACGCAATCGTTGGATCCGGCACCCTAA
>CAVRWO010000014.1:0-25841 GCA_963724865.1 uncultured Acidimicrobiaceae bacterium | reverse complement strand
TTGGCTTCGTGGCCGTCGCACTGATCTCTGCCATGTACGGCATTTACAACCAGGTGAAAGTTGGATGAGCAACCCAACCTCCGGCCGGGCAGTTCATAAGCCTTTCGGCCGGGGTGGGTCATGCTCGAGAAGCAACTGCTGGCGCAAGGGCCGAGACGATGATGGCGGTTTTACGCTGGTCGAGCTCCTCATCGTTCTCGTCATACTTCCCGTGGTCATTGGAGCCCTGTCGTACGGACTGCTCTCGATCTTTTCCTTGCAGTCGGGTGTCTCCAACAGACTGACCGACACGGAAGATGCCCAGGTCGTAGCGGCGAGCTACGCCACCGACGTGCAGAGCGCGTACAACATCACGACGAATGGCACCCAGATTGACTCGTGCGGAACCATTACCGGGCAGATCCTGGGCCTGGAGTTGAACGAGCAGTCCAATCAGGTTCCGGGGGAGGTCATCTCCTACGTGATCGTTCCCGTGTCGAGCACGACGATCTCGTTGGAGCGCCTGCAGTGCGATACGGCCGCCAACGCCACCGCTACCACCGAAACGACGCTCGCGTTCGACGTATCGGCCGCGATCGAACCGGTCGTTAACATAACCTGCGCGACGGCTTTTGTGGGGAGTCCAACCGTCGAATCATGCACCCAGGCGGCCGGGTCCGGCTGGATCCCCGCATTTGAGTTCAGCCAAATAGTCCTGCCCGTGACCGAGGCGTCGACCGGTAACTATGCCTACACACTGGTGGCCGCCCCCGCAGCGGCCACCTCTGCCAGCAATGAGGGCTCTCAGCTAACCCCAACGGCGACGACGACGAGTTGCAGCTTTGCGTCTGCAGGATCGGGTGAGTACGCCGGAAATCTTTGCTTCGTTGACTTCTCTAGCGTGACCGGTGGCGCCATGACCGCAGCCACCAACGGCGGATGCCTCGAGATGTCGGCAAACGTCGGCGGGGGCAACACCCTCTACTTTTGCCTCAGCATCTCAGGGCAAGCGGTGGCGCCGCACGTACTGCCCACCTATCAGGAAGGCTTCTTAGGCAACACCGACACGGAAACGAACCCCGCGCCGCCGCTGCCGAATGTCCCGTTCTACATCGACGTGCCCGGCGAACCCGCGCTGTACAACACCAATAACGGCGGGGGCGCGACGACGATCACCTTCAGCAGCATTTCCGTGGTCACGTCGACTGGCCAGTTGGCGACGGGGTGGCAACTGTTCAGTGCCGACGCGGAGAGTACTGACAGTGGGGAGTACCTCAAGTGGACGACGACACCTTCGACGGCGCCCCTCACGATCTTGGCCAATGGGCTTTCGGTCGACACCGCTACCGACCCTGTGGGAAACGCCTGCGGGACTGGAGAGGGTCTCTTTTACATCAGTGCCAGCAACGTCGACTACCCGTTTACCACTGGTGGCGTGAGCAACGGCGGAAAATATAACTCGGTTGAGTGCGAAGGCTCAGGAACCGTTAACGGCAACACGTTTTCAACGACGGGTAACGACAAAGACGGTGCCACCATGGTCATCGCTCCTCAACCCGACACCCTGACCGTCAACATGCAGGCCAACGGACTGCAAGGCATTGTCCTTGGGTTGTTCGAGTCATGAGACATCTCTTTCGCCAGTGGGTTTCCAAAGGAGCCGATCGCCACGAGGCGTCGCCACGTACCCGTTCAGAGGCCGGCGACACGCTCGTAGAAGTGCTCCCAGCACTACTGGTTCTCAGTCTTGCCTCCGTGGCGCTCATCCTCGCATTTTCGACCTCAATTTCGGCGTCGGCAGAGCATCGACGTCTGGTGACGGCTGACCTGGTCGTAGGGAGCGTCAGCCAAAACGCCATCGCGAACATTGAAGGTCAACTCCAGCTATTCGCCTGTTCCACCGTGCAATCTGGCCAGTCGACCCCAGTGACCACGACGACTTACCTCTCTATGGTGCAGGGACTCAACTTTGCCCTCGTGCCCGCCCAATACAGCAACACGTACACCGCCTCGATTACCGGAGTTGAGTGGTGGAACGGCACGGCGTTTACGTCAACGTGTGACGCGGGGGATCCCGAAGAGATCACCGTTACGGTAACCAATACCTCGACCGGTGTGACCTACGTCAACACGTTCGTGGTCAGCTTTCCCTTCCTTTGACGACAACCAACTCTGTCTCGGGATCTGCTCCGGGCACCTCACTCATCTTCTCCACTCAGCCATCGGACTCCAGCACCCAGAACGGCGTCACTACCTATGGCGAGGCGGGCGCAGCCCTCATTACACAACCCGTCGTGGAGGTGCTGGACGCCGCCAATGACCCCGTGTCTACTGACTACTCTCCGGCGATTCTCTCGATCGCCTCTGGCCCCGCAGGAGGAGTTCTGACGGGTTGCGTCGGGAACGAAAGCGTGGGTGGGATCGTTAGCTTCAGTGGCTGCACCCTCAGTCTTCAGGGGACATACACGCTCATTGCCACCGACGGAAGCCTCACGTCCGCTCCCAGTAGTCCAATTACCGTCGGCGCATTGGGCGACTACCTCGCATTCGCCACCAATCACCAGCCGGTAGCGGCTCAGTCGGGATCCGCGTTCAGCACTGAGCCAGTAGTGGAAGTATTAACGGCCACCGGGACCGTCGATCAGTCGTGGGTGGGAACGATCACCCTGACCGCGTCGGGCGGAGACCTTGCTTCAAGCTGCAGCGGCACCATTACCGCGGCGAATGACGGCGTGTGGACGGCTCCGTCCTCGTGCACGTTCGCCGGAGCGATCACAGACAACCCCAGCAACGGCAATATAAATGCGGCCCCGTACACCATGACAGCCAATGGCAGCAGTACGAACTCACCCGTCATACCCGTCGTACCAGTGACGAGCAACCCTCTCGGTGACGTCACCTGGCCCCCCGACGAACTGGTGTTTACGACGCAGCCCACCGGTCCGCTGGTCCCGGCGCCGAGGACCGTTCGCCGCTTCTCGGTCACCATGGAAGACGCCTTTGGCAACATCGCCTACACCTCGACGAAGACTATCGACCTCGCGATCAGCGCGGGGAGCTTCGGGGGTGCTCCTCGGGAGCAATCACCACGACCCCGGACGACTACGGCGTTGCCACGTTCACTGGGTGCTACAGCACCGCCACGGGTAATGGCCTCACTCTTATGGCCATGGCCGTTTTTGGGTCGCTGACACCGGCGACAAGCCAGCCATTTCATTTATGATGTACCTACGCGTTGTGTTCACGCGCCAACCAGTCGCCAACGCGTTGGGGCAAACGCTGCTCACCCAGCCACAGGTCACGGTTGAGGACACAAATGGAACGTCGTCACGTTGTTAACCGCGGTGATAACGCTGACACCATCAGGTGGAACTCTGTCCTACTGCTCGAGCTTGAACGCGGTGAGCGGGGTCGTCAATGTGACAGGCTGCACCTTCGCCGGGCTCGTGGGCACCCAGTACACCATGACGGCGACGTCGGGCTCCGTTCTCGGGGCGACGAGTAGTTTGTTCTCGCCGACGGGTCCGGGCGTTCCCACGCAGATCGCCTTCACGACCGAACCTGTGGCTGGCCTGGCCGGCTCGCCCTTCACCACGCCGCCGGTGGTCTCGCTCGAAGACTGGGGCGGCAACGTTGTGACGACGGCAGTCTTGACCAGGCCTTTGCCGCGAGCGGCGGACCCTCAACTTGCCCCGAATACACGATGCAGATTGGCGACGGCGTTGGTGACCTGGATGGATGCACCTTTGGTGGCGTGGCGGGGACGCACTATCAGCTCACTGTGTCGTTGCCGAACTGACTCAGCCGACTTCGGACCCCGGCACCGCAACGAGCGCGAATTTCTCCCCGACGGGCCCCGGTCCTGCGGCAGAGGTCGCGATCACCTCAACGTCGACGCCGAATCCCCCAACGGCGAGTAGCACGGCGAACGTCGGACCGACGCTCCAGCTGGAAGACGCGTTGGGTAACCACCGACCAGCCTCTGCGACTCAGTTCTCATTGACGTCCACCTCAACCAAGGGCTTCTTCGCCGGAGCCCTTGGCAGCTCGGGCACGTCAGGCGCCACAGGCGCGGTGACGATTCCCGCGAACAACACCGGTATTGGCACCGGGTACTACGGGGACGAGAACTCGGGGTAACCCATCATCGGAGCTGAAAACGTCGCCACGGCCACGGAATGGGGTTCCGAGACTCGACATCGTTCCCGCGGCGCCCAGTCCGGTTGCGCTGACCACGACCTGCCCGACGAGCCTTGCCTTGGGTCGCACCTGCACGGTCACCGCGACCGTCGAAGACCAGTTCGGCAACGCGGAAACCACCGGCGGCGCGGGCGTGGTCTTTGCCAAAGGTGTGGGTGACGTTGGTTCGCTCACCCTTCTGGCCAGACGTCCTCAGGCGGTTCGTCCACCATTACGGTGACGGGCCAGCGTGTCGGCGCCGTGACGGTCAACACCACAACGCCCTTTGCCGCCGCCAGCCCCGTGAAGGTTCACGTCACCGTTGGCTGGGCCTGCAAGATCGCCATCTGCGCGGGCGGCAACCAATCCGCGACCGTGGGGACGGCGTATTTACGAACCCGCTGTCGGCCCTGGTGACCGACGGGTATGGGAACCCGGTCTGGAGTGCCGTGGTCGCGTTTACCGCTGCCGCGTCCGGAGCGAGCGGCACCTTCCTCGCTGCCTCCAACGGCGAGACGTGCCTTGCGACCGGCGGGACTCCCGTGGCATCCTGCACGGCAGTTATGGGCATGAATGGCATTGCGAGCTCGCTCACCTACACCGCAAACGACACGGCGGGCTCCTACAACGTCGCGGTGACCTCGCCTGCGACAACGCCCAATCCGCTCAACTTCGCTGAGACCAATACTCCGGCTCTTCCAAGCAAGGTGGTCTTCACAACCGAGCCGCCTGCGACAGGGACCGCCGGCACGGCCCTCACGACGTTCAAGGTCTCCGTCGAAGACCAGTTCGGAAACACCGTGACGACCGGTGCCGGCTCAACCGATGGCATCACCCTGTCTATCCACACCGGCCCAGCCGGTGGGGTGTTCAACTCGGCTGCCGGCACCTACACGAATGTTGGGCTGTGGCCGGAGTGGCAACCTTTAGCGGGGTCTACTTCGACACGCCTGGTAGCTACACCCTGACGGCGACCGACACCACGCGCATCCTGACCACGGCAACGAGCAACCCGGCCACGGCGATCAGCGCGGCTGCCCCCAACAAGGTGATCTTCACCGTTGAGCCGCCGGCTACCACTACCGCCGGCGCCACTCTGGCCAGCTTCGCGGTCTCGGTGGAAGACCAGTACGGCAACGTGATCACGGCGGGCACGGGCGCAACCGACACGATCGCCCTCACCTCGACGTGCACTCTGAGCGGCACCGACTCCGTCGCCGCTATTGGTGGCGGCCACCTTCAACGCGGTCACCATCACCAAGGGCACGATCTGCACCCTGACCGCGACCGACTCCTCACGGACCATGACCACAGCCACGAGCAACCCGGCCACGACCGTCACCCCGGCTGCCGCCAACAAGGTCGTCTTTACCGTCGAGCCACCCACCACTACCACCGCGGGTGCCACCCTCGCGAGCTTCGCGGTCTCGGTCGAGGACCAGTACGGCAACCTGATCGCCACCGGCACGGGTTCGACCGATACGATCGCCCTCACCTCGACCTGCACCCTTGGCGGCACCGATTCGGCGACCGCCACGGGAGGCGTCGCGACCTTCAACGCGGTGACGATCAACAAGGGCACGACCTGTACCCTGACCGCGACCGACTCCTCGCGCACCCTCACCACGGCCACCAGCAACCCGGCCACGACCGTCACCGCGGCGGCCGCCAACAAGGTCGTCTTCACGGTCGAGCCACCGGCGACCGCCACGGCCGGCACCACCCTGGCGAGCTTCGCGGTCTCGGTCGAAGACCACTACGGCAACGTGGTCACTACCGGTACCGGCGCAACGGACACGATCGCCCTCACTTCGGCCTGCACACTGGGCGGCACCGACTCCGTCGCCGCCGTGGGCGGTGTGGCCACCTTCACCAACGTCGACATCACGAGCGTTGGGCGTGCACCCTGACCGCGACCGACTCCACGCGCACCGTCACCACGGCCACGAGCTCCCCGGCCACGGTCGTGAGCCCGGCCGCTGCCAAAAAGGTCGTCTTTACCGTCGAGCCGCCGGCTAGCACTACCGCCGGCGCCACCCTGGCGAGCTTCGCGGTCTCGGTGGAAGACCAGTATGGCAACCTGATCACGACAGGCACCGGTTCGACCGACACGATCGCCCTCACCTCGAGCTGCACCCTGACGGGCACGGACTCCGTTGCCGCCGTCGGTGGCGTGGCCACCTTCAACGCGGTCACGATCACCAAGGGCACGATCTGCACCCTGACCGCGACCGACTCCTCGCGCACCCTCACCACGGCCACGAGCAACCCGGCCACGGTCGTGACCCCGGCCGGCGCCAGCAAGGTGGTCTTTACCGTCGAGCCACCGGCGACCGCCACGGCAGGCACTGCCCTGACCAGCTTCGCGGTCTCGGTAGAAGACCAGTATGGCAACCTGATCGCCACCGGCACCGGTTCGACCGACACGATCGCCCTCACCTCGAGCTGCACCCTGGGCGGCACCGACACGGCGACCGCAACCGGGGGCGTCGCCACCTTCAACGCGGTCACGATCACGAGTGTTGGCTCGTGCACCCTGACCGCAACCGACTCCTCGCGCACCCTTGCCACGGCCAATAGCGCCCCGGCCACGGTCGTGAGCCCGGCCGCTGCCAACAAGGTCGTCTTCACGGTCGAGCCGCCCGCGACCGCGACTGCCGGCACGGCGCTCACGAGCTTCGCGGTCTCGGTGGAAGACCAGTTCGGCAACGTGGTCACCACTGGCATCGGCTCGACCGACACGATCGCCCTCACCTCGAGCTGCACACTGGGCGGCACCGACTCCGTGGTTGCGGTGGGCGGCGTGGCCACCTTCAACGCGGCCACGATCAATAGCTCTGGCTCCTGCACCCTGACCGCGACCGACTCCTCGCGCACCCTCACCACGGCCACAAGCAACCCGGCTACGGTCGTGAGCCCGGCCGGCGCGAGCAAGGTCGTCTTCACGGTGGAACCGCCAGCGACGGCGACTGCCGGCACTGCGCTCACCAGCTTCGCCGTCTCGGTGGAAGATCAGTATGGCAACCTGATCACGACGGGCACCGGCTCAACTGACACGATCGCCATCACCTCGAGCTGCACCCTGACCGGCACCGAGTCGGTCGCCGCCGTGGGTGGCGTGGCCACCTTCAACGCGGTCACCATCACCAAGGGGACGACCTGCACCCTGACTGCGACCGACTCCTCGCGCACCCTGACCACGGCCAATAGTTCCCCGGCGACGACGGTCACCGCGGCCGCGGCCAACAAGGTGGTCTTTACGGTCGAGCCGCCCGCGACGGCGGCAGCCGGGACGGCGCTCACCAGCTTCGCGGTCTCGGTAGAAGACCAGTACGGCAACGTGGTCACCACCGGCACCGGTTCGACCGATACGGTGGCCCTCACGTCGGCCTGCACCTTGGTCGGCACCGACTCGGTGGTCGCAGTGGGTGGCGTGGCCACATTCAACGCAGTCACGATTACGAGTGTCGGCTCCTGCACCCTGACTGCGACCGACTCCTCGCGGACTCTCACCACGGCTACGAGCAGCCCGGCCACCGTCGTGAGCCCGGGACCGGCGAACAAAGTGGCCTTCACCACGGAGCCGCCGGCCACCACCACGGCCGGCGCCACCCTCACGACGTTCCGCGTCTCCGTTGAGGACTCCAGCGGCAACGTGATCACGACCGGCACCGGCTCGACTGACACGATCACCCTCACCTCGAGCTGCACCCTGGGCGGCACCGACTCGGTCGCTGCGGTGGCGGGCGTCGCCACCTTCAGCGCGGCCACGATCAACACGGGCACGACCTGCACCCTGACCGCGACGGACTCCACTCGGGTCCTTGCCACGGCCACGAGCGCCCCGGCGACGACAGTCACCGCGACCACTGCCAGCAAGGTCGCCTTCACGATCGAGCCGCCCGCGACGGGCACGGCCGGCACGGCGCTCACCAGCTTTGCGGTCTCGGTGGAAGACCAGTATGGCAACGTGGTCACCTCGGGCACCGGCTCGGTCGACACGATCGCCCTCACCTCGACCTGCACCCTGACCGGCACCGACTCCGTTACCGCCGTGGCGGGCGTAGCCACCTTCAGCGCGGTCACCATCACCAGCACCGGTAGCTGCACGCTGACCGCGACGGACTCCTCGCGGACCCTGACCACGGCGAACAGCTCCCCAGCAACAGTCATTAGCCCAGCTGCCGCCAACAAGGTGATCTTCACCACCGAGCCACCGGCGACGGGCACCGCCGGCACCGCTCTTACGACCTTCGTGGTGTCCGTCGAAGACCAGTATGGCAACGTGGTCACCACGGGTACCGGCTCGACCGATTCGATCACCCTTACCTCGTCATGCGGCCTCGGCGGGACAAACCCCGTAACAGCAGTCGGAGGTCAAGCGACCTTTGCCAACGTTGACTTCACTTCCGTCGGCTCCTGCACCCTGACTGCGACCGACTCCTCGCGGACTCTCACCACGGCTACGAGCAGCCCGGCCACCGTCGTGAGCCCGGGACCGGCGAACAAAGTGGCCTTCACCACGGAGCCGCCGGCCACCACCACGGCCGGCGCCACCCTCACGACGTTCCGCGTCTCCGTTGAGGACTCCAGCGGCAACGTGATCACGACCGGCACCGGCTCGACTGACACGATCACCCTCACCTCGAGCTGCACCCTGGGCGGCACCGACTCGGTCGCTGCGGTGGCGGGCGTCGCCACCTTCAGCGCGGCCACGATCAACACGGGCACTACCTGCACCCTGACCGCGACGGACTCCACTCGGGTCCTTGCCACGGCCACGAGCGCCCCGGCGACGACAGTCACCGCGACCACTGCCAGCAAGGTCGCCTTCACGATCGAGCCGCCCGCGACGGGCACGGCCGGCACGGCGCTCACCAGCTTTGCGGTCTCGGTGGAAGACCAGTATGGCAACGTGGTCACCTCGGGCACCGGCTCGGTCGACACGATCGCCCTCACCTCGGCATGCACCCTGACCGGCACCGACTCCGTCACCGCCGTGGCGGGCGTAGCCACCTTCAGCGCGGTCACGATTACCAAGGGCACGAGTTGCACCCTGACCGCGACCGACTCCTCGCGGACCCTCACCACGGCGAACAGCTCCCCGGCGACAGTGATCAGTCCGGCCGCACTCAATAAGGTCATCTTCACGGTCGAGCCGTCCGCAACCGCGACGAGGAACGTCACTCTCGCCAGCTTTGCGGTTTCGGTCGAAGACACCTACGGCAACGTAGAAACGACCGGTAACACAGGGGCGACCGACACCATCCGACTTACCGCCAACGGCGGATGCACCTTGGGCGGCACGACCTCCGTGGCCGCGGCCAACGGCGTTGCCACATTCGCCAACCTCAGATTCACGAGCGACGGCACCTGCACCTTGACGGCAACCGACTTTACCCACACCATCACGACGGCTACGAGCTCACCCTCGACCGTGGTGACGGGCTAGACGGTCATGGCGAAGCACGCAACTCATCGGGTTTCGAGGCCTGGAACTCTCCGGTCTGTGTCTCGGCGAACTCGATCTTGCGAGCGCGCTCCTCAGCGATCAGAGGCTGGATCTTCAATGATTCTTGCCCTCGTCTACATCGTCGCCATCAGCCTCGTGGTTGGTGCACTGGCCAGCTGGGTCATGAATGACCTGAACAATACGGTGCACTTCCAGACGGCGAGCGATCGCACCTATGCGGCGACCGCCGCCGCGGATATAGCTATCGCGGACATCCGCTATGCGCCGTACCAGACGCAAACGCCCCCGAACACGACGGGCAACTGTTGGACACCGGCGGCGCCCAACAACACAACTGGTTCACCGGCAATTGACGGCTACACGATGGCTGTCTGGTGCAACACATTCCAAAATTCCACGACCCTCCTCACCAGGAGCACCCGCACGGTGTCTTTTTACGTGTGCCAAGAGAGCACTCTAGACCTACCCAGCCCCAGTGCCTCGGCGACTCAGTGTTCGAGCAGTCCACTGCTCTTCGTCAAGGTTGTATACGACGACTACCCCCAAGGGGAAGTGACGGGGTATCTTACGTCCGTCTGCACCGACACCTGCGGTGAACAGGCGACCGTCGACGCTTGGATTTGGGGCGGCTCGGCCGGTTCTGGATCGTCAGGCCCCGGTGCGGCGTCCAAAGTCGCTTTCACGACCGAGCCACCCGCCACCGCCACCACAGGGGCGACGCTTGCCAGTTTCGCTGTGTCGGTGGAAGACGCGAACGGCAACGTGGAGACGACGGGCTACACCGGCGCGAGCGACGCAATAGCGCTCACGGCTTCGATTGGGTGCACGCTCGGCGGAACCGATACCGCGACTGCCTCCAACGGCGTCGCCACGTTCAGCGGAGTTACCATCACTGCGGGCAGCAGCTGCACCCTGACCGCGACGGACTCGACCCGCACCCTCGCTACAGCGACGAGCTCTCCGGCGACCACGGTCACCTCACCTACACCGACCAAGGTTGTCTTCACGGTTGAGCCTCCGGCTACCACGACGGCCGGAGCCGCCCTCACAAGCTTCGCCGTCTCAGTCGAGAACGCGAGCGGCAACGTGATCACGTCTGGCACTGGCGCGACCGACACGATCGCCCTCACCTCAAGCTGTACCCTGGGCGGCACCGTTTCGGTCGCTGCGGTGGGCGGCGTCGCGACCTTCAAGACGACCACGATCAACAAGGGAACAAGCTGCACCCTGACCGCCACGGACTCCTCGCGGACCCTCACCACCGCAACAAGTGCGCCAGCGACAACGGTCACCCCGACGACGCCGGCTCAAATCGCGTGGACACCGACCCCCACCAGCCCAGCGACCAGTGGCAGCACCATGGCCAGTTTTGCGGTCTCGATCGAAGATACCTACGGCAACGTAGAAACGGCGGGCAACACCGGAGCCACCGACGTCATAACACTGACCACGACTAGTCCGAACTGCTCTTTGTCCGGAACGCTGACGGCGACTGGCTCGGGCGGCGTCGCCACGTTTAATGGAGCCAAGGTCACGAGGACATTCAGCGGATCCTGCACGATAACGGCGACGGATAGCACGAGATCCCTCACCGCCATTACAAACGCCATAAACGTGAACGGTTAAGCAATTTACGCAGTTCGCTGAATACGCGACTGGACTGATGTGGAGTTTTGACTCGCACAATGAGTCGACCGAGAGTTTCCAACACGCATTGCTTGACGACCTCGTTTCGCTGTTGTGCCTGATCGCCGAGCCGAGTTGCGTCAACCAGAGGGAATTCGACGAACAGGGATGTCTCGGGGCAAAGTGGCCGGCAGTTAGCGACCGAGCTTGCAGACGCGGCCTTATCTAGTACTGCGACGAGGGGGAACTCCCAGCGTCGCAGTGCTCTGTACGCATGTGCCAAACAGTGAGTGAACGCGGCAGAAGCCACTTCTTGGACTCCGGACGTGATGGCGAATTCATAACATTGGCCGACGAATGTTCACTAACTTGAATTAAATAAAAGTAGAATTACATTTGCGTAAGTTAAGATGGTCGTTGGAGTGGTCAACCAGGTCCAAATTTTTCGAAGGTCTTAATTCTCAAGCCTCCTTATCAGGAGTTTTGACACGGTATTGTTCGCTTCATGGGCATGAATATTTTGTATTCACTTAAGAATTGGGTTAGAATTTGCCTCAGCCGTCTTGAACTGAGCATGATTGCGGCCAAAAAATGGGGAGTCTCCGAATGTCGGTACGCCCACTAGGAAATTAAGGGAGTAATAGTATGATTTCAACTTACCAACGGCTGAAGCGCCGCCGGGAAGCTGGGGAGATCGACGGTTTTACACTAATCGAACTCCTCATCGTTATCGTGGTGCTCGGCATTCTGGCCGCGGTCGTGATCTTCGCCTTGGGCGGCATCACGGGAAAGAGCCAATTGGCTGCGTGCCAGGCTGACGGAGCGACCGTTTCCACCGCACTCGCGGCGTGGAACGCTCTCAACCCGAACGACCTGGCGACGTCTGGGCTGCTGACTGGCACCACTGATGGTGGTCCATTCATCCAGTCGTGGCCAAACGCGACGAGCTACTCGTACGCGTTGAGTGGCACCACGGGTGCGTACATCCTTACGGTGACGAACACCAAGACGTCTGCGACAGCCATCTACAACGGTGCAAGTGGTCTTGGGCCGGCGGCCTGTGGCCCCAGCGGCATCGGCCTCTAAATCAAGGCACAAGATTTAACTCCCTTATGCGATCCGGCGCTTTCGCCGGATCGCATAAGGGATAACTACCAAGACTGTGAGTCTCAGTGAGCAATGACCAAACGCTGGGGATTGACCCATGGATCCAGGCGCTCTGGGACCAAGGGGGAACAGATCTCCTACTTTCTGGGGATTCTGCTCCCCGAATCCGCGTAAATGGACGGCTTCGACCCTTGGAGGGCGCTCGGATTCTGACTGGAGCGGAGATCAAGGAAATCGCACTCGTGCTTCTGACTCCGGCCCAGAAAGAGACACTCGCAGAGTGGCTCGATGTGGACTTCTCGTTCTCCTGGGGGGACAAAGCTCGAATTCGAGGCAGCGTGTTCACCCAGCGCGGCCAGACTGCACTGGCGCTTCGTGTAATCCCGACGAGAATTCCGAGCTTCGAAGAGCTTGGCCTCCCGTGGGCGGCGAACTGGGTATCGGAACAGCCTCGTGGGTTCGTGCTTGTCACCGGGCCCACCGGTTCAGGAAAATCGACGACGCTGGCTTCTATCGTCGATCGCATCAATGAGACGCGCGCCTGTCACATCCTCACCATCGAGGATCCCGTCGAGTACGTGCATACCCACAAAACCTCGGCAGTCAGCCAACGGGAGGTGGGTCTAGACAGCCCGTCGTTCGATCGCGCCCTTCGCTCAGCCCTGCGCGAAGACCCCGACGTCATGCTCATCGGCGAGATGCGCGACATTGACTCGATTCAGATAGCCCTCACTATGGCCGAGACCGGCCACCTCGTGTTTGCGACGTTGCACACGAATGACGCCCCCCAGGCCGTGGACCGAATAATTGACGTCTTTCCCGCCTGGCGCCAGGAGCAGACACGCGTGCAATTGGCGGCATCGTTGAGCGCGATCATCGCCCAGCGCCTGATCCCTCGCATTGACGGAGGTCTGGTCGCGGCGTATGAGGTCCTCATCGCCACCCACTCGGTACGAAACCTCATTCGCGAGGGGCGTTCGAATCAGCTGCAGAACATCATGTTCACCAACACCGCAGAGGGTATGCAGACGATGGAGAGCAGTCTCGCGAAGCTCGTCGTCGACCAAATCATCTCGTATGAGGATGCGATGTTGAACACGGCTCACCCGAAAGAACTGGTGCGCACCCTGGAGCAACTAGATCGGTCGTTCATTAAGGTATAAAGGACTCGATGAGTCTGCATCGCGGTCCAACACTCCCTTACTCCCTTGTTGCGGGCATCACTCCCACTGCACACGGCTGGGTGGTGCAGCCGGCGAAAATTCACGGGGCTACGTTTGCCCCGGAGGCGCCCCGGCTCGCTGCGTCATTTCTAGAAGTCCTTACCGAACGTCCAGCATTCGACATCGTCGTTGTCAACGCGCCGATTGGCTACCACGACACTCCCGAATCAGGACCGCGGACCTGCGAAGTCGAGGCTCGCGCGCTCGTCGGTTTTGGGCGAGGTGGATCCATCCACAACGCACCCTCGCGGGCGGTCCTCGATGGAAGTGTCGAGTTGAGCGAGAGTCACTTGGATATGGTGACGCAATCGTTGCTCCCGCGCTACCGCGAGGTCGCGAACGAGATGTCGCCCTTTCGACAGCGCACCTACTACGAGGCCCATCCAGAGCTCAGCTTCTTCCAGTTGAATCAGGACGCCTCGATGAAACGTTCGAAGAAGATCGAGGCCGGGCGCGACGAGCGATGGGAGGTGTTGGTGACGCACATTCCAGGCATCGAAAACGTGGTCGAGGTCGAACTGCCGGGCATTGCGGAGAAGCACATCTTCGACGGGCTGGCACTCTTATGGACCGCGCGACGCGTCTGGGGGCACTCGGCCAGACGCATTCCGAAGGAGCCAGAGTGGGACAGCGAAGGTCTTCGCATGGAGTTCGTCTACTAATCTCATCAATCGGATTGAGCCGCTCCATTCACCCTCGGTCTCACTGCGCGATCAGACCATCACCGGCGCCTCAGAAGCCGAGTCTGAAGGAATTGATTTGATGAGTGGGCTGATGGCTAGCGCGAGGGCAATGGGAACCAGAATCAGTTGCCACAGCCATCCCGGAATCGTC
Organism: uncultured Acidimicrobiaceae bacterium; assembly: GCA_963724865.1. Taxonomy (GTDB): domain Bacteria; phylum Actinomycetota; class Acidimicrobiia; order Acidimicrobiales; family RAAP-2; genus RAAP-2. Next base: position 11,420 of record CAVRWO010000014.1, on the reverse strand, counting down.
ACGAGAGGTCGAACCAATCCCCAAAGATTCGACACACTCGTCAACGCAATCACGGCGGCGAGCAGGATCTTGTAGAGCCGGACTCGTCGATGAACGGCATCCACGAGCACTGACGCGACGACGAGACCGAGCAAGAAGGTCGGGATCCAGACGTTGAGCGACGTTGACCACGACGTCAAGTTTGAGACCAATCCCAAATGGACGGGGTTAAACGCAGCAGTTACCAATATGAGCCAGGCGACCACAGGCCCGCGAAGTCGTCCACAGAGTGCGTCAAGCACAATGAGAGCGACCGCCGTGGCCATGAAGTAGTAGCCGAACAGGTTCTCCTCGAACACGAGACGAAGTACCAAGGAAGTGGCGACAAGTGACATCAACGGAATCGGTTCCAGCAGATGCGGCCCCATCCGCTTGGACAGCCACCACGCAAGCACCATCGCCACGGCGATGGGCAGCACTCGAGCGAGAAGGAAAAGAAGCGGGCCGTGGAGTCCCGTCTCCCACAGAACGGTGCCGCCCGTCGATCGAATGTCGCTGCCGACTCGGCTTGAGCCGAAGAGCTCTGTCTTTAGCCCTCGACCCGAGGTAGCGACAATGAGCGGGACATCAATGATGGCGACGGCGAGGAGCGCTGATCCAGCGAGCCGGAGTCGGTGACTCGCCGGGGCGATGACGAGAAGGGGTGCGCCGACGAGTATCACGAACTGCTGGGAGCAAAACGCGAGTCCCAGTAAGACTCCGGCCCAGTACCAGGATTTCCTAAGGACGCACGCCACAGAGGCGAGTAAAAGCCCCATCGCCAAGAGGTCCTGGGGATGAAAATAGAACGTGAGGCACATGAGAACCGGTGGCGTGGCCGCGACGAGCACGAGCGCCGCGGGCTCCCAGCCGCGCCGCCCACGGCCCGATACTCGCAGGACGGTGATAACGCCCACCATCAGGACGATCCAGACGACGTAGCTCAGTCGAATCGTCGGGAGGATCGCACCTGACTTTGTCGACCAATTGAACATTGCAGTAAACGCTTGGTTGCAGTGAGGACCGAACTGTTGCGATGATGGAAACGCCACGCCGTGACCGATGCGAAGCAGAGCGGCCAGGCCAGCACTGACGATTGGGTACAGCGGCGCTGCCAGGGCAAACGGACTGGCTAGCTCATTGAGATGGCGACCCTGTGCCAACGGGTAGACGCACGCCAGATTGCCGTGCGCAATGGACCACGTGCCGTAGACGGTCTCCGAAACGTCGCCCTCAGTCGGCCCACCGAGTACGCCCGTCAAACCAAAGAACACGCCGGTCGCACAGAGCCACCCAATACAACACCAGAAGTTGGAGAGCGGCTGCTCCAGCCAGGAATGGACACGGGCGCGACTTGAGAGGGCATTGGCTATCGGTGCCGTCATAGTTCAGATCTCTCGGGAGTCGCCTTTGGATTCGCGCACAAATGGCAGATGTCTATGACGAAGATGGAAGGCCGCCAACAGAAGTCCATCGTTTGAGTCACGGTCACTCTCAAACGTATTACGCCGTCCGACCCCGAACTCACATGCTTCGATCACCCGGCGCATCCCACCATGGATTTACCTCCGCACACTCTTGATATCCCTGATTGCCCCGCTTGCGCACCTGCCAGGAATTGTTGGCCCTGGGCCGACCCGGTCTCGGATCCGCCAGGACCGAATCAGGTGGCCAGGGACGTCGAACGCAACTCGCCTTTTCGAACTAACGAAAGTTATTGAGTGATGAAATGATCTCCGGTCCGGCGAAGACTGCCAAAGCGGTGCCTGCCGCGAGGAAGACGCCATAGGGAATGGGCTCACGGCGCGACATCTTTTTCATCCCAATCAAGGTGACGCCAACGATGGCTCCGATGAGGTTCGCCGCGAAGAATCCAAGAATTACATATCGCCAGCCAAACCAACCGAGGCCGAGGCCGAGAAGGAGCGCGAGACGAACGTCACCAAAGCCCAGGATTTTGGGACTGGCAAAGTTCATCAAGAAGAACAAGACGAACCAAGCTAGTGAGCAGATAACCGCAACCAGCAACTTGTCCCATCCGTTGGTCCTGGCAGCAGCACTCAACAAGAGCAAGGACTCCAAGGCAAGTGTCGGATACACAATCTTCTTCGGAAGGGTGAGGTGCTCTACGTCAATGCAGGCGAGGGCGAGGAGACCTGCGAAGAGCACGAGAAATGCAGGCAGGACGTAGCTGTAGCCGAGTCTCGCCGCGAGTCCAGCGAAGAGCGCGCCGCAGCCCAGCTCGACGAAGAGATAGCGAGGCGAGATCGCAGTCCGACATGTGCGGCAACGCCCGCGCAAGAGCAGCCACGAGATGACGGGCAGATTGTCGTATCCCTTGATCAGGGCGCCACATGACGGACACCGCGACCGGGGCGATACCACGGACTCGCTTCGCGGCACTCGATAGATGACAACGTTGAGAAACGATCCGATTATCAATCCAAAGAGGGCACAGCCGCCGATCAGGACACCGAGCATTGGTGATCCCTCCTTGGGATGTGCGCTACACAATCACCATCGAGAACGTGGTTCGAGTGCACGACTAGCAGCGACGACGAATAAAAACTCAGGGAGTACCTTCCTGGATGGTCGCCGCGCACGAAACGAATGCGATTGCGACTCGAAAGTGGGCACTATCACCGCGAGTCCGGACGAGAGCCTCCCCCAAATTCCTGACTCAACAAATTATAGTTTGGGCAGAATCGATCAGGTATGTTTCGATTGTCACGTCAACTCCGTCGCGTTGAGAGGGTCTCCAGTGGGAAACGTCGTTGGTCGAAGGTACCGTTACGGCGCAAGCTTCGTTGACGCTGCCTCGGGCGTTCGCTTTGAAGGGCACCATCCGATCGAGCGCCCAGACCTCTGGAAGACCTACCTTGACGGAGCCGAGGGCGTCTATCGAAGCTATGGATTCGAAGAGACGCTGCACCGCCGCGAGTTCGAAGATGGCACCGGTGTGTCACTATTCTTCCTCGGCTTCTCCCCTGATGGCGACGCCGTTGCCGGCATACGGTTCCACGGTCCTCTTGGCGCGGGTCACGAGGCAGCCGCGCTTGAGGAGATGGCAGCATCGCCCGAGATCGATGAGATCGCCGCGACGATCGACCGCGAGATCCGCTCGGGTGTGATCGAAGCCAAGGGCGCGTGGTCGAAGGGCGAAGCCGTCGTCGGCCAGCGACTCACCGTTGCGATGACACGGTGCATCCATCACGCCATGACGTGGCTCGGCTCGGAGTTCGTGATTTCGACGGTCGCGGACCGACTGATGCCACTCGGAGTGACCATCGGAGCGATCCAAGTTGGCAAGACGCCCGTACCTTTCCCCGACGAGCGCTACCGAACGGTTGCGTCGACGTTTCGACGCACGCTCAGCTACGAGTTGAGCACTCCCGCCAACCAGCAGGCCCTCCGACAAGAGGCTGAGCAGCTGAGCCGCGGCCCGATGAGCAGTGGGGCCGGCGTTGTTGAGGATGAATCCACGGCCATGCGCTCGCGCCGCGCACTCGTGCTGGACGTCAGCGAGCGCAGTCAGCGTGAAGTCCTTCGAGTGCTTCGCGAGGACCAGTCGCTGCAGGTCATCGACCGCTTCCAAGAGCAACGAGCGCAGCTGTCGGAGATCAAACCCCCCGCGTCCCGCGCACTCTTCGACGAGGGCCAGCGCTGGGTCTACTACCCGTGGCGCCGCGCCGTCGTGCGGCTGCTCGGACCGAGGGCGTTTACTGCTCTGCGCTTGGATCGCAATCACAACAAGGTGACTCGCGAAGAGCAGGCGCGCCTGCGCATGCTCAGCATCGGCGTTGTTGGCGTGAGCGCCGGGCACTCCATTGCTCACATGCTGGCGATGGAGGGCCTCGCAGGGGAGCTTCGACTGGCCGACTTCGACGCGATTGAGCTCACCAACCTCAACCGCATCCCCGGGAGCGTGCTCGACCTCGGTGTCAACAAAGCCGTCGCCGCGGCTCGTCGCATCGCGGAGATCGACCCGTATCTCCCTGTCGTCGTCGAACCCAACGGCATCAACCACGAGAACGTCGGCCGCTTTCTCGACGGACTCGATCTTGTGATTGAAGAGTGCGACTCGCTTGACATCAAATTTCTCGTACGCGAGGCAGCCCGCGATCGCGGCATCCCCGTCATCATGGAGACGAGCGACCGTGGTGTCCTCGACGTTGAGCGATTCGACGTCGATCCGCACTTGCCGATCTTCCACGGGCTGCTCGGCGATATGGACTCGACCAAGCTGGCTGGCCTCACGACCGCCGAGAAGAGTCCTTTCGTCCTGCGACTGCTCGGCGCGAGCGAGGTCTCCGCGCGCGGCGCCGCGTCCGTATTCGAGCTCGGACAGACGGTCACCGGGTGGCCGCAACTCGCCAGCGAGGTCTCCCTCGGCGCCGTGACGACCGCCGCCGCGGTTCGCCGACTCGGGCTCGCGGGCGACTTGCCGTCGGGCCGGGTTCGTTTTGACGTTGAGCAGATTCTCGAGGGCCTGTCCCCGGTCGACGCTTCCAACGACGTCGAAGACGGACTTCGAGAGCCCCCGCCAGAGGACCCCGCGCCCACGAGTGCGGACCCGATCGAGTTCATCGTCGACGCCGCGCGCCGCGCACCGTCGGGTGGCAACGTGCAGCCGTGGCGCTTCGAGGCCGACGCGGACGAGATCCGGTTCTATGTTGCGCCCGAGCGCAGTGCCTCGTTGATGGACGTTCGCATGCGCGGCAGCTACGTTGCGGTCGGTGCCGCACTCTTCAACGCACGAGTGGCTGCGGCGTCGATCAAGAAGTTGGGACAGGTGGAGCTCTTTCCACGTGGACTCAAGTCCGAGCACGTGGCCACGCTGCACCTGGGCGACGGCCTCGACGCCGGCCTCGCCCAACTTCACCCTTCGGTACCCACGAGAGCGGCGAACCGCCGAATGGGCCGACCAACCAAGATCGACTCATCAACGATCAATATGTTCACTCGTGGCGTCGAGCGTGAAGGTGCTCGACTGCGCTTGGTCACTGAACGTGACCGTATCGACGAGAGTGCCAAGATCATCGCGGAATCGGACCGACTCCGCTTCCTGATTCCAGAAGTGCACGAGCAGATGATCGCAGAGCTGCGCTGGCCAGGACGGGATTCCTTGGACGAAGGCATGGACGTCCGCACCCTCGAAATGGACCCCAGCAGCATCGGCGCGCTCGAGCTTCTCGGTCGCCCCGACGTCATGGAGCACTTGAGCGACTGGCGCGGGGGGCAGAACCTCGGACTGCGCACGCAGATAATGATCAGTTCGAGTTCGGCCCTCGCCGTCATCACGGTGCCAAAGGCCGATCCCACCTGGTACGTGCGCGGCGGAGCCGCCATCGAGCGATTCTGGCTGAGTGCGGAGCTTCAGGGTCTTGCTGTCCAGCCCGTGTCGCCCCTGTTCCTCTATGCCACCAGCGAAGAGGATCTCCTCAGCCTCGGCGGCGAGCGTCACCTTGACGAGATGTACCGACTCTCCCAGCATTTCGACGAAATACTGGATATTGAAGACGGTGAGACGTTGGCGATGGTCATGCGGGTTTTCCACGCGGCGCCCCCGACCGTGCACAGCATTCGGCGTCCCCTTAACCACGTCCTTAGTCGAACTCCTGATCCCACGCCAGCTAACGCAAGGGTGAATGCCTACAAAATGTGACCAAAGTTCACATTTTCCACACCAAAAGTCCTGGTTTTCGGTGTAAAATTGCTTTTTCAGCACCGGGGAGGGTGCTGCTAACCTTGAATTCCAGGCCTATTTAAACGGTGAAGGCGGTTTGCTCGTGGGTGATCTCACGCACTCAGATCCTTTGAAAGTAGGCGACGAAGCGCGACTCGTGGTTGAGACTCTTCACCACGTGACTCCGAGGGCCGAAATTGTCGCCGTAATCACGACATCAGATCGTCCTATCCCGGGCTTTCATACTGAACCTATTGTCGGGTCTTCCTCAGGTCACGCCTTTGAGGAGATCCGCGAGCGCGTCCGCGCGCAGTTGAACGGGAAGGAGCCCCTCGGTTCATTCACCTGGACCATCGGCGACATCGAATGGGGCGTTCTCGTCGAGCCCATCGAGCTCGTCAGCGGCCAGGTCGTCGGGACGCTTGTCGTCGCTCGCCACGGTCGTGTCTGGTCCCAGCGAGAGTTCTCCATCGTGAAGGCCTTCGGCAGCCTGTTCGGCAAGGTCGCCTCCCAGACCACCCGCGAGGGTGCCCTCCTCCACCAGCGTCGCCTCGACGAGCTGGTGAGTCAAGTCGCCGAGAAGCTCATGTCGGCCACGCTCGCCACGCGCCAGGAGGTCCTGAGCTGGACCGTCCGGATTTTGGCGGAATTCCTCGATTCGGATGTCGCGTTCCTGCGCCGAAACGACCACGTGCGCGGACTGAGCATCCTCGAGGCCGAGTGGCCGATCCGCGACGACTTCACGGGGCCGGATCCTCTCGGTGAGGTGCGCTTTGACTCCGATCCAATCTTCATGGCGACGAAGGATCTCCGCGAGCCGTTTCTGCCTGGTCTCGAAGACGCGACCGAGGACTACTTCGACCGCATTGAAAAGGGAACCGGTGAGACGCTCATCGCAGGCGCCGGCGTTCCTCTCCTGCTTGGCGAAGTGACCTGGGGCGTCCTCGGTTTCATCCACCTTGAGTTGCGCGCGTGGAAGCCCTCCGAGATCAACGCCCTTCAAGCCGTCGCCTCGATGCTCGTCCAGCTCCAAGGCCGGATCGATGCCGAAGAGCGCACGGCGTATATCGCGCTCCACGACGACCTGACGGACTTGCCCAACCGTCGCGCGCTGCTTCGCGAGCTCAAGCTGCGCCGGGCGGCCAACCGCGAGACCGCGGTGCTCATCATCGACCTCGACCGATTCAAGGTCATGAACGACTTTCTCGGGCACGCGAACGGCGACCGGCTGCTCGTCACCATCGCCGATCGCATTCGCACCAGCATCCGGGTGAATGACTACTGCGCTCGACTCGGTGGCGACGAGTTCGTGGTGCTGCTCGACGAAGCCTCGAGCGAGATGGAAGTCCTCGCGAGTGCGTACCGACTGCTCGAACTCGTCGCCGCTCCGGTCGACCTTGGCGGTCAGCTCGTCAGCCACACGGCGAGCATCGGCATCGCGATCGCGAACGCCAAGTCCGACGAATCCGATTCCGACGTGCTTGCCAACGCCGACGGCGCGATGTACGTCGCCAAGGCCGGCGGTCGCAACAAGGCCGTGCTGCTCGATGAGAAGATGCGCGCCGATCTGGACGAGCGCTCGCGCATGGAGCTCATGCTGCGCGACGCGCTCGAACAAGGTCAGCTTCGCCTGCACTACCAGCCCGAGGTCGACCTGCGCAGCGGTAAGTTGCTTTCCGTCGAGGCGCTCATTCGCTGGCAGCACCCCACGAAGGGTCTGATGAACGCCGCGGAGTTCATCACGATCGCCGAAGAGACGGGCCTCGTGCTCACGATCGGTCGCTGGGTGTTCGCCGAAGCCTGTCGCCAGCTCGCTGAGTGGATACGGGACTACCCGGAGCTGGCGCTCATTGTCCGGGTGAACATGTCGCCTGCCGAGTTCGCCGCGACCGACCTGGTCGAGTTCGTGGAGAACTGCCTGAAGGGCAACAACATTCCCGGCGAGCGTCTCTGCATCGAGATCACCGAATACGCCGTGGTCGACGAGCCGGAGAAGACCGCGAGCATTCTGCGGGGCTTCCGAGAGATCGGCGTCGAAGTCGCCATCGACGACTTCGGCACCGGGTTCGCATCGATGACGGAGCTCAAGCACCTGCCGGTCGACATCTTGAAGCTCGACATGAGCTTCGTCGAAGGCATCACGACTGACGCCTACGACCGAGCGATCGTCGAGTCGATCATTCGCCTTGGTGACGTGCTCAATCTGGGTGTCACCGCCGAGGGGATCGAGCGCGTTGACATTGTGGAGGAGCTGCTGACACTCGGTTGTCACCGGGGACAGGGATATTTGATCTCTCGCCCTATCGCCCCTGAGGACTTGAAGCCTATGCTCAAGGCCGGGAGCGTACCTGAGTCCATGTTGCGACCTTCCGAACTCACCCTAGGACTAGCGAGCACGACATTTTGAACCCGACCATCGATGGAGCGTCTGAAGACGCATTCGGTCCCGACCAGCAGCAGTACGAGCCGTGGCTGTTTCAAACGATGCTGGACGAGCTGTCGGTCAGTGAGCTCGGCATCGGCTTCATCTACTCGGTGCTTGACCTGTTGGTCAAGCGCTACGCGCTGAGCGACGCGGTCGTCATCTTGAGCCACGAGTCCTTCGGACCCCAGATGTTCCGTGCCGGCGGACAATCGATCAGCGCCGACTTCGCGGCGCGCATCGGCACCGCACCCGGTGTCTACTGCGAACCCGACGTCGTGCCCAACGTTGAACGTGACGCGGTGCGAACGGCCTGCCAGCTCGCCATCTCGCTGCACCTCGCGCGCTTCAGCGCAGCCCACGATCCGCTCACGAACATCGCCAACCGACGCACCTTCGACAGCGCCTTGCAGGCGGCCTGCGTGCGCAGTTCGCGCTACGGCTGGGCCTTCACCCTCGTCCTCGCTGACCTCAATGGGTTCAAGGCCATCAACGACTCCCTCGGACATGCGATCGGCGACGACCTGCTGCGCCAGTTCGGACTCGCCATGCGACGCTCGGTGCGAAGCGGCGACCTTGCCGCGCGCATCGGCGGTGACGAGTTCGCGGTCATCCTCTCCAATGCCGACGGACACGACTCGTCGGGCTTCACCGATCGCCTTCGCAGTCACCTCGGTTCCGCCCGGGAACTTGTAGGCTTCACGGTCGGTACCGCGTCGTCGCCACGCGACTCAACGGACCCTGCGGAGCTGTTTCGTATCGCGGACGCGAGACTCTATGAGAAGAAGGGTGCAAGCCACCGATGATGTCTCCCACCGAAGAGGATTTCGAACTCGAACTGCGGTCGCTGTCTGGCGTGCTGAACGTCGAGATCGGCCATCGTGAGAATGGCGACGTGGACTCGGTCACGCTCGTCACCATGGGCCAGGACCCCTCCGCCATCCGTGTGATGGCGACGCAGATCGTCAACCTCTACTACGCCGAGGCGTCGGTGATTGTCGAAGACGCAACCCGAGCCCTCGCTCCACGCGAGATCCAGGCGGTGCGAGTGGCGCTGGTGCGCGCCGAGTTCAACCAGTCAAGTGGCAACTGCGATGTCGAGCTCTCCTACGCCGGGCGCATCGGCCTTGGCCGGGCCGGCAGCGGCCAGCTCTTTGGTGGCGCGGAAGCGACCTTGGCCGCGTTGCGCGATCTGGGCTACAACCTTCCCTTCTACCTGTTGACGGTCATCAGCGTGGCGACCGTGCGGGGTTGGCCGGTCATCGTCACGCTGCGACCCTTTTCCGACGGGGCTGACATGTTCGGCATCGCGCAGGCGGAGAACGACGTTACGTCGGCGGCCATGGCGACGCTTGACGCGCTCAATCGATACCTCAGCAAAGAGGGAAGCGACTGACGCTCGCCAGTAATTGGAGAATCTCCGAGACTGGCTGGGCTGCAATGGTACGCGGCAGCGAGCGCTGTCGCGAGGTGTGTTAATAGTGATCACGACGCTGACGCGCCGGGTGACGTGAACCCCTCGGGCGAAGTGCCAGACGATCGCATTGAACGCGACGTTGCAGGAGACGCGTCCACGTTTTCGGGTGACGTACCGCACGTCGTCTACAACCCGCCGCCGATGTCACGCGCCGATATCGTCCGCCAGCAAAAGGCTCTTCGACGCGTGACACGCCAAAGGAGGGCTCCTCCATGGGCGAAAAAGATCAGCTGGGTCCTATTCCCCTACTACGGCTTCATGCGGTTACATGATCCGAACTGCGAGGAGCACTTTGAGTACTGGGAAGAACAGCAGCACAGTGACTACGACGGTCTCTAGCCGCGGTGATCTTCCGAGCTGGATTGGCGCTTCGTAAGAGATGAACTGGGCACGACTGTCAAAGCTGATCACTGGAGCTGCCATCGCGATTATCGGTTTGGCGAACGCGAACGCTCTTCCCGCGAGTGCCTCTACGGTGCTCACCGTCGCGTATCCCAGCGTCTGCGCGTTCGATTCCGGTCCCCTCGCTACAGAGTGGTGGAGTCAAGTGAAGACGGACTTCACGAATGAGTATCCGGGCGTCACGGTGCAGTACATTCCGATACCGGGCAGCTACCAAGACTTCGTTGACAGCTCAGCTCGCTCTACCGTTCGCCCTCGACGGCTCCCGACGTTGCCGAGATGCCTTCGGCGGATCTTGGTGTCTGGTCGTCCTCGGGCTACTTGCTCTCGATGAACACGTATCTCAACTCGTCGTCGTGGTTCCACGACTTCCCGAAAGTCATCCAAAAAGAAGGCGAGTTTGACGGCAGCATCTACGCGGTGAGCGCCGGCGAAAACGACAGCGGCCTCATGTACAACAAGGTGCTGTTCAAGGAGGCAGGCATCCCCGTGCCGTGGAAACCCACGACGTGGCAGGACATCATTACCGCGGCAGAAAGGATCAAGAGGACTGCGCCGTCCGTCACACCCTTGTGGCTCAACGCGGGCACCGGATCTGGCACCGATGGCCTCCTGCAAGGCATCAACAACTTCATCGTCGGATCCTCGACCCCTACCATTCAGACGAAGAGCGGACAGATGGTCGTTGACAGCTCCGGCATTCGAGCAGCGCTCGGTTTCTATCACGAGGTCTACGCAGCCGGCCTCGGCGCGAGCAAGTCGGCGCTCTTCAGTTCGAACGCCCTCGTCAGCCCACTCAGTCTCTTTAGGAGTGGCAGCTCGCGATCGCGGTGGCCGCGAACTCCTACGGCAACAACTGGACGAAGTTCATTGGCGCGCCCTACTGGCCCCGCGCAGGAAAGACGATTGGCGTTGCCAGGTTGCCGAACGAAGCAGGCACCGGATTTGCGAGCACGCTCTCAGGGTGGGATCTCGCGATCTCGTCACAGACATCTGTTCCTCAGACAGCGTATGACTTCATCAACGTGGCCCAAGGGATGACGAACATGATCGATGCGGCCAACTGGGCCGGATGGGTACCGCCGGTGCGATCGGATTGGAGTGTCCCGCGATACGTGAACTTTGCGTCACCATATAACGCCGCCTTTGCGGGGTCCCTCCCCAGCGTATGGCACCGAGACACCGCCGAGCGCGACGATCCCATCTGGGTCAGGGCCAGGGCGAAGCCACCGGTGATTTTGTCGAGAATCCCAGGACGACCCTGGCCGAAGCGCTCCGCACACTAGAGACCTACGTGACGCACCAACTTGGCGCGAGTGGGGTGGCGAGCCTCAGTGGCCGTCCCCAACAGCCGACGGAAAATCGAGTTCGCCTCCAAAATTCGTGGTGCAGACGTGTGTCTGCCGTATGGGGAC
>CAVRWO010000013.1:0-25569 GCA_963724865.1 uncultured Acidimicrobiaceae bacterium | reverse complement strand
CGGGTTCGTGGCGGTGGCCCTGATATCTGCCATGTACGGGATCTACAACCAGGTGAAGATTGAATGAGCGGACGACTTCCCGGTCGGACGGTACCTGAGCCCTTTGGCCGCGGTAGGTCGTGCACGCGCAGCAGTTGTTGGCGCACTCGCGCAAGGCGCGACTCGGGTTTTACCATGATCGAACTCCTCATCGTCATGGTCATCGTTCCGGTCATCGTGGGTGCCCTTTCGTACGGGCTCCTGTCGATATTTTCACTACAGACTGGGGTGTCGAACCGACTGACGGACACCGAAGACTCACAGGTGGTAGCGGCGAACTTTGAGAACGATGTTCAAAGCGCGTACAACGTCACGACAGTGAACAACATCGGCTCGTATGACTGCGGGCCAGGTGTGGGTACTCAGATCCTCGGATTGGAGCTGAACGAACAGGGCACTGGCCCCGGGCAAATCCCGACGCCAGGCCAGATTGTCTCCTACGTCACGGTGCCTGGGACCGGCCACTCGACATCGTTGGAGCGGCTGGACTGCACGAACGTCGCGAATCTTTCGAATTACGGCGAAACCACGCTGGCGTACGACGTGGCGAGCGCGTCCCTGCCGGTCGTCGACCCGATCTGTGCGACTGCCTATCAGCTGAATAATGCGGAGGGCAACCCCCTGTGCACGACGAGCGCCGCGGCCGGGTGGACACCCGCGTTCGAGTTCAGCCAGATCCTCTTGCCGGTAGAAGAGGCAAAGACGAACTACACCTATACCCTCGTCGCAGCCCCTGCCGCCAGCACGTCGGATGGCAACGGGGGTTCACCCGTTGGTCAGAGCACGACGACGAGTTGCAATTACGCCGTTGCCGGGGCGGGTACGTACGCCGCAAATCTGTGCTTCGTCGATTTTTCCAGCCTCAGCGAACCGGGACCCTTGGCCGCGGCCTCCCAAACGGGTGGATGTCTCGAGATGTCTGCGAATATTGGGGGAGGCAACACACTTTATTTCTGCCTCAACATCTCGGGGGTGCCGGTCGGCCCATACCCGATGCCCACCTACAACGAGGCGTTTCTGGGGAACACGAATAGCCAGAACACGGGCGGCCAACTGTATAACGTCCCGGAATACTCCGGTGTTTCTGGTGATCCGGCGCTCTACACCGACCCGGCGAGCGGAAGCGCCAATGGGGGGACGACCACTCTCACCTTCAGCAACATCACGGTCGTGACGTCGGCCGGTCAGCTTGCCACTGGGTGGCAAATATTCAGTGCCGACGCGGAAAGTACCGACACCGGGGAATATCTCGAGTGGACGACATCGCCAGCGTCAGCGCATCTGACCATCTTGTCCAACGGCATCTCAACGGACAACATCGACACGTCCACCGACCCCGTTGGCAACGCGTGCGCCAACGGACTCGGCCTGTTTTACGTCAACTATCCGAGCACTACGAGCTACCCGTACGCCACTAACGGCGGCAAGTACAACCAAGTGGTCTGCGAAGCAGAGGGCGGAACGACGTCACCCGAGATTCCCGGGCCCACCATTCCGGCGTCGGACGACAGCCCGTCAGGCTGGAAGACAGGCGCGGCCATGGTCACTGCCGGCGAGCCGACATCGCTCATCGTTCAGATGAAGGCCAATGGGCTTCAGGCAATAGCGTTCGGCGTGGATGAGTCATGAGAGGAATCTCGCGCCGGACCCCTGCCGCCAGTGAACTGGGAGGTCAGGCGAAGCGTCGCATTCGTTCTGATGCTGGCGATACCCTCATCGAAGTCTTGCTGGCCCTCTTAGTCCTCAGCCTCGCGTCGGTGGCGCTCATCATCGCATTCTCCACCTCGATCTCGGCGTCTGCCGAACATCGCCGTCTGGCGACTGCCGACGTCGTCTTAGGGAGCGTGTCCCAGAACGTCATTGCGACCATTGACTCGAATCTCCAGTTCTTCGCATGTGTGAACGAGCAAACCGAAGTGCCGGTCACGCAAGCGACCTTTTTGGCCTCCGTAAACACCCCGTTGAATGATGCGGGACTTATTCCTGCGTCGTATGCACATCAATTCACCGCCCAGGTCGCGAACGTGCTGTGGTGGAATGGCAGCGCATTTACGTCGAACTGCGTCGCCGGCGCACCGGTAGAGATCACGGTGTCGGTCACCTCGTCGGCTGGTGCTACCTTCACCAATGAGTTCGTTGTGAACTATCCCCTTTCGTCTACCAACAAGATCTCTGGCGTCGGTCCGGGCGTGTCGCTGGTGTTCTCGAGCGAGCCGTCGGACTCGACAACAGTGAACGGCGCGACCACCTACGGCGAGGCCGGTGCACCGCTGGTTAACCAGCCAGTTGTCGAAATTCTGAACAGTGCGGGCGAAGTCGTCTCGACCGACCTTTCTCCAGTCATCCTCTCTATCTACTCCTTCGTCGGTTCTGGGACGCCCGTGCTCACTGGATGCAGCGGCGATGAGGTCGAAGGTGTGGTCACTTTCCTGAGCAATTCATGCACCCTCAGTGCGCCGGGAACCTACGAACTCCTCGCCACCGACGGATCGCTGGCGTCTGCGACGAGTACGTCGTTCATCGTGGGCGCCAAGGGCGACTACCTCGGCTTCAGTCAGGAACCCGTCGCGGGAGCGTCGGGATCGAAGTTCGGCACTGAGCCGCAGGTCACCGTGTACACCTCGACCGGGGCCGTCGACAAGTCGTGGACCGGGACCATCACCCTGGCCGCCTCCGGCGGGGTTCTCGCTCCCGCCTGCTCGGGTACGATCACCGCCGGTCAGGCCGTCCCCGGCGTCTGGACTGCTCCATCGACGTGCACCTTTGAGGGCTCGTACTACTACAACCCGGGCAACGGCAACAAGAACGCTGCCCCCTATACGATGACGGCGAGCGGAAGCAGCAACAACTCGCCCGTCATTCCAACGGTACCGGCGACGAGCAACGCCTTCTACGTGACAGGTCCCGGTGGTCCGAGTCAATTGATCTTCACGACGCAGCCAACGGGTGCCGCCGGTACAGGCCCGTCCAACACGTTCGCAAGCTTTGCTGTCACGATGGAGGACGCTTTTGGCAACGTCGCGTACACTTCCAGCGCCACGGTTGGCCTTTCGATCAGCTCTGGAACCATTTCCGGTTGCTCCAGCGTCGCGACATCGAACGGCGTCGCGACCTTCACAGGCTGTTATGCGTCGACCGAGGGCAACGGGTTAACGCTCACCGCCTCTTCGGGGACCCTCACACCGGCGACGAGCCAGAGCTTCAATGTCACGGGCCCGGCAGCCAAATTGGTGTTTACGGTACAACCGGTGGCAGGCGTATCGGGAACGACGATGACGACCCAGCCGCAACTCACCGTCGAGGATGCGAATGGCAGCGTCGTCACGTCTTCGACCTTGGCTATATCGCTGACGTCATCTGCGGGCGGGAGCCTGACGCTTTGCACGAGCCTCAACGCGGTCGCCGGAGTCGTCAATGTGACGAGTTGTTCCTTCGCGGGCGTCGTGGGCACTTACTACACCATGACGGCGACGTCGCCGTCATTACCTGGGTTTTCAGTGACCAGCAACCCCTTCTCGCCCACGGGGGCGGGCGTCGCGACCCAGCTGGTCTTCACGACCCAGCCGGTGGCGGGCGCCGCGGGTTCGCCTTTTACTACTCCTCCTGTGATCGCGGTAGAAGACTCCGGCGGCAACATCGTGACGACTTCGTTCACGACGGCCACGTTCTCCCCCTCCGGTGGCACGCTGACGTGCCCTGACGACACGATCCAGATCGTCGACGGTGCCGGCGAACTCGAGGGCTGCACCTTTGGCGGTGTCGTGAATACGCAGTACCAATTGGACGTGTCATCACCCAACTTGATAAACCCCAACACGGGGAGCGGCGACTGGGTGAGTGCCAACTTCACGCCGAGTGGTCCCGGTCCCGCCTCACAGGTGGCCATAACGTCGAGTTCGACCCCGAACCCACCACCGGCCAGCAACCTCACGAATGTCGACCTGACGCTCCAACTTGAGGACGCTTGGGGTAACCACACGACCAGCACCTCGGCCACCCAATTTTCGATGAATTCGACCTCGACTCGGGGTTTCTTTGCGAGCACACTGGGCGGCACGGGCGGCCTCGGAACAGCCGGAAGCGTGACGATTCCCGCCAATACCGGAACCGCCTCGCTGTACTACGGCGACGAAAACGCTGGTGAACCGCTCATTGGCGCCATAAACGTTGCAACTTCCTCCTTGTGGGGCTCCACGCAGCTCGATATCGTTCCGGCCGTAGCGAGCCAGGTTGCGCTCAGTACCACCTGCCCGTCAAGCCTCGCCTCCGGCGGCACCTGCACGATCACCGCCACCGTTGAGGACACCTACGGCAACCCGGAAACGACGGGCGGCTCTGGCGTCGTCTTCGCCGAGGGCGCCACTGATGTCGGCTCGCTCACCCTGTCTGGTCAGGTCTCTTCTGGTGGAACCTCGACCATCACGGTGACCGGCAAGCGCGTAGGAGCCGTGACGGTCAATACGACCGCTCCGTTCGCCGCGCCCAGTCCCGTCAGCTTCACCGTCACGGTCGGCTCGGCATCGAAAATCGCGATCTCGGCAGGCGCCAATCAGACGGCACCGGTGACGACGGCGTTCGCGAACCCCTTGTCAGCCCTCGTCACAGACGCCTACGGGAACCCGGTTTCCGGCGCTGATGTGACCTTCACCGCCCCGGCTAGCGGAGCGAGCGGTACGTTCTTGGCCGCGACCAACGGTGGAACGTGCCTCGCGAGCGGTGGCACTGCCGTCACATCCTGTAACGCGGTGACGAACGCGAGCGGCATCGCCAGTTCTCTCACGTACAGTGCCAACACGATTGCGGGCACGTACAACGTCGCAGCGACGTCACCCGGAACCACCCCGAACCCGCTGAACTTTGCTGAGACCAACACGGCCGGTCCGGCGGCCAAGCTGGTCATCACGACCGAGCCGAGTGCCACCGAGTCCAGCGGCGTGGCGCTCGGCACCCAGCCGGTCGTCAAGGTCGAAGACGCGAACGGCAACGTGGTGACCACTCTCAACACGGGCACCGCCGCCGCGACCATCGCCTCCGGCACCGGGGGCACCATCACCGCCGGGGCCACCTCGGGCACCTTCACCGCGGGGGTGGGGACCTTCTCCGGGCTGACCCTCACCGGCACGGCCGGCAACACCTACACCCTCACCTTCACCGGTGACGGCTTCACCGCGACCTCGTCGGGCATCGTCATGTCGGCCGGTCCGGCGGCCAAGCTGGTCATCACGACCGAGCCGAGTGCCACCGAGTCCAGCGGCGTGGCGCTCGGCACCCAGCCGGTCGTCAAGGTCGAAGACGCGAACGGCAACGTGGTGACCACCCTCAACACGGGCACCGCCGCCGCGACCATCGCCTCCGGCACCGGGGGCACCATCACCGCCGGGGCCACCTCGGGCACCTTCACCGCGGGGGTGGGGACCTTCTCCGGGCTGACCCTCACCGGCACGGCCGGCAACACCTACACCCTCACCTTCACCGGTGACGGCTTCACCGCGACCTCGTCGGGCATCGTCATGTCGGCCGGTCCGGCGGCCAAGGTGGTCTTCACGACCCCACCCGCGACCCCGATCGCGAGCGGCGGCTCGCTGGGCGCGACGGTCGTGGCGACCATCGAAGACTCGGCCGGCAACACTGTGACGACCTCGACCGCGACGGTCAATCTCAGCTCCTCCACTGGCGGCAACCTCGTGGGCACCGCCACCGAGGCCGCCGTGAACGGGGTGGCCACCTTCACGGGTCTCACCCTGAGCGGCGCCGAAAACACCTACACCATCACGGCCGGCTCGGCCGGTCTCGCCTCGGGCACGGCCAACGTGGTGATCAACGCGGCCGGACCGGCCTCTCAGCTGGTCATCACGACCGAGCCGAGCGCCACCGAGTCCAGCGGCGTGGCGCTCGGCACCCAGCCGGTCGTCAAGGTCGAAGACGCGAACGGCAACGTGGTGACCACTCTCAACACGGGCACCGCCGCCGCGACCATCGCCTCCGGCACCGGGGGCACCATCACCGCCGGGGCCACCTCGGGCACCTTCACCGCGGGGGTGGGGACCTTCTCCGGGCTGACCCTCACCGGCACGGCCGGCAACACCTACACCCTCACCTTCACCGGTGACGGCTTCACCGCGACCTCGTCGGGCATCGTCATGTCGGCCGGTCCGGCGGCCAAGCTGGTCATCACGACCGAGCCGAGTGCCACCGAGTCCAGCGGCGTGGCGCTCGGCACCCAGCCGGTCGTCAAGGTCGAAGACGCGAACGGCAACGTGGTGACCACTCTCAACACGGGCACCGCCGCCGCGACCATCGCCTCCGGCACCGGGGGCACCATCACCGCCGGGGCCACCTCGGGCACCTTCACCGCGGGGGTGGGGACCTTCTCCGGGCTGACCCTCACCGGCACGGCCGGCAACACCTACACCCTCACCTTCACCGGTGACGGCTTCACCGCGACCTCGTCGGGCATCGTCATGTCGGCCGGTCCGGCGGCCAAGGTGGTCTTCACGACCCCACCCGCGACCCCGATCGCGAGCGGCGGCTCGCTGGGCGCGACGGTCGTGGCGACCATCGAAGACTCGGCCGGCAACACTGTGACGACCTCGACCGCGACGGTCACCCTCAGCTCCTCCACTGGCGGCACCCTCGGGGGCACCGTCTCCAAGGCCGCCGTGAACGGGGTGGCCACCTTCACGGGTCTCACCCTGAGCGGCGCCGAAAACACCTACACCATCACGGCCGCCTCGGCCGGTCTCGCCTCGGGCACGGCCAACGTGGTGATCAACGCGGCCGGTCCGGCGGCCAAGCTGGTCATCACGACCGAGCCGAGTGCCACCGAGTCCAGCGGCGTGGCGCTCGGCACCCAGCCGGTCGTCAAGGTCGAAGACGCGAACGGCAACGTGGTGACCACTCTCAACACGGGCACCGCCGCCGCGACCATCGCCTCCGGCACCGGGGGCACCATCACCGCCGGGGCCACCTCGGGCACCTTCACCGCGGGGGTGGGGACCTTCTCCGGGCTGACCCTCACCGGCACGGCCGGCAACACCTACACCCTCACCTTCACCGGTGACGGCTTCACCGCGACCTCGTCGGGCATCGTCATGTCGGCCGGTCCGGCGGCCAAGCTGGTCATCACGACCGAGCCGAGTGCCACCGAGTCCAGCGGCGTGGCGCTCGGCACCCAGCCGGTCGTCAAGGTCGAAGACGCGAACGGCAACGTGGTGACCACTCTCAACACGGGCACCGCCGCCGCGACCATCGCCTCCGGCACCGGGGGCACCATCACCGCCGGGGCCACCTCGGGCACCTTCACCGCGGGGGTGGGGACCTTCTCCGGGCTGACCCTCACCGGCACGGCCGGCAACACCTACACCCTCACCTTCACCGGTGACGGCTTCACCGCGACCTCGTCGGGCATCGTCATGTCGGCCGGTCCGGCGGCCAAGGTGGTCTTCACGACCCCACCCGCGACCCCGATCGCGAGCGGCGGCTCGCTGGGCGCGACGGTCGTGGCGACCATCGAAGACTCGGCCGGCAACACTGTGACGACCTCGACCGCGACGGTCACCCTCAGCTCCTCCACTGGCGGCACCCTCGGGGGCACCGTCTCCAAGGCCGCCGTGAACGGGGTGGCCACCTTCACGGGCCTCACCCTGAGCGGCGCCGAAAACACCTACACCATCACGGCCGCCTCGGCCGGTCTCGCCTCGGGCACGGCCAACGTGGTGATCAACGCGGCCGGACCGGCCGCCGATATCTCCATCTGGACCGGCGCGGGTCAATCAACGACGATCTCGACCAACTTCTCGAGCCCGGTTGCAGCGCTCGTAACCGACATGTATGGCAACCCGGTCTCCGGCGTCACGGTGACATTCACGGCGCCCGCTTCAGGTCAGAGCGGTACGTTCCTTGCCTCAACCAATGGCGGAACCTGTCTTGCCAGCGGAGGAAATCCCGAAAAGTCATGCACCGCGACAACGAGCGTCAACGGCATCGCGAGCACGATCACCTTCTTGGCCAATGGGACAAAGGGAACGTACAACGTCACCGCAGTTGCAACAGGGACGACGCCGAATCCGCTCGATTTCACCGAAACCAATACCTCGCCCACTCTGGTCGTTATTTCGAGCGCGCAATCCTTTACCACGGCGAGTGCTGATAATGCTGGCACCACGTCCGGTTCGATCATCGTCCAAGCGCAAAACGGCCTGGGCACACCGGTCGCGCTGGGTACGGCTCTGACGGTGAACCTCGCATACGGGGCGACGAATGCGACGTTGTCCGTGGATCCCTCATCGGTGGTCATCGCGGCGGGCACCAACTCGGCTTCCTTTAGCGTCGCTGCGAGCACTTCTACGGGAGGTAGCTTCACGGTCACCGCGAGTGCCACCGGCTACACAGCTGTGGTCCAAACCGAGGACGTCTACGCCAACGCCACATCAGCCAACACGGCAATAACCGCCATAACGGGGGAGACCGTCAGCCCTGGCGGGGACACCACGTTTAGCGTTCCGATCGAAAACAAATCCGGCGGCAACCATACGTCCCAGTACTACGAGGTCATCGCGGTCGAGGGGCTGCTTTCCGCTGGCGAATCGGCCACACCGAGCGGTTGCACGACCGTCACTACTAACTTCGGCGGGGGCATTGTAACTGTAAACGTGTCGGTCCCGGTGGACACTTCCACAGCGCGCCAGGCGGGGACGTACACACTGGACTTCATCGTCGAGCAGTTCACGAGCGCGTCGTGTGCGACCCTCTCCAACTACTACCAGCAGGACGGTTCGCTGACCGTAAATGCCGGAGGGCCCTCGGTGTTCAGTATCTACAGCGGTGCCGGGCAGTCCGCACTGATCAACGCTGGTTTCGCTAGCCCGCTGCAGGCTGAAACCACGGACGCGAATGGGAATCCCGTTGCCGGAGTCCAGGTGCTCTTCAGCGCGCTCACGACGGGTGCGAGTGGCACCTTCCTTGCAACGACAAACGGCGGAACGTGCCTCGCCACCGGTTCGGCAGGCGCTATCGCGGTGTCCTCGTGCACCGCCACGACCAACGCCGCCGGCGTCGCCAACTCCCTTACGTTCACGGCCAACGGGACCATCGGCAACTATGACGTCACCGCAACCGAGGGCTCAAGCGCAGTGAACTTCAACGAGGCAAACGCATGAACCGCGTCCGCTCCGCTGGATTATGGTCACCCGATTACCAGTCAGCTTTCGAGGCCAACGATTCAATCTCGCAGGCGACCGCGACGTTTGCGGGATCGACCCGGAAATGAGGAATCGGCTTACTTTTGGGACGTCCGCCGGGCGGTTCGCGAAGATCTCGAGAGGCCGTCCGTTCGACGGGTCACGTGCTGGTGCGAGGTCAGGGCATGGACCGGGACACGGCGAACGCGGTTCGTCGCTGATTCTCGCCCTCATCTACATCGTGGCCATCAGCCTTGTCGTGGGAGCACTGGCGGGTTGGGTCATGGACGACCTGACCAACACCACGCACTTTAAGGCCGCAGCAAATCGCGACTACGCGGCGACGGCTGCGGCGGAGGTCGCCATCGCTGACATCCGATACAGCCCGTACGGGACCCAATCAACCTTCGGCAACTGCTGGGCTCCGACGGCTCCGGCCACGGTCTCAGGATTTGGGAACGGATCAACTAGCCTGCCCGTCGACGGTTTTACCATGGCGGTCTGGTGCTCGACGTTCCAGAACCTGTCTGCCCCCATCAACACCCGCGTCGTGACGTTTGAGATCTGCCAGGAGAGCACTTTGGCTATCGCGAACGCCGCGGCGGCACAGACGCAGTGTAATTCCGACCCTCTCCTGCTGGCCAAGGTCGGCTTCGACGATAATCCTCCGGGAGGCGAACTGCTGTCAACGTGCACCGCCACGTGCGGCGAGACGGCAGCCACTCAGGAATGGATTTGGGGCGGCGGGTCGCCAACGCCAGGTCTCCCGACTCAGGTCGTCTTCTCCGTTGAGCCGCCTTCGTCCACGACGGCGGGAGCGACGCTCGCGGGCTTCGCCGTTTCAGTGGAAGACGCCAACAGCGTCGTCGAATCGGCCGGCTACACCGGCGCGTCGGACAATATCGCTCTGACCGCCTCGGCCGGTTGCACCCTGGGCGGCACTGACACCGCGACCGCCTCAAATGGCATCGCGACGTTCAGCGCCGTCACCATCACAGCGGGCAGCAGTTGCACCTTGACTGCGACCGATACGACGCGGACCATCGCCACGGCCACCAGCTCACCTGCTACCACGCTCACGGCGAGCACAGCCAGCAAGGTCGTCTTCACGACGGCGCCTCCCACCTCAGCCGTGGCCGGCACGAACCTTGCGAGCTTCTCAGTTTCCGTCGAGGACCAGTACGGAAACGTGGAAACGTCTGGCAATGGGTCAAGTGACGTCATCACCCTCACCGCCAGCGGCTGTGGCCTGAGTGGCACGGACACCGCCACCGCCTCCAGCGGCGTCGCTACTTTTAACGCCGTCGATTTCACGAAGGTTGGCACCTGCACCCTGACGGCGACGGATAGCACGGAGGCCATAGCGACCGCCACCAGCGCCAGCATCGCGGTCCAACCTGGTGCGGCGTCAAAAGTCGTCTTCACGACCGCACCCGCGACGCCGATTGCAAACGGTGGCTCTCTCGGCGCGACGGTCGTGGCGACCGTCGAAGACGCCAACGGCAACACCGTGACGGGCTCGACCGCGACGGTTTCTCTCACCTCGTCCGCCGGCGGAACCCTCGGGGGCACAACGTCCAAGGCCGCCACGAACGGGGTGGCCAGCTTCAGTGGCCTCACTCTGAGCGGTCTTGAAAACACCTACACGATCACGGCGGCCTCGACGGGCCTCACCTCGGCCACGGCCAGCGTGACCATCAACGCCGCCGGTGCGGCCTTCAAAGTCGTCTACACGACCCCGCCCACGACGCCCATCGCCTCGAGTGGCGCCTCAATCGGAACGGTAGTGGTCACCATCGAAGACGCCAGCGGCAACACCGTCACCAGCTCCGGCGCGACGGTTGCTCTCGCCTCGTCAGCCGGGGGAACCCTCGGGGGCACAACCTCCAAGGCCGCCACGAACGGGGTGGCGACCTTTACCGGAGTCACCCTGAGCGGCACGGTCGGCAATACCTACACCATCACGGCGTCTTCGGGCAGCCTCGCAACGGCCACGGCCAGCGTAAAGATCAACTGAAGACCGACCTCGGCGGGCGTCCCTCGCATTCCGAGAACCGAATTCACGCCGATTTGTCAACCGCGTGACTCGACTCACCAACGAGCCTTGCACGTCGAGGGCCATTTTCACCGTCGCAGAAGAAGATGAAAAACGAGCACCCGAAGACGGCACCCGGTTCTGGCCGCTGACGGCAATGCCCGTCTTGACGGGTGGCACTGGCACCGCAACCAACGTGGTCGCGACACCGCACACCGTCACCTGCAATGCAACGGCGTCTTTTCGGGGCATCTGGTGGGCGCATTAGCCACTCACTCACTGCGTATTCGACTCTTCTTTTCAGTGCCGCCGAGGCCTCGCACCCAGATATCGAACGACCCTTAATTACTACTCCTCTTACCGGCGTCTTAACTTTTGTTAAACTTTGCTGGAATGACATCGGTGTAATGACGACAGGATGTGGATCTGTTCCCAACGAGCGGCGTCGTTTTTCCCCAGGCGCCGCCCTCCACCTTTTCATCAGGACTTATTGAGCAAAAAAAGTCGCATCTCTGGCATGAATATTTTGTATTCACTTGAGAAATGGGTTAGAGTTTTGGCTGAGCCGTCTAGAGCTGAGCAGGATAGCGGTGAACAAGGGAGTTTCCGAATGTCGGTGCACCCATCATGAAATTAAGGGAGTAAATATATGATTTCAACCTACCAGCGGCTGAGGCGCCGTCGGGAAGCTGGGGAGATCGACGGTTTCACCTTGATCGAACTCCTCATCGTTATCGTGGTACTCGGCATTTTGGCTGCGGTCGTGATCTTTGCCCTAGGCGGAATCACGGGCAAGAGCCAGGTCGCCGCCTGCCAGGCTGACGGAGCTACGATCGCCACAGCAGTAGCGGCGTTCCACGCTGAGAACGCGGGTATCAACCCGACCTCACTGGATCTGACCGCTACTATCGGCAACACGTTGACGTCGGGAACGAACGGCATTGGCGGTCCCTACATCGCGTCGTGGCCCGCCAGCACGGACGCGTACACGTTCACCCTCGTCCAAAACGCCACAACTCACAACGCAGCGCTGTGGGTGGCTGGTAAGACGACAGGTAACACGACCGCGGTCGCGTACTCCGGGGGAACGGGTTGCACGAAAATTGGTTTAGTTAGTTAGGTAAGTGAAGCGATCGGTTGGAGCCCCTCATCTCTGGTGAGGGGCTCCAACCGGTATCTCAGCGAACAGATAGGCCACGTTGAGCGAAGTCCCTACATCAAGCATTGACCCATGGCTGCAGGTCCTATGGGATGCGGGGGGAACCGACCTTCTGCTTTCAGGGGGCTCGGCACCGCGAATTCGAGTGTCGGGCAGGTTACGTCCCCTCGAAAACGCGCAAGCATTGACCGGCGACCAGATCAAAGAGATCGCGGTCGCGCTGTTGACGCCGAACCAGCGAGAGATCTTCGAAGAGATGCTGGACGTGGACTTTTCCTTCTCCTGGGGAGACAAGGCAAGAATTCGCGGCAGCGCCTTCACGCAGCGTGGGCAGACCGCACTGGCTCTTCGCGTGATCCCCACCAAGATTCCGAGCTTCGAAGAGCTCGGCTTACCATGGGCGGCCGAATGGGTAGCGGAGCAGCCGCGAGGATTCGTGCTCGTAACCGGACCTACCGGTTCGGGAAAGTCGACCTCGCTCGCCTCGATCGTGAATCGAATAAACGAGACGCGAGCGTGCCACATTTTGACGATCGAGGACCCGGTGGAGTACGTCCACACCCACAAGGTCTCTGCGGTGAGTCAGCGCGAAGTCGGACTCGACAGCCCGTCATTTGACCGCGCCCTCCGTTCCGCCCTGCGCGAGGACCCTGACGTTCTGCTAATTGGCGAGATGCGCGACATTGACTCGATTCAAATCGCGCTGACGATGGCGGAAACGGGCCACCTCGTCTTTGCCACGTTGCACACGAACGACGCTCCCCAGGCTATTGACAGGATCATCGACGTGTTCCCCGCTTGGCGCCAGGAACAGACCAAAGTGCAACTCGCGTCATCGCTATGCGCGGTGATTGCCCAGCGCCTCATACCGAGAATCGATGGCGGTATGGTCGCGGCGTATGAAGTGTTGATCGCCACGAACCCCGTGCGGAACCTTATTCGCGAGGGGCGCACGAATCAGTTGCAGAACGTCATGTTCACCAACACGCGTGAGGGCATGCAGACGCTCGAATCGAGCTTGGCGACTCTCGTTGTTGATAAAACGATCAGTTATGAAGACGCGATGCTCACCACGGCACATCCCAAAGAGTTCATACGCACCCTCGAGGCAATGGATAAGTCGTTCGTTAAGGTATAACTGACTCAGTGAGTCTTCATCGTGGGCCAACGCTGCCTTATTCCCTTGTGGCCGGGCTTACGCCCTGCCCTCCGGGGTGGCTGGTGCAGAGCGCCAAAATTCACGGTGCCACCTTTGCCCCTGAGATGCCGAAGGTCTCCGCCTCGTTTCTGGAGGTTCTCAGCGAACGCCCTAGTTTTTCAATTCTCGTCGTGAATGCACCCATAGGGTATCTCGACACCCCAGAAATGGGGCCGAGGACGTGCGATATCCAAGCGAGAGCGACCGCAGGTACTCGAGGGGCAACGATTCGCAACGCTCCTTCTCGAGCGGTGATCAACGGGGAAGTTGAATGGAGCGAGGCCGGCATCGACGCGGTGACCGCGACGTTGCTCCCGCGCTATCGCGAAGTTGCCCGAGAGATGTCGCCGTTTCGTCAGCGCATGGTCTATGAAGGCAATCCCGAACTCAGCTTTTATCAGCTGAATCAGGACATGTCGATGCACGCCTCAAAGAAGATTGTGGAGGGGAAGGAGGAGCGACGTGACGTACTCGAGTCACACATCCCGGGCATCGACGAGGTACTTGAGGCCGTGATCGAAGGAGTCGCTGAATCGCACATCTTCGACGCGCTGTCGCTGCTATGGACCGCTCGACGCGTCTTCGGCCATGCGGCGCGGCGAATACCGGTCGAACCAGAATGGGATAGCGAGGGTCTGCGCATGGAGATCGTGTACTGAACACACGACGATGCCAAGACAGTCATGCGTTGACCGGAGTCTCCGTGACCGTAACGCGAGTTGAGTTCACCTCATCTCGCAACGGCTTCAGCGCCAGCCCTAATGCGATTGGCACGAGTATGACTTGCCATAGCCAGTGCGGCACCGCGAAGACCGGATGGTTTTGACCCCATAGCTTCAACTCTCCGGTTAGGCAGGCCAGCACGATCCAGAGAAGCTTGTAGATCCGCACTCGATGGTAGAAGGCGTCGACGATCACGCTGACCACGACGAAAGCGAGGGTAATGATGGGGACGGCCCAGAAGAGATCCAACGTGTGACCCGTGAGGTTTGAATAAAATCCCGCATGGATTGGGTTGAACGCGACGATCTCCAGCGCGAGCCACGCCGCAACCGTCCCACGGAAACGGTCTCTCACCACCTCGAGCAGTATCAATGCGACTGATACGGCCATGAAGTAATACCCGAAGAGATTCTCCTCAAAGACCAGCCGAAAGACCAATGCGCACGTCATGAGCGACACGAGCGGAATGGGGTCTAGAACTCGCGGTCCGAGTCGTCGACCAGCCCACCAGGCGAGGAGCATCGATGCAGCGATAGGCGCCACTCGAGAACACAGAAAGAGCGGTACGCCGTGCAAGTCCGTCTCCCACAGCACCGTCCCTCCCCGTGAGCGGTTGATGATGCCCACGCGGCTCGAACCCATGGCGATCATTTTGAGCGCGCGATCAGACGTGGCAATGATGAGTGGGACGTCGATGACGGCCGTGGTGACAACCGCCGCGATCGCGTATTTGACGCGGGAGCGCCCGGGCGCGACCACCAACAGCGCCGCTCCAACCAAGAGTCCGAACGGTTGAGCGCAACACGCTAGCCCAAGAAATATTCCCGACCAGGCCCAACGCATTCGTAGCGCAGCGGCGACGCCGCAGAGTATCAGCGCCATCGCCAAGATGTCCTCGGGATGAAAGTAAAACGTAATGCACATAAGCACCGGTGGCGTGCACGCCACGAGGAAGAGCGCCAAGGGCTCCCACCCCGTCTTGCCGCGCCCTGAGGAGCGAAGGAGCGCGATGATTCCCGCAAGCAGGATGGGCCAGACGATGTAGCTCAGACGAATGGTCGGCAATATCGCCGAGGAGTTCACCGACCAATGGAAGAGCTTTGCGATGGCGTCTGAGCATCGAGGCCCGAGTTCGCTCTGGGTTGGAAACGGGACACTGCGCCCGATTCGCAGTAGTGCGGCAGCCGCCCCGGTGATCAGTGGATACAAGGGTGCGGTGAGGGCAAAAGGATTGGCCAGGTTGTCGAGATGGTAGACGCCGAGGTGCGGGTAGGCGCAGGCGAGATCCCCATGCGCGATAGACCAGGTCGAGTACACAGACTCTGACGAGTCACCTTCAACAGGCCCTCCGATTAGTCCAATGAGTCCGTAGAACAGAACGGATGCGCCGAGCCAACTGATAACGCACCACATCAAAGAAATACGGTGATCTAGTCGGGCACGAATTCGCGAGCCTAGAAGCGAAAAGTCAGTCGGACTAGGCACGTCGACCCTTCGACATCAGTGGGGATGCGATTAGGGGCACGTCCCAATTCTGGCAGGACTCAGGTCGATCTCGTTGGCAATCGAGCCGACCATGAACTAATGGATGCTCGAAAACCATGGCGCGATCTCGGGACCTGCGAACACGGCGACCGCGGTACCGATGGCGAGAAAGACCGCGTAGGGAATCGGTTGGTCGTGGGACATCCGCTTGGTCGCGATCAGCGCCAGACCGATTATCGCGCCGATCAGATTCGCTGAGAAGAATCCGATGACGACGAAGCGCCATCCGAACCAACCGAGTCCAAGTCCGAGAAGAAGAGCGAGGCGAACATCTCCGTAGCCGAGCATTCGAGGACTTGCGAGGTTGATGGCGAAAAACAGGACAAACCATGCCACCGCGCAGATGGCCGCGACGATCAGTCGATGCCAGTCTCCCGAAATAGCTGACGCACCTACCATGAACAGGGTGACGAGAATCAACACGGGATAGACCACGCTCTTGGGTAGCAACAGCGTCTCTAGATCGATACACGCAAGACAGAGCAATCCAGCAAAGAGAACGAGAAACGCCGGAAGTTCCCAGTTGTAACCAAGTCGCGCGGCAAGGCCCGCGAAGAGTCCTGCGCACGCTACTTCAACGAAGATGTACCGGGGCGAGATTGCGACCCCACAGTGTCTGCAGTGGCCCTTGAGGATCAGCCACGAGAACACAGGAATATTGTCGTATTCCTTGATCAGCGCTTGACACGACGGACAGTGAGAACGCGGCGTGACGATCGATTCCTTGCGGGGCACCCGGTAGATAACAACGTTCAGAAATGAACCAACAATCAATCCAAAGAGAGCGCAGCCCCCGATAAGAGCTAGCAGCATCGGTCAGTTTTACGCGGGTCTCGTTTGGTGCGCGAAGTTGGAGGCTTCGAATTTGGAACCGATGAAGATACTGCGCTGGAGTAAATCGAAGACTCGCTCAGCAGGCTGCATCTTTTCGCACCCATCTCTGGGGAGACGTACGCTACATTGCTCTCTCCTCGTTGAGTGCGAACGCGAGCCTCCCTCAAATTCGTAAGTGCACAAATTATAGTTTGAGGAGAATCGATCAAGTATGTTTCGATTGTCACGTCAACTTCGTCGCGTTGAGAGGGTCTCCATTGGGAAACGTAGTTGGTCGAAGGTATCGTTACGGCGCAAGCTTCGTTGACGTTGCCTCCGGCGTTCGCTTTGAAGGACACCATCCCATCGAACGCCCAGACCTCTGGAAGACCTACCTTGACGGAGCCGAGGGCGTTTATCGAAGTTACGGTTTCGAAGAGACGTTGCACCGTCGCGAGTTCGAGGACGGCACCGGCGTGTCGCTGTTCTTCCTGGGATTCTCTCCTGATGGCGACGCCGTTGCGGGAATACGGTTTCACGGTCCTCTCGGCGCGGGCCACGAGGCAGCCGCGCTTGAGGAGATGGCAGCGTCGCCCGAGATCGACGAGATCGCCGCGACGATCGACCGCGAGATCCGCTCGGGTGTAATCGAAGCCAAGGGCGCGTGGTCGAAGGGCGAAGCCGTCGTCGGCCAGCGACTCACCGTTGCGATGACACGGTGCATTCATCACGCCATGACGTGGCTCGGTTCGGAGTTCGTGATTTCTACGGTCGCGGACCGACTGATGCCGCTCGGAGTGACCATCGGAGCGATCCAAGTTGGTACGACGCCCGTACCTTTCCCCGACGAGCGCTACCGAACGGTCGCATCGACGTTTCGACGCACGCTCAGCTACGAGTTGAGCACTCCGGCCAACCAGCAGGCGCTCCGACAAGAGGCCGAGCAGCTGAGCCGTGGCCCGATGAGCAGTGGGGCCGGCGTCGTCGAGGATGATTCGACGGCCATGCGCTCGCGCCGCGCACTCGTGCTGGACGTCAGCGAGCGCAGTCAACGCGAAGTCCTTCGAGTGCTTCGCGAGGACCAGTCGCTGCAGGTGATCGACCGCTTCCAAGAGCAACGAGCGCAACTGTCGGAGATCAAACCCCCCGCGTCCCGCGCACTTTTCGAAGAGGGCCAGCGCTGGGTCTACTACCCGTGGCGCCGGGCCGTCGTGCGGCTGCTCGGACCAAGGGCGTTTACCGCCCTGCGCTTGGATCGCAACCACAACAAGGTCACTCGCGAAGAGCAGGCGCGCCTGCGCATGCTCAGCATCGGCGTTGTTGGCGTGAGCGCCGGGCACTCCATTGCTCACATGCTGGCGATGGAGGGCCTCGCAGGGGAACTTCGCCTGGCCGACTTCGACGCGATTGAGCTCACCAACCTCAACCGCATCCCCGGGAGCGTGCTCGACCTCGGTGTCAACAAAGCCGTCGCCGCGGCTCGTCGCATTGCAGAGATCGACCCGTATCTCCCCGTCGTCGTCGAACCCAACGGCATCAACCACGAGAACGTCGGCCGTTTTCTCGACGGGCTTGATCTTGTGATTGAAGAGTGCGACTCGCTTGACATCAAATTTCTCGTACGCGAGGCAGCCCGCGATCGCGGCATCCCCGTCATCATGGAGACGAGCGACCGCGGTGTGCTCGACGTTGAACGCTTCGACGTCGATCCGCACCTACCGATATTCCACGGGCTGCTCGGCGATATGGACTCGACCAAGCTGGCTGGCCTCACGACCGCCGAGAAGAGTCCTTTCGTCCTGCGACTGCTCGGTGCGAGCGAGGTTTCCGCACGGGGCGCGGCGTCGGTGTTCGAGCTCGGACAGACGGTCACCGGGTGGCCGCAACTCGCCAGCGAGGTCTCCCTGGGCGCCGTGACGACCGCCGCCGCGGTTCGTCGCCTTGGACTCGCGGGCGACTTGCCGTCGGGCCGGGTTCGTTTTGACGTTGAGCAGATTCTCGAGGGCCTGTCCCCGGTCGACGCTTCCAACGACGTCGAAGACGGACTTCGAGAGCCCCCGCCAGAGGACCCCGCGCCCACGAGTGCGGACCCGATCGAGTTCATCGTCGACGCCGCTCGGCGCGCCCCGTCGGGCGGCAACGTGCAGCCGTGGCGCTTCGAGGCCGACGCGGACGAGATCCGGTTCTATGTAGCGCCCGAGCGCAGCGCCTCGTTGATGGACGTTCGTATGCGCGGCAGCTACGTTGCGGTCGGTGCCGCACTCTTCAACGCACGAGTGGCTGCGGCATCGATCAAGAAGTTGGGACAGGTGGAGCTCTTCCCAAGTGGACTCAAGTCCGAGCACATGGCCACGCTGCACCTCGGCGACGGCCTCGACGCAGGCCTCGCCCAACTTCACCCTTCGGTACCCACGAGGGCGGCGAACCGCCGAATGGGCCGACCAACCAAGATCGACTCATCAACGATCAACATGTTCACTCGTGGCGTCGAGCGCGAAGGTGCTCGACTGCGCTTGGTCACTGAACGTGACCGTATCGACGAGAGTGCCAAGATCATCGCGGATTCGGACCGGCTCCGCTTCCTGATTCCAGAAGTGCACGAGCAGATGATCGCAGAGCTGCGCTGGCCAGGACGGGATTCCTTGGACGAAGGCATGGACGTCCGCACCCTCGAGATGGACCCCAGCAGCATCGGCGCGCTCGAGCTCCTCGGCCGGCCCGACGTCATGGAGCACTTGAGCGACTGGCGCGGGGGGCAGAACCTCGGACTGCGCACGCAGATAATGATCAGCTCGAGTTCGGCCCTCGCCGTCATCACGGTGCCAAAGGCCGATCCCACCTGGTACGTGCGCGGCGGAGCCGCCATCGAGCGATTCTGGCTGAGTGCGGAGCTTCAGGGCCTTGCTGTCCAGCCCGTGTCGCCCCTGTTCCTCTATGCCACCAGCGAAGAGGATCTCCTCAGCCTCGGCGGCGAGCGTCACCTTGACGAGATGTACCGACTCTCCCAGCATTTCAATGAAATACTGGATATTGAAGACGGTGAGACGTTGGCGATGGTCATGCGGGTTTTCCACGCGGCGCCCCCGACCGTGCACAGCATTCGGCGTCCCCTTAACCACGTCCTTAGTCGAACTCCTGATCCCACGCCAGCTAACGCAAGGGTGAATGCCTACAAAATGTGACCAAAGTTCACATTTTCCACACCAAAAGTCCTGGTTTTCGGTGTAAAATTGCTTTTTCAGCACCGGGGAGGGTGCTGCTAACCTTGAATTCCAGGCCTATTTAAACGGTGAAGGCGGTTTGCTCGTGGGTGATCTCACGCACTCAGATCCTTTGAAAGTAGGCGACGAAGCGCGACTCGTGGTTGAGACTCTTCACCACGTGACTCCGAGGGCCGAAATTGTCGCCGTAATCACGACATCAGATCGTCCTATCCCGGGCTTTCATACTGAACCTATTGTCGGGTCTTCCTCAGGTCACGCCTTTGAGGAGATCCGCGAGCGCGTCCGCGCGCAGCTGAACGGGAAGGAGCCCCTCGGTTCATTCACTTGGACCATCGGCGACATCGAATGGGGCGTTCTCGTCGAGCCCATCGAGCTCGTCAGCGGCCAGGTCGTCGGGACGCTCGTTGTCGCTCGCCACGGTCGTGTCTGGTCCCAGCGAGAGTTCTCCATCGTGAAGGCCTTCGGCAGCCTGTTCGGCAAGGTCGCCTCCCAGACCACCCGCGAGGGTGCCCTCCTCCACCAGCGTCGCCTCGACGAGCTGGTGAGTCAAGTCGCAGAGAAGCTCATGTCGGCCACGCTCGCCACGCGCCAGGAGGTCCTGAGCTGGACCGTCCGGATTTTGGCGGAATTCCTCGATTCGGATGTCGCGTTCCTGCGCCGAAACGACCACGTGCGCGGACTGAGCATCCTCGAGGCCGAGTGGCCGATCCGCGACGACTTCACGGGGCCGGATCCTCTCGGTGAGGTGCGCTTTGACTCCGATCCAATCTTCATGGCGACGAAGGATCTCCGCGAGCCGTTTCTGCCTGGTCTCGAAGACGCGACCGAGGACTACTTCGACCGCATTGAAAAGGGAACCGGTGAGACGCTCATCGCAGGCGCCGGCGTTCCTCTCCTGCTTGGCGAAGTGACCTGGGGCGTCCTCGGTTTCATCCACCTTGAGTTGCGCGCGTGGAAGCCCTCCGAGATCAACGCCCTTCAAGCCGTCGCCTCGATGCTCGTCCAGCTCCAAGGCCGGATCGATGCCGAAGAGCGCACGGCGTATATCGCGCTCCACGACGACCTGACGGACTTGCCCAACCGTCGCGCGCTGCTTCGCGAGCTCAAGCTGCGCCGGGCGGCCAACCGCGAGACCGCGGTGCTCATCATCGACCTCGACCGATTCAAGGTCATGAACGACTTTCTCGGGCACGCGAACGGCGACCGGCTGCTCGTCACCATCGCCGATCGCATTCGCACCAGCATCCGGGTGAATGACTACTGCGCTCGACTCGGTGGCGACGAGTTCGTGGTGCTGCTCGACGAGGCCTCCAGCGAGATGGAAGTCCTCGCGAGTGCGTAC
Source organism: uncultured Acidimicrobiaceae bacterium (assembly GCA_963724865.1). Classification (GTDB taxonomy): domain Bacteria; phylum Actinomycetota; class Acidimicrobiia; order Acidimicrobiales; family RAAP-2; genus RAAP-2. Next base: position 4,312 of record CAVRWO010000013.1, on the reverse strand, counting down.
CGACTGCTCGAACTCGTCGCCGCTCCGGTCGACCTTGGCGGTCAGCTCGTCAGCCACACGGCGAGCATCGGCATCGCGATCGCGAACGCCAAGTCCGACGAATCCGATTCCGACGTGCTTGCCAACGCCGACGGCGCGATGTACGTCGCCAAGGCCGGCGGTCGCAACAAGGCCGTGCTGCTCGATGAGAAGATGCGCGCCGATCTGGACGAGCGCTCGCGCATGGAGCTCATGCTGCGCGACGCGCTCGAACAAGGTCAGCTTCGCCTGCACTACCAGCCCGAGGTCGACTTGCGCAGCGGTAAGTTGCTTTCCGTCGAGGCGCTCATTCGCTGGCAGCACCCCACGAAGGGTCTGATGAACGCCGCGGAGTTCATCACGATCGCCGAAGAGACGGGCCTCGTGCTCACGATCGGTCGCTGGGTGTTCGCCGAAGCCTGTCGCCAGCTCGCTGAGTGGATACGGGACTACCCGGAGCTGGCGCTCATTGTCCGGGTGAACATGTCGCCTGCCGAGTTCGCTGCGACCGACCTGGTCGAGTTCGTGGAGAACTGCCTGAAGGGCAACAACATTCCCGGCGAGCGTCTCTGCATCGAGATCACCGAATACGCCGTGGTCGACGAGCCGGAGAAGACCGCGAGCATTCTGCGGGGCTTCCGAGAGATCGGCGTCGAGGTCGCCATCGACGACTTCGGCACCGGGTTCGCCTCGATGACGGAGCTCAAGCACCTGCCGGTCGACATCTTGAAGCTCGACATGAGCTTCGTCGAAGGCATCACGACTGACGCCTACGACCGAGCGATCGTCGAGTCGATCATTCGCCTTGGTGACGTGCTCAATCTGGGTGTCACCGCCGAGGGGATCGAGCGCGTTGACATCGTGGAAGAGCTGCTGACACTCGGTTGTCACCGGGGACAGGGATATTTGATCTCTCGCCCTATCGCCCCCGAGGACTTGAAGCCTATGCTCAAGGCCGGGAGCATACCTGAGTCCATGTTGCGACCTTCCGAACTCACCCTAGGACTAGCGAGCACGACATTTTGAACCCGACCATCGATGGAGCGTCTGAAGACGCATTCGGTCCCGACCAGCAGCAGTACGAGCCGTGGCTGTTTCAAACGATGCTGGACGAGCTGTCGGTCAGTGAGCTCGGCATCGGCTTCATCTACTCGGTGCTTGACCTGTTGGTCAAGCGCTACGCGCTGAGCGACGCGGTCGTCATCTTGAGCCACGAGTCCTTCGGACCCCAGATGTTCCGTGCCGGCGGACAATCGATCAGCGCCGACTTCGCGGCGCGCATCGGCACCGCACCCGGTGTCTACTGCGAACCCGACGTCGTGCCCAACGTTGAACGTGACGCGGTGCGAACGGCCTGCCAGCTCGCCATCTCGCTGCACCTCGCGCGCTTCAGCGCAGCCCACGATCCGCTCACGAACATCGCCAACCGACGCACCTTTGACAGCGCCTTGCAGGCGGCCTGCGTGCGCAGCTCGCGCTACGGCTGGGCCTTCACCCTCGTCCTCGCTGACCTCAACGGCTTTAAAGCCATCAACGACTCCCTCGGACATGCGATCGGCGACGACCTGCTGCGCCAGTTCGGGCTCGCCATGCGACGCTCGGTGCGAAGCGGCGACCTTGCCGCGCGCATCGGCGGTGACGAGTTCGCGGTCATCCTCTCCAATGCCGACGGACACGACTCGTCGGGCTTCACCGATCGCCTTCGCAGTCACCTCGGTTCCGCCCGGGAACTTGTAGGCTTCACGGTCGGTACCGCGTCGTCGCCACGCGACTCAACGGATCCCGCAGAGTTGTTTCGGATCGCGGACGCGAGACTCTATGAGAAGAAGGGTGCAAGCCACCGATGATGTCTCCCACCGAAGAGGATTTCGAACTCGAACTGCGGTCTCTGTCTGGCGTGCTGAACGTCGAGATCGGCCATCGCGAGAATGGCGACGTGGACTCGGTCACCCTCGTCACCATGGGCCAAGACCCCTCCGCCATCCGTGTGATGGCGACGCAGATCGTCAACCTCTACTACGCCGAGGCGTCGGTGATTGTCGAAGACGCAACACGAGCCCTCGCTCCACGCGAGATCCAGGCGGTGCGAGTGGCGCTGGTGCGCGCCGAGTTCAACCAGTCAAGTGGTAACTGCGATGTCGAGCTCTCCTACGCCGGGCGCATCGGCCTTGGCCGGGCGGGCAGCGGGCAGCTCTTCGGCGGCGCGGAAGCGACCTTGGCCGCGCTGCGCGATCTCGGCTACAACCTTCCCTTCTACCTGTTGACGGTGATCAGCGTGGCCACCGTGCGGGGATGGCCGGTCATCGTGACGCTTCGACCCTTTTCCGACGGCGCCGACATGTTCGGAATTGCCCAGGCGGAGAATGACGTCACCTCGGCGGCCATGGCGACACTCGACGCGCTCAATCGATACCTCAGCAAAGAGGGAAGCGACTAACGATCGCCCGCAGCAGCCGGATAATTTATTCTTGGTTTCGTTGTCTGGTTAGCGGCGTTTCCTGTACGCCGTCGCTCGTACTGCAGAGAATCATCGCCGACGGCGGTTGATAGATTGCGCCCCTTGAGAGTGCGCGTGCCCCGCCCCTTTTTTGGATGGCCGTTCTATATCGCAGTTCTAGGTCGTCCTGTAGCGTCGGGACCGTCGATGTGGCCGGCCTCTTGTTGCCGTCGTCACCTTCAGAGAGGGGACCGCTGGTGAGGCACTTCTCCGAACGAAGCCCTACATCGCATCTTCAGTTCCCCATTTTCGGAATGCTCCTTGTCCTTGTGTGCACATCGCTGGCGGCGGTGGTCCCCACTCGGGGGATGGCAGACGGTTTCAACGGAACTCGTTCAACAGACCTTCGACTTAATCTACGGACCCCGTTTGGCGTGAGGGGCAAGCCTCTTTGGACTCCATCAAACCTCAGTGCTGGAAAGGATGTCTCGCGAACGGTGGCGCAACGGACTGATGCGCCTGCCCGTGACTCGGGTCGTTCTCGCCAGGTGAGCCTCCTCGGGATGAGTGAAGCGCAGTCGGTATTCGTAAGCCTCTGGCCTCGTTTCGTCGCCGATGCCGATTCTGATAGTCCAGGCATCATCAGTCTGACGACGCCGCACCTTCTCCGCGTCCTCACCGGAGAGCTCGAGTGCGGTTGCTTTCGTCTCTATGGCGATTGGACGTCGTATGAACTGACAGCGCCGGCCCAGACGAAATATCCACTCTCGTTTCTCGCAGAAATAAACAATCCGACTGCAACAATCGTTGTCAACGGGGCTCGCACCAGCGCGCCCGTGCTCACGCTTGCCATTTTTGAGAAGTCGAGCGCGAGCGCCAGTTGGGTGATCACGCGAATCGTCACCACGGGGAACACCGCCCCTTGGCTCTCTCCGACGAGTTCATCCACGATGGCCGCAACGCCGCAACCGGAGCCCTCGCAATTTGTCATGGGCTTCTCCCAACTTGTTGCTGCAATGACGAGCGCTCGCAATATCGGGCGAGTCTCTCCCGACAACTATTGGAGTCGCGTCGGCGCGAACGAAGAACCGGGAGCTATGTTTCAGGAGCTTGAGGGCGACCACCAAGCCGATGTGGCCGGGCACTCGACACAAGTTGGAGGGTACACGTACTCAGCGCCGTCGGCTGTTTTCATGACGAAATTGGGCCCAATGGAGTGTGCCTACGTGTTAGGCACCGCGACGTACCGAGGACCAAATGTTGAGCAGCCCGCTAATCGCTCGGCATTTGCCCCTTCTCGCTCCGGGCACATACCAGTCGGTGACGCTCGAATCAACACGCGACGCGTGCATCGTGCAAGAGACCCCGACGTACGAGGTATTCGTCGGGATCTATGGTGGCGTCTCGGACGCGATTGGCGTACCAGTGGCCAGCTCAGTGTGAGGTTCCCCAGATGTCAAGGCCCGTTCGATTCGATGGCAGGGGGCTCATAAATCTCTGCGCAGACGTGTGTTTGCCTCGAGCGGACTTCGTAGAATGGCCTTCATGCGGACTCTTTCATGCTGCGCAAGGGTTACCGTTGTGCTCTCTCACGAGGCTTCGCGGTGACCAAGATTCTCGTCGTGGACGACGACCAGGAGATCACCAAACTGCTTGAGAAATTCCTCTCCAATGAGGGGTATCAGGTGGCTGTGGCATCGAATGGAGCGGGCGCCCTCGCCTCGGCTTCCGCGAGCGAACCTGAACTCGTGCTCCTCGACATCGTTCTTGGCAGCGAAGACGGGCGCGAGGTGCTACGAGAGCTTCGCCTCATCAGTGACGTACCTGTCATCTTTCTTACGGGACGAGGGTTGGAGA
>CAVRWO010000012.1:0-27401 GCA_963724865.1 uncultured Acidimicrobiaceae bacterium | reverse complement strand
TGACACAAAGTGCATTGTGTGAATCACTCGATACACCGTGGAAGTTTTGTCCACTTCAGGAATGGCTGCAACTGCTTTCCATTAATCGGGGGAGCACGCGCCCGAATCGGAAAGGCTTCATCGCGGCGCGCACCTGCCGCCCGCTATCCTTCGCTCATGTCGGTGTGGAGCAACGAGATCAAGTGCGACGTTGACGGCTGTCCGACGAAGACCATCCGCCCTCCAGAGAAGTACTCGCCGAGCGGATTCGTCCACGAAGACGCGGTGCGAATCTGGGCGCGAGCTCGGGGTTGGACGTCACGAGATGGCGTAGATCGCTGCCCAGAGCACTCGAAATAAACGCGGCTAGATCACCGTCGTGTCGTCGTCTTTGCGATTCAGTCGACCCGGTACGCCTCTCACTTCGTCGTAGTAGACGATTGTGGCGATGATTGAGAGCACCATCGCCAAAGCCGACGCTCCCGCTCCCCAGCCGGAGGTTGCACTGACGCTGATGAGGTGGCGTCCTGACGGAGAGGCGAACGTTCCCGTCCAGGGTCGGATCTGAAAGAACGTCGCAACGGAGAGAATGACGTACGTAATCGTGATCCCCTCAAGCATTACGAGCCAGAAGAGCGGATTGCGCAAGTTGTCATGCCTCAGCAGAAATATGCCGCGATCGAGAAGTAGCAACCCGCACGCAATCATCAGGTACCCTCCGATCCTGATCGGCCCCGTTCCAAGTCCGACCGGCGACGAGATGAAGCCGTCGTACAGCGCAGACGTTTTCCCCACATGAGGAATGAATTGGGCCCAGCCGACAAGCGCCGAGACGATCATGAGTACCCCGCAAAGCGTCAACAGCCCCCACTCGTGCTCGGCGAGTTGCTTCACGGCATTTACCCTCCCAAGTGCGCCCAACACCAAAGCATCGCCTAGTTCTGGGCGAGAAGCAACTATCCGCGGTTCCGAATTTCGTCGGGACAGATTTTTGCCAGTCGGAGTATGTACCTGACGTGAGCGTACGAATCTCTGAGGCGGAAATCACGTGAGCAGATCACGCATCCCGGAAGACGTCGCCGTTGCGGAAATGCGAGCTGGAGACTTTGAGCCCGTTGTGCCGTACCCAGGCGCTAAGACACCGTGGCGGTCGAGGTGCACGCGCTGCGGGAAATTCAGCACTCCGCGACTGAGCAACGTCCGGGCGGGGAATAGATGTCAACTCTGTTCGAGTAGGAGAGGAGGAATCAACGGTTCCTTCGCCGAGCCCGCTGTTGCCACAATGCGCGCGGCCGGATTCGAGCCACTCGAGCCGTACATCGGTTCGACCAAACCATGGAGGTGTCGTCGTCTTTCGGATGGCGCGGAATTAACACTCCGATACGTGAACATCAAGCCTGTCGCTTCACCGCAGGAACCGGATGAAGCGATCGCCACCATGCTGTCCATCGGATTCGATCCGCTCGAACCGTACCCCGGCAGTCACAAGCCGTGGAAGTCGCTGCGTCTAGCAGACGGCGCGGAATGCTCGCCTCGCTACTGCGATGTGAGACCGGTGTCTTCTCAGAAGAACGCTGGAGTTGCCATCGCCGCGATGCGCGAGGCTGGGTATGAACCGATTGATCCGTATCCAGGAAATCGCGCCTTGTGGCGCTGTCAGTGCATGGTGTGCGGCAGTGAGGTCACGCCGCGATACCTCAATGTCAAGGCCGGGTATCGATGCCGGGTGTGCAATCCACCGGGGAACCCTATGCCTTCTGAGGTTGCCATTGCCGCGATGCGCGCTGCCGGCTTCGAACCATTGGAGCCGTACCCAGGGAGTGAAACTCCGTGGCCCTGTCGGTGCACAACGTGTCAACGAGAAAGCACGCCGAGACTGGTCTCTGCGAAGGCGGGGCATGGCTGCCGATTTTGCAATCATCCTGGGCGGCGAACCTCAAACGAAAATGCTGCCGGTGCTATGCGCGCGGCGGGCTTCGAACCTCTGGAGAACTACCCGAACGCGAAGAACCCCTGGCGCTGTCGCTGCATGTCGTGCGGAACAGAGAGAACGTTCAGATTTCAAAGTCTGAAGAAGAGCGGAATCCGTTGCAAAGAGTGCGGACAATCTGGCGGGGCAAGACGTTCACCTCGGTCGAATTAACGCCATCGCATTCGCCTGACCGAGACCGGCTTCCAATGCCCGCTTTGCGACGATGCGCCCGACGTCACCGGTTGAAAGGGCAGTGCTCGATACTCGCTTGTCCGACCAGGGGATCGACGTAAACATTGGCTCGTTTTCACGCCGCCGCCGGAGCTCGTGCCAAGACTTCATCGCGGCGAGTGGCTCTTCGTCTTCGTGGAGAGTGACCGTCTTGCTGAACTTCGGAGAGCGACCGAGGATCTTCACCGTCGCATCGTACTCACCAAACTCGATGTGCCGCCAACGCAGGATGGTCAATCGACTCGGTCTGAGACCGCCCTCGTAGCCGAGCCAGATCAGCGCCTTGTCTCGCGCGCCCCGCACGGCGAGTCATCGATCGACGCGGTGAGGTGCTCGATCTCCTCTCGAGTGAAGTGTCGTTGGAGCCGCCGAGGCTTCTTCAGATCGTCGTCGAGACGGATCTCGGCGAGAGAGCCAGCACCGCCGGATCATTGGCCGGGTCTCGCCAGCCGGCCTTTAGGAGCGACGATCGCACAGCCCAGTACGCCTGGTACGCACTCGCTGCGCTCAGCGCGCCGCCATACGGGTCGACGAGCCAGAGCAAGTACTCGGCGAGGGCGGTGCGGACGGCAAACGGCTCGTAGCCGTTCAGTCGACACCACGTCTCCCACGATTGCCACGCGCTTGTGCGTGACCGCTCGGTTGAGTTGGTGTTCATAGGATTCCGATCGTAATGGCGTCGACCGCATAAAGGCGGAATGTTGACACGTTCATTGATAGGAGTTGTGCTGCGACCGGATCGGGGGTATGCGTCGATTGGAGGTGTGCGAAATACTCGCTCACGTAACGAAGTTGGTTGCCTGAGCGGGAGTTACCCTTAGCGAAGAGATCGATCAACTGGAGACCACTGTGTTTTTGGGAGATGTTGCGTACACATTAGCCTTTGCTACGCCCGCGGTCGCGATTGCTCTCCTCTTCTATTGGTGGTATTCCAAGAACGCCGCCCCGATAACATAATCTCTCTGATCCGAGAATCCGTCGCCACAAAGTGAAGGCAATAGTGTTTCACTCGTCATCTTTGCTGCGGTGTTGACCATTTCCGTAGAGGGATCAAAGTCCTCTGGTGTGACGTGGACGGTGGGAAAGTGCGTTACCTCAAATGGAACAAAAGTTACAGGCTACACATCCTGTTCGAAGAGCCACTTTGCCAAGATCATCGCCATCGTAAAATTCAAGTCAGATTGTCCATCAAGTTCCACGAATTTCGTTACCGAAGCGTCAGACGATTCGAACCCCGGCTCCATAGTCTGCTTGAATGCCAATCAGTAATGCAGTTAGCGGTGTTGCAAAACATTGAGTGCATCCCTTCGAGCGCGCTGGCTTCATCGGGCCGCAACCCCCGTGGATGTAGTGGCTACTTCTGCCCCAAAATATTCGAGCAGGTATGACTGGTGCTGCTTCAATAGATAGAAGCTAAACACACCACCACTGATCTGGGTAATTTCAAGATGGTGGGAGTTGGGCTTTGGAGCATAGAACTTCCTACCCGTTTTTGTTGTCAAGATAGTTCTCACTCTCTGCGCGCGCAGAATGCTGTTGGTTGGGAAGGCGATGATTTGGTCCACGTCCTCAAATCTCTTTCGCTGTACCTCCTTGTACAGAAAGATGACGGAAAGTGTGGTGCCAATAATCGCTCCCTGATATGTTCCCCGGACCGACGAGGTCAGCCTTATCTCGCCAGGTGGCCGGGACGCCAACAATGACCGCCTCTCCTGGGACGAGCAGCGGCTCAATTAACTGTTCCAGCGCTTTGACTACTTCTTTGGACTCGGTCGTCTGAATTGTTGAATAATCCACTTGGCACTCTCCTCTAGTTGTTCGTCGGCTCGTTCTTACAGCGAGTCAGGAAACGGCTCGACCAGATGCGGCCCGTCGTTCTTTACGTTGCCGACTTCGAGGCCCACGGCGTGATGGAAGAGTGCCCCGTTCGGCGCCGGGCGGAGTAGGAGAGACCTCTCCTCGGGCGGATGCTCGTCGACGTTCAGCCACGTGTCGACATCATCGAGCTCAAGCACAACCGGCATCCGATTATGGATCTCATCCATATCGTCATTCGGATCGGTCGTGATGATCGTGCACGTGACCGTCAGTTCAGAGGTCTCGTCGCTTTTGGCGCGCCAGTACTCGAAGAGGCCGGCGAGGAGCAGCGGGTTGCCGTCGACGCGCGTGAACAGATTGGGTTGCTTGTTTTTCCCCGGTCGGTGGTCCCACTCGTAGAAGGCGTCGACCGGAATCACCAACGGTCGTTTTGCAAACGCACTCCGGAATGACGGCTTCTCCGCGACGGTCTCGGCGCGAGCATTGAAGAGCTTGTTGCCGATCTTTTCGTCCTTCGCCCAGCTCGGAATGAGGCCCCAGCGGTAGCGCTCGAGGAAGCGGTTCTCATCGACCTCTCGGACGCCATAGAGCCGACGTTGCGGACCGACGTTCCAACTCGGATGACCATCCGTCCAAGCGGCCCGGTCGTCAAGGTCGAAGCTTCTTCCGGCCGTCGCGTTGAGGAACGCCGCTAGCCGAGCAGGAGGGCTATAGAGGGCGACGCGACCGCACATCGAGCCATTGTGTCACCGCCGTGGATACGATTCGGTCATGGCCGACTCGCTCGTGGCGCCGACGATGGTTGGTTTCACTTGGACCGAAAAGCACATCGATCCGGCTATGCGCAACATTCCCGGCGATCTCTGGTGCGTTCGTGATTCTTACTCGGCTCTCATGGGTTGGTCGAGAGGATCAGAGAATTGGGGGCGATTCGTCGAAGCGCCGACTCCAGATGACATGGACCGACTTGACAAGCACTTGGGGTTGATCGTGATTGATCTAATATTCGCCGAACATCGCAAAGAGTTACTTGCTTTACTCGATCATCCCGGCATCGCTGGCTACGTCTTCCACGAAAAGGAGATTGGGCACTCCCAATACCAGCCGCACTTGCGACACTTTCAGCCGTTGCCAGCGGAGTACGACTTGCTAGATCCCAACTCGGAACTCTGGCGCATCGTCGTGAACCCACATCGAGCGGCTGACACGCGCGAGTGCAGAGACTGCATAATTCAATCCGTTGTTGGTGATATCTAAACGAATCAAGGAAGACCGAAAAGTCGCCGCATGGTGTCTGTCATGCTCGGTCGCGATCACGCACTGCTTGGGGGAGTCGGATTTCTCCTTCTCGCTCCAGTCGTGCTGCACGATCCAACGTGGCAAGAGCTTGGCGTGGGCTGCGTTACATCCGCAGCGTTCGCGCTTCTGCCCGACATCGACGAACCCGGTAGCACCGTGAGCCGCAAGCTCGGCCCCATCTCTCGCTCAGCATCGGAGTTCACCAACAAGATCGCTGGCGGTCACCGTCAAGCGACGCACAGCCTCCTCTTCGTCGGACTTGTGGCGCTCTCGACATGGCTCGCACTCTTTAGTCGACTCACGATCGCGATCCTCGTGGCGGCGAGTTTCCTCCTCGTCTTTCGGATGCTGTTACCTCGAGTCGTCCGCTTCGTGCCGCTGGTCGGCATTGGCTCGATCGCGTTCACGTTCGGTTCGGCCGACTGGGCGTACCACCTCGCCACTACAATCGCGGGGCACGTCACTCCGTCATCGGAGTGGCTGTTGCTCGCGACAGCGGGCGGATGCCTCTGGCACCTCGTGGGCGACACCTGCACCGTCGAGGGAGTCCCGTACCTCTGGCTCCCTGGCATGCCCGCGTTGCAAAGCGTGCGCGTCGCGGTGCCGATTGTCGGCCACACGGGTTCTGCTCGCGAGTCGCTCATCGGAGGAGCGATGGGCGTGGTGCTCATCTGGCTGGCGGCCTTCATGGTGCTCATCCCGGCGAGCCATTCGATCGTGCTGCCGTCGTTCCATGTACCCAATCTCGATCCGCTATCGCACCTACACATTCATCTTCCGAGCCCCGGCCATCTCGCGAATGAGATCACCAATAAGGCTAAGTCTCACCTGCCGAAGGTGAAGCTACGTAAGTAGGTAAGTCACATCAAGTCGAATTCGCCAGTCGACGTGGTCGCGTAGTTCGACGTTTGATAGATCGGCCACTGAGCAAGCTTCAAGGTCACCGTCATCGGCTGGTCGTCGCGTAAGACGTTGAGCTCGATGACTCGGCCGGGTTGATAGAGCGCAACCTCTTCAACGACCTTGGGTCCGTTGAGATACGTCGTGTCTTTCGCTGGGAGGGTCGAACCAACGACACTCTCGATGACGTCGCCGACGCGCAGCTTGCCGTTCGCGGGAGATTGTGGATCAACGTATCCGACCACCGATGTGTTGCTCAATCCGACGCCAACGTAGGACTGACTGTCGTAGGCCGTTTGATAGTAGTCATAATCCTTGGGTTCCGCAGCGACGGTGAGGTAGTACATTCTCGCTGCCTGGGACTCGGAATCGACCGATGTTAGCCACGGCAAGGTGATCTTTATCTCTTGGTGCGGTTTGTTGCCAATGACGACTGCGCCCGTCTGTGCTTTTGACGGTCGGTCCATCGAGAAGACATGACCGGAGGATTGACTGAAGGAATACGCCTGCGTGGCAATCTGATTTTGGAAGTGAACGACGCCGACGATGAGGTAGTTCGTATTTCCCTCGATGGAATTCAGCCAGTACAGAAGGTCGGCGCGCCCGTGCGGCTGATCATGGATGACTTCGACTCGTGGACCTTGGTCTGTCGCATTCACCAGACCCGGCCCCTTTCCAAGTTGTGACGAGGTTTGCCAGGACGGCTGATGAAGGGTGTCGTAAACCGAGGTCCATCGTTTGACGTAGTAATCCCACGCAAGCACCAACACGAGCGACGTGGCGAAGCCTGATGAGTTAACCGGCCCGACCGCCGTGACCGCCTCCTGTTTGACCACCGATCCATCAAGGTTCACATCCTTAACCGCGGTCACACGGTAGTCAGCGGGTACGAACTTAGCGAGCATGGGTGGCGGAACTGAGGCGGCGCCAGCCGAAGAGCTGCCGGCGCCGATGAGCGCTCCCGAGATCAGCACAGCAGAGAGAGATATCTGAGCGAATCTGGCTGCTCTCACCGGCACATGGTAATCCTCGACTGAATCGGGGCTCGGCACATAGATCTAAGTGCCGCAACCGTCGCTTCATGAGATCCTCGATACCGCGCTCGAGCGCGCCGTTGCCATCACGACCGGGCGAGACGATGCCCAGCCGCGTCCCGGCCAGGTGGCCCTGGCACACGATGCCCTTACCGCGATGCTCGTCGCTGGTCAGGCCGCCGGCGCCGCACCGACCGGGGTGGGCAAAGCCCTCGACTTGAGGACTCCAATCGCCACGCCGTCGGGGTGGACAACGATGGGCGAGATCAAGGTCGGAGATGTCGTGTTCGACGAGACAGGTGCAGAAACCACGGTGACGTGGATAAGCAACGTGATGACGGACCGAGCTTGCTACGAGGTCGCGTTTTCAGATGGTAGCTCGATCATCGCGGACGCCGATCACCAGTGGGCCACCGTAACAAGGAGCCTGCGGTTCAAGCAAGCTGAGCGCCGCAGGATGGAATCGGGAAAAGGCAAGAACTCGCTAGGCCGGTTACAGCACCTCGACGAACTAAGGGCGCTTCGCACGCGTGTAGAGCAATCGGGCTCTTCTATGACTCGCCGAGAAGTGAGTGATCGGTTCCCTGATTTTCAAGACGCCCTGCTACGCGCGCGCAGCAGACTCAATTCTCGAAACTTGGGCAAGAGCGAAGCATTCGACATCCGGCCAGCGCTGGACGAAGTTATCTCACGCACGCAGAAAATATCCGCTCTGTCACAAGATCCACCGGACGAGTTCGAAGTGATGACGACTGCGCAAATGTCGTCAACTTTGGTATGCGGTGACGCTCTCAATCACGCGGTCAGAGTTGCTGGACCTCTTGACACCAAGATGGCGGACCTACCCATCGACCCATACCTGCTCGGTGTCTGGCTAGGAGATGGTTCTTCGGGTGCGGGCAACGTGACATCTGGCACAGAAGACTTCGACGAGTTGATGAAGAACGTTCAGAGCGCCGGATATCACATCAACGTCTCCGAAAGGAAGAACCATTCGTTCAAACTCGCATTTCTTCAACCACGGCCAGATCTTTGCCCCTACGGGCACGACGACTTCGTCCCAAACATGGGAGAGCGTGTAAATCGAACATGTGTAACGTGCGTAAAGACGAGGCCCTCGAAAGATAATCGTTCGCGGGAGAACCGTTGGAACGAGCCGCTCACACTTCACCTCAGGCAACTCGGAGTTCTTTGCAGCAAGCACATCCCCAGCTCGTACCTGCGAGCGTCCATCGAGCAGAGGCACGCACTGTTGCAGGGCATCATGGACACTGATGGCACTGCAAGTGGACGGAAATGCGGGATCGATCTTTGCAATGAAAGACTTGCGATCGACGTCTTTGAGCTGATTGTGTCGCTCGGAATTCGAGCGACCATTCGGACAGCGCCAGCGACGATCAGCGAGTTGGTTGACGGCGTTCGCCGTACGCGTGTTGTCGGAACGCGCTGGAGGATGTCATTCACAACCAACACGCCCATGTTCCGCTTCGAACGGAAACTGGCAATGCAAATGAGGGGCAAACCTTCGCCGGGTACAAACGCGAGATTTCGGTACGTCACCGGTATCAGACCCGTGGAGACTCGTCCTGTTCGCTGCATCCAAGTGTCGTCGCCGAATCACCTCTTTTTAGCTGGCAAGACGATGATTCCAACGCACAACTCCATCGCGTACAGCATCCCGGCTGCACTGCTCGCCGCGAAGCGTCTCGAGCGCACCGTCATCGCAACGGAGTCACTGAACCTCCAGTCCCAGTTGGTCGAGAAGGATTTGCCCGTCGTCGTCGAGGCGATTGAACGCGTGACTGGCACTCGACCGAGGTTCGCATTACTCAAGGGCTGGTCGAACTACGTGTGCGCCGCGTCGGCGTATCAGGCAGCGTGCGATATCGCGGGCATCGAAGCGCGGCCGCCATCATCTCCTCTCAAGGGCCTCATTGACGCAAAGGATGCGCTGAACAACACAGCCTTCTTCACAAATGAAGTCGAAGTCGTGAAGTGGGCCCTCGAGGAGAACATTGAGCCACGTTCCGGCGACCGGGCTGGTCTCACGATTGACGCGACCGACGAGATGTGGAACTCCGTGTCCACCACGTCCGCGGAGTGCCCCGGCGCGCTCCAGTGTCCCTTCGGGGACGTGTGTCGTCCGGGCATCGCTCGAGAGACCGCCGGCGAAGCCGACATCATCGTCACGAATCACGCGATGCTCGCCATCCAAGCCGCCAACACCGTGAAGGTCGTGATCGGCAACAAGACAGTCGGGCCGATCCATCACCTCGTCGTCGACGAGGCGCATGGTCTCGCCAACACCGTTCGCTCGCAGGGTGCCACCGTCGTCAACGCCGCGCGACTCTTCGACGTCCTTCGCTCCGTCGAGCACCTGTACTCGGGCTCGCCCGGCAAGACCAAGGATCTGCGCACGAGTGGGCTCGGAGTGATGGCCGAGCTCGACGCACACCTCGCGAAGACGCTCCGCGGCAAGACCAGCTTCACCATCGCGCCAAAAGACGAGTGCCTGGGCGAGGGGCTCAGCGGACTCGTTGTGGCGTGGCTCGACGCAGCGCGCAGGCTCGTGCCGCGGCCCGACTCGTCAGTGGTGATGGGAGAGATCAGAGCCCGCTACCGCGCGATCTCCAAAATCGACGTGCTGAAGAACGCTGTCGGTTCAATTGCGACCGACGCGATGAACGTCGCGCGCTGGGTTGAGACGGATAATCGGTTCAACCGCGCGCCTATCAAGGGACTCGAATCGCTCACCGGGGCAACGCTTCGCCTCTCCCCGGTCGACGTCGGCCCGATGTTGCGGAGCAACCTCTACGAAGCGCAGCTCGGCACCTACGCGAGCACCGACGATGGAGATGTCGAGATGGGCCAGTCTGAAGAAGCGCTGCCGATGTCGGTGGTAGTTCTCTCGGCGACCCTCCCGCAGAGCTCCGTGGTCGATCTCGGCATCGTGGCCCGGCGAGTCGAGTATCCGAGCCCGTTCACTGTCGCCTTCGCCAACTCGGCGCTCTTCGTACCGAAGGCGTCCTCCGAGGACCTCGCCGAACTCTGCTTCATGGAGAACGGGAAATACCGCTTCAACACTTCTGCTCATGCGGAGTGGGCGAGCCGATACATAAATCAACTCGTGGCAGCAAACGGTGGATCGGCACTCGTCTTGTCGTCCACCACGAACGCCGGTAAGCGTTACGCCGAAGCGCTGCGGATGGCGCACCCGGACCTCGTCGTTCACTCACAGTGGGACGGTCCGACGAAATGCGTCGTGGCGGAATGGCGTCAAGACATCGGCAGTGTGCTCGTGGGTACGCGGAGTTTGATGACGGGTGTGGACGCTCCGGGAACGACGTGCGATTTGGTAATAATCGATCGCGTTCCAAGGAGCGCCGGGAATCCGGTTGATGATGCACGAACGGCAAAGGTGCAAGAGAGGCTTTCGATTGATCGTTGGTCGGCCGATCGACTCACCTACGCATCAGACGCAAGCCTCCTCATGACGCAAGCAGCAGGGCGACTCATTAGGGCGGTCACCGACAGCGGGCTTGTAGCCATCCTCGATCCTCGACTCCTTAAGAGCGCCGTTAGCGGTCTTCGCTATCCGGAACCAACACGTCAGATCTACATGAGTGCCTTCGAGAGCTTTGCGACCAAAATCTCAGACCCCAAGAAGGCGATTGAGTGGATCGCTGCGCACAAGGCCCGAACATCTCCGTTGGACGCGCGCCGATGAAAGTCGGGACTAAAAGTCTGGCGGACGTTAATCCGAGTCTTGCATCCGAGGCCTGTGGATGGGACCCGACAACGGTCTCCTACGGAAGCGACCAAGAAATGACTTGGTGCTGTGACAGGAATCACACTTGGACCGCATCAGTAGGTAGCAGGACTCGCGGACGCGGCTGCCCCTATTGCGCTAATCAAAAGGTTTGGCCCGGCTTCAACGATCTTGCCTCTCGGAATCCAGAGCTCGCGACGCAGGCGCACGGTTGGGACCCTAAGGCAATTACTCAATTCTCCGGACTGAGAATGTCGTGGCGTTGCGGCATCGGTCATGTTTGGATAGCAAAGGTAAATAATCGCGCAAGAGGTAGGGGCTGTCCGTATTGCGCTAATAAAAAGGTGCTTACGGGTTTTAATGATCTCGCATCTAAGAACCCGAACCTTGCCGCTCAAGCGTTCGACTTTGATCCAACGACAACTCTTGAATTTTCGAACCTCAAGGTTGGATGGCGCTGCGAATTGGGGCACGTTTGGGATGCGACTGTAAATAGCCGATCTCAAGGTTCGGACTGCCCCTATCACGCTGGGCAGATGGTTTGGCCAGGCTTTAACGACCTTGCGTCTCGTAATCCAGACCTCGCAGCCCAGGCGTACGGATGGAACCCTGAGACAGCCTCAGAGTTCTCGAAGAAGCAATTGCAATGGAAGTGCGGTAAAGGGCATGTCTGGAAGGCGTCCATCAACAACCGCTCACAAGGAAAAAACTGCCCGTACTGCGCCAACCAGAAAATCTGGCTCGGTTATAACGATCTTGAAACTATCAACCCAGAACTAGCGAGACAAGCGTCAGGCTTTGATCCAAAGACTGTTACCGCTCGCAGTAGCAGGGTCGTTGGTTGGAAATGCCAGTTCGAACACTTTTGGAAAGCGAGCATTTATAACCGGTCTAACGGCAGCGGCTGCCCGTTTTGCACAACCAACGGATTCAGCACTGGAAGAAAGGGCCGCATCTACTTTCTCCAACACCCCGAACTAGATCTCTTCCAAATCGGAATCTCAAACAACGCCAAGCGAAGACTCCGCGATCACACGCGTTCCGGTTGGCAAGTCATCGAGGTTTCTGAGTCGATTCCTGGGAACGAGGCCCGCTCATACGAACAAGACGGACTGCGTTTGCTCCGACGCCTCGGCGCTCTCTTCGCCAACGACGCTGGCGTAAAGAAATTCGACGGTTATACCGAGGCCTGGACTCGGGACTCGCTCCGCATCGAAAGCCTCGCCGAACTTATCGCAATGGTCGACGAAGATCGTAAGAAGCGTGCCGCATGACCCCCTCGCAGTCGACTCTTTGGACTGAGGAGACCAAGCGCACCGGCACCGGGACACTCTTCACTGACGCCGATGGATTCGTCGGCGTCGAGCTGAAGTTCGGTTTCCATGCGAGGCACCCCGAGAACGAGAAGATGCTGCTCCGCGACTGGGTGTCCGACATACCGGGCGCCGAGTGGAAGAAAGCCGCCGGCGCGTGGATCGTTTCCGACATCAGGGACATTCCTCGAGGCTGGTTGAAACGAGCGGGCTTCGTCGTACAGCACGCCAACGGCTTGCCAGCGAGACCGAGTGATCTGGCTGAAACGCCGATACCTCCGCTCGAACGGGCAGCGACGCTGAAGTCCGTACCAGAGTGGTTCGGCGTTGAACTGTTCGACGACCAAACCGAAGGCGCCGAACTCATGGTCAGCGGGCGGAACTTCCTGGCCGATGAGCCCGGCGGCGGTAAAGGTTCGCCCGTCTGGACCAAGATCCTGACCCCCAACGGCTGGACAACCTACGGTGAGATCGCCGTAGGTGATTTCGTCATTGGATCAAACGGAAAATCCACATGTGTCACCGGCGTCTACCCCCGCGGCGAGCTTGAAGTGTTTCGCGTCACGATGAGCGACGGGTCATCGGTCGTCGTTGACGGAGACCACCTGTGGGAAGTCCAAACAAATACCGCGCGCAAGATGAACATGCACTCGACGGTGTTGTCGACTCGGGAGATCATGGAGCGGGGCATCAGCGAAACGCAGTCCAACGGATGTTGGAAGGCTGTCCACTTCATTCCGATGGTTGAGCCAGTTCATTTTTCCGCGCAGCCTGACCCCCTGCCTCTCGATCCATATCTGCTTGGGCTGATACTCGGCGATGGCGGAGTATCAGCTCGAGCGACGGTAACCATCACGACCATGGACGACGAGATTGTCGAATCCGTCAAATCTCTGTTGCCGCCGGGTCATTCACTTCGCGCCACGGGGACCAAATCGAAAGCCACCAGCTACAGCATTCGGGGGGAGGGGAGAGGTATCGCGGGAGGAAACCTGGTGGTCAACGCGATCCGCGACTTGGGTCTCGACGGGAAGCGGTCATGGGAGAAGTCAATCCCTAAGCAATATCTGATGGCCAGTCCGGAAGATCGGTTAGCCGTCCTGCAAGGGCTACTCGACACTGACGGTTGGGCGGGTGTGAAGACAGAGTTTGTGTCAGTCTCGGAGCAGCTAATCGACGACGTGACGTTCATCGTTCAGTCGCTCGGTGGCGTTGCACGGAAATCCGCGAAATCGACGCGCTATACAAATCGTCACGGTCAAAAGGTTGCTGGAAGGCCGGCGTTCCGACTCATTATTGGGATGCCGCGCGGGCTTTGCCCATTCCGACTAAGTCGCAAGGTCACTACATGGAGTCCCCGCTGGAAGTATCCAGTCACTCGCTCGATCGCCTCCATCGAACCCGCCGGAAGAGATGAGGTTGTTTGCATTTCTGTTGATGCCGAAAACCAGCTCTACGTCACCGAAGATTTCATCGTCACGCACAACACCTACACGGCGCTCGCGACGGCAGCGCTGTTGCAGTCCAAGCGCACCCTGGTGCTCTGCCAGCCCGTCGCCCTCACGCACTGGTATCGCTCTTCCGAGAGGTCGGGGTTACCTGCACACGTCGGCGGTACGACAGTCATGATCCGCACGGGACGCAAGCAGCCGCCCCTGCCGGAGACCGGCGTCGTCATCGTCTCCGCCGCACTCGTTACGAACCGACCTGAACTCGCGCGTGAACTCGCCGAGTGGCAGCCAATGGCATTCTTCCTTGACGAGTCACAGCAGGTGATGACCTGGTCGTCTCGCCGCAGCCGAGTACTTCGTCGACTCTCGAGGTCGTGCACGATCGGCATTCCCATGACGGGCACGCCGGCGCCAGGGGCGACGCCGATGGACTTCGCCGCGCAGCTCGACATTGCGGGGATGCTGGAGCCAACGTTCGGTTCATTCCTCGAGCTACGCACGCGCTACATGAAGCCAACCAAGTTCGGTTGGAAGGTCAACAAAGACCGCGTCAAAGAGTTCAATTCGATCTTGGAGACTCTCTGGGTCCGTCGGATCAAGAACAAGCGACCCGTCTTCCGCTCAACGATGGAGGCCGACTACGACGCCGCGGTGTACGACGAGGCGCTCAGCGAAGTCAACGCAAAGATCGACGAGTGGTTCGAGGAGTTCAGCAGCGACTATCGCCGCAGTCCCGACGAGGACGAGATCAAGGAGTGGTGCTCCGGACGTGGCGACCTCACCTCTCGTCTCCGTGAGGCGGCCGGTCTCGCCAAGGTTCCCTTCGCGCTAGAGCTCATCAAGGAGTACGTCAAGGCCAACCCCAAGAAGGACGGCAAGTACCCGCGGCCGCTCATCGTCTGGGCACACCACCACTCAGTGACGGCCGCCTTAATGGAAGGAATTCAGGCGTTCGATCCCATGTTGATCGACGGCACCTCGTCGCACACTCAGCGTTCACTCGCCGAGGACGAATACCAAGCCGGCCACCTCGGTGTACTCGTCTGCTCGATCAAAGCCGCGGGCACGTCCATCACGCTGACACGCGGCAACGAGTCGATCTTCGTGGAGCTCGACTGGACCCCAGACAACATCATCCAAGCGGAGCGGCGCCAGAACCGAATCGGACAGGAAGCCGATCACGTCATCTACACGACCCTCGTCGCCCCCGGAACGCTCGACGAGCGCGTCGCCGACGTCCTGTTCGGAAAGAGTGGCGTACTCGAAGCGATGACGGGCGGAGATTACGCCGTCATCCAGAAGGCGCCTCGCAAGGCCAGTGGACCGGTCTTCGCGTCGACGATCCTGCGAGAGATGGTCGAGGCCCGCCTGGCGCTCGCCGCCTAAGAACTCAGTAAAACACGGGCCTTTCGCGCCCGACGGAGAATTTTGGTGATTCTCCGCATGATCTCCCATCTCACAAAGCATGGGAACACGCGATCGTCTTCAGTCTGCCTCGACGCCTGCCGGCAGTCTGCGACGCCAGCCACGCGGTGTGAGAGAGGGCGGACAGTTCGCCCACAGTCCCAACTCGGAGTCATCGGTCTCGCTGGTCAACCACGACGAGCTCGAGGAGACCCAGCGTCACGCACGTCAGTTCATCCGGCGCTACGGGCTCACGGGCAACACGGTGAGTGGGTACATGGACGCGGACGACCTCACCCAGGACGCGATCGTCGCGTACCTCGTTGCGACCAAGACAGACCGCCCAGTGGACGTGAAGCTCCCCGTCGCCACCATCGCGAAGCGATCCATCATTCGCGCCCTCGAGGGCACTGACCACAAGCGCTTCTCCGCATTGAGGCTGTACGAAGCGCATCTCGCCACGCGCGAAGACGCGCTGGAGCGGCCGCTCTCACCCCTCGAGCGTGACATGCTCGCCGACGAGGTACGCACGTCGCTGCCGATCAACAACCGTCCGTCGGTCGGTTTTCATTTGCCAACGGTCAACGTGAAGTCACTCGATGGCCTTCAGGCCCGACAGAACGATCAAGACGGTACTTACAGCACAGATCAGTACGACCGAGTACTCGACGACGTTGATGCGCGTCGCGGCGAAGCGAACCTTGACGACTTCTCCGAGGGTTCGACTGGGGACCGTGCCGCGCAGCTCAAGGCCGAGGGTAAGCAGGTCGCCGCCCGCGCTCTGGCGTGGAACGCGATCGCCGAGCACGCGGGAGCGCCACTCTGCGTCACCGAACCGATCGGCAAGCGCGCGGCCATTCGTGCGCGAGCGAACGTGAACGAGAGTGGTGGTCCGCTCGAGTGCGCTCGTGCGTACTTGGACGATGGCACCACGACCGACGATCTCTTCGCGCCGTTCGGTTCGATCACCGACGCCGAGCGCCGCGTGGTGTGCGAGACGCTGGTGCGTCACGAGCTCTACGCAGAAGATCTGTGGCGCGTCGCCATCTCACAGGCCGAGGGTAGGACGGTCTAGGCCCCAAGGACTTGCCGCATGGTCTTAGTCGTGAACGAACAAAACTCAAACGACCAGTCCGTCAGTCCCGCCGTCATCGCTGAGCAACTCGCCGTGTCGGGAGATCGTGGCCGCGCAGTCACGGGAGTCGGTGGCCGATCGGTCGCTGGCGACGATGGGTGCGCGATCTCCGACGAGAAGGGATACTCGCGAACCGGTAACCACGGCTACTCGCTGTCCGGTAACCACGGTCGCTCGATGTCGGGAGAACGTGGCATGTCCATCACCGGTATTGGCGGCATGGTGAAGTCGGGCGTCGGAGGCTTGCTCGTCATCAACAACGTCGACGAGGAAGGCAACCGCTTCACCGTTGCGGCCGACGTCGACGAGGTGAAGGGCCCGCTGCCTGACGTCTTCTATCGGCTGGATGGCCACAAGTTCGTCCCCGTCATTGGTGAATTTGAAGTGGATCTCGATGTTGAGGGGTACGTTTCGTGAACGTCTACGTCCTCACCAATTTGACGCGCAAGGCCAACGAGCAGCGACGCGCGGTCATTCAAGGCTTCGACGTTCCGATCCGAGGACTCACCATCGCGGGCTTGTCGCTCCTCCCGGCGATTCCGGTGACGGCAATCGCGTGGACATTCCTAGGGAGCTACTCGCTTCTCTGTATCCCCATCATCGAGGTCCTCGCGTTTTGGCTGATCGAATCTCGAACGCGCGGCGGTCTTCAACTTCGCCGCTACCAGCGCCTGCTCGACATACGGCGATCGGTGAGCGGGACGTTCCTCCTGTGCGACCGACCGATCGAGCCGCTGCAACACGTCTTCGGCTACGTGGTGTCGAGTTGCGTGCCGGGCTTACCGCCAGAGAAGCCATCGTTCGTGAACGAGCCATCGAAGAGGAGCCGCTGATGAACGAAGACGGAGAGCGCAAAGGTCGGATAGGCCGTGCCCGCGAGTGGGTACGGGACGACTACGTCGAGCAACGCAGATCGATCGACGACTGGGTAGCCGGATCGGGCGTGTGGATACTTCTTGGGGTGGTCGGCGCCATCGTGGTGTTCGCCGTTCTTGCCGCGTTTCGCGTTCCCTTGTAGGAAACCGCTCAGAGATTGGTGATTCTGCTCCGTTTCTCCCATCTAACTAACTGAATGCCAAACATGCCGCATGGTTTTCAGCAAGTAGCCGGAATCCAACTAGTCGGCAAAAGGAGCAAGCAATGATCACGACCTTCATCGGAAGCATCGACTTCTCGTCCGGTTGGACGTCGGTGTGGAACTCCATCACGTCCACGACCGGGCTTGGTGGCTTAACCGCCCTTCTGGACAGCCTCGGCGCCGTTCTGGTGGTGGTCGGTATCGTCGCGTACGTCTTAGAGCGTCGACGGAACAAGGACGCCAACCACCACAAGCTCCTCATGACCATTCTCCTGGGCTCGATTCTCTCCGGCCCCGGACTTGTCCTTCCTCTCATCTTGGGCTTGCTCGACCTCGCGGTGAACGCTGCGGCGGCACACCTGTAACGAGAGGACGCCGAGGGGCGCCCACTAATGAACTCGCGATCCCCACACGTCTCAGCCGCCCGCAAGCGCGTAGCGCGGCTCGCGCTAGTGGTGATCGCAGTTCCATTTATCGCCCTGGTCGTCAGTGCGTCGTCGGCGTCCGCCGCCAACACCTCAAGCTCGTCGAGTGGAACGGGGACCCCGAGTAGCTCTCAGCCGGGCTTGATCTGTAACACTCAGCCGTCGAGCAGCTCTTCGACGACGGCAAGTTCCACGAGCGCCACGTCAGCGACAAACGGCGCCGGAAGTGTGACGGCTCAGACCGACAACTTGCTCCCGGTCAACCGCTGGTCGGGTGCGATCGGCGACGAGCACGACCGGCTTCCAGGCGGGCTTCTCAGTTCGATCACCAACGCTCCCGACGAGATGGAGCGGCCGATGATGGTCGGCGGCATGACGTCGATCGGCGCGGCCGAATGGCAGCTCGGCGTCTCGTCAACTGAAGCCGCAAGCGAGTTCTGCTTTGCCAACAGCATTGGCGTCGACGCGAATTCGATCGCGGCCACGCTGGGCAACGCGATCGAGAACGCCAACATTCTCGCGATCCTTGCCGTGATCGCGGTCATTGCGGCAGCGTGGCGCTCGATGAGGCGCAGCGAGAATCCCACGCGACAAATGGCCAAGTTCACACTGGTGGCCGCGCTGTTCACCGGCATCGTCGCAGCGGCCACCGCGAGTGCGGCAAATCCCACTGCACCGCCCGTCGTGATGAGTCCCTCGTGGATTGTGACAACGGCGTACACCGCTGTCTCAAATGTTGCGAGCGCGCCCGCCGCCGCGATCTCAGTCGGAGCGAACGAACTCGTAGGGGGATCGACGCAGCAGACGATCTCAAAGAGTGACCCGCTCAGTTGCTACTGGTACACCCAAGAGTTGGTCGACAAGTACCAAGCCGCTTACGGTTCCGACAACACGGGATACGTCGTGCCGGTCACGCTCAACTCACTATGGGAGCAAGCGGCCATTCCCGCGTACACGTCTGAGCAGTTCGGATCGAACAACAACTACGGTCCACTCATTTACTGCCACCTCCTCGAGGATCAAGCCGGCACAGCTCCGTCGACGCAACAGAAGATCGCAATCGCATCCGGCTCTCTTTCGAATGACACCAACCTTGCCTCCTATGGACCGCTACCGACTAACGCGAGTGGAAAGGCGCAACCCGGCTCATCCCTCGCATGGAATGGTGCGATCACGAACGACCAGGAAGACGAGTCCATGGTTGCCTGGGCGGCGTGCCAGAGCCCCAACGACGGCAGCAGCGGGACGGGCGGGCAGGACGGTAGCGGCTTCACGCCGAGCGAATGGAATGCTTCGACCGGCGCCCTCGAGACGTCGGCTTGGACCGTCGTGCAGAATACGAACTCCTCGGGAGATGCCGACACCACGGTGAGCGGTGCGGACTGTCAAGTCTTCTGGTCTGCGAATGCGCCTGCGTCCGGTGGTCAATACGGGGATGCCGTCAGCGGCTCGCCGTTCGCGAGTCCCGGTTCCGCGCCGTGGGCTGGTCAAAACAGCAATCCCGATTACAGCGTCTTCAACTGGGGCGATAGCCCGTCAGCGATTGCGACTTCGACGAATGGCGGAACGAACGGCGACGTGGAGATCTCGAATTTCCTCAGCAACCTGCACGGCACGAGCAACGCCAACGCGATCGCCACCTCGTTCATCTTCTTGCTCTCGAGCACCGTGGTCATGATCGTGTTTCTGGTCCTCAGCCTCGCGGTCATCATCGCCAAACTCTCGTTGCTCCTTTCGATGATGGTGCTGCCCGCGATGATGATTCTCGCGCTCCTCCCTGGCGGCGCAACCGGCAAGTTCGCGGCCTACACGAAGCACATGTTTGGCTTGCTCCTCTTCTCATCCACCAGCGCGGTACTGCTCGCATTCGTTTCGATCATCACGGGAGCGATCAGTGATATCGGAAGCTCTGCGTTCGGCCAGGGCTCGTTGTTCTCGATGATGTGGGTCGCGATGGCGCCTGTGTCAGCTCTCTACATCGTTCATATTTTGTTCAAAAAATTCCTCAAAGCGCCTTCGCCCTTCCGGCCTGGCGCCGCAGCGGGCTATGCAGCCGCGCTCGGCGGATTCGGAGGCGGGGTCGTCGGTGCCGACGTGTTCAGCCACATGAGGAACCGCGGCGCTCAAGCGGCCGGAATGGCTCGCAGTCGCATGGGCGGCAAGAACGGCAAGGGACGCGGCGGCCCATCTCGCGGCAACCACTCGATGGGCGGAGGTAGCGGGCCCGGCGGCGGAGTTGCGACCGACGTTGCAGCCGGAGCCGTCGGCGTAGGAGTCGGAGCCGCGGCTTCACAGTCGATCTTCACCAAGCGAGAGCGCAAGCAGCGGCGGGTTGACACAGAGCAGTACCTTGCCAATCAGCACGCCCGCTCCGAACGCGTGTCGTCACTCACGAAGAATCTCGAACGAGCGAAGGGCAGCCTTCTCAATCCCGGCTACGCGAGGGGCTTGCAACTGGCGTCGCTCAGAAGCGCGCAAAGGAGTCGCTGGGCCGATCAAGGATCGGTTCAATCAACGCGAAGAGGGCGATGGAGCTCGTCGCACGCACCGAGTGCGAGGCTCAATCCTGACCGCTGCCGCTGGGGCGAGTGCAATCGGCAGGGGTGCAAAGCGTCTGCCCAAGGTGGCCAAGTACGGCGCCCTCGGCGCGACCGGCATCGTCGCAGCCAGCTTCGGTGCGCCGGTCCTCGCCGGTGCCGGCGCTCTTTACGGTGCTCACCGGCTTCGCAAGTACCACCGCACTGCACCCGTACGTCAGGCCAACAATCTCGTCAACTATCGAGTGCACCAGCAGGAGCACAAACCGCGTCGACGAAGCACGACGCCAGCAGGAAGACGCCGCAAACAAGAGTGAGAAAGAACGTCAGGAGTTGGCGGACCGGCAACAGCAAGAGCGGGAGCAATCCGAACGCGATGCTCGCGACGCCGAAGAGCGCATCGCGGCATGGCGGAGCGGGAACCTCGGTCCTCGTACCGGTAGCCCGCAAGGTCCACGACACAACGAAGGTCCGTCCGGACCGAGAGGTAGGGGTAGCGCATGACGCAAGTCAACGAAGAGCAGACAGAAGATCTTGGTGGCCTCACGAGTCCGGACGGGATCAATCTCGACGACGCTGAACTGGCACGCACGCTTCCATTGGTGTGTCTCAGCCTTGCCGTACAGGTCACCACCGAACTGTTCACCGAGTTCATCACCACGCCGGCGAACGAAGACGTGCTGCCTTTCCTCGAGGGATTCAAGCGATGGGTCGATCGGAGCGTGGCGCAGATCGAATCAGCAATCCTGGCTCGAGTTCTTGGCGCAGTCGAGGGCCGACCTGCTCAGGAGCTTCTGGTCTGCGTATGACCCCGACAACCTGCTCGAAGGTGACGACGAGGCGCGCGACTTGGTGGGGGATAGCGCGCTCGGGATCTCTCTCTTCTTTTCGTTCCTCGCGAGCACCGCGCTTATCAACGAGCGGGACGCGGAGCGCTGGTCGAACGTGTGGAGCTTTCTCGCTTACACAGATCTGGTGACCGACGACGAGTCGGACACCGCAGAAGAATCACAAGAGACGTCGCAACCAAGGAGAGACGAATGGTGAACATCGATCCCAAGCAACCAAAGGGTGCGAGCCCACGAAAGCCCATGAGCTTCGTACGAAGAGAGCCCCGAGGGACAAAGATCGGAGGACGTTTTGCCGACCTTGTATCCTCGGAGACAACCGTCGAGCTCGGAGGGGATGAGGTGGCTGGCTACCAACCGGACGGCAGTGCTGCATTCGAGGAGCGAATGCGCCGATCGCAGGAGAACGCCACCGAGGCCGTCACAGAGATCGTCGAGCCAGCGTCTTCGCCGCGCAGTGAAGACGAACCGGTCGTTCTCGGCGGTGCGGTTGAATACGCCGAGTCATGGCAATACCCGCCCGTTCCCAAAGACATCGGTTCTCTGGTGTCGTACTGGAGCGACGTGGCACTGCCCGACTCATGCCTCGCCAACATCGAGAACGCCGACAAGACGGGTCGCGATTTCTTCGAAGCGGATGAGGAACTAAAGAAGTGGGACAGAGAGCAGCCCGCACCGACGACTCGCTACCGCAAGAAGCACCCCGTCGAGTACGCAGCGTACGTTGAGGAATACAACCGGCGCAGGGCGAAAGTTGATGCCATCAAGTTCAACGCCGGTCTGATCCCTCGCAGCGAGCTGCGAGACGTCGCGAGAATTGGTCACCTCTGGTTCCAATCGATTGACGCCGGAGAGACCATGCGAGACCAGGCGTGGGTCACCAAGTTCCGTCTTGGCACGGGCGAGGTCGTGACCACCAAGGACATCGTCCAGCGGTATCGTCTCAACGACATTTACGACGCATTCTTCAACCGTCGCCGGTATCAGCGTCTCGACTGATAGGCCTGATCGTAGGCCTTTCGAGAGGCCTTAGATCACACGTCATGTGACGCATTACGTTGACTAGGTGTTGGATCAGTCCTACACTGTTAGTACCTCTTTGAAACGAGGGATGGTCGAAAGCCTCAGCGGGGTTATTGCCCACGGAGGTTAAGACAAGTGGATGGGCGCTGATATCAGCAGCGCCCATTTGCGCTTTTAGCGGTGGGTGTGGGATTTGAACCCACGGAAGGGTTATTAGCCCTCCACACGAATATCAGTCGTGCGCAATAAGCCTTGCTCTGCCAACCCACCGTTACTCTGCTCCGTCTCGCGACAGAACCGACACCATTATCTCACCCGTGTCAAGCCTTTACCCTTCCGTCGACGTCGCAATCGCCTTGACATAACCCTCGACCGATTCAAGCCACGGCACATAGAAGGGTATGACCCCTCGAAAGCCGAAACCAGGACGCGACCTCGCAACGCTACAACGACCTCGCCACCACACACCCCGAACTTGCCGGGGAGTCGTTCGGCTGGGACCCTTCGTCCGTGACAGCAGGGTCTAACAAGAAACGTAGGTGGCGGTGTGATTTTGGACACCAATGGAAAGCAATGGTCGTTGGTCGATCGTTGGGCACTGGTTGCCCAACTTGCAACCCAGGCGGATTCGACCCGAACCTTCCCGGCTATCTCTATTTCATCGAACACCTCCGCGAAGACTTACTTCAGATCGGTATTAGCAACTATCCAGAGCAGCGGCTCGCTACTCACGCAAGTCATGGCTGGACCAAGATCAACTGCCAAGGCCCTTGGAGGATCGGGGAAGATACCTACCAGTTGGAGCAGAGGATCTTGAAGTACCTCCGCGAGCACGGTGCGATAGTCGCGATGGACGCCGGTATTGAGAAGTTCAGCGGCTACACCGAGTCATGGCTTCGCGAATCGTTCCCAGTTCGATCTCTCAAAGAACTTCGCACACTCGTCGACGACGAAGAGTGGCGACTCAACGTGTCGGCGTGAGCCGGACGACGTACGATCGGTTCGATTAGAAGGCCTGATCAGATTAGGTCACGTTTTTTGACCACGTGATGGCCAATCATGTTTGTCCCGTCCGCTATACTTACTCCCAGCAGGCCAGTCGGAAGACGGGAATGCGGTTAGCCTTGAACCCCGCTTCGGCGGGGTTCTCGTGCGTTATGGCGACCACATCCGAGAGTGCACGACCTTGTGCGTCACCAGATTCCAGAGATCCCTGTTTGCCTTGATAGCCCTTGGATCTCGATCTGCACCCGTGTTTATTCGAAAGTGGAGGAAAGCGACAAGATCGGCCGCCTGTAGAAGTCTGCTCGAAGTCGAAGGTGCGAAGTGGATCGTGTCAATAATTCTCGTCAATTGGTGGCCGCGATACCCAGAAGTCGTATTGCGTTGAAAGTCCCACAAGTTTCTTCGATAAGCATTCGCCTCCGGCACTTCGTCTGCAATGACGATCACGTTGTTCTCGGGGTTCGTGGCGTGCTCGTCGATCCGTTCGAGAAGGTGCATCAGTACGACAGCGTGGGGAGAGTCCGGTGCGCTGTAGCGTTCGGTCAAGCCGAGGCAGTCCACCCCACGGACAACAATTCGAACGTCGTGATCAGCGATATCTGTGAGCGCTTTGCGGTAGACGCCGATGCGCGCGCGGGGCTTATCTGCTAGAAGCGACCAGTCATCTTTGCCGTGGAAAATGGCTTGGTCGTGGAGTTCTCCCACCGCACTTATGCCGGGGAATGCCCGCGCCGAGTCCCGCACGACGTCATCCAAGGCCACTGTGAGCGGACGCACTTCGGCGTCCGGGCAGACTATGGCGGCGATCCAGTATTTCTTCTTGTCGTACGACTCGTCCATGTACGCCAGCAGCATTTTCCAAACCTATCGGGCGGTTACGATTCGCTCAGGCATCGTGGTGATCGTGAACGGGGCAACTCATGATGGACAGTTTCTCCTTGGGCAACGGCAGCATCTCGTTCGGCTGGACCGAAGTAGAGGGAGAGGCTGGCCTCGAACCGCGGCTCGCTATCAAGGGCGTCGGCGTCGCTAAGGGTTACGCCATCGGGGCGTTGCTGCAAGTCAGCGCCAAGGTCACGGCGACAGAGATCGAGGGAACTTATGCACTCCTCGGCTCGACGGTGCCTCAGTATCTCGTGCTGAACTGGGAGAAGAATCGTCCGGTCATGCAGGGACTCCCGCCGGCCGACGAGACGCCATTGGATCTCCGTCTGCCTCTGCCCCTTAGCTCCGAGGTGATCGAGGGGCTCGAAACGCGCCGGCAAGGGCGCGACTTCTGGCTGCAAATCGACGCCCAATTTGTCATCGTCGACAAGGGAGCGTCCAACGATGGATCGCATCCGCTGATGACATCGCAGAAGAATGTCAAGGTCGAGCAGAGCGACTGGGCCAAGGTTCTTGAGCGATGGAACCGTGGTGTAGGTATAACCGTTCTCCTACCGCTACCGGAGGCTGATGGCAGCCCAGAGCGGGCAGAGATCGTTAAGTACCTCAGGGAAGCCAGGCAGAAGATCGACGACGCCAACTACGCGGATTCGATCGCGAGTTCGAGAATGGCGCTCGACGCGCTCCGCAAGTTCGGACCACTCAACGTAACCATTCCCAACGTTTCAATGGAGCGAAACGTTGCGCAGAGAATTCGAGCCGTCGTTGACGCGCTTCATAGCTTGGCTAGCGCTGGTCCCCACATCGACCCGTCGGTGAAGAGCTACAGACCTAGTCGCGCGGACGCCGTCGCGATGGCAGGGGCAACCTTGAGCATCGCGCACGAAGCGTTTGCGCTTATCTTGATGACTTCACTGGAGTCGTTGATGGATGACACTTCGACCAAGCTCTCCAACGACGCGAAGCGATGATCTAAGCACGTCACAACGCGAGTGGGCTGAGAATTTCTTGCTTGAGGAGTCCGACGAAGAACAACCCAGCAGACGATTCCCAGGTCACCTCGTCGATTGGTTCGGCCGATACGTCGTCAAGCACACGGCCGAAAACCATGATTTGAAAGATTACGGCGAGAGCATGAGGAGGGATGTCGTCGCGTAGCCACCCCTTTTCCTGGGCGGACGCGGTGAGTCGGGTGAGGTCGTCGGTGAGCCGCTCCTGGCTCTTGCCGATGAGCTCGCGCAGCTCTGGACGGGTGGAGGCGGCGGCGACGATACGAGCGCGCATGGCGCGGCGAGCCGTGCGCTCAGGACCCGAGGAAAGCCTGGTCACGATAGGTCCGAGTACTTGGACGTACTCCTCTTGGGATGTGACGGTCTCGTTCACTCGATCAAAAGTGCGAATATCCTCCTCGACGAAACGCGAGAACATCATGTTGTACGCCGCGTCGATGACACCTTCGCGTGATCCGAAGTGGTGGTAGACCGAGCCGTAGTTCACGCCCGTCGCTTCGCAGATCTCCGGTATGCGAATGAGCAGTTCGTCCCCAGTCATGAGACGCTCGGCGACCGCGTCTAAGACGGTTTGCATCACGGGGGCCGATCGGAGTTGCTTCGTCATGTGACCAATTTAAGTCGGGCTAAAACGTCAATCAGTGATGCAACGCTGACGCAGTCAGTGAGCCCGTTCGCCGGCATAAGCCACTCGCCGACCCTTGAAGTAGCGTCATCGCGGTGGACACGTCACCGCCCAGCAACGCAGCGTTCGATCCGGACGACCTCGCGCAAAACCGACCTGGCGCGACCCTTCGCGAGAAGTCCCTTGAGATCAAGAAGGCCCATCCGGTGGCGGTGTTCATCCTCCGACTGTTCGGCGCCCACAGCGAGGAGCGCGCCTGGAGGCGCGGCGCCGAGGGCGAAGAGGAGGTCGCTTACCAGCTACGGAAGCTGGGGGAGGGTTGGCACGTCCTTCACAGCGTCCCCGTTGGAAAGGGCGACACCGACATCGACCACGTCGTCATCGGCCCGCCTGGCGTCTTCACTCTGAACACGAAGAACCACCTCGGCGGACGGGTGTCGGTCAATGCCAAGGCCGTGTACGTGAATGGGCAGTATCAGCCATACATTGCGAAATCTCGAGCCGAAGGAAAGCGGGCAACGAAGCTCCTCAGCACTGCGTGCGGCCACGTCGTCGCGGCTCGGCCGCTCATCGTGATCATGGCGAACGACCTCCGAATAAAGGCTTCCCCCGAAGACGTCGGCGTCGTTGGCCGCAAGCGCATCTCGAAGTGGCTTGCCAGTCAGCCACCGATACTCACGAACGACTCGGTTGAAGCGATCTACGCCATTGCCCGACGACGATCCACCTGGGTTGGCTGACCAGAATCGCTTGGACAAATCGCTCGTAGAACACTCGCGGCGGTCAAAAATAGGAAGCCGCTCACGAGAGGCTTTCTCTAAGGGATTTGGAGTTCAAAACGTGAGTGCGTTTCGTTAGAGTGATTTCTTTGAAGGGAATTTGCTATGGCACGAACGCGTTGGATAGTCGTTTATCCGGCTCTACTCGTCGCCACGATTCTTCCGCCGGGTATTGCGTCGGGCGGAGCGGCGACGAACCTAACGACGGGAGCTTTTGCGCATGAGTGTCAGGCGATTCGCATGGCAGTCAGCATTGGCCCAGATATCAAACCGGCCGGAAGATTCGCGCTGGACTCACAGTTGGTTCCATTGTTCATCAAGAACCGAGGCCCCGCGTGCTATCTCCCTCTCGGCGCGCCCGTGGCGCAAGCTGTCAGAGGGACCAAGGATGGGCGACTGACTAAATCCTCCGAGGAATCCTTTCCCGCGATCATGTCCGCATCGTTTGGAAGGATCGACATGCGAAAAGACGCCAAAGCGGAGGCGCTGTTCGAGGTACTAAAGACATCTGCCGCGGCTCGTGAGTGCGAACCAAAAGCCGCATCAGGTGTCGACGTTGAATCATATGGACTACCACGTACCGCGTCGCAAATATTTCCTCGGAAGCTCTACGACGTCTGTTTCCACTCTGGAGTCGGACCCTCGACGATAAATACAGAGATAACCTGGCTTCACACTGACCAATAGTCTTCAAATTCGGGTGCCGATATAGAACACACTTTAGGAACGCAATTCCTGAAGGGTGTTCTATTTGTTTTGGCACCGTGACTGCGTACCCTTCCCTCAATGGTCAAAACATTGAAGGGGGTCAAATGAGTCGAGGATTACATAGGTGGCTAGCGGTGACCTGTGCTTGTGTAACTTTCGTGGGTGCATCCATG
>CAVRWO010000011.1:0-60318 GCA_963724865.1 uncultured Acidimicrobiaceae bacterium | reverse complement strand
ATCCCGGTCGTCCAGTTTTACCGTGAGCTGGGGGACGTCTTCGGCCTCAATCCCTACGGGACGATTCCCGGAGTGATTATCTTTCACGTGGCCTTCGGCCTTCCCTTTGGAATCTTCTTGATGCGTAATTTCATGAGCGGGATTCCCAAGGACTTGTTGGAGGCAGCTCGCATGGAGGGCGCGGGGGAGTGGAAGGTCTTCTATCGCATCGTGCTGCCCCTCGCCCTGCCGGCCTTGGCGTCGCTCGCAATCTTTCAGTTCATCTGGGTGTGGAACGATCTGCTGGTGGCCCTGGTGTTCTTGGGCGGCAACCTGCACACTCCGCTCACCGTCTTTCTCTACGATCAAAATCACGAGCTGCAGGCGAACTACTGGATTATTTCGACGGGTGCGATCGTGTCGGTGGTCGTGCCACTCATTGTGTTCTTCTCCTTTCAGCGTTACTTCGTCCGGGGCGTCTTGGCGGGCGCCGTTAAATAGAGGGTTGTCATGGCCAACGTCGTTCTGAGAGATCTCTCCAAGCAATACTCCGGTAACAACGCCCCGTCGCTGTGCGCGCTCAACTTGGAGATTGGCGATGGGGAGTTCGTGTGCCTGGTAGGTCCCTCGGGCTGCGGCAAGACGACGGCGCTGCGCATGATCGCGGGCCTCGAAGACGTTACCAGTGGCGAAATCGAGATTGGTGGCCGCGTGGTCAATGATCTTCCCTCGAGGGATCGCGACATCGCGTTGGTGTTTCAGAGCTACGCGCTGTACCCGCATTTGACCGTGGCCGACAACATGAGTTTCGGCCTGAAGCTGCGCAAGGTGCCCAAGGACGAGATTGAACAGGCCGTCCAGAGCGCCGCCAAGATACTGGACCTCACGGACCTGTTGAAGCGCAAGCCGGCCCAGCTCTCGGGTGGTCAGCGTCAGCGCGTGGCGCTCGGTCGCGCGCTGGTGCGTGACCCGGCAGTGTTCTTGATGGACGAACCCCTCTCGAACCTCGATGCGAAGCTTCGCGTACAGACACGAGCAGAGATCGCTCAACTGCACCATCGACTCCAGGCGACCATGTTGTATGTGACGCACGACCAGGTAGAAGCCATGACCATGGCCGACCGTATTGCGGTCATGAACCTCGGCGTCCTGGAGCAGTACGGGACGCCGCGCGAGCTGTACAACTTTCCGAACAACTTGTTTGTCGCTGGCTTCATCGGATCACCATCAATGAACTTTGTGTCGATGCAAATCAATCGAGACACGGAGCGTGTCCATCTCACGGGCGTGAGCGCAGGCTCTAGCATGAAAGTGACGCTGACCGACGAGCAGGCGGACATTCTTCGCAAGGTTGACGGCAGCGAAGTTGTGGTGGGCGTACGACCGGAACACCTGAGCGAAGGGTCAATCGACCGCTCCGGCTTTAGCGTGGTGGCTCAAGTGCAGGTCATTGAGTTTCTCGGGAACGACGAGCACATTCACGTGAAGAGCGGTGACACAGAACTCGTCGCGATCTTGGACGCGCATTCGGCGGTTGCCCTCGGGGACTCGATCACCTTGAGTGCTCCGCACGACTGCGTCCATTTCTTTGATCCAACATCGGGTCTCCGCTTGAACCAGTCAGGTTAACGAGCCACTTCGTCGGTTGGAAATCTCCGAAGTGGCGAGAGCTGGGCGATGGCTGTTCTTGATGAGGCGCCCAGGCTCACGTTTCCGGCAACTTGGGATCAGAAGATGGAACGCACGGCGGGAAACCACCCATGGAGCTGGCCTTTCACTCCTTGCCATTCAACCAATGAGCCAACGAGGTCATGTGGGTACCGTTCCAGGTTGAAATCTCACCAACGAACAGATGGTCCCTTTCCGTGAAGTGTGGCGAGATCGAGTCGCGGACTTGCTCTGAGCCGCTATTGGTCTTGAGCCACCACACTGAGTCGAACGTCAACCTGGTGTGCCACGTCGTGCCAAGGGCTCTGATCGCCCTACCGACTTCCTCATACTGATCGTCCCCTCCGTCCAAGTTGTAGGCGATGATGATGTCATTCATTCGTAGCCTCCTTCATCAAGGTCCTCACTTGAGTACGAAGCAAAGCTGAATGTTGTTGTCCCGTCGGCGGCCACCTCAACTGTGACGACAACCGGGTTGCCCCTCGGTGCGAGGTCGGAGGCAGTTCGCAGCATCTCAGTCCAGGCGAACATCGGGTCAATCGTTTCATAAGGGGGTCGCACCCTCGATCGGGTCTGTCGATGGAGCCAGAACCAGTCGAGTACCTGGAGAAACGCAATCGGGCGCGAGGTCAAGGCGACGTAGATCTCTCCACCCACTTCCAGCGTCACGTCAATTAATGACGACCTGATGGCCGCGGCCACTTCGACGATGCGGCTTTCGGCCGCGGGACGAGTTCGCCCGTACGTTATGAACGCCGACGCGCGACGGAGTTCCAGGTCGAGATCGAGCAGCACGTGGGCCACACCGGCGCACGATGGGTTCTCCATGTGCAATCGCAGCGGCGCCCTTGGATCTATTCGCGGCTCGTCGCCATGGGTGGACGTGTACATCGTCGCCCCTCTGACCAGCTCTGCAATCCGAGACTCGAGGGAATCGGCCTCTACGTGCAGCACGCGTTGGAATTCAGTGAGCGCATCCATTCGGAACCTGTCGTAGTGATTCAGTCCGTTGTCCACGCAACTCCCAAGAAGGTCTACTCGTCGCCCCACCTGAAGGTATGTGTCCAAATCGCCGAAAATCTTTCACGTTCGACACGCAACCGCGAAACGGACTTGTCCGACGAAATGATTTTGAGATGCCGGAAACATAAGGGTGGAAGTGTTATGTCACAGAGAGGAAACTATGAATATCACGCGGTTCAAAAAGCTACTCATCCCCATAACTGGCGCTGTACTCATTGCGGCGCTGGGAGGAGGGCAGGTGGCTAACGCCTCGTCGAGTCCAGGTGCTCTCGCTTCGTACGACGGAGGGACGATCAATCTCGCCGACGGGTGGAGCGGGGCAGCAGTCTGTGCGGTGACGTCGACGGGCACCCAATGCTTCTCCACGCAGGTCGAGTATCAGTCGTGGCTGGCCGATGCGAATGTCGCGACCGGGGTGAGTCCCTTAACCGGCGGGAATTGCTCGAGCGCACTGGAGTTGTTCACTGGCACGAACTACTCCGGCACGGAACTCGCGGTGTACGATCAGGCGATTTGGATCAACCTTTCCACGTACGACTTCGGCGATAAGACCAATTCGTACAAAGTCGGTGCGTGCAATTCCGCTATGACCTCTGTGAATCGGCCTGGGAATCTTGGAGGCTCCGTACCTTGGATGTGAGGATGGAGCATGACAGAGAAACCAACCGCGAGGCGATACCCCGCTGAGCTGAAAGAACGTGCGGTGAAGATGGCGCTCGACTTGCAGCGAGCGGATCCCAAGGACCATGGCGTCATTCGTCGGGTGGCTCGCCAATTGGGGGTGGGCGATGAGTCGCTGCGCGCCTGGGTGAAGCGCGCCGAGATTGACGCCGGCGCCAGGGACGGGTTGACGAGTGAACAGCTGGCGGAACTCAAAGAGTTGCGAAAGGAAGTGCGCGAACTCCGTCGCGCCAACGCGATCTTGCAATCGGCGTCGGCTTTCTTCGGGGCGGAGCTCGACCGCCGATCACAGAAGTAATCACCTACGTCGAAGCCCACCGGGAGGAGTCAACCGGTGGGCTTCGCTGGGGAATCGAGCCGATCCTGGAGCAACTTCAGGTCGCCCCCTCCACTTACTACGAGGCGACGTCCCGCCCGCCCTCTGCGCGAACCCAGCGCGACGACCAGATCGCTCCCCAGTTGGTCGAGCTCTTCCAGAAGAACTACTGCGTCTACGGCCGGCGCAAGCTCACCCGGGCCGCACAGAAGAAGGGCCTCTGTGTCGGGCGCGACCAGGTGGCTCGGCTCATGAAACGCGAGGGTATTCAAGGGGCCTCTCGAGCGAAGAAGCGCTTCACCACCCACTCCGACAAAGACGCGTTGCGCGCTCCTGACCTCGTCCATCGGAACTTCAGGGCCGTTCGACCCGATGAGTTATGGGTGGCTGATTTCACGTATTGCTCCACGTGGTCCGGCGTCGCCTACGTGGCCTTTGTCACCGACGTCTTCAGCCGACGCATCGTCGGCTGGAAGGCTGCTCGTTCGATGACCAAAGAACTCGTGATCGACGCGCTCAACATGGCGGCCTGGACACGACGTCTTCTCTCGTTCGACCAATTGACGTGCCACACGGATGCGGGATCTCAATACGTTTCCATTGCCTACACCGAGCGCCTCGAAGAGTTGGGCGTCTCGGCTTCCATCGGAACAGTTGGTGATTCGTTTGACAACGCGATGGCTGAGTCGATGTTCGCACTCTTCAAGACCGAACTGTTTCGCAACCCCGCCGTGCTCGCCCGCGTTGGCGGCCACTGGAAGGGACTCGACGACCTCGAAATAGAGACCGCCAAGTGGGTGTCGTGGTTCAACGAGGAGCGCATCCACAGTGAACTCGACGACCTCTCGCCAGCCGAGGTCGAAAGGAACTACGCTGACCAATCTCACGCCACTGCGGCATGAGAAAACCAATCAAACGAGTCTCCGGGAAACCCAGGCCGGTTCACTGCAGCGAACGGCCTCGGATCGCAGTATCCTGGACCGACGACCGCAGGAAGTGACGCGACGAGCATGGAGAGTGGTTGGTCGGACCGCATACAATCGGTGTACGTTCAGTAAGAACAATCCTCTGCCCGGCTGGTGCATAGGTTAGCGAGATGAGCAACGACGAGTCGGACCGAGAGTTCGTGAGACTCGTCGATGATAATCGCCGAGCCTTGCAACGTTATGTGTTGCGTCGCCTTGCCGATCCTGAGAGTTCCGATGATGTGCTCATCGACACGTTCGTGGTCGCGTGGCGCAAGCGCAGTGAGCTTCCGCCACGCGACCGCGAGCTGTCGTGGCTCTTCAGTATCGCG
This sequence comes from uncultured Acidimicrobiaceae bacterium, assembly GCA_963724865.1. Classification (GTDB taxonomy): domain Bacteria; phylum Actinomycetota; class Acidimicrobiia; order Acidimicrobiales; family RAAP-2; genus RAAP-2. The sequence continues at coordinate 55,354 of CAVRWO010000011.1, read as the reverse complement.
TTCAGGGTGATTTCAAACCATCGTCGAGCGCGAGATCGCCAGCATCGGCTTCACTTGCGTCTCTCGCGGGAGCGCGAACCGATGATGGAAGAAACTGGAGTTTCGACAGTCGAAACCGATTTGCTTCTGGTGGCGATGGACGAACTCGGTGAAACTGATCGAGAGCTGTTGCAACTCGTGTACTGGGAAAAACTCAAGTACCGCGACGTCGCGGTCGTACTTGGAATAAGCGAAAACGCCGTCGCCATTCGGGCAACCCGTGCGAAGAAGGTGTTGCGGGGACTACTCCGTACTGCCCCTCAGGCAGAGGGAGAGGAAGTGGGCGCGTGAGCGACGACGACCTTTGGGAAGCTTTCGAGGCGAGCGATCCGACTCGCGAGATAACTGACGGGGATCTCGACGAGCGCCTTTCAACCGATCGGTTGCTCCAGAGCGTCCGCGACGAGGCGAAAAGTCGACGAGTACGTCGATTCCCTCGCAAAGGGCGTCGCATCGGATTGATCACCGCGTCAGCCGTGTTCGTGCTGAGCGGAACGGCGGCCGCGATCTCGCTGATTAGATCCCCGGTAGCTAACACGACTGAGCTGGCATGCTTCTCATCCGCGTCGCTCGATTCGAAAGGAGTGGTAGTGAAGCTGACGACTGATCCTCTTTCCACGTGCGACACATTAATGCGTTGGCCAGCTGCTAGCGCGGGAGGAGCCCGTGGCATGCTGTGCGTGCTCAGCGACCGATCTCTTGGAGGGTTCCCTCGCACTCGCAAAGCTGACGAGTGCGAGGCTCTGGGTCTCGTCGCTTACGATGGTCACGTTCGCGACGTCCCTGTCGCGGCGTTCCAGGAGGCAGTGCAGCACTATTTTGAGGCGCACCACTGCGACACGCTCGAGGCAGCGCGGGCAGAGGTTGTTCGCCTGCTAAATCGGTACGGCATCTCTGATTGGCGTATTCGTGTCACCGGGCTGACGGGTGTGGGATCGTGCGCGACGCTCGCGGTGGAACCCACGAAGAAGACCGTTGGCATCGTGGGTATCAAGTTCTGACATGTTTAGGGCGTGCGACCCTCAAGTCAGAATCATGGCGACGGAACGGAAGAAAGGTGCTCGTGGACTGCAAGCCAATCTGCGCCATATCGCGCAAAGATTATGCTTTCTCGTTCTCGCGTGCTGACTACCCCTTCTACAGTGTCGAGCGTCGTGAAGACTTCATGGGTAAACACGGCATGACGATCGTCAAGAACTCGAATCCGAGCATGGACCGACTCGCATTGCAGCACTCGCCATCCCGCTTCCACCCAGGTATTCCAGGCCGTCTCATAGTCTGCCCGGCTAGAGAAAGTGACGTCGGAGTTATAGAAGATGAAGTCCGCGTTCTCGTGAAAGCTCGCAAAGTACGCGTCTCGATCGAAAGCTGAGAATGCTTCAACGAGCTTGTGCGCAGCGTGTGCTACCGCGTCCTCGGTCTTTGTAACAGAATCTGACACGATCCCTCGATTGACTAGTGTGAGCGCTCGGTGCTATTGGGAAGTGAACCGATCATGAAAGTTTCTTTACGAGCAACGCCAAGAGTTCATAGGCCACGGTCGCCGCTGCGATAGAAGTAATTTCTGCGTGGTCGTAAGAGGGCGATACCTCAACCACGTCACCGCCGACGATGTTGATTCCAACTGTTGCGCGAAGCGCCTGTAAGACCTCTCGGGTGGTCAGCCCTCCCGCTTCGGGTGTGCCGGTTCCGGGCGCGAAGGCCGGGTCGAGCACGTCGATGTCGATCGACACGTACAGGGGGCGGTCGCCCACTCTGCGCTTGATCTCATCACCCACGCTCTTGGGTCCGATCTCTGAGAAGCGGTCTGTCGTGATGAGAGCGAAGCCGAAGCCCTGATCGTCTTCGAGGTCCTTACGCGAGTAAAGCGGTCCTCGCGTTCCAATGTGCATGCAAGCTTCCTCGGCGAGGAGGCCTTCTTCAAAGGCCCGACGGAACGGCGTGCCGTGCGTGTAGGGCGCGCCGAAGTACGTGTCCCAGGTGTCGAGATGCGCGTCGAAGTGGACGAGCGCAATCGGGCCGTACTTCTCGGCGGCGGCTCGAAGGATGGCGAGGGCGATCGTGTGATCGCCACCCAGCGTGATGAGACCTCGACCTTGTTGGAAGTGAGCGGCCGCGGCGTCGTGAACGTTGCCCAACGTTTCGATGATGTCAAAGGGGTTAACGAGAACGTCACCGGCGTCGGCGACCTGCACGACGTCGAACGGCTCAATGTCGAGTGGTGGGTGGTAGGGCCGCAACAGCTTGGACCCCTGGCGGATGGCCGCGGGTCCGAACCGCGCTCCAGGCCGGTACGACACCCCCGAGTCAAAGGGAACTCCCATGACCACGATTTCCGCTTCCCCGCCCACGTCGTCGAGGGTGGGGAGCCTCGCAAACGTCGACGAGTTTGAGAATCTCGGCTGTTGCAACGAATCTGGCGGACCAACTGGCATTGAACTCTCATCCCCTGTGCTGTCTCCGACTGTAAACCACGAGCCGGTGACTCTCAGGAAACAATAGTTGCATATTGCGACACTCTGGAGTAGACATTCCCTATTCGAGACCGAGGGGGGCTGAGAATGTCTGAGAGGACACGAAACGAGACCGAGCAGGCGGGGCTCACCGAACCCATCAAGTACAAGGGGATCGAGGTTCGCTCGATTGACTGGGTCCCCGAGCAAGAACGTCACGGCAAACTCTGGCATCAGGCACCGCTCTGGTTCCTGGGGAACTTCCAGTACTTCACCATCGCCATCGGCTTCGTTGGGCCGAGCTTAGGTCTCTCGCTGTGGTGGACGATCCTTGCGTCCGTGCTCGGCATCGCGGTGGGCACGGTGTTCATGGCGTTTCACGCGTCTCAAGGTCCCCAACTGGGTCTGCCTCAGATGATTCAGTCCCGAGCGCAGTTTGGCTACTCCGGCGTCGTTGTCGTCACGTTTGCGGCGTTCTTCACCTATATGGCTTTCAACGTGACTGACCAGGTGCTGCTCTCGCAGGGACTCGCGGGAGCGTTTCACTGGAACGCAACGTTCATCGCCGTTCTCTCTGCGGTACTCGCCGCGCTCCTTGCGATCTACGGGCACGACTGGGTTCATCGCGTCTTTCGAATTCTGCTTTACATTTCTTTCCCCTTGATCACGATCATCACCTTTGCCATCATCTTCGGCAAGGCAGGCGGTCACGCGACGGGTACGCACTACGGCTTTACGATCAGCGCTTTTATGGCCCAGTTCACGACGGCAGCCGCATACAACATCACCTACGCGCCCTACGTCTCGGACTACTCGCGGTACCTTCCGCGCTACACGAGCACAAAGAAGGTCATCGCATCAGTCTTCTTTGGCGCGAGTTCCTCAGCGATCTGGCTGATCGCTATCGGCGCGTGGCTCGCTGTGCGCCTCGGAGCGAACGACGGACTCGTCGGCCTGCAGATTGCTGGCAACAATGTCGTCGATCACCTCGGAGGGCTCGCGGCGTTCTTTTCGGCTGCGGCGCTGCTCGCCACGATGGGCATGAACGCCTACGGTGCCATGCTGACCATGTTGACCGGTATAGATTCATTCAAAAAGATCAAGCCCACCCGCAACGCGCGTATCGTGACGATCATCGCGCTCGCGGTCGTGTGGTACCTCGTCGCCTCAACAATCTCCGAATCAGGAGTGAACACGCTGTTCACGGCTCTTACTTTGATGCTCTACCTGCTCGTGCCCTGGACCGCGACCAACCTGGTCGACTACTTCTTCGTGCGACGGGGCCACTACGCGATCACGAGCTTGTTCACCCCGAACGGCATCTACGGTCGGTGGGGAAGGCGCGGTCTCCTTGCGTACTTGATCGGATTCCTCGCCGAGGTGCCGTTCATGATGCTCACGGATATCGGTGGACTCCACTACATCGGACCGGCCGCAAAGGCGCTTGGCAATACCGATATCTCATTCCTCGTAGGCTTCGTGGTGACCTGCGTCGCATACTTGCTCTTGGCGAGGTCGATTGACGTGAAAGCGGAGCAGCCAGCTGTTGAGGAGAGCGAGCGAGAGCTGAAGTTGGCGTTTAAGGAGAGCTAGTTGAACACCGGACTACCAATCGGCGAGCGACTCCGCCACGCGCGCGAAGCGCGCCAGCTCTCCCTGGCGGTCGTGGCGGAGCGTGCGGGGCTGACAAAGGGCTTCGTCTCACGTGTTGAGCGCGAGACGACCAGCCCATCGGTGGTGTCCCTGATCAGCATCTGCGAAGCCATCGGCGTCGAACCCGCGGATATTTTCAGCGTGCCAAAGGCGGTGGTCACTCGATCATCTGACCGGCCGCACGCGACGCTTCCGGGACACATGGTCGTCGATACTCTTCTCACATCGATAGACGAACGAAAGCTCACCGTGATCGAGACGCTTGCCGGACCCGAAGGTTCCGGTGGTGAGGAGCTCTACAGTCTCCCCTGCGAGACCGAAGTGTGCTACGTGATAGAGGGAGAGATTGTTCTTACAATCGACACGGAATCCATCAAAATGGCGGCCGGCGACTCGGTGACATTCGACGGCGCTGTACCCCACACGTGGCGTGCAGTAAGTGAATCGTCGACCGTGCGGGTGATTTGGATTCTCGCGCCGGCGTTACCCGATCCGCAGAATGTCATCTTTGGAGACTCGAGATCCTAACCTCCGTGAGCGCTCTGCTCCATAGATGCCTTCTACGTCGGTGATGTGGATAACACTGTCTAGCCCCGATCATTCACGAGTCCGCCTGAACTGATCTTCCGCAATACGCGAAAATGCCCTCCGTGCAAGGGAAACTGGAGTTGCGAAACAACCAGGACACCAACCACGAAGGGCACTTCTGAGATGAACAATACTTCGACCAATCGCGTCAGTGTGGAACCCGGCGGAAAGGGCGTGGTCGCGCACGTTGGTCTGCACGCGCTGGGTAGTTTGGCCGACTCCTTAGGACTCGGAACTGCACTGTCGTCGTGCATTAATCCTGCGAACCAACGAGCCCCGCGCCACGACCGAGGCAAGGTGCTCGTGCAGATGGCCCTCGTGCTCGCGGGCGGTGGGGAGAGCTGCGCGGACGTGGAGCACCTGCGCGCGCAGAGCGAACTCTTCGGCGACGTGCCGTCGGACTCGACGGTCTATCGCACCTTTCAAGAGTTCAACGCCACACAACGTGAGCAGTTCGCGCGAGCCCTCGCCGACGTGCGCCAGAAGATCTGGGCGAAGCTCGACCGCACCCGAGATCCGGTGATCCTCGACTTCGACGCGTCGTTAGTGATGGGGCTCGCTGAGTCTAAGGAGAACGCCGCGCCGACCTATAAAGGTGGGTTCGGCTTTCACCCACTGTTCTGCTTCAGCGACCTCACGGGCGAGACGCTCGGCCACACCCTTCGCTCGGGCAACGCCACCGCTCACAACGCGGCCGACCACGTCGAGGTCTTGGACGCCGCCCTCCGTCAACTGCCCGAGTCGGTGAACGCGGGACATCACGAGGGTGGCGAATCAGCGCCGTCTCGTCCGATCATCGCGCGTGCTGACAACGCGGGGTGCACCTTCGAATTCCTCGCGGCGTGCCGGGCTCGACACGTCAACTTCTCCGTTACCGCGCGCCAACGCCCAGCTGCAGAGCGCCATTTACGAGGTATCCACTCGCGAAGACCTCTGGCAACCCTCGCGCACCCAGAGTGGCGCACTGCGCGAAGGTGCCGGCGTCTGTGAGGTGACCGACTACCTCACATTGCGAAAGATGCCGAGCGGCACGCGCTGCATCGTGCGACGAGAACCCTTGCACCCCGGTGCCCAGCGCAGCCTCTTTCCCAGTGACGAGTTTCGCTATTGGGGCTTCTACACCGACTGTGAGGGTGACCCCGTTGAGCTCGACCTCACCATGCGAGCCCACGCTCACGTCGAAGACCACATCCAGCGACTGAAGGAGTCCGGACTCACCCGCTTTCCCTTCACGAAGTTTGAGGCCAACGCCAACTGGCTCATGTCCGTCGCCATGGCCGGGGACCTCGTGCGGTGGTTTCAACTTTTGTGTCTTGATGGCCGCTGGCGAGAGGCGCGACCGAAGGCCTTGCGCTGGGAGATCTTTCACGCGCCCGGGCGAATCGTGCGCGGTGCGCGACGCGTCGTCGTTCGCCTGCTCGACGGTTGGCCCACGGCACGACAGCTACTCGGTGCCTACCAACGCATAGCTCTACTGACCTGACGCGATCCACGTTCCCCTCAGAGAGACCCACAAAGGGATCGCTGCGTCTCGTTACACCTCGTGAGTCACTTTGCATGGTCGAAATTCGAGTGGCGAACGCTCGAGGCACTCACCGGCGCATCCATCATCTCCCAACGTCGCCAACCATTCAAAAACGCGAGAGACAACGGTTCACAGCCCCTTCATGAATGATCGGGGCTAGCCAGAGCAGTTGCGCATTTCAGTCGCAAAGCGGCCGGTTTATCAACGGAGGTATGCTGCCGGATGGAGTTGCCTCGCGCCTCGAGTAGATCATCGATAGCTAGGGCTCATCAATGACGGGCTGGCGGATACGCGACTTTCTTGATGACGACTTGGATCAGGCAATTCCTTTATGGGGCGACCCTGCGACAGCAGGCGCTGCAGCAGCATTCGGCCTTTCAGAGATTATTGAGGTAATCCGAGCGGGCCAGCCGGCGGTTGTGGCCGTGGTCGGCAACGAGCTTATTGGAAGTGCCGTGGCGCTCATCGACGGGAGTCATGCGTGGATAATGCGTATCAGTCTTGCGGACAACTGGCGAAGGAAGGGTGTTGGCAGCGCCCTACTTGAGGCGTTAGAGAATCGACTGGTAACTCGAGGAGTGCATAGAATCTCATGCCTCTTCGCCAACGGCGAAGAAGTGGGTACGGCGGCACTTGAGCACCGCGGGTTCAGCGTCCGAGATGGTCTATTGCTGTACGAGAAGGTCGAGTCTGTTGCCTCCTCAAACATTGGCATTCTCAACGAGGTAGGTGGCCGCTTGCTCGGTCCCGGTCTCTGGGACGAGCTCGGCGGTATGGTTCGCGAAAAAGAACTCGTGGAACGCCGAGTGATCCTTCCACTGGCCAACGAGCAACTCGCGGGACGGGTTGGCCTTTTTCCACCCCGGGGCATCATGTTGTTCGGTCCGCCGGGGACCGGCAAGACGACCTTCGCAAAAGGCGTGGCGTCGAGTCTGGGATGGCCGTTTGTCGAGCTTTTCCCGAGCAGACTCGCGGGAGAGTCGTCGGCGGGGCTCGCGTATGCGCTTCGCGAGACGTTTGATTTAGTTGGAGAGCTCGACCAAGTCGTGGTGTTTATCGACGAGGTAGAGGAAATCGCAGGAGCGCGCGAGCAACGCACTTTGTCGGCGGCGCACGGCGTGACCAATGAGATGTTGAAGATAATTCCAAAATTTCGAGAGAAGGATCGCCGGTTGCTGGTTTGTGCGACGAATTCGGTGCGCGCGCTCGACTCAGCTTTCTTACGTCACGGTCGATTCGACTACGTCATTCCAGTGGGCCCGCCGGATCCCGAGGCTCGACACGCTATTTGGAGCCGCTACCTCTCTACTATCCCACACGATGAAATCGACCTTGACGCCATCGTTTCAGCATCGTCACTTTTCACTCCGGCGGACATAGAGTTCGCGGCGCGGCGTACGGCTCAGGCGGTTTTCGAGGAGGCACTGTTGGAGAATGGGTCCGAGCTGGCTACCACTCAACTCGTTCTACATTGCATCCGCGACACACGACCTACCTTGAGCCCGCAAATAATCGAAGAGTTCCAGCAAGACATCAGAGACTATGCGCGAGTTTGAGCTCGTCCGTCGTTAGTGGGAAAAAGTTCGTTCTGGAATCTTGACCGAGCCGGGATCGGCAAGTCGAGAGCGACGAGTATGGCAATCAACCGAGGTTCTTGCCGCACTCGATTCTTTCGGTGAGCGACTTGGGCGTCGAACTCTCGGTCAGTAGTGAACGCCCTCGACGCGTTCGGGAAGCGCGCCGGTCGACGTCGAATGGGCTAGTCCGCGAGCCAGCAGCATGAGCCTTGGAGTAGCGTCATCGCGGTGAGCACGTCACCGCCCAGCAACGCAGCGTTCGATCCTGACGACCTCGCGCTGAATCTTCACGGTGTGAGCGAGACAGGACTTCACGGCGCCGGCAAGTCTCATTGATCACAGACATCTGCGCGACTCGCCTCGGCGAGGTAACCGCGCCGGTCGGGACATCTGGTTGGCTCGACTAGTCGCTATACCCATAGGGGTATAGACTTTCAGGAGACACGGATCTTCGTGGCGAGAAGGGTTTTGGCCATTCAGCCGTACAAATGACCGAGGGTCATCTGCCAAGTTGGCGTAAAGGAGAAGCGTGAAAGTCGTCATAATTGGGGGAGTAGCCGGGGGGATGTCCGCCGCGACCAGGCTTCGGAGACTCAACGTCGACGCCGAGATCATCGTGCTGGAACGAAGCGGTCACGTCTCGTACGCGAACTGCGGCCTGCCGTACTTCGTTGGTGGTGTCATCGAGGACGAAGACGACCTACTTCTCCATACGCCCGCTTCGCTCTTTGATCGCTTTCGTCTCGACGTACGCGTCGACACCGAGGCTGTGGCTGTTGACACCTCGACGAACATCGTCATGGCGCGCGATCTCGCGAAGAACCAGAGCTACGAGATCGGGTACGACTACCTGATCCTCAGTCCCGGCGCGTCGCCCGTCATCCCGCCGATTCCTGGCATCGAGCGCGCGATGCCCCTTCGTACCGTTGAAGACGTCGAACGCCTCGTCGCAAAAGTGGAGAACGCCCCGCGGACGGCGGTCGTCGTCGGCGGCGGCTTCATCGGTCTGGAGCTTGTTGAGAACCTTGTCGCTCGCGGCATCGCGACGACCGTGGTCGAAACGACGGATCAGGTCTTGGCGCCACTCGACCCAGAGATGGCGTCGCCAGTTGCTGACGAGTTGCACCACCACGGTGTCGCGCTGCACCTCGGAGACTCAGTTGAAGAGGTCACGTCCGAGAGCGTCCGCCTTGCGTCAGGTCAGATCATCCCGGCGGACCTGGTGGTCGTCGCGATTGGAGTGCGGCCCGAGACGGGACTCGCACGAATCGCGGGGCTCTCCATCGGGGATCGCGGCGGCATCGCGGTCGACGAGTTCAACCGCACCAGTGTCGAGAACGTCTACGCGATCGGTGACGCCGCCGAGAAGTCGGACGCCCTTGACGGTTCGGCAACGCTGGTTCCTCTCGCCAACGTCGCCACTCGTCACGGCCGCGTGGTCGCGGACCACATTGCAGGTCGGGCAGTACGAGCGCACGCCACGATCGGCACCGCCGTTGTGAAGGTCTTCGGTCTCACGATCGCCACGACCGGTTGGAACGAGAAGCGACTGCGTGCCAACGGTCGCCCGTTCGTCGCGATCCACACTCACCCCTCTTCTCACGCCAGCTACTACCCAGGAGCCGCACCGATGTGCATCAAGATGCTGGTCGACCCGACGACCGGAGAGATCCTTGGGGCTCAGGGCGTTGGCACGGAGGGTATCGATAAGCGAATTGACGTCCTGGCGACGGCCATTCGGGCGGGGCTGATGGCACCGGAGCTCGCGGACCTCGAGCTCGCCTACGCGCCGCCGTTTGGCTCGGCGAAGGATCCCGTGAACATGCTCGGCTACATCGCGGAGAATATCCTGTCAGGTCTCGTTGAGACTGTGCAGTGGCACGAGGTCAACGACTATCGCGCTCGGGACGCGCAGTTCCTCGACGTTCGCTCGCGCGAGGAGTTCGGCCGTGGCTCGTTGCCGGGAGCACACAACATCCCTATCGACGAACTGCGCGAGCGAGTGGGCGAACTTGGCCCCAGCGAAATCGTCGTTTACTGCGAGGTCGGCCAGCGAGGACACGTTGCGACGACGCTGCTCAACCAGCTCGGCTATCGCGCGCTGAACCTTGACGGCGGTTTTCGCACGTGGCACTGTTCGCCCGCGGCGGCCGATCTCCAGCCCGTTGGCTGAGCCCCGGGATCACAGAAGCGACGAAAGAAGAAGGAGGTACCGATGTGCCACAAGGCAACGTGTAAGAAGTGCGGCAAGCCAACGTGGAAGGGTTGCGGAAAACACATCGACCAGGCTTTGGCGGGAGTGCCGAAGAGTCAGCGATGCAACTGTTCGCACGAGAGCGCGTCTCCAAGAAGAGGCGGCGGTCTGTTAGCCCGACTTCGAGGACGACGAGGCCAAGGATCGGCCACGGTCACCGATTGCTTGAATACGACTCGTCAAGTCGTATAACGGTTGCTCCCTTCCTTTCACCGATGGATGATGATGGCTGCTTACACCCTTCGAGGATTCTGCGTGCGTTGGCGCTTCATTCGAAATGGGATGACAAAACCGGTTTGGACTTGGTCGACTGAATTGTCTCGCGCTACACCTAGGCGAGACTCAAGAAGAGTCGCTGCAGCGTTGCCGTGACGTCTTCGTGGTTAACTGACGCGTCCTCGATGCACTCCTTGAGGCTCGCTGATATCATGGTGAATGCGGCGGTGTTCACAGCCTTAGAGACCGCAGCCATTTGAGTGACGACTTCTTCGCAGCCTCGCCCCTCTTCTAGCATTCGGATCACGGCGCCCATTTGACCCTGTGCCCTCTTTAGTCTCTTGGATATTGCCTCCACCTGGTGTTGATCCTGCAGGATGTGTGACTTCGCTCTGGTTGGCACAGCGAGCTCCTTCCCGTAAAATGCGACGTAGTCCATGATACCCGGAAGGGTATAAAGACTGAAGATGAAAGTAAGGCGGCGGTCTCGCGCCGGCCACTTGGGTTGACCACGCTCACACTTCGCGTTGAAATTGGTAGCACACCGACGCGTGGACGTTCGAAGCGAACAGCGATGCCGAATCCCGCTACGGGAAAGGACTTTACACCCTAGTCGCCGCCTTGCAGATATACCCCTGGGGGCATATGCTCTGGCGAATAGGGGGGTCAGTTCGAAAGCTTTAGGGAGCCGTCGAGCGATTGGAGACCCGATGAAGAGAATTGTCATTCTTGGTGGAGGAACCGGCGGAACCCTCGCGGCGAACCGATTACGGAAGACATTGTCTCCTGATCAGGCCTCGATTACGGTCGTCGATGAGAACGACCAGCACGTCTACCAACCGGGCCTTCTCTTCATACCGTTCGGCAAGGAACGAGCCGATGGCATTACTCGCCCACGAGGACGCCAATTGCACCGCGGCGTCGACTACCGCCGTGGCGCCGTGGAGTCCGTCGAGCTTGCATCGAATACGGTGCACCTCGTCGGTGGCAGTGACCTCGACTACGACGTGTTGATTGTGGCCACGGGCGCGGTGCTCTCGTTTGAGGAGACCGAGGGGTTGACGGGACCCGGTTGGATGGAAAAGGTGTTCACCTTCTATTCCCTCGAGGGTGCAACCGGTCTGGCGAAGGCGCTGCGTGAGTTTGGCGGCGGGCGAGTCGTGGTCAATGTCGTCGACATGCCGATCAAGTGCCCGGTGGCGCCACTCGAGTTTTGCTTCCTGGCCAATGCGTTCTTCAAGGACCGAGGTATTCGCGACCGTGTTGAATTGACGTACGTCACTCCACTGGACGGGGCGTTCACGAAGCCGGTGTGCTCGAGCAAGCTCGGCGGGATGCTGGATGAGCGGAAGCTCAACCTCGTGACCGAGTTCAACACCGCGAGGGTTGACGGAGCCGGAGGACGCCTCGTGTCCTATGACGGGCGCGAGATCCCGTTCGATCTGGCCGTGGTCATACCAGTCCATAGCGGCGCGTCGTACGTGTTCAAATCCAACGGCCTCGGCGACGAGCTCGGCTTCATTCCGGCCGACGAGCACACGTTGCAGTCCAAGGCTGCGTCCAACGTGTTCGTCCTGGGCGATGCGGCTGCCGTGCCAACCTCGAAGGCTGGCTCCGTTACGCACTTCGAGGGCGAGGCCCTCGCTCGCAACGTCTGTCAGTTTCTGGAAGGAAAGACGCTCGACGGGTCCTTTGACGGACACGCGAACTGCTTCATCGAGTCCGGTGACTCCAAAGCGATGCTCATCGACTTCAACTACGAGACTGAACCACTCGAGGGGCACTACCCCTCTTCCATCGGACTGCCCCTCATGAAGGAATCCCGTTTGAACCATGTCGGCAAGCTGATGTTCAAGTCGCTGTACTGGCACAGTCTCCTCCCCGGCAGGGACCTGCCCGGCGTGCATAGCGACATGCCAAGGGCCGGCAAACGCTTTGAGTCAACCGAAGTGAAGGAGAGTGCAACATGACTACCGAGACGCTCGCAGGCGTAGACGTCAAACTCAACGACGAGGGGTTTTTCCTGGACCCTGACCAATGGTGCGAGACGATGGCCGTGGAGCTCGCCCGCAAGGAGGGGATTGACCCACTGACCGATCGGCACTGGCAGATCATTCGTTTCATGCGCTCCGAGTACCTCCAAAAGGGCACGGGGCCATCAGTTCGGGTGCTCGGTAAGACGTCTGGCGTCTCGATAAAGGAGCTCTACGAGCTCTTTCCCAAGGGGCCGGCCAAGGTCGCGGCGAGGATCGCCGGTATTCCAAAGCCAAAGGGCTGCATCTAACCACACAGACAAGGAGGAAGTACATGAAAGAGCCGATCAACAAGGTATCGATCATCATTTCAAAGGGCTCGCTCGAGGGGGATCTACCCGGGTCTCATCATGGCCAACGGTGCGAGGGCGGAGGGAATCGAAGCCAACCTGTTCTTCACCTTCTTTGGCATGGAAGCAATCTTGAAGAGGCGTCAGAGCCACATCAAGGTGGCCACGGTGGGGAACCCGGGCATGCACATGGTGACCATGGTGGGAGGCCTTCCGGGAATGTCGGCGTTGGCCACTCACATGATGGAGCACAAGATGGACAAGCTCGATATTCCGCCCATTCCCGAGTTCGTGGAGATGATCGCCGATACGGGTTGTGGCATGTACGCCTGCATGGCGTCAGTCGAGCTGTTCGGACTCTCGAAGGACGACTTCATCGATCAGGTCCAAGAGGTGATCACCGTGGGTGATTTTTATGCGAAGGCAGCCGGGGGAGAGATCATCTTCACGTGATTGCTCGCTTGGTTCAACCGAGTGAAGGAGAATGAAGTGCAACGTAAAGCGTTTTGGCCAATTCTTATAATTGGCGTTCTATTGGTCGTAATGCCGTTCGCGATTTCGCTGCCCAGCAAGGCAAGTGCCGGGCAGACGATGCTGAATGACTTCCACCCGATCATGCAGCCTTCGAGCGTTAGGGAGACGGTTCTTCTGTACGAGGACACATTTGTACCCCTCGGCTCGGTGGCAAAGGGCGGCATAGCTGCAGCTGGCGAGACCACAGCCCTGTTCAAGGGTTTGGCTGCGGGCCTGCACATGACACCCGCCCAACTCGACACCTTCATGGGGACGAACTATCCGGCTATGGCGAAGTTGCTGGCGAGCTTCCCGCAGCTGGTGCCCATCTTCTTACAGGTGAATCCCGGGCTCACCCACTATCTGCTCCTGGTGAACACCATGCGGGGCAACGTGAAGAACTACGCAGCGATTGACAGTCTGCCGAATTTCAATCTGTTCACGTGGTTCTTCGTTGTACCGGGTCTGTTGATCGTGCTTTTTGCACTCATGGGACTCGGACTGTTCCCACATCGCCGCGTGATTGTCAATCCTTCACCTCCAGCACCAACAAGCCGTGAACGCGAGTTGATCGGAACTTCAAGCAAGGCATAGAATGCAGCAGAACTGTTAACGGAATCAGAAGCGCTTGCAGAGCTTGGCGATTGGGCTAGGTGACCGTCGACAACGAACGGACGTGCTGTTGCCGATAAGGCATTGGCCGACCGTATAAGCAAGTCGCACATCCGAATCAGTTTCGAAGAGAACGCGTCGATGTGTACTGTGGAAGCACATTCTTAAGCAGCCCTTGGGCAGTCAAAGAACATGTCAGCCCTTGAGTTGCGATGAAATGAGTTCAAAGGTGGCGTCGTGCCAAGGAAGCTCTTAGTGAGTGCCCCAAGCTACCCGGCTATCGGTGGCACCCAGGACGTTTTCTTCGATCGTGCGACGTCGCGCTTCCTTCCGAGGATCGTCGCGGGGGACGGCGTCCACCTCATCGACGAGCACGGCCGGCGGCTCCTTGATGCCTGTTCCGGCCCGTTCTTAGCAGCATTGGGACAGGGCAACGAGCGAGTTCTTCGCGCAATGGTGGACCAAGGGCGCAGGCTCACCTATACCTACTCGAGAACCACTCGGCATGATGCCAACGCGCTGCTAACGGAGCGCCTGGCCTCACTGGCCGGTCTCGGATTTGAGCGCGCGCACATCACCTCGGGCGGCTCCGAGGCCGTGGAAATGGCACTCAAGTTCCTACGCGCTCACGCGGTGGCGTCGGGGAACTCGCAGCGTTCGCACGTGATATCTCTCATGCCCGGCTATCACGGAGCGACCCTTCAGACGATCGGTCTGAACGGTGATGACAGCGTCCAGGCACGCTGGGGCGACATGACCGTGTACTCCGAGAAAGTTCCGGCACCGCTCACATTCCGCGCGGCGAGCCCGGAGGCCGCCGCGTCAGCGAGCCTGGCTTCGCTGGAAGCGGTCATTGACCGCATCGGCGGCGAGAGGATCCTCGCTTTCGTAATGGAGCCGGTGGGTGGGCAGGCGACGGGAGCCAACATTGCCCATCCCTCGTTTGCGAGAGGGGTACGCGCTATCTGCGATCAACATGCAATACGGCTGGTCTTCGACGAATGCGTCAGTGCATTTCGAACGGGGTACTTCCTAGCGGCGCACGCGGAACCCGAGGCCTTGCCCGACGTCGTCGTGCTCGCGAAGGGCCTCGGCGCTGGATACGCGGCCCTAGGGGCGATGCTGGTCTCAGCGGCGCTCGTTGAACAGCTCGCCGCAACGTCAGGCTTCGTTGTCTCGCATTCCTATGATGCCAACCCGATCGCGTGCGCGGTGGGTGCGGCGGTCATTGATGAAATTGTCGAGCGTGATTTGATCCCGGCCGCAAGCCAAGCCGGCGATTACCTGCGTTCTGGCTTGGAGGACATTGCGAGAGAGTCACGGTTGATAGGGGACGTGCGCGGAAGAGGGCTTCTGCTTGCGGTCGAACTCGTTGCGGACAAGGACACTGCGCAGAAGTTCCCCTGGGACATCGACCCGGGTGCAGTGATCCTGCGCCACGGATTGGACCACGGGCTGCTCCTCTATTCAAGGCGACAAAATGGTGGCCGATTCGGAGATTGGCTAATGATCTCGCCCCCTCTGGTGGTCGACAATGATGACTGCGATGAGTTGCTGAGCGGTCTTCGCGCGTCCGTCACCGCGGCCACCGACGAGTTGCTCCCGCATTCTTAAGAGAACATCGTCTGATTCAGGGTGGTCGATACGACATTCACTGCGGGACGCCTATCAAGCTTGAAGATTGCCAGGAATCGTGGATGCCGGGCGTCCTTTCTATGCCCCGGCTTCCGCCCTCCGAGAGCAACCCTTTCTGTAATCGACAGCTGCGCACATATGTGAGCGGGGATCTCAAGTCGTGAGCCGGTCCTTAAACGTACGCCGATAGGCTTGCGGACTCGTATGGATGGTTCGGCTGAAGTGTTTGCGCAAATTGGTCGCCGTCGAAAAGCCGCTCCGCTCGGCGACTGAGTCAATCGTAAGGTCACTTGTTTCTAGAAGTCGCTGCGCCACTTTGAGCCGCTGGCGCAATAGCCAGCTGTAGGGAGTAGTGCCGGTGCTCGCTAGAAACCGTCGAGCGAACGTCCGAGGACTCATGGCGCTGCGGGCCGCCAGATATTCGATGGACAGTGGTTCGTCCAAGTGTTCTTGAAGCCATTGCAAGGTATCGGAAAATAAGTTCGAAGCATCGAGCGCGGGCATTGGCGATTGAATGAATTGAGCTTGACCCCCATCTCGCTGGGGCGGGACCACGAGTTGGCGGGCTAGCTGCGTGGCGATTTCTGTTCCAAAGTCTTGTCGAACAACGTGGAGGCACAGGTCGATACTGGCGGCACTGCCCGCCGAGGTCATGATGTCGCCCTCATCAATGAACAACACGTCAGGGTCGACTGTCACGTTCGGGTGACGACGCGCCAGTTCCTCACACTCTGACCAGTGTGTGGTGGCATACCGACCGTCGAGCAGCCCTGCTCCCGCCAGTGCGAATGCGCCGGTGCAGAGAGAAATAATTCGACTCCCACGCGCGTGAACCTTTCGCAAGACCTCGAACATCTCATCCGTCACTTTCTCACGGGATGAGATTGGCAGCACGATCACGGTGTCGGCTCTCCGGATCTTCTCCAATCCGTGATTCACCATGATTTCGAAGCCTCCATCAACGGTCACGGGACCCGGGACGAGTGCGCATACGGCGAGGCGATACCAGGGAACCTGGAATTCCGCCGATCGGTCATTACCGAAGACTTCGGAAGCGACGCCGAGCTCAAACGCCCTAACCCCGTCGTAGACGACGATCGCAACCGTGGGACGAGCGCCAACAGATGTCCCGCTGCGGAGCCGAGTTGATCCACCCACTTGTCCGGAGTGAGGCGACTTGGCAGTATTGTCTCGCACATGGTCAATTGTGCCACTTTCGCATTGACAAGTGAAGGTTCAAAATGGCTACATGCCTGAAGATCTCTTCGATCAAATAACGCCAGACATCTCCCGCCCGTGGGACCACTTCATGGCTCGAATGATGGGGCCGATATTCGTGCGCCGGCTGGTCAGAGGATGTCCACCCGCTTCGAGTCGACTCTTGGCGAACAGAGCCGACCCCTGGTTTCGTCGGCCGGATGTCTATCACTCGCCTGGGTCTACTACTTCGTTCTCTACAGGGCTCATCGATGGTTGCTACTAGGCGTACTGGGCTCGATGCGGTGCCACTGTCGCATCGTCAGTCCGGATTTCTAAGCACGAGACAGGGCCTTCGACCTTCGTGGCTCATCGGCTCTCGTAACGATGAGGTCGCCCAACACCTTCCGATGAAAGGCGCCTGGCCGTTGTACAAGCGTCTCATGCCAATGGGACTCAATGCTGAACGTCGAGAATTGACGAGACAAATGGGGACTACAGCGTCACCGCATGAAGCAAATCAAGACAGTGATAGGTCGGACCAATGAATCCACTGATGATTGAAGTGCCGTCTGCCCTGGGTCTGCGTCCAAGCGGTGTCGAGAATGCTCCCTCCGCGCTACGCGCGGCAGGTCTCCATTCGCGTCTCGGCATAACGGATGAGGTGCGTATTGACGTGCCACCATACTGTGATGTTCGTGACCCGGGATCGAGGGTCCTTAATCCACAAGGCATTGCTTCAGTTGCACATGCCCTGGCCAACGCTGTCGGGATCGCACTTGACGATGACCGTTCACCCATCGTGATCGGCGGCGACTGCAGCATCCTGCTGGGCCCATTGCTCGCCCTGCGGCGGCTCGGTCGCTACGGTCTCGTCTTCATTGATGGGCACGCCGACTTCCAGCATGCGGACGATGAGCCAAGCGGGGAAGTAGCATCGCTCGACCTCGCCATCGCGACGGGTCGCGGACCAAGCGTGCTCACCAACGTGGACGGCTTGAGGCCACTGGTTCGAGAAGAAGATGTGGCGCTTGTTGGGTATCGCGCGTTCGGGGACAACGATCACTTCCTAGGAGAACATGTGCGCGACACGGGCATCACGGTCATCGACTACTTGGAGGTGCAAGACCACGGCATCGCCGGCACGCTCTTGCAGGTACTGACCACGGTGACCCGTCCTGATATCAATGGGTTTTGGATTCACTTTGACGTAGATGTTCTTGACGATGACCTGATGCCGGCAGTTGATTACCGGCATCCCGGCGGCATCACCTGGGAAGATGCGACGCAGATACTCGGTGGCCTTCTCGCTGCCAAAGGAGCTGTTGGCCTTGACGTCACCATCTTCAACCCGCGACTCGACTCGGATGGCAGCCTGGCTCGGCGCCTCTCCGACCTCATCGTTGGCGTGCTGCCATCGTGAGACGAACGAGATATTGGGGCTGGGCCACGTTAGCGTTGACGGCTGCCGTTGCCAGGGCGGCGCAGGAGTTCTTTGATCAACATCGTGTGGCGAGTTCGGTAATCACCCTGCGGGCCGATCTCACCGGGCAGCTGACGCGTTGAACGTGACGACACTGACTTCAAGGCGCACCGCCCTTCGTGGTGCCCTGCTTGTTTTACTCGCCTGCACTGCCGTCCAATGGTCGGCGGCGCTCGCCAAGCCCGCCTTCGCGACTGTGGGGCCGGCGGCGGCAAGTTCATGGCGCTTTCTGTTGGGGGCCATTGTCCTGCTGGTCATTGCTCGGCCGAAACTGTCGACGTTCACCCGTCGGCAGTGGCTCGGTGCGATCACGCTGGGGGCAACGACCGCACTCATGAACCAGTTCTTCTTTCAGGCCATCGCTCGTATCCCTCTCGGATCGACGACAGCGATTGAGTACCTGGGGCCCTTCCTCGTCGCAGCGCTCGCCAAGCGCTCGTGGCGCCACCTGGCCTTCGTCACGTTGGCGGGACTGGGCGTCATCGCGCTCACACGCCCAGGGGGCGGGATAACAATGGAGGGTGCGCTCTTTGCCACGCTCGCCGGTGCGAGTTGGGCGGCTTACTCGTTCGCATCACATCGCGTGGGTGGCAACTCCAAGGGATTCGGGGGTCTCGCCGTGGCGATGGGGATCGCGGCGTTGCTGACGCTCCCGTTTGGATTGGGAACGGCGCCCGTGGTGGTGGGTCACCCCTTTCTCTTGGGTCGACTGGCGCTGGTGGCGGTCATGGCCACTGTCGTGGGGTACGGCTTCGAGATGCAAGCCTTGCGCCACTTGAAGCCTTCCATTGTCAGCGTTCTGTGGGCGCTGGAACCGGCAGTTGCGTTTCTCCTGGGCTGGATACTGCTGCACGAGAGGATCACGGTCTGGGATCTGGTCGGCCTCGTCTGTGTGGTGCTCGCGGGCATCGGCGTGACCTACGACTCCGCCCAGGAGGATCTAAAGGCCGTCGGGCCTCGAGACGCCGCGTGACAAGTGAAAATTCATCCTCCCACTCGTTCAGAGCAACCCTCGGAAGGCGTTCAATGATAGCGGTCGTGTTCTCGTTGTCAGCGCGTTCCATTGAATTGAGAACACCCAACGGGGCAACGCGGAGTTACCTGGGCTAACGAAGGAAGTGAAAGGATTTGACCTCATTCGGACACATAACTTATGAAACCGCGGTTCCACTTACGTCCGCAAAAATCGTATGGTCGAAAAGACAGGCCTCTGCAAACATCTCATCGAAGGATCCTCCCAAGTCTGATCTCCTGGCTAGATGACGTTGTTCGCCGGAATCCTCAGCCCTCTTTTAGCAAGGGGCTGGCCGCGGCCTCGAGTTGGGCTAGTTGATCGGTTTTGACGCTTGCGATGTGTTCGCGCATCGTGGTCTCGGCTAGATCAGGGTCGCGGCTCACGATTGCGCTGATGATCCGGTCGTGCTCCTCAACTGACTTATCCAGCCGTCCGGGAATGGCGATGGTGAGGTGTCCGACCCTCGTCAGGTGGTCTCTAAGGTTGGCTATGAGGCCCCGAAGTCGAGAGTTGGCGACGTTATCGAATAGCACGTGGTCGAACTCGCTGACGAAAATGGCCAGACGCCGCGAGTGGCCCAGTCGTGCTTCCCTGCGCGATTCTGCGGCGATCCGCTGGAGCTCACGCCCAACGACGTCGGTCAGGCTTGTCGCCGCGGCGCGCGCGGCGGCGACCTCCAGCAGTTCGCGTAACTCGTACAGCTCTTCGAGATCTTCACGCGAGTACGTCGACACGACAGCCCCCTTGAAGACCTCGGTCACGACGAGGCCGTCACGCTCGAGCCACGCCAGCGCCTCGCGCACCGGAGTCTTGGAGATTCCGAGGCTCTCGGCGATCGCGTTCTCCCGCAGCGCCTGTCCCGGGGAAAGCCGTAGGTCCAGGATGGCGGCCTTGAGTTCGCCGTAGGCCCAGTCGGTGAGCTTCTGGCGTCCAGTGCCCACTCCGGTGGAAGGCGTGAGGATGGGCTCGGTGTTGGCGCTCGAGTTCAAGATTGCGGCCCTTTCATCTGATTCCGACAGACGGGCTCCGAATACTCTAGGCGACAGGCGGCCCGATTTGCCTCTGGCGCAGGTTCTGCAGGGCGATGCCCGCAGCGGTTCGGGGCGATTAATCGACGATTGGCCATGAGCGACATGGGGGGCTCTGGTCGAGGTCGCGCAAGATGCGCGCGTCCGCCTCGCGCACTCGAGCGTGGACCTCCTCGATGTCAACGAGCGTGTGGACGCCGCCGCGCAACACGACCCGACCTGCGATGACGACCGTGTCCACCGAGTACCCCGTCGCGCCGTAGACGAGGTTCGACACCGGGTCGTGGAGGGGACGCCAGTCGAAGTCGCTCGTGGCGAAGACGGTGAGGTCGGCCTGCTTCCCCACGGCGAGGCTGCCGACCAGGTGGCCGAGGCGTAGCGCCGTGGCGCCGGAGATGGTGGCCATTTCAATCGCCTGCTCCGCGGTGACGGCTTGAGGGTCGCGTCGGGCGTCGCGCGGCAACAGCGCCGCAAGATACATCGCCCGGCAGAGGTCGGCGTGGTTGGAGGCGTTCTCCGCGTCCGTGCCCAGCGCGATGGGCACACCAGCGTGAAGCAGTTCGGGCCACTTTCCGGTCACCGTAGTGCCCTTGGAGAGCTTCAATGCCGTGCTGGGGTTCTGCCCAACGCGAGCGCCAGTCTCAGCGATCATGTCGACTTCTCGCATGTCCAAGGACGTGACGTGATTCATGTACACGTGCTCGTTGAGCGCTCCCAGCGCGTGCATGTTTTCGACCGGCCGGCGGCCGAACGCTTCCACTTCTAAGTTGACTTCCTGCTCGCTCGACGCTTTGTGAAGGACGAAGAGAGAATCTGCTTCACGGGCCAAGTGCGCCGCCGCGACGTTGAGTTCGTTCGAGCAGGTGCCGACCCCTTCGATGGTCACCGCGTCGTAGATCAGCGGGTGCGCGAAGTGGCGGACCGTGGCGAGACCGTCCTCGAGGCGGGCGACCGCCTGATCGGTAGAGATTCGGTACCAGTCAGGGCAGTTGGCCCCCGCGACGCCCCCCTGGTCCCACGTCCAGGGTCCGACGCGACAGCGCATTCCCGAACGCGCCAGTGACTCCAGCACCGCCTCAAGGTGCACGCAACCGGGCTCTTCGAAGGTCGTGGTACCAAAGCGAATCATTTCGGCGGTGTGGTGCATCGTGTAGGCCTGCATCTCCTCTTCGGTGAGAGACGCGAACGTGGGGTACACGAAGTCGCGGAGATTTTCCAGCGTCGTTTTTCCGTCGGGCTGGGCACCCTTGGGAGTGGACAACAAGTGGCGGTGCCCGTTGATCAGTCCGGGCATGACCACCATGTCGCTCGTATCGATGGATGTTACGGGCTTGTATTTCTCTCGTAACTCGCGATCTGGACCAACATCGACAATCACGCCGTTGAGTACCGCCACCGCGCCGTGTCGAAACATACGTCGGTCGTCGTCCACGGTGAGCACCCATCCACCCCCGAGGAGGAGGTCGATGGGGCGCCCTTTTGATTGCCCTTCTAGCGACTGCTCAGTACCGCCGCGTGGCGCATCGGTCATGACACCAGTGTGTCGGACGTTTCAACAACCGGAGCGGTGGGCTTCTCCACTCTGCGCAGGATCGCATAGACGATGCCAGCTACCACGAAGCCAACGTAGAAGGAGATATCGGCGCCGTCAAGCTTCTTGGAGATTGCTCCGTAGACCAAGTTCGTGTCCATGAAAGGAATCATGGCGAGGAATCCGACGACCAGCGCCACCGCGGCGGACCAGCCGTTGGCCAGTCGAGAAAAATCCATCAGCGCCCGCAGACGCTTTTCACTCAGTGACGACCGCACGTATATCCAGTCGATAAGGATGACCGCCAGGAATGGGGCGATCCAGTAGGAGGCGAAGAGCAGGACATTCTCGAACTTTGCTGACGTATTGCCGTGGTTGAGCCAAAGGATAAGGAAGAAGGCGAACACCGTCCCGATTAGGGCACTCCACTGTCGGCGAACTCTGATCCCGCCGGATTGGAGGGCGAGTGAACCGGAGTAGTCGTTCATCGAGTTGGACGCGATAGTCCCCACCACGATGGCGAGGAGCGCCAGCACGCCAACGAATCCGCCACCCACCAGAATGCGCACTCCCGACGCGGTTTGATTGGTCAAGAGCTTGGCTCCCGCGGCACCGATGGCGTAGGTCCATATGTAAGACACCGACAGCGAGAGCAGGGTCCACAACGCTATCGGCTTCGGGTTGGTGTCCTTGCGCTGGTAGCGGCTGTAGTCGGCTGCGTAGCTCGCCCAGCTGAAGCTCCCGCTGAACGCGATCGTCGTCATGAGCACGAATGTGCCCACGGCGGCTCCACCTCGGACAGAGTTGTGCATCGCGAACGTTCCGTGCTCGAGGATCTTCCACGACAACAAGATGAACAAGAGTGCGAGAACCAGCGACGCCCACTTCTGGAGCTGGTGGATGAACTCGTAGCCGAAGAACGCGACCGCACCTTCAATGGCGAGGACGATGATGACGCCCAAGAAGAAGGGAATGTGGAAGAGCGACTGAGCCGCCTGGCCACCGAAAATTCCAACGAGGCTGTCCCAGGCGAGTGTCGAGAGCCACTGGACGGCCGCCGGCAGGGTGATCGTTTTGCCGAAGGGAAGCCGAGCGAAGGGTAACTGCCCCATCCCCGTTTTTGGTCCCCATGTGGTGAGGTACGCGACGGGCAGCGCGCCGAGGATGATCCCAACGACGATGGCAATAAATCCGGGCCAGAAGCCGAGGCCGAGGGTGATCGCCAGGGTGCCGGTGAACACACCCGACATTTGGAGGTTCGACGAGAACCACACCGTGAAGTTCCGCCACGACGCGCCGTAGCGTTCGGACTCGGGAATGGGCGCCATACCCTGGGTCTCCAGCGTGATATCACCCTGGCTTCGCGGCTTGTTTCCCTCGTAGATGTAAGACTCAGGCATCATCCCCCCGTTTACTTGTGAGCCACCTTTCAGATATCCGATCGGATATCTGCTTATGACTCAATAGCACGTTTCTACGACGAGGTCAACCACTCCTTCTGATTGTTAGCCAACATTCGCTTGGCTTTCTCTCAGCAAGCCGATCTCTCTCGAAGTGTGCAAGCTCACGATGCATGGATTTCACATATCAGATCTGATAACTTTCCGTTCGGGCGCGGGAGTGGCCTGCATCCAGTGGAGGCGCGTCGTAGCGCAAAGGGAGTCAACCGTGAGCACAAGGGATATGAGCGACACGGTGCGAGCGGTGTTGGATCAAGTAGACACCGAGAGGGTCGTCCAGCTCGTCCAAGAGGTTTGTCGAATCCCGAGCGTGCTCGGTGAGGAGGGGGCGCTCGCGGAGTACCTCGCGGCGGTGATGTCCGATTCCGGCTTTCAGGACGTTCGTCTCCAGCCAGTGCTTCCGGGTCGGCCCAACGCCATTGGCGAAGTGCGCCTGGGCGATGGACCTCGGGTGGTCATGACGGGGCACATGGATACGAAGCCCGTCTCTCACGGGTGGCAAATCTCGACACCCTTTTCTGGGGATCTGATCGACGGAGCTGTCTACGGCCACGGCGTCATGGATATGAAGGCCGCCCTGGTGTGTCAGATCGTGGCCATTGAAGCCGCAGTTCGCAGTGGCTTGACCGGAGGGACGCTGGCGATGGCCGCGGTGGCGGACCACATGGGTGACCAACTCGGATCGATTGCGTATTTCAAGGAGTACGGGGCGGACCTGTGCGTGTTGGGCGAACTGACGGACAACCAGGTCTGCCTCGGCCACCGGGGTCGCTACTACTTTGACGTCACGACACTCGGAAGATCAGCGCACACCTGCCACAAGTACGACGCCATCAACGCGAACGTCCTGGCCGCCCAGGCGGTGCTCACGCTGGACCGGTCACAGCTCGAGCCGGAACTGCCCGAGTGGGTCGTTGAGCTCTTTGGTCGAGAAACCTACATCGTGCCCGGTCGCATTTACGGCGGACTGGCCCCGGGCGGCCCTTCGATGATTCCTGACGAGTGCGTGATAAGGGTGGATTGTCGTCCCCAGCCCGGAGTGAGCGTTGATCAGGTTCGAGAGGAGATCGATCGCTGTCTGAGTGAAGCGCGCGAGCTTGATCCTCGATTCGTGGCGTCGGTGGAGTTGGCGGACGTGAAATCGGGCTACCTCGCCGAACCTGGCAGCGGGGTCGTTCGCCTCATGGTCGAGGCAGTCGAAGCGGTGCGTGGTGGCACGCCGGCGCTTGTCACCGAGAACTGGCTCGGCGACACGGCGAGCTTTGGCGCGGAGATTCCCACCGTCATCTTTGGCCCCGGAGGGCCGCCGGTCTATTGTCCCGACGAACACCTGACGGTTGAGGACATCGTCGAAGCCACCAAGGTGTACGCCGCCTACGCCGCGTTGGCGTTAGGCGACGAGGGTGCCGCGTAGTCGTGAGCTCCACGACCGTGTCGACGAAGGAGAAGGCGCCGGTGCGCGTACTCCTCGCAAAGCCAGGACTCGATGGTCACGATCGTGGCATCAAGGTCGTTGGCATGGCGCTTCGCGATGCGGGCGCGGAAGTGATCTACCTCGGACTTCGCTGCAGTCCTCAGGAGATCGTTGGCGTCGCCCGCGATGAGGGAGCCGATGTCATTGGTCTTTCGGTTCTGTCGGGGGCGCACCTCGCACTGTGTGAACAGGTCGTCGCACAACGGCTCGCAATGGACTGCGAGGAAGTCCCCATCGTGGTCGGTGGCACCATCAGTGAACAGGACGTGGCGGCTCTCCTCGTGGCGGGCATCGCGAGTGTCTTCCCGGTGGGTAGCGACATCAACGATTTAGTCGAAACTGTTATGGAACTGGCGAGTGCCCGGTGAGCAAAGAGCGAGGAACAGGGGATCGCGCGAGGGTCCGGGTAGTTCCGACGACGGTAACGGACTCGGGTCTCGACGTGAAGCCGGTCTACACCGACGACGACGTGGCCGGCGGCCCCGACGCGCTGAAGAAGCGACTGGGTCTGCCTGGAGAGGCGCCCTTCACCCGCGGACCCTACCCCTCGATGTATCGCGGTCAGCTCTGGACGATGCGACAGTTCGCGGGATTTGGCTCGGCGGAGGAGACCAACCAGCGGTTCCACTACCTCTTATCCCAGGGCCAGACAGCGTTGTCGGTAGCGTTCGATTTGCCCACGCAGCTGGGCTACGACTCGGGTCATCCTTTGGCAGGCCCCGAAGTCGGACGGGTGGGCGTCGCGATTGACACCGTCGAGGACATGGTGTCTCTGTTCGAAGGATTGCCCCTCGACTCCGTTTCGGTCAACTTCACGATCAATGCGACCGCACCCATAATTTTGGCGACGTATCTGGTCGCGGCCGAGCGCCAAGGCGTGCGCTACGAGCAACTGAGTGGCACGCTGCAGAACGACATCTTGAAGGAGTTCCTCGCTCGCAAGACCTTCATCTATCCACCGGAACCCTCGCTTCGCCTCACTGCCGACGTCATCGAGTTCGCTTCGAAACACCTACCTCGCTTCAACCCAATCTCCATTACCGGCTATCACGCGCGCGAGGCGGGCTGTGACGCTGTGCAAGAGCTCGGGCTTACGATGTCGAACGCAATCACGTACTGCGATCTGCTCATCGGGCGCGGACTCGACTTTGATTCTTTCGCCCCACGTCTCTCCTTTCACTTTGCGACCACGCTCGACCTCTTCGAGGAAGTCGCGAAGCTTCGAGCCGCCCGTCGTCTCTGGTATTCGATCGCCTCCGATCGATATCACGCGAAAGATCCTTCGTCGGGCCGATTGCGCTTTTTCTCGGGAAACTCCGGAGCCACCCTCACGGCTCAGCAGCCGCTCAACAATCTGGTTCGTTCCACCATCCAGTGCCTTGGTGCCGTGCTCGGAGGAGCGCAGTCGATTCACGTCATGGGATACGACGAGGCCTTTGAGATTCCGAGCGAGGAGGCGGTGACGTTGTCGCTGCGCACCCAGCAGATCATCGCCCTCGAATCGGGAGTGGCTCGCACCGCCGATCCGCTCGCCGGCTCGTACTTCGTGGAGAACCTGACCGATCGGATCGAAGAAGCGGCCCTTCAGCTGATGGACGAGATCGAGCGGGAGGGCGGCGCCGCGCGCGCCATCGAGACGGGGCTTTCCCAGCGTCTTATCGCGGAGTCTGCCTACCGATACGAACTTGACGTGATGTCCGGGCGGCGCCCAAAGGTGGGCGTCAACATCTACGTCGACGACGGCGAGAACAATGTGCCGCCACTGTTCTCTGGTGATCCGACATCCGCCGACCGTCAGATCGAGAGGACGGCGCGACGAGTCAGCGCGCGCGATGCACGCGGCGTTGCCGTGGCGTTGACAACAGTGCGCGATGACGTGGTCGCTGGGTCCAACGTGATGCCGGGCCTCATAGAGGCAGCGAGGGTGGGCGCGACGCTCGGTGAGATGGCCGATGTCTTTCGCGCCGAGTTCGGCGAGTTTCGCGAGCCGAGCCTGTGGTAGCGCCGCCGATCGCGGGACTGCGGGTCCTCGATCTGACGCGCTTCGTGTCGGGATCGTACGCGACGATGGTGCTCGCATCCCTCGGCGCCGACGTGGTGAAGATTGAGACGGGAACGGGAGATCCGTATCGATCGCCCGGGCCCCATGCGATTGAGGACGAAACGGCGCTCTTCTTGTCGCTGAACACGGGCAAGCGCAGCCTCGACGTCGATTTTCGCTCACCCGAGGGTCGAGAGATCATCGAACGACTGCTCTCGGTGAGTGACTTCTTCGTCGAGAACTCACGCCCCGGAGCTCTCGACGCGTACGGGCTCGACTACGAGTCCGTCCACGCGCGACACCCATCGATTGTCTACGGTTCGATTTCGGGGTACGGAGAGGTGGGTCCCGAGGCGCTGCGCGGGGGCTTTGACCTTATTCTCCAGGCGGAGAGCGGACTGATGAGTGTCACCGGTGACGAGCGCGGTGGTCCTGTCAAGGTCGGAGCGCCGGTGCTCGACGTTGGTTCAGGCCTGAGTTGCGTGGTGGGACTGCTCGCCGCGCACGTCGAGCGGCTGCAGAGCGGGCAAGGACGCCTTGTAAGCACCTCGCTCTTCGAGTTCGCGTTGGCCAGCCTTTCCACCGTGGCGGCGGAGTACTTCGCCAAGGGGTCGGTGCCGGGGCTTCTCGGCTCGCATTCGCCGACCTTCGCGCCGTACGGCAAGTTTCGAACGTCAGACGGATGGATCGTGCTCGCGGGCGCTGGCTCCGAGGATCTCTGGCAACGTGCGTGCACTGTGCTCGCCCGTGAGGAGTTGATCGACGACGGACGGTTTAAGGACAACGTCACTCGAGTACTCCACCGAGACGAGCTGACATCAGAACTCGAGGCCTCCCTCTCCAAGGAAACGACGACGACCTGGCTCAAGCGCTTCAGTGACGCGGGCGTACCGGCGACGGAGATCAAAGACGTCGATCAGGTACTCGACGGCGAACAAGTAGACGCTCTGGGCATGATTCAATCGCATCGGTTCCCTCGTGGCGGAACGTACCGCGTGCTGGGCGTGCCCGTGCGACTCGATCACGTCGCGCTGGACGCGCCGGGTGCTTCACCCAATCTGGGGGGCGACACGGTGGCGATACTCGAAGAGCTTGGCTTCACCGGTCCGTCGATCGAGGACCTGCGCGCGCGTGGCGTGATCGGAGTTCGGTGATGGTGAACCTTGGCGAGGCGTCGAGCGACGACCGAACGAGGCGACGAGCGGACTTGGTGGTTGAACGCACGATCGAACTGACCGAAATACCTGCACCCACCGGGGAAGAGGCGGATCGGGCTCGACAGGTTGCGCGCTGGTGGGACGAGGATGGAGTGACCGACGTCGCGCTCGACGAGGTCGGCAACCTTTGGGGGAGCGCTGTCAGCGGCGACGGCGGCGCCTTGGTCGTGGCGGCCCACCTCGACACCGTGTTCTCTCGAGGCGTGGAGCACGCCGCTCACCGTGACGGCACACGACTGCGCGGCCCGGGTGTGGGTGACGACAACGTGGCGGTGGCGGCCCTTTCGGTCGTCGGGCAGATGCTCGCCGAAACTCCACTGCGGCGTCCCCTGTGGCTCGTGGCGACGGTGGGAGAAGAGGGACTCGGAAATCTGCGAGGCGCGAACTGGGCCCTGGACCATGCGCCGTGCCCGGTCGAGGCCCTCATCGCGATCGAGGGCAACTACCTGGGAAAAATCGGCACCAAAGCCGTCGGCTCGGTTCGCTGGAACGTCGAGGTGAGCGGTCCGGGCGGTCACGCATGGGAGGCGGCCTCGGCACCGAGCGCGATCGATGTGGCAGCTCGCATGGTGGCGTCGCTCGGCGACGTCCCCGTCGAGCAGGGCCTGCGATCGGTCAACGTCGGCATGTTTACTGGTGGCGAGGCCGTCAACGCTCGAGCCCAGCGAGCCAGCTTCTTGATCGATATGCGCGCCGTTGACCCGATCGATCTGGACCAGCTCGAAGCCGACTGCCGGAGTATCGTTCTTGCCCCGCTGGCTGAAGGTGTCGCCGTAGCGATCCACGAGATCGGCCGGCGTCCCGCAGGATCGATAGATGCGCAACACCCGCTTGTGCGCGTTGCGCGACAGACTCTCGAGCTCCACGGACTCACATCGGTGATGATTGCCTCGAGTACGGATGCGAATGCGGCTCATCCGCGGGGAATACCGGCCGTGGCATTGGGCATCACGTTCGGCGAAGGCGAACACACGTCCGAAGAGTGGATCGATATCGAATTCATCGCCACGGGGCTGCGCGCTCTGCGAGATACCGTGATTGCCTACGTAAGCGAGGTGGATAATGACGCACACTGACTCACCGGTGACGCGAGGAGTCATCCTTCAGCCGGTCGACGCTCCTGGTGACTTCGTCCCTATGGTCAGTGAGATTGAGTCGCTGGGTTACGCCAATCTCTGGTGTACTGATTCGTCACTGCACGCGCGCAACGTGTACTCGTACCTGACGTTGGCGGCGATGAACACGACGTCGCTTCGTTTGGGCACGGCGGTGACGAACCCGTTGACGCGTCATCCAGCGATCACCGCCTCCGCTGCCGCAACCATTGACGAGGTATCCGCGGGTCGCATGCTGCTCGGCATCGGCGTCGGCGACCGCCCTTTGTTGGCGCTCGGCTACGAGCCGAGCCGCTTGGCGGATTTGGAAGCGACGATCGAAGATCTTCGTCGACTCTGGGGCGGCGAGACGGTGGACCGCCACGCCCGAAGCTACGAGCTCGACGAGGCGCATATGCGAATACCCGCCCGTAGCGACATCCCTATCTACATTTCGGCGAGTGGGCCACGGACCTTCGAGCTCGCGGGACGCATCGCCGACGGGGTGCTCGTCATGGTCGGGCTCTTCGACGAGGCGATCGAGTGGGCAATCTCCTGCGTGCGCAAGGGCGCCAGCGCGGCCGGTCGTGAGATGCCGCACATCGCCGTGTGCGCGTACGGCGCAATCAACGACGATCACCCCGAGGAGTCGATGGGGCCGGCACGCACCATTGCGTCGTGGTTCCCCCAAACGGCACCGTATGTGTGCGAGCTCGCGGGACTCGACTCGCAGACAGTCCAGGCAGTGCGCGCGACCTACAGCGGGGGCGAGTTCCAAGAGGCCGGAAAGGCGGCGAGCCTTCTCCCCGACACGTTCGTGCGAAGAGTCGCGCTGAGTGGTGGCCGCGCCGAGGCGACGGCCCAGATTCAAACGGCGTTGCGCGCGGGCGCCGACTCCGTGCAGGTCTTCCCGTTGGGACCCGAGCGCATGGCCACCGTACGGGCGTTCGTCGACAGCTGGGACGCGGCGGTGCAGCCAGCATGAGCGCGAACGTCGTGCCATCCGATGACGGCTCCAAGGGGGAGAGACAATGGAGGATCCTCGGGATCCACCACGTGGCGTTCGCCCACGGTGACTCTGGCCCCGGCGAAGCGCTCGCGGCGGTGCTCGGGCTCGTCTGCGATCACGTAGAAGAGGCGGACGGATTTCGCGAGGAGATGATCCCTGTCGGCGATTCCGCGCTCCAGCTCTTGGAGGCGACGGGACCTGGCACAGTCGCCACCTTCCTTGAGCGTCGCGGACCGGGTCTTCATCACATTGCGCTGCGTGTTGACGACGTGGCCGCAATCACGGCAGATCTGTGCGCGCGGGGGATCGACATGATCGATCGAGTGCCGCGAGCCGGGGGATCAGGCACGCGCATCGCTTTCGCGCACCCGAGAGCCTTTGGCGGAATGCTCGTCGAGTTCGTCGAGGACCGCCCGTGACGGCCCAGTCGCGAAGCACCCGCGTCGCCCTCGAGCTTCACGAGCGGGGTCGTCCCGTGTGGAAGGCGGCGCACGAACATCCCATGATCGCTGAGATTGGGAGCGGCACGCTTTCGCACGAGACGTTCCGCTTCTATTTCGAACAGAACATCATGTACCTCGAAGATTACGCTCGCGCGATCGCGTGCATTGCGGCCAAAGCGCCTGACGTCGATGCCCTCAGTGTGCTCGGACGATTCTTCCATCAAATCGTAGAGAACGAGATTCCCGCGAACCGTCGATTCCTCGAGCGTCTGGGCGGCACGCTGCCGGAGCACACGGTGAGCGCGATGACACCCGTGAACTACGGCTACACGCGCCATCTGTTGTACGCGGCGTCACACGGGTCACCGGCGACCGGTCTCGCCGCGATACTGCCGTGTCAGTGGAGCTACGGCGAGATCGCTGCTCGACTCGCGACCCACATCCCCAAAGACCCAATCTGCACGGACTGGATCTCACTGTTTGCAAATCCGACCTACGACGCGCTCGTGGCCGACTCTGTGACGCTGCTCGATCGCTTGGCAACGGAAGAGGGCGTGGGAGTCGCGGAGTTGACGCCAGCCTTCGACTGGTCCTCGCGCTACGAACTCGCGTTCTGGCAGATGGCCTATTCCCAGGGCCGCGACAGCGCTGTCAACATCGAGCTCGATGTGACGTGAGCAGCATCATCGACGATGAAAGGAATAGGTAATGGCGAAGTCGAATATCAGTGAGCTGGCCCCGGAGGAAGCTCGAACCTTCGTGCAAGGACAACACCGCCTCTTTATTGGCGGCGAGCGCGTCGAGACCGGCGCGAACATCGACGTCATGAACCCAGCGACGGGCGACACGCTCACCGAGGTTCCGGTTGCGGGTCGCGACGAAATTGACGCGGCCGTCGCTGCGGCGCGGCGCGCGTTTGGCGAGTATCGAAGTCGGTCGGGTTCACAGCGCGCCAAGTTGCTGTGGTCGCTCTCAACCCTGGTCGACGAGAACGCGGCGCAGCTCGCCGCCATCGAAGTGCTCGATAACGGCAAGCCGCTTGGCGAAGCGGTCGCCGTCGACGTGGCACTCGCGGCCGAGATCTTTCGCTACTACGCGGGTTGTGCGGCGACGCTCGAAGGCGCGATCACGTCGAACTCGGTGCCCGGGATGCTCTCGCTGGTGCACCAGGAGCCAATAGGAGTTGTTGCGGCGCTGACCCCGTGGAACTTCCCGCTGCTCGAGACTGCCTACAAGCTCGGCCCGGCGCTGGCCGCGGGGTGCACGGTGGTGCTGAAGCCGTCAGAGTTGGCGCCGTTGTCGACGCTTCGACTTATGGACCTCATCGAACAGGCGGGCTTCGCCAAGGGTGTGGTCAACGTCGTCATCGGGGGACCCGAGGTGGGCGACCTGCTGGTGCGCCACGAGGGCGTCGACAAGGTGGCCTTCACGGGTCAGACCGAGACGGGTCGACTCATCTTGAAGGCCGCAGCCGATGACCTGAAACCCGTCAGCCTGGAACTTGGCGGCAAGAGCCCCAACATCGTCTTTCCCGACGCTGACCTGGAGGCGGCGACGGGAGGTGTCTTCGGCGGTATTTTCTTCAACCAGGGCCAGGCGTGCGTCGCCGGGTCCCGGCTCCTCGTTCACGCCTCGGTCGCCGATGAGCTGGTCGCCTCGGTCGTCGACCGGGCGAAGTCCGTGCGGCTTGGCGAGGGGTTCCAACCGAGTACGGAGATGGGTCCGCTCATCTCGCCGGCGCACCGTGAACGGGTGTTGGGCTTCGTCGACGAAGCGGTGTCCGCGGGCGCGGTCGTGGCGGCTGGTGGCACCAAGGCCGAGGTCGCCGGTCTACCGGGCGGATACTTCGTGAGTCCGACGGTGCTGACAAGTGTTCGACGTGACATGCGCGTGGCCCAAGAGGAGATCTTTGGCCCCGTACTCTCGGTCGTGACGTGGGAGGACGAAGAGGAGCTGGTGGACCTCGCCAACGGCGTGCGTTATGGGATCGCGGCGGGTATCTGGACGAGCGACACGGCCAAAGCGATGGCCCTTGCGTCGCGCCTTGAGGTGGGCACCGCCTGGATCAACACCTACGGGATGTTCGACGTGACCGTACCGTTCGGCGGGCGAAAGCACTCGGGCGGTGGGCGCGAATTGGGACACGCGGCACTGATCCCGTACCTCGTCGCAAAATCCGTGTGGGTGAATCTGGACGCGCGGCCGGTGAACTCCGGTCAATCGATAGGAATTTAAAAAAGAGAGCGGAGAGCGATACCTAATGACACGACTTCTGATCGAACACGGTTCGGTGCTGACGATGAACGACGCCGACGACCTGATCGAAGACGGGGCGCTGCTGATCGAAGATGATCGCATCGTCGATGTTGGCACGACGGCGGACGTGCGGGCTCGCCACGACCTCGAGGGGGTGCGCGTCATTGACGCGACCGACAAGGCGGTGCTGCCCGGCCTCGTCGACCTGCACTTTCACACGGCCATCGGCAAGGGATGGTCGGATCACTTGCCACTCTGGGAGTACCTGGACACCTGTTGGTACCCGATCATTCGCGCCCTCGATGACGACGCCGCCTACTGGGCGGCGCTCGCGAGCTACCTCGAGTCGATCAAGGGTGGCGTGACGACGGTGAACGACATGTATCGCAAGCTCGGCGCACTTGCGCCGGGCGGCCGAGGAGATCGGGATCCGCGCGGTTCTCGCCAACGACATCGCCGACGACGAGCACCGTCTCGACACGTTGGACGACGCGCGCACCGCCCACCGCGAACACCACGGCGCGGGCAACGGACGGATCGAGGTCTACGTCGGCATTGAGTGGCTGCCGCTCGCGTCCGAGGAGCTACTGCGCGGCGCGCGGGCCCTCGCCAACGAGCTCGGCACCGGCATCCACATCCACCTGAACGAGTCCCAGAGCGAGGTCGAAAACTCCATCGCTCGCTTCGGCCGACGACCGACCGAGGTCGCCTACGACTGCGGGATCTTAGGACCGGACTGCGTGGCCGCTCACTGCGTGTGGCTGTCCGACCACGAGATCGACCTCATGAAAGAGACTGGCACCCAGATCTCGCACAACCCGTCCTCCAACGCCAAGCTGGGCAACGGTATCGCGCGCTTGCCCGAGATGCTGGCGGCCGGCATCACCGTGGGGCTCGGTCACGACGCGGCGGAGTGCAACAACTCTCGTGACCTGTTCGAGGTCATGAAGTTTTCGTCCCTGATCCATCGCGCCTCGCGTATCGACGCCAGCCTCCAACAAGCTCCCGACGTCCTGCGCATGGCGACGCGCAACGGCTCGAAGGCCCTGCACCACGAGACCGGCGAGCTCACGGTGGGCAAGAAGGCCGACGTCATCCTGATCGAGCTCCAGAGCGCGATGTTCACCCCGCTGGTGAAGGGCAACCGCGATCACCTCACCTCGCACCTCGTCTTTGCCGCCAATGGCAGCTGCGTCGACACCACCGTCATCGACGGACAGGTCGTGATGGAGGGCCGTACGGTGCTGACCGTCGACGAACCAACGGTCCTGCGCGAAGCCAACGCAGCGTTCGCGCGGATCCTCGAGCGCATGGAAGTTCCGGCGAGCTGACGTGATATGTCGGCGAGCGGGCGAGAGGCGACGATGACACGACTTCTGATCGAACACGGTTCGGTGCTGACGATGAACGACGCCGACGAGCTGATCGAAGACGGCGCGGTGCTGATCGAAGACGACCGCATCGTCGGCGTCGGGACGACCGAGGAGGTGCGGGGTCGCCACGGCCTCGAGGGGGTGCGCGTCATTGACGCGGCCGACAAGGCGGTGTTGCCCGGCCTCGTCGACCTGCACTTTCACACGGCCATCGGCAAGGGGTGGTCGGACCATCTGCCACTCTGGGAGTCGTTGTTCGAGTTCTGGTATCCGATCATTCGCGCCCTCGATGACGACGCCGCCTACTGGGCGGCGCTCGCGAGCTATCTCGAGTCGATCAAGTGTGGCGTGACGACGGTGAACGACATGTATCGCAAGCTCGGCGCACTTCGCCGCGCCGCGGAGGAGATCGGGATCCGCGCAGTTCTCGCCAACGACATCGCCGACGACGAGCATGGTCTCGACACTCTCGAGGACGCGCGCACCGCGCACCGCGAGCACCACGGCGCGGGCAACGGCCGAATCGAGGTCTACGTCGGCATTGAGTGGCTGCCCCTCGCCTCCGAGGAGCTACTGCGCGGCGCGCGGGCCCTCGCCAACGAACTGGGCACCGGCATCCACATCCACCTGAACGAGTCCCAGACCGAGGTCGATAACTCGATCGAGCGCTTCGGCCGTCGACCGACCGAAGTCGCCTACGACTGCGGGATCTTAGGACCGGACTGCGTCGCGGCGCACTGCGTGTGGCTGTCCGACCACGAGATCGACCTCATGAAAGAGACCAACACCCAGATCTCGCACAACCCGTCCTCCAACGCCAAGCTGGGCAACGGCATCGCCCGCTTGCCCGAGATGCTGGCGGCCGGCATCAACGTGGGGCTCGGTCACGACGCGGCGGAATCAAACAATGGCAACGACATGTTTGGCGTCATGAAGTTCTCGTCCCTGATCCATCGCGCCTCGCGCCTCGACGCCAGCCTCCAACAGGCTCCCGACGTCCTGCGCATGGCGACGCGCAACGGCGCACGCGCGCTGCGCCACGAGACCGGCGAGCTCGTCCCGGGCAAGAAGGCTGACGTGATTCTCGTTGACCTGAAGAGCGTAATGTTCACCCCGCTGGTAAAGAGCAACCGCGACCACCTCACCTCGCACCTCGTCTTTGCCGCCAACGGCAGCTGCGTCGACACCACGATCATCGACGGTCAGGTCGTGATGGAGGGCCGGCGCGTGCTGACCGTCGACGAACCAACGGTCCTTCGTGAAGCTAACGCGGCGTTCGCGCGAATGCTGGAGGTCGCTGAGATTTCGGTCGGACGATGAACATTCTGGCGCTCAGTCGCAGTCGTCGAAGTGTAAACAGTTAACGAATGGAGACATCATGAAGGCAGCATTTCTCGCACAACAAGATCAGTTCTTAGTGGGCGACCTCCCCGATCCGTCGGTGCAGGGATGGGCGGTGGTACAGACGAAGGCGGCCGGCGTCTGTGGGACTGAGCTGCACATTCTCGATGGGATGATCGAGCCGCCGCACTTTCCCTTCGTACTGGGCCACGAAGCTGCCGGCGTCGTGGTGAGTGCCCCTGCGGGCTCGGGTGTAGCCCCCGGAGAACGGGTCGCGGTGTACAACATGATCGGCTGTGGAAAGTGTCAGTGGTGTCGAAGTGGCAATGAACAGGTGTGCTTGGATCCGGTGGGGCAACTCGGTTTCACGCTGAACGGTACGTTCTCCGATCTGATCGCCGTGCCCGCCGAGAACCTGATTCCGCTGCCCGAACAAGTGTCGTTTGCCGACGCGGCACTCTTGAGCTGCGGTGGCATGACCGCGGTGCACGCAGTTCGTCTCGGGGGCGTTTCATTGGGCGACACCGTCGTTGTCAACGGTGTCGGTGGCGTTGGGCTGATGGCCATCCAGGTGGCCTTCGCCGCCGGCGCGCGCGTACTCGCGATCGCCGACAGCGCGGAGAAGGCCGAACTCGCAATCGGCACCGGGGCCTACCACGTAATCGTGCTTGACGACGAAGGTTACGCGGTCGTCCCTGAGAAGGTGAAGGAGGCGACCGGCGGGCTCGGCGCCACCCACTTCATTGAACTGGTGGGGACGTCTGCCTCGATGCTGGCAGGAATTCGAAGCCTCGGCCGCCACGGCGCGTTCGTGTCGATCGGCTACACGAAAGAGGAGATCGCAGTCCATCCGATCGAGTTGATCCTCTCGGAGATCCGGCTCCTGTCATCCGTCGCCGCCTCACGGCGAGATCTCGAGGCGGCCATTCGTCTCGCCGCCGACGGGCGTCTTTCTACGGTTATCGACACGCGCTATCCCCTCGGCGATGTCGAGGTAGCCCTCGACCGGCTGCGTGAGCGACGGGTCTCGGGGCGAAACGTCCTGGTGTGGGAGTAGGACGCCGTGCGCATTGACGTCCACAGCCACATACTCGCACTGTCGGCCAATCCCCAGTTCACTGCGGCCTACGGTCGGGAAGGTTCGCTCTGCATCTGTCGCAGCCAGGGACCCCTTCCGTCTCATCGCATGCCGACCGACGCCGAATGGCGCGAGAGTGGCTTCGCCGAAGAGGGGTGGCCAACGATCGGAGCAGAGCAGAGCCTCGCGGATCACGCAGGGTTCGACAAGGTTGTCCTGCTCGCGGTCTCACCGCAGTACCTTGACGGCGAACTGATCGGAACGGTTGACAATGCCGGGTTGACGCAGGTGGCGGGTCCGCCACATCCCAAGAAGTGCAATGACTACGTCGCGGACGTTGTCAGGCAGGCCCCCGACCGGTTCATCGGTTTCGCCTCCGTGAATCCGCTGTACCAAGGACCGAGCCTCGCTGTAAAGGAACTCGAGCGCAGTGTTACGGAGCTCGGTCTAAGCGGTGTGAAGCTCTACCCGATGTACCAGCATTGGTCACCGGACGATCGCGAGATCGCCTTTCCAATCTTCGCAAAGGCTGCGGATTTGGGTATTCCCGTGATGGTCCATCAGGCAGGTTCGACGCGAATTGACGCCCGGCTTTCACTTGGACGACCCGCACTGTTGGACGACGTGGGTCGCGAATTCCGAGATCTCGTCGTGATTCTTGCGCATTGTGGAATTCCGTGGATTGATGAAGCCATGTTCATGCTCACCAAGCATCCCAATTTCTACGCTGATCTGAGCTATCACATCGCCACGCTGTCGAGAGCAAATCTCTATCGGTGGTTGAGTTCGCTGGAGGACTATTTCGTTCCTCTGGAGAAACTCTTCTTCGGCAGTGATTATCCCGGTTTTCTCTACGATCCCGTTGCCCTGGGGGAGAAACTCCTAACGGTCAACGAAGACGCCGACGGCCCATCGATACCCTCAGCGAAGCTCGAAGGGTTGATGGGGAATAACGCCGCCGCCGTTTTGTGGCATGCGTAACGCGGGACTGAATCTCGTCACATGGGGCTTTAGTGGAACGGCCATCTCAGACTTCGCCGACTGGAGGTGCAAAATTCTGAAAGTGATGCGGGACACGAAAATGGTGATGTGGAATTCTCTTCATTGAACCGCGGAGTTGATCCGAGGAAGGAAGCGACATAGATGCCCTCGGCGTCAAAGAAGCGTGCACTGGATTTTTCGAAAGAGCTAGCCAGATGCGATGAGTTGGAACGAATATGTGATGGCAGTCCCTTCTGGTCTCTCCACTGTGACGAGTGGGCCGACGACGTCTACAGAAAGCTACAGTCATGGAGTCCGCACAAAGCGGAGAGATTTCTATTGAGCAGTATCTTTGAGTCATCGGGCGGCATCAACATGATCGACGAGCCTTCCGGCTCGAACCAAAAGCTGACAGAGCTGCGTCAGCGACGCGAGCGTCTGCGGCTCATCGTCGATCAGTCGAAAGTTCAATGGTTGTTGAGTTTGTTGCGACCCTAAGCCCGTTTTGGGGAGCGACCATCGGCGGGCGAGCGCTCATCTGGAGAGCCACACTCTACATTGCCATCGGGACATCCACATCGAGGCACGGCGAAGACCAAGGAGACAGGTTCTTTCGATCACTCAGTCAGTGAGACTGATTATGACGTTTTAGTCGACTGCGCCGATACACCTACTCGCGATTTCAGAAGCCGCAGTTTCACTCTCAATCAGCAGATCGGGGCGCGAGAAATTTTCATCGAAATCGTCAGTCTGTGCGTCGTCTGTGGGTGGTCTGAGCGGCTGCGCCACCTGTTTCGACAACACCATCCTTGTCGTCTCCGACACGCTGGCCGTCGCGGTCCTCGACGCAGCCAAGAAGAAGTAACTGCTTACCTGGCTGTCGATACGCTTGAGGCGCGTGCACGTTGCTGCAAAAATAGGACGAAGAATCTCCGGAATCCAATTCTTCTGTGCGAGGTATACAATTCGCGCGAGCGCCCGGTAGCCGTGTGAAACGGAACATTACAGTTCACTACTGCCTCCGATGACTCCGCGGCGACTCCGCGTGGAAGTGGTCACCCCCCGACGATGTTGAAGGCAATCTCATGGAGGCGAGGGCATCGTGAGAGCGTGGAGAATAAAAAGCAGCAGCGGTACGCGTCTCGGCGGAGCGCTCACGTGCTCGTTCCTCTTGGTCGAAGGGGGAATCTCTGAAGCAACCCCGTCCCCGACCCTCGTCGCCGAATGAGGAAGCTCTGCGTCACTGTCGCGTTGATGGCGATGAGCGTGATGCCGCTGATGAATGCGGGCGCAGCGCCCTCATCGCCGCTCATTCACCCGTCGCACATAGCGACCACGCCGAATCTCATACCCCTTGGCGTCTCGTGCACGCCGAGCGACTTCTGCATGTTGCTCAGCCGCCAGCAAAGCGCCTACGGAGCGCCGGAGTTCTCCACCACGTGGAACGGCCACAACGTCTCGGCGCCACAGAGGATCCCGGGCGCCGAGTTCTTGGGCATGGACGACTCCGGCGGGCTAAGCGAAGTGTCGTGTCCGTCGTCGAACTTCTGCATGTCGGTAGGACAAGGTCCCGCGTTGAAGACCAGCTACCTTTGGGCAAACGGGGTGTGGAAATCAGTGCCCATCCCCGCACCACAGCCCATCGTCCCTGCCGTGCCTGCGGCCGAGGTAGCGACCCAGGCCATCGGATGGACGTCGATCAGCTGCGTTTCGTCATCGTTCTGTTTCGCCGTCGGCCGTTACCTCGTCAATCAAATTGTGGGCGACACGCAAACAGAGAAAGTGGCGACCACTTTCATTCGTTGGAATGGCGCCGCCTGGATTCCCTTCGCCGTTTGGCAAGACGCTGATATCGAGCACGTGTCCTGTGCCTCAATCCTTGCTTGTGAAGCCGTGGGCACGTCGTCGGCGACGTGGAATGGATCTCACTGGGGCGGACAGGGAGTGCCGGGCGAAACCTTGAACTCACAGACCACGCCGAATTTCACGAGCATTTCTTGTATTGAGGGCACCGAGGGTGCCGCCTGCCTGGCAGTAGGGAGCACGTCGGTGATCAAGTGGTCGCCGAAGGCGCCCTCAGGTTGGCACGTTGTTGCTCATCCGTCGTCCGTTTCACTCGAGCAAGTTGACTGTCACTCCCCGACGCTCTGCGTGGCGATCGGGTACTCGACGGAAAGCAGCAACCCCGAAGTGCTTTCACAATGGAACGGCGCGCTATGGACCAGCGCGACTGTGCCCGGACAAGGATTTAGCGGGGGAGGAGTCGGCGTCGCTTCATCCACGAGCGACGTCCTGGTCGACACGAATCTCGGCGACACCGAAACGTACTGGTCTAGGGGGTAGCGCACTGTTCGGCGGCTCAAAAGGCAGGCCCGCTGACCATCGGGAATTGTTACCGGCAGTTCGTCGTGAAGACCGTCCACATTCAGTTGGTGATCCCATGACTGTAAGTACAACCCGAAGTGAGCACGTCACCGAATTCGACAAGAGGACGTGTTGTGGAATCAACTGACTCGGTAATGGCAACGCGAAATTACCTGGGCTAAGGCAGGAAGTGAAAGGATTTGACCTCACTCGGACACATAGGTTATGAAACCGTGGTTCCACTGACCTCCGCAAAAGATCATATGGTCGAAAAGACAGGCCACCGATGCCCACTACCTACAAACCTGGAGACACTGTTCCAAAGGACGGAACCGTTAAGTGTTCTCAATTCAATGGAACGCAAGACCATGTACGGCATGGTGACAGATTCGCGCCGTGTGCGACCACTGGGGCGATGACCACGAGAAGAACTGCACTTAGAAATCAAGAGGAGGTTTGACCATGTCGGACCCTGCTACGCAGGACAAGAGCTCGTCAGCGCCAAATCCGCTCGGTGAGCTCATCGACGATGAGGTAACTCGAGAAGAGAACAGACGGCAAGATTTTCGCACTCGATCGGTAAGCCTGCTCAGCGTATCTTCAGGAATACTGGCAATCGCAACTGGACTCTTGGCGGTTGCTGACAAAGCTGAGAGTTCCACGTTTGTACTCTCCGCTGGTGACAAAGTTGTTGTCATTGCCGCGGTAGCTTCGCTCGTCTTGTCTGCATGCTTCGCACTTTGGGTGAACGCCAGCGCGCACGATTACGTGGTTAGCAAGACAGCGACTCTCACTGAGTACGTGCAAGCGATGTGGAACGAGCAGGATCTTGGGCGATTCGTTGCGAACCGAGACATTGACTACCTGGGTAGATTGCGAGTCTCAAACGAGCGGAAGAAGTGGATTCTCGACTTCTCGATCGCATTCCAAGTTGTCGGCGTCGCGCTCATTGCCACGACTGCGCTTATCATCCTGACGAGTGCCAGTTGAATCGCCTCGTGGCTATGGCGTTCCATGAACACCAGATCGAAAGTCGTCGGCCAAAAAGGTCTGCGCGCTAATGTTTCGGCCCTCGGGTGCGCGAACGCTTCAAAACTCCGAGACAGCGGCGCCCGATCTCGACTGGCTGAATAAGAATGAGAACATCGAAGTCACGCGTACGGAATCGTAAACCGTAACCATCGCACGGCGGAGGCTCACTCGATGGTGTTCGAGTTGGCCGACAGGCGGTGGCCAACCGTCAGGGGTTCAAGGTAGCTTCACCAAGTACTTGACCTTGGATGACTCGCCGTTTAACAGGCGGATAGTGAAGGTGTACGTACCGTTACGCGATCCAGGTCCAACGGTTACCACGACGGTGAGCAACTTGCTGGTCTCGTGCGAGACCAGGGCCCTGGTTCCTGCCTCGTTGCTTGTGACCATCGGCCGTCCGTAGAATCCGGTGCCCACGATGGTCAGCGTCATGGTCTTGCCAACAATGGCAGATCCATTTACCTTGATTGCGTGCAAGGTGGTGTTCTTGTTGGTGTTGGCGTTGGAATACGTCAACATGTCGCCGGAGTCGTCTATCGCCATGCAGAAGCTGCTGCTAGTACACGACACGAAGCCGAGGCCGGAGGGGTCAATTTTCGTTGGCGACGACCACGTCGTCCCGTTGTAGTTCAACACGTCACCGCCGTAGTCCAACGCCATGCAGAAGCTGCTGCTGGTGCACGACACGGCGCCGAGGCCGGTGGAGTCAATGGTCGTCGGCGACGACCACGTCGTCCCGTTGTAGCTCCACACGTCGCCGCGGGCGTCTATCGCCATGCAGAAGCTACTGCTGGTACATGACACAGAGTTGACAAGACCGCCGGAGGGGGGAATGCTCGCCGTTGACGACCACGTCATCCCGTCGTAGATCGGTGCGTCGCCGAAATCGTCTACCGCGATGCAGAAGCTGCTGCTGGTGCACGACACGGCGGGCAAGGAGTTGAGGTCGATGCTCGTTGGCGTCGACCACGTCGTTCCGTTGTAGATCAGCGCGTTGCCGTCATAGTCCACCATCACGCAGAAGGTGCTGCTCGCACATGACACGGAGGGGTAACCACCACCCGAGGGGTCGATGCTCGTGGGCGACGACCACTTCGTCCCATTGAAGCTCAGCGCGTTGCCGTGGAAGTCCACCACCATGCAGAAGCTGCTGCTACTACACGACACGGCGAAGATGCCACCGCCCGAAGGGTCGATGCTCGTTGACGACGACCACTTCGTCCCATTGAAGCTCAGCGCGCTTCCGTGCGAGTCCACCGCCATGCAGAAGCTGCTGCTAGTACACGACACGGCGGCGATGCCGCCACCGGAGTGGTTGATAATCGTTGGCGACGACCACGTCGTGTTAGCAGTCGCAGTCGAGGCAATGCTGAATGTGAGGCCGACCACAAGCAGAAACAGCAGGCACTTTCGAATCCGCATGACCGCCTCCGAATCCCAACTGCATAGAAACTCCCATGGACCAAATCGTCTACCTCAAAAAACGGACCGCTTATTCAGTGTTATCAGTTGAAGGATGGATCAACCCCTTGTATGAGGTTCCAAATTTCGCCGGCATGACCCCGCTGAACATCGCTACCCGCGGATGGTCAATCAACAAGGGGGAGCGGGGGCAGTTTTCGATTTACGTCGGGCTTCGCTTCACTTTCCTACGTGCCGTCTATAAATCCGGCGCGAATCCGTTTTCAGATTCCTCGACATGCAATCAAAGATCGTCGGGCGCAACAGTTTCAATCACCACTAATCGTCTTTGTTTTAAAGGGCTTCGCGTCGGTGCTTGATGAACTGGTTTCGTGACCCAACTACGGACCCGCGGGGTAAGCGATGGATGCGGCGGTCCTGCTCGAGCCATGATGCCGGCCACCACCCAGCGAAGAACAGACCAAGTCCGACGGTGACAATACCGAAGACAATTTCAAGTTCGCGCTGATGCGCGCGGAGCGAACTTCCTAGCCCCCCGAACAGCGCGCCAAAGCTGACGAAGACGACGGCGAATCCGATGATGAAGGCTAGCGAGCCAGTCACCGCGCGTCCGCGTCCGATCTGCGCGTCGGAGCGACCGCTAGCCCCTCCAAGGAACGCTAGGTACCCAGGCAAGAGCGGTAGGACGCATGGCGAGACGAAGGAGACTAACCCTGCCGCGAACGCCAGGGGGAACGCCGCGAAGAGAGAGCTGGGCAGGGTTGCGACCATGGAGATGCGACTAACGGACCGCGCTCAAGCAAGCGAAGAGTTAATGGGCGACGGGCTCACCGCTGAGGGCCATTGCCGTTCGCTCACAGACTCTCGTTGGCAACCCACTGGATTGCCTGCAAGGCTTCGGGCGGGGTCCAACCTCCCTTATAGACGGGAGTGTTGTAGATGTTGCTCTTATAGCCCATGAAGGTGGAAAGAATCTTTGAGAGCGTGCCGGTGAAGGCGGGAAGGTCGCCGCTCGCGAACCGAACCGATTGGTTGGCGTCAATGATCCAAAATCCGTCGGAGTGGTTGATGTCGTACGACAGGAGGTCGTGCGGAGCCATCCAATCGGTGGGCGCCGGCACTGACTGGGGCACGACCTGAACGGTCCAGCCCAAGAACTTCTCCACGGCGGTCAGGTTGGCGTTGATGTCGCCTTTTCCGATGGGATTCTTCGAGGCGAACTCTTTATCGGATATGTACGGTGTCGCGGTGGGGCCGGTCTCCGTCCAGAGCTGAAAATCTGCCCCGATGAGCTTGGCGTACGCGGCGATGCGCGCCGGGGTGTCACGGTACGGGTCAACGGAGATAGCGACAACCTCCACATTGGCGGCCTCAGCGGCGTTCAACTTGGCCTGGAGCTGCAACAGGTTGCCCGTGGTGAAAGGGCACGTGTCGCCGCACAAGGTCAAGAACGGCACGAGGAAGACCGTCTTGCCCTTCAGGGCCCCGAGCGTCTCGGGCGTGCCGCTTTGGTTGACGAACGTTGCATCCTTGACTGACGCGGGCAAGGCGGTGCTGGTGGCGACACCGACCTTGGCGGGAGGTTGTGGATATGACGTCGCGGACGCGACACCGACGAGTCCACAAACCGACAGCACCACCGCTGACCCGGCGAGAACGACGGCGGCAACTCTGCGGTTGATCATGATGTCTCCCTTCAACTACGATGCGTAGTTGAGATTACTACCTGACGTAGTAGACAAGTCAAATTAGGTCTTCCCGATTTAGCCGGAAGTACGATGAGAAGGACGGTTGAGACGGAAAACGTGAGGAGTGCTTTGGGACTCGGCGACCTGGAGCGCGAAGTAATGGAAGTGATGTGGACGAGTCCGACCTCGGCCCTGACCGTTCGCGACGTGGGCGAGTACTTCCCCGATCACGCCTATACGACAATCTTGACCGTGCTGTCGCGCCTGAGCGCCAAGGGTTTCCTTCAGGAAGCTAAGCAAGGGCGCCTCAATACCTTCACGGCCACCGCCTCGAGGGAGGACTACATCACGGGGCTCATCCTCGAGGCTCTGTCGAACACGGAAGACCGTCAGGCGGCGCTTGCCCATTTTGCGGAGGCTCTGGCGCCAGGCGACCGGAGCTTCTTTCGCAAAATGTTCACTCGAAAGTCTTCATCATGACCACGACCGTGCTCGCTCTGGCCATGGCGCTGCTCTGTCTCGTGGTGCTGCCACTGCTACTTCGCTCGTGGAAGGGCTTTGACCGTAATCCTCACAGCGGATTGGTCGTGTGGGGAGCGATGTGCGTGGTCGGCTGGTTCAGCGCGGTAGTGCTGTTTCTCGATGTCGGTCTCGGCTATCCGCACGACCCGATACTCCGCTCGCTGACGGCGTTTATTCGACATCTCGGCGACGGCCACCCGTTGCGCGGACTCGGACTTTCCGAGGTGGTCGGGCTTTCGGTGACCTTCGACATCACGGTCTTGATGCTCGGGGGACTCGTTGTAACCGCGGTGAAGGTGTGGAGGGTTCGATCCCAACAACGGACCGTGCTGGATCTGGTCGCGGAGGCTCCCGATTCGCTGGACGGCGTATGTCTTTTGCGGCATCCCTACCCCATGGCGTACTTTCTTCCCGGTGACGGGGGCCGAGTGGTGCTCAGCACCGGAGCCATTGACGTGCTTAGC
Organism: uncultured Acidimicrobiaceae bacterium; assembly: GCA_963724865.1. GTDB lineage: Bacteria > Actinomycetota > Acidimicrobiia > Acidimicrobiales > RAAP-2 > RAAP-2. Next base: position 10,453 of record CAVRWO010000011.1, on the reverse strand, counting down.
CAAAGCGAGTTGGACGCGGTCATCGCGCACGAGATCGGGCACCGCAGTGGTCGTCACGGCGCCTTCCTTGTTCCTTTGCAAGTGCTGTCCTCATTCGTCTCATTCCTTCCGCTCGCTCGCTACGCACCGAACGTCATGCGTTCATTTCTCGAGATGTCTGCCGACGATTATTCGAGGTCTCACGAATCGAGCGGGGCGATTAGAACGGCGCTGACGAAGGCATCGCTTTTTCAGCCACCACCAGCAGGAGCGCTCAACATCACCGACGACGTCATTGAGCGACGAATCGATCGCCTCGCCGTTGCCCCAGCACGGAAACGAGGAGTGTGGGCCCCCGTACTGAGCGCGGTCGTGGCTTCAGGGTTGCTCTGCGAACTCCTTATGAGCCATTAGGGAAGTGACGCAAGCTCACGAAGGGCGGCGGCTCACGCGTATTTGAGTCCGGCCGGCAGGCGGAGTGCTCGTTGGTGCGTCGCGGCCTGGAGACTGAGTGCCACGACGTGTCCAAGCATGAGGGACGTTCCCAGCACCATCATGACGAGTCCGCCGTCGCGCACGTCGGCAATGGTGACGTTCGACATGTCCATGCCGACACTCTGCAGTGAAGAAGTGGTCGCGGACCACAACACCAGACCAGTCGTAGCGATTACCGGAAGTGCGAGCACCGTGTAGGTGATGCGCTGCTGGTCGCTCAGTGTCCGGCCGGTGCCGTAGACGGGTATCCAGAACCACATGCCAACGAAGAGAAACGCTACGAGTTCGACGTAGTGCCCTTCGGGATACTGCATGACCCAGCTCCCGAGCGGAGTGAGGTGAAAGAGTGGGACGAGAACCGTGAAGGCGAAAAATCCTGACGTCGACATCGGACGACTGAGGCGAGTAGTGGTGGCACCGGCGAGTAAGGGAGCGATCACGAGCACCACGATGATGTGTTCGACCATGTGGGAGGGGTAGCTCGACATCGAAAGGGTTTGAACATCAGACGAGAGAAGGAGGACCGCAGCAAAGAGACCGAGCGAGACGAGATACCTTTGGCGCGCAGAAACACGCGGGCACGCGACGAGAAGCCCCGCGACGCCGATCGCGGCGACCACGACGCCGACCTCGGTTATGTGCCACGATGCCCAGTTGGGCCACGCCGAACCTTTGGCGGTCATTCGCATCATGGCGAAGATCATGACGGTCCGGTCATCGATTCGTGCGATCGAGAATCTCCTTCGAGGTCTTCTGTCTCCTCAAGAAGGTTTCGTGTGCAGGCACGCACTTCGAGGAGGGACACCTTACATATCCATCGATGACATGCCGAAGTTCAAGTACCGCGGTGGTTTGACGACCTTCGCCTCGATCGTCACTGACTGCGCCTTACTAAAATTGCTCCAGGTGATCACTATGGGAATTGTCTCTCCCTTCACGATCTTCTTCTTGAGCTGGCGAAGCATGGCGCCCTGGTATCTGTAGCCGAGTTGTTGAGTGTGCACGCCAATGATAAGGATGTTGGCTAACTCCATCATGGCGTGGTTGCCCTGGCACATGTTGGTGTCGTAATCGATCATGCTGGTCTTGGTTGCCGGCGACGCTATGGAAAATAGTGAGATGGGGCCCTTTGAGTCGTTCGTAATCGTCATCGACACGGCCGAGTCCCCTTCGGCATTCGCGGCCGTCACTGTAACGTGCGATATGACGACACCTCCTTTGGCGGTGGTCGCGGCCTCAGCGACGGGAACTCCCATCGTGAACATCAGCGCGCCACAGATGGTCAACGACCACAGCGCGGCAAGCGACTTCCTCACGGGCGAATACTACCAGTCGTAGTTTCGGCGCGGACGTGAGGGCGCCGTCGCCGCTCCGGCGAAGTTCGTGGTGTGGTCGCTACGCCGATTGCTTCGGAATGCGGACTACCGACCACCCATTGCCTACACCGCTGATGCGACCCGGCACGTGATCAAAGGCGAAGATGTAGAGGGGCATACCCCGATAGGTCACCTGTAGCTGACCTCCGGTTCGAGTGAACGTGCCAAGGTGCGACACGGCGTCACCGGACGGCACCACACCGCTCGGAACCACGAGCGGCGGCCAGATCTGCAGACAGAACGCAATGCAGTTCGAGTCGTTCCTCGTGTCGAGGTCGTAGGTGTACAGAGTGAACCCTCCTCGAGTAACGAGGATGTCTCCGTACCGTTGGGTCAGATGGATCTTCACCATTACTTCCTGCGGCTTCACGTTGGAGGACCCATCGCGAATGTTGGTGTATGTGTACGCATAGAGAGCTACAACGGCGGCGACGACGGCGGCGAAGACGAGCGTTACGCGACGCTTCCGGTGGCTTCGAGCCAACACCGAGCCCGCCATCGGTGTCTCAGTGCTCCACTCGCTTTGAGGAACCGCGACATTCCGTGCCGACCGCGCTCGGTGGCGCGAAGGGAGTCATCCGTGCGAGGCCAAGAGCATTTTGATGCCATGGGCCAACTGGATTTCAGGAATTGCACCGTAATAGACCTTTTCTACGATGCCTTTCGCGCTGAGAAAGACGCTTTCGGGAATATCACCGAATCCGAACACACCGTTGGTTACCGCACCGTCGGGGTCGAAGGCGACCGGAAAGGTGACGCCGTCTCTTCGGACCATTGCTTGTGCCGACGACCGTTCGTCGATGGCGTCGACGCCGAGCACGTCGACGGGGCTCGGACTGTGGGTGCGAATGTAGCTTGCGATCTTGGGCATTTCGCCCTCGCAAGGTCCGCAGTAACTCGCGAAAAAGACTAGAACGCTGGAGTGTCCTAACTCCCAAGGCGCCTTAACTGTGCCGCCACTTAATCCTCCGAGCGAGAAGTCCTTGATGTGCTTTCCTACGAGCTGAGATTTTGTCGACCCGCCATTGTCTGGCGCCTTGCTGCCGGTGAGAGCTGAAAGCACGGCGATGAGTCCAACCACCAAAACGACGCCGATGCCGATTGGAACCACTTTCGTTTTTACACTTCGCATCTCAAGCTTGGTCTGATGCGCGCCACGAGTTTCCGCCCTCGAGAAACTCCCTACGCATTGTTGATGTCCATGATCCGCTTTTGACCAACAGTCTTCTCACCTAATCGTTCTACTACAGCAAGTAGTTTAAAAAAATCCGGATCGACCAAGACAACGCATTGCGTACAAAACTCACCACCCAGGCTCGATCTCGAGGACTTCCGGCCCGAAAACCGCTACATCGGCATGTTCCACAGCTTGGGGCTGCGGCGCACGGGATCGCGGTCGATGAACCTCACCAGCGAGATGTCGAGCTTCACCGTATCGGGTTCTAGAGCGAGGATGCTCCTAAGCCCGGCGTACCCTGCACCAGCATCATCATCCAGTCAGATTGATCGTGGCTGGCAATTGCACGACGGCTGTGGCTTGACTCTTACTTGGAAGTGACGGCTTATCAGTTGAATTCGAGACCGAGCCAGCGCGAGCCCTTTAGAGGGAGTCGGCGACACAGTTTCCGCTTCGAGGAACCGGCTCACGCAGTGGCGATGTAATTGATCGGCTTCAGCGAGCAAACCAGCCATTCGATCCTTTGCCAGATACTCCAGGATTCTTGGGTTCATCATCTCCATCCTTTGTGGGTCGATCCACTGACTATATGTCAAAGTACTTGACAAAGTAACGAAGAAGCTATATAGTCATTTGCCTATGCAGATTACCGAAAACAAGCCGGCGTCGGCAGAGGTGAGTGTGGTCGGGCCTTCATTGGTCATGGATCTTTCGTGGTGTATCACCAACTGTCAAAGACAGCAGAAGATGCCTTTGATCTCAGATCAGTTGTCTCACGAATTGCTTGAGTATCAAGAGCGAACAGAGAACTTTTGGGGCGACGGCATGAGATGTTTCTCCGAAGTCGAGGTGCTGGCGAATATTGCCGATGCCGTTGCGTCGTCCGAATTCAGGGTCTTTAGGGGGCGGTGCGAGGAGACACTGCGTACGCAGAATCTTGATCTCGACTTGATATCGGAAACGCCCGAAGATGAGGCGTTGATCTTGGCTCGCCTGCGCACACTCCGGGACTCTGCCGAGCTCCGACAGGATTACTTCGATCTCTTGGGTGACGTCTGGTCAGTCGTCGCCACGTGGTGGGAGGGGGAGGGAGTGCGGTCCATTCGACGAGCTGTCGCTGAGGTGGAAGACAAACTATCCAACGGATCAAAGTGGTACGAGATACTGAACACGGAGTGCAGCGTGTTTCAAGAAGGTGCCGCTGGGATTATCAGTCGCTACGAAAACGGCAAGCCAGTAAAACTCGTCGCGTGTGCGTTCTTTGGGAGGGGGCTCTACTTCGAGTTTCCGGAGTACATACTCATTGGTTTCGGGGTTGCGAGCGCGGTTGAAGAGGCGAGAAATCGAGTTGCGGGCGTAGTCGGTCCACTTCGGGCCATGGCGGACCCTACGCGTCTTGCAATTTACGAAACGCTCAAGGCCGGCCCCTTGACGATCACGGATATTGCGGCGTCCTTTTCTCTCTCGCAGCCAACCATCAGCGTTCACGTGAAACGTCTTCGAGAAGTGGGCCTGCTGAACGCAACGAGGATCGGCAATCAACTCGAAATCAGCATCAACAAATTAGAAGCCGATAAGTTCTCCGACACGTTTACCGCTTTCATGTCACGGTAACCGAACAGTGACAGTCAAATGCCGGACAAATAATCCGAGGCAAGCGCTTCGGAGCCCCCTGCTTCGTAGCGCTACATCCAGGTATTGCCACCGACCAACATTGGCAATGCGGGCGGCTACCGTGAGGTTGTGTCAGAGGCCAGCGATGTGGTTGCGAGCGGGTACGAGGTGTTCTACACCATGTGGGGCCAAAGTCCGACGTTGCGTCAGATCTGGCGGCAGCACGTCGCCGGAGCGGACTATCCAGAGGAGTTCGCTCACATCAGTTTCCTTCCGTTCGCGCAACTGCGTTCGCTCGTCGAGGCATTGAACCTCAGCGCTGAACAACTCCTCGTTGACGTGGCATGTGGAGCCGGCGGTCCGGGATTGTGGGCGGCAAAGGAAACTGGTGCCCGTCTCGTCGGCATTGACTTGTCCCCAATGGCCGCCCAGCGTGCATCCGAGCGGGCCGGTCTCCTCGGGATGAGCGGGAGGGCGACTTTCAGTCAAGGGACCTTCGCGGCGACCGGCCTCGAGGCAGCCTCAGCCGATGCTGTGATGAGCGTCGATGCCCTCCAATACGTCCCCGACAAGACGGCAGCGCTAGTCGAAGTTGCCCGGATTCTCCGTCCTGGAGGTCGATTCGCATTCGTGGCCTTTGAGCTTGACCCGGATCGCGTGGCCGGGCTGCCGTTCTGGCAAGATGCCATACCTGACTACCGATCGCTCCTCGCACAGATTGGCTTTGACATCAATGAGTACAGCCAGATTCCTCACTGGGCAGACCAAGTCGAAGCGGGTTTCGGTGCGATCCTCGCCCAGCAAGATGCTCTGGAGGCTGAGCTCGGTGAAGCAGCGGCGGCGGTCACGGTCCTGGAGGCAGCAGTAACGATCGAGCTACAACCGTATTGCGGGCATGTCCTGGCCGCGGCGACTCGAAACTGACGTCGCGGCGGTCAACAGGTGATCGTGGTATAACCAGTTATACTCAGAGCGTGACCAAAACTAACCACTTTGTCAAGACAACGATCTCGGTTCCGAGTGAGGTATACGCCCGTGCTACTCGTCGCGCGAAGGAGCTGGGTACTAGCCGCTCGGCGTTCTTTGCCGGTGCGGTCGAAAAGGAGCTTGACGCGACGCACACGTCGGTTGACGTCATTGATCGAATCAACGCAGTGGTTGACGCCGTCAGCGATGACACGAGGGAGTTCACTGAGGCGGCGTCACGTCGTCTGTTGGCGAAGGACGACGACACGAAGTGGTGATCCAGCGGGGAGAGGTGTACTGGGTAGACCTCGGCGAACCAAAAGGATCACGACCCGCCAAGCGTCGACCCGTGTTGATCGTGTCTGACGACCTCTATAACTCGAGCAAGTTAGCCACAGTGGTGGCAGTCATCCTCACCGGGACGCTACGCCTGGGTGACATGCCGGGCAACGTGCGCATCGCCAAAGGCGAGGCCGGCATGACGCGTCCGTCCGTGGCCAACGTCACGGCCCTCGTCACGTTGGATAAAGCTGAGCTCGGACGACGAGTTGGCCGCGTAAGGCCGCTGACACTGGAAAGCGTCGATGAGGGTCTACGAGAGGTGCTCGCGCTCTGAACGGTTAGAGCCCGCGAGACCAGCGTCGCGCAGGTTTCACAGTCGTCATATCTTCAAAATCCCCGGTGGGCCGACCGAGTCTCGATCTCGGCACCTTGGGATTAAAAGAGGGGTCTGAGCAGTTACGGCAGTGGATCAGATGCCGAAACGTCTTTAAAAATAAGGAAGCTTGTTCGTCTGCGTAAGCTCGGTCGGCCCTTGGTGAGCAAGTCCGTGGGATGAAATGTGTTGATGTTCCACGGTCGACAGATTTGTGTTTTCGCGCAAAGATCCGCACCCGATACTGACGCCAAACGGTCATGAAAAACAACGCCGACAACGCCGAGAGTACATTACTCGTGTGAGCGAAGAGAATGCGATTGAGATTCGCCCGGGTGTTCGGAGCGACAAGTCCGTATTCGCGGGAACACGAATCGCGGTCTACGACATTCTCGAGTATCTCGCTGCCGGAATGACGCCGAAGCAGATCGTCGCAGACTTTCCCGAATTGACTGAAGCGAACGTTCGGGCTGCGGTTAAGTTCGCCGCGGAACGAGATCGAGAACAAGGCAACGCCATCGGTTGATTATCGCGCTGTCATACGACAAATTGGGTATTGGTTCGCGGTTGAGTGGTGAGTTGTCCGTAGAAGCGCCGAAGTCACGGTGGGTATTGGCGGTACGGACCTCGCCCCTTTCGCGTCCGCCTATTCTCCCGGCGACAGCTCGTCACGAACCAGGATATGACGGAAGGGCGGCAGCAGAAGGCGCTGAGACCCGCCTTCGTCTTCGAACGCGTTGGTCGCCTCCAATTGTGCGCGGGCGGTGACAGCGTCAACGAAATCGATTCGAGATGTCCAGTCGTTGGCGAACCTCAGCGCGTCAATCAATACTGAGGGATCATTGGCACGGTCCAAACGACGCAAAGCGCCAATGTAATCGTCGCGAAAAACCGTCGGGATGATCGTTCGTGACTGACCACCAGCATCCAATTCGGCGTTCATCATGATGCGCGAAAGGCGCCCATTGCCGTCGTCGAACGGATGCACTGCGGACACGAGGAACTTCACGCACACCGAACGCTCCCACGCGCTGTCGAGGTCGTCGAGACGACTGAATCCTTCGATGAGGGTCCCGCGAACGAGATCGGGGTCGACGAACATGGTGGCGCCGGCTTGGTTGGCGCGCTCCTTGAACAGGCCCGGGCGCTTGTCGGGTCGCGCCTCCATCATCCGTTCGTGACGTTGTCGGAGAAGCTCAACGAACTCGTTGGGGGTATCAGCGAGCCGCCTCATCTCAGCGAGGTCACTCACGATCCAGAAGGTGGCAAGGACGTCGTGGGCGTCTTGAGGCCGTCCGAGCGGCTCGACTCCGCGGTAGACGATGTCTTCAGCCTCGTCGACCGTGAACTCGGTGCCCTCGATGTAGTTCGAGAAATAGGCCTCGTAGAAGGGGAGGGTGCTTGGTTCGAGCGGAGCCGCGGGATGGTTTTGCGGGGCGGTCGACCGAAGTGCAGTGACGAGGATGTCACATCGTTCGATTCGTTCGGCGTCGTAGGGAATGCCGAGCGCACGTTGTCGAAGCGCACGGGGGAGACCCGTTGCCGGTCTTGTGCCCAGCGCCGCACCGATCAGATGGTCTAGGTCGCCAGCATCCTTGGCGCTGACCCCGAGCAGTGGTGCCAGCGTGCGCACTCGGTCGCGTACCAGACCGAGTTCGTCGCCGCCAAATCGCGCCGCTCGCTCGACCCATTCGCCGAGTTCGTGGCGGGTGAGCCGACGAGAAAGTGCGCCGCGGCGCGCCCGTGAGGGCATCGCGTTTTCGGCGAGACCCCTGGCGAGGGAGGCTTGGTGCAGACCGCTGGGTAGTGGGATGTCGTCGGGTTGTGGAGCGGCCCCGCGGCGCAGTGACACGGTGAGCCCTGGCAAGGAGAGGGTTCGGTCGTTGTGCGGGTAGACCAGATAAAGCGTTTCTTCGACGGGTCCGGCTGTCCGAGCCGAACGATCCGAAATAGTGGCGTCCGGGAAGAGGCGCCCTGCAATCGTCCGCCACTCTCGCCGGGTCACCCGTTCGGGCGCGCTTGACGTGTCGGTTGTGTAGATGCCGGCAGCCAGTCGTTTCACCACTCCTCGTGCCAGCATTTGTGAGAGTGTCGAACGAGGAAGGTCGCCACTGAGGACGATTGCGGAGGTGCCGCTATCCATGATTTTGCTCCTAATACTAGAACAAATATGGAGTTAGTGTATCAGAAATAGAGCAAAATAGACCTTAGTGATTTGGAGTGTGAAGGCCGAGCGACGGGACGGCGGCGATGTCGACTCGAAATCGAACGGCGGTCTGCAACTGGGTACCCTTGAGTTGCTGGACCGGAATGATCTCCATCTCATTGTGACACGCCTCAGCCGACTCTTTCGAGTCCAAAGCGACGCCCTGCTGGGTGTCCTGGGTAGTGTCGAGCATCTGCATCGGGAAGGAGCGTCAGGACTGGCATGAACGATGGTGAACCTCCGATTGTCGCCGACCTGCGTCGCCAAATCGAGGAGTTGAAGCGTAAGAACGACCGGTTGATTGAGATGCTGGGTCTGCAGCCCTCGAGGACCCTCGAACTTATCCCAGCCGGCCAAAGTGGGCGGATCGAACGAGAGGTTCCGTTTGCTCTTGTCGATCGCAGCTCGTAACCTGACCTAAAGGTCGAATTCTTTCAGTCGCTCTTTGCCGGACGTAGCGACGTCTATGCCCTGAGATGGGAAAGCGAAAGGTCCGGAAAGCGCGGTTGGTCGCCTGCGGTCGCGGGAGGCTTCGCTAAAGCTCGATCGACGATTCAGGAGTACCTGCCACTGACCTCGAGCGTAATCGCCGAACACTTGGCAGGAAAGATCCACGCTGGGCTCTATCCGCTACTCGGCGACGACGGCTGTCGGTTGATAGTGTGCGATTTCGACGGGCCGGGATGGGCGTTGGACGCCCTCGCTTACTGCAGTTCTGCACAGTCGATGGGAATAACCCCAGCACTCGAGCGCTCGCGCTCTGGTGACGGCGGTCACGTGTGGATTTTCTTTCGCGACGTTGTGTCAGCGACACTCGCTCGACGGCTCGGCACGCTGCTTCTCCGTGAAGCCATGAATCTCAGAGGAGAACTCGATCTTGCGAGCTATGACCGATTGTTTCCCGCGCAGGACTTCATGCCGAAGGGATCGTTCGGTAAGTTGATCGCGCTTCCTCTGCAAAAGGAGTGTCGTGATCGCGGAACCACCGTATTTCTCGATCCCGCTACCATGAAGCCGATCGATGACCAGTGGGCCTACCTCTCGACCTTGAATCGACTCTCGCTGACCGAGGTGGAGTCAATCCTGGCGATGTCACCTGAGGTCGGAGCGGGGCCTGAAGAACGAACGTTCTTTAGCTCACGTGACGCTGCTCCGGTCGCAGTGCCCGAGACTGTCTCTGCGGTCGCCGCAGCAATGTTGGAGATCGATCGCTCAGGTCTTCCCCCGGCGCTGCTTGCGGGGCTCAAACATCTCGCGTCACTGCACAACCCAGCGTTTTACGAGAAGGAAAGACTGAGATTCTCAACCTGGGATACGCCGCGGATGATCCGTTGCTACGGCGAGAACCTTGAGTCGCTGCTCCTTCCTCGAGGTCTGACCGAGAAGGCGGCCGGTCTGATCGCCGAGGCCGGAAGCCGGCTAGTGATCCACGAGAGTCGCATCGATCCGACGCCGATTGAATTCGCACCCACTTTTGAGCTTCGAAAGGATCAAGAGGCTGCGCTGCAAACGCTTCGCGAACACGAACTGGGCGTTCTCGTGGCCGCTCCGGGAGCGGGGAAGACCGTTGTCGCCTGCGCGCTAATTGCGTACCACCAGCAACCAACTCTCGTCATCGTTGATCGCAAACCGCTGGTCGAACAGTGGACCGAGCGCCTGTCGACTCACTTAGGTCTGACGGCTAAGGAGATTGGACAGATTGGCGGGGGCCGAAACAAGGCGACCGGTATTGTCGACGTCGCCATGGCTCAGAGCCTCGCTCGACGAGAGGATCTTGAGGAACTGTCAAGGCGTTACGGACTCGTCGTCGTCGACGAATGCCATCACGTACCAGCGGTCACGTTCGAGCGGTGCGTCAAACAGATCCGCACCCGACGGTGGCTCGGTCTTACCGCCACCCCTTATCGACGCGATGGTCTCCAAGGTCTCATCACCATGTACTGCGGACCGATTCGTTACCAAATGAACGAGAAGGTTGACGAAGA
>CAVRWO010000010.1:0-50680 GCA_963724865.1 uncultured Acidimicrobiaceae bacterium | reverse complement strand
AATTCTGATGGATGCGTGTCCGAGCACTTCGCTGACCACTTGAAGTTTGACGCCGCTCGCAAGCATCAAGCTCGCGGCAGAGTGGCGAAGCTCATGAGGATGCCAGTGTTCAAGGCCGCTCGCTGACAGATCGCGGAAAATTCTCGATTGAGATTTCTCGGATCAATGGGAGTGCCGAATTCGTCGTGAACATGAATCCTGTATCAGTCCAGAGTTCATCCATCACATCTCGTTCTTCCTCTTGACGCTTTCGGTGCTCCATCAACAGGTTCGCGAGACCACGAGGAATGTTCACCGATCTTCGACTTCTTGCCGTCTTGGTGTCCGCGGTGATTAGCGAACCACCTTCGCGCTTGAGTTGACGGCGGCGGAGACTATTCGAGCTTCTTCGTCGAAATCCCGCCACTGTAGGCCCAGGGCCTCGCCTCGCCGAAGTCCAGTCGAGAGCATCAACGAATACAGCGCCTCGTGACGATGCCCTTCGAGCTCCTTGAGAAGTCTTCGGGCTTGTTCATACGTAAGCGTCCGTCCCTCACGGCGGTGCTCTCTTCGGCGCCCTCGAGAGTCTTGCGACGTTTCTGTTCACGCTTCCCCACCGAATTCCTTGATCGATGGCCTGCGCGAGGATGTACCTGATTCGACGGACCGTAGAAACTGAAAGTCCGCTGTCCATCTTCACCGATAGGAGTCGATCAACGTCGGCGGTGGTGAGGTTTGCGAGGTCTCTTGCTACCAAGGGTCGGAATGATGTGGTGTCTCGCGACCGTCCAATAGCTGACCACGGTGCTTGGGGTCACTTGGTGACGAAGAACGTCATCATGCCAGTGGTTAAGCAATTGCGCCACCGTCATCTTCGTATCCGGCGCGGGAAGTCCATCGTCGAGATCTCTTTGCAGTTTTTTGAGTTTGCGAACGACTTCGGCTCGAGTCTTCGCGGACACGGCCTTTCGGACCACGCGTCCAGTTCCGTCTTGTCCGAGTGTGACTACACCGAGCCAACGCCCATCAGACGTTCGCTGGTAAATTGAACCTTCGCCGTTGCCCCTAGATCCCGCCATAGGGCCTCCTTTTCGCGTTGCTGACATCGCTGCTAACAAAGGTCGCTACTGGCGGGTTTTTGATGAAAATTGGTCGGAGGCCACCGCCTCTAACCAGGGATTTTTTTAGTGGGCCGTACAGGACTTGAACCTGTGACCCCTTGCGTGTCATGCACATATTTCCTGATCACGCTCGCTTTCTGACGTCCAATTTTCAAGAAATCGTAGCACTTTCTGTCCACCGAAAGTTGCCGTAGAGTCCTCACATTCTTTGATGCTGCTGACGGCGTTGCTGCACGAAAACTACGCTCAAATGATGAACGAGCTACTTATTCGAACGGCAATTCGAAAATGATACGCCTTTGCGGACTACGCAAAGGGTAGCCGCTGTCCACCTAGTTATCAATTTTATCAGGGCCATATCCCCCGCAGAATACGCGACGAGTTAAAACTCAACTCCGTCAGTAACGAGGCCAATCGTCGTCTCGCCTTTGTTGGCATTATCAGTTCTTGCCTGTTGTTGCAGCTTCATCGTAGAGACGCAACGCGCGTGCTCCCCAGACCGTGCCGGGCCCTCCATTCATCGATATCGCGACACCGATTGCTTCAGCAACTTCTTGGCGAGTGGACCCCGAACGCTGCGCCCCTTTAGCATGAGCTGCTAAACAACCGTCGCATTCTCTCGTGACTGCAATCGTTAAGGCGATGAGCTCTTTGACCGAGGTACTCAACTCACCCGGTGCCACGGCGGCTCTTGCAACATCAGCGTGAGCCTTCATCACTTCTGGAATTAGTCGACGCAGTTCGATAGACGGTCCGCGTAGTTCTTCTCGCAAGCTGTCCGCATCCACTCTCTGATCTCCGATCTCGACAATATTCGTGAGTCACGACTCATCTTGCAAATTTGAAAACCCGAATCAACTCCGTTCGCTGAATACCTCTGACTCCCAATGCCAACAATGCCCCATGACATCTTCGGCTTGAATTCGACTTACCGCCGAATGGAGTCGGATTCGACAGAGCTCAGGGTCGCCCGCTGAAGTCACTCCGCAAGGACAGTGGTAACTCGAACCGCATTCCTCAGCGTGTCGCCAATCGGAGAACGCTCTTGGACCGCTTTCGTGAGCTCCTCCAACTGTTGTCGCGTCGCGTTTGCGGCTTTCGCTTGCACCGTCACTTTGACTTCTTGAGCACCCGGTCGCACCGAATCGTCCAGGTTAAGAAATCCCTGGAGATCGAAATCCGCCTCAAGACCGAGCTTTAGCGATGTCAATTCGATGCCCCGCGCGGTTGCGTTCGTTGCATAGGTAACCGCGTAGCAGCCCGCAAGTGCCTGAAGAATATATTCACCAGGACTCGCCGCCGTATCGGTGCCAAGCAATGCGGCCGGCTCATCAGACTCAAGAACATAGGTCGATCGGCGACTTTCAACTATGCGTCCGTTTTGACGCAGATCTCCGGTCGAACTCCTCTGATGACACCCTCCCAGCCACTCAGTCTCGAGAGTAAAGGTGACTTGGGCTAGCTCTGGGTTCTCACGTATGGCTTCGATAGTGGCATCGAGCGCATCCTTGTCGACACCGTTCATCATTGGGTCGGTGTTATCTCCCAAACTCTTGGTGTCTTTCATTTTTGTCTCCATTCTCCATTGGTGTTGAGATATCAACGCGAATCAACTTGACTGTCGGCATCGTTCGATCTGATCTATCCGCTCATCCCGGACAGGTTGAACTTTCCTCGAAACACACTAAAAACAACGAGGTAGAGAATGACGACAGGAAGCGCGTAGACGAGGCTGTACGCAGCTATCTGGCCGTAGAAGACGTGCGTCTCCGACGTGAACTGCGGGAAGATCACCGCCGCCGGCTGTTGTGAGGGGTTGGCGATGAGGATGAGGGGGATCAACAGCGAACCCCAGGCATTGATGAAGCCGAACAGTGCAGCCGCGACGACGCCTGGCAACGTTAGGGGTAACACGATGCGTGTCAGGATTTTGAAGTGTGACACGCCCTCAAGGCGAGCGGCCTCTTCCATATCGATCGGCAAGACGTCGATGTAGCCCTTGATGAGCCATATCTCCATCGGCAGACTCGTGACGCCGAGGAAGATGGCCGTGGGAAGGAGCGTCAACCAACCCTGGTGAGCGAATATCTCGTATACGGGAATGACCACGATGGAGATCGGCAGTCCACACAGGAACAAGATCAGTACGAGAAAGCTTCGACGAAGCGGAATCCGAAACCTCGAAAGCGCGTAGGCCGCCAGGGCAGCGGGCACTGTCGAGACAATGGTCGAGATGATCGACATGTAGGCCGAGTTCCCGAGGGCACTCGCGTGGCCCGAACCCAGCGCCCGAGTGAAGTTCTGCAGCGTGAAGTGAGGGAACTGGATGGTCGCGGACGAGTTGCGGCCGAACGCGTTGAAGATGAGCCAGAGGAGTGGGAGTACGAACAGCACTCCGATCAGCAACAGCGACGCGTTAGCAACGATCCAGCCAAGTATCCTTCGCGGCGGCACCACCGGGTCGCTCAGCGGCATTTCGATGACAACGTCGTCAGCGCGCGTGGCGGTCACTTGACCCTCGACGCACGAACAAAGCCTACTGCCACGATCGCCGCTAGCAGCACGGTGACGTCTCCGACAAGGGCTCCATAGCCCAGGTTGTTGAACTGGAAGGCCTCCTGATAGCTGTACATCGGCAAGATGTTGGTCGCGTTGTTCGGACCACCCTGGGTGAGGAGATAGACAAGCGTGAAGTTACCGAGCGACAGAAGCGTCAGAATCAGCGACGTAATCACCAGGGTCGGTTTGAGCGCCGGCAAGTACAGGTGCCTCGCTCGTTGCAACGGGCTTACGCCTTCGAGTTTTGCCGCCTCGATCATGTCGACGGGCACGCCGCGCAAACCCGCACTTGAGGTCAGCATCGCAAAGCCCGTCAACGACCAGACGTTCGCCGCCACAAGAATGATCATCGCTTGGTTGATAAGATAGTCCGAGTGCGGCTGATGGAGCAGCGAAGCCAGCGTGCCGCCTGTCGCAGCAAGTGCGTACCAGGTCATGCCGACTGTGACCGGGGGCAAGATAAAGGCAATCAACGCAATAGATCCAACGATGAATGCCATCACGGTGGATGCGCCGCGAATGCAGACTGCCAAGGCGAGGCCAAAGACTTCTGCCCCAAACACTCCCACGATTACGAAGATCGCCGTGAGGATGATCGACTTTCTGAGTATGGGATCATGAATAGCCTCGGAGAAGTTCAGCGAAGGGTGGAAGGCGTAGCTGTTCGATCCCGGGCCGATCAACTTGAGGTTTGTCAGTCCGAAGTAGAACGCGAGACCCACGGGGAGAATGAAGATGACCAGCAGGAGCGCCCCGGCTGGCCCGAGAAGCCCCAACCCCGCTAGGTCCACCCGACGATGATCGTGCCGCGGCCCGGTTGGTGCCGGGACCGCCACGCGATCATCGTTCTCGACGGGAACGGGATGTTCTGTGATCATGATTAGCTCGGGCGTGCCGAGAGATCCCGACGCGTCACTTCACCGTGACCGTGTTGGAGGACCCCAGCTGTGTATCGATGTACTGCTTCATGCTGTTGACCGCACTGGACACCGACATGCTCGGGTTCTGTAGGAGCGCTTCAGTGACGTTGTTAAAGCCGGTTGACCACACCACCCCGTCAGGGGTCGCTGGAACAATCGTGCTGTGAGCAAGCAACGTGGCAAAGAATGCGTTGAAGACCGGCGAAAAGTTGTCGTACAGCGGAGCGTTCGCGTATTGCGTGTCGTCCGGCGGCCATCCCGCCGAGTTGTCGCCCTCAAGCATGTTGGTCTCCGACTCGAGCAGATTGATGAGATCGAAGGCCGCCTTCGGATACGGCGTGCCGGAGTAGACCGGAAAGTCCCACCCGGAAATGGTCGAGACGACGCCGCCGCCGGTCTCGTGAGGTATTCCCACGACGCCGATCTTGGCGGTCGCATCGGGGATGCACGGCGAGCACGTCGCATTGCCGAGACCCGGGCCGAGACTTCCGGTCACCATCTGGTCGCCTACGTAGTTGCCCCCGAATACGATGGCCACTTGGTTCTTGGCCAGGTAAGACTCGGGAAGCGCCAGCGCGTTCGGGTTGATCAGCTCAGAGAGCGGAGAGTCGAGGTCCTTCTGCGCCACGGTCTTGTAGAAGCCAAGCACCTCGCGAATGCCCGGACTGTCAACGACAAACTTTCCCTTGGCGTTCTCGATGTACGGCGTGGACGATCCGAGGATTAGGTTGGCGGCGCCTTGCAGGGTCCCCGCGATCTCAGAGCCATTGCCGGCCATCAGCCACAGCGGCGATACATTCGGCGACGTCTTCTTCACTGCTTCCGCGGCGCTCAGGATGTCGGCCCAGGACGTCGGCTTCCACGGCAGCGTGATACCCGCCTTTTCAAGCATCGCCTTGTTGTACCAGAGGGCAACGTCGTTCATACCTTCATTGACGCCGTACACCTGGCCGTTGATGGTGGTCTCTGCTTTGAGGCTAGCCGGATAGTGCTGCCACCACGCAGTGGCGTCTACATACTTGGTGATGTTAAGGACGCTGCCCGAACCCTGAAGCTCCCCGAGCAAGCCTGTCGGAATCTCCGACACGCTGGGTGCCGTCGACGAGGATCGATACATCAGCGACAGCGCTGTCACGATCTGGTTGTTCGATCCGCTGATCGGGATCAGCTTCAGCTGGTAGTCGGGATACAACTTGTCGTACTGCTTCTGGATGCTCTTGACGTAATTGCTCGCCATCGACGTGCTGTCAAAGACGTAGTCAGTCGAGTACGCAAAGGTGATGACCTTCTTGCTCGATGCAGACGCGCTCATGGACGTACCCACGCTCAGACCTACTGCGGCGATGAGAACAATCATCGCTGCCGTGATCCGATGGGCCATCCCCATCTTCATTATTTTCATGATTCCCCCTTTTGAAGTTCTATTAATTCGTTGCCAACTGACCCTGCAGGCGATCGGAAAGGCTTTCGGTTGCCGAACCCGACGATCGAAGTAACACGCGATGTCCCGTTGCTGCGTCGAACACGTGCAGGTCCGATGGGTCAACTCGGAGATCGAGAGTGCTCCCGACCCTGAGACGGGCGATCTTGGGTAGCCGGGCCGTCATCAGCGCCCCCGCCACATCGAGTACCACGAAGGTCTCCGACCCCATTGGCTCAACGACATCGACGCGGCCGACGAGGCTGTAGGTGCACCTCGACGGCGCCTCCACCGCCCAGTGGACATCTTGCGGACGTACGCCGAGCGTGAATGCTTCGCCCTGATCCAGACCAGCATCAGGCGTGCCCGTGACGGTTACTTCTTGGTCGAACCATTTCACCGTGAGCGTGCCGCGATCTGCTCGAACGAGTGAGCCGCTGGTCAAGTTCATCTTGGGTGATCCGATGAAGCCCGCCACAAACGTGTCGACGGGATTGTCGTACACCTCTTCTGGTGGTCCGATCTGGACAAGGTCCCCATCTCGCATGACGGCGAGGCGGTCGCCCATGGTAAGTGCCTCGACCTGGTCGTGCGTTACAAAGACGGTGGTCGTCCCTACACGCCGGTGAAGTCGGATCAACTCCAATCGCATCTGCGTCCGCAGCGCCGCGTCAAGATTGGACAACGGCTCGTCGAGCAGAAACAGAGAAGGTTCCCGCAGCAGGGCCCGCCCGAGTGCCACGCGCTGTCGCTGCCCTCCAGAGAGCTGTCCCGGGTTGCGATCGAGGAGCGTGGTCAATCCCAATATCTCCGCAACCTCGGCGACGCGGCCCTTGATCTCTCCCTTCGGCTCTCGCCGCATACGAGGTCCGAAGGTCAGATTCTTTCGAACCGACATGTGCGGATACAGGGCGTAACCCTGAAAGACCATGGACACGTTGCGCTGGCCCGGAGGCATCGTCGTCACGTCCTTGTCACCAATCGTGACGTGTCCGTAACTAGGCAACTCAAGACCAGCAAGAATCCGCAACGACGTCGTTTTGCCGCAGCCAGACGCGCCGACGAGGACGAGCAGCTCGCCGTCGTTCACTTCCATCGTAAGATTTCGAAGCGTGACGACGTCCCCGAACATCTTCCAGACCTGATCGAAGTGAGCGCTAGGCATCTTTACGACCGCCCTTCGATTCCGACTGACTCGTTAGAGGAGTTCCGTTCTCCACGATCGAGCTCAGATTGAATGTACGACGCACCGGACCGCCCGCGGCGTGACGCAGGGCATCCTCGTCGAGCTCGATACCAAGACCGGGTGACTCGTCGAGTCGCGCAGTGCCGTTGGCGACCTTGATGCCCGACGACGCGGTAATGGCGTCAGAGCGCTCCACGAAGTTGACGAAGTATTCGGTGATGAGAAAGTTCGTCATGACCGCTGATGCCTGGAGCGTCGAGGCAAACCCGACGCTGGTGCTGTTGTAGCAGTGCGGAGACACGGCAACCATGTGGACGTCGGCGATCGCAGCAATTGTGGAGAGCTCCAGAATCCCCCCGCAACTTCCCACGTCGGGGTTAATGATGTCGACCGAACGCTGGGCGAGGATGTTGCGGAACGCGCTAGCGCCGTACAGAGCCTCTCCCGTGACGATTGGAATCGACGTGTGCTCGCGGACTTCGCGCAGCCCCGCTTCGTTTGAGCACTCAACCGGCTCTTCGAACCAAAAAGGATCAATCGGTTCCAACTGCGTCGCGATCCGTGACGCCACCATCGGCGAAAATCTCCTGTGGCCCTCGACCAAGATGTCGACGTTCGCTCCGAGCTGGTCCCTCAATGCTTGGATCAATCCGACCGCCTGGGTTATTTCATCTCTGCTAGGAGAAATGCGCCATGGACCCTCAAAGGGGTCGATCTTCAGCGCAGTGAAGCCGGCCTCAACCATTTGCTGCGCACGTTCAACGAGCGCCGACTCCTCGTACAGTGCACCGTTTGACTGGTAGCACCAACCGTTCGCGTAAAGTCGAAACTCGTTTTGGATCGAACCGCCCAACAAGTTGTACACGGGTTGGCCAACGGTCTTGCCAATGATGTCCCACAGCGCTTGTTCGAGACCACTGACGACCGAATAGAACTCCAACGAGCCCCTCAGCGTGGCAATGTCGCGGTAGGCGACGTAGAGAAACGTTCGCAGATCGAAGATCGACCGACCTAGCAAGTGCGCGCCGATCGTCTTCACCTCCGCTGCCATGGCGCATTCACGATCTGGGGCGGTATAGCACTCTCCCCAACCGACGACGCCATCGCGCGTTACGACCTTGACGAACAGCCACTGCTTCGTACTTCCGCTCTCGACAAGGAAGGCGTCGATGGACGACACCGCGTCGTTGACGAACGTGTGACTGGACCCCTTCGTCGTCACGACGGCATGTCCTCTGGACTGGGATCCACGCCGGGAATCATGTGGTCGAGCAGGTTCGGAAGACGGCGCGAGATTCGTTGCGCGCTAGACGGCGAACGCGGCTCTTCGAGGTCAAAGGAAGTCATGATTCGCAACAGGTGGTCCGCGCTGTGGCCTAGGTGGCCAACGAGCGCGGCGCGGGCTGAGGTGATGTCGTGATCGCGCAGTGCCGTAACGATCTCGCGGTGTTCCTGAAGCGCCACCCGGCGACGTTCATCTTGAAGTGCATCGACGCGCGGGTGAGCCATTCGCCAGTACAGCGCGTGGGTTCTTGCGATCGGCATCGACTGCGCGCAGAGTACGTCGGTCAGGCGGCCGTTGCCCAACGACTCGATGATCATCATGTGCAAGGGGGTGACGCCCCTGTGAGAAATGCTCTCTGGCACGTCGCCGATAGCCCTATCGGTTGACGTCGCGTCGTAGACCGCGATCAGCCGTTCAAGCTGCTCGTCTTCGATGAACGCCCCGGCAGTCTCGAGGGAGTACACCTCGACCGCTTGGCGCATCTCGTAGATCTGACTAATGTCGCGAGGAGTTATCTCACGAACCACTGCTGACGCGTGCGGTCGCGACTCCAGGAGTCGATCCTCTACTAGGCGTACGATCGCCTCTCGCACCGGAGTGCGACTGGCTCCGAACCGTTTCGATAGCCCAGACTCCGAGAGCGGCTCGCGCGGTGCAAAGAAGCCTGCGATGAGGTCCTCTTGCAAGAGCTCGAAGACGCGCTCAGATTCCGACTCCCACTGCGGTTGCTCTCCTCGCGTACGGCCCGCCACCGCGCCTCGGGCTGGTGGTATCGAAGGGGCAGCAAGCCTGCCCGCGACTTCGATTTCGTTTGCAACTTCGTTGGGCGACCGTTTCATATTGGACACAGTCGGTATACTATCCGTATCCCACCCCTGCGGCAAGTCACTCTGTCTGTCCATTTCATCGCCTCCCTTGGCACCGATTTCCGATAGAACTGCCTGGGTGAGCGGGCGCCAGCGCGTCTCGCGATCTGCGCTCCGTGAACGGCTCGACTCGCGATCTAGAGACGCCACTGGATGTGCTTCGTCTCGAGGAATTCGCGAAAGCCAGCCTCGCCGCCTTCTCGCCCAATACCGCTTTCCTTGAATCCGCCCCACGGCGCGTCGGGTCGCGCACCTCCTCCGCCATTTATGGCAACACTGCCCGTTCGAAGCCGACGCGCTACGTCCAATGCCGCGTCCGTCGGGCCCCACAAGCTCGCGTTGAGCCCGAACGACGATGCGTTGGCAAGCGCGATCGCTTCGTCAACTGAGCGCACAGATATGATGACGCCGACCGGACCGAACAGCTCCTCCGAAGCGATCTCGGAGTCGTTCGTCACTCCGCCAATCAACTGGGGTGCGACGAAATAGCCCGTCCCGGGAAACGTTGGCACGCTGGCCTCCACTGTGGCGCCCTCCGCGAGAGCTCTCTCGATGTGCCCCTCCACAAACGTGCGCTGCTCGGCGCGAATCAACGGACCCACAACTGTCGCCGCGTCTCGCGGGTCGCCGACGACCATGTCCGCAAAGACTTCGCGTGCCTTCTCGACGTACGCGTCGTAGTGCGCCTCTAAGACGAACGTGCGTGTGGTGGCGCCGCAAGCTTGACCGGCGTTGAGTGAGTAGCGGAGGAGCGACGGGCGCACCGACGTTGCTACGTCGGCGCCAGGCAAGACGATGTTCGCCGATTTGCCGCCCAGCTCGAGTACGACCTTTTTAATACCTTTCGCCGCTTCCTCCATGACCGCCTGCCCAACGGCCCGAGAGCCAGTGAAGGTAATCATGTCGACACCGGAAGAGGAGATGAGCTGTTTTCCTGCCTCTGGTCCGCCAACGACGAGGTTGACTGCTCCCGTCGGTAGGTCACTCTCTTCAACCAGCTTCATGAACGCGATTGTCGAGAGCGGCGCCCGAGGCGACGGCATCACGACGATGGTGCAGCCTGCCGCCAGGGCTCCGCCGAGCTTTCGTATAAGTAGGAGAAGCGGAAAGTTGAACGCGGTTAGTCCCGCAACGACACCCACGGGCTCTTGGCGAAGAAGGCTACGCGAAGGCGCTGGCGTCCGATGCACCGTTAGCAACTCTTCGAACCCAGGGCGTGGCCCCGTGGCTGCGGCGTCGGCGAACCAGCGGAGGAGTTCGACTGCGGCATCGACCTGGCCCGATCGCGCAAGAGACGTCGGTGAGCCGATTTCTGTGACGAGCAGTTGGGCGAATCGGTCCGCCTCGGCTTCGAACCGATCTGCCAATCGGTGCAGCGCGGAACTGCGAACGCTCGGATCGAGCCGCGGCCAGTGACCCGAGTCAAACGCGCGGCGTGCCGCGTCCACCGCTGACGCGATTTGCGCAGTCGAAGCGGATCTCAACTCCGCCACAACCGACTCAGTCATCGGATCGATCACTGAGATCGCTTGGTCGAGTTCGCCTTTTTCCCATCCGCCCCCAATGAAGCACGACTCGGGTTGGGTGCTCAACTCCTCCAGAAGATCCTTCTCCTTCGATTCCATCTCTGTCACGTCCTCATAGCTAAGGGAGCCATCGTTGCAACTGCCGATTCGACTCGTACTTGGCCCGAAGCTCCCTCACCTCATCGCTCTCTGACACCTCTGCGGGAGAGATGTCCCACCATGGAGATTCGAAGACGGGTGCGCGCTCGACGTCACTTCGAACCACGAGAAGACACGGCACCAGCGTCTCGCGCGCGGCCCTCATCGCTGCTTCGAGCTCCGGCTGGGTCCCGACGACAAAGGTCTTCATGCCGAAGCCACCTCCAATCGCCGCGAGGTCGAAGTTCACCGGGTCGCCGAGCTTGTAGGTGAACGGGTCTCGAAACTCGAACAGATTGGCGTATGGATCACCGACAGTACGCCGCTCGAGGCCGCGAATCGACCTCATCCCTTGATTGTCGACAACGATGACCGTGATCTTGCGATGATGCTGGACCGCGACGGCGAGGTCGGAGGGCGACAACAGGAACGTCCCGTCGCCCAACAGAGCGAAGACCTCGCCTCTGTCGAGGGTGAGCCCGACACCGATAGCACCCGCGATGTCGTAACCCATGCACGAGTTCCCGAACTCGATGTGACAGGCGGGCCCGTTCGAGGAGTCCCAGTATCGAAAGACGTCGCCAGGCAGTGTTCCAGCCGACGTGACGAGTACGTCTTCGGGCCTCATTTCACGATTCAGCACCCCGACGATTTCAGTCTGTCGCAGAGGAGGCGAGGAGGCTTGGGAGAAAGCCTCCTCGCGAAGGTGAGTCCAGTTCTCGGCCTCGCGCTTCACCTCGTCGAGGTACTCAGATCTCGAGGTAGCCGGGGAGAAAAGGCGCTCTTGCAGCGCAACGAGTGACTCGCGCGCGTCGCCGACCACTGACAACGCTCCGAACTTCGTCGCGTCTGCGCGGTCGACGTTGATGCCGATGAACTTGACATGTGGATTCTGAAACACGGACTTTGACGCGGTGACGTAGTCCGTAAATCGAGTGCCTACGCCTATGACGAGATCGGCATCGCGCGCGACATGATTCGCGGTCGCAGTGCCGGCGACGCCCATCCCGCCGAGCAGCAGCGAGGTTGGTGTCCTCACCGATCCCTTACCGCCCAAGGTCTCAACGATGGGAATCTGCGCGGCTTCAGCGAACCGGAGCAGCGCTTCTTCTGCCCGCGAGTACAAGACTCCTCCACCCGCGATGAGTAAGGGACGACTTGAGGCCTCCAGCGCTCGAATCGCGGCGTCGACGGATCCCTCATCGGGTCGCTGTCTCAAGAGGATCCACTCACGTTCGCGAAAGAATTCGGTCGGAAAGTCGAAGGCCTCGGTCTGCACGTCCTGGGGGACTGCGATCACGGCGGGTCCGCACTCAACTGGGTCGGTCAGCATGCGCATCGCTCGAGGCATCGCGTCCAAGAGCTGTTCTGGTCGAACGATGCGATCGAAGTATCGCGCGACGGGTCGAAAGCAATCGTTCGCCGTCAGGTCGCCGCCGGCGGGAACCTCGAGTCCCTGCAGGATCGCACCCTGTTGACGAGAGGCGTACATGTCGGCCGGAAACACGAGCATGGGCAGTCGGTTGATGAACGCGCCCGCTACCGCCGAGATCATGTTGGTCGAACCCGGTCCGATGGACGTCGTGCACGCGAGCACCGACTCTCTCCGTGCCGCCTTCGCATATGCGGCCGCAATATGAGCCATTCCCTGCTCGTTGCGCCCTTCGATGTAGAACATCTCGGTCCTGGATTCATCCAGCGCTTGGCCAAATCCCCCCGAGTTGCCGTGCCCAAAGATCGCGAGGAAACCGGGCACAAGTCGCTGAGTGCTACCGTCGCGCACGGAGCGCTGCGCCGCCAAGTAGCGGACGATGGCTTGTGCGACCGTCAGACGAACGGTGGAATCATCGGGCATTGCTGTCGAACCTCACTGTCTTGGGAATGCACGTCGAAACATTTCGAATCATCTATTTGGCTCCCGCAAGTCCGAACAGGCTGTTGGCGAGCGAGAGGGAGAGAGCGGCGGGCCCCGCTGGATCACCGTCATATCCCTGGCGAAGTAGGCGATACGACTCGGCCTCGATGCTCATGTAGCCGTCGTAGCCGACATCCGACAGGGCCTGAAATACGCCCTCCCATGGAACGTGCCCTTCACCTAAAAGTGGAAAGAAGAACGTCTCGCCGTCCATGCCGCGAGTACCGAAGCAGTCCTTCAGATGAACATGGACGATGTTGTCCTTCCACGCGCGAACCCACGCAGGAATGTCGTCGCCCGACAGCACCAAGTGGCTGGGGTCAAAGGTGACTCCAAGCCCCGGCGCTTGCTCAAGCATCCGCTGAAGTGCGGTCCCACTGTCGACGATGGATCCCCACACCGGCTCTAGTGACACCAATACACCGAGCTCGTTGGCGCACTCGACAATCCGGACCATCGCGCTGGACGCCCACTCCCACGCTTGCGCCTCAGTCACATCTGAACCTACGGCCAGTGCCTCGCTCGACCACGGGTGTGGGCCCGTCGTGAGGCCCACAGAGCGGACGTTCGCTTGAGCAGCCGCAGCAACTGCGGATAGAACGCGCTGCAACCGCTGTTCCCTGAGTGCGTCGTTGGAGGTAATGAAGTCCTCAGGGACGAGGAACTGAGGAACCTCGAGACCAGCGTCTCGCGTCTTGGCGACGAGTTCGACGAAGTCAGAAGCTGGCTGAGCGAGAGGATCGTAGTGATGCGAGCTCCAGTCGACGCTCACAAATCCGAGTCGAACAAGAGTTTCAATGACTTTGTCGGCTGGCCAGGATTCGATCACTGAGTCCATGGCCACGTAGCCCAGCGGCCACCGCACTAGCGCGCCCCAACTTCATCGAAGAACTCGGCCGAATCGTAGATCCGATGGAGCAGCAGCATGGTCGCCAGTGCGTCCTTACCCGAGACGGGAGCGGGACCACCCTTGGCCACCGAGTCGAGGAAGTCGCCAACACTTCGTTGAACCGTCTCCGCCCACGAGTCGATGGTCAGTGGCTGGCGACTCCAACGGTTGTCTCGGAACTCGAGGAAGTGATCTCTCTCGTCCAGATGCGACTCAAGACCAGGCAAGCGGAGCGCGGCCTTCGTTCCCACGACTTCAATCTCGTCTTCGAAGAATCCTTGCGGGCCGTCCTTTGAGACTTCGACCACACCCCAGGCACCGCTCCCGAACTTCAAGGTGATGACTGCGAATCCCTCACCGCGCTCACGCGGCACGTCAAACACCGCGTGGCAGGCGGTCACCGGTCCAAAGAGGTGCAACGCGACGTAGAGGCGATGCATCCCGGCGTCAATCATCAATCCCCCACCAGTGTTCTCGATGGACGCGCGCCAGCCGCCCCACATGGGTCCGATCCCTAGTCGCATTCGAATAAACGTGGGCTCTCCGATCAGACCTTGAACAATCTGTCGCTTCGCTTCCACGTGTGCGGTGTAATACAACTGATTGTGGGAGACGCCCAAGGCGATACCCGCTTGGTCCGCCCGTCGAACAAGCTCTTCGGCGTCCGAGATCGTAATGGTCAAGGGCTTCTCCACCAACACGTTCTTGCCGGCGGCAATCGCGGCGGCTGCCGTTGGAAAATGCAGGTGGTGCGGCAAACAAATGCTCACCGTCTGCACCTCATCGTTAGCGAGAAGTTCATTAATCGTCGCGTAGGCCGCAACGCCTTGTCTGGCGTAGAGATCGCGCCGATCTTGATCGACGTCCGCGATCGCCGCTAGATAGCTCGTCGCTGACGTCCTGACGGCGTCGGCGTGAACCTCGCCAACCTCCCCCAAGCCAACAATTCCCACACCCTGCGCGTCTCCGATTTCCATGAAGACCTGTATACCACACGTATCCTGATCGTGTCCAGCGTGTTACGGTTTTCTCGATCGCCGATGATGGAGAGCTCATGGAGTGGAAGAACGAACCGGGCAACTGGAGTCTCGACGAGACCGACATCGTGGCGCGCGCTGATCCGCAGACAGACTTTTGGCGGATCACTGATTACGGATACGTGCGAGACAACGCGCACATCTACGGCGCGGCCCTGCAATCAGACTTCGATCTAAGCGTTCGAATTCACGGAGAGTACGCACAGCAGTATGACCAGGCGGGTGCGGCCATTTGGGTAGACGAACGTCACTGGATTAAGACTGGCGTCGAACTGTTCGACGGCAGATTGCGCTTCAGCACTGTCGTCACGGTCGACAATTCATCGTGGGTGTTTGCTGATCTACCTCACAATTTCAACGCATTTAATCTGTCGCTCGTTCGAAGGGGTGACGCGATTCGAATCAGTCAATCGACAGATGACAATGCTCCGGAGTTGGCTTCGGTCGTCTTCGTGGAACCTGGCACCACCGCATTTGCAGGAGTGATGTGCGCCGCGCCGACGGGGGCGGGCTTCTCGACGCGCTTTTCCGAATTCAAGCTCATTGGTCTTGAATAGATCGAGACCTATACCGGATCGCCGCTCGCAGCGCGCAGAACTGCCTAATTCACCAGGCGAACAATCGATGCCCTTCTGTATCAGGCCGACATGGCTTTGGCTCAGTGAGTTCTCGGTAACGAATCCTTGCGTTCTGGACCCACAAGGCGGACGGCGGGACGCAACTGCATCTCACCAGAAAACTGTGCGAGCCGCAAGGGACTTGAACACATGACCCTTGCGTGACATGCCCATATTTCCTGATCACCTCATCTTTCTGACGTCCAATTTTCCCTAAATTCTACCACTTTCTTGTGCACTGAGATTTGCCGCTGAGCCCCTACATCTTTTGGCGCCGCTGACGGCGTTGCTACACGAAAATCGCGCTCAACTTCTCAGATCGGTAATTAACCGAATCATGATTCGAAAACGAGTTGATTTTGCAGAGCGTGCAAAGGGTAACCGGAATCATTTGATCTGAATTTTATCACGGTGAAATTCTCGCTTGCGAAAAGCTCCTGGGCGAAAGCTCGACACTTCAGTTACAAATGTCGCAGACCAGCTCGATTGCTGCGTGGTCATACCTGTAATAAGGTTTCAAACTTCGATTTCCGTGGGCGTGTGACCTTCCTTGAATCTAACATCACTCGCGACAAATGATACCTGTCGACAGTCAACCATGTAGTCACCTAGAACGAGATGAAGCGCTGGCGGCATTGGAGGATCGATGTGAACGAAGAGTTCCCCCCGGCTTCAAATTAGATTGGCGTTGCCCGAACGCATGGACCAAGCACGGCTTCAAAATCGGCGAGGCGCTGTGACGCTTACTCCCGTACCGCAGAGCGAGTCATGATCGGACCAACACACAAGGAAACGCGTCGTAAGTCGGTCTGGTCTCGCGGAGTTAAGGAAATAGGAGGACAAGGAGGCCTGTTGAACGTGAGCGCTCTCGCTGAAGGAGTTGAGCGACGTTCCGGGTTCAAGCCGCTGCCGGCGCACCCCTTATGATTCCTTGTCCCGGCGATTCTACGTAGCCGGGATCGCGGCCGCATACCCAATGATAGGCGTCAAAACTGCGAAGCCTATCCTGGTCGACGCACGAAATCGGCATGCGGCCGCCATGATTGCCCCCGCATGCCGCTGTGCCGCACCCGGGTCTACTTGCCTTCCGCCTTCGCTCGGTCCGTGGGCGTCGACGTTGGGAAGTTGAGCGACGCGTGGTGCTGGCCGATGTTCGCCCAGCGGCTCGTCACCGCCTTGCCCTTCGTGTAGAACTTGACACCGTCGGGACCGTAGATGTGCAGGTCACCAAAGAGCGAGCTGTTCCATCCCCCGAAGGAGTAGTAGGCGACAGGCACGGGGATCGCCACGTTGATGCCGACCATGCCCGCTTCGACGTCGGTCTCGAAGCGCTGGGCCGCTCCCCCGTCACTGGTGAAGATGGCCGCCCCGTTGCCGTAGCCGTTGCGGTCGATGAGTCCGATGGCGTCGTCCAGCGTGTCAACGCGCACGAGCGAGAGCACGGGACCGAAGATCTCGTCGGTATAGACCTTCATGTCCTCGGTGACGTAGTCGATGAGACAGGGCCCGAGCCAGAAGCCACCGGGGTCTCCATTGATGTCGTGGTCACGGCCGTCGATAGCGATCGACGCGCCCTCGGACTGGCCGATGCCGAGGTAGGACGCGACCTTGTCGCGGTGCTCGGAGGTGACGAGCGGACCCATCTCGGACGCTGCGTCAGTCCCCGGCCCGACCGCCAAGCGGTTCACCCGATCGCGAATTCGATCGACCAGCTCGTCGCCGCACCCGCCGACGGCGACCAAGACCGATGCAGCCATGCAGCGTTCGCCCGCCGACCCGAACCCGGCGCTGACGGCAGCTTCGGCGGCGTCGGCGAGGTCGGCGTCGGGAAGGACGACCATGTGGTTCTTCGCGCCGCCGAGTGCTTGGACGCGCTTGCCCTCGCGGGCAGCGGTCTCGTAGATGTAGCGAGCGATGGCCGTCGAGCCAACGAAGCTCACGGCCGCGACGTCGGGGTGAGTGAGAATTCTGTCGACCGCGACCTTGTCGCCTTGGACGACATTGAAGACGCCGTTGGGCACACCCGCTTCGGCGACGAGCTCAGCGAGGAGGATCGACGACGACGGGTCCTTCTCCGACGGCTTCAGTACGAACGTGTTGCCCGTCGCGATGGCGAGCGGGAACATCCACATCGGCACCATCGCGGGGAAGTTGAACGGCGTGATGCCCGCCACGACGCCCAGGGGTTGGCGCACCGAGTGCACGTTCACGCCCGTCGACGCATTCTCTGTGAACTCGCCCTTCATCAGCTGCGCGATACCGCACGCGTACTCGACGACGTCGAGCCCGCGCGCGACCTCGCCGGACGCGTCGCTCTTCACCTTGCCGTGCTCGCTCGTGATGAGGTCGGCCAGTTCGCCCGAGTGGGCGACGAGGAGCTCTCGCAGCGCGAACAACGCCGCGGTGCGCTTGGCGAGCGAGGTCGCGCGCCAGTCGGGAAAGGCCGCCTTCGCGGCCGCGACCGCAGCGTCGACTTCGCTGACCGAGGCGAAATCTACCTCGCCGCTCTGGACGCCGGTCGCTGGGTTAAAGACCTTGCCGTGGCGCTCCGCGTCGCCAACGAAGGGCTTCCCGTCAATCCAGTGCGTGATTCGTTTCATGGCCGGCCCGCCACGACTCGCTCGTTGTGGCTGTCGATCGTGGCCAGCGCGTCGACGAGCACCTCGACGGCGTGCGCGGCCTCGTCCATGGTGACGCTCATCGGCGGAGCGATGCGCAGGACGTTGTTGTGCAATCCGCCCTTGCCGACGAGCACTCCACCGCGCCGGCACGCCTCGAGAACCAGGGCGGTGGCGGCCGGATTCGGGATCAGGCTTCCGGGCTGGACCAGCTCCACCCCGATCATCAGCCCCTTTCCGCGAACCTCGCCGACCAGACCGAGCGAGCCCGTCCGCTCACGCAGCTGACCGATCAGGTAGCTGCCGACCTTCGCAGCGTTGGCCTGTAGGTCCTTTGAGAGAAGGTACTCAAGGTTAGCCAGGGCGCCGGCGCTCGCGAGGGGATTGCCGCCGAAGGTAGAGATGGAATTTGCCCGGACCGAGTCGATCAGCTCGCCGCGCCCCACGACGCCGCCGATGGCGAGCCCGTTGCCGAGTCCCTTGGCGAAGGTCATCAGGTCGGGCGTCACGCCGTGTGCCTCGAATCCCCAGAAAGACTCTCCGGTCCGACCCCAGCCAGTCTGGACCTCATCTGAGACGAAAAGGATTCCGTACTCGTCGAGCACGTCCTTAAACGCCTTGAAGAATCCGTTCGGCGGCACCACGAACCCACCGACACCCTGAATCGGTTCGGCGATCAGGCAAGCCACGTCGCCCGAGGTCGCCGTCTCGATCACGTCGCGAAGGTCGCGGGCACAAGCGGCGACCAAGTCCTCGTCGCCGAGCGCGCCAAGGGGCTGCGCAGTCGGTCGCCACCATAGACGTAGTGAACATTAAACGGGCTGAGGCTCGACGACGACCACGAGCGATTACCAGTCACCGACATGGCGGCGAAGGAGCGGCCGTGGTAGCTGTTGCGAAGCGCCAGCACCTGATTCGACGCGCGCGCCGAACATGACAGCATCAGGGCGGTCTCCACGGCTTCGCTTCCCGAATTGACGAAGAACACCTTCGCGTCCTCCAGGGTCGAGAGCTGGGCGATACGCTCGGCCAGTTCAATCATCGGGCGGATGAGGTACAGGGTCGAGGTGTGCATCATACGGCCGGCTTGCTCGCGTATGGCGTTGACCACCTCGGGCACGTTGTAGCCGGTGCTCGTCGTCAGGATGCCACCGAAGAAGTCGAGGTAGACGGTTCCCTGCCCATCGGTGACGTGGCGACCCTCACCGCTCACGAGCTCGATCGGCTCGTCATAGTAGAGCGAGAGCCAGCTCGGCATCACTCGGCGATGCCGATCCAGGAGTTCAGCGTGGGTTGATGTCATCTCGTATCCCCTTCTTTGCGGTGCTCCGCGGTGGAATCGCCATCTATCCAGTGCGCAACATCATTTGTCATGGGCGCGAGTCTACATATGGTCGTACAACCATACAATAGGATCTTTGTATGGTTACAAATATATCCCACGTGATCCAGGAGCACCTGGTCGAACGAACCAGCAAAGGTCTCGCTCAGGCCATTGGCGAAGCCATCGGAGATGGGTCCATTACCGAGGGATCGCGATTGCCGGCCATTCGCGTCGTCTCCGACGAACTCGGTCTGTCGCCGAGCACCGTGAGTACGGCGTGGAGAATTCTTTCCCAGGCGGGCGCCATTCGTACCGCTGGACGCCACGGCACGTGATCATGACGAGAGGGGGCCCCGGTCCTGCTCGGTATCGTCGAGCCCTGGATAATTCGAGTCTCTACGGACTCGATCTTTCAACCGGCGTGCCCGACGCGACGCTGCTTCCAAGCCTTGTCCCCGCACTCAAGAATCTGCACCGTGCAAGTACGACGGGAAGTTACTTAGACGATCCGACCATTCCCGGACTCGCCGATGTGCTTAGCGACGATTGGCCCTACGAAGTCGACCATTTCGCGATCACGGACGGCGCAATGGATGCACTGAACCAAGTCACCGCCCAAGTGCTTCGATTCGGGGACATTGCACTCGTCGAGAATCCGACATTTCCACCGTTGCTCGACCTCCTCGACGCAATTGGAGTGCGCACAATTGGCGTCAACATTGACGGCGCAGGATTGGTACCAGCTGAATTGAACGATGCTCTTGCACATCGACCGAAGGCGTTGTTTCTCCAACCCCGAGCCCATAATCCGACGGGGGCCTCTCTGACTCCTCGAAGGGCACGAGAGCTCGCCGGGACTCTTGAAAGCCAGCCCTGTCGTCATTGTCGAAGATGATTCGGCGGGAGCCATTGCGACGACCCCCGCAATCAGTCTCGGGGCGTGGTTGCCGAATCAAACCGTGCACATTCGCAGCTTCTCAAAATCGCACGGACCCGATCTGCGCATCGCCGCCATGAGCGGACCGACGATACTGATGGATAGCATTCGAGAGCGGCGGCTCCTCGGACAGGGATGGACGAGCCGATTACTACAAAGGCGTGCTACTGAGTCTGCTCACAGATACCGAATCCAAAGAGCAAGTCGAACACGCAAGAGCGACCTATTCGCACCGTCGCTCGATGATCACGTCGGAACTCAAGCGCCGCGGTGTCACCATCGAGAGCGGAGATGGATTGAATCTCTGGCTGC
Source organism: uncultured Acidimicrobiaceae bacterium (assembly GCA_963724865.1). Classification (GTDB taxonomy): domain Bacteria; phylum Actinomycetota; class Acidimicrobiia; order Acidimicrobiales; family RAAP-2; genus RAAP-2. Next base: position 30,031 of record CAVRWO010000010.1, on the reverse strand, counting down.
CCGTCGAAGACGAAACCTCCGCGATGGTCTATCTCGTTACTCGCGGCATCGGGGCAGCGGTCGGTAGCCCATTTATGTCGAATGACGACGCGATGCCACACTTACGCCTGACTGTCGGTCTCGTTAGGGACGACTTCGAACATGTGGCCTCAATGTTCGCCGACGCCTCAATCGCGTCTTCAACGGTCGGACCGCGTTGACACGTTCACCAACGGCCCTGCGGGATCTCGATCCTCGTGCGTCCCAAGAACATTGGGCACGTGAGTATAGAGAATCTCATGAGCGCGTAGTGCGAGCCAGAGAATCGAGATGTCTTCGGTCTCCGAGAGAGTGCGACCGGCGATCTCCTCAACCCGACGCATCCGGTAGATAACGGTTTGTCGGTGTACGTGGAGAAGGTCAGCGCAACGTTGCCATGACCGCTGCGCGCGAAGAAGGCGGACAGTGACCGCATAAGTTCGGTACCGTTCGCAGTGTCGTACGCAATCAGCGGACCGAGAACTCGATTGATAAGTGCATTCGCCTCCTCCTGGCTATGGAGAGCTGGCAGTGGCGAGGCATCTTCGTACTTCACGGCCGGCGACTCCGAGGTTGCACCAGCGAGCGCCCACAGTGCCTCGCTGGTAGCCACGGACATTCGAGCCGGATCGCCTAGTGGGTTGCTCACGCCCACGACACAGCCTTGCCCCAGGCGCTCTAACACGAAGCCCATCGCCAACGGGGCCTCACTCAGCTCGGCGTCAGGGCCCTCTTCGAGCAAGAGGAACAGAGTCTTTTCCCGCCGCAACAGCAGGTGCGGGACCTCCCTTCGACGCAAACCAATGTGCACATGTCGTTCGACATTGACGTCTGCACCTTGGATGGCGAGCAAGCGACTCGATGGCGCTGACAATCCATGCTGGTAAAGCTGAGAAGCGCCCGACGCGAAGTCGAGACGCCGCTCAATAAGATTTGCGAGAAGTTCAGTGCCAAGTTGTCGCTGATTCTCACTTCGAAGGGACGCGTGAGCCACCTCCACCGCCACGGCAGTGGCAGCGTGTTGAAGAAGCTCAAGATCGTGAGGTTGTCGATTCCCAAAGGCGGCCACGAGAAACGTGGGCTCTTCGTGGGGAACCTCCACTACCGCCACCTTCGTTCTACCTGGGCCGGCGAAGCGGAGCACGCCGGGAAACGATCCATGCGACATCTCGATCTCATCGCGAACTCGATCACGCAAGGCGCTGGGGAGTGAAGGTGTATCGGTAAGGATGGGTTGCAGCGTTTGGGAATCGATGATGTAGAGATCGCACGACAGTTGAGTTTTCAGCAGGGCAAGAAAATGGCCGGGTGCGTTTCCAGCGACAGCTCCATGAATCGTGTCGTAGATCTTCTCAGTGCGCGCAATCCGTGACGCTTCTTCTCCGAGAAGCGCGTCAGCGACGGCTCGGCTCAGAACGATGAAACTCATCGAGTACGGAACCCTGAGTACCGGCATCTTAAGGTCATCCGCGCAGCGCAGCGCGCCCTCGTACACTTCGGGTGACTCGGGATCAGAACCGATGACAAGCGCGCTGGTGTTCGCGTCGGCGAGGCCCCGTATGAAATTAATCTGCTCGCGCTCTGTGCGAGGAAGGGTTCGACCATTCTTCATTAGAAGCTCACCACCGGAGAGCCATCCCCATGGTTCTTCAAGGTCAGACGAATGAGCCCAGGTCACCACGCGATCAAGTCCGGCGTTGCCGCCAAGGGTATCGATGCGCAGATGGGGCAGACCAACGAGCTCTCGCACCGTGATTGCCATGACTCCCCCATAGTTACCTTATACGAATGTCTAAAGAGACGTTTTGATATGTATCAATTCAACACTAGTTTGGACGACTCAGCCGTCGTACGCTTTCGCAAAGTTTCGATCCCGGGGGGATTTAATGACGGACGTTCCAGACGTTCACGGCGTTGAGACGGCGGAGGAGATCGCCGAAGACAGGATCGAGAGCCATCTCACTCTCAAGCGCGGATTCAACTTTCGTGCGATCTTCGCTTTGGCGTTCTCGGACATCTCACCAATCGTGTCGATCTACACGGTCTTTGGCATCATCGTCGCAATTTGCGGAGCCGGATTTTGGTTCGCAATGCCTATCGTGCTCATCGGCCAGCTTCTAGTCGCCGGCGTCTTCGGCGATGTCGCATCGAGGTTCCCGCTGGCGGGGTCCGTGTATCAGTGGTCCCGGTATTTGGTGAATCCGCGCTTCGGGTGGTTCACCGCGTGGGCGTACATCTGGGGCCTGACCATTGCCCTCGCGACGCTCGCCTATGGCGCCGCGGGCTTCCTCCTTGGCGTGCTCGGCGTAACATCTGCGAGCCACAATGAACAGGCGCTCGTCGCCATCGCGTTGACAGTGTTTGCCTGCACGGTCAACATCGCTGGACGTAAGTTCCTCAAGTACTTCTTTTTCTTCTCGATCGCGGCCGAGGTCATCTGCTCCGTCGTCCTTGGCACGATCCTGCTGATCGGCTACCGAGTCAACCCTTTCAGCGACCTCTTTCATAGCGCCGGATCTTTCCACGGCGGTGCGTATTTCGCGGGACCGTTCCTCGCCGCTATGGCCGTCGCCGGCTGGTCGTTTTTGGGTTTCGAGTCTGCGGGCTCCGTTGCCGAGGAGGTGGACGGACCTGCGCGGGCCGTGCCACGAGCGATCTTCTTTTCCCTCGTGGCCGTTGGTCTCATCGTCCTCTATATCAGTTTGGCGCTCACGATTTCAGTTCCGAATCTCGGTGCAGTGTTGTCCGGGCGAGTCCTCGACCCGATCGCGGCCACCTTAAAGGTTCACTTCGGTTCGGGCGCGGCGCGTGGATTCCAGTTCCTCTTCATGATTGGATTTTTAGCGAGCTTCATGGCCGTGCAGGCTGCCGTCTCGCGTTGCATTTGGGCTAACGCCAGAGATCGGGTCTTGCCTGCCCACAGGTTCTTTATCAAGTTGACCAAACACGAAAAGCTCCCATACAACGCGGTCATCTTCACTGGTGTCATCGCGGCGGCTCTTCCGTTTATCAACTCACCGAAGATCTATGGCACGCTCATCAACTTCACCAGCGCGGGCTTCTTCATTGCCTACGCGCTTCCCGTCTTTGGGGCCGCATGGGTTCGTTCGCGAGGCAAGTGGATCCCGGGACCCTGGACGCTCGGTAGATGGGGGTCGCTGATCACTTATGCGGCGTCTGTCTGGCTCACATTCGAGATCATCAACATTTTGTGGCCACGCGCCGACCTCTACGGCGGAGGTTTCCTGGAGTGGAGCGCGATCTATATGGTGGCAGGCCTGGCGGTACTCGGTACCATTTTGTACCTGTGGATCTATCGAGATGGTGGCGCGCACGTTCGCCAGGGCACACTTGAGGGGATCCAGGATGTCGACCTCACAAATACTTGAAAACAGTGAACCGTATCCCCAAGTAGCGCTCGTTACGGGTTCTGCGAGCGGCATCGGGGCGAGCGTGGCTCGAATTCTTCGATCTTCGGGACACACTGTTGTTGGGTTCGACCTCGCGGAGTCGGACACCGATCTCTCCTGCATTGGTGACGTGAGCGACGCCCAAGCCGTCAACGAAGCGGTTACGCGCGTCTCTTCAGAACTCGGACCTATCGGCACCGTCGTGAGCGTAGCTGGGTACTACGAGATGATCCGGTTCTCGGAGATCAGCGACGCCCAGTGGCACCGGATGCTCCGGGTACACCTGGGTGGACTCACCAACATCGTCAGAGCTACGTTACCGGGCATGCTCGACCGCGGTCGGGGCTCGATAGTGGCGGTGTCGTCCGAGTTGGCGATTGGCGGCGGAGATCAGGACGCGCACTACGCGGCGGCCAAGGGAGCAATCATCGGCTTCGTACGCAGCCTCGCGGTTGAAGTCGCGTCCAAGGGAGTGCGAGTGAACTCGGTCGCACCAGGACCTTGCGACACTCCCCTGCTTGCCTGGGACTCACCGTGGCGGAACCGTGAGTACCTCGACACGCTGCCGGCGCGTCGACTCGCGCACCCCGACGAGATAGCAGTCGCTGTTCAGTTCCTCGTGGACACCGCAAGCTTCGCGGTAGGAGAGGTCGTTTCCGTCAACAGCGGGGCGGTGATCTAGTGTCCTCGGACGCCGATTTGGATTGCAAATCATTGACACTCGTGAGCGGGGCCACTCAAGGCATTGGCGCCGCCATTGCACGGCGCTTTGCCGCGGCCGGAGCGCGGGTGGCGGTAAACGATATTGCGGCTACTCCGACGATGGACAATATCGTGCGAGAAATCCGCGGTGTCGCCGCGCCGGCCGATATCTGCAATCGTGCACAAGTGAAGGCGATGGTGGAGGGATTGGTCGAGACGTCGGGACCTATCGGAACCCTCGTTTGTAACGCTGCCTACATGTCAATGTCGCCCTTCTTGGAACACTCGCCCGATGATTGGTGGAAGGTCGTTGACACCAATCTCACCGGGACATTTCACCTCATCCAAGCGGTGCTTCCTTCGATGCGGGCCCTTGGCGCCGGACGCATTGTGATCGTGTCCTCATACTGGGGAGTGATCGGATGGCCCGACGCAACTGCGTACGCCGCATCTAAGGCGGGCCTCGTGGCGCTGATCAAGACCCTAGGACGCGAGCTCGCGCCCGAGGGCATCCTCGTCAACGGGATCGCTCCTGGCGTCACCTCGACACCGCAGCTAGAAGTAGACGCGAAGGCTGCGGGCACCAGCGTCGATGAGATAGAAGCTTTCTACGCTCAAAACATCCCTCTGGGTCGCGTCGCCCGGCCGGACGAAATTGCGGCGGGCGTAGCCTTTTTGGCGGACCGACGAATGGGTGCAATGGTTGGAACCATTCTGCACGTGAACGGTGGAGAGGTGCGGAGTAGGGCATGAGTGATTCACCACCACCCGTCGGGCAGACCGATGGACTCGAAACTCCAAGGTTCGCTGGCCTGACAACATTCGCACGCTTGCCACGACGCGAAGACGTGGCTCACTACGACGTAGCCATCGTTGGAATTCCCTTCGATTCTGGCGTCACATACCGCCCAGGTGCACGCTTTGGGCCAGCACACGTCCGTCAGTCATCGCGGCTGCTGCGACCATATAACCCGTCGCTCAATATCGAGCCCTTTAAGCATCAACAGGTGGTCGACGCCGGTGACATCGCCTGCAATCCCTTTGACATTGATGACGCGATCTCTCAAATTGAAGCGGGCGTGATCCACCTAACGAGAGAAGGCCAACGGCTCGTAGCACTCGGCGGTGACCACACGATCTCATTGCCAATCCTTCGCGCAATGAAGAAACTCCATGGACCAGTCGCCCTTGTTCACTTCGATGCGCACTTGGATACGTGGCCGACGTATTTCGGAGCCCCCTATACGCACGGAACACCCTTTAGGAGAGCCGCCGAGGAGGGCCTCTTCGTGCCGCAACAAAGCGCCCATGTTGGAATCCGGGGATCGCTGTACGGCACCGACGACCTTGACGAAGACGCGGCCATGGGCTTTCGGATGATCAATTGCCTCGAAGTCGACCGGCTCGGTATCCCCGCCATTGTGGAACGACTGCGTGAACAGGTTGGCGATCTACCTACATACCTGTCAATCGATATCGATGTGCTGGACCCTGCATTCGCCCCCGGTACGGGGACCCCCGAGACCGCCGGTCTTAATAGCCGAGAATTGATGGCGCTTGTGCGCGGTTTTCTCGGTGCCAATATTGTCGGGGGCGACGTGGTCGAAGTCTCGCCCCCGTACGACCATGCCGAGATCACCGGCATCGTTGCGGCCAATCTGGCGTATGAGTACGTGGCACTCTTCGAGGCGGCGCGACTGCGGTGAGCGGCGAATACTGCTCCACGTGGCCTATCGGCGCGACCGCCGCTGCAGCGTTTTGCTTCGACCTCGATGCGGAATCAGCGGTTCTTTCGTTCGCGCCCAGTGCATCGTCTCGAATGAGCGTAATGACGCATCAGTCGTATGGTCCTCTCGTCGGCGTGCCTCGACTATTGAAGTTGCTCGGACGATTGGAGATCAAGGCGACGTTCTTCGTTCCGGGCTACACTGCGCTCCGATATCCCGAGACTGTGCGAATGATCGCAGCCGAGGGACATGAGATCGCCCACCACGGCTTTCTTCACGAAGCATTGGGCGAGGCCGACGAGGCCTCCGAGATTAATTACCTGGAAAGGGGGCTCGCTGCGCTCGAAGATGTCGCAGGCGTCAGACCAGTCGGCTATCGAGCACCAATGTGGGAACTCAACTACCGGTCCCCCGGCCTCTTGGCCGAACGAGGCTTTCTATATGACTCGAGCCTCATGGACGGCGACAGCCCCTACGAACTCCGTACCGGCAACGGCTCAGGCAGCATCATAGAGATACCAATTCACTGGGCGCTTGATGATTGGGAGCAGTACTGCTACCTGCCAAACCTCTTTGACCAGGGACAGATCGAGAGCCCAGAGAAGTGTCGCGAAATGTGGTCGCTCGAGTTCGAGGCCACAACGCGCGAAGGTGGCTGTTTCGTACTCACAGCCCACCCCTTCCTATCAGGGCGACCATCGCGTGCCGCCGCACTTGCCCAAGTGATGGAGCAAGCCGTCAATACGCCAAACGTGTGGATCACCACCATGGGAGAGATCGCGAGACACGCGCGTGCTCAGGGCCTCGAGCCACGGCGGATTTCCCAGCCAAAGATATGAAGATGCCTACATCAACGCGCCGCATGGGCATAAGCAGCTCCACTGCGTCGATGAAGAGCGTCAACGCCCGGTGGACGTGATCATCGATGCAGCACTCGAGACCATCGATTGCTTCTGCCTGCTCGGACTTATTGAGCAGCACCGGGAGCGGCTCGTCGAACTGGACCAACTGGGCGTCAATCAATTTGCCGTCTGTCCGATGCACGACGATCCCGAGGGACGATTGATGCGTACGCGAATGGCGTAATTGGGAAGGGCGAAAACTGAAAGTGCGTCGCCGCGCAGCGTTGGTGGCGTCGGTGAGCAACGGATGTGCGACACAGAAATTCTAGGACACAGGTCCTGAAGGGAGAAGAAATAATGGACAATAAATCCTCAAGGGAAATGGAGAACGATGCGAGCAGTGTTTACGCGGGCAGCATGCCATCGCGGGAGGGGGAGACCACTCTTGAAATGCACGGCATGGCGCCGATTCCCCATCACAACCGATACGGACGGCTACACCGCATCTTCACCGTGTGGTTTACGCCCAATCTCGTGCCCGCCGGTTTCTTCATCGGAACACTCGGCACGGTCAGCTATATCGGAGTTGGCTTCGCCCTTGGCGTGGTGTGCATTGTGCTCGGCACAGTGCTCGGAGGGCTCCTCGTCGCGATCCTTGGCTCGTGGGGACCAGTAACTGGCGTCGGACAGATACCGCTCGCGAGACTCACATTTGGCAAGACCGTGATCGTTCCCGGAGCCCTGCAGTGGTTGTCGACGATCGCGTGGGACGCCATCAACGCCATCTTCGGTGCGGAGGCGATCCACATCCTCATTCACGTGCCGTTTTGGTTTGGCCTGCTCATCGTTCTCGTCATGCAAGGCGCACTCGGTCTGTTTGGCTACGAGGTGATGCACCTATTTCAAAAATGGATGTCAATCGTCCTCGGCGCAATGTTCGTCGCTATCACCGTAAAACTCGTCAACATCGGCAACTGGCACGCGCCGGCAACGGCTCACGGGGGCTCGCTGGTAGGCGGCTTCATTCTCATGACGACTATTTCGGCGAGCTTTGTGATCTCTTGGGGCGCGTACGCGTCGGATTACAGCCGGTACATGAAACCCGACGCGTCGAGGCAGAAGATCTTTTGGCTCTCGCTCTCGGGCGTGTCACTCTCGTCGATTTGGGTCGAGATACTGGGGCTCGCCGCTGCGGCGCTCGCCGTCCACGACACGTCGGGCGGCATTCAACACTTGCTGGGTGGAGGAGTGCTGGGTGGACTTGCGCTCGTCGCCATCTGGATCGGCACAGTGTCGGTGAACGCGATGAACGACTACTCGGGATCCTTGGCGCTTCAGGCCGCTGGAGCACGAATCAAAAGGCCGTATGTTGCCATTATCGTCACAGGCATTGCCTTCGTACTGACGCTCTGGCTGAATACGGGCGACCTGGCCACGAAGTTCGAAAACGTTCTCCTATTCGCTACCTACTGGGTTCCGCCGTTTGCGGCGATTCAAATCGTCGACTGGTGGCGCCACAGGGCGGAGATGGACGTGAGCCACATCATCGAGTTCGATTCGCTTCACACGCGCTGGGATGCGCTCGTCGCCATGCTGGTCGGGTTCCTCGCGGCCGTCCCGTTTATGGATACGTCGCTCTACGTGGGCTGGGCGTCCTCGCACTGGCTTTACTACGGCGACATTGCGTTCTACGTAGGGTTCATTGTTGGCGGTGCCGTGTACTTCTTGTTACGACTCGCCTCAACGAAGTCTGTCCGCGAGCACGAATCCACTCTTGATTCGACGGAATCACTGAGAAGCGAGGTCGGGAGCGACTGATCCCAGAGATATCGTTGGTCAGGTCAGCGGGTTGGAAGTTCCTGGTACGGGAGGCTCTCGACATTCGCGCGACGGCCGCGGCGCGAAGACCTCGCAACCTACGACGCCGCAGTCGTCGGTGTCCCCTTTGATGCGGGTGTCGCCTATTGTCCGGGCACCCGTTTCGGTCCGGCACAAATTCATCGGTCGTCGCGTTTGCTCCGGCCCTATAACCCGGCGCTCAACGTCGAGCGTTCCGCTTCCAACAAGTAGTCGACGCGGATGACATTTCGTGCAATCCCTTCGATATCCAAGAGGCGATCGCTCAAATCGAACGGGGCGCGCCCCCAACGATGGGCGGTAGTCAGCGTCTCGTGGCGATCGGTGGCGACCAAACGATCTCCCTGCGGTTGATGCGCGCTGCGACCAAAGGGCGGGGGCCCGTCGCGCTCGTACGCTTTGACGCTCCCCGATACCTGGCCGACGTACTTCGGTGCTCCGTACACTCACGGAACGCCCTTCCGCCGTGCTGGCGAGGAGGGTCTGTTCGTTCCCGGGTCAACGACGGGAGAGTTGGCATACGCGGGGTTCTGGGTCGAGCCCACGTCTGCAACGGCGTGGGCGGGAGCCGCGCAATCGAATGTAACTGACGGTCCCGTCGTCGTGAGTCTCGGTGGCGCTGGCTTCAAAGCGGCCAGCGAGAGCGTGACAATCAGCGCTTTTAGAGGTGTCTCGTGCTCACGTTCAGGATGGCTAGATCGACGAACAATTGCACACTTCAAAAGAAATCCTCCACCATAGGTCGAGATCCGTTCCGAGATGCCACGTTCATCTTCGCAGAGGAGACGTTGATTCGCCCTGAGTAGTTGGTCAGAGTCTCCGAGAAGCCCAGCTCGGTTCAAAGCCGCTAATTGCGAATCACTTCGATGCCGACTTGCAGCGCCCTATACACCGGTATAGCTCGTGCATCGCGCGTTAATAGGACCAGACCGCTCTCGAGGGCCGCGGCTCCAACGAGCGCATCGTACACGGATCCACCGGCAATTCCGAGGCTCGCGAATTTTGGCAAGAGCGCCTCGGCACCTGACGCAGTCAGGTACTTAATTGACGGAAAATTCGCGCTCAGCAATCGCACGACTGCTTCGGGCGATCTGCGAGCTGGCGGAGGCAGGCGCGTCAGGACCGAGAATGATTCGAATGCGGCGTGACCGGCCAGACCCAAGCTGCGGTTGCCAATGACGCGAAGTGTCGCCGCGTGGTGCTCGTGATCCTCGACGACGACGGCAACCGCCACGCTCGTGTCAGCCAGAACGTCCACTCCACTACTTTTCGTCGGCATCCTTCAACTCCCGGACGAGCTCATCCGTGATCGCGGCATTGGAGGAATGTATGACGAGGCGACCGTCTTTCTCAACGAGCGAGTCGTCGAAGACGGGCTCGACGCGAAGTGAGGCGCCATCGGCTGTGATTTCGACCTCGCCGGAATGAAGCCCCAGCCGATCCCGAAGCACCTTCGGAACGACCAGACGGCCTGCCTTGTCAATGGTTGTCTTCATACCATTACCATACCAGACAGATGGTGCAACGGAGAGTTCGACCACAGAGGCAACGACTTGATTCTGTGTCAATGCGAAGAGAAGGTTCGCCCCGGGCCAGCAGACAAGACATCCCGGCTTAGTTGACCCTTTCCGCGATTCGTAAAACGTGCGCGCGAGCTTGGCGCGACGTGAGCAACCATCGGAGCATCGTTTAGGAATGACTCGTCAGTCGGCGTGGCAGTTACTCAAACCTGATGAGATGGACGGTGTGACTGTGGCGAAGGGGCCTCACGTGGTCAAATTCATACACACCGGCGATTGGCAACTAGGAATGACTCGCCACTTCCTCGAAGGCGAAGCGCAGGCGCGCTTTTCTCAGGCCCGGCTTGACGTGGTGCGCAGAATCGGAGAACTTGCAACGAGCGAGAATTGCGACTTTGTCATCGTGAGTGGCGATGTCTTTGAATCCAACCTCCTCGATCGACAAGTGGTTATTCGGAGCTTGGACGCTTTGCGCGGATTCAACGTACCGGTCTTCTTACTCCCTGGCAATCACGATCCACTCAACGCGGCCTCCATCTACCGCAGTGCCATGTTTGCGAGCAATTGCCCAGAGAACGTCACCGTCCTCGAGAGCTCAACGCCTGTATTCCTTGATGAAATAGGAGTCGAGATCATCGGAGCACCATGGGACTCCAAGGAGCCTCTCGAAGATCTGGTCTCGCGAGCGTGCGCTGAACTTGAAGTCGCGAACGGTGTGCACCGCGTTGTAGTTGGTCACGGGGTTGTTGACACCGTGATGCCTGGATTTGGCAAACCCTCATTGATTTGCTGTGCCGATATAGAGCGCTTCATATCCAACGGGGTCGTGGACTACGTGGGCCTTGGCGACAGGCACTCACTCACGGAGGTCGGAACTACAGGAAGAGTCTGGTATTCGGGATCCCCTCTGGTGACCGACTACGACGAGACGCAACCGAACCAGGTCATCGTTGTCACTCTCGGCGAGGGCTCGATTGATGTCCAAGCGCGCGAGGTCGGAGACTGGCACTTCTATCGAAAGCTCTTCGAAGTCAATAATGACGATGACATTGGTGCCGTAAGCGACTGGCTTGATCACATTGAGAACAAGCAGTACGCCGTAGTAAAGCTGGATTTTGTCGGAACTCTCAGCGTTGCGAAATACGCTGACCTAGAACGGGTACTCAATGGCAATCGCGACCTTCTCGCCGCCCTCGAACTTGGTGAGCGCGCCACGGACCTCCACGTCATACCCGACTCCGCCGACGTTGACTCGATCGACGTTGCCGGATTCGCGAAGGCCACCTTGCAGGAACTGCTCGACGGCGCCGCCGGAAACGACAGCGACGCGGAGGAGGCGCGCGATGCGCTTGGCGTCCTCTTTCGACTTGCTGGAGGTACACAATGAGAATTCTTCGTGTCAGGCTCAAGGACTTTCGCGGCGTCGAGGATCGCGAGATCACCTTTGCTCCTCGTGGAGTGACGATCATCGAGGGCCCCAATGAGATAGGCAAAACGAGCGTGGCGCTCGGACTCGATCTAATTTTCTCCGAGTACGACAGTTCGACTAAGCAGATCATCAAGTCGTATCGCCCGATTGGCCGAGATGTCGGCCCGGAAGTGGAAGTCGAGCTCACGGCAGGCGGGTACCACGTGATTTTCACGAAGCGCTGGCTTAGGGGTCAATCGACGAGTCTTCGCATTTTCGCGCCTTCTACCGATGATTTGGCGGGTCGACCCGCCCACGATCGGATGCTGGAGATTCTCGGGGCAAACATTGATGTGGACCTTTGGCGCGCGCTGCGATTCCAGCAAGGCAAGGAGATAACGCAAGCGTCAGTAAGTGAATGCCCCTCGCTGCAAGATGCGCTTGACGCCGCTTCCGGCCGTGTCGAAGACTCCTCGGGCAGCGAGATTGAACTTTGGTCACTCGTCGAACAAGAGCGCAAGCGCTACGTGACTCCGACTACCGGACGGCCAGTGGCAGATCGAACTCGACTCGATGAGCGCTGTGCTGCCCAAGAATCCGTCGTTTCTGTACTGACTGGCGCAGTCGAAGAATTGGAGGAGTCAGCCGACCGGCTCGGCGAGCTGCGGATACGCGTTCTTCAACTCGACGCAAGACGCACTGATCACCGAGCAGAGATTGGTGACCTGTACGCCAAGCAGCGCCAAATCGAAGAGGCTTCGACTCAAGTCGAGCACCTGACTGCCAACGTGCGCAGCGCAGAGTCAGAGCAGCGACTAGCGTCGGTTCGACTTGCCGAGCGCCAACGGCTTGTCAATGCGGTCCTCGATGCCCAGAGCGCATTGGACGACCTCGTCGCCGACAAAACATCTCAAGAACCAGCCATCGTGCAAGCCACGCAGGAAGAAGGGGACGCGCGAGCGCGCCGGGACGAGATTCAAGAGGAACTCGCTGGCGCGCGTAAGCAGAGCGCCAAAGCCCAAGCGGACGTTGACTACTTCCGCAAGACCGTTCGGGTTCGACTACTACGAGAGCGCATCGAAAGAATCGACGACGCCTCTTCTAATAGCATCGCCGCCACGGGGTTTATCTCGACGTGCCTCATCGACCAAGAACTTGTTGACCAAATGACCGACGTATTTCAATCAGTCATCAGGCTCCGCGCTGCACTCGATGCGGAATATCCGCCCGTAGTAGTTAGTGCGATGGCCGACCTGGCCATTGATGTGAATGGCGAGAGAACCTCTCTCAAAAAGGCGGAGTTGCGTGAGATGCCGATTGGGCGCGAGTTGACCATCGTCTTTCCCGAAGTCGCGGAAGTTCGGGTTTCGGGAGGAGCATCCGTAGAGGAAAGGCAGAGCGACCTCGAGGAAGCGATGGCCGTCTTCGAAGATCTCCTGCGCCAGACAGGGATCACAGGCGATGAGCCAATGCGGCGGGCGCGAGAAATTCTCGCCGAGCGGAGGCGCAACGAGCAAATAGTTGAAGAAGCTCGAATCGTTTTGGAAAGTCACTTGGAGGGCCAAACACCGGAACTGATTAAGGCGGAGCTCACCACGCTCGAAGGCGAGATTTCTGACCATGAAGCCTCTCCCCGTGAAGGCATTTCATTGCCTTCGACGCAAGAACAGGCTGGCGCAACGCGTGACGCGCTGTTTCAGCGCATCGCGGAATTGGAGGCAAGCGAGAAGTCGGCGAAGAGCCGATTAGACACGGCCGTAACCGCCCTCCAGGAACTCCAAATTACTGGCGCCAGATCAAGCGAACGCCTTACTCAAGCGCAAGAATCTCTGCAGGCGAACACGGAACAGTTGGCAAGCGCTCGCATCGAATTCGTTGATGAGGCTCTCAACTCCGCTGTCGAAACTGCGTTGACCGCCTTGGTCGAAGCAGAGGAACAGCTCCGCATCGAGCGGTCCGGACTTGCCGAGTTGGATCCGGAAACTATTGCCGGACTTCTCGAAAATGCGAAAGATGTATCAGTCCGAATCGATGAAGAGTTCGAACTGGCCAAGGACGACGTGCGCGACATTGAAGCACTCCTGACCGTTAAGGGCGACGCTGGTCTCCACGACAAGTTGGAGGAAGCGACCGGTGCGCTGGAGTCCTTGTGTCGCCGAAAGGCCCAAATCGATCGCCAAGCTCGAGCGGTCGAGCGTCTCTACAACGTGATGTCCCGTCATCGAGAAGAGGCCAAGGGCGCGCATGTCGTTCCGCTTAAGACGGCGATCGAGAGACTAGGTCGCTACGTCTTTGGACCCACACTGAGCGTTGAAATCGACCGAGAGACGCTGAGCATACTGAGTCGATCGATTGGTGGTGTTGCTGTTCCCTTTGACAGTCTTTCCGGCGGCGCCAAGGAGCAGGTGAGTCTGATAGCGAGGCTCGCCTGCGCCCAGATGGTGGCTGGCGATGATGAATCGGGCATTCCAATCATCATTGACGACGCGCTCGGAAACTCAGATCCTGATCGCCTGGCCGCACTTGGCGCAGTCATTGCGGCCGCCGGTCGTGATTCGCAAGTGGTCGTCCTCACATGTGTCCCAGATCGATTCAGCAACGTTGGTGCCGCTACCGTAGTGTCCTTGGCCGGCGCTTAGGGCAACTTAAAGAGAAGCCCCTCCGAACGCCAATAAAGTGCATAGGGGCTCCTGCAATCCGTCACGGCCGGCCAATCATTCAACATCGGCGGAGACTGGCGCTCCGGTTGCCTAACACCAGTCTCATGCCTACTTCCTGTACCTCGCCAACTCTCCGGCAACCATCGGCAGACTCATTCCTATCTCCTCGATGAGGTACGACCGTGCATATTTTTCACGCAAGGCAACTCTGAGGGTCGCCCACTCAGGATGACGGCCGACTAGTTCCGATGCCAGCTCAGGAAGGTGTCCAATCGCTTCGTCTTCTAGCTCGCTTTTGACCTCAGGAAGCAGGGTTCGAGCAGACGATGAAGTAGACCAACTGACACCTACGAGTAATGGATCCGACGAGTCAATTCCCGTTATCTCGGTCAGAATCTCGAGCGTGGCTTGTTGACGCACAGACGGGATGGCTTGAGCGGTGAAGAATCTTCGATCGTGAGCCACTGTCGCTGCCCAGTCTTCTTGAATTGAACGATCGCGTAACTCATTGAGATTGCTAAGCACGGTACCGCCAACCAATTCACGACGTTCTCGAAGTTCCACGACGGTTGATAGTGCCTCTTCGTACCAAGGCGCGAATGTCATCCAGGAATGTGCGACACCGCCAGCAACGTAGGCAAGCCTTAGAGAACTCACCTCGCCATCGTGGTCTCGTCCGAATAGGCGAACTACAGCGTCATCGTCGTCCTCGTCGTACCGAAGGTCATTGATTGTGGGAATCCCCTTCTTCTCCGACGACTCACCTTCGTCCTCGCCCCCGGTTGTATCGTCCATTTCGGCTGAGAATTCGAAGGTGCCTACGTACACAACCTTGGATCCAACGGCTGGCGCCAACTTCAAGAACGCCTGCCAATTCTCATCGTCCCATTCAACGTGCGCGATTGAATCGAAATCCAGATTCAATGCTTGTGGATATTCGACTAGGCGGTTCTCCTCCAAAAAACTTCGAATCTCGACAATTAGGTCTTCAACCGATTGTTTCAAACGAACCCACTTTCTGTTCAGATTCCTATTGAACCTTCTAGCGATGTTCTCGCTACCCGACTCCACCTGGGATTCCTGGAACAAGCAACGCCAGGGGAATCGAGACTTTGGCTGATTCCCAAGCGCCATTCGGCGTATCGCTCGGAAAGCTCATCGAGAGTTCGCTCGCTGTACTCCACCCCAGGACGTCTCCCACCCGACTCTCGACATTGCTGATTCGACAAACGACAAGTGACCAGTCACGTCGTTGAATACCTGTGTTCGCCTCATTTCGTGAAATGTAAATGACAATCGGATCTTGATCGCGCGTCGTAGACTTGACCTCCAGAAGCCTTTCGCCGCCTCCAATGCACGGCGCCCAAATGTCATATCCAGTGGTGTCATCAAAGAGGCTGACGCGAACGACCTTCGCAGCTAGGTGTGGATATCCCAAAACGGCCAACTCTTCCTTCAGTCTCGACGCGACAATCTCCTCTCCGATTTCGCCGATCTCCTTTAGCGCCGCGTCGTCAAAGAGGCGTAACAATCCTCGGACAATTCGCTCGCGCCTAGATCCGTCAGGCACCAAATCGGCGAGTTCGGTCAAGAATGTGGTGCTCTCAAGTTGAGCAATTGTGAAGTCCATCACGCCACGGAGACATAGGATCGCGGCGAATTCTTCTACGTCCGAAGCAACGAGGTCAAGGAGCTGACCGGTCACGACGAGGTCGTCCCCATGCAGCTCAATGAGGTTGCAGGCGAGTAGAAGCTCCTCACCAATCCGTAGGTCGGTTGGACTAAACGATCCTCCGAGTGCGCGTCGCCAGTACGACTCATGAGCATCCGCAAGCCGTGCTCGGCTCGAGCCAACTACACGTGCGACGTGAACAGCCGCCTCGATCGCGTGTTTCGTGGGTAGCCCCGCGTCAGACGCCCATTCAGGCGAGTCAGACGTCATCGGCCAAGTGCGCGAACAATGCACCAACGTCTTCGTCATCAATCCAGTTTCCATACGACTCCTCGTCGGGAAGGGCCATCGTCACCAAATTTGGGTCTGAGAGCATCTCGCTGAGGCGCTCCGCCTTGATGCGCACTCGCGAATCCGCCGCTTCATCGATTGTGCCCTCACTGACAAGAAAAGTCATTCGCGTCTGGGTACCGGGAGGTAGGCCGAGCCGGTGAATGCGGTCCAGTGACTGCAGATACTGACCAGCATTGAACGTTCTCTCAACGTAGATCGCCTCATGGCAAGTCTGGTGAAGACTGACACCCTCGGACATCGCCGCTGGATTCGCTACGAGAACCATGCATGTTTCATCGTTTCTGAATCGCGCGAGCTCGTACTCACGGCTGCCCGGCGAACCGTCAGCCATCGATGGAATTGATCCATGAACGACCGCGGGATTATGTGGTGCGAGTATCCGCTCACTGATTTCGCTGATGTTCGTCACGAAGTTCGTCCAAACGAGAGTCTTTCTGCCTTCGGCAGCATTGGCGGCGACAAGTATCGCCAGCTTCTCGAATTTTCTCGGGATCTCATATCTTGCATACGAAAGAATCTGCTCCGACAATTGCGTTCCGGCCGGAACTGGATTCGACGGCCACTTGGTTGTTTGAGCTTCACCACCGATCGCGGACGCTAATAATCCTGGGTTCGTTGCCGCCTCAAGCAGGTACATCACGATCTCACCAAGACCGCGAATCAAATTCTGATCATTGACGTGCCCCGCGAGAGATCGTCGCAACGTCTGGCGCATCGCCGCATAGATTTCCGCCTGAATCGGTTTCATCTCTACGAGTTCAACGCGCAGCTCCGGCGGATCCAGACCTAACTCGTCTTTGCGAGTTCGCACAAAGAAGGGATCAAGGCGCCGAGACACTTGAATCATCGCCCCATCGCGTGGAGTCGGTACCAGAGCCGCGGCAGGCATAATTCTCGTCGCACGATGCGGCCACAGGAAATTCAGAAGGGCGACAAAGTCCGAAGGGTGTTGCGGCGCGGGAGTACCGGTGAGGATGTCACGCCGTACAGCAATCTGAGAAAGGTTGAGACAAGCTGTACCCCATTCGCCATCCCGCCCGCGCTTCATGCGATGCGCTTCATCAAGCACCACGTGACAGCGATGTCTGGCAACCCACTCTGCGATGTCACGGTAGCGGCTCGCAAGGCGTTGATAATTGATCAAGACAACCTCGGCTCCCGTGGGTATCCGGTCTTCGAATCTTCCGATGATCGGAGGCGGACTTAGCGATTCCACAGACTCTTCAAACCATGCATCAAATGCCGACAGTGGCGCAACAACAAGTAAACGATCTACGCGACCGCGAATACGTTCGGCTTCGTATACGGCGTAAGTAACAGTTGTCTTCCCCGATCCAGGCACTGAGAAATTCGCCCCATGGGAGAGCGAGACGATCTTCGCTACATCTCGAAGCTGGAACTCTCGAAGATCGCGTTGAAAACGAGACGCCGCGAGGAGGCCCCGTAACTCCTCGCCAGCCATCGGAGCAACGAGGTCACTGAGAGCACTTTCGACTTCAAGACCCTCTGCATCGGAGCGAGCCAGGATCGCTTGCGTAGGCGCATCAAATTCAATGTCACAGTCGTACGTAATCAGCGCCTGACCCAACCAAGTCCGCGCCGCGAGGAATTGATCGACAGGAATCGTGACTGAAGTGGCGTCGGCGCGCGTAATCGCACCCTTCACCATGTTGCGACCGATGGAGTTCCACAGTTCGCTGGGTACGTCTCGCGTCCGAGCTATCAATACCAGGGACGGATCCTCTTGTAACGAGACGCTCAACACGAGGTGGTGACGGCTACGAGCCGAGCACTCCGGCCTTGGTGAGCGCAGTTTCGAAGGAGCGCAGCGTCCTTGCCAGCCGTTTGTAACTTGCTTCAAGTGACTTACGGTGCGTCATGTCAAAGTCAGTATCCCCGAGTGCCATTTTCAGTGCTTCGCTCGCCTTCGCGACCTCTCGCGTCGCGCTCTTGACTGCCTCAAGAGGAGCTTCAATTCGATTGGACTCACGTTCGTCGCGCTTCTTGTACTTGATTCCAGTTACGTACGCATCTCGCACAGCGGAGACAACGTCCTTCTGTTCAAGCACGAAATTGGAACCGGGTACTCTAACGTTGTGATCGCGTCCAGATACTGCGTTGATCAGGCTCACCATGTTGGGAGCGCTCGGGTCGGCCACCGCGCTGCCACCCAGTAGGTACTTGGCGCCCTTCGGCGCGGTTGCAGTGGTGACGTCCGTAGCTGCAAGTTGGACGGCGTACTGACCAATAGCTTCATCGTCTTCCAACGAAGGCAACATGTACGTCGCCACAAATTCCGGATCAATCTCACGAATCTGATGAACCGATACAACGCCAACGAGAACCGAGAGGAGGAAGTTCTCAAGATATGAGTGAGCTTGTGCCGGGTCTTCTTCCAAAAGGCGCTCGTGCGTTGCGTACACATCTCGCATGTGTTGTAACTTAAGAGCGTCAAAGTCCTTGAGCTTCAGAGGCTTCGCAGGTATTCGCTGCAGCGTCCGCAACAGATCTAAGATACTTAAGCCGGACGGGGACTTCCTTTGCCCCCTTCTTTGGATCCTCTGGAAACATCTCCTTAGCAATCTGTGCGTCTGACATTCCTCGGTCATTGGAAAGTTCCTCGATGAACAGAAGGTGATTCGTCAGCGAGTACTCGACCTTGAGCTCCTTCTGCATCTGGAGACGCAGCTCCAAGAGACCAATCTCATCCGACTGGATTGTCCGTGGGAGGACAGCCACGCGAAGATTCCGCTTGTCGGGATCATCCATGTCTCGCATCGCCACGGCCCGAGTGTTGGCATTAACGAGCACGCCGTCGTGAGTCATCACTCCAGGCTCTGCTTGCCCCACTTTTTGCAATGACTCCTTCAGCTCATTGAATTCTTGCTCCGTCCGAGCATTGCGTACGTGATATTCGATGACGCGTTGAGCTCCTTCACTCGTAGGGTCAGATTTGAGGGCTTCCCACTCTGGGTCTCCTTCGAGTTGAGACCGGATTCGATGTGAACGATGGTTGAGAAGAACCTCGTCCGCCTTCATTTGAATGACGTCACAGTATGTAGGACCAGTTGTGAGGTGAACCAGTCGTGTTTCGTGCCGCTCCGGTGGCATTCTGTTGATCTCGGCTCAACAGCTCTTGAACACGTTGAGTTCGTTGCTGTGCAGTTATCTGGGACACATACCTCCCTCGGTCGTCGCGGCGCTAGTTGCATTTCTACCAGTCCACTGTCACACTGACTCGGACGGCAATTCCATAGGACGAGTAACGGGCGTGGCCTAGATTTGCTATGTGCCATCCGAATCGCCACCAGTGGAGGAGTTCCTACTCCGATTGGGACCAACGCAGCAGAAGCGAGGGCCGCGGTCATCACGTACCGCATTCTCAAAAGCACTTGTTGGACTCGACCAATACATTGGCAATCCGGCATGGACCGATGGAAAGGATGTCATCGGATCAGCCTTTGAGCGCGCAGTCAGCGGGAGCGACCGTAGACGACTCGGGCAGTTCATCACTCCCATCAGAGTTGGGCGGGTAATGGCTCGGTGGCTTCTGGAAAAAGAACCCGAGGTATTGTTTGATCCCGGATGCGGTTCTGGCTCACTGTTAATCGCCGCAGCACATGAGGGTGTTGGGAAATCACACTTCATTGGGGTAGACGTGGACCCTCTCGCAGTGGAAATGGCGAAATGTAACGCTCGGATTCGGTCGATGAATAACGTCGAAATTCGATTATCGGACTTTCTGTCTGAGGATCCCCCCGAATCAACCGGACGCGATTATCTGCAACCCTCCATACACGCGACATCACGACATCAGTGCAACACGAAAGAGTGCAATCCATCGAGGATATCACCAAGCGCCTGGGCCTTGATCTCCATCGAACTTCGTCGCTGCATGTGTTATTTTTGGTCCGCGCAATTGAGATAAGCGCTCCAGGGGCACGACTGGCATTCATTACCCCTTCTCACTGGCTCGACAAGAGTTACGCGGCGGCCGTTAAACGATTCGTGCTTGATGAAGCCCACGTCAAGTCCATCATCAACCTGCCAGTTGGCGAACTCATTTTTGATCGCGCAATTACGACGGCATCAATAACCCTCATCGAAAAAGGGAGCGAACGACGATCCACGAGAATTGTCCAATCTCCATCGTCGAAACGATCAGAACTTCACGGGGCCGTCACTAGTGGTGGTGCGCAATTCGTGCTGAAGAGCGAAGACAAATGGGGTCGGCCTAGGACGAAGCAGGTGTTGAGGGCGGCGTACGTCTAAGCGAATTGGCATATGTTCATCGTGGAATTGCCACAGGATGCAATGACTTCTTCGTTTTAAGCGAAAAGCGACGCAGAGAGTTGAGAATCGCGCTTTGCTCAGTTCGTCCGTGCCTGGCCTCGCCAAAACTATTAACAAACCCGATCGTTACCTTGGCGACGCTTCGCGAACTACCAAATGATGCAAGGCGTTGGCTCTTCTCACCGATCGAAAGTTCGTTCTCGAGGTCCCATCGCGGACTACCTGTCAAGTGGTCTTGCTGACTATGGAGTGCTAACGCGTACTTTGGTTCAACAGCGAGAAGAAGTCGGGCGCAAGTGGTTCCAACTTCCAACGGATGTGCCCGCGCCAATCGTCGTGACGTACATTAATCAAGGCGCCGCTCGCTTTGTACGGAACGACGCGAATGCGATTCCACTGAACAATTGGCTACGGATCGTTCCGAAACCTGGTGTCGACGTGAACAAACTCCTCTTCGAGCTCAAGCGACCAGAGGTGGGTAGGGAGATTCGAAGTCGTGGACGAGAATACGGCAACGGCATGTGGAAGCTTGAACCATCGGACCTGTTGGGTGTGCACGTCCCAAATACGGACTGATTCAGAGACTTCAGCCACTGAAGGCTCCCCAGACCGCCTACCCTAGAGCAGTGCGCGGCCGGTGGCCCCGAGAATCGTCGTAGGTCACCGAGTCCACTTCTCACTAAGGACGCATCTGGTCCTTGAATGACGTCATTGGCGCTCGCGGGCGGGAGGGCGTGAGGCATTGCGCGCGAAGGCAAGACATGACACCAGCATCATCGCGAGACCGACCAGTCCCAGCAGAATCGACTGCGTGAAAAACACGACCAGGATCGCCAGTCCCACCACGAAGCCGACAATGCTCAAAAGTCTCCATCGCCGCCATCGAGCGAAGAGACTGATATTTCCAACACTCTTGGCGAACCGGGGGTCGTGTTGGAGGAGCGACGCCTCTAGGTCGGAGAGAACCTTCTGTTCGTGGTCCGATAGTGGCATGACACCCCCTCCGCCCCTCTTTTGGGCATCGTATCGTCGGCGCGCCGCGACGTCCACGTACTTCCTGGACGAATTGGCGTGACACGTGGTTCGTCTGCTGTCCCCGACATGCCGGTTACTCCAGAAACTCTGCAGGGAAGAACCGCGTCGGGGACTTAGCGCTGCTCGCTCTCCTCCTCGACCGGCGCGATCATCAAGAGACCGGTCAGCTCGAGTTCGTCAAGCTCACGGTTGTATAGCCAGTACTCGTTATAGAGACGCCGCGCGTTGGCGGGCATCACGTCCAACAATTCGGTCGCGTGCATCAGTCGCTCGCTCGTGTAGACCCCGTCCCAAGCATCGTTCCACAGCGTTCTCGCGACGATCCACTCACCGACCTCGAGGTGGCGCTCGCCGATCCACGTCATCGTGTACGTGCCGTTATGCCAGCGAATGAGGTGCTTTTGACCCTCGGCGACGGAGAGCGGCGTCTGCGCGACCCAGTCGAATGACGGAAGATCCTCCCCCGGGAGCGCCACCGCCTGGTGAGCGCGGTGCCAACGCCGCGCTATGTCGTAAGTCGCCGACATTCCCGCTCGCAGTCGCTCCTTCTGGACGAGCCGCTTGCGAGCCTGCCTCTTCGAAAGCCGATACTCGCCCACCGAGACTCTCCTCACACTTGACGTCGGTCGACACGACCCCGTTCTTCATTCTCGAAGTTCTACCCTGGCCCAGTGACACTCGGGGCTGCAAGAGAGCCCTCGAGCGCCAGCGCATTGACCGGTGTAGGGTCCGTTCCAGAAGCGATCGGAGGAGAAACGTTGGCGATCTATTACTACACGACAAGTACCGAAGAACCAGCCGTTTATCACACAAACCAGCAGTGCTCGGGAGGAAAGAAAATCGAACCTAAGCACCGAATTAACACCGACACTCGACCAACTGGTAGAAGGCTCTGCGAGGTCTGTTAATTCGCTTCGACCAGCTGCTCTATTCACGAAAGGTGGCACCCCGCCATGGGTACCGACACGACCACTCTTGACCTCGTAATTCGTGGTGGCGACGGAGTAGCCCTAAATCTGACAGCAAGTCAAAAGACCAGCTCGAGCCTCACGCTCGTTGGAACTCTCGTTGATCCAGAGACGAGACCCCTCGTAGTCACGAACATTCACGTTGACATCTCTCAGGAGTTGGCAGACGGGGCTCACATTGAGCGAGTGGGCGACTTTTACGTGCGAGTCGACGATCGCGAGAGCGCATTCAGTTGGACTGTGGAAGAAGTAGATCTTGGAGGTGGATTCGTTCTCCAAAATGCGTATGCGTCTGGAGAGAGCGAGGAATATCGCGGCTTCGCCGTAGAAGACCTGATTTGGTCTGTAGGAATCGGTCTCGCGGTGGGCATCGCGGGTCTCTCCGCATGGCGCAGCCACAAGCGGGCAACAAAGGCGCGCGCCGACTCTGAAAGACTCTGGAATGAGTGCTTGGAGCGCGGTGGGTCACCGACGATCGAGTACTCGATTCAGGACGGTGCCACACTTAGTCACAAGGGACCGACAATCACCTCACAGTACGGAGTTCGAGTTCGCTGCGACATGCCCCAATCTGGATAGGGAGCCAATGCTCTTGAAAGAAGGCTCTATAAATGTCTGGGCGGATTTTTAGAGCAGGTCCTTCTTCAGGGCGTTGAAAACCTCGCGAGCGACGAATGGCTTGAGGCGGCGCATGACGTCTTTCTTTGAGAGCCCTTCTGCACGTCGACATTCCATTTAGACCTTCGTTCGTGAATCCGTTCGCAGCCGCGCTACCACAATCAGGTGCAAGGTCATGTTGGCCCGACGGTCACCACTTCGGCGCAGCCTCATCCGGTGCGTGTTGCCGGAGGAGACGTAGGGAAGAGTTACGAGGCATTGTCCACGAGAGTCCGCGATTGGTTCTAACATCCGCAACCCCGACGTTGAGGAGACCGAACGCTGAGAGACATCAACGGACTCTGGAACAGCGTCTTGAAGTCATCGGCCCGCGGACAGCTTCGCCCCCGCAGCCCAGTCGGAGTTGCATGTCGAGAAGTCTGTAATGCCTTACTGCGTAACCCGTCTATACATTCTCAGGGAAAGACAAGCGTCTACAAATCGGTACGTGCAATTCGCACACTCCGAGGACAAGTGTGCGAAAATGCGGGCGTGGCGGATAATTGCGAAATCAAACAGGTATCTCACGCAGTATGACCGCCATCACCTGGACTCATCCATCGGTGCTACGCATCCTTGAAGCAGGAGTCACGGACGACCCGATCGCCTGGATCGAGCAGCGGTCCCGAGAGGTGGCCTTAGACGCCATGGAGCAGGGTTGGATCGGACCGCCATATGACTCCTTTCCTTGGCGGACGCCTTGCAAATCGAGGTGGTGGCCCGCCAGGACTTGGACGACGCCCGCCTTGTGGCCATCGAAGGAAAGCCGAGAATCGAATTCAACCCACAACGCCGTGCTTCGCGAGTTCGATTCTCGATTGCACATGAAATCGGTCATTGGTTGTTCAACGACTACGCTGAGCGGACCCGCTACCGCGACATGGATCAACGGCGCTCAGACGATTGGCAGCTTGAGGTCCTGTGCAACATAGCCGCCGCTGAGTTCTTAATGCCCCCCGGCGCCTTTCCGATTCAGGCAACCGAGAATCTTGACGTCGTCAGTCTCCTCGATCAGCGCTTGAAACTAGGAGTTTCGACCGAAGCGTTGTTGCGGAGAGTGGTTCGACTGACAGGACGGGCGGTGGCACTCTTTGCAGCAGCCCGCGTCGAAGACACTCCAAACTTTCGCCTTGACTATGTCGTCTCGTCACGCGGCTGGTACTCGCCTGTCCGGGCTGGCGACGAGATCAGCCAAACGGTCTTAGCGGCTTGCACCGCAGTCGGGTATTCCGATGCCCGAGACGAAACTTGGAATGACGAGGAGCTACACGTTCAAGCTGTTGGCGTTCCGCCTTATCCGGGCGACCGGTTCCCCAGAGTCGTCGGCCTAATTCAGCCGGCTGTCGAGCGTTCCGGTCGCGAAGACGGGAATCCGGTATGTCCGAGGCGATGCTGTCGAGCCTCGCTCCGACGGCCCCGCCGTCATTGCCCACGTTGTCAATAACCAAGCGCAGCGCTGGGGAGGAAGAGGGTTTGCGAGGAGTCTCATGCTCCGCTACCCCGACGCTCGCAAAGAATACGCGGCGTGGCCCACAAGTGAGCGGCGCTTGGGAGCCGTCCATCTCGCACGGGGCAAAGACGACCTATGGATAGCAAGCATGGTGGCCCAATCGGGCTACGGTCCGACCGATGATAACAAGCCGCGACTGCGCCTCCGCGCACTCAGCCAGGCGCTCAGCATCGCTCGCGGCAGTGGCCTCGCAACTGCATGCAGCCGTACACATGCCTTTGATTGGTACGGGACAGGCTGGCGATGGCGTGGCCAAAAGTACGCGACATCATCTTCGATGAGGTCGTAGATCGCGGCGTTCCCGTGACCGTATACCTCCTGCCTGACGCCCCAATGCCCGATGAGGCGCTGGAAGAAGGCCAATTGATGCTTCTCTAGCGCAACTAAGAGGAGGGCAGATCGTCGTGGGAAGGGGCCTAATGAGACAACGGATTATCGTCGTCGTGTCTGGTCCCGTCGCGGGTGGCAAGAGCGTCCTTGCGCGCGCGCTCGCTGAGCGTTTCGACGGAATCAGGATGTCAACTCGAGATCTGCTTATGCCGCGACTTGGTCCCGGTGAGATCGCCGAGCCGGTCGTCCCTTCAACTCGCCGGCTCGAAACTCGACGACGAAACAGGTGGACGATGGGTGGTCGACCGACTCTCTCGTAAAATATACGACGCTCCGCATTCGCTGGTCATCGTGGATTCAGCGCGAATCGCCGGTCAGATCGAGGGGCTCCGTCAGGCCTTCGGCCAAGAGATCCGCCATGTGCACGTCAGCGCCTCCAGAGACACCTGCGCGGCGCGCTACGAGGCTCGGCGTAACGAAACTGAGATTAACGAGGCAGACTCCTACGAAGCGGTGATGGCGGACCCAACCGAAGCGCAGGTCAACCGACTCGCGTCAATGGCCGACATCGCCATCGATTCCGACCGTGACGGACCCGACGACGTTGTGATACGAGTCGCCGCGCAACTTGGTTTGCTTGACCGAGAGCACGCACCGTGCGTAGATGTAATCGTCGGCGGCGGCTACGGCTCCGAAGGAAAAGGCAATATTGCCTTCTATCTCGCCCCCGAATACGATCTCCTCATACGAGTCGGCGGCCCCAACGCCGCCCACAAGGTATATCTCCCGTCCGGCGAGATCTTCACCCACTTCAGCCTTCCATCAGGAACTCAGGCCGGTCAGGCACAACTCGCTCTCGGGCCTGGCGCAGTCGTATATCCGCCCGAGCTCTTGTCCGAGATTGCCCGATGCGACGTGACCAACGACCGACTGTCAATCGATCCCCATGTGATGATCATTGAGGACTCGGATAAAGCCGAAGAAGCAGCCCTCGTTGGCTCCATTGGATCAACCGCGTCAGGAACTGGCGTCGCGACTGCCCGGCGCCTCCTGCGTGGTAGTGATGTTCGACTCGCCCGTGACGTACCTGAGCTTCACCCGTACATCCGGCCCACCTTCGAGATTCTGGAGCGCGCGTACGCAACGCGAAGTCGAATCATGCTCGAAGGCACACAAGGCAGCGGTCTCTCGCTGCACCATGGGCCATATCCCTTCGTCACCTCCAGGGACACCAATGTCGCCGGAAGCCTTGCCGAATCAGGAATTGCCCCTGCGCGAGTCCGGAAGGTCGTCCTGATAGTCCGCAGCTATCCGATTCGCGTGGGCGGAAACTCCGGACCCTTCACCACCGAACTGACCTGGGATGAGGTTGAGCGCCGGTCGGGACTGACAGGGCTAGCCGAAAAGGAGCACACGTCAAAAACGAATCGACTCCGACGGGTCGGCGAGCCGGAATGGGATCTGCTGCGACGTGCCGCCCTGCACAACGCTCCGACAGATATCGCGCTGACATTCGCCGATTATCTCGATGCGAAGAACACCGAGGCGTGGCGCTTTGAGCAGCTCTCCGAGGACACCATCAGGTTCGTCGATGAGATCGAACGGGTGACAGGCGCTCGCGTCTCATTGATTGCCACCGGATTTATGCCCCACCGCGGCGTCATCGACCGGCGCCTGTGGTGACAGCTCCAACCAAATTGACGGCAGAGTACATAGTGACGCGCTGGCCACGGCTCTATCACATGGCCGAAGCCGGGTCGTGGTCGTCGATACAGCAATTTGGCTTACGTTCAACGACTGCCCTGCTTGACCTCTTCGAGATAAGTGGGCGCCAACGCGAGACAATCGAGTCAGCGCGGCGACCTGAGTCGGTACAAATACGCCATGAAGTCTATGGAACGGCGCAGATACGCGATAACAAACCGATCAACGAGACCGTTCTTCGCCGAACGCTCGTCGGTCTCACCGAACCCGAATGGTATAGATCAATAAACAGCCGTGTGTTCTTCTGGCTCACCGAGGAACGCCTGACACGCCTTCGTCATGCCCCGCCCTACAGAGCACGTTCCCATGACGTTCTGGTTCTCAGCACCGAGAAACTTCTCGATGCCCACTCCACCGACGTCGAACTGTCATCACTCAATAGCGGCGCAGTTCATCCTGCAGCCAACTACCCCCGAGGAGCCGAGACGTTCAAGAGTATTGAGGACTACCCGTGGAATGACCGAATATCCAAATCACCACTCGAACCAATCGTGGAGTTGACGGTGAGAATATGGTCCCGGACCCCGAATCGCTTGTAATCGACATCCGGCGCATGTAGGTAAGTGGCCCCAAAATAAGCCTTTACACGATCAAGTCGGCCCTCGCACCCCATCCCATAGTGCTTTGTCCATGGCATCCGCAGCTGCTTCCCTGTCTGGCGCCAAAATGTGCCCGTACACATCGGCTGTCATTCTTGCGCATTCCGGCATATTCGGACACTCAGTCCGGAGTTTTCGGACACCTCGCGGTGCGGTCGGAGGTCGCGAAGCGACCGACGTGTGTGTGAGTGGTTGACTCCCTAACTCACCTCCTTTCGTGTCATCGTAGAGCAGATCATTTTGTTGACTATCTCGGGTGCGATCGCGGTGGGTTTCTCGCGTCGTCGAGACGCGCCCGTGAGTTCGATTCGGTGCGTGCGCTGGAGCAGCCGATCCATGATGGCGTCAGCGACCGTGGCGTCGCCGAGTCCTTCGTGCCAGTGGTTGACGGGTAGTTGTGACGTCGCGATGACTGAACGTCCTCGACGGTCCTCGACCACCTCTAAGAGATCGGCCGCTTGGTCGTCGTTGAGTGGTCGCAGCAAGAAGTCGTCGAGTATCACGATGTCGGTGCGCGCGAGCGCAGACATCACTCGAGCCAGTCGTCCGTCGGCTCTGGCGACGCTGAGGTCATCGAGCAGTCGCGGCACGCGCACGTAGAGCGCGCTGTGACCGTGGCGAATCGCGTCATTGGCGAGGGCGCAGGCAATGAACGTCTTGCCCACGCCGGTCGGTCCGACGATCATCACGCCGTGGTGGTTGTCCACCCAGGGTGAATTGACCAGGGAGAGGAACGCTGTCTTGTCGAGCCCGCGGGTCTTCGTGAAGTCCACGTCTTCGACCACCGCCGGACTGCGCAGCTTCGCGGCCTTCAGGACCCGTGCGAGACGGCGGTTCTGACGCTGCAACAGTTCCGCGTCGACGAGCAGACCCGAGCCGCTCTTCGAAACTGAGCCCCGCGTAGTCGGGGTGCTCTCGTTGTTGGGCGAGACCCGCGGCCATGGCCGGCAGCCGCAGGGATTTGAGTCCCTCGATGGTGGTGTGGGTGAGCACGGTGTTCTCCTTATTGGTAGTAGTTCGGACCACGGATGTTGCGATGCGCGACGTGGGTCCGAGGTGACGCGGCGCGCAGTGGTCGTTGGTCGAGTCCGTGAGTCGAGCATCGACTCGATCGACTTGTAGGAGAAGGACTTGCAGGGTGAGCGCGCGTTCGCACGCGGCCTCCAAGCGCTCCGGTGAGTACTTCTTCGCGAGACGCATCACGCCGAGCGCCGAGCGGAACCCCTGCTCGGGGTGGGGCCGACTCGCCATCAGCGCCTCGATGAAGGAGCCGTCGCGGGACCGTTCTTCTGCGCCCAGCTCGACGATGCGCCCCGGGGTCCACTCGAGGTAACGACGGTGCGAATCGGGCATGTGGGCGCTGTCGGTGACGTGACGGCCCTTTAAGTAACTGCGCAGGTGCGAGGCCACGCGACGATGTTGTGAGAACACCTCAACGACGCAGCTGGTGAGGCGCACCTCGACGACCTGACCGGCCAACTGGTAGGGAACGGAGTAGTAGTGACGTTCAACCTCAACGTGATAGTCAATGTTGACCTTGGCGAGGCGCCAGGTGGCGAACTCGTAACGCGTCGCGGGTAGCGGTCGTAGCGCCGGTTGGTCGAGCTCCGCAAAGAGCGAGGCGCGTGATCCCTCGAGCTTCTTAAAGGGCTTGTCGTTCAGGCGCTCGACGAGCCCCGCGATCACCTCATTGAGCTCCGCTAAGGACGTGAAGCGGCGGTGTCGTAACACCGCGATGATCCAGCGCTCGGCCAGCAGCACGCCGGCTTCGACCTTGGCCTTGTCGCGGGGTTTGTAGGGGCGCGCGGGGATGAGGGCGGTGCGCGTAGTGGGTGGCGAGCTCTTGGTAGGTGGCATTGAGGTCGGGCTCGTAGCGATGGGACTTCGGTGACGGCGCTGCGCAGATTGTCGCGACACGACGATCTCGGGCACGCCGCCGAAGAACTCGAAGGCGTGAACGTGTGCCGCGCACCCAGTGCTCGAGTTGCTGGCTGCGCAGCGCCTCGGCGTAGAGATAGGAAGAGGCGCCCGAGCACCGCGACGAAGAGCTCGGCGCGAAAGGCGATCTCCAAGGTCTGCCGCGTCGTAGATCGGGATCGTGAGACCCGGGAAGTCGACGAACATCTTCTCGCCGGCCTTGTGGTCCTGGCGCATCACGACGTCGCGACGACGTCGCCAGTCGCGGTAACGCTGGCAGAACTGGCTGTAGCCGTAACCATCGGGGTGGAGCTCGCGGTATTCGAACCAGAGGAGTTGCAGGGTCACGCCCTTCTTCGTGAGTTCCTTCTTCATGACCTCGAAGTCGGGCTGGGGGTAGGTGGAGCGCACCTTCGCGACCTCGGGAAAGAGACGGCGCTCGAGTTGGTCGTCGTCCATCTCCTCGGGCAGTGGCCAACTGAGTCCCGCGACCCTCGCACGAATCAGGTAGTCGGCGACCGTCGAGCGCGCCATGGCGAGCGACGAGGCGGTGTCACGAACGCTTAATTTCTCAGCGAAGTGCAGTCGAAGAACGTTGCGGATCTGACGCATGGTTGTATGGGGACGGGGCATCGGTAACTCCTTTGATCGTGATGGATCAAAGAAGCGTTATCGGTGCCCCTTCACTCACACAAACGCCAGTCGGCGCGCCTCCTCAGGTGTCCGAAAACCCCGGAATGGGTGTCCGGATTCAATCGGAATGGGTGTCCGGAAACCCCCGGAATACG
>CAVRWO010000009.1:0-23156 GCA_963724865.1 uncultured Acidimicrobiaceae bacterium | reverse complement strand
GCGCCACCCGCTGGCGCTGACCACCTGAGAGCGCGCCCGGCTTTCTGTTCAAGAGCTCCTCGATACCAAGGAGCGCAGACACCTCTTTGATCCGCTTCGGAATCTCAGCCTTGTCTTCTCGACGAACCTTCGGGCCAAACGACATGTTCTTCGCCACCGTCATGTTTGGATAGAGGGCGTAGCTCTGAAACACCATGCCGATATCGCGCTTGCCGGGGGGCAGCGTCGTCACGTCTGTATCGCCAATGAACACTGACCCGTACGTGACGCGCTCGAGCCCGGCGAGCATTCGTAGCGTGGTCGTCTTTCCACATCCAGAGGGACCCACAAAGACAAGAAACTCACCATCCTTGATTTCGAGGTCGATACCTGAAACGACTGGGTTGTCTCCGTACAGCTTCCCATACTTCCTCAAAGCGAACCGATGCCATAATTAACCCTTCACTCCGCCACGCAACACAAATCCTCCAGAGAACAGACGCGACATCAGCCCGTAGAGCACAAAGACGGGGATCGAATACAGCACCGAGAATGCCGCAATGTCGCCATAGCGAAAGTCCGACGCTGCAATGAAATTAAAAATGGTGACCGGTCCGGTTGTCTGGCTCGTTGACGAAATCAACACCAGCGGCACAATAAACGAGCCCCACGCGTTCACGAACCCAAAAATGGCCGCTGCCCCAATACCCGGGAACGTCAGCGGAAGAACAATTCGCCACAAGATCTGAAATGTATTCGCGCGCTCCATCTTGGCGGCCTCTTCGAGGTCTACCGGAAGTGCCTCGATGTAGTTCTTCAGTAACCAGATCTCGAACGGGAGAGCCGTTACCCCAAGAAAGATCGCACTTGGCAGAATTGAAAGCCAGCCCAAGGACTCGTAAACCTCATAGACGGGAACGACGAGAATGGAGATTGGGATACCACTCATGAATAGAACAATCAGGAGTAGCGGCCCCTTCCAGGGAATCCGATGGCGCACCAGTGCGTACGCCGCAAAGACGGCGACGACGGTCGACACAAGTGTCGCAGTGAGCGCTAGCTCCAAACTATTGCCAAGTGATGCCAAACCGCCATCAGCGAGTGCCTCTCGATAGTTGCCGAGAGTGAAATGGGGGAACTCGATCGCCCATGACGCTTGCGAATCAAACGACGCCAAGAGCAACCACAGCAGTGGAAGCAAGAACAGAAGGCCAAAAATGATGAGTGTGACATTGCTAACTGTTGCGGCTTTCCGAGTGACCTCCTTGTCGCGCCGCCGCTCTCCTGTCGGTAGCGGCAGTTCGGAAGGTTCCGGAACTATTGGGTTGCTGAGAAGGGCACTCATCACACTTTCACTCTCGAGGCTTTTACATAGATGATGGCGAATATCGTCGAAATCACGACCAAGGCATCTCCAATAAGCGCTCCATAGGCGAGATTCTGAAACACAAACCCTTGCTGATATGAGTACACGGGGAGAATATTGGTTGCCGTGCCTGGGCCCCCTTGGGTCATGATGTAGATCAGCGAAAAGTTTCCAAGCGACAGCAGCACAATGATGAGTACGGTCGTGGTCACAAGCGGCCGCATGATAGGAAACGTAATTCGCCAGAAGCTTTGCCAAGGACTAGCACTTTCGACTCTGGCAGCTTCAAGAACTTCACCAGGGATGTTTCGAAGGCCTGCACCGAACACGAGCATCACAAAACCTGCTAGCCCCCAGACATTGGCGATGATCACCACCGTCAGTGGTGAAACGGCGAGAAAGTCGCTGCTGGGAGTGCCGAGCACGGTTGCTAGGGCTCCCCCGGCCGTCGTTGTTGCGTACCATGCGAGCCCCGCGCTCACCGCCGGCATCATCCAACACACGACAAGGATTCCGCCCGCCACAACCCGCGTTATCCGGCTTCCCGTCTTGAGAGCAAGCGCCAGCAGCATTCCGACGACCACGGCGCCGAGGACTGATCCAAGCACAAACAGGCCCGTGGTGCCCATCGAACTAATGAACGTTGGATCATGGATGAGCGTTTTTAGATTAGCGAGGCCCGTGTATTGGAAGTGAACCGAAGTGGGGCCGATGAGTCTGAGGTTCGTGAACCCCAGAAAGAACGAATACAGTGACGGACCGACAAAGAGCACGAGGAGAAGAAGCAGAGCGGGCGCAAGGAGCAAGAAACCCTGCCACTGATATCGCTCGCGGTCGAGACGGGCCCCCCTCGGTGCAACAAGACCGTCGGCCATCACCAACGGCCCAGCTGCTTGATTGCGTCTTTTCGTTAATAGAGACATAACTCCGATTGATCCAGCTCGATAAGGGGATTGACTTGATTAGTGCCGCCGGCCAGTGCCCGACCGGCGGCACGATCACTAGTACCGCCGAAGCGTCATTTCAATGCTTCGACACTAGAAGCACCCAGCTGCTGAGTGATGTAGTTGTCCGCGGTCTGGATGGCTTCGGCGACAGTGGTCTTTGGGTTCTGGACAAACATTTCTGTGCCCTCTTCCATTCCTTGCACCCACACTGTGAAGTCAGCACCAATCGGCGTCGCGGTCGCATCCGCCTCAATGTCAGCGAACAACGTGGCATCAGGCGCGAAACTCGTGTACAAAGGAGCGGTCCAGTATGACTTATCTGGCGGAATAAAACCGGCCCAGTTCGCGGAATCGATCATGTTCGTCTTGGATTGCAGCAGACTGATGAGATCGAATGCCAACTTCTTGTGCGTGGAAGTCGCAGATAGGCCGAGTCCCCAACCGCTGAGAGCGCTTGCAACTCCGGTGCCCGCCCCTGAGATCGTGGGAAGAGGCGTTGCTGCCATGGTTTGCCCCGCTTCGCTCCAGTACGGAGAATCGACGGTCTTGGTCCACATTCCCGGCCAATAGTTGGAGCCACTGCCCATGGCGAGTTTTCCGTCCTTAAAGAGTTGCGACCACGCGGTCCCCGCAGCAGGACTGAAGAGATCCGACTCGGGCGCACCAAGTCCGTCGGCAGCGATCGTTTGATAGAACCCAAACGCCTGTTGAATACCGGGGCTATCAATCACCCACTTCTTCGTTGAAGAATCATAGATAGTGGGGTTCTTGGATCCCAGAATGTAGGAGTCGAGCCCACCCTGAAGAACTCCGGCAGCGCCCAATGAGGTGCTGTTCGGAAGCCAGAAGGGAATAACACTCGGTAGGGCCGCCTTTATCTTCTTAGCAGCGGAGATGACTTCTGCCCAGGTCGTTGGCTTCCAAGGAACCGGGATGCCCGCTTCCTTAAACATCTTCACGTTGTACACGAGGCCGACGGTATTGTCGCCTTGGCTCACGTAGTACACCTTTCCGTTGTAGGTTCCTTCGCTTTTTGTGACGGCCGGGAAACCGCTCCACCATGACGCGGTTTTCAGATAGGAGTCCAGCGGCGCGAGATAGCCAGAGCTAGCGAAGAGGGCTGCCTGTGCGACGTTAAATTGAGCGACGTCAGGAGCAGTCGACGGCGACCGGTACAGCAATGAGAGTTTCGTCACGATGTCGTTGTAACCGCCGGGAAGATCTTCGATCTTCAATGTCACGCCCGGGTGTTCCTTTTGAAATTCTGACTTGATCTCTCCGTAAAACTTCGTGGCCAACGCCGTCGAGTCGTAAATGTATGACTGGCTGGCTGCCAAGGTAATCGTGATTCCTCCACTCGATGAAGCGGAGGCTGGAGCGGAAGCGGCGAACGTGGCAAGTGATGTCGCTACCAGACCCACCGCAAGCGGCGCCACCAATGCCTTTCGAGTTCTCAATCGGCTGGCATCTCTGAGCTTCATTAAGCCCCCCCTCAATCAATTGCCGATCTCATTTTGAGTTCAGCACGTTGTTTCGAGTTTAGCAGAAGTGTCACGGTCGTCACGGAATTTTCAGATACAGCGGTATTTCGGAAAATCGCGGGATGTGATTGCGACCGGTTGGACCCGCCGGCGGCGCCCTGGTTTGACACGGACGGCTGCCCAATGCTACTCCGCTCCCACAGGTTTGACGAGTTCGTTCGCAGCCTCAGAGGGTCCGTTCGTGACGTGAGTTTCGTGCCGAGCGCTGGTCTGTTGGCTCAAAAGTAATGTTCAACCGAGATTGCGGCAGATCAAGATCTTGGAAGTCGAATCGGGCCCGAACTGGTACAGTTTGGCACGTTCAATAGCGACCTTCGGGTCCTACTCGAAGGAGACCGTATGAGTTACGCAGTCGATGGACGCAACGTGATCGTGACCGGCGGGAGCAAAGGAATCGGATACGGGATTGCGGAGGTGTTCGCCGAAGCGGGTGCCCACGTCACGATAGTCGCCCGGGACTCCGGCGTCGCGAGTCAGGCGGCAGCGCGTCTCGTTGATCGGGGCGGCAGCGTCGACTTCGTTGCTGCGGACGTTTCCAAGCCGAGTGAGTGTGCGCGGATGGCCCAAGAAGTGACGGCCGCGCACGGTGGGATCGATATCTTGTGTGCCAACGCTGGAATATTCCCGGAGAAAATGCTTGCCGACATGACGGAGGAGGCATACGACGAGACCTTCGACCTCAACATGAAGGGTTGCCTCTTTAGCGTGCAGGCCTGCCTTCCAGCACTCGCGGACTCGGGTCACGGCCGTGTCGTCGTGACATCTTCGATAACGGGACCGATGACGGGGGTCGCTGGTTGGACTCACTACGGCGCGAGCAAGGCGGCCCAGCTCGGCTTCGTCCGGGCCGCGGCGATGGAGTTGGCGCCGCAAGGTGTAACGGTCAACGCAATATTGCCGGGCACTATTTACAGCGACGGACTTCTGAAGTTGAGCATCAACCTTGACGAGATTGCGGCAGCGATTCCACTCAAGCGAGTTGGCGACCCACGTGACATTGGGTACGCGGCACTGTACTTCGCGAGTGACGAGGCAGGCTACATTACCGGACAAACACTCGTCGTCGATGGTGGGGTCACACTCATCGAGTAGTCACACGAGACCACAAGCGTGTGGGCCTCTTCGCGCGCTGGGGTGCCAACGGCGGTGTGTCAGAGAGTTCCGGAATCGATGTGCCGAATCAGCGACCAGTGCGAGTAGAGAGCGACACTGCCAACGTCGCCGAGCGCGCCACGAACGTCCGCTAGTCCAACGCCCCCCAGGCCAACTCGATGATAGATGGACTGATTCCCGCTGTGGCAGCTCCGTCAAGCACTATCGACTGTCCGCTAATGAACGGACAGTCGTCAGCAACCAAGAAGTGCATCAGTGCCGCCACCTGTTCTGGCTGGATGAGGCCCTTAAGTGCCGCAGCCGAACCGAGCGCCGCGACCTCAACCGCTCCCGTCGGGTCCTCGGCCAGAAGGGGGGTTTCGACCGAACTCGGACAAACGCAGTTCACGCGGATTCCGCGACCACCGAACTCCAACGCCGCGATCTTCGTCAGCCCCACAATCGCAAACTTCGACGCTCCGTAAGACGCATACGTGGGATAGCCGATCATCCCAGCAATAGAAGCGGTGTTTACAATGGCGCCGCCCCAGGGCATGTACTCGACAACGTGTTTCATACCAAGGAACGTTCCGATCGTATTTACGCGGAACGCGCGATCAAGTTCCGTGACAGTCGTCTCTGTAAAAGGAGCCGGTAGGGCAACGCCCGCGTTGTTCACGCAAATATCGATTCGACCCGCTATCTTCGAGGCTTCGAGCATCAGAGACTCCACCTGATTCTCAACGCTCACATCGACATGAATGTAGCGGCCGCCCATTTCGTCGGCGAGAGAAGATGCGTCGATTATGTCGGCCAGCACAACTAAGGCGCCGGCTTCCGCGAACCGCCGAGCCGTGGCTAAACCTATGCCCGACGCCGATCCTGTAACCACTGCAACTTTGCCGTCAAGTTCAAACATCCTGAAACTCGCTTTCTGCCCTGAGATCTCTCTGGAGTGGGTGAATAGGTACCTCTTAGCGACTGCGGTCTACGAAGCACTCCTCTAGAACCTCTTGATCGAGTTCGACGCCAAGTCCTGGACCATTAGGCACAATCGCACAGCCCTCATGGAGCGGAAACTCCTGCTTCACGAGACGCTCGTTGAGCTCAGTTTGCTGAACGCAGTACTCGAACCAATCGGCGCGGTCTAGAGCGGCAAGAACATGCAGCGAGGCCGCCTTGACGATACCGGTGCTCCAGGCGTGGAGCACACAACTACGTCCACGCCCCAGTACTGACTCGGCGATTCGGATGCATTCAGTTATGCCGCCGGCGCGAGATACGTCGGGCTGCACGACCTGTACGCCCGTATCCAGAAGCCTCTCGAAGTCTGTAAGCGTCGACTCCTCCTCGCCCGCCGCAATTGGAATCGGCGTGGCTGACGCGAGGCGCGCATAGTCAGCGTAGGCATCAGGGAAGAATGGCTCCTCAATCCATGAGGGGCGATACTGCTCCAACCGCTTCGAACGCGCGATGGCGGCGTCAGCACCCTTCCAAGCCATACCGATGTCCAGCATGAGGGGGCGGTCGCCAATAGCATCGCGAGCTGCCGCGACGAGTCCTTCTTCGATGTCCGGCTCCGAACCCAAAGCACCCCAACCGAGTTTGACTGCGCCAAAACCTGCAGCGAGCTGCTCGGAGACAACTCGTCTGACTTCGCTCGGTGTGTCTGGCATTAACGTGCTCGCATACGCGGGAACCCGATCGCGACGGGCGCCCCCAAGTAGCTCATAAATTGGAACGCCGTGAGCTTTGCCCGCAAGATCCCATAGCGCGATGTCGATCCCGCTGATGGCATGCAATGTGACGCCACGACGACCAAAGTAGATGGTTCCTTCGAACATCCTTCGCCAGAGACCTGAAATATCCGAAGGATCCTGACCGACGAGCAGGTCTCGCAGACCTGAGGCGTTCGCATGCGAGGTAGGCGCGTCGATCACTGCCTTCGCCACTTGGGGCGAGGAATCTATCTCCCCGATACCAGTCAATCCCTCGTCGGTGTGGATCCTGACGATGAGCGCATCTTGCGACGCGTCCGCGATCTCTTTGACAGCGGAAGGCTGACGCAACACGATCGCCTCCACTTCCGTAATCTTCACGTCGTTACGCTCCTATGTAGAGGTCGAGATTGTCCACGTGCGTCGTGGAGCTGTTCGGCTGGTGTCTGAGTCCCTCAGCCCGGGTCGCGACCCGGGCTGAGCGCGCCTGCAGGAGAAGCTCCTCGCCAACCAAGCGAGTGCGCTCTTGGCGAGTTGTCGGTGGGGTCATACCAACCCGTCGAGCAGGCCCGCGATCTCGGCGGAGTCGAGCGGTCGTTCGTTGATGACGCTGTAGGTCAGGTTGGCCTCCACCGTGTACTCAGGCAGGCGGTTCAAGATCTCGGTGAGAACACGCTCGTCTAACTCCAAGTCCTCCGGGCGCCAGCGAATCTGTGAGCGCTCGATGGCGTTCAGGACCTTCTCGTCGACGTTGTCCTGCCAACGACTCATGATGACCGCACCCAGGGTGATCAGTTCGCCATGAACGAACTTTCTCTCGGCGACGAGCTCGGCCAGGTATGCGAAGAAGTGCTCCGAGCCCTCCTGCATCTGGGCGTGGCCCAACTCCACGCACATGTCGTTGATGTCGCTGTAACCCATCATCACGGCGGTGAGTCCGCGCTCGCTCACGTTGGCGATCTCATCGGATGCCTCGATCGTTTCGTCAAGGATCACGGCCGCGGCTGCGGCGACTCGATCGTCGACGGTCGCGACAGAGGCTGCGGCGCCAAGCTGCCAGTCAAAGAGTCCGGTGTGTATGGACAACAGGTCACCGATGCCGGCCCGATTCAAGTGGATCGGCGCCGTGTGGACCAGGTCCATGTCGACGATAATGCGGTCAGCCACGGCGAAGCCCTGGTACTGCACGCCGATGCTTTCTCGCACGGCGACCGTTGGCGTCACCATCGCGTCGACACTGACGCTCGACGGCGCGAGATAGAAGGGCAGATCGAGGGACCAGCCGACCCACTTCGCCGCGTCCATCACGACACCACCTCCCACGCCGACCACCGGCCGGTCGGGGGCGGTGCTCTCGACGACGCGTGCAAGCTCTGCAGCGTCGGAGGAGTTCACGACGATCACCGAATCCGCGAGAGCGCGTACCGAATCGTCGAGATTCTGCAGCGGAGCGTCCTGGGTGATGAGAGTGAAGGGCGAGCCCAGCCTCGCCAGTTCGTCCGCGAGCACTCCAGTCCCGATAAGGACGCGATTACGTGTCGGTTCAGCAAAACGCTCCATCATTATTTCCTTTCTTGGTGAGGCTGTAGTCGTCAGCTCGTCGAGGGACCGCGCCAGAGGTCGATGTCGCCGTCGACGGCGTACTGATCGATGCGAGCGAGTTCTTCGCTGGTGAAGGTGAGATTGTTCAGCGCGTCGAGATTGTCGTCTAACTGTGCAACGCTGCTCGCGCCGATGAGCGCGCTCGTGACGCGGTCGTCGCGCAGCACCCACGCAAGGGCGAGCTGTGCGAGGGTCTGGCCCCGCTCGCTGGCGATCTCGTTGAGGGCCCGCACGTTGGCCAGATTCTGGTCATTGATCATGGACATCTCGAGGGAATCGTTCTTTGTGGCGCGCGACCCTTCGGGTACGCCGTTGAGGTAGCGATTGGTGAGCAGGCCCTGAGCGAGCGGCGAGAAGGCGATGCAGCCAACGCCGTTTTCATCCAGCACGTCGAGCAGTCGCTCTTCGATCCAGCGGTTGAACATCGAGTATGACGGCTGGTGGATGAACAGCGGCGTGCCGAGTTCGCGCAGTATCGCAATGGCTTCCTTCGTGCGCTGATCAGAGTACGACGAGATACCGACGTAAAGAGCCTTTCCCTGACGAACGGCGCGATCGAGCGCTCCCATGCTCTCTTCGAGCGGGGTCGAGGCGTCGAATTTATGGTGGTAGAAGATATCGACGTAGTCGAGACCCATCCGCTTAAGGCTCTGGTCGAGGCTCGCGAGAAGGTACTTGCGCGAGCCGAGGTCGCCGTAGGGACCTGGCCACATGTCCCAACCTGCCTTGGTCGAGATGATGAGCTCGTCTCGCAGGGAGGCGAAGTCCTCACGCAAGATTCGACCGAAGTTGATCTCCGAACTTCCGTACGGGGGGCCGTAGTCATTCGCCAGGTCGAAGTGCGTCACACCTCGATCGAAAGCGCGTCGCAGAATCGCCCGTTGCGTGTCTATCGGGCGATCATCGCCGAAGTTGTGCCAGAGGCCAAGCGAGATCGCGGGCAGTCCAATGCCGCTTCGACCACTTCGACGATAGGGCATCGACTCGTATCGGTCGGCGGATGGGATATAGGTCATGTTCGGTTCTCCTAACGAACAACGTCGGGATTGAGCAGTGTCGCCGCGTCGGCGTAGCGCCCTAAAGCATCCGGATCGAGCTCGACACCCAGGCCCGGGCCTGTCGGAATTTTCAACATTCCTTCGGCGTCAAGTTCATACGGCTCGCTCACAATGCCGTCGATGTACGCGGTGTCGGACATGTACTCAACCAGATCCGTCCCCGGCAAGGCAGAGGCGAGCTGCAAGTCTGCGGCGAAACCCACGGCGGTGTTCCAGCCGTGCGGGATGAGGCGAACGCCGTACGTATCGGCCAGCCAACCGATTCTCCGCGCTTCGCTCAGCCCTCCCACTTTGGTCACGTCAGGCTGCACCACGTCGACCGCGCCACGCTGAAGCCAGGGCACGAAACTCTGGCGCCTCGTGAGCACTTCGCAACCCGCGATGGCAACCGAACTTCGCTGGCGCAAGGCGGCGAAGTCGTCGATGGCGTCGGGCGGAAGCGGCTCCTCAAACCAGGCAACGTCGTATCCTGCGAGCATTTCGGCGGTCCGTACCGCCCACTTCAAACCGTGCGACCACGACGCGTCACTTGCACCAGCGTCGACCATCAAGAGCGCGTCCGGCCCGGCCGCCTCTCTCGCGGCAGCAATGATGACTTCGTCGGCCTTTGCATTCGTGCGTCCAAACGGACCCCACCCAATCTTGAATGCGCGAAAGCCAACACGAGAAAGTTCGAGAATCTCTTCGCGCATGCGTTGCGGTTCATCCATGAGCAGCGACGCGTACGGCTGGACTCTGTCGCGGTACCTACCCCCCAGAAGCCGTCCCACCGGCTGTCTCGTAACCTTGCCGAGGATGTCCCAGAGCGCGATATCTATCCCACTGATGACGTGGGTCAGCGTGCCGCCTCGGCCGAGCCAAAACGTTTCACGATGCAGCTTTTCGCTGACGCGCTCGGGTTCGAGGGCGTTCTCACCCAGCCAGTGCGGCTTGAGCACCTTGACTGCCGCCCTGACCAAATCGTCATTGGTCGAGATGCTGCCAAAGCCCGTGACACCCTCATCAGTATGAACAGCCACGAGCGTGTGAACCACGTCTTCGGGAATATGCTCCGCAGTCCGCCATCCACCTTTCGGGGTCGCACCCCTCAGGCCAGCGACTTGGATCGACTCGATCTTCAAGGCCGGGCTGCCGCAACGTTCGTCGAAGTCCACTGCAGAGACAAGATACGCCTCTCACCGGACTTCGTGGCCAGACTCTTTAGTGAGCTGATTCGCGCACCACGATCAAAATTAGGGCTAGACGTGCGCGCCCCCAACCAACTAGCATGTTGGCTAACGTTCTGCATGTTGACCAGAGTAACCTCGACCCAAAGTCGTGTCAAGTAGCCTCTTCTTCGGATTTTCAAGTCGTTGGAGCGGCGACAGTCATCCGAGCCGCGAAAAAGGAGCACATTGAAAAGGGGGTCTTCAGTCCAGCCGGGTAGTGTCGATTTCTACTGCCTGGGAGATGCCGCCGGGGAGACGAGGTATGAGATGCGCTTGGTTACCTGTGTCGTGACATCTGCGCACTGGGCCCGGTCACTACTCCGTACCGTCTACCCTATCGATGCTTTAATCCATGACTAGACGCCACTCCCCATTACCGATTGGACAAGTATGACAAAGCAGGCGGTACGCCCCCTGATTGTTGGCCTCGGCGAAGCGATGGTGCGTCTGTCTACGCCTGGGAGAGTTCCACTCCAAGTCGCCACCCAGTTAGAACTCGACGTGGCCGGTTCTGAACTCAATCTCCTCGTCGCGGCGAGCGCGCTCGGTGCGAGAGGTCGCTGGCTCACGCGGCTCCCCGCCAACGCTCTCGGCGAATTGATTCGACGACACGCTCTCTCGTTTGGACTCGAGGTCGAGTCAAACGACGAGATTGGCGGTCGCGTTGGGCTCTACTTTCTCGAACTCGGCGCGCCACCACGCCCATCTACCGTTCTGTACGACCGAAAGGATTCAGCGTCAAGTCATCTGCGCGCCGATGAGTTCGATTGGCGTCATGTGCTCGATGGCGCGGCCGCGGCGCACGTCACGGGAATCACGTGCGCCCTCGGCGCCGGCCCCATGGCAGCGACGCTTGAATTCCTGGGGGCAGCGCGCGATTTGGGCGTGATGACTAGTTTTGACGTCAACTACCGCTCCCAGTTGTGGGGCGTGAGGCAGGCACGGAAGTCCTACCTCCGTGCGCTGCCCCTCGTTGACACCCTGTTCGCCTCCCCCGGTGATCTCGCCATGCTCTGTGGGCAAGACAGTGATACCGAGGCGCAGGCAAAAGAAGTCATCAAGGAGTTTGGCATCTCAACCCTGGTGCTTCGAGAGCGTCAAGAGATCTCGGCAAGTGAGATCGCCGTCAACGTACAGGTCGTTGGCGATGACGAGAGTGACGTGACGGCAAGCGGGTACGTCGTCGATGAGATTGGCGCGGGCGACGCAGCCGCGGGCGCCTTCCTCGCCTCGATGCTACGGGGTGACAGCAGTGCGGTCAGCGCCGAACGCTGTGCGCGAGCGTATGCACGAATGCTGACCATCCCAGGAGATACCTGGTCGGGTACGCTGCACGACCTCACGGACGGTTACGTGTCAAACCGGCGGGTTGAGCGCTAGTGGAGGACACGCTCACTCTCACGGAGCTTGAACTCCAGCGTGCTCGACTCATCGCCATCGTGCGCCTCATCGACCACACCAATGTGGTGGAGATCGCCTCGACACTCTGTGACGCCGGTGTTCGGTTCCTTGAAGTCACCGTGGAGCGGGCAGAAGGATTTCACTCACTCGAACGGGTGATCAGCGCCGTAGGCGAACGCGCAATTGTCGGTGCGGGTACTGTCTTGAGTGCTGCAGACGTGATACGTGCGAGCACGATAGGTGCTCGCTTTATTGTTTCACCCGACACGAATCGCGACGTGGTGAACGCAGCACACGAAAGGGGGCTTCTCGCGCTGCCCGGTGCGCTGACCCCAAGTGAAGTGTCGGCCGCCAGGTCGTCGGGGGCACGCATGATCAAACTCTTCCCCGGGAGTCTGGGCGGCGTTGACTATCTCCGCGCGCTGCGGGCGCCATTCCCCGATCTAAAGTTCGTTCCCACGGGCGGTGTTACGAGCGAAAATGCCCCGTCATGGTTCGCAGCAGGAGCGGTGGCGGTGGCGATGGGGTCGAATCTGGTCCACGGTTCGGGAGCCCTCGACGGCGTATTCGACCGTGCTCGTAGAGCAGTTGCAGCAACCTCACTGGAGCAAGGCACGACCTAAAATGACCATGTCGATTAGCAACGCGCTCTCTTTCGAACACACCATCGAAGCAGATCAAAGGGCCAGTCGCCTTCAAGCGATAGGGTCAGTTGCATCTCGCCCACTGGCTTGTCGTTCTCGGTGCATATTGAGCGTTTCGCGGAGGCAGCGTCGCTCGCTCCCATCATGCATGAAGTCGCCCCGAGCAACGAGAATGATGCAAGGGCCCACAACGTGTCGGCGCGCGAGCCTGCTCCGCAAGGTGATCGGATCTCGAACATCACCGATGGAGTGATAGGGATGGAAACGTCAGAAAGGTACGGAAATGAGTGCACTTCAGTCTCGGGAAACTGATCGCGCGGGCGTGGCCGACGACGGCGTGGTTGTCCCCGCCGTTCGCCGAGCGGCGGAAATCCTCGACGCCATCATGGATCGTCAGGGTGCCCCCGTCAGCCTGACGGAACTCGCAAATTCGTTACATATCCCCAAGTCTTCGACACTGAACATCTGCACGGAGTTGGTGGAGAACCGAATACTCCGTCGGGTAGATAGCCTCTACTCCCTCGGTCCGAAGCTTGCGGCACTCGGTGCCATGTACTTGTCAGGTGTCGACGTGGTTCGTGAGTTCCAAAACATTTGCAGCGTGAGAAATCCCGAGATCCAAGAGACGCTGAAACTTTCGGTTCTTGGTGATCATGGGCAGATCATCTTTCTTGTGAGGCATAACGCACTTCGACGATCCATACTCTCGTTCGACACTCACGTCCAACAGCCGGCGCACTGCACTGCCGCCGGGAAGGCAATACTGAGCCATCTCAGCAAAAATGAGTTTGAGGAGTGGCTTGACGGACGCAAGGAATTGCCGCAGCTGACGGACAAGAGCATCGGAAGTGCATCAAAGCTCCGAAGCGAGCTTGCCCAGATTCGAAGTCAAGGATTCGCAACTGAGTGCGGTGAGTGCATCGAAGGCATCAACTGCATAGCAATCGCCGTGAGGAACACCAACGACAACGCTCTGTACGGTCTGAGTTTTGCAATGCTGGAGCAGTGGGCGACTCCCGAACACGTTGCGTTCCTAGAGAAGGAACTGAATCGGATCGGTGAAAATCTGTCTGTGCTTTTGGGCAACGTGTCGCAAACTTCGGATACGTTCGCCTGAAGGCAGTGAGCCAACTCTGGCAGCGTTACCGCCGGTGTCACCAATACCGTAGAGACGGAGTACGCGTGAATCAACGGTTTCGGCATTGGCAGATGGAAGGTCCCCAAGAGGATACGGCGTTGGTGTGCTTGGACTTGACGGAAGACCGTCGCCTTGCGGCGACTGCGCGAGTATCCACTTCTGGCTGTCTCGTTGATGATCACTTCTGTGTTCCGTGACCCGCCACACTGAGGTGAAGGCTGCGCCACTCGCTTCCACAACGTAGCCGACCCCTCCGACGCCGTCGCGCTTGGCCCACGGCTTCTTTAACTGCAGCGCAGGTACGAGTGAGTTCCGTCTCCTGCACAAGCGTTGTTCTGCAAGTCAACGGCTACACCTCTCGTACAGAGCCATCGGCACTCGGGATCACTGTCAGCAAAGGATCCACTGGTCGCCAACCTCAACGCGCTCGAATGCCACCTAAGCGCTACGAGAGCGAGTAGAACGAGCACCCAAATCGTTGACAACCCCGCCCAGGCCCACGCAATACGTCGAGTTCTTGCGACGCCGAGTCACCATTTCCACACACTCTTCGCCGCATCTTGCAATTATCGGGCAGTCCACCCACCGTCGACCAGCAAGTCGGTACCGGTGATGAACGATCCACCTTGCGATGCGAGAAAGAAGACCGGCTCCGCAATCTCATTGGGCGATGCCCACCTCCCCAGCGCTTGTTCACGCTCTCGCTCGGCCTTAAGCTCATCGAAGGGTGTGTTGAGTCGAGCGGACTCCGAAAGAATGTCGCTGCGCAGCATCTCGGTATCGACAGATCCCGGGCTCACGGAGACGACTCGGATGTTGAAGGGCGCTAACTCCCACGCCAATGCTCGCGTGAACGCGAGAATCGCTCCCTTGGTCGCGCCATAGAGCACGTGGTCGACCTGGCCGACGTGGCCAGATACCGAAGCCATGTTCACGATGACCCCGCCGCCCT
Organism: uncultured Acidimicrobiaceae bacterium; assembly: GCA_963724865.1. GTDB lineage: Bacteria > Actinomycetota > Acidimicrobiia > Acidimicrobiales > RAAP-2 > RAAP-2. Next base: position 8,510 of record CAVRWO010000009.1, on the reverse strand, counting down.
GACGCTTCATTATCGGGATGACGTGCTTACACCAGAGGAACACGCCCCCCAGATTCACCTTGATAAGACGCTCAAATTCGTCCCACGTCACGTCCGTGACCGGCTTGACGACCACAATGCCGGCAACGTTCACCAAAGCATCGATTCGCCCATACTCAGATTCAAGACCCTTAACTGATGCAATCACACTCTCTTCGGACGCGACGTCACAATATTCGACGACATATCTTCCCCTCGCACCACCGGTGCCGTCTTCGGCGTCGAGCAGGTCGTAACCGCGAACCGACCATCCTTGATCTTGGGAAAAACGTTCGGCAACGGCGGCGCCAATACCCCGGGCTGCGCCAGTGACCGCTGCGACCGAGCGCTGACTATCACTCATCGCGACATCCGGGCTCGTGTATTCCGGATCTTCAGCATTCGGCCGGGGGTGTCAATTCTGCGCCCACCGACTCGGCAATCGCAATGACTTCGGCACCCAGATCACTCTCGGACCACCGGATTGTCTTCGCCCGAGTAGCGCACAATTCTCGCATCGGCCCTACCCTGTCTCGAACACCGCTCGGCTCTACCTCATTCACAGCGACTCTGCTTTCTTTTGACTCCCAAAATATCAGGACGCGTAACCATTCCGATCACGGTGCTCACGTGTGCCATGCAACCGGATCACCGCGGAGTCGATGCCGGGCACGCAGCCATCGCCGTTCGAGGTGTATTCGCCGCTCGTCCGCGGTTAGGAATCGTCCTCCAGGATCATTGCAGCAGCGCGCTCTGCGACCATCATCACGGGAAGATTCGTATTGCCACGGGGAATGCGTGGCATGACCGAGGCGTCAACGACACGCAGGCCCTCGACGCCGATCACGCGGGTGCGTGGATCGACGACCGTACTAACATCGCCAGGCTTGCCGAGCGCGCATGTTCCCGCTGGATGATAGGTACCGAAGGTGCGTGAACGGACAGTGTCGGTGATCCAGCGGTCGTCGGTCAAACGCTCCTCTCTCACGTCGCCAGATGCGATCCCCCATCGCAGCATGGTTCTGCGAACAATGGCGGGACCGTCGAGCAGTCTCGCAAGCACCTTCGTCACGACCGCATTGGACGCCCCTGGCTCGTTCAGACGCCGCACGACCCGCGAGTACCCCGCAGCGAACGTCTCGTTGCGCAACGCTCGCACTTCGGTGTCGAGCATGAGCTCACCCGCGCGCCGGAACCCTTCTGTCATGCGCTCAAAGTCGCCTCGTTCGGTCAACATCCTGAAGTTGACGGCCGGGAGCACGTGCGAATCGCGCGACACCAATCTGACGGTCCCACGAGAGTACGGCTGCGTGAGGCAAACTCCGAGACCCGCTACCGAGGCGCCAAGGCCATGCCACGAAGACTTGTTAAGGATCAGCATCTGAAGATCACTGCATCCACCGTGCAGTCCCGAGCTGAAGCGGAGTGCGGAGTTGAATCCTGGACGCAACCATGGCGCTTGACGCGCTTCGCGCGTAATGTGGGCCCCGAGATAGACGATCGGGTGATTCTGTAGATTCCCTCCGACTGCGGGAAGGTCGTCCAGTACTGGTATTCCTAGTCGCGCGAGGTGGTCCTCGGGCCCGATCCCTGATCGCATCAAGAGCGCAGGCGAGTGGATCGCCCCGGCGGAGAGGATCGTTCTCGAGGACCGGTACACTGCTCGCACGTCGGTGTGCACGGCCGTGACGCCGACGCATCGGCTGCCATCGAAATCGAGCCGTTCGACAAGGGTGTTGCACGCGATTGTGAGATTAGGACGCGCCCGAGTTTCTGCGTCGAGATATGCCGACGACGATGTGATCCGCGAGGAGAGCGTCGAGCTCAGCGGCAGCGAACCGTAACCATCGTCGAACTCCGCATTCAAGTCCTTGACATACGGCAGGCCCATCCGCTTTGCGGCTTCAGCGATCGCGTGGCTGAAAGGCGGCCAATCTTCGGGAAGATGGCGTCGAATGCTCACCCGCCCGTCGGCTCCGTGGAGCGGCCCACCGAAGTCCCGATCGCGCTCGATCGTTCGAAAATATGGCAAAATCTCTTCCCAACTCCATCCTTCCGCTCCGTGAGACGCCCACCAGTCGTAGTCACCAGGGATACCCCGCAGGGCAATCATCCCCATGAGGCTCGATCCACCTCCCATCACTCGAGCCTGCGTGTAGCGCGTGTGGTCACCCGAACCGTCGCCGCCCTGATCGGCCGTCAGACCCCGCCACATATATTGCTCGTTGTAATACGACCGCGGATAAATGTCCTGGATGTCGGCGGGAACATGTAACGGCGGCGTGTCTGGTCCGGCTTCCAACAGCACAACGGTCGCGCCGCCCGCAGAAAGGCGGTTCGCCAGCACACATCCGGCCGAGCCGGCTCCGACGATCACGTAGTCGTATTGCATATCATCCTGGAGCCGTCATCTGGACGTCGCGCACTTGGCGGCCTCACCATTAATTGACTCGCCGCGTTGCGGATATTCGACGAGATGTCTCCCCATCGTGATCACACGATCGTCCTCGATTCGCCCAAAACCGCCGTCGAATGCAACTAGTCGCACGTTGACTACCCTCCCTCACACAATCCAATGTTGATTTGGCACGACCGTCGCGACCTACTCGGCCGTCCATCGACGACAACGTTGTGTCCTGCAGCCGTGCGCAGCCGAAGACGTGACCTCCTTCGAGGACCCATGGCTAAACGTCAACCACATCACTCACCGCGTCACGGGACAACCACGCAGCCCCTTTCGGAGGATTCGTACGCCGCCTCGATCACAGCTGTTGCCCGTTGTACATGCTCACCGTCCACGCGAAATGGTCGGCCGTCGCGCAAGGCTCCTACGAAGTCAGCGACCGTCTCCATGATAGAGGTCGATTTCCAGCCTCTCGGATCGTAGGGAACGTCGCCCACGGTCGTGCCGCTCCAGTCCTGACCATTTCGAAAGCAGGTGACCACCGGATTTGTGAGTTGATCGACTACGCACGTGCCCGCGCTCCCGTATATCTCAAGACGCTCCGACCACGGAGCCTCCACTGCGAACATGAACTCCGCTGTGTAGACACCGCCAGAGCGCAGCTCTCCTGTAATGACCGCGAAGTCTTCGACCTCTGAGTTCGGCGTGAAAGTTCGCGACGTCGCCGACACGGAACTCGCTCCTTGGAAGAGCCACTCGAGTAAGTAGAGCGAGTGAGCGCCGCCGTCAAACATTGCTCCACCGAGTGCCAGCGACTTCCTACCGCGCCAGTCCGAGGGAGCCGACAAGTTTTGAGAATCATTTCCGAATATTGCGGTACGCACTACTTCTATCCGGCCCAGGGTGTCGTCGTCGATCAGGCCTCGCACGACGTTGTAGGCAGCAACGAAACGCGTGTTCTCGGCAACGGCAAAGATCACGCCGTTGGAGGCTGCAGCATCTATCAGTTCCGCCACGGCAGATGTTGACCGCGCTGCCGGCTTCTCGATCAGTACGTGAAGCCCGGACGCTAACGCGGCATGTGCGACCTCTTCGTGCAGGTGGTGAGGCAGCAATATATCGACTGCGTTTACCTCGCCGGAACTGAGAAGCTCGCGATAATCGGCAAAGCCGCGAGCGCCGAGCTGAAGGGCGACGCGCTCTACAGTTGAGCGTTCCACGTCGCACACCGCGGCAATCGGGACGTCCATCCGCGCGAAACCGTTGACGTGGTCCGTCGCAACCTCGCCCAAACCAATGAGCCCAACCCTTAGTTCAGATCCTCGACTCGTCACTCAACCCTCCATTCACCACAATCGCCTTTCCCGCCACGACCCCGTCACGCAATGATTGCAAGGCGTCGTTTATGTCAGCGAGCGGCCACACGTTCAGCGCTGGGAGGCGGATCGCCCGTTCTTCTGCCAGTCGGAGCACATCACGAAGGTCTTCGCGCGTCCCCGATCGCACTCCACGGATGCTCAGTTCCCGCCGAGCAACAACGGCGAGATCGAACTCCGAAACAGTGCAATATCCGACGGCAAGATATAGCCCGTGCGGCCGCAAGAGGCTTAGTTCAAAACCGACAATTTCCGGATCTGCCGCGCAGTCCACGACACTGGCAACGGAACGATCCACGCTTGTCAACGAATCGGAGACGGGATATCCAAGCCGTTCTGCCTCAAGCGCCCGCGCGATATTGCGCTCCACGATGATCACTTCGACGTCTGCAGTGCGCAGGATTTCCGCCGCCAGTAGACCGACGGGGCCTGCGCCAACCACGAGACAAGGCCCGTCCATTAACTCGCCGTGGCTTCGCAGTACTCGAGCCACATTGTCGAGCTGTCGCGCCGGCGTCGACGAGCGCTGCTGCAGAGAGTGTGTCCAATTGATCGGGGACAACGACGAGCTGCGACTCGCGCAAGATCATTTGTTCGGCGAACCCGCCCGGGAGACCCAAGACTCCCGTCACCCGAGCTCCGCGCTCGCAGAGACGCTCGTCGCCGTGGAGACACGGATGACATTCACCGCAACCGATGAACAGTGTCGCCGTTACCCGCTTGCCGAGATATGCGTCACTAACGTCCGATCCAACTGCCACCACCCGTCCGACCGGTTCGTGCCCGAGGACGAACGGCAGCGTGGGCGTATAAGAATCTCCCGACATGACGTGCAGATCGGTGCCGCATATCCCGCAGGCATCGATCTCCACTACAACGCAGTCGCTCTCGGGCGTGGGTTCGTCGATATCGCGAACGACGAGGACGCGTGCAGGAAGTTCCTCCAAGACGGCCGCCCTCATGGTCGTGACGAAGGCATCTTGGGCCGGTCCAAACGTTCCACGGCATTACTCACATCTCACTTCCAACAACGGTGCCGTCACTATCGAATACCTCATCTACTTCGGGCGACAACTGAGCACCCGCCATCGCGTCTCTCGGTGCTCTTTTGTGAGACTCGACATCAACGCCATCCCCACTGTTGTTTCTCTGTCGTCGCTGTTTCTCGGCGCGGCTCGACAGTCTGCTATTCGAGACGGCCAAAGCCATCAGAAACGCAACTTGTGTGGGGCCTCATCCTCCGATACCAGGTCGCGCCAAGAGTAAGTAGCCTGCCAGCCCAAAAGCTCCTGCGCGAGAGCGCAACTGACCGTAGAGCCGTACTCGTCAATCGGGCCCACCATGGGGACGCCAGGATAAAACCGATTGATGAGCTCGCCCGTTGGATAGGCGCTGAAACTGTCTTTGGCGGCAATCCAAATCGTCGCGTTTTCGATGCCCGGCACTTCGCATGCCAAGCGGTAGGCGCTGGCAACGTCCAGCACATGGACGTACATCCAGAGCATGCCCTCGGTACCCGCTGGGTCGGAGAGCTTCTCGATTTCACCGAGCGATTTGTCCCAGACCCAACAGGTTCGTAGGGCAATGGTTTCAAGGGCGCCTCGGCTCGCATAGCTGCGGCACATTTCTTCCATTAGGACTTTGGCGAGTCCATACTCGTCTTGCGGATCGGCCCGATGTTGCTCGTCGATCGGGAAATATTGGGGCTGCAACTGCGTCACCCTGAAGGAAAAACCAATTGCTGCATCGCTCGACGCGCTGACGAATCGGCGCACGCCTGCTCGCGTCGCTGCCTCAAGCGCATGCATGGTGCCGAGGACGTTGACCCTGAAGAGCTCTTCGGGCGAGACAATGCCGGGATCCGGCACGGCGGCAAGGTGAATCACCGCCTCGCACCCAGTGAAGGCCTTCTGCAACTCTGCAACGTCAAGGATGTCCGCGCGCCGGAACTCACAGACGCTCTCCTCGGGAAGCCGGATATCGATCGCGATCGCCTCGTGCCCGTGCGATATCAGCTCCCGCAGGACAAACGATCCCACCCAACCACTCGATCCAGTAACCGCTACACGCATCTCTTCTCTCCATTTCATTTGTCGTGCACCCGACTCGATAATCGGACGTTCACAATGACCTCCGAGAGAACGATTCTTCTCGAAGAGCGTGCCAGCAGCGACCGCCTCAGCGATCTTACAGGGGGGCGAACCTTCGGTCCTTCATGGAGACGTCGTTAACGTGTCTTCTAAGTTGACATCAACCGCGAACTCACCCGCTACTCAAAATGCGCGATCACTCCCAGATCTTTCGGGCGACGTCAATCCGTTTCGGAAGGTTAATTTTGTCTTCGCGTCGCGCGGTCGGAATAAAAAAATTCTTCGCGACCGCCATATCTGGATACAACGCATAGTTTTGAATCACCGTGCTGATACCACCGATGGCCGAGGGCAGCAGCGTGACGCCGCAATTCCCGAATAGTGCTGTCTGTGAGTAGCGACCCAAACCCCCGCGAGTACACGTAGTGCAGTGGTTCGACGGCACAAATATCGGATCGCACTACTTCGATCGCAAGGATGCGCGTGCTTTAGTTCATTGCACACCCGTGTCGAAGCCCAACATTTCGCGCGCTTCCGCTGGGGTCGCCACCCTCCGACCCATTGCTCTTGCAAGTGCCGCCACTTCTGCCACAAGATCGCTCGCTTGAGCCGGAACTCCCTCTCGGGTGAACGGATAGTCCTCCGTGCCGACGCGCACATGGTCACCGTTCGCGATCGCCGCGGCCATCAGCCCGTAACGCTCCGGTCCCATCACGCTTACGGCCACGACGCAGTCCTCGGGCATGAGCCGTCGTCGCGATAGGTACTCCTCTATTGTTGGCGGACTCCAGGTTCCTCCCGGCCATCCGAAGAACAGCGTCGTGATGATGGGGCGCACGAGCTGCGCATGCTCGCGCAGATAGTTGAGATTCCAGATGCTTCCGGAATGCCAAATCTCCCACTCGGGACGCACCCCGGTCTCGAAGCAGAGCTCGCAATAGCGCAGTAACTCTTCCATTGGGTGCAGCACGTTGCATGGCGCTCCAGGAAACGCCTCATCATGATGGCTGGCAATGATTGAAATCATGTCAGCCTTAAGGTCGAAGATTTCCTGGCGCTCGTCCACCAAGAAGCTCGACATGCCGCACTGAACTAGCAATGTGGTCGCCGATCGGATCGCGCTAACAAGATCGTTCCACTCGGCCATCGAGTGCAGGTGAAGGATTGATGCCCCCGCCTCTTCGCAGCGCGCTGATTCCGTGGCGAGCTCTTCAGGGTTCTTCGGGTAGAGAGCCTCTGGATGGAGCCAGCTGTTGTTCGGCGTTGCTGTAATAATGAGCGCGGGTAACGCGTCACGTTGGGGCATGGAATCATCAACCTTTCGGTGTTGGACAATGGTGTGCCGTAGTGTATCGCCTCCTCAAATACGTCTCTTTCATCTTCGTTTGAGAAACTATGTGAACTTCCTCTCTCGCGGAACGTTCGAATCCATCGCTCCATAGGAAGTGTCAACATCGGACCATTTGTCCACTGCAAAGTGGCAGTCCTAGCGCACACACAACATTCCGTACAAATCTTCAACAGTAAAACCGCGACGGAAGTTGTTGACGTCCCGCAAAACGAGCGCAAACTCGCGGCGAACCCAGTACCAAGTGATTGAACAAACAGCCTTACGCAGATGCGAACTTCCGACGCGTCGTGGCAACCCTGCCTCGTTCGCTCTCCGCGGTCCCTGAGCGACTGAGCCAAGTATTCAGCGGTTGCTACTTGCGCCGCCCGCGCAACAACGTGGCGCCCTGCGGTCTGGCATTATGTAGACCGAATCATCACCGGACCTCACCGTGGTTGAAGCCGATCCTGTCGCGTTCGTTCTACGCGAACTGTCGTTTGACGTTAGCTTCGATGAGGTCAGCGATGTGAGAAGGTGCGGGACCTTGTGATTCGCATCATTGAATTGTGACACGTCAAGAGGACGGCCAGAAGAGTGAGCACAGCACATAACGTCCCTCACGACTTTTCGCTGGAGTTTGCGCGATGCGACGAACTCGAGCGAACCTGCGAGGACACGCCTTATTGGAATATGCTTTGCGACGATTGGGCGGACGAGGTGCGCAAAAAGCTGGCAAGTTGGAACCCCCGGATGGCTCGCAAGTTCCTCACGGTGAATCTCTTCGAATCATCTGGCGGGGTCTACATGTTGGATGAGAGTCCCGAGCTGAACACCAAGTTGAGTGAACTTCGCCAGCGACGCCGTCAACTGGAAATGATTACATGCCAACGACGATGGTTCCATTGGCTCTTGATACTTGTTCAAACGTCAGGTAGCGGCGCCGAGTTACTCTAGTTGGAGCTCGAGTCGTCATACTTGGGTTGAAGACGGTCCCAGCGATGGTTGCCACCCGATGCCTCCTTACCCGCAACCGACCCGCTACGACAAAAAAGATTCGCGCTACCACATGCGCCAGATCCATCACAGTCGGCGCCGCCAACATGCAGGCCCGGGCTCGGAATGAAACCCGGCGGTCGCGCTAAATGCCGAACTTCGTGCTCTCATTGCCGATCGCCTCACATCGTCGTCCCTGAGGATGTCTGCATCGGCGAAGTATTCGACTGAACCACCGGCGAAGCGAATGGCGTCTGTCCAGAGGAGGTTTCTGCGCGAGAATGGGATTAAACACCCTA
>CAVRWO010000008.1:0-7123 GCA_963724865.1 uncultured Acidimicrobiaceae bacterium | reverse complement strand
CCAATTGAAATCTGTCGGGACATCGTGAACACCCGAACCTGTGCAGATTATCTGAAGCCTGCACCCTTGGGCTGGTAATCGCGGTCGGGGTTAATTCTCGTCTCGCCAATGAACTCACCATCTTGCGTGGCGAAGGTGACGACATCGTCGAGCACGTAAAGACGAATCTCTTGACCGCGGTAAGCCCAGCCGACGTTCAGGTGGCGAAGCTTCCCCAGGTAGCGCAACGTCACGTGTCCCCGCACGTCGACCGTGTCTTTGCGAATGCGCCAGTGGGGCTGGTGGATGAGCGTGTTGGGCTTCGCTTTGGCCCGCGCGTTATAGGCAACGTGGGGCGTCAGTCGATTGATGCCACGGTGCGGACGCACCTCGTTGTAGTAGCGCACAACATCCACGAGCGTCGTTTGGAGTTCGCCGAGGGAGCTGGCGGGATGTTTCGCCAAGAACTTCTTCAAGGTCCGGTGCCAACGTTCGACCTTCCCACACGTCTGGGGATGGTAGGGACGCGAGTGCTTATAGAGCACGCCGGCGGCGTCAAGATCGCTCTCGAAACCGCTGCGCCCGCCCCTCGAGGCCGCGTTGTAGATGGCGCCATTGAGAGTTCTTAAGCGATGTCAAGTCCGAATTTGGGCTGTTCTAACCTTGGCTGGGGACGAGCCGATCGACGGAGCGCCTAGCGACTCCTTTATTCGACGGCTCGTTCCTTTGTTTAGGGTTCGGCGTTGAATCCGGATGGCTTCGTGCACGCTGTAATGCTCGGCAACGATCTCACGCCCTCGTTCCTTCGTGATGGGCGTGCCATCGAGATCACGTATGACGTAAGGGGTGCCCGAGCGCCAACACGCGATGATGCGCGTCAGCAACACCGCACTGACGTGACAGAGCGCCGAGTTGTGGTGCTTGCCCTCGTGAACCATAAGGCGGTAGTAGCGCTGGGCGAGCGTGGGGTCAGTTTGCCGTGCCCAGTTCGCCGCGCTAAAGAGCGCTTCTCGCAGCGGCGCGTCACCCGATTTCGTTGGTCCGCCGTGACGACCGTGCAGACCCGAGGCACTCAGTGAGGGGACGAGTCCGCTGAAGGACTTGGCCCCCGCCAACGAGCGAAAGCGAGTGGGATCGCCGAGTCGTGCCAGGATCTGGGCACCGTTCACCACCGCCACCCCCGGCACCGAGGTCATGATGCCCCAGGGGTCGGCCGCCTTGAGGGACACCGCGATGCGCTCGTCGAGCTCGTGGATCTCGTGAGAGAGAGCGAGAGCGAGTCGCGCCTCAACGGCAATGTCATCAGCCAGCTCGGCAAAATCGAGTTGGTCTCCCCAGAGTTCGAGGGAGGCCGCGGCAGCGTCGAGAATCATCTGGGCCTCGCTCTCTCCGCACTTGCCGTGTGAGTAGCGCCAGATCAGTTTGGTGAGTCGAGCCCGCCCCAGCCGTCGTAGCGCCTGGGGATCGCTGTAGCCGGCGGCGAGGAGACGCAGGCAGCGGTTGCTGACCAAATCGCCCGCGAAGGCCGCGTGCCAGCTCGGTCCAAGCAACTCGAGGTAGGCGTCAAGTCGCGCCGCGATGACACTGCGCCGTTTCACCAGAGATGAACGCAACTTGGTGATTCGACGTAAGTGCTCTGCGGGCCCCAGCCCCTCCAAGGAGTGCAGACCTTCGGGGTGTAGCAGGGGCACCCGGGCCAGTATGCGCGAGTCCAGCCTGTCCGACTTCGTGTGCTTGGAGTAATAGTCGCGTAGGTCCGCCGACTGCTCGGGTGGCACCATGACGACGCTCGCGCCGCGACGCTGGAACCAGCTCGCGAGCGGCACCCACGCGTTGCGCGTGGGCTCCATCACGACCGTCAGTTCCGCGTCCTCGGGTAACGACGACCACAGCGACGTGAGGTCGCTCGGGGTCGTGCGAAACTTTCTGGCACTCCAGAGGAACTCGCCGCGTTCGTTGGTCAGCGTTCCCTGGTGGGCGGCGCGACAGGCGACGTCAATCCCCAGTATGTATTTCGTCATTGCAGTCCTTTCTTAGTGGTTGAACCAGACGGACAGCAGCGACGAGGAAGAACCGCACCGGACATTCACTAACAGGGATCCGAACACAAATGCCGGTCGCCGAGTTCTCAATAGGGCGTGCCTTCCCCGGCGTTGCTCCTATCCGCCCCGAGAACAACAGGCAAGAAGTCGTGCACAGCACACGCTTCGATCGGTCAGCATCGGTAACGGACAGGCGCCGGGCACCCTCAATCCTCACGCAGCCGGCCGGACCGCGCGAGGCGTTGTGGGTCACTACTTATCTTGAATATCCGCTGAGCACCGAGGCCGGGGTGCCGTAACGCTCACAGGCTTGCTGAAAGAGGCGACGCACGTTCTCCATGGTCACGGTGGGATAGGCGCGCACCGACAGCGCGAAGCGTGAGTGGTCGTCGAGGAAGGTGAGAATCTCCACCCCGGTGCCATCGTGCAGGTGCCAATGGGTCATGTCACTTTGCCAGCACTCGTTCGGCAGCTCCGCCGCGAAGCGCACGTAGGAGGACTTAGGCCGCTTCTTCGGGGCCGGCGTCACGAAGCCCCGTCGGGTGAGGATGCGCTGGATCGTCGAGATCGAGGGGGTGACGAAGCCTTCGCGCTCCAAGTGGGTGTGGATGGTGTCGGCCCCGTTGTCCGCGCCGTAGTCGAGCAGTTCCTTTCGCAGCTCGATGATGCGGTCTTCGGTCGCGGGCGGCGTCGCCAGCTTGTTCGAATGCGGCCGCTTGGAGCGAGGCTCGAACGCTGAGGGCCCCTCTTTGCGATAGCGCTTGACGAGCGTCGACACCCAGGCCGGGGACACCCCGTATTTGGTCGCCGTCGCCCGCACCCCCAGGCCCTGGGACACCACCGACTCCACAATGATCTGGTTCTTGACCACGACGCACCCCCCGAAGGAAGTGTTCACTATGTCTCGACAGATCCGTTCACTATGTAGTGAAGTCAGTCACCGTTGGGACTGCCAAGCTGACCCGAACCCCGTTCGCCGGTCCACGTTCATGGAAGTTGCACCGAATATCGGGCCTAATCTGCGACTTCGCGCCCGGAGCTATTCAATCGTGGCGTCGCCCTCGTCGCTTTCGAAGGGAAAGTCCTCAGCGAACCAGCTCATCATCCCTCCGGAGAGATTCGCGGCGTCGAAGCCACGCTCTTGGAGAAAGGTTGCCGCGCGAAATGAGCGACCGCCCGATCGGCACGCGCAGATGATGAGTCGGTCGCGCGGCAGTTCATCCAGGTGGTCGGGAAGCTCCGAGAGGGGGATGAGCGAAGCCATTGGGGCATGGCCAGCGTCCCACTCGCCCTCTTGTCGTACGTCGAGGAGGATTGCGTCGCCATCCAGCAGTTCGAACGCTTCGCTGGGACCCACTTCTCGAACCGACATCGCACGACCTCTCGCATTCTTCGTGGCAGTCTTGGCCACACCTCGAATGTACCTGGAAGGTGTATTCGAGGCATCGCAATTTTGCCGTGGTCGTTGGCAAGGACGCCGATGAACGAACCGCGTCAACGCCGATTGATGGCCGTAGGCTGTTCGCGATGTCAGCGGCGATATCGACCATCAGCGGCGACGAGCTCGTCCAGAAGCTCGAAGATCCCACGCTCTATCTGCTGGACGTGCGCGAGCCCGACGAGGTCGCCGAGTGGCACATCCCCGGCGCGCACAACATTCCTTTGGCGACCCTGAAGCGGCGCATCAACGAGATTCCAACCCACTCAGACGTCGTCGTCATCTGCGCCAAGGGGACCGAGCCCAACAGGGTGCGGAACTCCTTGCCGAGAACGGTCGGCCCAGCAGGGTTCTCAACGGCGGAATGGGCGCGTGGAGCTCCACGTACGACCTGGTCGAAAGCGAGTTCGGAGGAGCCACGATCATCCAACTTCGTCGACGAGGCAAGGGATGCCTGTCCTATGTCGTGGGAGCGGGTTCCTCGGCGGTGGTCATCGATCCTTCACGCGAGCTGTCCCGGTATGAAGATGCCGCTCGATCTCATGGCTGGACGATCACGCATGTGCTCGATACTCATCTGCACGCCGATCACTTAAGCGGCGTCCGCGCGCTTGCATCCGACACCGGCGCTGCCCTCTGGCTCAACCCGGCCGATCCTTTTGCCTTCGAGTTCGAGCCTCTGGTCGATGGCAAGACCATCGAGTTAGCTCCAGGCATCGACTTGCGAGTGGCATCGGTCAGTGTGCCGGGTCACACGGAAGGTTCGACCATGTATCAGCTCGGCGACTATGCCATCTTCACGGGCGACACACTGTTCCTCGAAAGCGTTGGCCGTCCGGATCTTGCCGATGAGGCCGAGGGTTACGCCCACCATCTCTTCCACAGCCTGCATGAGAGGGTGCTGCCGCTCAGTGACGACATACTGGTCTTTCCCGCCCATTTTGGTCCGGGCGTTGAGGTGCGCGCTCATGAGTATGTAGCGCGGGATCTTGGTTCGCTGCGTCACGCGTTGCCTGCCCTTGAGCTGAACGAGGATGAGTTCGTGGATGGGCGATGGCCAATGTCAAAGACCGACCGGGCAACTACCGTCAGATCGTCGGTATCAACGCTGGTCAGGCGCAGTCTGGCCCTGACGACGAGGAACTCGAACTTGGACCGAATCGCTGCGCGATCGCTTGACTCGGGTTCCCTTGCGTCGCGTCGCGAAGGTGTCCTGCAACTAAAAGTTCGTCGGATCCTTCCAAGCCGACAGAGAATTCATTCGCGAAGCGTTTTGAGAACGAACTGTAACCTGACCATCACAGTTACGAAGCTCCATATGGCTGCGCGCAATTGATTGGCGCTTCTCGTCGTGATTGGGTGCTGCAGTGTGATGAAAGCGATGCCTCGCAGAGCACTCGAAGGCATCCCGATTTCGTTGAAATAGCGGCTTACAATATGGTTACGATTTGACACGAAGAGAACAACGACGAAATATCGATGCAAGAAGGCGCTTGTTTCTCGCCCTTTACCAGGTAATTCAACACTCTGCGGAGGGTCACGACATTAGATGTGCATTACCAAAGAAAAGCTTCGCCTCTTCGCTTGAGCAGTGGCCTTTACCTATACTTGCTCGTAAGGAAACGGCCGTGATATGTCACGAGGCGCTACCTTGTGAGTGTTACTGCAGTGCCGCATGATCTAAAAATTAAAGGCTGGCAGGCCCGGCCCTTATGAATGGAGTGAATTGACAATGAATAATCCAAGACGGATACAACGCCACTTGGTAAAGGCATTAGCTGCCGGCGCCTTGCTCGCGGCTGCGGCGCTGCCAATGGCTATCGCTACTGCGGCGGGGGCGGTTGCGACGACCTATACCGTCGTATTCTCGACGTCAGGCGCAAGCAACACGGGTCCTGGCGACTCGGGCACCTTTACTCTTACGGCATCGGCTGCGACGTTTGCTGGTGACGGCGGCAATGCCACCATCACCTCAAGCACGACAGGCGTGACGTTCTCGAGCATCGTCGACACCGACCACACCAACCAGGAAGTCCTCACCGGGGATTACGCGACGGCTGCGACGGCTGCGGCGGGTGCTGCAACCCTCACTATCACCGACGACGCGGGCACCTTCACGGCTGCGAACGCGATCACGGTCGACAGTGCGCCCACGGCGACGGCAGTGAGCGTTTCGAGCATTAGCGACAACCCATCGGCTGGTTTCACGGATCTGACCGTGACTGGTTCGGGGTTCTTCAACGAAGCGACATCGACGCTCGCGTCCACCCCGCGCCCGACGGTGACGTTTACGAACACGGCAAACGGCACGACGCTTCTGTCTAGCGTTACTGCGGACGCTGCCACGTACCCGTTGACGTCGTCGTCACTGGCCATTGAGGTCAAGCCGGTCAACTCAGTCAACGGAAAGGCTGCGACCCCCGGCACCTACACCTTGACAGTGACGAACCCAGATGGCGGTACTGTTACCACTGGCGCGATCTTCACCGTTGTCGGTGATGAAGTGACGGACGTCAGCCCATCGTCGGTTGCCGACACAGGAACCGGCCAGGTGACGTCGATCACGATCAATGGTGGCGGCTCCAAACTGGTGCTTCGGTGTACCTCTACGCGGCGGGCACTGCCATTACCGCCACGCCTGCGGCGAGCAACTGCACCTTCGGTGGTCTGACCAATGTCAACCTGGTTAGCGCCGACGAGTTCACGGAACATTGACCACGACTGCTGTGGCTGACCCGGCCTCTGCGACGTATTCGTATGGAACGGCGCCGCTGGCGACAACCTCTCCGGATACGACCTCGCAGGTGCGATTGGGTTCGGTGAAACGTCCACGGCCTCGCCCGTCATTACATCGTCGAGCTTGACGACAGGCATGGCGCTTACCGCCGGCGCCCGTCGACCACGATCGTACTTCGGGTTCAGGCTTCGGAACCTTCAACGGCGCTGGCGCGCTGGCTCCCGGAACTCTTGACCCGTCCGGCCTCACGACCAATGCATCCCTGTCGGGTTGCGTCGCCAACGGTGCTGGTACGACTTTGACATGTGACGTCTTTGCTGGCAACCCTGCCACGGTTCCGCCGAGCGGCGTTGAAGGCAACTACTCGGCGACCGACAATGGCGCCACGCTTGCCGACGCGTTCTCAGTGGGCGGTCCGGCGATCACCTCGATCGCTCCGGTGCACTCGCAGTTGGCGCTCCCATTGGCACGACTGTTGCAATCACTGGTACCGGATTCAGTCCTGACACCGCTGGTCACGTAACCGACGTAGGAGGCGATGCGCTCGCTGGAAACTTCGAGTATGTCAGCGCGACCTCGGTCAACTTTGTGGTCACGACCCCGCCATCAGTTGCGGGTGAGACTGACACGCTTACTGTTAACGGCGTGAACGCGTACGGCTACCTGGTTTCTTCGGCCACGACAAATGTCAAGATCGACGCGGATCCAACTGTGTCCTCGCTCACGTACGTGACGGGCACAACGGGCGTCGGCATTGGCGCGACGGCTCAGAAGCTGGTTATCAACGGTACGGGCTTTGCAACGGGCGCGACGGTCGGTTCGTTCGTCAACTCGTCTGGCACGGCTGACCCCGATGTGACGGCCACTGTGACGACCGTGACACCGACAGCAATCACCGCGACCATCGCGATTAAGGCTGGCGACACG
>CAVRWO010000007.1:0-30245 GCA_963724865.1 uncultured Acidimicrobiaceae bacterium | reverse complement strand
CAGCGGAGCGCGGCGCAGCAGACGAGGGTGTACGCAATCATCCAGGCCGCGGCGACCAGGAGTTCGGCGCTCACCACGCTCGGCAACGCGCCAACCTCGCCCGGCCTCTAGCCCGGACTAGTCCGCCACCTGCGTCACGTCAGAGGCTTCGTCGCGTCCCACGTGACCGACCCGGCGTCGAGCCTCGATGCGCACCCCCGGATCGATGTGGCGAGAGCCATCTGCGATCGAGACGCAGTGAAAGTACAAAAGCTCATCGCGGTCGCTTCGAATGAAGCCGTCGCCGCGCCGTTCATCGAACGTCTCAACCGTCCCTCGCACGATCACGGCCGAGCGAGAGATCCCTGACGCAGCAGGTTCACCATTGTGAGTGCCGCGCGCGCGGACTCTCGTCCCTTGTTGGTCTCGTCGTCTCGCGATCGCTCGAGCGCCTGCTCGACGGTGTTGGTCGTCAGCACGCCGAAGATGACCGGGACGCGAGTGCTCAGCTGGACGTCCTGCACGCCGCGCGCGCACTCCCCCGCGACGAGCTCGTAGTGCCCGGTGACGCCGCGAATGACCGCCCCGAGTGTGATCACGGCGTCGAACGGCCGCGCAGCATCGGCGTAGGCGAGCGCGACCAGCGGAATCTCGAACGCTCCGGGTACCCAGCACACCGAGACGTCAGCCCGATCGACCCCCGCCTCTTCCAGCGCGCTGAGCGCCCCGTCAAGCAGACGAGTCGAGATGGCGCCGTTGAACTGTCCACAGACCAGAGCGATGCGCAGACCTCGTCCTGATGAGGGTGGCTCGAGAAACTCGCCGGCGCGCCCGCGCAGCCGACCGACGACCTCGGGATCGATCGTCGTATCGTCACTCGACGTCATCAAGTCCCTCGAGGAGGTGGCCCATCCGCTCACGCTTCGTGCGCAAATAGTCGATGTTGAACGACGTCGGATGGCTCTCGAGAGGAACGCGTTCGACGATGTTGAGTCCGAAACCTTCGAGACCGCCGTACTTGATGGGGTTGTTCGTCATGAGTCGCATCGATGACACGCCGAGGTCCACCAGGATCTGCGCGCCGATGCCGTACTCGCGCGAGTCGACCGGCAACCCCTGTTCGAGGTTGGCGTCGACCGTGTCATGGCCCTCCTCTTGGAGTGCGTAGGCGCGGATCTTGTGACCGAGACCGATGCCGCGACCCTCGTGACCTCGCAAGTACACGACGACGCCCGCGCCCCTCAGCCGCGATCTTGGCAAGCGCCGTGTGCAGCTGCGGCCCACAGTCACAGCGCAGTGAACCGAGCGCGTCCCCCGTCAGGCACTCCGAGTGCACGCGCACGAGCAGGTCGCGACCGACGAGATGTCGCCGTAGACGAGCGCCATGTGCTGTTCGCCGTCGAGCACGCTCTCGAACACGTACGACTGGAACTGACCGAACTCGGTGGGCAACGACGCTTCGGCAACGCGCTTGACCAGCTTCTCGTTGCGGCGCCGGTAGCGCACGAGGTCGGCGATCGTGACGATCGGCAGGCGGTGAGCTTCGGCGAACGCCTGAAGCTCGGGAAGACGCGCCATGTCGGACTTGTCGGCAGTCACGACCTCGCAGAGCACGCCCGCCGGCTTCTTCCCGGCAAGCCGGCAGAGGTCGATCGTCGCTTCGGTATGGCCCGCGCGCTTGAGGACGCCGCCTTGGCGATAGCGCAAGGGGAAGATGTGTCCAGGTCGGTTGAGGTCGTTCGGACGAGTCGCGGGATCGATGAGCGCGCGCACTGTCGCGGCGCGGTCGTGGGCGGAGATTCCCGTCGTTGTGCCGTGGCGATAGTCGACCGAGACGGTGAACGCCGTCCGCTGGGCTTCGGTGTTGGCCACAACCATGAGAGGCAGTTCCAGTTCATCGGCGCGCTGGCTCTCCAAGGGGACACAGAAGATCCCCGAGGTGTACTCGAGAAAGAACGCCATGCTCTCGACCGTGGCGTCTTCGGCCGCCATGATCAAGTCGCCCTCGTTCTCGCGATCCTCGTCATCGACGACGACCACCATTCCGCCGTTGCGCAGCTGGTCAACCGCCTCTTCAATTGTCGCAAGACCCATCAAACCTCCACGTCAATGCGAATATCCTCACCAATTCTACGGACGTCGAGCAGTCGACCGCGCCGTAGGGCATCCATCGTAGGCGTGGAGAGCCCCTTTAAGGCCGGAAGCGTGTCCGCCGCCCCCGCGAAGGCCGCCGCTTGATACCACACCACGTGATTGACGAGACCGGCTTCAAAGAAGGAGCTCGTCGTGGTTGGACCACCCTCGACGAGCACCTGGAGGACGTCGTGTCGTCCGAGCTCATCGAGGACCAGTCCGAGGTCGCCCGACAGCTCGAGGCACGGACGCACCTTCGCCCCTTCGGGCGCGTGTCCGAGCACGACGCGAAGGGGTTCGAGCACGATGTCGCCGAGTCGCGCGGTCAGCCGTGGATTGTCCTGGCGAACGGTGCCGGCGCCCACGAGCACGGCCTGGCTCTGGGCGCGCAGCAGGTGCGCGTCGCGACGTGCCTCGGGTCCGGTGATCCACTGACTCGTGCCGTCCGCCATCGCGACCACACCGTCGAGCGTGCTCGCGATCTTTGCGACCACGTACGGACGGGCCGTCACGCGCTGCCAGATGTAGGGAGCGAGTTGAACCGCGACGGCGTCCTTCTCGACGCCGACCTCCACGTCGACGCCCGACGCCTTGAGCAGTTCAATGCCGCTGCCGGCGACGCGCGGATCCGGATCGACCATGCCGACGACGACGCGCGCGATGCCCGCCTCAATGATCGCATCCGCGCACGGCCCGGTTCGTCCCACGTGCGAGCAGGGTTCGAGCGTCACGACCATCGTCGCGCCGCGGGCGGCTTCGCCAGCGCGGCGAAGTGCCTCGATCTCGGCGTGCGACTCACCGGGCGCCTGCGTGTGACCCTCGCCGACGATGACCCCGCGGTCGTTGACGATGAGCGCCCCGACCCAGGGGTTGGGCGGCGCGTGCAAACGGGCTCGCTCCCCCTCGTCCATCGCCATGGACATGAGCTCGGAGACGGAGAATCTCATCGACGTGTGCTGAAGGCGGTCTCGCGCAGTACTCGCGCGGCGCCGAGTGGATCGTCGCTCCCAAAGATCGCGGAACCCGCGACCAGCACGTTGGCTCCCGCGGCCACCGCCGTCGGCGCCGTCAGCACGTCGATACCTCCGTCGACCTCAAGGTCGAGCTCGAGCGCGCGGCGGTCGATCTCGCAGCGGGCCTGTTCCACCTTGTCCAACACATCAGCGATGAACGCCTGACCGCCGAAGCCCGGAAAGACCGTCATCAACAACAGCATGTCGATGTCGCCGAGAAACGGTGCCACGGCTTCGAAGGGCGTGTCGGGGTTCGCGGCGAGTCCGACGCGCAGACCAAGGGCCCGGGTCTTTTCGAGGTGGCGCAAGGTCTCGCCGACTTCAACGTGCACGGTGCAGCCGTCAGCTCCGGCGCGCTTGAACGCGTCGAGGTACTTGCTCGGCTCACTAATCATGAGATGGCAGTCGAAGAATCGGCCGCTGTAGGTGCGTAGCGAGGTCACGACCGGCGGTCCGAGCGAGATGTTCGGCACAAAGTGGCCGTCCATGATGTCGACGTGTAGCCAGTCCGTTTCCGCGTCGACGTCTTCGACTGCCCGCCCGAGGTCGCCGAAATCGGCGGAGAGGATTGACGGCGCAATTCGAAGGTCGCCGGGCGCGCCCGCGTCTCTGTCCGTCACGCCGCCAAGCCTAGGCTGCAGTCTTCGGGACTAGGACCACGCGAGCTGCTCACGGCGAAGGCCGCGCCACCACGATCGTGCGTCCATTGTCGCCGAACCTTCGGGACGCACCTCGTCGAACACGAGCGCACCGTCGGCGAAGCCGACAACGACGCCGCGCTCATCGAGGGTGAGGACGCCGGGCTCGATCCTTTCCTCACTCATCGACGAACCCACGACGGTGATGCGCTTGCCTTCGACGAACAGATACGCGCCCCCAAGGCGAACGGTGCGCGATGCGAGCTCGGCGGTCATCGTCGGTTCGAGGTGCAACGACTCCTTGGTGAGCTTTTCCGCGTACGTCGCGTCGTCGACTTGGGGCATGGGATGCGCGAGCAGGTCGGGACTGGCGAGCACTTCGACCAGCGCGGTCGCGCCGAGCTCGGACAGCTCGCGCCGAAGCTCGGCCGCCGTTTTCTCGCCGATTTCGATGCGTCGCTCCTTATGCACCGGACCAGTGTCGAGCGTCGGCTCAAGCGTCATGATCGAGACGCCGGTCTCCTTGTCACCGGCGAGGATGGCGCGCTCGACCGGTGCGGCGCCTCGCCATCGCGGGAGCAGCGAGAAGTGGACGTTGAGCATTGGGACGCGCTCCAGCAGCGACGCGGGGATGATGGCACCGTAGGCGACGACGACGCCGCGTTCGACGTCGAAGTCGTCGAGGTCCGCCAGCCGGTGCACGACGGTCAACCCTCGTTCTAGTGCCGCTGCCTTCACGGGACTCGGGATCAGCGCTCCCCCGCGGCCCCGTCGGCGATCGGGCCGCGTGACCACCACTTCGACGCTGTGACCCGCCCAGAGGAGCGCGTCGAGCGGGGGAACTGCTGCCTCGGGCGTGCCAAGGAATGCGAGCCGCATCTACTCGCCAAGCAGTTGACGCAGTCCGTCGGGGTCGCGCGTCAAAGTCAAGCGACGCTTTCGAAGAATCTTCTTCGCTTCCTTCTTCTGATCGTCGGTGAGCCGCTCAACGAGGAGCACGCCGTCGAGGTGATCGCTCTCGTGTTGAAGGATGCGCCCCTCATACTCATTGGTCTGAATGTCGATCTCGTTGCCGTCGAGGTCGTAGCCACGCAGGTGCACTTCATTCGCGCGCACGATCGGCCAGCTGAGCCCCGGCACCGAGAGACAGCCCTCTTCGTAGGTCCACTCGCCAGAGGTCTCCACGATCACCGGGTTCACCACGACGTGGGGGCCATCGCCCTGATCGTAAACGAACAGCCGCTTTTGAACGCCGATCTGATTGGCGGCGAGTCCCACGCCAGGCGCCTCGTACATCGTCTCGAGCATCGATTCGGCCAAGGCGGCGATTTTCGCGTCGATATTCTCCACCAGCATGGTCGGGGTGTTGAGCACCGGATCGCCGTAGGTGCGGATGGGTAATGTACTCACTCCCCCACGATACTTGCGCGTTAATGACTCGGACTTTGTTCCCCAGTCATGGACCGCAATCGCTGTCGAGTCCACGCACATGGGAAGTTCGAGACGTTGGCCTCACCGTACGCAAGAGACAGTTCGGATCAGTGAATGGTTACAGCCGTTGCGGCCGATCTCCGCTGCCGCGGTCGGGCAACGCCGACGACGACACGCCGAGATTGACCGATATCCGATGTAAGAGCGCGAGCAGCTGCGCTCGTTCCTCCGCTTCGAGTCCCGCACAGATGCGAGCTTCCTGCTCCATCGCTTTGACGAGGGCATCGCTGAGTACGGTTTCTCCCTTCGGCGTCAAGTACAACGTCCGAGCTCGCCGATCCGTGGCGTGAGGACGTCGCTCGAGAAGCTCCTCACCCTCAAGAAGGTCGATGATCGCCACCATTGTGCTGGGGGGAATCGCAAGATACTCACCGATCGATTGTTGCAACTGACCCTTGAATCGCTGCACCGCGTATAACACGGCAAAATGCCGGGGTTCGAGGCCGAGGGCACCGACCAGTTCCCCGAACTGGCGCGAGGTCTCCAGACCCACCTGCGAGAGTGCGAAACCGACTGAGTTGTGCTCCGGCATCGCCACTCCAGGATCCTGCCTCGCTGAATGTTCTTCTTGCGGCATGTAACTCATGCGTATATCATACACTTCAGAATCATTCATGCTGGAACTATTCACATAAGAGCAATTCGTCCTCGAAGGATAAAAATGCCACGAACGAGAGTAGGTAATGGATTCTCTGGTCTAGGTCGCCTAGTGATTCGACATCGCAAGAAGGTGATGCTGGCGTGGCTCTTGTGCTTCGCCGCCGGCGGTTACTCAGCGTCGCAGCTGACTCACCGACTCAGTTACGATTTCTCGCTTCCCGGTCAGCCCGCCTATCAAACCGGCGCGAAAATCCTTTCCCTCTACGGCAACGGTGGCAACATCGTTCCGTCGGTCCTGACGATCACGGTGCCCAAGGGCCAGAGCATCACCGGTGATCACTCGACGCTCGCGGCCGCCTTTGCAACCGCACAACGAGCAAACCCCGAGGTGCGAATCGTCGACGTCGAAAACTCGAATGATCCGCAGTTCGTGACGTCGGACGGACGCACCACCTACGCCTACATATTTACGCCACCGAGCTCCGGACTCGGCGTCGATCCCAGATTCGCTGCCACCGAGACGAGCATCGCCCACTCGCTAGCAGGCGACGACGTGGGTCTCACGGGCATCTCAGTCCTCAGTTCCGGGGGAACGACCAAGGGACCAAGTGTCTTGATTGAGACGCTCGTTGCTGGCGTCGCGGCACTCGCAGTGCTGGCCTTCGTCTTCGCGTCGTTCCTCGCCATGTTGCCGCTCATCATCGCGTCCGTCTCGATACTCACGACGTTTCTTCTCCTGCTTGCCATGTCCTACCTGACATCCGTCTCCTTCATCGTTCAGTTTCTGGTTTCGCTGGTCGGGCTTGGCGTGGCGATTGACTACTCCTTGTTGTTCGTCACCCGCTGGCGCGAAGAGCGCGCACACGGTAAGTCCAACGAGGAAGCGCTGATCACGACGATGGCGACGGCTGGACGCGCGGTCTCGCTCTCCGGTCTGACGGTGGCGATTGGATTGATGTCACTCATCGTGCTGCCGGTTCCCTTTTTGCGTAGCACGGGGATCGGCGGAATGTTGATACCTCTCGTCTCGGTGGCGGTCGTGCTCACGTTGCTGCCCGCAATCTTGGCCAGCGTCGGCCCGCGTTGGGACTGGCCACGAATTCGCCATGAAGCGATGGCCAGTAGAGGATGGAGGGCGTGGGCGACGGGAGTCGCCAAGCATCCGTGGCTTGGGCTGTGCGGCGCTCCTCATTCTCGGCGTCGCTATGTCACCTGCGCTGCACCTGCGCATCGGCCAGACGTCCGCGCAGGCTGAGGCGCAAAGCGGATCAGCCCACCGCGTCTATCAAGATCTCCTGTCGAACGGAGCGCCCGCTGGAGTCATCACCCCGATGGAAGTGCTCGTCCGCGACACACGCGCAGCGAGGCACGCAGGTTACGCGGGGTCGCGGGGGTCGATACGGTGGCGATCGTTCGAGGGCCGGCGGGCACAAGAGACGGCTACTCCGATCTCATCGTCGTGCCCTCCATCGAGACTGTCAACAGTGCGACCCTGGGGCCGACCCGATCCGTCGAGAGCGCGCTGAGGACCATGCCGGGCGTTTTTGGCGTGACTGGCGAGGGACCGGGTCAACAGGCCTTCACCTCTGCTGTCTACGGCAACGTTCCCCTCATGTTGACGGTTTTGGCGATTCTCACGTTCCTCCTGTTCGCCCGAGCGTTGCGCTCCCTCATCCTCGCCACTAAGGCTGTGATTCTGAACCTCGTCTCGCTCGCCGCTACCTTCGGGGCCCTCACGTGGTTCTGGCAGAACGGACACGGGTCGTTGCCGATTTTTGGAATACCGGCGACCGGCGCCATCACCTTCTGGGTGCCCATCACAGTGTTCGCGTTCCTCTTCGGGCTCTCGATGGACTACGAAGTCTTCATCCTTACTCGAGTGCGCGAAGAGTTCGACGCCGGCAAGATACACGTGGTGCCCTGGTCGAGGGTCTCGGTCGCACCGGACGACTGGTGACCAGCGCCGCCCTCATTTTGTTCTTGGCATTTATCAGCCTCGCGTCCGCCCCGCTCACCGACGTCAAGATTCTCGCCACCGGCCTCGGCATTGGGATCCTTCTTGACGCGACCGTCATTCGTGCGCTCCTCGTGCCTTCGCTCGTCGTGCTGTTCGGGACGGAACTGGTGGTTTCCCGGCCGCGTCGAACGACTCTTCTGATTAGCCCTCCTCGGGATCCCGTCTCGAGAGCCAAAGCGCTGTAACTATTCGACGGCGACGCGCAGTTTTCCTGCGGGCGTGGCGCACTGCGCAGCACGGTCGTCAACGTGGCTACGTCCTTTGCGCGAACGACGAATCCGTTCGGCGTCGGAATCACGCGCACGAGTTCGCTGCGCAGCTCGTTGACGAACGCTTCGGCGCCCTCTCCCGACACCTCCGCGCTCGCCCCGTATGGCGCGAGACCGAGCAGCTCCGCGGTCGCGACGTCGCCTTCGATGATCGCGTCGAAGCTCGCCTCGCGCAGCGCTTCGAGCACGCCATCGTCGCCGCGGCGCGTCTGGATCACGACGTGTCCTCGGCCTTCGCGACGCGAACCGACGAGTCGGCCCGCCTTGCCGACGGCCGTGATGGCGCTGCGTCGCGCCGACTCGCGCGGGGCGAGCAGATACTGATCGAAGTCGACGAAGATGACGACGCCCCCTCGGCGCACGCGCTGCCACGTCGCTTCAGTGCCGACGACGACGCGCTCGAGGGTCGACGTCGGATCGAGCGACGCCGTGACTTCGCTGACCGGTCGGCCCAGCTGCGCCGCGACGTCACGCGCGAGAGTCGTCACGCCCACCTTCACGCGACGGAGATTCGTCGATCCGCAGTGACGACAGAATCGCGCGCGCACTTCGTGTCCCTCCGCGCACGCAAGCTCGTCACCGACCTCTTCTTCGGCTTGTTGGCACTGCGCGCATCGAGCGAGCTCGCCACATCGCACGCACGCGAGCAGTCGTCCGGTGCCGAGTCGCTGGAGAATGACCACGACGGCGACGGCTTCGTCGCCGCCGAGGGCGCGTGCGCCGCGCGCAGCGCCGGCTCGGCAAGACCCCTTCGTAGGGTCGCTCTGACGTCGATCTACGACCTCAACACGTGGCCAACCGCCAACGAGGTCGGGGTCTCTCTCTATCGACTCGATCGAGCAGCGCGGGCGAAGGGATCATCGACGTCGCCCACAGCGGCGCATCATCGCGCCGGCAGCGTTCGCGCAGCATCGTGGTCGCCTCCCACGTCGGTGCCGCGCTCGAACGATACGCTTCGTCGTCGGCGTCGATGACGATCGCTCCCGCGACGCGCGGCACCGGCGCGAGGGCCGCGCCCCGAGCGCCGATGACCACCGGCCAACCAGCGCGGGTGCGCTCCCACTCGTCACTCGACGCGACCGGGCATCCGCGCTGCTCGAGCCGTCCTCGAAGCCGTCCGGCCCAGCCTTCGGTCGGCACGAGCACGAGCAGTGACCCTTCGCGGTCACGGGTCTCCTCATACGCCGAGAGCATGAGCCCGATCGGATCGGTCGTCGGCGCGAGCTGAATGACGCCGGGTGAAACGTCGTCCGGTAACGCCACCGAGAGCGGCGTCGACGCGGGCGGAGTAGGCAGTTGGGTGACCGATGCGTTCTCGACGCCGCGAGCAGGAATCTCGACCACGTTCCGTACCATCGCTCCCCGCCCACTTGAGGAACTCCAGCTGCGTTGCTGGCGGCCCGAAGCCGAGCCACTTCTTGATCGTCTTCAGCTCGTCGCTCGGCGCAGCGTCCTCAACGATCCAGCCACGCACGGAGCGATGTTGAAATCGACGCGCACGCGGTCACCGAGCGCCGCGTTGCTGGTCGTGCCATCGAGGAGATAGTCGAACGGTCGATCGACCGCGGCGACCTCGGTGATGACGCGAACTGCGCGCGCCACTAACCGAGCGACAGTTCCCGGCGTAGGTCGTCGAGACGAGGTGTCTGCTCCCAGGTGAAGCCCTGGTCGCTGCGCCCGAAGTGCCCGTACGCGGCCGTGCGCTGATAGATCGGACGGCGCAGGTCGAGGTCGCGAATGATGGCGGCGGGGCCAGATCAAAGATGGCATCGACGGCTTTGGCGATCTTCTGCCGGTCCACCCGCTCGGTGCCGAACGTCTCGACCAACACCGACACGGGGCGCGCGACCCCGATGGCGTACGCGACCTGTACCTCGCATCGCTCCGACGCTCCCGAGGCTACGACGTGCTTGGCGACCCAGCGAGCCGCGTAGGCGGCCGAGCGGTCGACCTTCGAGGGGTCCTTGCCAGAGAAGGCGCCGCCACCGTGACGAGCCATGCCGCCGTACGTATCAACAATGATCTTTCGTCCCGTCAGTCCCGCGTCGGCGTGGGGTCCGCCAAGACGAACTTGCCCGAGGGATTCACGTAGAGGCGCATCGAACTGGTGTCGAGGTCGCTCGGCAGCATCGGACGGATGACGTGCTCGATCACGTCCTGCTGAATGGTCTCGTGGTCGTAGCCGTCTTCGTGCTGGGTGGAGACGAGCACGGTGTCAACGCCGACGGGTCGGCCACCTTCGTAGGTGATGGTCACCTGCGTCTTGCCGTCGGGCCGCAAGTAGGGCACCTGCCCGGAGCGACGCACCTGACTCAGGCGCATCGAAAGCCGGTGGGCCAACCAGATAGGCAGCGGCATGAAGTCCTCGTTGTCGTCACAGGCGTAACCGAACATCATGCCCTGGTCCCCCGCGCCGAGCGCGTTCATCTGGTCTTCGCCGCCCGAGCCGTCACGGTGCTCAAGCGCGACGTCAACGCCGCCCGCGATGTCCGGACTTTGCTTATCGAGCGAGACAAGCACCGCGCAGTTTCGTCCGTCAAAGCCCTTCGCACCGTCGTCGTAGCCAATGTCGAGAATCGTTCGTCGGGCAGTCGCCGAGATGTCAACGACGGCGCTCGTGGAGATCTCACCCGCAACGACGCACAGGCCCGTCGTGAGCAGCGTCTCGCACGCGACCCGCGCGAACGGGTCTTGGGTCAGGATGGCGTCGAGCACGCTGTCTGAGACCTGATCGGCGATCTTGTGGGGTGACCTTCGGTCACCGACTCCGACGTGAACAGAGTGCGATCGCTCATGAATCTCCTTGTGGTAACAATGCAACGACCTTAGCCAAGATCTCCCAAGAAACTGCTTCTTTTGATCGCAGCGACACCCGCGTCTCGCCTCGGTTCGGTCCACCAGCAGCACTTCATTCGTCTCGTATTCGAAGCCCACGCCCGGTGCGGCGACGTCATTCACGACGAGTAGATCCACCCTCTTCCGCCGTAGTTTCGCTCGTGCGTTCTCTTCAACGTTGGTCGTTTCGGCGGCGAAGCCGACGATGACTTGTCCCTCGTGGCGCCCGGCGACGAGGTCCGCCAGGACGTCGAGCGCGGGCTCGAAGTGCAGCTCGGGCGGTCCGTCGCGCCGCTTAAGCTTTTCGGGCGACGGCTTCAGCGTGAAGTCGGCGACGGCCGCTGACATGATCACGCAGTCGCTCTCGTTATTCGCTCGATCATGGCTTCGTGGATCTCCTCGGCACTCTCGACGCGCACGACGTCGATGGCCCGACGCGTTCGAGGCGAGCTCCCGCTCGACGGTCGTGACGAGCGTGACGGACGCACCCATGCGACAGGCCGCTTCGGCGAGTGCGTAGCCCTGACGACCCGACGAGCGATTCGTGATCACGCGTACCGGATCGATCGCCTCTCGTGTGCCCCCCGCGCTGATGAGTACGGTGCGCCGCTCAACGCGCCGTGGTATCCCTCCACGATGCGCTCGACGAGCTCGGCAATCGTCGCCGGCTCGGGCAGTCGTCCGGTTCCCTCATCGCCGCCCGCGAGGGCGCCGACTCGGGTTCGAGCACGAGCACCCCGCGCCGGCGCAGGGTCGCGAGATTCTCTTGCACCGAGGGCTGCTCCCACATCTCGGTGTGCATCGCCGGACAGAGCAGCACCGGGGCGCGCGTCGCGAGCAGCGTCGCGGTCAAGAGATCGTCGGCCAGACCCATGGCGTAGCGGGCAATGAGGTGCGCGGTCGCGGGGGCGACGACGATCACGGACGCGTTTGGCCGAGGTAGGTGTGAGGAATCGGCGTCGTGGATCGCCGTAGAGCGACGTGCGCGCGGGCTCGCTCGCGAGGGCGGAGAACGTTACGGTGCCGACGAACCGCGTGGCGTCGGGAGTGAGGATCGGTGCGACGTGGTAGCCCTTCTCGCGAAGGAGTCGCAGTAGTTCGACGGACTTGTAGGCGGCTATGCCACCGGCCACGCCTAGGACGATGCGAGGGGTCGACGACTCAGGCGTCGCGGAGGGCATCGGTGAAGGCGTCCAGGTCACTGTTGGCGTCCTGGCGAGCCTGCTCCAAGGCCTCGGCCTGCAGGCGCTCGTTCTCGAGCTCCTCAGTGGTCGGGCGGTGGAACTGCAGCTTGCCTTCGTAGAGCTCTTCCATGGCGAGCGAGAGCGACTTGTTCGACAGCGAGGTCACCTGTGGCGGGATGAGGGCGCCGTGGCCCGACCCGAGTCCGTTGTAGTACTCGTTGATCTCGCGGGCGCGAATGGCCGTCACTGCGACGAGGGTGAACTTGGAGTCGCCCACCTTTTGGAGAAGGTTCTCGATGGGTGGATCGACGAGGGTGGGGCGTTCGGCCATGAAAGTCAGTCCTTTGACGGGAATTCGCGCCGTTGCCGACGGAGTCCCTCCAGTATAGAGACGATTTCCCGACTCGCTCGCTCCAGATCGTCATTCACGACGACGTAGGAGGCCAGTTCACGCCCCTTTTCGAGCTCCGCGGGGGCGCTTGCGAGGCGTGCAGCCACGTGCGCGTTGTCGTCCCCACGGGCGCGTAGGCGCTCTTCGAGCAGTTCCATCGAGGGCGGAAGAATGAGAGGACACACGGCGTCGGGTTGAGCTTCAGGATCTGCTCGGCGCCTTGGACTTCGATCTCCAGTAGCACGTCGGAGCCCTCGGGCGCCTCGGGCAGCGGTGTGCCGTAGAGTTGGCCGTGGAACTCGGCCCACTCGAGGAACTGCCGCGACTCGATGGCCTTTTCGAAGGTGGCGCGATCGACGTAGAAATACTCGTCGCCGCTCTCGCTCGGGCGACGTTCGCGAGTCGTCCAACTGCGACTCAGCCACAGGTTCGGATCAGCCTCGACGAGTCGACGGGCAAGGGTTCCTTTGCCGACACCACCCGGACCGATAAGTACGACCAGCAGTGGCTCAGCGGACAAGAGCTCGAAACAGTTCGGCGCGCTGCTTGGGGCCGAGACCGCGAATGCGACGAGTCTTTGCGATCGACGCACTCTTCATGATGCGTTCGGCCTTCACCTCGCCAATCGCCGGCAGCGCGCTGATCAAGTCGTACGCACGCATCTGCGCGACGCACTCCTCTTTAGCGGCGAGCGCGAAGAGCTCCTCGAGTGACAGTCACCCGACTTCACCATTCGCTTCACCTCGGCACGGCGGCGGCGGTTCGCGACCGCCAAGCGCGACGCTTCTACACGCTGTTCTTGCGAGAGTGTTGGAGGAGTCGGGGTCATGTTCGTCAGACTACTCCGAGACGCCCTCCCTGGCTACAGAGGGTGCAGATGACACTTTGCACCCTGTTTCACTTACAGAGCGGAGCGCAGATTGTCGCGCCAGCGCCGCGCCGAATCGTTGAGCCGACGGCGTTCCGGCCCTTTGGACAGAATGTCGCGCGAAACGTTCACGAGCACCGTACCTTCCTCTACTCCACCGAATAAACGCGCGACGTCGCTCGCGCCCGCCCCCTGCGCGCCGACACCGGGCACCAGGTAAGGACCCGACAGCGACGCCAGATCGAACCTTGGTGCGTCACGTGTCGCGCCGATGACGACACCGATTGATCCAAGTCGCCCTTCGCGGTGATTGAGATCAGCGACCTGTTGGAGCACCATGTCTTCGACCCGTTCGTGATCCGACGTCGCCGCTTGTTGAATCGCGCGTCCCTCATCGTTGGAGGTGGCGGCCAGGACGAACACGCCACGACCGCTTGATGCGCCCGATTGAACAGAGGCGACAATGCGCCGACGCCGAGATAGGGATGCACGGTGACCGCGTCGACGCAGAGTGGAGAGCGATCGGCCAACCACGCTTCTGCGTATCCCTCGTTGGTGTTCGAAAGTCGCCGCGCTTCGCGTCGGCGACGACGAGCAGCTGCGCGTCGCGGGCTTCGGTGATAAGGCGCTCGAGAACGCGGTATCCCTCGAGCCGAAGCGCTCGAAGAACGCGACCTGCGGTTTGATCGCAACCGCCACGCCGATGACTGCCTCCAGCACCGCGAGCGCGAAGAACTCGAGACCCTCGACGGAGTCGGTACGCTCCCAGGTCAAGAGCAGCTGCGAACTCGGATCGACACCGACACAGAGTGGGCCTAGCTCGCGAATGTGTTCTTGGAGACGCTCTCCGAACGTCTGGGGTACTTCAGCCATGGGCCGCTCCAATCAGTTGGTCAATCGAGTCCACGCCGTGGCTCGCCATCCACTCGCCGAGCTTCGTTGGACGACCCAGGGCGCTCTTGGATCGGCGAACGTCGCCGTGCCGACCTCGAGCGCGTTCGCACCAGCCATCAACATCGCGGCGGCGTCCTCGCCACTCGCCACTCCCCCGACACCGACGATGCTCGCGTCGGGAAAAGCCTCGCGACACTCATACACGGCGCGTAGCGACACCGGCAAGATGCCCGGGCCACTTACCCCGCCGCCGACGTTCGCGAGCGCGGGGCGACGAGCTTCCGTGTCGATGACGAGACCGAGCAGCGTATTCACGAGCACCAGCGCACTGGCACCGGCCTCAATCGCGGCGCTCGCGACATCGATGAGCGCGGGCGTGTTGGGACTCAGCTTCACCCAGAGAGGTACGCCGGCAGCGCGCGCGGCCGCCACAACGTCGGCCGTCGCTTGAGGAGAGTGTGCAAACATCTCGCGTCGATTCTCCAGGTTGGGACAGCTCGCGTTCACTTCGAGCGCGACGATCTGCGCACCATTCATCGCTACGGCGGCCTGAGCAAACTCTTCGACCGTGCGTCCCCAGATCGACCCCACCACCGTCGCGCCGTGACGAACCAGAGCGGGCAGGTACTGCTCGCGCCACGCACTGACGCCGGGTCCCGAAAGCCCGACTGCGTTCACCATGTGTTCGCCAGACGCGGCGAGTCGCGGCGCGGGATTCCCGTCGAAGGCAAAGACGGCGAGCGATTTCGTCACGACCGCGCCCAGATCGCGCAGCTCGCCGTACCCGGCGAGCTCGTCACCATGCCCCGCCGTGCCCGACGCCGTCATCACGGCTGAACGCAGCGCGACGCCTGCCACGGTGGTCGACAGAGTCACTCACGGATGCATCTCTTGCAGCGAACGAACGCGCCAACCGTGCTCGCGTGTGTCGGCGATGCCCTTCGCGGCGGCGAAGCCCGCACTCATCGTGGTCACGCACGCGACGCCGTGGCTCACGCAGGCGCGTCGTATCTCGGCGCCGTCGGATCGCGCGCTCGAGCCTGATGGCGTGTTCACGACCATCTGCACCTCACCCGACGCGATGAGCTTGACGGCGTCGACGCCAAGGTCACCCAGTCCAACTTTGCCGACGAGCGTCTCGACCGTCACGCCGTTCGAGCGCAGATAGCCCGCCGTGCCGACCGTGGCCGCCAGTCGAAACCCGAGCTCGGTGAGCTGGCGAGCAAGATCGAGACCGGCGACCTTGTCGCGGTCGGCGAGAGAGAAGAAGACTTGCCCACTGTCCGGAAGGCGCGTACCGGCCGCGAGCTGGGATTTGGCAAAGGCGATGCCGAAGCTCTCGCCGATGCCCATGACTTCACCAGTCGAGCGCATCTCCGGTCCGAGGATGGTGTCGACGCCGGGAAAGCGGCTGAAGGGCAAGACGGCCTCTTTCACGCTCACGAGCTCGGGCCGCGGCGTCGTCGCTGGCACGAGTCCTCGTTCGCGAAGGATCGCGAGGCTCTCGCCCATCATCACGCGAACCGCCACCTGCGCGAGGGCGACGCCTGTTGCCTTGGCGACGAAGGGTACCGTCCGACTGGCCCGGGGGTTCGCCTCCAGTACAAAGACCTCACCGTTCTTCACCGCGTACTGCACGTTGATCAGCCCCACCACCTCGAGCGCGGCGGCGATTTTTCGCGTGTAGTCGTCGAGCTGGGCGAGCACGTCCTCGCTCAAGGTCTGAGGCGGCAGCGCACACGCCGAGTCGCCCGAGTGCACGCCCGCCTCTTCGACGTGCTCCATGATGCCCGCGACGAAGATGTCCCCGCTCGCGTCTCGCACGGCGTCGATGTCGACTTCGGTCGCGTCTTCGAGAAAGCTGTCGAGCAGGATCGGTCGGGTCTTTGACACTCCGCCCTCACGTGCGAGCGAACCGTGGGCGCTCGTGAGGTCGGCCATCACGCGCGTGAGGGCCGCGTCGTCGTAGACGATCTCCATGGCGCGCCCCCCGAGCACGTAGCTCGGACGCACGAGTACGGGGTAACCCACCCGGCGAGCGATCGCGCGCGCCTCTTCCAGGTTCGTCGCCACGTCGCCCGGTGGCTGGCGCAGCCCGAGTGACGTACAGATCGCCGACCAGCGCTCGCGGTCCTCTGCTGCGTCGATGTAGCGCACCGGCGTCCCGAGGACGAGATCGGGGTCGATCGAGTGCGAGAGCTTGAGCGGCGTCTGTCCTCCGAGCGAGACGATCACGCCCACGAGGCGTGCGCCGTCGATGCACGCTGCCTGCTCGGCGGCGATGACTTCGGCGACGTCTTCAGGCGTGAGCGGCTCGAAGTACAGGCGGTCCGAGGTCGAATAGTCCGTCGAGACCGTCTCGGGGTTGCAGTTCACCATGACGGTCTCGTACCCCATGTCGCGCAACGCCATTGACGCATGCACGCAGCAGTAGTCGAACTCGATGCCCTGGCCGATACGGTTCGGACCCGAACCGAGGATGATCACCCGATCGCGCGACGACGTCGCCACTTCGCTCGAGTCCTCGTACGTGCTGTAGTGATAGGGCGTCGCGGCATCGAACTCTGCAGCACACGTGTCGACGGTCTTAAAGGTCGTCGGAACGCCCGCCGCTCGACGCCACGCCGCGACGTCGCTCGCGTGGCTCGCCCGTGATGAATGCCATCTGGCCATCGGAAAAGCCCCATTGCTTGTAGCGGCGCCAGTTGTAGGCGTCAAAGCTCGCAGGGCGGCACCCGCGAGCTCGCCCTCTCGTTCGACGATGCCGGCCAGTTGGTCGATGAACCAGGAGTCGATCCTCGTCGCTGCGACTCACGGCCGTCGACGCTCGCTCCTCGGCGCAGCACCTCGTGCAGCGCGAAGAGTCGCTCAGGCGTCGCCACGACGCACAGCTCCCAGATAGCTCTCATCCGACAAGTCCCGAACTCCGAGGGTGCGCCCGGCGCGAAGCCGTCGCGACCCTGTTCAAGCGAGCGGATGGCCTTCTGCAGCGACTCCGCAAAGTTACGCCCGATCGCCATCACCTCACCGACCGACTGCATGCGGGTACCGAGCCGCGGGGACGATCCGGGCAGCTTCTCGAAGGCCCAGCGCGGAATCTTCGTGACGACGTAGTCGATCACCGGCTCAAAGCTCGCGGGCGTAACCTTCGTGATGTCGTTCTCGATCTCGTTGAGCGTGTAGCCAACGGCGAGGCGCGCCGCGATCTTCGCGATCGGAAAGCCCGTCGCCTTCGAGGCCAGAGCGCTCGAGCGCGAGACACGGGGATTCATCTCGATGACGAGACGCTCGCCGGTGTCGGGATTGACTGCGAACTGCACGTTCGATCCCCCGGTCTCGACGCCGACGCGACGCAACACGCGAAAGGCGTCGTCACGCATTGCCTGGTACTCGACGTCCGACAGCGTCTGCTGGGGCGCCACCGTGATCGAGTCGCCGGTGTGCACGCCCATGGGATCGAAGTTCTCGATGCTGCAGATCACGACGCAGTTGTCGGCGCTGTCGCGCATCACCTCGAGCTCGTACTCCTTCCATCCGGCGATCGACTTCTCGACGAGGATCTCGCTGATCGGCGACGCGTCGAGGCCCTCGCCGGCGAGACGAAGGAGCTCGCTCATTGTCGTGCGCAATCCCGGTGCCCGCGCCCCCGAGGATGAAGCTCGGGCGAATGATGATCGGAAAGCCAATGCGCTGGGCGATCGTGAGCGCCTCGTCCACGGAGTGGGCGAAACCCGACTCGGGCACCGCGAGCCCAATCTCGGCCATGGCCTCTTTGAACTTCTCGCGGTCTTCGGCGGTGTCGATCGCTTCGGGTCGCGCCCCGATCACTTCAACCCCGAGGCGCTCGAGCTCGCCGCGGCGCACGAGCTCCATCGTGAGGTTGAGTGCCGTCTGACCACCGAGCGTCGGCAGCAGCGCGTCCGGGCGCTCTTTGTTGATGATGTCGATCAGTACGTCCGCGTCGAGCGGCTCCACGTACGTCGCATCGGCCGTTGCGGGATCGGTCATGATCGTGGCGGGATTGGAATTGACCAGCACGACGCGATAACCCTCGGCGCGCAACACCTGACAGGCCTGCGTGCCGGAGTAGTCGAACTCACAGGCCTGGCCGATCACGATCGGGCCCGAGCCGATCACCATGATCGACGACAGATCGTTGCGCCGCGGCATTAGAGCACCTCCAGTGAGTTCGTGCGCAGCAGCGTCTCGAATCGCTCGAAGAGATAGCGCGCGTCGTGCGGTCCGGGCCCCGCTTCGGGGTGGTACTGCACTGAGAAGCACCGCTCGCTGGCGAGGCTCATGCCCTCGATGACCCCGTCGTTCAGATTGACGTGCGAGACGACCGCGCGCTCGAGGGAGTCGGGAACGACGGCGTAGTTGTGGTTCTGCGCCGTGATCTCGATGCGACCCGTGGCGAGATCTTGGACGGGATGATTGCTGCCGTGGTGACCGAAGGGCAGCTTGAACGTCGCACCGCCCAGTGCTTCAGCGAGCAGTTGGTGACCGAGACAGATGCCAAAGATCGGCGTCGTGCCGATCGAGCCCGCGCAGCACGTCGACCTGAGCATCGAGCGCCGCGGGATCGCCGGGGCCGTTCGAGAGAAAGACGCCGCTCGGGCGAAGGGCCGCGACCTCATCGGCGCTCGTGTCGCGGGCACCACGGTGACGCGAAAACGTCGACGCGAGCTGTTCGACCATCGTGGCCTTGATCCCGTAGTCGAAGGCCACGACGTGCAGGTCGCCCTCGCCGCGCTCGTAGGCTTCGCTGCGTCGACACCGTCGTCACGTAGTCGCGTCCGTCGGTGCCGATGGCGCGTGCGCGCGGCGTCGCACGATCAGTCGCGGTCGCCGTGGCCGAAGGCGCCGGCAAGCGCGCCCGCCGAGCGCAGATGCCGGGTGAGCCGGCGCGTGTCGACGCCCACGATGGCGGGCACTCGTGACGGATGAAGAACGCTTCGAGGGACTCGGTCGAGCGCCAGTTCGACGGCAGCTCGCTCAGTTCGCGCACGACGATGCCTTCGCACCAGGGTCGTGTCGCCTCGTCGTCGAGCGGCGTCACGCCGTAGTTGCCGATGTGCGGATACGTGAATGAGATGATCTGGCCGGCGTAGCTCGGGTCGGTGATGACTTCTTGGTAGCCGCTGTGCGACGTGTTGAAGACGAACTCACCGGTCGTCACGCCCGAGTCGGGCAGAAACCCCGCAGCGTACCCCTCGAAGGTCGTCCCGTCAGCGAGCGCGAGAATCGCGCGTGGACGATTCATACCAGCGACCCTTCGTCGACCACGAGGGCGCCCTTGGCGACGAGTGCGCGCACCTTGCCGCGTCATCGCCCGTCCGTCGTAGGGGTGTTGCGTCGCGCGACTCTCCAACTGGTCACGCGAAACGGTCCAGCGCACGCGGGGATCAAAGACCACGATGTTCGCGTCCTCGCCGGCCGTCATAGCCCCGCCATGAGCGCTGTGACCAGGGTCGTTCGTCCTCACGGCGAAGTTGGGCGATGCGCAGCCGGACGCGCGACTCAAGAGCCGGAAGAACGTCTGGGGACTCGGGCTCCTCGCCGAGTGCTTCAAAGGTGAGCGACGCCGCGTGTTCGAGGTTGAGCATCCCCGCCGGCGCGTCATCGAAGGGCAGGTCCTTCAGTTCGGGAGCGTGCGGTGCGTGGTCGGTCGCGACCGCGTCGATCTCACCACGTCGCGAGTGCGTGCGCGCAGCGCCTCGACGTCACGTCGACCGCGGAGCGGCGGGTGCACTTTGAAGGTGGGATCGTAGCTCGCAGTTCACTCTCATCGAGGGTGAAGTGGTGCGGCGTGACTTCGCACGTGACGGGGAGTCCCTCGCGACGGGCAGCCGTGACAAGCGCGAGCGAGCGAGCCGGTCGAGAGGTGCATGAAGTGCAGCGGGCATCCCGTCAGTCGCACGAGCTCGATGTCGCGCAAGACCATCAGCTCTTCGGCGAGCGCCGGCCGACCCACGAGACCGAGCCGACTGCTGAGCGCGCCCTTCGTTCATCACCCCGCCGGCCGCGAGCTGCTCGTCCTCGCAGTGCTGGGCGAGACGCACACCGAGGGGCCGTGCGTAGCTCGAGGGCCTTGCGCATGAGCGCCGGGTTCTGCACGCCGGTCCCGTCGTCGGTGAAGAGCCGCACCCCGAGCGCGGCCATCTCGGCGATCGGCGCCAGCAGCTCGCCGCGTCGCCCCTGGGTGATCGCGCCGGCGACGGCGATGTCGAGAGGCGTGGTCGCGCCACGCGCCAGCACGTAGGACGACCATCGCCGGCGTGTCGAGCGCCGGCTCGGTGTTCGGCATGGCGACGAGCGCGCTGTACCCCCCGAGGGCGCCGGCGCGGGCACCCGACTCGAT
Organism: uncultured Acidimicrobiaceae bacterium; assembly: GCA_963724865.1. Taxonomy (GTDB): domain Bacteria; phylum Actinomycetota; class Acidimicrobiia; order Acidimicrobiales; family RAAP-2; genus RAAP-2. Next base: position 9,572 of record CAVRWO010000007.1, on the reverse strand, counting down.
GGTCTCGGCCTCCTCGCGACCTGGTTCGCGCAGGTGCGTGTGCAGATCGACGAATCCCGGTCCGACCCAGCAGCCCTCGGCGTTGATCTCCTTGGCGCCCCTCGGCGCGACCAGCGTCGCGGCCGACCTCTGCGATTCGACCGTCTTCGATCACGAGGTCTGCAGACCTCGCTCGACGTCGGCCCAACGACGAGACCGCCGCGCAGCACGAACGAGCTCATCCGACTCCCCCACTGATCCCGCCACGCTCAGGTAGAGCACGGCCATTCGAATTGGCACGCCGTTTGCGACCTGGCGATCGATCGACCGCGGCGGGCAGATCAGCGACGCGCGAATCGATCTCGACGCCTCGGTTCATCGGTCCCGGGATGCATGATGATCGTCTCGGGACGCAATCGACGCGCGCGCTCGACCGTGAGACCATACGTGGTCGTGAACTCGCGCAAGGCTCGGTACGAACGAACCGCTCCCGCGCTCGACCTGGAGTCGCAAGAGCCCGACGACGTCGGCCCACTCGAGCGCCTCGTCAAAGTCCGTCGACGACCGTGACCGGCCAGCACGCGACCTCATCCGGCAGCAACGTACCTGGTGCCGCGACGCGTACCTCGGCACCGAGGGCGACATAGGCACTCACGTCACTTCGCGCGACGCGACTGTGGCGAAGGTCGCCCACGATCAGAATCTTTAGGCCCCCGAAGAGATCGGCGCCGGTCTCTTGAGCGGGGTCACCACGGCGCTCGGCGAGGATCTGGCGAACCGTGAAAGCGTCGAGCAGTCCTTGGGTTGGGTGCTGGTGCTGGCCGTCACCGCCGTTGATCACGCGCACGTGGGGGACGTAGCGGCTCACCTGCAACGCGGCGCCACTCGAGCTGGTGGCGCATGACGACCGCGTCGATGCCCAGCGCGTCGATGGTCGCGATCGTGTCGCGCAGCGACTCGCCCTTCTTCACGCTGCTCGACGCGATGGCGAGCGAGAGGACGTCCGCGCTCAGTCGCTTCGCGGCCGTCTCGAAGCTGAGACGCGTGCGGGTGGACTCCTCGAAGAAGAGCGACGCGACGACTCGCCCTTGAGCGCCGGAACCTTCTTGATCGTGCGCCGATTCACCTCGACGAACGTCTCGGCGGTGTCGAGGATCTCGACGATGGCCTCACGGGTGAGGTCCTCGAGGGAAAGCAGGCTCTGTCCGCGCAAGGTTTCAATCACGGCTTCCTCGTGCCGATCCAGACCCCATCGAGCGTGGCCTCGATGGCTTCGTCGCGCGACGTTGGGCAGGTTCTTGCCGACGAAGTCCGGGCGGATCGGCAACTCCCGGTGACCCCGGTCGACCATGACGGCGAGCTGCACCGAGCGAGGGACGCCCCAATCGGTGAGCGCGTTCAGCGCCGCCGTATCGTGCGACCGGTGAAGAGCACGTCGTCGACGAGGACGACCGAACGGTCCGTCAGGTCGTGGTCGATAGTCGTGAGCGACGAGCGCGGCGCCGGGTAGCAACGAGAGGTCGTCACGGTAGAAGGAGACGTCGAGCAGTCCGACCGGCGGGGAGCTCGCCGGCGATCTCACCAAGGAGCGCCGCCAGTCGCCGCGCGAAAGGCTCGCCCCCGGTCTGAAGACCGATCGAGCGAGACCCTCTGCGAGCTCGTGGTTGCGCTCGACGATCTCGTGGGCCATGCGCGTGAGCGCGCGCGCGACGTCATCGCTAGTCGAGGAGCTGGCTCTTCGCCAAGAACGCCAGGCCCCGTAGGCGCCCGGCGTTCGTTCTTTTCCTGCATTCGCTCCCGTCGTACGGGCCTCTCAGGACCCGTTTCACGACCAGCCCTCGGCCACCACGAACGGTCGACCGAGGAACTGTTGTTTAGTGGACCTTCGTAATCGTAGTCGTAATCAGCGTCGAGACGACGGCCGAGATGGCGACCCACACCCAGAAGAAACGCACCAGGCGCACCTGATACCACTTATCCCCGTTGATCACGCCACGGGCCGAACGGATCGAGAGGCCCGAGACCGAGGAAGGCGAGGATGCACGAGGTGTACCGATAGTCGAACCGAGATCGCCATCATCGCCGAGTCATAGGTCGTGTAGGACATCGTGTTTGAGTCGTTTACGCTGACGAAGATCTGGGGAATGATCGCTGCAAAAGGATGGCCGCGACCACGATGCCGACCGAGCGCGATCGAGCACCGCGAGCAAGGCCATCGGGGAAAACGCCTTGGCGTTCTTCGTCGCGCGAAGGCCCTTCTCGCCGAACCACAGGACGACCGCACTCGACGACGGTCGAATCGCGGCAAGCAGCCACTGCAAACCAGCAGAGACAGACGGGTGATGTAAATATTTCGTCGTAGGAGCCTTCAGCGCTCCGTTCTCTGCCAGCGTTCATCACCAGTAATGCGTAGGTGTGCAAACTCCCCTTGTAGCCCAGCAGCATCCAGTGCCTCGGTGTTGACACCGCGCAGGTACAGGTAAGTGAACAGCAGTGCGGCCACGACGATGACGTCCGCGACGATGAAGAGCCAGACGCCGAATACGCTGCGCGCGTCTAACTTGAACTCTGGCGAGTCGTGGTGGCCGTCGTGGCCGCCGTGCTCTCGCTCGTGCGGTCGTGGTCGATGCTCATGAACGCACCAATTCCTCTCCGTAGCTGTAGGGGTCTTCAGTGACCACGGGCAGGATTCGAAGTTCTCGAGCGGCGCGGGCGTCGGCACCTGCCACTCGAGCGAGTTCGCTTGCCAGGGGTTGGGACCGGCGGGTTCGCCCCTGGTGCCACGAGGTGATGATCGCGCCGAGCAGGACGAGCATCCCCGCCATGATGATGTAGGCACCGATGGTCGAGATGAAGTTCGTGTGCTCGAAAGCGAGGCTGTAGGACGCGACGCGACGCGGCATGCCCTTCAGCCCCGACAGGAACATCGCACCGAACGTCATCTGGACCCCGATGAACACCAGCCAGAATGAAATGCGCCCGAGATGCTCGTTGAGGTAGCGACCTGTCACCTTCGGGAACCAGAAGGCCAGCGCGGCGATCGCACGAAGAGCACCGAGCCCACGAAGATGTAGTGGAAGTGCGCGGTGACGAACATCGTGCCGTGCAGCTGCTTGTCGAGCGGGACGTCGGACAGGTAGATCCCCGTCACGCCACCGATGATGAAGTTGAAGATGAAGCCGAACATCCAGACCGTCGGCAGCTTCATCCAGACGTTGCCTCGCCAGAGGGTGCCGACGAGCACGAGGAAGAAGATCCCCGTCGGAATCGAGATCAACTCGGTCGTCACCATGAAAGGGCCGCCCAGTGTGGGCGCCCAGCCCGACGTGAACATGTGGTGGGCCCATACCGCCGAGAGGCCGGCCAGCGCCACCATGGCGCCGACGGCCGTTCGGTAGCTGAAGACTGGCTTTCGCGCCATCACCGAGGAGATCTCGAACAGCGCGGCGACCGCAGGGATGAGAATCACGTACACCTCGGGGTGACCCATCAGCCAGAAGAGGTTCGCCTGCAACCAGCTCGTGCCGCCGCCCGCGGCAATGTAGAACTTGTCGAAACCGTCCGGTCGAGGATCTGGTTCAACTCGGCGACGAAGAAGAACGGAAACGCGTACAGCGCGAGCGTCGCCGTGATGACGGTGCCCCACACGAAGATCGGAAGCCGGTCGAGCGTCATTCCTTTTGTTCTCATCGTGACCACCGTGGTGATCAGGTTGATGCTGGCCACGGTCGTCGACACCGTTAAGGTGACGATCGCGAGCGCGAAGAAGTCCATACCGACGCCCGCTTGATCCCCAATCGTGCCGAGGACCACCCAGCCCACGGGCAGACCGCCGACCGCGAGGACGGTCACGAGAAGCACCGCTGCACTCACCAACGTCCACAAGCCCAAAGCGTTCAGGCGCGGAAACGCCATGTCTCGTGCCCCAATCATGATGGGCATGACAAAGTTGCCCCACGGGCCCGGTCGCCACGATCAGCGCCAAGATCATCACCATTCCGTGGATGGCGATGAAGCCGTTATAGACCTGCTGGTTCACGAAGTGGTTGCCCGGAACGATGAGCTCTGTGCGAATAGCCATCGCGAGAATACCGCCAACGGCGAGCAGACTCATGGTCGTGATGATGTACTGGACGCCAACCACTTTGTGGTCCGTCGTGTACTTCCAGTATCGGGCGCGGCCCAGATTCTGGCCGGCGTAATAGAGGTCGTCTTCTCGCGTGTTGTCGCGGCCGAATAGCCATCGGAATGGTGCGTTGAATGCGCCGATGCCGATCCAGAAGCCGATCATCCAGCCCGCTCCCGTCATTACCGCTACTTGGTCGCTCCAATTGTCGCTCCCGCTCCAAAAGATCCGGCGCGCGAGGAACCAGAACACCCACGCGAGGATGACACCCCCGACTATGGCGGTGGCAAAGTTCTGGTGGCGAGCGAGCCCGCCTCCCTTGGGCTGAGCAGAAGTCGCTGTGTGCTCAAGTGTCGTTACCATGTTGCCTCCTACGCCCTTTGCGGCTGCGTTGCAAGCCAGTTAGAGAATTGTTTTGGCGTCACGACGTGACCCACCGCTTCCATGAATGCATGATTGAGTCCACAGAACTGTTCGCAACGAACAACGAATGCCCAGCGCATCGGGCGTGGTGTGAATCGTGGTGATCACGCCCGGGTTGGCGTCGACCTGCACGCCGAAGTTGGCGACCCAAAAACCGTGCGTCACATCCATGACGTGATGCGGAACTCCACTTCACGGTTCTCTGGCAGGAAGAGCTCCTGGGAGACAACGTGCGTGCCGGATAGGCAAACGTCCACACCCACTGTTGACCGGTGACGTTGACGATGAGCGGGTTCGACGAGGACGAGGCGTTCTCCGCCGCGAGCGCGCCGAGTCCCCAGACCAAGACAAACACGGTCAACACCGTCGATGCGGTGAGCCACCACACGAGCGTCTTGGTGTTCTCGCGAACCTGCTCGGCGGGCGGCGGCACGCCCTCGCCGCGGTAGCGGTACTTGCGAATGATGTAGAACGCCGCCGCGTACACGCCTCCAGCAACGGGGGCGGCCAGCACACTGAAGAGGATGGTCGTCGCAAGCGCGAGATGGCCATCATTGCTCATCATCTTCGGCATGTAGCGATGCGGCAGCCAGATCGACAGCACCACGCCGACGACCGTCAATATTCCCCACGTCCAATAGAAAAGGTGGAGCGACCGCTTTTGATCAGAAGTAGCCACAAAGTCTCCTTACTCGACCGTGATCGTTCCGGACATGTATCCATAGCTGCTCATTGCTTCGCCGAAGCCGTAACCCAAACGCGATCCGCCACAGGGGAACTCACAGTTCCAGTCGTACACGGTCGGGCCGCCGGTGGTGAAGGAGAACTTCACCACGACGGGCTTTGGGTAGGCGCCGGTGCCAAGGTGCACTGGGGTCTTCGTTCCGTGGTTATACGGCAGCGGCACGGAAATGAATAGGTACTTTCCGTTGCCAGGAATCGCGTGCAGCGTGAATGTGTGGCCGACGTCGTTCACTCCGATGTGAGTGGTTTTCACGCCGTTTACGGTGTCGAAGCCACCGTTCGTGCCGATCACGTTGTCAAAGAACGGGTTGTTCGCAGCGCCACCGGTGTCGTACTGATCGATCGTCACATCAACAGTGGTGTTCGCGGGTACGTCGATGTTGTCGTTCGAGTAGGTCACCCAGTCCGGATGGGGTCCGCCGTTCGCACCGTGTACACCCTCCAACGAGTCGGGAAAGGTTGCCAATGTAAGGCTGCAAGTGTGTGCCTGCGTCGAACTTTCGACGCAGTTCAACGGCTTCTGGTGTGGCGTAGCCGTCGCGAGCGCGAATCCGCCTATCGCCAAGATGCCGCCACCGATCAGCACCGACGCGACGGCGACGCCCAGTGATCTGGAGTGTTTCATGCGGTCTCTCCTTTGCGCTGTCGCGTGGGTCGACACAAACTAGCCCCCGCGTTCGCCGTAACTCACGGTACTGTATAAGTGGAAAAAAAGCACACTAAAGTCACTGCTAATGAAGGCTCAAAGTAAGAACGTCTTCAGGATTCATCTGGGACTGTTCTTGGCGGAACTCATCTGTATCCCTGCGTTCATTGTCGAGATGTTTCGCGCACTCGGCGGCAACGAACTCTCGTGGGCCTACGTGTTTGAGTGGCCTGCACTGGGTTGTTATGCGGTGTACATGTGGCACAAGATGCTTCTCGAAGAGCGCGGACTTGTCAAACCGAAGCGAACGGCTCGCGCAAATGCAAAGAACGACCAGCGGCTCGATGAGTGGAACGCATACCTTGCCTCCGTGCACGGCCAGGATCAGTTGCTCACTCCCGACAACCTCGACGACTGACGTTCGAGCGCCGCGAAGAGCGACCCGTCTCGCTTGACGATTCGATACCCCACCGCGATGAGGCAGGGCACGGCCCAGGCGTCGCCGCAGATCCACAGTATTCCTGCGGCGAGCCGCTGCTGAGAGAAGGCGACCGCCGTGGTTCTCGCCATACCGGGCATATAAGCCATGCCGGCGTGCGGCACCATGACGGTGTACCACGACGCGCTCGTGAAGATCGACATCGACATCGCAAGCATCAACATCTCAAAGAGGGTCACGACGAGAGCAATCAGTTGATAGCGCAGGCGCACCTTGTTTTTTCGCGGCGGGGAGGCGACGATGAAGTGAAAGAAGAACAGCCCGCTCAGAAGAAACGCCGGCTCGACCAACCACTGCATCATCCAGGTTCGCGCCATGGCGTAGTCAAATACTGACGGTAGGTGCGAGGTCACCATCACCGCATTGAGCACGATGGTCGCCGTGATGGGGTGAAAAAGCCACTGGGGCACGCGCCACGTGCGCTCGAGGTACCACCACCGAAGCAGCCGCCGGCGCGGCTCCGGCGACAGGATCCACCACAAAGATCGGATATAGCTCGATCCCACGATCCCAATCGGCACCATAAACATGGTGAGGATGTGGCCGATCATGTGGTCAGGCAGGTTCATCATGCCCTCGGCCGCAAACGGCGACGACGTCGCGTACCACAGCAGCGCGAAGCTGAGCAGCGACAACAGGAACTGCAGATTGACTCGTGTCGACCTCGAGGGTCGTCGTGAGTACGCGAGTATCGAAAGCACGGCCCCCAGGACGGCGACGACGCCCAGGGGGGACATTGCTAGCCCAGTCCCGACTTGTGCAGGAGCATCAGCAGTTCGCTCTCGGCCGACTCTTGGCCGGCGACGTCCTTCAACGGGTCATCGGGGATGATCCACTTGAGTTGATCGCGCCCATTAATGATGACCATCTCGTCTGAATGGATGCTCATAAGATCACCGGGAACGTTCTCCACTTCAATACCGTAGGACCGCCAGATGGGGCGAGTCTTAGCGGGAGGGCCGGTGACGTAGTAGAAGTCTTTCACGTCCGAGAGGTAGTGGATCTTGATGAAATGACGTACGTCGGCGAGCGTCTGGTGCAACGGGTTCGCCGCCACCGCGACGATGTCGATCTTGGCGTTCGTCGGCAGATCGGCCCGCACCTGCTTCAATTGGGCGGCGAGCAAGGGGCAGTCGGTCCAACACACGGGATCGAGGAAGGTGAGGAGCGTGTAGTAGCCCTTGCGAGCAGAGAGAGTGAAGGGCTTATCGAACTGGTCCGTCAAGGTGAACGTCGGCGCCTTCACGTTGTTGCCGGGCGCGACCGTACCGTTTTGCGCAACATAGAGCGTCGGCTCCGCAGCCGACACCGAGGCCACGCCCATCGAGACCACAGAGAAGAGAATCATGCCCGCAGCGAACGCGGCAACGACCGCCCCCGTGCTGGAGCGAAACTCCTCGGGCAGGTGGCGCGGTAGTGGCGGCATCGAGCGCAGTGCGGGTCGAGCGCACCAGGCGAGCACCGCGAGAGGGATGAGCGAATTGATGTCCGTTCCCACGCCACCGAAGATGGCGAGATCTTCGCCGGTGATCCAGAAGAAGACACAGCCGACGGCGAGCACGGTGATTGGCCAGTTCACCGCGCGGATGCTCGCGTACCACAGGCCGACCGCGCACACGCCGAGCCAGAGGATGACAACCACGTTGAATCCCCCACCGAGCGTGCCCGCGAGCGTGCCGACGTGCAGCACGATCCACGACAGGGCATGAGGTTGGGCTGTCTGCGTCATATTGCGCGTCATTGCCGTTAACGCATTTTTGTTGCCGCCGTGCCAAAACCCCGCCGAGGGAAGAGCTTGGAGAACGATCGCGATCGCGAGAATGAGCGCGATGAAGCGTAGGGTGAAGCCCGAGAAGTGTTTCGCGAAGTAGCCCGGCGGCAGCGCGATCCAGAGCGCGGCGATGAAGTAGAAGAGCGTCGCCCCGGGCCATCCAAACAGGATCGACGCCGCCGGCGCGAACGCGCCGCCCGCACCGTTGCCGATAAGCCAAATCAATGCGGCCCAACCAGCCGCCGCGACACCGGCGAGACGGCCCACGCCGGCGTTCGAGACGATAAGGGCGAGGCCAATGCCGATCTGAATCCACGCCGTGCCCGTTGCGAGCGCGATCGGATGCGCGTTCCACAGATGGATCGCGTGCATCTGCAGGGGTTGCAGCCAACTGGGCGCGCCCGAGACCGTGGGTTGGACCACTTCGTTGGCGAGCCCAAGCGGCATGGCTGGCTGGAACTGCAGGATTCCGTCGAAGAGCCAAATGCACCCGAAGGCGATTCGCAGAAGCGTCCGAGCGCGCGGCTCGCCGAGGCCCTCTCGCGACAGGTTGAATCCGTTCAGTCGGCGCGAGAGGGTGGCGGCCAGGAGCAGGGCAATTCCGATGCCAACGATCCAGTAGATGGCTGTCTCGTACAGGTGATGATGGAACAGCGCGACGATCGTCGGGTTCGTCAACGAGACGTAGTTGCGGAACATCCCGCCCATTCAGCGCTCCTCTTCTACTCGGAAACTCGCGGAGCGATCGCCGATAACACACCGTTCACGAATGACGAAGAGCCGTCGGTGGAAAAAACCTTCGCCATCTCGACGGCTTCGTCCAGAATAACCGCGAGAGGTGGCGCGTTTTCCATCAGCATCTCGCCAATGGCGAGCGTCATGATGAGTCGATCAATAAGGGCGATGCGGCCGAGGGGCCAGTCGATGGAGAACTCGCCGATCAGCTCGTCGGCGCGCGCTTGATGCTGTTCGGCTGAGTTCAACAGCGCGAGCACGTAGTTGTCGGGGCGAACATTGAGATCCGACACGATGACCGAAGCCGGTCGGCCTTTGATCGACGATTCGTAAAAGATCTCGAGCGCTCGCTCGCGCGCCTGATGGCGGCTTCTGCCGAGTTCGCTCACCTCACGCCCGGGTCATGTACTCGCCGGTGCGCGTGTCGACCTTGATCGCTTCGCCAGGACCGACGAACAACGGCACCTGGACGACGTACCCCGTCTCAAGCGTGGCGGACTTGCGAGCGCCCGACACGCGGTCACCTTGAAGCCCCGGCTCGGTGTCGGTGATCGTGAGCTCGACCGACGCGGGCAACTCCACGCCGATGATCTCGTCGTTGAACGAGATGAGCATTGCCTTGCCCGTCTCCTTCAAGAAGTTGGTCGCA
>CAVRWO010000006.1:0-20398 GCA_963724865.1 uncultured Acidimicrobiaceae bacterium | reverse complement strand
ATGGAGCAACATCGTGATCAAAGGAAGCCATGGCTACAAAGGTACCTTCACAAGATGTGTCAGTAAACCTTGTGACTGCAGCTTCATCTTCAAATCTTGGTGGGCGAAGGTGCGAAGTTTTTTCAAATGTTCGCTACTAAGGGCACCCTTCGCGTCCTGACGGACGAACGGCAGCTGAGCGCGATCACCAAACGCGCCAAGCGCGCGCGGACAGATGGGGGCCATTGTGCGAATGCTCGAGGAAGGTCGGAGCTGCGAGGACATTGTCACCCAGCTGGCGGCAGTGGCCAAGGCGGTGAATACGGCAGCCTTCATCTTGATCTCTGCAAGTCTCAAGGAGTGTTGTGCCGATCCCCAAGTCGAAACGAACGACATCGTGCTCCGGATGCAGAAGCTGTTCCCTAGTCTGGCGTAACCGGGTCCGACGTTTTTTGCAACGCCTTGGCGTTTGGGACTCTGACGTGTACGGAAGCGGGACAGAAAGGGCGAGGGCATTCATGAATGACAATCTTCAAGGCTCCGATCTCGGCACTGAAGCCAGCGACAAAGCAACCATCCAACTTTGGCGAGCCCCGAATCCAATACGGCCGGTGTTTCCCACCCTGGTCCTGGCCCGGGCAATATCCCGGCTCGTTCGACGGTCACAACGCGAGAGGCCTTTAATCGGCGAGGGTGGCGTCATCGGCGTCTTCCTCGATGGCTCGAAGGTCGGCACGATCTCTCCCAACCAAACCCGGGTGTGCCGGGTCTCACCAGGAGAACACTCTTTGAGTCTTCACTTCCTCGGAGGACTGCGGCGATCCAGAAGTCTCAAGTTCTCCCTAGCCCAGAGCGAGGTGAAGCAGTTCGTCTGTCTGCTGAACTCGATAGCCTGGCCGTCCATCCGGCCCGCCACCCCCGAAGATGTCGCCGCAATGGAAAGGAAGCAGTCGCCGTCTCGGGCCGTTGGCTACGCGGGAAACCAGATCAACGAGACACAGCGGGAGAGTCTTCAAGGCGGAGACGATGAATAACAGTAGGAGTGCAGATATTGTCGGGGAGCCGCGTGCCGGCAATGCATCGATCCCGACCACGTTTTCTAAGTCTGGCGGGGGTCACCTGCATTCTGGGATATCACGCGTCCTTCTGCGGCGGAGCACGAGTCCGATTGACGCAATCGTCACAACGTGCGCTGAAGAAACGGACCTCAACGAAGGGCAATTCTTAATCGAAGGCGAACATGGTACGTTCCCGGGGTGAACTCCAGCGACAGGACGTTCCCGAACGGGTTAGACCGGGTCTCCTCCGCTACTCCTCCGCCTGATACGCTTACCGTCGCCTCATAGTCAGTTATTACACGACCGCCGCTATTGGCAGTTCCAATATTCGCCACATCGAGAGTTCCTTTTGTGGGCGAAGTGACAGCAATCCTCGGAGCGCGAGGCACTGTCGTCTTTCCGTTCCCCGATGCCGCGCTGTTAAGAACGAACGCTTGGCTTTCGTTAATGCTTCCTTTTAGAACATTGACATTTCCGCCAGCCCCGCAACTACCGTCGCTGGCACACGACAGTGTGGTGAGGCTGACATTCGCTATGACGTTGGAAGAGCCCGGGCCGACATGTTTGCGCCGGGGCCCCAGACACCATTTGTTTCCTCTTTGTTAAAACCTCATCCAAGCTGCCGTTGCGGCTTCGCAGTTTCCCGCAGTCTGGCAGAAAGCAATGCGGTCGTAGTGCCGCTGAAGAGTTCAATCGCCTTCTTCCAAAGTCCGTCTGATTCAGTCGACGAGAAACTGACCGCGAGTCCCTTGCCGAAAGTTGCGTGCAGCTGCTTGCCACTATTGGCCGTACCCACGGCAACGCAGTTGCCGGGTGAGCCGCACGAAATGGAGCTCACCGTGGCATCTCCGCCAACATTGAGCGCCGCCGTACCCGGCACCTCGATGGCGTTGCCCCAAACCCCGTTCATTTCGCTCACTATGAATGCCTCGGGATAGTATGTCGACCCGCTTGCACTTTCGCTGGCCGCGTAACTGCCACCGGCACTGCAGTCTCCTGGAGCACTGCACGAGATCGAATCGAAGTTCGCTTTGCTGAGAATGTCCAGCTGGGACAAGCCCGGCACCGCGGCGACCATACCCCATATGCCGTCGATTTCGTTATCCACAAAGCCCTGTGAGCCTGAAGCGCCGTCGTACGTCCCGCTCACACCGCAGTTGCCCGCGGAACTGCACGAGATGTCGTAGCTGTTGGTGCCACTGCCCTCGAAGAGAGACGCAGAGCCAGGCAATGGCATGGCACTACTCCAGGTTCCGCTCGCCTCGTTGGCCACGCCGACGACTGAACCTCCGCTGCTGGCGCTCATTGAAAAGCCCACCGCGCAATTCCCTGCGGCGCCGCACCAGATATTGCTCACCGTGCTGGATCCAACTTGACCCAGCGCCGCTAATCCAGGTAGCTCGATGGCGGTGCTCCACGTCCCGTCCGTCTCGTTGACGACGAACGTCTGTTGATCGTAAGAGCTATCGAGGTAGGTACCGACAGCGCTGCAGTCACCAACGGAGCCACACGACATTGACGTCAAGGCAGCGGAACCACCGACGTCGAGTGCCGAAACACTCGGAATCGGTGCCGCGTTGCCCCACGCTCCTTGCCGTTCGTTTACGACAAAAGCCTGTTCTCCCGATTTGGTCGAGTACGTTCCCCCGGCGCTGCAGTTGCCAACGGAACTGCACGAGATTGCGTTGATTGACGTGATCTGTCCCGGGACAATAGTTGTGGCGAGGTGAAGCGGGAGCACTAGCCCCCAGGTACTGGCGGCCTGGGCGAAGGGTGTCTGACCAAACATAAGGGTAGCCAGGATCACGAGCCCAACAACCGAGATGTACGTTTTGCTGCGGGGCCTGACGCTCCTCTTAGTTTGGCATCGCACTAAACGATCTCCATAACATCAGAAAGCCGTCGTTTCGAATTGTTCCGACGGCACGAGTGATGTCTACCATTGTCGACCTCGCGCAAAGGTGCATTGATATTACAGATCACGATCATCACGCCATGTCTCGCACCAGAAAAAGGCGTGCCAAAATGGCCTGTTGTGCCCGACGGAAGGCATTCACTACCACAAGTTCTTCGAGCGTGACACACGAGTTGGGCGACCCCGCAAGCTCCGGACGCACGACTTGGGCGCACGCCATGGCGGCCCATGAGCTGAACAACCTCATCTACCAATGAGTCCGCTCCACGACCACTTCGGGATCTGAAGTTGGATCGGCACGTCGTCGGCCGACACCGGATATTTGCCCATCGTCGCAGTGGTCGCCCATGCGAAGTAGTCGTGCAGCACCTGGCGCAATGGTTCCGTGATTGCGACGTCGACGAGCGCCTGATCGAAGCAGGCGATTGCACGCTCATCCATCTCGCTGTGCTCTCCGTTGCCGCTGTGAATTTGCACGACGAAGGTCTCGTCGCCGTACGACCGCGAGTACTCCGACGGGCCGCCGAGCGCTTCGCCCCAGTAGGCGGCCAGCCTCTCAGTGTGATCTGGTTCGAAACCATGGCTGAACGCGTGACTGACTACCTCGTCGGCCATCACCCGGGCGTGCCACGCCGATGCCAGCAACCGAAGGCCCTCGTCGCCGCCCGCAGCTTCGTAGACACTCTGCACGGTCCACAACGTAGCGCGGGCCGACGTGGAATTTCGTCAGATCGTCCGTGCGCGCCGACTCCGGCGACTCTTGCGTCGAAGCCAATCGATAAAGGCCACGGCGAGGGCCGTCAGCGTAACCAGAATCAAGACCAGAGCCACTTTGTGCCACGCTCCGAAACCAAAGGCATCGCCGATGCTGCGGTGCAGGAAGAAGAGACGACTTCCATCCTTCTTCCCTATCCCCTCGATCGCGCCTCCCGGCGCGAATCGCGAAGTGTTACTGAGGGGCAGACCTTGACCGTCGAAACGAGAAGGCGCAACGAAGACTTTCACTGCAAGCACCGTGACGAGCCAGAGCACCGTGACGACGGTCGTCGCTCCGAGGAACGCGCGGACTCGCTTTCGAAGGAACGGCCAGAGCGTCTCATTCCTCATCGATCGACTCCCTCGTTCGCCTCGGCGACGGCCGCGTCATCCGACGAACAGCGTTCACGATCCAGCGCCAATCGAGTCCGACGTGGACACCGATCAGCGCAATCGCGACGCCCGCGGTCGTGCCGTGCAGGTTCGTCCAGAATTCGCTGCCACTCAAGGAGACGCCAAACATACGCCACTCGGTGATGAGAATGCCCGAACCGATGCAGAGCATCAAGTCGCCCAGCAGCGCCAAGTTCACGAGCCACATGAATCGGCGGCGACCAGACGTCGACAGCATGGTCTTCGTCGTGCGAACGACCCACTCCCAATGCAAGGAGAAATGAAAGAGCAGTGCGACGCCGAACGCGACGCCGAACCACTCATGGAGACTGAGGCCCGTGAAGGCCTTGGCGTAGGCGATTGCGAACGCAATAAAAAGCGTCGTATCGAAGATAAGGTCGAACTTGGTGCGAGCCGAGAGGCGACCGCGCCGAGTAACGACCGTCCGCCGACCCCCCTTTTCGATGACCTCGTCGCGCTCGTTCACAGAACTCACTGCTTGGTCTCCCCTCCCACGCACCACTACTTTTCACCACAGTCGACCTGCACGTGGGTTGTGAGGCCGTTGGTCACGATGACCGATTTCCCCGCGTGGCACGTCGCGTTGCCAGCTTGGTACTGCGGACTCTGCCCTGAGACGGTGTAGGTGCCCACAGCTACGGGCAACGAGAATCGACCGTTCGCGCCGACGCTGATGTCGGTGAGGTGCCCATCGGGTCCATGAAGGGTGACTTGTCCTGCGAGGGGTCGCGGGCCTGCGCCAGGAGGACCGCCTTCGACCTGGAGCGCGCCAGTCAGCGTCCCGGTCGGACCCTGCGGGCTGTTGGGCGATCCAAAGTTGGCCAACCGCACCGCAACGGCCACGACAACGAGGACCGCGAGCACGCTCACGATGACGATCAGAGACGTTCGGCGCACGGCGCACGTTCCTTTGTGACACGTTGGGCTACTTCTTCGAGTGATTCCGCTCGCGATGCGTCATCAGTCGCAAAGAATCGCCGCACGGACATCCCCCTCATCCGTTCACTCGTTTCTCGCCACCTCGGGACCCGTCATCCTGTTGAGGAGCGGGAACGTCGCGGCGATGATCGCGAGCGATGCGAAGAGTCCACCGAGGACGGTTCCCCAGTACGCGAAGCCGGGAATACGAAACGCAATGCCGACCTGGGAGCGGAGGTAGAGAGCGGCGGCCACCAGGCCAACCACAATCGACACCGCCGCGACGATGAACAGTGGCAGCGCGCTCTCCAGCGCAACGATCCGGCGGAGCACGCCGAGCGGGACGCCGGTGAGCCGGAGCAAGCTGAAGGGGCGCTTGCGCTCACCCAGACCCGAGGCGATGTTGACGGCCAGACTGCACGCGGCGATGATGAGGCTCGCCACGATCATCACGTCGGTCATGTCCTGGATCATGGTGAGCAGCCGAGCGGTCGAAGGATCGAACGCGTCCACTGCGACCGGTGTTCCCTGGAACGGAAAGGCCAGCTCGAGCGCAGTACGTGTCCGTTCGATAGAGCCCGAGGATCCATCCGTCGCGACGACTATCGCGTCGACGGGGAGGCGCGCAGCGCTCGCCAGCGACATGTTCGCAGACGGCCAGACCGTCGTCGACGCGTGGGAGTTGTGCCCTAGGACGTTCGAAAGGAAGTAGCCAATGTCGGCGGTGGCCGCTCCAGGAGGGCACCGGCCGATCGCCGGCGTCTTGACGAGCTGGTCGCAGGCGACCACCCCGAAGGAGTTCCGCAACGGGGCTCGCGATGGTCCGAATGAGAACCTCAGCACACCTTGGGGGTTCCGGTGAACCAGCGTCACACTGCGCACGCCGGGCGTCGAACGCAGCGCAGCGAGCACATGATTTGGAACCGACGCAACGTTCGCCGACGCGGGGCAGTTCGACGTCGAGAAGCTGCAAAACGGGTCGGCGAGGCTGTCACTGCCCGCGGTACTTCTCCCGCCAGCGCTGCTCGCGACGGCGATGGAGCTGAGCGCTCCGATCAAGGCGCTCGCGATGAACAGCGCGATGACGAGTCCGCTGATGAACCGGAAAGCTGCCTTTGGATCATCGAGGAGCCTGCGGCCGGCAATGAGCGTCGAGGGACGATTGGCGCGCTTCGCCATGAGTCGAGAACCCGCCGTCGTGAACCACGGTCCTGCGAGCACCAGCCCCACGACAAGGAGTACGAAGCCGACGAGCAACTCGAGGAGTTGGCTCCCGACGTCACTGGGCTTACCGGCGGCGTCGAAGTACGCCAACAGGGCGATGCCGGCTGCGAGCGGGATCAGTCGGGCGATCCGCGGCCCCCGGGAGGAGACCCGGCGATGCACGCCCAGCGGCGATATCTGGACCCGTCGGAGCGCGAGCCGCGCGGACACGACCGCCGCAAGCGGCACGCCGATCACGGTGAGCGCGATGTCGATCCAATGGAGCGAGAGATCGCCTCCTGCGAAGGGCGCGCCGGTGAAGGACACGTGGTAGAGGAGCGGTCGGAACACGAAAAAGAGAGCGAAGCCGACGGCGACACCGGCGACGGCAGCGACCGTCGCCTCGACGGCCGAGACGACCGAGATCTGGTGGGGCGTCGCGCCGATGAGCCGCATCGCGGCGAAGCGCTCCTCGCGCCGCGCCGACGAGAGCCGGCTCGCAGTCGCGATCAAGATCAGCATTGGCAACAAGAGCGCGACGGCGCCGACAGCGAGTATCCACTCCAGCACGGACCCGCTCCCATTGGTGTTCTGGCAGTTGTAGCAGCTGGCCGGCGTGCGTTGGATGGCTCCGACCTCGACAGCGCGGGGTACTCGCGAGAGTTGGGCCGCGGAGTGTCCGATGACGATGATCAGTGAGTTCGGAGACGGCAGCGCTGCTGCGCCGATGATGCCAATTTCGTGCCCCGGATAGCGGTCGCGGAGCTCGTTCGCCGGTTCGGACGCAAAGAGCCTCGTGAGCGCCGGCGAGGCGTAGTACTCACCAGGTCCCGGCAGGTGCGCTATTCCGGGTGGCACTTGAGCGTCGGTCCCGGCAGCGGCAACGTCAATCCGATCGATTGCCTGGTCGCCGAACTGGTCGACGCTCGACAGCCACCACAGTTCGTGCGATGTCGAGTTCGAGCGCGACGCCTGCGCCGAAGTGTCGAGCCAGGCACCACGGTCGGTCTGAGCGTGCAGTCCATTAACGCCAGCCAGAGCCGCCAGCAGGAGGGCGACGCCGAGTGCGACGGCTGCCGTCGTGACGAGGACACGCGCCAACGCCTCACGACCGCTGCCCAACGTCAAGCGGAGCCCGAGTCGAATCACCGAACGATCCCTTCGGCCGAGGTGACCTTGCCGTCACGCACGATCACCTCGCGGTCGGCATAGGCGGCAACCCGCGGCTCATGGGTGACAAGGATCACCGTTGATCCCTCTTCGCGCGCGGAGCGCGTCAAGAGGCCCATGACGAGCTCGCCCGTCAGCGAATCGAGCGAGCCGGTCGGCTCGTCCGCAAACAAGACGTCGGGATGGTTGACGAGACCTCGCGCCAACGCAACGCGCTGTGACTGACCGCCCGACATCTCTCCAGTGCGATGGCGCTCCAAGCCGTCGAGTTCCAGTCGCTTTAACCAGTCTCGAGCCGTGCGCAGGGCCTCCTCGCGTCGAACTCCATCGAGAAGCAGTGGCAGCGCGACGTTCTCCTCCGCCGTGAGCTCCGGCACCAGTTGACCGAACTGGAACACGAAGCCGAACCGTTCTCGCCGCAGTCGACTGCGGTCTCCCTCGCGCAAAGTGTCGAGTCGTTGCCCATCGAAGTAGACCTTCCCGGAATCGGGAGTGATGATGCCCGCGAGGCAGTGCAGCAGCGTTGACTTGCCCGAGCCGCTGGGGCCCATCACAGCAAGCACCTCGCCCTTCGTGACCGAAATACTGGCGCCGCGAAGCGCCGGGGTCTCTCCGAAAGACAGCGCAAGATCGTGCGCCTCGAGGATCGTCCCTCCGAGGAGGACTGCCGAGGACCTCTCTCCTGCGCTCACGACGCCACCTCCTTCGCGAGCAAGGAGAGCCGAGCCTCGGTGAGGTCGATCCAGCGAAGATCTGCCTCTAAGTGGAAGAGCCCGTGGTCGGCAAGGAGCATGTCGACAACCCCGCCGTTCAGCTTTACGTCGGTAAGTTCGCGCATTCGGGCGAGGTGCGCGGTGCGCTGGACGTCGAGGTATTGCTCAGCCGGAAGATTGAGCATGAGCGAGAGCACGACCTTCACAAAGAGCTCGGTCTGAAAGTGTGGCTCGCCCGGGATTGGCTCCGCGAGCCATACTTCGACCTCGCTCTTTCCTGCTTGGGTAATGGTGTAGCGCTTGCGGTCCGGGCCGGCCCCCGGCTCGGCTTCGCCGACCATTGCTTTGCCGTCGCGCGCAAGACGCCCGAGCGTCGCGTACACCTGGCTGAAGGGAAGAGGACGACCTCGGCCGAAGTACGCATCGTAGTCGCGCTTTAGGTCATATCCGTGGCTTGGTTCACGATCGAGGAGCCCCAGAAGGGCCATAGGAACGCTCATAACCGAGAGAATACACTCAAGGTATACCTGGAGTCATTAGCACTTGCGGAAGGCGTTGTACGCCTAGATAAAATGCCCGCGCGGTGAATTCCAGTTCTCCGCTCCAGGGCCTAATTCGACCGACTCAAGGAGATCCATTGGACTGGTCTCACTTTCGATGAACTCGAAAATGGACAGGGGCCGTACAGTTCGACATCGTGCTTTGTCACCACGAACTCAAGTTCAATGGTGGTTTTCTTGAATATGGTAAAGTCCTTATATTGTTATACCTAACCGGGGACACTCATGACTGACTCCTATCTGCACCCAGAGCGATTCGCCCGATCCCGCGAGCTTTATGAGCAGGCGCTTCGTGTTATCCCTGGCGGTGTGAATTCCACCGCGCGTGCGGCGTTCTCCGGCTGGACCCCGCACCCAATCTTTGCCAAAAGTGGCAAGGGGTCCAAACTCACTGACGTTGATGGGAACGTCTACATTGACTATTTGCTCGGCCTTGGACCCGTAATCTTCGGTCACCGCCCCGAGCACATCACCGAGGCCGTTACTGAAAAAATCCGTTCGGTCGGCACGGTTTTTGCCATGGCAACTGAACCGGAAATTGGTTTGGCGCAGCAGATTATCGACATGGTTCCGAGCATTGACACGGTTCGAATCGTGAACACCGGTACCGAAGCCGTCCTCTATGCACTGCGCCTGGCCCGGGCGTTCACTGGTCGAACGAAAATCATTCGATTTGAGGGTCAGTACCACGGATTCTCCGATGGCATCTACTGGTCGAAGCATCCCGATCTCGACAAGGCTGGCCCCGACGAACACCCAATCGCGTTGCCCCAGGGTCCGGGCGTTCCGACGGGAATGGGCGAGTCGCTGATCATCGCCCAATGGAATGACCTAGAGATGATCGAGGAGATCTTCGCTAACCAGGGCGAAGAAATCGCAGCCATCATTACCGAGCCCATCATGTGCAACACCGGATGTATCCTGCCTGAGCCCGGCTATCTCGAGGGGCTCCGAGGAGTCTGCGACCGGTTCAGGTCCGTTCTCATCTTCGACGAGGTCATTACGGGCTTTCGCATCGCCGCGGGTGGGGCCCAGGCCAAACTCGGCGTGGTCCCCGACTTGACGGTGTTAGCAAAAGGTTTGGGCGGCGGCTTTCCAGTGGCGGCGTTGGGCGGTCGGCGCGACATCATGGACCTCGCCGCACATGGCGGGGTCTCGATTGCCGGCACGTACTCCGGCAATTCCATTGCGGTGGCGGGTCAATCGCGTCCCTGGAATACTTAAGCACCGAAGCCCGCTACGAACGGCTCTATGAAAACTCGGACCGTCTGCGCGTCGGGTTAAACAACCTCATGCTCGAAAAGGGTCTCGTGGGATCAGTGGTTGGCCTCGGCCCGGTCTTCCAAGTGTGGTTCGCTGACACACCGATCCACAATTACAGGGACGCCGCTCGTCACGCCTCCGCCGAACAGTTCCGTATCTGGTTTGAGGAGATGCTCGAGCCGCGGAATCCTCTTTCACCCTGGGCGCTTCGAAAACCTCTTCTTGTCCTTTGCCCATGATGCGAAGGATACTGACGACACGCTGGAGCGGGCCAATCAGAGCTTTGATGCGGTCCTGGCGCGCAGCCGCCATCTTGTCTAAGAAGAGCGTTATGACCTGCAATATTCTGTCAATTGATTTGGGCACGTCACGGGTAAAACTTGGCATCGTCAACGATCGACTCGTCGTGCTGGCGGCTGCGTCGGCCCGCTACCCCACCTTCGTCGATCAGGACGATATGGCCGAACAGCGCCCCGAGGACTGGATCAATGCCATTTCGCAAGCGTGGAGCGAAGTCCGCGGGGCGCACGTCCCGACATGGGTCTTGACGCCATCGTCCTCACCGCGCAGATGCCGACGCTGGTCGAAGTGAACGCACGGGGCCAAATTTCTGGGCGTGCGGTCACCTGGCAGGACTCGAGGGCCGACAAGCTTGTCACGGAGCGCCTGAGTCGCGATGATCGGCGTCGCATCTATGAGATCGCTGGTACGCCGGTCGACGGTCGTTACCTCGTCCCCATGTATCTGCGGCGCCGACTCACGCGAATGCCCGAGCCAGCGAAAATCCTCTCGGCGAAGGACTATCTCTTTTACGTTTTGACCGGCGAGATGTGGACGGACCCATCGACGGCGTCGGGATTTGGAAACTACGATCTTTCCGACTCAGCTTTTCAGTGATGAGCTCAGCTCACTCTGGAGCATCGACGCCCAACTCCTGCCGACTGTCGCAGACAGTGCGTCCCGTAGGCGCCGCTAGCCCAGTCCGGTGCGGAGGTCTTGATTGGTCTCGAGGCAGGTGGTGTTCCCGTGGTGCTCGGCTCCGCCGATTCAGTCGCCGGATTTCACTTCGTCGAACGAACTTTCGGCACAGCGATTTCGATCACTGACGGGTCCTCCACGGTCATATTGAGCAGGGAAGTTGGGGGAACTCGGCCTGCCCACGACCGCTCGTGACGCCGCTCGTGGACGGCGCTCGCCACGGAGTTGAGATGGACCTCCTGGCGACGGGCTCTTCGATCTCTTGGTTGGCGGGCCTGTTCAACCGAACAACGACGGAACTGGAGAGCGCCTCGCCCTGACAGTCGAGGATAAGGCCGCGAATCCGATCGTTTTCCTGCCCTACCTCGCTGGCGGTGAACAGGGTGCGCTGTGGCGCACGGAACTTTTTGGCGTCATCTCGCATCTGAACCTCGCCTCGAGCCAGGGCGACATCGCGCTGGCTCTTTTCGAGGGCATTGCTTTCGGAATCAACGCTCTCGACGCCTTGACCCCGCGGACAACGACTCCGACCGTAGTGTGGCTCGTGAGTGGCGACAACCACGACCTGTTGCCGGCCCTCGTCAGCGCTCTTGGTCGCAACCGCGTCTCACCTAGCCGGACTAAGTCCATCCCTCTTCGGGGGCGCCCTCATCGCGCTCGAAGCACTGGGGGAAACGTGTGACCCGTCAGCAGCAAGAAGAACTCGCCGTGGCGCCGCTGGTGCTGGATGCCGCGTACGTTGCCGCGCTGAGCGCAAAACTTTTGCACTATATCGCAGAAAGTGCCACGTGAGGATTTCGCCGTCGCAAACTACGCCGACTCTCGGCGGTCGCCAGCACTATCGTGACGCAGGCAGTTTCTCTGGAGCCTCATCTCAATATCGTCTTTCCCACCGGTCATAGCCCGATCGGTCTTTACGGCCACTTGCGCGCCGAACACGCCGCCGGCCGATTCTCGCTCAACCACGCCCACGTGTTCATGCTTGACGAGTATGTTGACCTGCCGTCGTACCCGGAAGGTAGCTTTCGGGCATTCTTGCTCGATCACCTCGGGGACGTCATATTCAATAGCTTCACGAAATTTCACTCTCTTATCGTTGACGACGAAATCAGGTCGTGTAGGCGCTACGACCGGGAACTCTCCCTCGTGGGGGATATTGATTTAGCCATTGTTGGCGTGGGCCGCAACGGCCACGTCGGATTTAACGAGCCTGCGGCGGATCTCTCCGACCGCACCCACATTGTCAAGCTCACCGCCACACGATCGAGGCCAACTTCCCCTGTCAGTCAAAGTCACTACGACCGACCCGGGCAATCACGATGGGCCTGCGTGACCTAATCGAGGCTCGTTGATTCTCATGCTGGTCTCGGGGCAGTCTAAAGCCCCGATACTCGCCGCACTTCGCGACGGCATCATCGACCCGGCAATCCCCGCGACCCATTTTCTGGACCATCCAGATTTCACGATCATTGCTGACGAAGAAGCGCTCGCCGGTGCCTGATTAGTTATTGGTGACTAGATCTGCCTGGGAGTCGTGCGCAACCGAAAAGCGAACAAGCGAGGTACAAAGACCATCTCAAAGCTGTCAAACGCGGTGCCATTTGAAACGGCCACGCCAGCAACCTCGACGACATAGGCGCCTTTTTTGAGTTCGAGGGCGGCGACTCGACCCCGGTCGCTCGCCGCGCGATAAGTGTCTGTTCCTCTACCGATTCGCTTAGCCCATAGGAGGAAGCGAGTACCCCGTAGAGGGTTCCTCGCCTGACGTGAAGCGCGCGTCAAGGTCGGGGGCGAGGATCTTGGGAATAATCGCGGTCTCGCGGACTGCTGGCACTCCGTCGAGGCGCCGCACGCGCACAATTCTCCACACCGCTACTCCGTCAGATAGGCGCAGCAGTCGGGCGCGCTCGTCAGTGGCCACAGTCTCGTCGAAGGAGACAATTATGGTCTCTAAGTCGACCCCCTGGAGTGTGAGCGTCTCTTGAGCCCGCCGATGATGGTGGACTCTGTGGGAATGCGGTTCGAGCGCACGAAACCCCCGCGGCCCTGAATCCGTTCCAGAGCACCGCGCCGACAAGTTCGGCCATGGCTCGACGCACCGTCATCAGCGACACCCCCGACATGTGCGGCGATTTCGACTTCGCTGGGCAGGCGATCGCCGGGCACCATGTTGGGGTCGGACATCAACTGGCGGATGAACTCCATTGTCTTCTCATACAGTGTCATGGCTACCTCGACCACTCGCCGAAAACGGGGCGGTACCCCCGTGTTCCCATTTAAGGCTGACGACGTTGCCTTCGACTATGGGTACGTAATGCGCCGTGTTGAAGCAGACGCGTCGCTGCTTATTAGACGTTGCTGCGGCACACGTCAGCGGAACGGCGCGCACCACGACTTGAAACTCTGGGGAGCTGGGCGAAAAATTTCGGGAGCAGGACACTTACGCCTCCACTCCCGGATCCAAGTAGCTGAGTAATCGTGTCGACCAAGATATCGACGGACGTCACCGTTTCGGCCACATCAACCCATTCGTCAACGGTGTGAAGATTGCCACCTTTGGGGCCGAACATGATCGTCGGCGCGCCGGCGGCCTGCATCAATGCGGCGTCGGTCCAGGCGTTCAGGCCCACTTCGTCGAGAGCGTGACCGAGGTGGGTCTCGGCGGCGCGCTGGATAGCTCCGATCAAGGCGGTTTGCCTTTCGCCCACGAAAGGTTCGCGGTTTAAGCGGATCACCACCTCGCCCGGTGATGCCGGGCTGAGCTCTTTCACTTCGGCGATGATGTCTTCTATCTCCTTGACACGATTCTGCATCGTCTCGCCGGGCTGGGTGCCAATTCGATGCCCAACGACGCCTCTCGGGTAGGTGGCGTAGTCGGTCCCGCCCTTCACCGTGCCGGTGTGAAAGACCGTGCGACCGTTCTTGGGGTTGGGGCGCACCGCGAAGTTGGTCGCGTCGAAGGCCGCAGTCGTGTGATGACATTGGCCAAGCCGACGATTGCGTCGACACCCTCATCGGGAGCGGAACCGTGGGCTGCTTTCCCGATACGTTGACGTCGAGCCAACCGAAACCTTGGTGCTCAACCACCACTTCATGCATCCCGTGTGGCTCGAGCACGATGGCGAAGTCAGGCTTCCGTGCTAACGAGGTGCTCGGTGCCGATTGAGATGCCTTCTTCGTCGGCAACACAGGCAACGGTGAGGTCGCCACGAAGTTTCGGGCCGATGGTGGCGAGATAGCGCAACACCAAAAGCGCCGCCGCGCAACAGCCCTTGTCGTCCGACGCCCCCAGTCCATAAAGGCGGTCTCCATCAATTCGTGGCACGAGCGCGGTCTCGGGCCATCCGGCGAAACCCACCGTGTCGGCGTGGGCGTTCAGGCACAACGAGGGGCCGCCGCCAGACCCACGCAACGTCGCAAGAAAGTTGAATCGATTCGGCTCGATCTCGATGACTTCGACCTCGACGGGCAGATCAGATACATAGATAGGAAATAGTCGACGACGTCCTTCTCGCCCGCCCCGCCCACAACGAGCCACGGCGTGACCGAGTCGATGCGCACAAGATCACTGATAAGGGAAACAACAACCGGACGGGATACATAGCTCATTGGGGCTCCTCTGGAAAGTGACAGGCAACTTCGTGGATCTGCGATATCGCATCGCTTTTATTCGTGAGATGGAGAACGGGATCATTAACGCGGCATACTTCAGGTTGGCCAAGTTCGTTGTAGCGAGGACAGCGGGGATGGAAGTGGCAGCCCGGTGGGACCTTGGACGCCGAAGGTGTCTCGCCCGGCAAGACTTCGATGATCTCTCCGCTTGTGGGGTCGATCTCTCCAGTACGGTAATCACCACCGGACACCGCTAGGAGTGCCTTGGTATAGGGGTGGGCGGGCGCGGCCACCAGCCCCTCGCTCGAGGGCCAATTTCAACAACGCGACCTAGATAGACCACCGCGATGCGGTCAGCAACCACCCACGCCACCGCGAGGTCATGAGTGATGAACATGTACGAGACCCCAAGCCGGTCCCGCAGGTCGACCATGAGGCGCAAGATGCCCGCGCGAGCAGAGACGTCGAGCATCGACACGGGCTCGTCGGCCACTATAGGTTCAGGCCCCAGAACGATCGCGGAAGCGATGGCGACGCGCTGTCGTTGGCCTCCGGAGAGTGGTGGGGTAGACCGCTGCGAGTCGCTGAGGCGGCCGGAGGTGGGCGAAGTCGCGGGCTTCGAGGACTTTCACTCGCGGCTCTTTCGCCGACTTGCCGCCTCTGTGAATAATGAGGGGCTCGACCACCGATTCGTAAACGGTCTGGCGGGCGTCGAGAGATCCGAAGGGGTCCTGAAAGATCATCTGTATGCGCCGGCGGGCCTGTCGAAGCTCCCTCCCGTGCAGATTCGTCAGATCTTCACCGCCGGTAATGATGGTGCCGAGGTGGGAACCACCAACCGCATCACGGCCATTGCGATGGTCGAGTTTCCCCAGCCCGACTCACCGACGAGAGCCAGTATTTCACCCCGGGCGATGCTGAAAGAAACGCCGTCGACCGCCCTGACTACCTCGCCGTGCCGACCGGGAAAATGAACGACGAGGTCCTTGACTATCCAGAACGTCATTCGTGTTTGGTCACGACGTCTCCTCGTTGACGAGGTGGCACGCAGCGATATGACCGGGTCCAATAGTGACCATTGTCGGCTCGACGCGTCGACAGACTTCCATGACGTGAGGACAACGGTCAGCGAAGCGACAACCGATCATCGCCTGCGACAGATCAGGTGGGTGACCGCTTAGACCCTCGGCCAAGACGCGCTCGCCGTGCAGATCGGGATGGGCCGCGATCAGTGCCCGCGTGTACGGATGCGCCGCACTCGGCGGTGTGGCACTCGTTCCAAAGATCGATGCGGTGAAACCCGATTCGACGACGACGCCGGCGTACATGACCACAACGCGGTCACAGACCCGCTTGATGGCCGCGAGATCGTGACTGGTGAGGATGAGGCTCAGGTCTTCCGCCCTGCGAAGCGTGACGAGCAACGCCAGGATCTGGGCTTGGGAGATCACGTCAAGCGCGGTCGTGGGCTCGTCCGCGATCAGCAGTTTGGGGCTTAGAGCCAGGGACATGGCGATCATGACGCGTTGACGCATCCCCCCCGAGAACTCGTGAGGATAGCTTGCGGCTCGCGCTGGAGCGATCCCCGCTCGCCTCGAGGAGACGAAGCACCCTCTCGCGCGCCATCCCGGAGTCGACGTCAGGTTCATGTGTGGTGATGGCTTCGAGTATTTGACGGTCAATCCGCTGCACTGGGTTAAGAGCATTCATCGCACCCTGAAACACGAAGGCCACGTCGGTCCAACGCATCGGATCCATCTGCTTCTCGGTCAAACCCACGAGCGATGTCCCGTCGAGAACTATTGAGCCCGTCAGCCAACTCCTTGCATTTGGCGCGAGCAGTAGCGGCACGGCGAGGCCCAGCGTCGTCTTTCCACAGCCCGACTCCCCGGCTATACCCACCGACTTTCCTCGCTCGACGGTCAATGAGACATGGTCGACGGCGCGCAGCGTTCCGTGATCGGTGGCGTAGTCGATTGACACATCTTGAATGTCGAGGAGTATCACTTCTGAGCCTTCAGCCGAGGGTTAAGCACCCGTTCCATCGAGTTGCCAATAAGCGCAAAACCGAGCGTCATTGCGACGATGCCCACGCCTGGCGGAATGAAGTACCACCACGCCCCAAGACTCATTGCACCAGCATCGAACGCGTTGTGGAGCATCGTTCCCCACGACACCTGCACCGGGTCGCCAAGTCCGAGGAAAGCCAGCGCGGCCTGCGCGAGTATCGCCCCGGATAATACAAGGGCGAGGTTGGCGAAGATGAGGGGAGCGACGTTGGGCAAGATGTGACGAAACATGATGCGCGAGTCTCTGGCACCGAGCGAGCGAATCCTTTGAATCAAGGGTCTCTCTCGCCGATAAAAGACTTTGCGAGCGAATGATTCGCGCCGTTTGAGGCCAGCTGGTTAGGCCAATCACTAGCGAGGTAATAATCACGCTCTGGCCGAAGAGCGCAGCGAGCACGATGATTAACGGGAGGGTGGGCAAGACTAAGAAGAAGTCCGTGATACGCATAAGCACCGTGTCGCGCCAGCCAGCGTAGTAACCCGAAGACAAGCCCCAGGCCCGCACCCAGCACAATTGCGATCAGCGTGGCGCTGACCCCGACGTACAGTGAGATTCTTCCGCCGATAAGAAACTCGCGGAACACGTTTTGGCCCAGTTCGGTCGTGCCAAACCAGTTTGCTCGTGAGGGCCCCTGCCGTGGGTCAAGCCGCCCGATGATCCGAAAGCGTAGGCATTGAACGGGAAAATCACCGGCCCCAGCCCAATGAGGACCAAAACTTACAGCCAGGATAATGACGCCAGCTCGACCCATCTTGTCGTGCCACAGGGACCGCCAGAGCTTCTCGCTGGCCGTATCCCGACTTCGAACTCGCCGGGCGGATGTCAGGTCAGGTAACTGTGCCATCAGGTTCGCCTCACTCGTGGGTCGAGCGCGTGGTAGAGCAAGTCGGCGAAGAAGTTCGTTGCGATCACGGCGATGGCGAAGAGTAAGAAGCAGCCCTCCAACACGGGATAGTCACGCTGCTCCACTGAGTTGTAGATCAACAGACCCATGCCTGGCCAGGAGAACACGGTTTCCACTTGAATCGCCCCGCCCAGAATCAAGTCCCACGTACAGGGACGCGGCGGTCACGATTGGCAACAGAGCGTTGCGCAGGGCGTGGCGAATAATCACCTTGCGTCGACCAACACCTTTGGCGCGTGCCGTGAGCACATAATCATCGACCGTCGCCTCCACCACGGCGTTGCGGGTGATGAGAGAGAACTGTGCCACGTTTACCAAGGCCAAGGTGGCGGCTGGCAACACGAGATGTCGCGCAACGTCCCACCAGTGTCCGACCAAGCCGGTCTGCAACCCCGGCGTCGAGATACCTGAGATCGGCAGAAAGTGGATCCAGGCTGCGGCGCCGAAAATCAGCAGCATGCCGGTGAAGAAGTCAGGCATGCTCCAGGCCCCCAACGTCACAACCGTGATGGAGGCGTCGGTCAAAGTGCGAGCTCGTGACGCTGAGTAGACGCCGAGGGCCACGCCGACGACGATCGTTATTACGGTGGCCGCGCCCAACAAGAGGACCGTATTTCCGATGGCGGGGGCGAGTACCGAGGTCACCGGCGTTCGATAGACGTAAGAGAAACCCAGCTTGCCCGTGAATCATGTTGCGCAGGTAGATCAAATACTGCTCGGGCAGCGAATGGTTGAGTCCAAAGAATCTGACGAGCTGACGCCTCGCCGTAGCGTTCATGTGGCCCGCGCGAGCCATAAGTTGCACGGGTGAACCGGGTAACACGTGAAAGAGCAGGAAGTTGAATGTCACGGTGGCATACAACGTCACCAGCAAAGTGGCAAGTTTGTGCAGCAGGTAACGGCGATTCATGCGACAACTGTACTTCCCGTTTCCGGGATTAGACCGGCTTGACGGTGAGGTAGTTAGAGCGCGTGAAGTTGTAGATCACACCACCGCGAGTCTCTTGCCATCCCTTCCACGTATCGGTGCGATACGCCTGCAGCTTGCTCTGGTACCACATGATGCAGTACGCCGCGTCGTCGTAGAACAACTTCTGCATCTCGTGCAAGATGGTGGCGCGCTCGTCAACGTTGAGCGTCTCGGCTTGCTCGGTGTACCACGTGTCGTACTGCTGATTGGAGTAGAACACGTCGGCATTTCCACCGATCTGGCTCGTGAGTTCAATGCTCATCAGGTAGTCGGGATCAGGCGAGGCCGAGTCCCATCCCCAAATGAAAATATCCCAGTTGGGGGCCGCCGCGTCATAAACAATGTTGCCGAGCGTGGTGGCGTCAAGCGGGTCGAGCGTCAGTTCAATCCCGATCTCCTTGGCGCGCTGAACGCAGATCGTTCCCGCCAGCACGTCTTCGTCGGTCGTTTCAACACAGATCAGTCGAAAGCTGAGCGGGTTGCCCTGCTTGTCGTTGCGTATACCGTTCGAGCCCACGGCGTATCCCGCGGCATCGAGAATTGACTCTGCCTTCGCCGGGTTGTCGTTGAACTGTGAGCCCGCCGGAATATGGGCCTGGTACATCCCGAAGGAGGGCGGTAACAATACGCTGCCGGGCTTTCCGTAACCCGCCAGACAGAGATCAACCAGTTGTTGACGATCAAATGCGTAGCACAGAGCCTTTCGAACATCGAGATCTCGAATGAGAGGATTTGCGCCCGACTTCTTGCTTTGACTCACGTTGAAACCGATGTGGTGAAACGAAAATGACTCCATAGAGATGGCGTCAACATCAGGCTTGCCCTTCATCGACTTCCATAGCAGGGTCGGCACCTCAGTAATAATGTCGATGTCGTTTGACTCCAAGCTCTTTGCCATCACATCACTGTTTTCAAACTGCTCCCAGATGATGGTGGGCACTGCGGGGAGTGCGCCCCACCAGTGCGGGAATCGGTCTACCTGGACCGTTTGTCCCACCACCCAGCTAGTGAACTTGAACGGACCACTTCCGATCGGGTGCAGATTGGTAAAGCTTGCGAGTTCCTTCGCACTGAAGGACCCCCAGATGTGCTCCGGAACAATCTTGACCAAGGGCGCCGGATTCCACGCTTGGGCGGCGCTGTACGTAATGACGACGGTCAACGGATCGAGAACTTCACAGCTTTTGAACTCAGCCAGGGTCCATCCGAACTGGCCCACGTCATTCTTCGCGAGCGTGTCGTAGGTGTACTTGACGTCTGCGGAGGTTACCGGCTTGCCATCGTGCCAGGTTGCACCTGAACGCAACTTGTAGGTGAACGTTCGCCCGTCGCTGCTGGCCGTTTCCGACTCCGCGAGGGACGGTACCGGCTTCAAATCGATGTCGTATTCAGTGAGGGAGTCGTAGATGAGGTTAATAATCTCACCGGAAGCGGTCGATTCGTACGTAAACGGGTTCATAAGGTCTGGAGGAGAGTTCCATCCCACGCGAAGCTTTGTTGGCATGGTAGCTGCGCCTGACTTTGGCCGCGAAGTTCCCCCCCGACGGCCATCGTTACACCCACCGCTGCGGCAGTCACTGCACCAAATCCAAGAAATTGCCGGCGAGAAAATTCCGGGAATACGGATCGATCCTTCATGGTTAGGTAGCCCCCTTTTTGGCCGCCAGGGCCACATCGAAACTCATTATAAGCACATAATCACTTGAGACAGGGGTAGAAGTCGCTTTTCCCGTTTCAGGGCGTTAAATGCGTCACGCGGGGTATGGACCCGAACTAAGTGTCCCTCCCTTCATTCGTATGAAGTCGGTGTGACCTACCGACGGATCACTTTTCAGAGCGCGCGAGGGCGCAGTAACCGGTGATCGCAGGGCGACTCAATGTTCACTATCTTCATTTCTGATTCCGACGAAGTGAC
>CAVRWO010000005.1:0-558504 GCA_963724865.1 uncultured Acidimicrobiaceae bacterium | reverse complement strand
ACAGGCGCCCCGTAAAGTCGGTAATAGGTGAAATCGCCTCGAAAGCCTCGCGCAGACCCTGCTTCATGAACAGATCGAAGCTGTCGCGCTGGATTTCAAGGAGGTTGGGCAGGGGGTGAGCTTCACCCAGTGCCGAGAAGTTAAAGCGCTCCGGGCTAGTGGACCGAGACGTCAACGGTCATCCTCCGTGTGAGTGGGTGGCTACAGATACGTGCCGGGTCTAAGCGCAAAACGGCGTCAAGAGATGACGAAGTAGAGGGCAGGAACACGGTCTTTCCATTCTAGTGGTTCTGCCGGGAAATGTGCAACTGGCGCTCCCCTAAGGGGCACGCGGCCGCAAAAACGGTTGCGCTTACCCTAGGCAGAATCGCCGCTCAGGTCAAGTATGCCTTCGACCTGGCGGTGGTCCCGGCCGGCAAACCGGCCGGGACCACGCAAAATGCAGTGAAGCTACTTGAGCTCGACGGTGGCGCCGGCGGCCTCGAGGGCCGTCTTTGCCTTGTCCGCGTCGGCCTTGGAGACGTTCTCCAAGACGGGCTTGGGAGCGCTGTCGACGAGGTCCTTCGCCTCTTTGAGACCCAGGCTGGTCAGTGCACGCACTTCCTTGATGACCTGAATCTTCTTGTCGCCGCCGCTCGTCAAGATGACGTCGAAGTTGCTCTTCTCTTCGACTTCCTCAGCGTCCGCGCCGCCGCCACCGGCGGCGGGCGCCGCCGCGACGGCCACGGGAGCCGCAGCAGTCACGCCGAACTTCTCTTCGAACTCCTTTAGAAGTTCGCTGAGCTCGATCACGGACAGCTCCGCGATACCGTCAAGAATCTGCTCCTTGGTCAGGGTTGCAGCCATGGTGGTTCCTTTCTCTTTGTTCGTTTGGGTTATTCGGCCGGTGCGTCCTCAGCGTCGGTTGACGCCTCGGGGGTGTTCGAGTCGGAGTCGGCGGGGGCCTCCTCCGCGACCTCCGCGACGGGCGTCGCGGTGTCGTCGCTCGCTGGCGAACCAGCTTCCTCGACCCCGGCCGGAGTCTCGGCGACCTCGTCGACCTGGGCCGCGGGGGCGGGGGCGCCGCCCTTCGCGTCGATCAGGGCTGCGAGGCCGTAGGCGAAGTTTTGCGGGACAGCCTTTAAGAGGCCGGCCATGGTGGACAGCGGCGAGCCGATGAGCCCGGCGAGGCGCGCGAGCAAGACGTCGCGCGACGGCAGGTCCGCCAGGGCAGTCAGGTCCGAGACGCTGAGCGCCTTGCCGTCAAGGACACCACCTTTGACGATGAGCGTGGGCGTCGCCTTCGCGAAGTCACGCAGGGCCTTCGCGACGGCAGAGACGTCACCGTTGACGAACGCGATCGCGGTGGGGCCCTCAAGGAAGGCGTCGAGCGGCTCGACCGACGTGCCGGCGATGGCCCGGCGCACCAGGGTGTTCTTGAAGACCTTGTAATCAGCGTCGAGCGCGCGCAGCTGACGGCGCAGCGTCTGGATCTGGGCGACGGTCATGCCGCGGTACTCGGTCACGACGGCCGTCGACGTGGCGTCGACCTTCGCTTTGACCTCATCGACGGTGGCGACCTTGGCGGTGCGTACCTTGTTCATCTGACTCCTTCGCCGGGCCGAAGGCACTCAGCGAACGAGTCTCCAGAGAAACTCGAACTCCTCGTCAGGCGGACTCGCGTCCATTACGCACTTTCGTGCACCGGATGTCTTCGGCGTTCTTAACAATCTGTGGCACCGACTTCGTGCGCGTTACATCGTACGTGTACTTCTTTGCCCGCGTCAAAAGCTAGGCAGAGGCGAGCACCTCATCGTGGTCGTGGATACGGGTCGGGTCGATCTTGACCCCGGGCCCCATGGTCGAGCTGACGGTGACGCTCACCAAATAGCGACCCTTCGCGCTCGCGGGCTTCACGCGCACGAGCTCGTCGATCACGGCAACGACGTTGCGCACGAGGTCATCGCGAGAAAAGCTGACCTTGCCGACACGCAGCTGGACGTTGCCGATCTTGTCCGTGCGGTACTCGACGCGCCCGCCCTTGAACTCGCTGACGGCCTTGGCGACATCAGTGGTGACGGTGCCCGTCTTCGGGTTTGGCATGAGGCCGCGTGGACCGAGCACGCGACCAAGCCCGCCGACCTGGCCCATGAGGTCAGGTGTCGCGATCGCCACGTCAAAGTCGAGAAATCCTCCCGCGACCTTGGCCACGAGGTCTTCGGCGCCTACGACGTCGGCGCCCGCGTCGCGAGCGGCCTGGGCCGCCTCGCCCGCCGCGAAGACCGCCACGCGGTTCGTCTTGCCGGTGCCCGCGGGCAGCGAGATGGTGCCGCGCACGATCTGCTCGGCCTTGCGCGGGTCGACGCCCAGGCGCACGGCCAGCTCGACCGTCTCGTCGAACTTCGCGTGCGCGAGGGTCTTTACCTTCTCGATCGCCTCGGGGACCAAAAGGAGCTCCTCGCGGTCCACCTGGGCCAGTGCGTTCTTGTAGTTCTTGCCGTGCTTCATGACTCTCCTAGCCCGCGACCTTGATACCCATCGAACGCGCGGTGCCGGCCACTTGCAGCATGGCCATCGCGACGTCGTCGGTGTTGAGGTCCTTCAGTTTGGTCTTGGCGATCTCTTCGACCTGCTCCATCGTGACCGTTGCCGCCGTCTCGCGCCCGGCCAAGTGAGCACCCTTGGCGATGCCGGCCGCCTGGCGCAGCAGCACCGGCGTCGGCGGCGTCTTCAAGATGAAGGTGAACGTGCGGTCCTCGTAGATCGAGATCTCTACGGGGATGACCGTGCCGCGCATCGACTCGGTCGCTGCGTTGTACTGCTTGCAGAACTCCATCGTCTGCACGCCGTATGGCCCGAGGGCGGTGCCGACGGGCGGCGCGGGCGTGGCCATGCCCGCTTCTAACTGAATCTTGACGACTGCTACGACGTTCTTCGCCATGGGCGTTCTCCTTGAATCCTTCTAGAGCTTGGTGACCTGGGTGAAGTCGAGCTCCACCGGCGTCTCGCGGCCGAAGATGTCCACGAGCACCTTCACCTTGAGCTGGTCTTCGTTGATCTCAGCGACGTGACCCGAGAACGTGGCGAACGGTCCGGTCTTGATCTGCACCGTGTCGTTGACTTCGAACTCGTGGGTCGGCATGCGCCGCTTCGCGACGGGCTGCTCGACACCTTCGACGTGGGGTCGGATGATGTTGTCGACTTCGCGGCGCGTGAGGGCCGTCGGCTTGGTCTTTTCTGCACCCACGAAACCGGTGACCCCCGGCGTCGAGCCGATGACGTAGAAGATCTCGGGGTCCGGCTCGCAACGGATCAGCAGGTAGCTCGGGAACATGCGCTTGGAGACCGTGACCTTCTTGCCGGACTTGAACTCGGTGACGTCCTCTTCGGGCAGGTAGATCTCGTAGATCGAGTCGCTCAGCTCGCGGCTCTTGATGATGTTGTTGAGCGCGCCGATGACCTTCTGTTCGTGACCGGCGAAGGTGTGCACGATGTACCAGCGACCGGGGCGGTCGTAGGCGCTTTCGACGACGGGCTCTTCGTCCTCGTCGATGATCGTGACGTCAAGGATCTCTTCATCGACGTCGTTCGCGTTCTCTATGTGGTTGGTGTCTACGTCACTCATGCTGGCCTACTTGATGAAAAGGAATGAGACGAATTTGGCAAGGCTCCATCCGAGGCCAAAGACGAGCGAGGTCATGAACACGAGGACGAAGAGGACGATCGAGGTGTAGTTCATGACTTCGGGACGAGTCGGCCACGAGACCTGACGCATCTCTTCGCGAACCTGACGGAAGAACTCGCGCGGCGTGGCGCGCTCGCTGCGACGACGCTGCACGTCTTGGGCAGTGCGACGAGTAGCAGGGGCGCCGTCGGCGCCGATCTGTCCCTGTCGCTGCATCAAGCGCTTCTGTTCGCGATTCATCTTCCGTCTTCCATTCGTACTTCACTATCGGCTCGGTCATCTCGAGCAGGGCAGGAGGGACTCGAACCCCCAACCACCGGTTTTGGAGACCGGTGCTCTACCAATTGAGCCACTGCCCTTAGAGGACGCGTCATGAAACACGCCACGCCCTAGGGACGAAAATCTTACCATCTCCGCGTGGACCGTCTTCCGGCGACCCTCGCGACGACCAGTGACCTTCGCCCCTAGCGTATGGCGCGCGCGACGGACTTACATTGTGAGACGTCGACTGCAGTCCCCGTGGAGGTCGCAATGAACCGCTTCTTCGAGTCACTGGGCCGTCACGTCGTGCGGCTGCGGTGGGTGATCGTGGCCCTCTGGTTCGTCGGGGCCGTTGCTGCGATCGCCGCCCTGCCGTCGCTCGCGAGCCAGGTGAATGACAACAACGGGGCCTTCTTGCCCTCGAGCGCCCCGAGCAACGCCGCGGCGGTCCTCGCCGAGCCCCTCATCGGGTCGGTGAACCACCTGACCCTCTCTGTCGTCGTGGTCACCGCACACCAGCACTTTGATGGGGCCGACGAATCGGCGGTGGCAACCCTGCTCGGCAAACTTGTGCACGTGCCGACCGAGCTCAGCGCGCACTTCCTGGCCCTCTCACCCGACGGACGAGCAGCCGAGTTGCTCTTTACCTCTTCGGTGTCACCGTTCAACGCCGGAAAGTCCGAGACCGTTGTCGACGATGTCGACACGCTGCTCGCGAACAGCGCGTTGCCACGCGACTTGCACGCCTACCCCGCGGGACCCTCAGCCACCGAGGCGGCAAGCCAGCAGCAATCCGCGCGCCAGGGCAAGGAGGTCCAGGACGGTTCAGTCGTCTTCATCATCATCTTGCTCCTGATCATCTTTCGCTCGGTCCTCGCCCCCCTCATCACGCTCGTGCCGGCCGCACTCGTCTTGTTGCTCTCGGGTTCGTTCATCGGCGCGCTCGCCAGCGCCGGGGCGCTCCAGGTCTCGTTCTTCACTCAGATCCTGCTGATCGTGCTCATCCTCGGCGCGGGCACCGACTACGGCCTCTTTCTCGTGTTCCGCACCCGCGAACAGCTGCGCGCCGGCGCCGAGCCCCACGACGCGGTGATCTACGCGCTTCGCCGCGTCGGCGAATCGATCACCGCTTCTGCGGCGACCGTGGGCGTGGCGCTGCTCACACTCCTCTTTGCGACCTTTGGCCTCTATCACGACCTCGGCGTGCCGCTCGCCCTCGGTGTCGCGACCATGCTGCTCGCCGGGCTGACGCTGCTGCCCGCACTGATGGCCATCTTCGGGCGGGCTACGTTCTGGCCCACCCACACGACGCCGCGTCCCACGACCGAGAGCAGCTGGGGCCGCTTGACGGCACGGCTTCTTCGTCGACCCTGGTGGACCCTCCTCACGGGAGTGGGCGCGCTCGGCGTGATCGCCCTGTTCGCGCTGGGCTTCGTGCCCTCGGGTTTCGGCGGTGACGTGAACGCGCCGGCGGGCAGCACGGCGGCCGCCGGCAACGCCGCGATCGCGGCGCACTTCCCCCAGGCGAGTGCCAACCCCACCGACGTTGTCATGAGATTCCCGACCTCCGTGTGGACGGACCCTCGAGAGGTGAGCGTCGCGACGGCGCGGCTCGCAGCGAGCGGCTTCTTCAAAACCTTGAGTGGTCCGCTCAACCCGGCCGGGGCGACCATGACGCCCGCCGAGCTCACCAATCTGTACCTGCTGGTCCACCCGTACGGCAGCGCCCAATCCCTGTTGACCGGGCCCCTCACGCCGCCCGCCGGCTCGAAGGTCACGGCCGAGCAGTACGACACCTACCTCGCAACCGCCGCGTTCATCAGTGCGAACGGGCACACCGCGCAGTGGGAGGCGAGCCTTCGCGCGGGCAGTCCCGGTAGCAACACGGCCATCAACGAGGTGCCGGCGCTACGCGCAGCCGTCACTGGCGCCGCTCACGCCGCCGGCGCGTCAGCGAATGGCGTCGCGGGTGAAGCACCCGCGCTCTACGACGTGAGCGCCATCTCCGAGGGAGACGTCGGACGGATCGTGCCGATCGCGATCCTCGCCATCGCCCTCGTGCTCGCGCTGGTGCTGCGCAGCCTCATCGCGCCGTTCTATCTCATCGTGAGCGTGGTGCTGTCGTTTCTTGCGTCCCTCGGCGTTTCGGTGATCGTCTTTATGAAGATCCCCCACGAGACGGGGCTCGTGTTCCTCTTACCGTTCTTGATGTTCATCTTTCTGCTCGCGCTGGGCGAGGACTACAACATCCTCGTGATGACCCGCATCCGCGAAGAGGCGACCCGCAGTGACCTTCGTTCCGCGATCGTTCGCGCGGTCGGCGCGACGGGACCGACCGTGACCTCAGCGGGGCTCGTGCTCGCGGGGACCTTCGTGGTGCTCGCCGTCGTCGGCGGCTCTGGACAGGGAAACGGAGAGATCCGCGTCATCGGCATCGGACTCGCAATTGGCATCCTGCTCGACACCTTCGTTGTGCGCACGGTGCTCGTGCCCGCAACCGTCCAACTGCTCGGCCGCTGGAACTGGTGGCCCTCCGCGATGGGCCGCCAGGACCCTGACGCCGTCGCCGAAGCGCTCCCAGTGACGACCCACGAGCCCGTCAGTGACTAACGCGTTTCCTTGTGCACGGTGTGCTTGCGCTCCCACTGACAGAACTTGCGCATCTCGATGCGCTCGCGATCGTTGATCTTGTTCTTCGTGGTGATGTAGTTGCGCCGTTTGCAGTCTTCGCACGCCAGGGTCACCTGGACGCGCTTCTCGTTCTTAGCCATGTCTCTCCTTTGATGCTGCGTTGTGCCTGGTAGCGGCGGCGGGACTCGAACCCGCGACAACACGATTATGAGCCGTGTGCTCTGACCACCTGAGCTACGCCGCCTGGCGAGCCCTCTGTCAGGATTGAACTGACGACCCCTTCCTTACCATGGAAGTGCTCTACCACTGAGCTAAGAGGGCTTTTGCGATGAAAAAAAGTCGCGAGGACAAAGTGTAGTGCCTCCAGGCCCCTTTATTCCAAGCGTTCTCGCGGTACCCTGGTCCCCTATGAGAACGCGTCTGGTGGAGGTTGACGACGCCTCTGCGCTCATGAATATCCTCAATCCCGAGGTCGTTGAAGCGTTCGTGTCGTTCGATCTCGTGCCGCGAACACTCGACGAGCAGCGCGAGTGGATCCGCGAACACCAGGCGACCCACCTCTGTCTCGTCGCGGTCAACGTCGAGGACGACCTTGGTGAGCTCGGGGCGCGCGGCGAGCGCATCCTCGGCTTTGCCTCGGTGTCACCCTTTCGCGAGCGGCCGGCGTACGCGACGACGGTCGAGAACTCGGTCTACGTGCACCGGGCGGCGCGCGGACGCGGCGTTGGCGAGCGGCTCCTCAACGACCTCATCTCCACGGCAAAGCACTCGGGATTCCACTCGATCATCGCGCGCATCGTCGGTGAGAACGCCGGCTCGATCCGTCTCCATGAGAAGTGCGGCTTTACCCTGGTCGGAACCGAAATTGAGGTCGGCCGCAAGCACGGGCGCTGGCTGGACGTCGTCGAGTATCAGTACGTGCTGCCCGACGAATCGATGTTCCCCGGTCACTGAGGCGACTCAGGCCGTCGCCTCACTCAGGCCGCCCGATGGGGGTGCGGGCTCGAGCGTCTCGTGCGGAAGCTCCTCGTCGAGCGGGGCGGGCTCCTTCTCCGGCCAGGACCACTGAGTCCAGCGACCCATCGGCGCGACGAGCACGCCGCCCAAGATCGCGACGGCGAGCGCGATCAGGAGCGGATTGGAGTGCACGAGCCCCGCGAGCAGCTGACGACCGCCCGGCAGGCCGATGAACGGTCCGATAATCGAGAGCAAGAGCAGCCAGAAGTGCTCGCGTCCTTGGTAGCTCGCGGCAAATATCACCAGTCCCCACGCGAGATACCAGGGCTGGACGACCGGCCCGAGGATGACGAAGAGGAGCAGTGCGAGTCCGAGCGAGTGAACCCAGCCGCGCTCGGGCGAACGGTAGAGCAGCCAGAGCGTGTAGGCGATCGCGATCACCACGCCGATGAACCTCGTCACCGACAACACCGACGCGAGTGCGATCGAGTGCAGCCCGACCGCGTGGAAGAGGTTGGTGAGCGCCATGCCCGCCCCGGTCGCGGGTGCCGCCCACGATCGCACGGTGCCCTCGCTCATGAGGTTGTCGACCCAACCGAAGCCGAAACCCGCGATGAGCGTCGTGACGCCGAGGACGGCTCCTGCGACGACGCCGCCCACGACAAATGGCCGAAGCCGCTGCTTGAGCGTCGCCTCTGGTCCGAGCCAGTTCCACGCGACGAACGCGAGCCCGATCGCAGCGGGTGCCTTGATGGCGGTCGCGAGCGAGACGAAGAACAGGGCCCACACCGGATGTCGCTGCACGGCGAGCGCGAGTCCAACGACCAAGAAGCCGGTCATCAGTGCGTCGTTGTGCGCGCCGCCAATGAGCGTGAGCAGCACGAGCGGATTCATCGCGGCGAGGACGAACGCCTCGCCCGGGTCGCGCCCGAGACCCTTTGCGAGCAGCACCACCCCGTAGCCGATCATGATGACGGCAATGACCTCGAGGAGTCGCAGTCCAACGACGGTCCAGAGCTGGCGGTGCCCGCTGATCTTGTCGATGGTGCTGTCGATGAAGAGGAAGAACGGGCCGTACGGCGCGGGCGTGTTGCCCCAGAGCGGGTCGACGGGCTTGGTCCAGGCGTTGCTGTAGTTGCCGAGCGTGAACGGCCCGTAGAGATACGGACTGATGTGGCGAGCCGTCATCTCGCCTTGGGCCGCGTAGCTAAAGACGTCACGCGAAAAGAGCGGCGGTGCAACGATCATTGGCACCGACCAGAGCGCAAAGATCCACCACAGCTTCTTCAGGGGTGCGCCGACGTGGTGCTTCATTACTTCTGCCAGTCGCAGCCACACCCGCATCAACAGCAACAGTCCGCCGTACACGAGTACGACCGACAAGATGTACTTGGTCAAGCTCGAGGGTCCAGAGGCGTTGGCCAACGGTTCGCCGAAGAACCAGGTGCCCGTCAAGTTGTACTTGAACGGCGAGTTGGTGAACGACGAGCCGGCCACAATCGCGACCATCGCGGCAAAGCCGAGCACGGCCGGCTGCCAGAGGAACGACCATCCTTCGAATGGTCCCGGCGTGAATCGACCGAGGGGCGTGTAGCGACGTTCGAGCAGCTGCACCCCGGACTCGAAGCGCGACGTGATCCGTTCGTACGTTCGTCGAACCCCGCTCGCCCACGAGTTCACCCGAACCACGTAACTCCTCTCGCCGCGTCAAGTGACACCGTACTGCTGACTTTCGTCGTCGCCAACCCCGAAGGGTTGGCCATGGTGGGCCAGGAGGGATTTGAACCCCCGTAGGCAAAGCCGTCTGGTTTACAGCCAGATCCCATTGGCCACTCGGGCACTGACCCGTCGAGAATTCTACTGCGCTGGCTCACCCCACTACCAATGGACCCGACCTCGAGCCGGTCGTTGGATGAAATGTCGAGCACACTCGACGACGTCGCGACGTGCGTTCTAGCATCTCTGCATGCCGAGTTTCGACGTCGTCTCCGAGATCGACCTCCAAGAGGTACGTAACGCCGTTGACCAAGCCAACCGTGAGGCGACGAACCGCTTCGACTTCAAGGGCACGAACGCCGTCATCGAGTTCAGCGAGAAGGAGCTCTCCCTCAGCGCGTCAACCGAAGACCGGCTGCGCGCGCTCTACCAGCTGCTCGAAGAAAAGCTCGTCAAGCGCTCCGTGTCATTGAAGACCCTCGACCCGGGAAAGATCGAAGAGGCGAGTCACAACAGCGCACGCCAGAAGGTGGCGCTGAAAGCCGGCATCAGCCAGGACGTTGGCAAGAAGATCAACAAGATCGTCAAGGACATGGGCATCAAGAGCCTGAGCTCATCCATCCAAGGTGACCACGTGCGCGTCACGGGCAAACAGCGCGACGACCTCCAGCACGCGATCGCCGTGTTCAAAGAGGCGGACCTCGACGTGCCCCTGCAGTTCAACAACTTCCGCGACTAGGGGGCCGTCCCCTCTTCGACACGCAGGTGCTCGTCGATCTCTTCGAGCCGCTGCACTTGGAAGATGCGGTTGAAGACGATGAGCTTCAGCACCCAAAAGACGCCAAAGCAGAACAGGTTCGCGCCGTCGACGAGGCCGGTGTTCGCGAGGTGACTCCAGTGGTGCGCGTGAACTTCGTTGCGCGCCCACCACGCGCCGAGCTGAGAGAACGCGATGCCAAGTATCGACATGGCAAGAAAGGGCATGATCTCTTGCCGCCAGTGAGAACGCCCGTGCTTGCCCCAGGTCCAGCGACGGTTGAGCTGATAGGCGGGAATCATCCCGACGACGTTGCCCGCGAGCGTCGCCCAGATGGGGCTCGGAATGATCCGAAGCCCATAGAAGCCCGAGACCGCGGCGAGCGACACGATGGTCGTGATCGCTGAGGCGGTGGTGTAGCGAACGAGCCGACGACCTTGGTGGGTGCGCGACCATTTGAGCAGCGCGCGCGGGGAAAGGTTCATCGCGGCCAAACTACCCTTTCACGTTTCGCGGGACCAGCGGGTACGCCACGTTGTTACGGTTTCACCCGCCACCAGGGTGAACTAGATCGAGGTGCCCTCTTGGACTGCGACGGGCTCTTCAGCTGTCTCCACGTGGTGAGCGACGTGGAAGATCTTGTTGAACACCATGAGCTTCAACACGAAGAAGATCGCGAAGCACAAAAGGTTGACGCCAGCCACGAGTCCCGTGTTGACGAGATGGCTCCAGTTGTGCGAGTGCACTATGCCTCGGGCCCAGAAGGCGCCCAACTCCGAGAAGGAAATGCCGAGCAAGGCCATCGTCCAGTACGGCACGATCTCGTTGCGGAAGTGGCTGCGCCCGCGCTTGCCCCACGCCAACGCGCGGTTCCAATAGTACGACGGAATGACCACGACCAGGTTGCCTGAGAGCGTGGCCCAGATCACGCCGGGGATGATCTTCAGACCGTAGAAGAAGGCGATCCAGATGAGCGACACCGCTGTCGTCCACACCGAGCCGAACAGATAGCGGGTGAGCTTCTTGCCCTCGCGAGTTTGCGACCATTCGATCAACGAGCGCAACCGAGCCACCATTCAGAGCAGTCTACCGGGTCTTACCAAGGTGCCCCGGCGCCACCGAGTGCAACAATGGACCATGTCCGAAGCCCTCGAGTTTCTCGTCCACCTGCTCGACCTGGAAACCATTGAGGTCAACGTCTATCGAGGGATCAATCCCAAAGAAGAGCGCCAGCGTACCTTTGGTGGGCAAGTCGCGGCACAAGCCCTGATGGCAGCGGGCCGCACCGTCGAACGAGGCCGGGTTCACTCACTGCACTCGTACTTCTTGCGTCCGGGCGATCCGACGACACCGATTCTCTATGAGGTCGATCGCATTCGTGACGGCAGGAGCTTTACGACTCGCCGCGTGGTCGCCATTCAGCACGGCCGCGCGATCTACAACATGCAAGCGAGCTTTCACAGCGACGAGGTGAGCATCGAGCACCAGATTGAGATGCCCGTCGTCCCGGGTCCCGAAGAGATCCGTCCGCTCTCAGAGATCCTGAAGAGCGATTTCGCGGGCGTCGACGAGTGGTTCATGCGCCACCACCCGATCGACCAGCGCTACATCGGCGAAGTGCCCTGGAGCCCCGACCGCAACAAAGATCCCCATCAGCGTCTCTGGATTCGCGCCGACGGCACGTTGCCCGATGATCCGTTGCTGCACGCGTGCGTGGTCACCTACGCGAGCGATATGAGCCTCATGGACTCGATCTTGAAGCCGCACTCGATCAACTGGGAAGACGGCTCGTTCATGGGCGCGAGCCTCGATCACTGCATGTGGTTCCACCACGACCTGCGCGCCGATGAGTGGCTGCTCTATGACGCCGAGTCGCCGATCGCCTTTGGCGGCAGGGGTCTCGCGCGCGGCTTTCTCTTCTCGAGGGACGGCCAGCTCAAGGTCTCCATGGTCCAAGAGGGACTGACGCGTCTCATCACAAAGCGACGCGACGCCTAGCGGCGTCTCAGCTACGCGCGCTGGTGCATCGGCACGAAGTCACGCTCTGCGGCGCCGATGTAGAGCTGGCGGGGACGGGCGATCTTCGTGTCCTGGCTGAGCAGCTCCTGGTAGTGCGCGAGCCAGCCGGAGGTGCGCGGAATCGCGAACAGCACCGTGAACATCTCGACGGGAAAGCCCATCGCCTGATAGATGAGTCCCGAGTAGAAGTCCACGTTCGGGTACAGCTTTCGCTTGATGAAGTAGTCGTCGGCGAGCGCAACCTCTTCGAGCTTGAGGGCGATGTCGAGGAGCGGATTCTTTCCGGTTACGCTGAAGACCTCGTCGGCCGTCTTCTTGATGATGGTGGCCCGCGGGTCGAAGTTCTTGTACACGCGGTGTCCGAATCCTTCGAGGAGCGTCTTGCCTTCCTTCACGGTTTCGACAAAGGCGGGCACGTTCTCGATGCTGCCGATCTTCGTCAGCATCTTGAGGACCGCTTCGTTCGCGCCACCGTGACGCGGGCCGTAGAGCGCCGCGGTCGCCGCGGCCGTTGCTGAGTACGGGTCGGTGTGCGCCGAACCGGCAACGCGCATGGCGGTCGTGCCGCAGTTCTGCTCGTGGTCGGCGTGCAGGATGAACAAGACGTCGAGCGCGTGCGCGAGCACGGGGTCGGGCTCATAGCGAGGTTCGGCGACCTTCCACATCATCGACAGGAAGTTCTGCGCGTAGCCGAGCGTGTTGTCGGGGTAGACGAAGGGCATGCCCACGCTGAATCGGTGGGCCGCGGCGGCGAGCGTCGGCATCTTCGCGATCAAACGGACGATCTGCTTGTGCAGTATCTCAGGGTCGTCGAGGATCTTTGCTTCCTTGTAGTAGGTCGACAGGGCCGCGACCGCCGAGACGAGCATGCCCATCGGGTGCGCGTCGTAGTTGAAGCCTTCGAGAAAGCGCTTGCGCACGTTCTCGTGGATGAAGGTGTGGTACGTGATCTCCTTCTCCCACGCGGCCGCCTGCTCGACGTTGGGTAGCTCACCGTGGAGCAGCAGATACGCAACCTCGACGTACGTCGACTTCTCGGCGAGCTGCTCGATCGGATAGCCGCGGTAGCGAAGGATCCCGGCATCGCCGTCGATGTAGGTGATTCCCGACTCGGCCATCGCGGTCGTCATGAAACCGGGGTCGTAGAACCATACGCCCGGCAACAGCTTCGACCACTCGCTCGCGGCGACACCGCCGTTTCGAATCGGGATTTCTCGAGTCTCACCAGTGCGGTTGTCGGTCACGGTAATTGACTCAGTCACAGTTCCTCGATTCATCGTTTTGGGGCCGGGACCATCGTAGGCCAACTGGCCAGTAACCAATCCTCGCTACGTGTTGCCCGACGGTGACAACTCGAGTCGATAGTGCTCGGTCGTCACCGTTCCTACCGCCGCCCGCGCGCCGGCGACGGTGATGACCACGCCCGCGCGCTCGTTCGCCGCGGTGGTGAGATTCTCCGGCACGAAGGCGTACGCCTCGAGCGGACCGATCGTGGCGTGCATGCGCTCAAAGAACGGCTGGCCAAGGTGGTTCGTTGGCGTCACGCGGATGCTCAACGTGACCGGCTGCTCGTCGTAGCTCGCGTTCAGCACCGAGACGCCGAAGCCAACGCTCGTCACCGGTGGCAGCAGCAACACGCCCCGCGGCGCGGGCAGTGGCGCGGGCGTGACGTGCACCGCGACGATCGAGATCGCCCGCACGAGCGCGAGCGATCGTGAGCTCGCGAGCGCGTAGGTCCCGCGCTGCTTGAAATACGTCGCGCTGTGCGCGGTGCTGGCGTCCAAGCGCACTCGACCCGGTTCCTTCGAGAGGGCGAATCTCGCCACGTTCCACCGCTTGCTCGTGTTCACGATCGTGGCCGCGGGGTCTGCGACGTGCTCGATCGGGTTTGTGGTCCACGGAAGGGTCAGCGCATGAGCGATCTCACCGAACAGCGCTTCATAGGCCGCGACGCGCTCGGTCGTCAGCTGAAACAGCGTCTCGTTGACGTGGTGTGAGAGGGCCGGCTCGCGGAGCAGATCGGCGTCGGTGATCCAGCCGGGCAGCTCGTCGTTGAGCTGATAGAGCCGAGCGGCGAAGGTCGTTCGACGCAGCGTGTCCCCGTGAGCGAGGAGCCGATCGAGGCGTGCGTCGAACTGGTTCTCCTGGTCGATCAGCCCGTTCGCGAGCGAGGCGAAACTCTTGTTTTCGCTGCGCCGCTCGGTAATCGCCCCGTGCGCAGAACGTGACACGTCGCGGGCAAAGACCAGCACGATGAGCGTGATTATCAGCGCCAACGAGATGAGCACCGTATGACGGCGGCGCTGCGCGCGAGTACGAGCCACGTTGAAAGAACTTACTCGGCAGCGATTTTTAGTCCGTTTCTTCGAAACCTTCGAGCTCGAGGATCTCTATCG
This sequence comes from uncultured Acidimicrobiaceae bacterium, assembly GCA_963724865.1. Lineage (GTDB taxonomy): Bacteria > Actinomycetota > Acidimicrobiia > Acidimicrobiales > RAAP-2 > RAAP-2. Next base: position 544,103 of record CAVRWO010000005.1, on the reverse strand, counting down.
CGCCGTCGAGAAGAGGCGACGACTCGTCGACGCCCCACTTGGTCTCGTCGATGCGCGTCGCAAGGCGATCGACGTGACCCAACTCGGGCAGCTCCTTCGCGTGCGCCGCGCCACCGAGCTTCTGAAGATTTCTCGCGCTCACGATGAGGCGAGACTCGAACGACGCCACCATCTTGTTGTACTCCATCACCTGCGTGTCGAGGGCCTTGCCCATCCTCGCGACCGGTTCGGCGACGTAGCGAATCCGCTCGAAGATGTCTTCGGCGACCTTGTAGATCTCTTCGGCGTTCATGGCGAGGCGCTGCTGGCGCACCACCATCGCGACGGACCACAGCATCGAGAGCAGATTCGTCGGACCGACGATGATGACACGGTCCCTCGCCGCGCTCTTCAAGAGATCGGGGTTGGCGTCGAAGGCGACGCTGACCGCGACGTCGCTCGGCACGAAGCAGGCAACGAACTCGGGCGCGGGGGCGATGGCTTCCCAGTACGCCTTCTCGCGCAGCGTCTTCACGTGAGCGAGCAGGTCCTTCGCGTGCTTCGCCTCGAGTGCGGTGCGCTCGTCAGCGTCGCTCGTCGCCAGCGACGCTTCGAAGGCGTCGAAGGGGAACTTTGCGTCGATAGCGATACGAGAGCCGTTGGGCATGTTGACGACACAGTCGGGGCGCTTCGTGCGACCCGACTCGCCCGTCGAGGAGACCTGGAGCTGATAGTCGATGTTCTGCCGCAGGCCCGACGCCTCGAGCACATTGGCGAGCTGGACCTCGCCCCAACGTCCGCGGTGGTCGGAGCGGCCGAGCAGCTGATTAAGCCGGCGAGTTTCGTCTTGGGTGCGACGCTGCTCGGCGAGCAGCTCGTCGGCTCGGCTCTTCACCTCGCCAAGCGCGCCCACGTGCTGCTTGTCGAACTCGGCCAGGTTGCGCTTGTACTCGTCGAGCAGATCGGCGAGGGGCTTGAGCGTGCGATCCAGCGTCGTCTCGCGCTCTTTCATCACCGCTTCTTGGGACTGATTGAACTGGGCGACCGTCTGTTGGAGGACTCGACTCGAGAGGCCTTCGAAAACAGGCCCGAGGTTGGCCAGCGCCGACTCGTGCTCGCTGCGCAGCTGCTCGAGGTGACTCTTTGCGATGTCGAGCTCGGTCTCTCGAACCGCGAGCAGCGATCTCGCCTCGGCCAACGACTCGCGGTCGCCGCCTGCGCGACGCGCGACGATCGCCCACACGATCGCGGCGCCCACCACGAGCCCGATGAGTCCACTGAGCGCTGCGACCATCTGTTCACCTCTCGCCTATCAATTCCACCCTAGAGAAACGGTGTAACTCCCACTAGCCTTTGGAGGATGAACCGCCTCTTTCGCTCCTCACGACCTGATGAGGAGAGCGAGGCGCCGCTCGTTCGCCTGAGCGACGATCTTCGTCCCCAGACCGTCCAGATATTTGCCCTCGTCGGGGAGGCTATTGCGGGTGCGACCCACGCGCTGCTCGCCAACGACCGCGAGCTCGGCAAGCGAATCGTTGAACAGGACATCATCATTGACGAACTCGTCAACCGGCTGGTCTCCACGGCCGAACAGCGCCTGCTCGAAAGTGCGGCACTCGACGTCGACGGTCGTCGCGACATGCTCATCTTGCTGCGCATACTGCCCGAGATCGAGCGCAATGGGGACCTCGCCGAGCACGTGGCCCGCCGAGCGGCTCGCGGACTGGGCAGCGAGATGAGTCCACGCTCACGCGGACTCATTGAACGCATGGGAGAAGTCGCGACCACCATCTGGCGAGAGGCGACCGACATCATCATCGATGGCAAGAACGAAGCGGTGGGCGCCATCGAGGACATCGACGACGAGCTCGACGACCTGCACGTCTCGCTGACCGCCGAGCTGACCTCGGGTTCGATGAGCGTGCCGGTCGCCGTCGAGGTAGCCCTCATGGCCCGCTTCTACGAGCGCTTTGGCGACCACTGCGTGAATCTCGCCCGACGCCAAGTCGGAAGAGACGGTGGAGACTAGGAGCGAAGCTCGAGCAGCGCTTCGGCGATCTGCACAGCGTTGAGAGCAGCACCCTTGCGCAGGTTGTCCCCGCTCACGAAGAGCGACAGGCCGTTGCTGAACGCATCCGAGCGCCGGATCCGGCCTACGTAGCTCGGGTCCTTTCCCGTCGCGAAACGGGGCGTCGGCATGTCGTGCACGACGACACCGCGGGCCCGAGAGAGGATCTCCGTCGCGCGTTCAGGCGTCAACGGGTTCTCAAATCCCAGCGTCAGTGCGATCGAGTGACCCGTAAAGACGGGCACGCGAACACACGTGGCACTCACACGCAGGTTGGCGATCTCGAGAATCTTTCGACTCTCGTCGCGCAGCTTCTGCTCCTCATTGGTTTCAAACAGTCCGTCGTCAACCAGCGTCCCGGCGATGGGGATGACGTTGTGTGCGATGGTCGCCGGGAACTTGACACCCTCATCAAGCGGGAAGGCGGCCCCGTCGAAGGCGAGCACGCGAGGATCGTGATCGCGATGCTTCTCAAGCTCATCAGCGAGTTCGTCCACGCCGTCCCGTCCAGAGCCGCTCACCGCCTGGTAGGTAGACGCGACCATCGTTTCCAGGTGCGCGGCGAGATGAAGCGGCTTCAACACGGGTATCGCCACCATCGTCGTGCAGTTGGGATTCGCCACGATGCCCTTGGGAATCGTGATGAGCGCATGCGCGTTGGCCTCGGGAACGACCAAGGGCACGTCGGGATCCATGCGAAAGGCCGACGAATTGTCGATGACCGTGGCGCCGGCCTCGGCGAGCCGTGGCGACAGCACCTTTGAGGAGGATGCGCCCGACGACGACAGCGCAATGTCGATGCCGGAGAAGTCGGCGGTCGCGGCGTCTTCCACCACGACGGGGCGACCGCGCCACTCGATGGTCGAACCAGCCGAGCGCGAGGAGGCAAAGAATCTGATGTCGTCGACGGGAAAGTCGCGCTCGATCAGGATCGAACGGATGACACCGCCAACCTGGCCAGTAGCTCCCACAATGGCAACACGCATAAGAAAAGCCTAGATCACTCGCCGTCGAGGCCAAACGCACTGTGCAGCACGCGCACAGCATCGGCGACCTTATCCGCGTGAAGAACACAGGAGATTCGTATCGAGCTCGTGGAGATCATCTCAATGTTGATGCCGTTCTGATAGAGCGTCTCGAACATGAGGGCGGTGACTCCCGGGCTTGACTTCATGCCGGCGCCCACGAGGCTCACGCGGCCGATGCGATCGTCGCTCGTCACGGTCGCGGCATCGATCTCCTTTTGCACTTTCAAGCACGCCTTCATCGCCGCGTCGAGGTCGGTCTTTGCGACGGTGAAGGAGATGTCGGTCACGTTGTGCAGGCTCGTGTTCTGCACGATCATGTCAACGTTGATGTTGTCGTTCGCGAGTTCACGAAAGAGCGTCGCCGCCACGCCGGGCCGGTCGGGCACGCCGGCGACCGTGACCTTCGCTTCTGACGTGTCATCGGTGATCGCCGAAACGATGGCTTCTTCCATAGTGGGGTCCTCCTCCACGATCCAGGTTCCTGGCTCCCAGGTGAAACTCGAGCGCACGTGCAGCGGCACGTGGTGGCGTCGTGCGAGCTCGACCGAGCGGAGCATGAGCACCCGACCACCGGTCGCGGCGATCTCCATCATCTCGTCAAACGAGACGGTCGACAGGCGCTGGGCCTTTTGGACGACACGTGGGTCGGCCGTGTAGACGCCCGAGACGTCGGTGTAGATCTCGCACACGTCGGCCTTGAGCGCAGCCGCAAGCGCCACCGCCGTCACGTCCGAACCACCCCGACCGAGCGTCGTGATGTCCCGGTCGGTCGAGACGCCTTGGAATCCCGCGACCACCGGCACGAGACCGTCGTCGAGCGCTTCGCGTACTCGGTCGGGGCGGATCTCGAGGATCTTCGCTCGCGTGTGGCTCGTGTCGGTGATGATCCCCGCCTGCGAACCCGTGAACGAGGCCGACTCGACGCCGACGGTGCTGAGCGCCATACTCACGAGCGCCATCGAAATGCGTTCACCGGCCGTGAGCAGCATGTCCATCTCGCGATCGGGGCGGTTCGGTGAGACCTCGTCGGCGAGCACGATGAGGTCGTCGGTGAACTTGCCCATCGCCGAGACCACCACGACCACCTCGTGGCCCTCGCGCCGTGTGTTCGCGACGTGTTCGGCAACGGCGCGAATGCGGTCCGCGTCACCGACCGACGTGCCGCCGTACTTTTGCACGATGAGTGCCACGCATCAACGATAGTTGAGCGATCTTGGGCGCTTCGAGGGGCCTACTAAAGTCGCACCATGACATCTTCAAAACGTGAACGGCAAAAAGCGGGACGCCGCGAACGACTCGAGCGCATGCAGCGCCAAGAAAAGAAGCGCAAGACGTTCCGGCGTGGCGTGATCGTGGCCATCATCGCCGTGCTGGTCGTTGGCACCGGGGCCTTTCTCTTCTCGGGCAAGAACAACCCCACCGCGACGACGACAACGACGACCAAAGACTCTACGACGACAACCGCGGCGCCGTACACCACCGCAACGTCGCAGGATCTTCACGAGCAGACGGCCTCCAACGCGAAAGCCGTCGCGTACGGTTGCCCGAGCTCGACGAGCGCCCGGGTCAACACGCTCTTCTGGGCGAACGCCCCCGCCATGACGATCGACACGGGCGCGACCTACGACGCCGACTTCGACACAACCGCGGGCGACTTTGTCGTGCAGCTCGACGCGTCGACCGCGCCGATCACGACGAACAACTTCGTCTTCCTCGCCGAGCACAACTTCTACAAGTGCGTGATCTTCCAGCGCGCCATCCCCGGCTTCATGATCCAAGGTGGTGACCCAACGGGCAAGGGTACGGGCGGTCCGGGCTACTCCATTGCCGACGAGTACCCGAAGGCCGGGAGCCCGACCTACCCGCTGTACTCGCTCGCCATGGCCAACACCGGTCAGCCCCACACGGGGGGAAGCCAGTTCTTCATCGTCACCGGTTCGGCCGGCGAGACGCTGTCGCCCGTGTACTCACTCTTCGGCAAGGTCATCAGCGGCTACAACGTCGTGATGAAGATCCAAGACGGCGGCAACGCGAACGAGGCAGCGAACGGCTCCCCACCGTTTGTCACCTATCGCATCTTGAACATCACCATTAAGGAGTCGTAATGACCGACCTGCCCAATCCTGACGGATCGAGCCCGCAGCGCCAGAAGTTCGAGGCCGAACCCGAGATGCTCATCGACCCAGCCAAGACCTATACCGCGACGATGGTGACCTCCAAGGGCACGATGGAGCTCCTGCTCGATCCCCTCGGCGCGCCGAAAGCCGTGAACAGCTTTGTCTTTCTCTCTCGCTGGCACTACTTCGACGGCATCGTCTTTCACCGGATCATCCCCGGCTTCGTGCTCCAGGGCGGCGACCCGACCGGCAGCGGTGCGGGCGGTCCCGGGTATCGATTCGACGACGAGCTGCCCAAGCCCGGACGGTACGAACTCGGTTCTCTCGCCATGGCGAACGCGGGGCCGAACACGAACGGCTCGCAGTTCTTTGTCATCTCCGGCCCCGACGGAGTCCGTCTCCCGCCGCTCTACTCCCACTTCGGCAAGGTCGTGAAGGGCCTTGACGTCGTGGCCGCCATCAACGACGTGGGCACGCCGTCGGGCAAGCCGCGCGAACCGGTCGTCATCGAATCGGTGACGATCAACGAGCGTTAGAGCTCGACGGGTTCACCGCCCTGCGTCGTGACGACGTCGGGAGCGAGGACGCGCCAGGTCGCCCCGTCAAAGTGCACGGCGCCGGACGGCCCGAGTACGGCAAGCGTCGCGTCGCCGCCGAGCAGGGACCTCGTGCGCGCAAGCTGTTCGTCGCTGGCCGTGACGGTCACGACCAGGCCGCTCACGTACCCCAATCCGTTCGTCGGCGCACCGCCGCGCGGATCGACCATCACGTCGCCGAAGACCGACGCCACGGCGCCAATGGCTACGACGAAGCCAGCGTCGCGGATCGCGTCGCCGACGAGCGACTCTCGCCACACGCTCCGAGCGTGCAGCGCCGACCCGTCGCTGACGACAACGAGCGACGCGTCGCCCAGACGCTGTGCGAAGTAGGCCTCGTCGCTCGAGTCCCGGTTGATGTTCATGAGCGCCTCCACTTTCGCACCGTGCGCTTCGAACAGCCCCGCGAGGTGGATCGCCGACGCCTCGGCGCCCGTGAAGGCCGCCGCCGTGGGCACGATGACCACGTCGGCGCCCTCAGACAGTGAGAGCACATCGCCACGGCCGAGGAGCTCGCGAAGTGCCTCCGTGGAGCCGACCGCCGTGAAGGTGTGCATGCTCTTAGTTTCTCATCTGTGGCCTACCGACCAGTAACGGTATCCTTCGTTGATGAGGTTCCAAAATATCGGGATCGTTGGATCGGGCATCATGGGCAGCGGCGTCGCCGAAGTCGCCGCCTCGACGGGCGCTTCAGTCACCGTGCGGGCCCGCACCACGGTCGGCGCCGACGCCGTGCTCGTCGCCATTGACCGCTCCCTCGCTCGCCAGGTCGAAAAGGGCACGCGCGACGTGGAGGCGGCGGCGGACCTTCGTCGCCGCATCAAGGTCACGACGGACCTCAACGATCTCGCCGCCTGCGACCTCGTCATCGAAACCGTCGTCGAGGACCTCAGCGTCAAAATAGAGGTCTTTCGCGCGCTCGACGAGGTGGTCGCAGCGACCACCATCATTGCGACGTGCACCTCGACGCTGCCGATCATCGATCTCGCGATGCAGGTCTCTCACCCCGAGCGCGTCTGTGGCGTCCACTTCTTCAATCCGGTGGCCGCGATGGCACTCGTCGAGGTCGTGCGACCGCTCACCTCGAGTGATGCGACGATGAGCGCGGTCACCGAGTTCGTGCTCGACTGCGACAAAAACCCGATCGAGGTGAAAGACCAAGCGGGCTTCATCGTGAACGCGCTGCTCTTTCCCTACCTCAACAACGCGGTGCGCCTCTTCGAGCAGGGCGTCGCGACCAAAGAGGGCATCGACGCGGCGATGAAGGGTGGCTGCGGCTTTCCGATGGGGCCCTTCGCGCTGCTCGATCTTGTCGGACTCGACACGTCGCTCGCGATACTGGACGCGCTGTACCACGAGTACGGCGACGCCAACTACAAGCCGGTACCGCTGCTTCGGCGCATGGTGAGCGCCGGTCGGCTCGGGAAGAAGACGGGCGCCGGCTTCTACCAGTACGACCGATAGGCGACGAGTGAACGAGCGCGCGACTCCCTGGGTGATGAGGACCTACTCGGGTCACTCCAGCGCGCGTGCCTCCAACGAGCTCTACCGCACCAACTTGGCGAAGGGCCAAACGGGCCTGTCGATCGCCTTCGACCTGCCGACGCAGACGGGCTACGACCCCGACGATCCGATCGCCGCCGGCGAAGTGGGCAAGGTCGGCGTGCCGGTCGCCCACCTCGGACACATGCGCGAGCTGCTCCACGACATTCCCCTGGACGAGATGAACACGTCGATGACGATCAACGCCACGGCGGCGTGGCTGTGGGCGCTCTACCTCGCCCTCGCCGATGAAGAGGGCGTCGCCTACGGCACGCTGTCGGGTACGACGCAGAACGACATCGTCAAGGAGTACCTCAGCCGCGGTACGTACATCTTTGCCCCCGAGCCGTCCAAGCGGCTCATCGCCGACATGATCGTCTTCGGCGTCAACCACGTGCCGAAGTGGAATCCGATCAACGTCTGCAGCTACCACCTCCAAGAGGCGGGCTCGACACCGGCCCAAGAGATCGCCTACGCGCTCGCCACGGCCATCGACGTGCTCGACGCCGTGCGCGACTCGGGGAAGGTCGAACCCTCCCAGATGCCCGAGGTTGTTGGACGCATCTCCTTCTTCGTCAACGCGGGCGTGCGGTTTGTCGAAGAGGTCGCCAAGATGCGCACGTTCACGGCGATGTGGGACGAGATCTGTCGCACCCGCTACCACGTCGAGGATTCGTCGCTGCGGCGTTTTCGCTACGGCGTGCAGGTGAACTCGCTGGGACTCACCGAACAGCAACCCGAGAACAACGTGCAGCGAATCGTGCTCGAGATGCTTGGGGTGACCTTGAGCGCCGACGCGCGCGCACGCGCCATTCAACTGCCCGCGTGGAACGAGGCGCTCGGACTGCCGCGGCCGTGGGACCAGCAGTGGAGCCTGCGCATTCAGCAAGTCCTCGCCTTCGAGAGCGACCTGCTCGAGTATCCCGACCTCTTCGCCGGCTCGCGCGTGATGGAGGGCATCGTGCACGAGCTCACGGTCGCGGCCCAGAGCGAGCTCGACGACGTCCTCGCCCTTGGCGGAGCGTTCAGCGCGATCGGGGAGCTCAAGAGCCGCCTCGTCGCGAGCCAGTCCGCCCGGGTCGAGCGCATCGAATCGGGCGAGCAGACCGTCGTCGGCGTCAACCGCTTCGCCGAGACCGCGCCGTCCCCCCTCACGAACACCGAGTCCATTGACTCGGTCATGACCGTCGATCCGAGGATCGAACGCGAGCTCATCGAGGACGTCCGCCAGTGGCGCGCCCATCGCGACCCCGCAGCGGTGCGCAGCGCCCTTGACGAGTTGCGTCGTGTCGCGGCGAGCAGTGACGCTCGCGACAACATCATGATCCCCTCGATCGCCCTGGCGAAAGCCGGCGGCACCACGGGTGAGTGGGCGAACGCGCTGCGCGACATCTTTGGCGAGTACCGCGCGCCGACCGGCGTGCGACCCGCGACCGCGAGCCGCGGGGCGCCATTCTTTGACCTCGTCGCCCGATCGAAGGCGCTCTACGAGCGTCGCGGTTCCCCGCCAAAGCTGCTCGTCGCCAAGCCGGGACTCGACGGCCACTCCAACGGCGCCGAACAGATCGCCGTTGCTGCTCGCGACGCGGGCTTCGAAGTGATCTATCCCGGGATCCGACTGTCGCCCGAGGAGATTGTCGCGACCGCGCGCGACGAGGACGTCGACGTCGTGGGGCTCTCGATACTTTCGGGCTCGCATCTCGCCCTCGTGCCCCGCATCATCGAGGGGCTACGCGAAAACGGCGTCACCGCAAAGGTGGTGCTGGGCGGGATCGTGCCCGATGAGGATGCGCGCGAATTGATGGCGGCAGGAGTGTCGCAGGTCTACACGCCCAAGGACTACTCGATGGCCGCCATCATGGACGACCTCTTGACGTTGATCGAATCGACTAGCTGAGTCGAGGACGGCGGCCGGAGTAGGGTCCGGCGTTGAACCAACGGCCCGAGAACCGCCACGCCGGGGCCCTGTCCTTCACCCGGCGACGCTCGGCCTTCAACAGCTCTTCGGCCGCTGCGATGAGCGCGGCCATCTCTTCGGGTGGCAGCGAGGGACGAGGCGCGAGACCGTAGCTCATAGCGGCACGTTCCCGTGCTTGCGCTTGGGCAGCTCTTCGCGCTTGCCGCGCAGGAGGTCCAGGGCGCGTGCGATGATCTGACGCGTCTCGGCTGGGTCTATGACGTCGTCGATGAAACCTCGCTCGGCCGCGATGTAGGGCGTCGCGTAGCGCTCCTCATAGTCGTCGATCAGCTGCGCACGGAGCGCTTCAGGGTCCTCGGCAGCCGCGAGGTCGCGGCGATAGACAATCCCGACCGCGCCCGAAGCGCCCATCACGGCGATCTCGGCCGTCGGCCACGCGTAGGCGAGGTCGGCGCCGACGGACTTCGAGTTCATCACGACGTACGCGCCGCCGTAGGCCTTTCGCGTGATCACCGAGATGCGCGGCACCGTCGCCTCGCAGAACGCGTAGAGGAGCTTCGCGCCGTGGCGGATGATCCCGTTGTACTCCTGGTCGACGCCCGGCATGAAACCAGGCACGTCGACGAAGGTCACAATCGGCACGTTGAACGCGTCGCACGTGCGCACGAACCGGGCCGCCTTCTCCGAGGACTCGATGTCGAGCACGCCGGCGAGGATCTGCGGCTGGTTCGAGATGATGCCGATCGTGTGACCGTCGAGGCGCGCGAATCCGCAGGTGACCTGCTGGGCGTAGGTGGCGTGGACTTCCATGTAGTCCCCGCCGTCGACCACCGACGTGATGACCTTTTTCATGTCGTAGGGCTGGTTCGGCGAGGACGGCAGGAGCTCGCGCAGATCCTCGCACAGGCGGTTCGGGTCGTCGCCGGTCATGATGCGCGGCGGCTCTTCCATGTTGTTCGACGGCAGGAACGAGAGCAGGTAGCGGACCTCGTCGAGCGTGCTCTTCTCGTCGGGAAGCACGAAGCTCGCCACGCCGGACTTCGTCGCGTGAGTCTGTGCGCCGCCGAGCTCTTCTAGCGTCACGTCTTCTCCGGTCACCGACTTCACGACGTCAGGTCCGGTGATGAACATGTGACTCGAGTCCTTCACCATGAAGATGAAGTCCGTCAGCGCGGGCGAATACACGCCGCCGCCGGCGCACGGTCCAAGGATGACCGAGATCTGCGGCACGACGCCGGACGCTCGCACGTTGCGCTTGAAGATTCCGCCGTACGCGTTGAGTCCGGCGACGCCCTCTTGGATGCGCGCGCCGCCCCCGTCGTTGAGGCCGATGATCGGTAGGCCCATCGTGATCGCGAGGTCCATGATCTTGTGGATCTTCTCGCCGTGCGTCTCGCCGAGTGCGCCACCGAAGACCGTGAAGTCCTGAGAGTAGACGCAGACCTTTCGTCCGTCGATCTTGCCGAAGCCGGTGATGACGCCGTCAGAGAAGGGACGCGACTCCTCGAGACCCATGCCCGACGCGACATGACGCGTCAGCATGTCGAGCTCCTGGAATGAGTCTTCGTCGAGCAGATACTCGAGACGCTCGCGTGCGGTCATGCGACCCTTTGCGCGATGGCGCTCGATCGCGATCTCTCCACCGGCCACTCGGGCTTCGGCCTTGAATGCCTCTAACTGCTTGAGGCGTTCTGCCATCGAATGCTCCATACGTCGAGAGTAGTCATCGCGCAAAAGGCTTGGCTAGTGACAAATCGGCGTTGCGACTCGAAAATCGACAAGGTTGCGTCGCCCCTTGCGTTACCGCGAAGTAGGAATTTTTTGTTACTACGAAGTAAAAACGATCGAACCGAGGAGTAACCACTTTCGCCATCAAACTCGTCACTCACGCTCTTGCACGAGTTCGATCAACGTTCCGAACGCGGCCGTAGGATGAATGAAGGCGACCATCGTATTTCGAGATCCCGGACGCGGCGCGTCGTCGATCACGCGCGCCCCCGAGGCCTTCACCGCCTCAAGAGCGGTCGCGCAGTCGTCCACTCGATAGGCGACGTGATGCAGTCCTTCTCCCTTTCTCGTCAAGTACCTCGCGACCGGCGAATCGTCGCGCGTCGGCGTGAGCAGTTGGATGTAGGAGTCGGCCACGCGAATGAGCGCCTCTTCGACGCCGTCGGACTCGACGACCTCGCGATGCACGACGAGCGCGCCAAAGACCGCGGCGTACCAGTTGATCGCGGCCTCGAGATCGTTGACGGCGATCGCGACGTGGTCGATCTCGGTGAAGACTGGCTCCATCACTTCCCCTCGTCATGGCGGCGAAATATGCTCAGGCGATCCTCACCGATGCGCTCGCGGACGACCGGGTCAGTGATGCCGAGTCCCTCGCGCGGCGCGAGGCACAGGACCCCGATCTTTCCTTCGTGACGATTGTGCTGCACCTCGTACGCCGCCTCGCCGGTCTCTTCGAGAGGAAACGTCGCCGAGAGCGGCGGCGTGACGTGGCCGTCGATGATCGTCTGGTTCGCGGCCCACGCCTCGCGGTAGTTCGAGAAGTGCGAGCCCTTGATGGTCTTCAACTTCATCCAGAGGTGCCGGTTGTCGTATTCGATCATGTAGCCGCTCGTCGCGGCACACGTGACGATCGTGCCGCCGCGCTTCGTCACGAAGACGCTCGCGCCCATCGTGGACCTACCCGGATGCTCGAACACGATGTCCGGGTCATCACCAACCAGCGAACGAATGTCCTTGCCGAGGCGACGCCACTCGCTCTCGTCTTGGGTGTGCTCGTCCTTCCAGAAGCGATAGTCCATCGCTGCTCGATTGATGACGTGCTCGCAGCCGAGTTCGCGCAGCGTCGCTGCTTTCGACTCGCTCGACACGACGCCGATGGGCACGCCGCCGGAGTTGAGGACGTGTTGGACCGCGAACGCGCCGAGCCCGCCCGACGCGCCCCACACGAGGACCTTGTCGCCCTGGGAGACCCGGACGCCGTTGTGTGAGGCGAGCATGCGGTAGGCCGTCGAGTTGCACAGCGCGTTGACGGCGGACTCCTCCCAGGCCAGGTGCTTCGGTTTGTGCATCAGCTGATTGGCCTTCACGACGGCGACGTCGGCCAGTCCGCCGAAGTTCGTCTCGAAGCCCCAGATGCGTTGGTTGCTCGCGAGCATCGAGTCGTCGTGACTGCTCGGATCCTGGTCGTCGACGTAGTTGCAGTGCACCGTGACTTCGTCACCGACCTTCCAGTTGCGCACCTGTGAGCCGGTGCGCAGTATGACGCCCGCCGCGTCCGAACCGACCACGTGATAGTCCAGCGCGTGACGCTTGCCCCAGACCGACTCCTTGGCGAGCCGGTCGAGGAAGCCGAACGTTGAGAGAGGCTCGAAGATGCTCGTCCAGACGGTGTTGAAGTTGATTGACGACGCCATCACCGCGACGTACACCTCGTCCGGCGCGAGTTCGGGAATCGGGACCTCGCCGACGTGGAGGCTTCGGCGAGGGTCCTTCTCCCCGCTCGCAAGGCCATCGAACATGTGCTCTTCGTCGCGGCGCACGAAGACCGCGCGGGTGCGCTCGGGCATCGGTGTGTCGGCGAGCGCTTCGGGCGAGGCACCAGCGAGCACCGCGTCGAGAATCTCACTCATCTGGGAAGATTACTGTCCGCGGGCGAGTCGATTCTCTGGCCCGTGGGCCCTTCTCAGGATTGAAGACGTGCACGCTCGAGCGTCTATCGTCTCTTGATGTTCCCCTTTCGGAGCCAGCGGTAAGGAGTCCATATGTCACAGAGCGTCATCGTCGCGGGACGACGCACGGCCATCGGAAAGCTCGCGGGCGCCTTCGCGAGCCTGAGTGCCCAAGAGCTCGGCGGTGCGGCAATCAAGGGCGTGCTCGATACGACCGGCGTTGATCCGTCGAGCATCGACGCGGTCTTGATGGGCCAGGTGCTCCAGGCCGGCCAGGGTCAGATCACTGCGCGTCAGGCCGCCGAGAAGGCGGGCATTCCCCTCACCGTGCACGCGACGACCATCAACAAGGTCTGTCTGTCGGGCCTTCAAACCATCTATCTCGCCGACCTCATGATCCGTGCCGGCGAAGCGGACATCGTCATCGCCGGTGGGATGGAGTCGATGACGAACGCCCCGTACCTCCTGCCCGGCGCGCGCGCCGGCTACCGCATTGGCGACCAGAGCGTTATCGACTCGATGATGTTCGACGGCCTCACGTGCTCCTTCGATCACTGCGCGATGGGTCTCGCGACCGATCGTTACAACCAAGGCCACATCACTCGCGCACGCCAAGACGAGTTCTCGGCGCGCAGCCACCAGCTTGCGGCAAAGGCCATCGCGTCGGGCGCCTTCGCCGAAGAGATCGTGGACGTCGCGGTGCCTCAGCGTCGGGGTGAGCCGATCATGGTCGACACCGACGAGGGCGTGCGCAGCGACACCACGGCCGAGTCGCTCGCCGGCCTGCGCCCCGCCTTCGACAAAGACGGCACCATCACCGCCGGCAACGCGTCACAGATCTCTGACGGCGCGGCCGCCGTGCTCGTCATGTCCAAGGAACGAGCCGAGCAGCTCGGGCTGACCCCCCTCGGAGAACTCGTGAGCTACGGCCAGGTTGCGGGGCCCGACACGTCGCTCCTCACGCAACCTTCCCGCGCGATCCTGCAGGCGACAAAGAAGGCGGGCGTCGACGTGTCGTCGATCGATCTCTTCGAGATCAATGAGGCCTTCGCGGCGGTCGGGCTCGCCTCGGCTGACGACCTTGGGGTCAGCGAAGATCGGATCAACGTCAACGGCGGCGCCATCGCGCTCGGACACCCCATCGGCATGTCGGGGACGCGTCTTGCGATCACCGCGCTGATGGAGCTGCGCCGACGCGGCGGCGGGATTGCCGCGGTCGCCCTCTGTGGTGGCGGCGGCCAGGGCGACGCCGCGCTACTGCGCTCGCTCTAGGCGGGAACGTAGCGGGCGACGAGCTCGTAGGGTCCCGGGCCGATCTGCTGATCGTCCGGTAGCGCCACCACGAAGGCACCCGCCAGGGGGTAGGTCTCACGCAGCGGTCGCGGTAGATCGCGCACCAGCGTCCACAGCAGCTCGAGCACCGTCGGGTTGTGGCCCACGACCAGCAGCGACGTGGTGACAGGATCGATCGCGGCGAGGTCGATCAAGACGTCCTCCGCGGTCACCTCGTGCTGTCCGTTATAGATGAGGTCGCTCTCGACGTACTCGCAGACGAACGGCGTGTCCTCAAACGCGCGTCGAAACGTCTCCTTCGTGCGAGCGGCCGAGCTCACGAGCGCTGTCGTAGGTCCGAAACGACCGAGCTCGCTCGGGTCACTCGCCCAGCTTCGTAGCTGCTCGCACTGGCGACGCCCGCGATCGTTCAGCTCGCGATCCTTATCGCGCTGATCGGGCCGAGGTTTCTCCGCCTTGGCGTGGCGAACGATCGTCAGATAGCGCACGACCCAAGTCTCTCATCGAAATTCGAAGGCCGATGCCACCTCGCTTATCGTAGAAGCCGTGCATCCGACGCTGAGCTTCTTCCAGGCCATCGTGATGGGCATCGTTCAAGGAATCACGGAGCTCTTTCCTGTCTCGAGCCTTGGCCACGGCGTGCTCGTCCCGGCCCTGTTCGGTTGGCACAACCTCGTGAGCACCCAGAGCGCCAACCAGAACTTCTTTCTCGTGTTCCTCATCGGTCTGCACGTCGGCACGGCACTTGGTCTGGTCGTCTACTACCGCCGGACGTGGTACGAGCTGTTCCGCGGTCTCTTCGTGCAACTCGGACGAACCCGCGACGAGGGTCTGTCGTCGCTCTGGCGTCTCAACGCGCCGACCCTCGATCAGAAGTACCGGTTGCTGGCGCTACTCGCCATCGGCTCCATTCCCGTCGGCGTCGTTGGCATCCTCTTGCAGAACAAGCTGCGCGAACTCTTCGCAAAGCCACTCGCCGCAGCTGTCTTCTTGATGGTCAACGGTCTCATCCTGCTCGGGGGTGAGGCGATACGACGTGGAAGGGGACGCCACGCGTCGCTCGCGAAGCTCGACACGATGTCGCCCAAGAGCGCCTTCGCGGTCGGGAGCGCCCAGATCCTCGCGCTGCTCGCGGGCATCTCGAGGAGTGGCGTCACCATGGTCGCGGGACTCTTCGACGGGCTCGATCACGAGGACGCCGCCAACTTCGCCTTCTTGCTCGCAACGCCCGTGATTCTTCTCGCCGGTCTCTACAAGCTGCCCGAGCTCTTCGGTCCACTCGGACACGGCGTTCGGGTCCAAACCCTGATCGGCGCCCTTTTTGCCATGGTCACTGCGTACCTATCGGTGCGGTTCTTGACGCGATGGTTCCAGACTCGCACGCTCACGCCCTTTGCGATCTACTGCCTCGTTGCGGGCGGGCTCTGCGTCATTCGTTTCGCGTAGACGTCTCGACGCAACGAGACCTCGACTAATCGCTCAGAACACGCCGTCCGTCGAGCGCACGCCCGAGTGTGAGGTCATCGGCAAATTCGAGGTCACCGCCCACCGGTAGGCCACTCGCCGGTTGCGACACGATCAAGCCGGGCACTTGAAGCAACCTCGAGAGGTACATCGCGGTGTGATCACCCTCCACGTTGGAGTTGAAGCACAGAATGACCTCCTTCACCGGTCCGTGAAGTCGCTGCAAGAGCTCTTGAATCTTGAGTCGATCAGGCGTCACGCCTTCGAGAGGATTGAGCACGCCGTGCAGGACGTGATAGGTCCCATGAAACGCTCCCGAGCGTTCGACCGCCACGACGTCAGGCGGACTCTCGACCACACAGATCGTCGTCTGGTCACGACGCGCGTCCGCACAGATGGGACAGAGTCCACCCGACTCTGCAATGTTGCAGCAGCGCTCACAGAAAGAGAGCTTGAACCTCATCTCACCCAACGCGACAGCGAGTCGTTCGACGTCCTCGCTCGGCTGACGCATCAGCCAAAAGGCGATTCGCTGGGCCGACTTCGGACCAACGCCGGGAAACCGACCGAGTTCGTCGACCACGGCCTGTAGCGCAGGCGGGTAGTTCACGAGATCTCCTCGGCTCCGGGAAACATCTCGGTGATGAGGTGACTCGCTGCTGATTCAACAACAACGACGTTGGCTGACTCGTCGGTCTCCTCAACGTCGATGAACTCCTCGTCAACGACCACGGGCCTCGCCGGCGCGCGACGCGCAGGAGCCGACGCGGCGGTGAGCGTTGGATCGACGGTCCACAGGAGCGTGAGCGACACCTTGAACTCGTGCTCGAGCGCGCCCTTTAACCCCTGCGAGATCAGCTCGGTGTTCTGGCGCATCTCCTCGCTCGGCACGGCGATCGTGAGCAGGAGCCCTTCGAGTGACTCGACCCTCGCCGAGCGAAGCAGCAGCTGCGCCGAGCGCGACGTGCGTGGCACGACGTGCTCACTGAAGCGATCGCGGACCTCTTCGAACGTGAGGGATCCACTCGAGGGCGATCGTTCGATGTCGTTCGACGCCGCTGGCGAAGCTGCGGGCGCTTGCGTCGGCGCAGGTGCGCTCGCGACCGGCTCTTGGGGGGGTTTGGGCGACGTCGACGCCGGTGCGGGTGCGGTCACCGACGCTCCGATCGGACGAAGCGCGGGAGGCGTGGTCGGCGCGGGCGCACTCGACGAATACGGCGCACCGCGCTCGAGGCGCGTGAGGCGCTCATCGAGCGACTCATACGAGTGATCGAGATCGGGCTTGGTGAGACGCACCATCGCGACTTCCAGCATGACGATCTTCTCCGGGGCGCTCTTCATCTCGCGAATAGCTCGCCCAACGGTCTCGAGGATGCGCACAGTGCGCGCGAGTCCGAGCTGCTCTCCCCAGCGAGTGAGCCGTTCGCGGTCGCCGTCAACCGCGTCGGCGACTTCTGGCGCGACTTGCAACAAGAAGACTTGGCGCACTTCGCCCGCGAAGCTCTCTGCGAGCTGTTCGGGGTCCCAGCCTTCTCGTGCCAGCACGGCAAGCGATCGAAGCGCGCCGACGGCGTCCTCGCTCGCGAGCGCACGAAAGAGTCCATCAAACTCGGGCTGGCTCTCGCTGATCGAACCAGTGGCGAGCAGCTGATCGAGCGCGCTCAAGGCGTCTCGAGCCGAGCCACGCCCGAGGCGCACCGCGGCTTCAATCGTGGCGTCGTCGGCCCCGAGTCCCGCCGCACTTTCCACGTCCTGGAGCAACGTCGCCAGGGTGTCGGCGTTGATGAGGCGAAACTCGAGATGCTGGGTGCGCGACCTGATGGTTGGCAACACCTTGTGCGGATCGGTCGTTGCCAGCACGAACACGACGTGGCCGGGCGGTTCTTCGAGTGTCTTCAAGAGGGCGGCGGAAGCAGCCTTGGAGAGCTGGTGCACTTCGTCAAAGATGTATACCTTCCAGCGCCCCGGGGTGTTGTGCCACGCGCCAGAGATGATGTCGCGAATGTCGTCCACACCATTGTTCGACGCGGCGTCGAGCTCGATGACGTCGAGCGAGGTGCCCTTGGCGATCGCCTCGCAGCTGGCGCAGATGCCGCAGGCATCTCCGTCGACGGGGTTCTCGCAGTTGAGGGCTTTGGCCAGTATGCGCGCCGTCGTGGTCTTACCCGTGCCGCGCGGTCCAGAGAAGAGGTAGGCGTGGGAAACCCGTTCGTTCTTGACTGCACCCTGGAGGGCTCGAACGACGTGATCTTGGCCCCGAAGCTCGGCGAATCGGCCCGGTCGAAAGCGGCGGTAGAGAGAGGTCACCCCTTCGAGCGAGGGGGGCGTCGCCTTGGTGTTAGCCATGGAGCGAGCCTAACGGGAGGGCCTATCGCGCCGGGATCCAAAGCAGTGGTCAGGCGATCCGTGGCACCCAACACAGTTCGCTGAGAGCTGCTGGTTTCCACCCCTGACTCGGTTCACGAAAGGTCGTCGCACGGGACCCGACCACCGCTTTCGATCTCGGCACTAAAGAGGCTACCAATGATCGAGCAGGTTGGACTCAAGTAGCCTTGCAGGCCGGTATTCATTTCACGATGAAACTCCTGGAGGAGTGCGAGAGCGGCCGAATCGGCACGATTGGAAATCGTGTGAAGGGAAACCTTCCGTGGGTTCAAATCCCACCTCCTCCGCCAGTCGGCTGTGTCAAGACATCGAAGACGATCCGACAGTGGCGAACGCTGCACGAGCGCTACGTGTCGTCCCCTCGACCGGAGATGCCGTGCTCAAGGTTCGCGGTACGACCAACGCGAGATGATGTCACAAACGGCGCGGGAACGTTGTCGACTACGACAAGCGAGATCTTGCCGAGAGCAACGTTCGCGCGACTACGACGCGTTCGACAGCGCGACGAGTGATTTTCGCAGACGCACAGCGAGACATCACGACAAAGCGCGCCAACTTGATGAAAAAACGCTCAAAAGTTGAGGATCGCGTTTGTTAGCGAATACACATAATCGTTAGCGTTCAACTGTTGCCTTCCCGAACGGTTGGAGGCACCCGAGGTAGTTGCCATGTTCCATCGATTGCAAAAAATCACAGCACTATTGACTATTGTCTGCCTGGCCCTTCTCTCTATCGTGGTCATGATGCCCGGAGACTCCTCGGCGGCTACGACCACTCTCTATGGATTGAATCTGTCCAGCGACACGCCGACAGTGCTGGTACCGGGAAATCCGAGCCTCGCGTCGCTCCTTGCCGATTCACAGCCGGACGGAATCACAGAGGACCCGAGCGGTGACATGTTTATCGTGAACGCCGCAAACTCTCTCACCGCCGTCCCAGGGTCAACTACGACAAGCCTGTTCGCTCAAAGTGTGACGCCAGATCAGCCCGCGGACCTTCTTCCCAGCTCACTGAATTCGCTCCTCGACTCCCCGGACGCATTAACGATTGACAGCGCGGGTGATCTCTTCATCGCAAATCAAGCGAACTCGACCGTAACTGTTGTGCCCGCACCCGGCGTGACGTCAGTCTTTGGCCAGAGCGTCACTCCAGACACACCAGTCATCCTTCTCTCCTCAACCCTCTCTGCGCTGCTCGACGAGCCAAGCTCCATCGCCATTGACAGTGCGGGGGACCTCTTTGTCGGCAATGAGGGCAACAGCACGGTCGTTGTCGTCCCGGCACTCAGCACGACCTCGATCTTCGGCCAAACGGTGACGCCCGACGCGCCCAGCTCACTCACGTCACTGAGCGGCGTCGTTGGCGAGCCAGTTGGTTTAGCCTTCGATCCCGCGGGCGATTTATTCTCGGTGGATCAAAGCACCGGCACCGTCACCGTCCTGCCGACCGCTTCGACGACCAGCATCTTCGGTCAAACCGTGACGCCTGATACGCCGGCGACACTGAATCCCGGGACCCCCGGAAGTCTCGCCTCGCTCACCTCGGAAGGGACGAGCGGGATTGCCTTCGACAGCGCGGGTGACCTCTTTATTGAAGACGCGACGGCAAAGGCCTTGACGGTGATACCGGCGTCGGAGACGACGTCACTCTTTGGCCAAAGTGTCGAAAGCGATACGCCCATTGACCTCTTCAGCTCCCAACTTGCGACGCTGCTTGCGGCGCCCATGGGTATCTATCTGAATGGCAATGGTGATCTCTTCATGACAAACTCCGGAGCGGATGATGTCGTCGCGATTCCGAACGGCACCATCACTTTCTCGTCGGGAGATTTTGCGTCGACCGTCGTGGACAGCACGTCCGAAGACGTCATCTCTGTCACGAACTCCTCAATTCAATCGCTCACGCCCACAACGATCACTGCAACCGGCTCAGGCGTCACCGTGAGCGGGGGTTCATGCGCTGACAGAACTGTTATC
Organism: uncultured Acidimicrobiaceae bacterium; assembly: GCA_963724865.1. Classification (GTDB taxonomy): domain Bacteria; phylum Actinomycetota; class Acidimicrobiia; order Acidimicrobiales; family RAAP-2; genus RAAP-2. The sequence goes on along the minus strand of CAVRWO010000005.1, from coordinate 524,057 downwards.
GCTTCGGGGACAACCTGCACGATCGATGTCAGCTGGACGCCAAGCGCCCCGGGATCGCTCCTCGGAGGCGAGCTCGAGGTCGCCTATTCGGGTAACTACAACTCGCCAGCCGGTCTTGCGTTGTCCGGCACTGCCATTGCCGGTGGCTCCGGCGGTTCTGGTGGCTCCGGCGGTTCTGGTGGTTCCGGCGGTTCTGGTGGTTCCGGCGGTTCTGGCGGCTCCGGCGGTTCCGGCGGAACTGGTGGCATTGGTGGAACAGGAGGCTCGGGCAGTTCCGGGGGAGGTGGCACGGGCGCAAACCCGCCACCAACCATTGGTGCACTGCCAAAGCCTCCCGTCGAAGTGCACGTCTTCTTCTCGACCAACAGCGTGAACTTGAGCGCGACCGCGCGGTCCACCCTTCGCACTTTCGCGGCAGTTGTGGAGGGCCGAAACCAGCATCACATCTCAGTCGTTGGCTACGCCGATCCAAAGGGCACCCTTGCGGCCGACAAGACGATGAGTCTGCTCCGCGCTAGATCGACAGGTCAATTCCTGGTTGACGTCTTCAAGGCACATCACTTCGTTATCTCGTTGTCCGAGATCGGTGCAGGCATCAAGACCTCGAATGCGAGCAGCGCCCTAAACTTGATGGCAATCGTTGCGAGCTAGCTTTTCGCGCGTCCCTCGGCGATAAGGAGCTGCTCTTTCACTTCGAGGCCCCAACGGTAACCACCCAGCGATCCGTCCTTGCGTACGATGCGATGACAGGGGATCGCGAGTGCCGCCTCGTTAGCGGCGCACGCGGACGCCACCGCGCGTACGGCCGACGGCGCTCCAATCTCTCTGGCCACCTCTGAATACGTTCGCGTCTCTCCGAGGGGGATCGCTCTGAGTGCTGCCCATACGCGAAGTTGAAAGGCTGTGCCTGCGATATCAAGTGGCAAGTCAGTGGCGTCGCGTTGGCCCTGCATTGCGTCCAAAAGTATCTCCGCCACATCGCGAAGTCCCACGTCGTCGCGTTCGACAAGGGCGTTGGGAAACTCCTCGGTAAGACCCTTGACGAGCTCGACCTCGTCCTGGCCGATGCGAACTGCGCACACGCCGTTCGCCGTTCGCGCTGCTATGACCCAGCCCAACGATGTCTCTATTGAGGTGAACCTGATGTGCTCGCCACGACCCCCGTCACGGTAACGGCTCGGCGTCATGCCGAGCATGGGTGCGCCGTGCTCGTAGAAGGCGCGCATCGAGCCGTACCCGGCGTCAAAGACAGCGCTTGTCACGGGCGTGCCGGCACGCAACTCCGTTCGAATCTGCTCGGCCCTGTAGGCGCGCGCGTAGGTGCCGATCGACACCCCGATGACCTCGTGAAAGCGACGCCGAAGGTGTCGTTCGCTGTACCCGAGGTCTGCGGCGAGTTCGGCAATGCTCGTTGCGATGTCGTTCCCCTCCAGGCGTCGGCACGTCTCGATGACGGCCGCCACCGACGGATCACTCACCCGAGTCTCTTCCGGTCGACAGCGGCGACAGGCGCGATATCCCGCGAGCAGTGCGTCTCGAGGTGTGGCGAAGAACTCGACGTTGCGTCGTAGCGCTCGGCGCGACCCGCAGTTGGGACGACAGAAGATCTTCGTCGATGTCACGCCGTAGACGAAGCAGTCACTCATTGCAGCATCGCGGGTCTCCACCGCGCGCCACCTCACGTCATCAAGTTCTCGCATGTTCGTAATCTACGGAGCCGGTAACGCCGACGCTTCCCGCTTTCGGACGTCAATGTGGGACAAGAATCTTCTCTCCCGTTGCGCAAACAGTGCAGAGGTCTTTCCCTCCAGTCACGCGGCCCTTACCTTGTGCCCATACCGTTGAATACATGACTCGCATCGCCGCATGGGACACGATCCGCGGGCGTCGCCGCGGCCACCGATCGACGGCGCCGAGCCATCGCGGCCCACGATTGGCGGCACTCATCGCCACCGAGCACGCTCCTGACCTACGGGTCGGCGACCCCTTCGACGAGTGGAGGTCACTCGAGTTCCGTCACCTCACGCCTCCTTCAGACGAAGGCTTGTACCGGTGACCTCGACGGCGAGGGACGTATCCTTTGCCGACGTGTTTCCACCGCCCTGGCTTCGCGACAACTGTCCGTGCGCGAAGTGTCGTGACGTCTCGAACCATCAGAAGCTCTTCCAGATGCTCGATCTGGCTAGCGACGTGGAGATTCTCTCGGTCACCGAACGCGATGACGAGGTAGAGGTACTTGAGCGCACCTGACGTCCGGTTTCGCCACTCGCGGCGAGCGATCCCAGCGTGAGACGCCCCCGTGTAAGAAACGCGGTGGTGACGACACTACGAAGGTATGAACCTATCGACTTACTGCGAAACCTTCGTCCGGCGGCACCTCGCGCCCGCGGGCATCGCCGCAGCGGCCATCATGGCCGTTGTCGTGGGCGCGAGTCCGCCGCCGGCTCGCGCGGCCACGATGATCGATAAATCGCGCTACGCCGAGATCGGAACCGGAGCGACGCGGCTGGTGGTTCACGTGAACCGGGGACTCAACGCCACGACGAATCGCTACTCGACGTATGCCACGACGAAGGCCGCCACCATCAATGCCATCGTTCAGCACGTCAATGCCCTGCCGAAAGCCCCCTCTGTCGACGAGATGTGCCCGATGGACGTGGGCGCGAAGCTCACGCTGGACTTCTATCGACGTTCGAGCACGCCCTACGCGATCGTCGCCGCCGACCCCGGCGGCTGTGGAGTGGTGACGATTCGTGCCTACAACGCGAACGACGCGCTCAAGGGTTCCGCGGCGGTTGGCGGCGGTGCCGCCTTTTCGATGTACGTCGCGACGCAACTGCACATCTCGTCACTCCAGACCTTCTGATCAGCGCCTCCACCCGACCTGATCCAGCGTGAGATTAATCCTCGCGTCGTTCACCAAATCGTTACGACTCATTCATGGTGGGCCTACACGGGCGCCGTAGCATGACGGCGAACGAAGGAGAATCGTGCACGCACCAAAGAACACCAGCGAGCTCTTTGAACTCTACGTGGAGTGCGGCAATGAACCCTACGGCGAGGCCATCACCCAGACGGAGCACGGGCTTCAGTGTGCGGCGCTCGCGCGTGCTGAGGGCTCGACCGATGCGATGATCGCAGCCGCACTCTTCCACGACGTGGGCCACTTGGTGGCGGGCGTGCAGAATGGACCCGACTTCAAGATGGACGAGTACGACGACGACCACGAGGCGGTGGGTGCACGCGTACTCGCCCCGCTCTTCGGTCCTTCGGTGGCGGGGCCGGTGTCAATGCACGTGACCGCGAAGCGCTGGCGCTGCACCACCGATCCCGGGTACTTCGACCGCCTCTCGGAGGCATCGAAGATGACACTGAAGGCGCAAGGCGGACTGCTGAGCGACGAAGAGTGCGTGCGCTTCGAGGAGCACCCGGGGTTTCCCGACGCGCTCGCTCTGCGCACCTGGGACGACGAGGGAAAGATCGAAGGGCTCGTAGTTGGCTCTCTCGCCGACTATGAGGGACTTGTGAGTTCGCTGGCAGCGGCGTGGTCACGAGCGCGTCACGAGCACTGACCGAATCGTCAACGCACGCACCCGGTTCAAGGTCGTCGAACCGAGGAATCTCCGGTGCGTAACGACGCCGAGACCGTCAGGTTGATTGCGCCCGCGAGATCTGGTTTGGCGTAAAGATACGGAGGGAGTGTCGACCTGAGAGCACCGGACTCGTTACTCAGCAATGACAGTAAGAGTTCGTAGTTGGCGCATGCGACGCCAATAGGCATCTTTTGTGTCGTGCGCTCAAAACTTCTACAACAGTTAGATGACTATTGCGTGACGAGTGTGTCGAGCCGAGGGAGATCAGCGACTGAATCTACGACCACGTCAGCACCGCTCGTGAGCAAGCGTGGTCCGTCATCCGTGCCCGTAAGAACGCCCACGCACTGACCAACCCCGGCGCGACGCCCCGACTGCATGTCTGACGCGGTATCACCCACGACCATGATCGTCTGCACGGCGCTCACGTGCGATTTCAAGGCACAAAGGAGCACCATGTCGGGCGCGGGACGACCACGTCCCGCGTCGGCGGGCGATACCCTGACGCCCACAAGGTCCGACCAGCCCAAGATTTCGATCAACGCCTCACGCGTGGCGGGAGAAAAACCCGTCGTGAGCGCCACCGCGACGCCGCGACTTTTCAGCGTCTCGATCGTCTCTCTCGCGCCGGGTACTTCGCTCACGCCGACCTCCTCGGCGACCGTCACGAAGTGACACTCAAATGCTTCGTTGGCCTCGCGCGCGCGTTCGTCAAAGAGCACGCTGAACACCTCTATCTTCGACTGACCCATCGTCTCGATGACGTAGTCCTCGGCTTTCACTGCGTCGTTTCCTACAACGCCGAGGTCTCTTATCGTGCGGCGAAACGCCTCAAGCACCAAGCCGTGGTCGTTCACCGTGGTCCCAGCCATGTCAAGGCAGACCAGTTCAACGGTCATAGAAAGCTCTTCTTCCCACCGACAACCACGATGCGCTGACCAGCAATGAAGCGGTCGTGAGCGTCCATCATCGCCTCAACATAAACGCGTCACCTTGCCCTTGCGTGAACATTCGGTGCACGCCGTCAGACGATGGGCTCACTCGGCGCGCCGCTCGGCAAAGAACCCACCGAGCAGCTCTGCCGACTGCTTGGCCAAGACGTCGTAGGTGATCGAGACTTCGTGGAGCAGTCGCGGGTCACTGAGTACGTTGTAACGCGATCCGACGGCGCCCGCCTTGTCGTCACTCGCACCAATGACAAGGCGCGACACGCGGGCGTTGAGGAGTGCTCCCGCACACATGACGCAGGGTTCGAGCGTCACGTACGCGGTGACGTCGTCCATGCGCCAGCGCCCGCGCCGCCGCGCCGCGTCGCGCAGGGCAACGATCTCTGCGTGGGCCGTCGGATCGTGGTCGACCTCGCGTCGATTCTCCCCGATGCTGAGCACCTCGCCGCTCGCGACGAGCACGCAGCCGACCGGCACATCGTCGTGGTCGCTCGCGCGGGCTGCCGCCGCCAACGCCCGGCGCATGAACGCTTCGTCATCCATGACGTCGAAGCGTAGGGCACTGTGATCAGCCGAAAGTCGGTCCCAGGCTCATTGGTAGACTCGCCGACGGAGGGGTGCGAGAGCGGCCGAATCGGGCAGTCTCGAAAACTGCTGTGTCTACGGGCACCGTGGGTTCAAATCCCACCTCCTCCGCCAGAGGAAACGGGTGACTTCGGTCACCCGTTTCGTCGTTCGTGACAGGGCCGAAACGCCTCGGTAGGCTTGGTAGTCCCACCTCAACCCAGGAGATCGCCATGGTTTCGTCAGTCACTACCCCGATCGGCACGGAGCGCAAGGTGATCACCGAACTTCCGGGTCCCAAGTCCCAAGAGCTGCATCGTCGCCGCCAGCAGGCGGTCAGCGCGGGCCTCACCGTCGGCTTCCCGATCTACATCGACCGCGCCGAGGGTGCGATCCTGCTTGACGTCGACGGCAATCAACTGCTCGACCTCGGTTCGGGCATCGCTGTCACGGGGGTCGGACACGCCGTGCCCGCCGTCGTGGACGCCGTGAGCGAGCAGGTAGCGCGCTTCACCCACACATGTTTTATGGTGACGCCCTACGACAGCTACGTCGAGGTCTGTGAACAGCTGAACGAGCTGACCCCGGGCACGTTTCACAAGACCTCCGCCCTCTTCAACTCCGGGGCCGAGGCGATTGAAAACGCCGTCAAGATCGCTCGCCTCGCCACCGGAAAAAGCGCGATCATCGTGTTCGAACACGCCTATCACGGCCGCACGAACCTGACGATGGCGCTCACCGCGAAGAACATGCCCTACAAGGACCGCTTCGGACCGTTTGCGCCCGAGGTCTACCGGGTGCCGATGAGCTACCCCTACCGCGACGGACTGAGCGGCGAAGACGCCGCCGCTCGCGCCATCAAGCTCATCGAGACGGACATCGGTGTTCACAATGTGGCGGCGCTACTGATTGAACCGATCCAGGGCGAGGGCGGTTTCGTCGTGCCGGCCGAGGGCTTCCTCCCGGCGCTCTCCAAGTGGACGACGGACAACAACGTCGTCTTCATCGCGGACGAGATCCAAAGCGGCTTTGGGCGCACCGGCGACTGGTTCGCCGTCAACCACGAGGGCGTCATCCCCGACATCGTGACGACGGCCAAGGGTCTCGCGGGCGGCATGCCGCTCGCAGGTGTCACCGGTCGCGCCGAGTTGATGAATGCGGTCCACGAGGGTGGTCTCGGTGGGACCTACGGAGGTAATCCGGTGGCCGCCGCGGCGTCACTCGCCGTCATCAGGACGATGAAGGAGCAGAACCTGCTCGAGCGCGCCAAAGTACTCGGTGCGACGATGCTTGAGACGCTGCACTCGCTGGCGTCGGATGTAGCCATCATTGGTGACGTTCGCGGACGCGGCGCCATGATCGCCTTCGAGCTTGTAGAACCCGGCACGATGACACCGAATGCGCCTGCCGCCAAGGCCATCGTGAGCTACTGCCAGCAACACGGCGTCATCGCCCTCGTGTGCGGTACGTACGGCAACGTCATCCGGCTCCTGCCGCCGCTCATCATCAGCGACGAACAACTGGCAGACGGCCTGTCGGTCATCGCCGCAGCGGTTCGATCAGTCCAGTAAGTTCGCGTTTCAGTCGAGGAGTTGATGAATCAGGGCTCAGGTCACGTGCGCGTCCCGGCGCGAATGCTCGCGCTCCTCGCCGTGAGTGCCCTGCTACTCGCGAGTTGCGGCACGGTCGCGGTCGTGGCCAAAGCTCATCTCGACGGAACCCCGGCGATCAGCTTCTCGGTGCCCCTGTCTGAGGTTTCGTGCACCTTGAATGACGTCTGCGTCGCGGCGGGCACGGCGACTGACGGCATCGGACCGTCGTCGGTCGCAGAGTTCGCGTCACCGAAAGGCCACTGGTTCAACCTACATCTCCCCACGTCGACGCCAACCTTGTTGACGTCGGTTGCTTGCTCGGGCGCTCAGTGTCTCCTTGGGGGATCGAGCCCGGGCCGCGATCTACTCTTTTCGTTCGACACCCACGGCGACGCGCTCGCGAGCATCACGCCGCCGCCAGGCGGCATCGGCGTAAGTGCGCTCACCTGCGACGCGAACACGTGCGCGATGATCGACACCTCACCGACTGGCGAGCCCCGATTCATCCTGAGCACTGACGGCGGCACGACGTGGACAACGCCGGTTCCGATCGCCTGGGCCCGCCAGGACGCCATCACCGCGTTCACGTGCGCGAGCGCTTTCAACTGCTACGTGGGCGTACTCTCGGTGAACCACGAGTTCTCGCTCTACGTGACGACCGACAGCGGCGCCACGTGGAGCGAAGGGGTCACGCCCAGCTCGTGGACGACACTCACGTCGTTGTCGTGCGTCGCGAACCGCTGCGTCGGACTGGCTCGCACGAGCAGCTCGTCACTGCTCGTGCGCTCGAAGACGTCGACCAGAACGTGGACAAGTGCGAGGCTCGCGCAACCCGCGAGCGCGCTCGCGTGTTTGACCTTCAGCCGCTGTGTCGTGGTGGGTCAGCGCTCGAGTAGCGAACCTTGGCTCGCCACCATCCACGACACGAGTGCGACCGACGTCGATCTGCGCTACGTGCCCTCCCCACTGCTCAACGTCGCGTGCGGCTCCAAGGTCTGCGCCGCGATCGGCGTGACGACGCTGGTGAGCATCCCCGCGCGCACGTAGCCCGAATTCTTGCGCGCGTCGCACTATGGGAGGCTGGAAGCGTGAGTTTGTCGCCGCCGTTCGCAGTTCCCCCGGGCTGGTACCCCGATCCCTCGGGCGCTCGCCAGTGGCGCGTGTGGAACGGGTCGACGTGGTCTGAGGTCACTCGACCCTACGGCGAGCGCGTCACTGTCGCCCCGTCTCGCCTTGCCGCGAGCTTCGAATTGGTGCTCGCGCTGCGTCGGGTGCTCACGCTCGGCATCGTTGGGGTGCTTGGCGGTCTCGGACTGCTCGTGAGCGTTCTGTCGCACTGGCCCGGCACCGCGCACCCCGCGCCGGAGTGGTTCGCCGTCGTCGCCGCGAGCGTCGCAGGACTGTTCTTGCTCGTGGGTTCGGTGGTGTGCGCGTTCGGCGTGAAGGAGCTCGAAGGACACTGGTCGCCCGAGGCGCTTATTCCCGGCGTCAATCTCTTTGTCGCGAGCGCGCTCGTGACACGCCGGCTCGGGAGTCGACGGATCTGGCGCATCGCGTCCGAGATGATTCTGCTCGCGATCTTCGTGGTGTCGTCGCGCAGCGACCTGTGGCTATGCATAGGCCCGGTCATCGTCGCCTACATCGAGTCGACGTGGTTCAGCGCGCTCATCGAGCAGTTGAGCGGGGCTTCCTCGACGGGCGACGAACGCGCCGTAGGCTGACTCGGGCACGAAGGTGTCAAATCGGAGGGGCGATGTACGAGTGGTCTAAAGAGCACGAGGCGATCATCGCTGTCATGCGGCGCTTCGTCGACGAGGAGGTTCGCCCCCACATCGATGACCTGGAACACCTGGGCGTTCCTCCGTACGACGTCCTGCGCACCATGTTCGACACCTTCGGTCTGAAAGAGGCGGCGCGCGAACGCTTCGAGCGGCTGTTGGCGCGCAAGGTGGCGGGCGATGAGGCATCCGAAGAGTCGCGCGCGCACGATGCGGCGCTCACGATCATTCCCACCATTGAGCTCTCACGGGTGAGCCCCGGACTGGTGACCAGCCTCGGTGTGTCAACGGGGCTCGCCGCCGGGACGATCAACCGGCTGGGCACGCCCGACCAGATGCGCCGGTGGGCACTTGACCTTATGACGCTCGACAAGGTCGGGGCGTGGGCGATCACCGAGCCCGACTCGGGCTCGGACGCACTGGGAGGCATGCGCACGAGTGCCGCGCGCGACGGGGACGACTACGTGCTCAACGGGCAAAAGACCTGGATCACGAACGGCCCCTACGCCGACACGATCGTGCTCTACGCAAAGCTCGACGACGGAACGGGAAAAGAGCTCCGCGATCGCCCCGTGCTCACGTTCGTGTTGGACGCGGACATGGACGGACTCGAGCGGTCGGCCCCCATGCGCAAGATGGGCCAGCACGCCTCTCCGACGGGCGACATCTTCTTGCGCGACGTGCGCGCGGGACGCGACCGCCTGCTTGGCGAGAGCGAACAGGTTCGAGGAGGTGGACGCCAAAGCGCGCGTGACAACTTTGTCGCAGAGCGCGCCGGGGTAGCGGCGATGTCGCTCGGCATCATCGACGAGTGCCTACGCCTGTCGATCGATTATGCGAAGAACCGCGTGCTCTGGAACACGCCCATCTCGGACTATCAGCTCATCCAGCTCAAGCTCGCCGAGATGGAAGTCGCGCGGGTCAACGTGCAGAATCTCGTCTTCAGTCACATCGAGCGGTCCCTCGATGGTGCGACACCGACGTTTGCCGAAGCGTCGGCGATGAAGCTGTACTCAGCCCAAGCGGCGTGCCGAGTTGCCGACGAGGCCATCCAGATCATGGGCGGCAACGGCTACATGGCTGAGTACCGCGTCGAGCAGCTCAGCCGCGACGCGCGAGTGCTTCGCATCTACGCGGGCACCGACGAGATGCAAGTTGTCGCCATCGCGAAAGACCTCACTCGTTCGTAAGGGCCGCACGCAGGCGTTCAGCGACGCCGGTCCAGCCCTTGTAGTCCTGCATCTTTGTCGGCGCCGTTTCCAGGCCGTTCAAAAGCGCGGGGACAAACTGCGCGTCGCTCGCGCGTAGCGATGCCGCTGACGTCACGTAGGTGTGGATCGTAAAGACGATCGCATTAGAGCGCGGCAGCTGACGAAGCGTCTGTCGTTCGACGCGGAAGAACCAATCGGCGAGCTCGCCGCTTGGCGCGACACGCGCGCGGTTCGGTTGATAGAGATCGGATCGATCGAGCAGCGTCCAGTTAAGACGCCAGAACGAACGCTCGGGACGCAGTCGGTCGAAGAAGGCGTTCGTAGGGGTCGACAGCTGTCCGTCGTAGCCGGGAACGGGCGCGTGGATGTCGTCCAACGTCCTGCCGATCTTCAACGCGAGATCCCAGCGCGAAGGAAAGCACACGCAGGCGGCTCGAAGGCGCCACGCATCGTCGCGCATCAGGACACAGAAGTCCTCCTGCACGAGCCGACTCGCCTGGACTATCGGATGCTCGTTCGGATTCGTCGCGGTTGACAGAAGCGGGTGATACGAGACGAGAAACGCAGTCACCTCATCTAAGAGCTCGCTGCTCGCGGCATCGCCCTCTGGCTCGGTCGCAACCACCACGTCGTAGCTGTTCGCCAGCAGCACGTTCTTCAGGGCGAGCTCCTCGTCGCGGCGATCGTCGATCTCGAGCCAGGTGGCGAGATTGAGCGGGCGCATCCCCATTGCCAACCGCCAACCTTGGGGGTCGATGGGGACGTACGGGAACGCGGTCACCTCAGCGATCCCGATTTCGTCGCACGACAAAGAGATAGAAGGCGAGCGCCGCGAGCGGTACCACGATGACCACGATGCGACCTTCGGGCAACACGGCGCCACGATGGACGCTCGTCGCCTGTACGGCAAGCGCGAGGGACTCGAGCGCAACGTTCATTGGGGATCTCCACCGATCCAATCTCGCACGCTGTGCGACGCTCCCCCGTCGAATACTCATTTTATTCTAAGGGATTCGCCCCTGTCAGAAAATCGACGCCTAAAGGTAATATGCGTTATGCCCAGAAGCCAGCGCACCCGCAGTGCGCGCGCTATCGCAAACGATGCGGCGATCCGCGACGCCGCGATCAGCGAGGTCTTGCGGGTCGGAGTAGACCACGTCTCGCTGCGCGACGTGGGCCACGAGGCCGGCCTCACCCACGGCGCCACGTACGCCCGCTACGAAGATGTCGACGAGCTCCTCGTCGACATCTGGAACGCCGTCCTTTGCGAACGCGCGACGAATGTCTTCGAGCTCGCGATGGCCGCTGCGCAGTCCCCGAGCGCAAAGACCGTGGGGGCGATGTTCGACGCCATCCGTGACTCCAAGGCCGCCGACGCGGCGAGCATTCAGGTGCTGCTCACGGCTCGGCGCATTCCCATACTTCACGAGGAGGTCGAGCCGTTCATCCAGAGGTATCTCGAACCGGTGGGCTTCACTTCGGAACAGGAGAGCGCGGTATTCACGCGCGGGCTGACCTTATTCGCGATGGCGATGATTCAGATTTTTGCGAACTCTCAGTTTGGTTGGGACCGCGAGTACGAAACGGTGCTCGAAAAGCTGCTCATCGAAACCCTCGAGACAGACCCCGCCGACGTGTCGCCGGTCCAACTCAGCGAACCCGACGATCGGATTATCCTCGCACCCAATGATGAGCTGAAGTCACAGCTCGCCTACGCAACGTTCGGCGTCGTGGGCAAGAGTGGCTACACGCGCGCGACCATCTCGCGGATTGCTCGTCGCGCCAACTGTTCGCCCGGTGCGATCTATAAGCTCTACCCATCCAAGGAAGACCTGGTCATATCTGCTTTTCACCAGTTGATGCGCGCGAGGTGGATGAGCATCTCGAACTTCGTCAACATCTTGGAGGAAGGCTCGCTCACCCAGCTCCTCTATTCGACGGCGAGTGAACAGAACGCGGTGCGCCAGCACTTCACCCTCGAGACAGCTCTCGCCTCCGCGCATAGCGACAAGCTGCGCAACGCTGTCTTGGGCCAGGTCCTGGAGCTCGAGGCCATCGTGCCGCTCCTCACCAACATCACTGACGATGAGAAGAATCGTCTGCGCTTTCTCATTCGTTCGCTGGTCTTTGCCACGGTGGGCGTCTCCTTCTTGTCGACCGTCACGCGAAGAACGCACACGGTCGACTTCAACCAGTTCGCCGAACCGTTCCGTCGAGCCTTGCTGCGCGACGGCGTACCAACGTGGAGCGAGATATGTCAACAGATCTTGGAGCTCGTGAACGAGCGGGGTTTCTAGCTCGCGGGAGTCGTCGGCGCGCTGCCCGCCAACGCCTCGAGTCGCGACAAGATCGTGGTGATGACTTCGTCCTGGGCGAGAAGGTGCTTTTGGATCTCCTCGGACTCCTTGAGGACGGCCTCTGCGTCCTTGAAGGTCTCTTCGGCTCTCTTGTCGGACGCGACGGCCTGAATGTTCTGACCCACGATGATGATGGGCAGCAGCACCAGCTGGAGGAAGCTGCTCGAGAGCCAGACGATGACGAAGTAGGTCCCTTGCTTTATGGCGTCGGGTAGCGCGAACAGCGCGATGATCGTAAACAGGTAGGCGCACCACATCGTGCCGACCGCCAGGGTCACCCGCAGACCAAAGCGCGCGTTCAACTTGGCAAAGAACGAGTCGCTCTTAGCCTTGCGGAAGTCCTCGGTCTTTATCGGCCGTCCCGCCCGGGCGAGCTCGCTCGCGCGGGGATGGCGGATGTACTCGTAGATGTTTGACATGTCCGGATTCTCACACGCCGCAGTGAGAACCCGGAGGATAAGGTCAAATCAACTTTTCATCAGGTCTGGAGAGGTCTCCATGCCGGCGCGCCACGTTGAGCGCGCGATGATCTTCGTCGTGTCCGCGCGATCCTTGTAGCGAAGCGCGATGTCGCGGGCCTCTTCGAGCAGTCCCTCCGAGAGCTTCGTCGGATTCAGGCCGAGTCCGAGGAACTTCTCGCGACTCACGTTGAGCTCGTTCTCGACGGCCTCGCGTCGCGGATTCGGCAGATACGCCACCTCGACGCCGGTCAACCGGGAGATCAGTTCGGCGAGTTCGCGCACGCGGTGCACTTCGGTCACCTGGTTGAAGACCTTCGGCTTGTCCCCGCGCTCGGGCGGGTTCTCGAGGGCGATCTGGATACAGCGCACCGTGTCGCGCAGGTGGATGAAGGCGCGGGTTTGCCCGCCGGTGCCGTGGACGGTGAGCGGATGGCCAATGGCCGCCTGCATCAAGAAACGATTGAGGACGGTGCCGTAGTCACCGTCGTAGTCGAAGCGATTTATGAGTCGCTCGTCGATCGCCGTCTGCGGTGTCTGGGTTCCCCACACGATGCCCTGGTGGAGGTCGGTCACGCGAATCTGGTCGTTCGCGCAGTAGAAGGCAAAGAGCAGCTGGTCCAGCGTCTTGGTCATGTGATACACCGAGCCAGGGTTGGCCGGGTGGAGAATCTCGCGCTCTATCTCGCCGTCGGGTGTGGGCACCTTCACCGTCAGGTACCCCTCGGGTATGGGCGCCGAACCGGACCAGCCGTAGCCGTAGACCCCCATCGTGCCAAGGTGCACCAGCGCGATGTCAAGACCCGTGGTCGCGATCGCGACGAGCACGTTATGGGTCGAGCGCACGTTGTTATCAACGGTGTAACGCTTGGTCGCCTCGTTGCGCATTGAGTACGGCGCGGCGCGCTGCTCGCCAAAGTGCACAATGGCGTCGGGCTGCCTCTCTACCAGCAAGGCTTGAAGTCGGTCATATTCGTTGGCGAGGTCCAGGTGGACGAAGTCGATCTCATTTCCGGTGAGCTCGCGCCAGACGCGGATGCGCTCGCCAATGGGGCGGATGGGGGTGAGCGATTCGACCTCAAGCTCGATGTCGATCTCGCGGCGGCTCAGATTGTCGACAATCGTGACCTCGTGGCCGAGATCCGAGAGGTGCAACGACGTAGGCCAACCACAGAAACCGTCACCGCCAAGTACCAGAACCTTCATGAAATCTCCTAATGCAATGTATGTACGACGGCTGACCAGTCAGCAGAACCATCGGCAAAGTGGTTTGGCGTCCCTCAAGACTACCAACGAATATTGAGCCCTCCTTGGTACAAATGTCCCATTGTGATCCGTGTGCGTCCCTTACGTGAGCCGCCCATCACTTCGTCGCTCCCTCTGACGAAACCATCCCGGCACGACTCTGTCTGGACCGCGGAACTTCGCTCCGTCCATTAACCTACTATTCCTATTGCTTTTATATGGATACTTCGTTCGGGTTCGAAATCGAACGGATGTAAGGCATCTTGGGACGACCCGGCGCGGTCACCGACATATCCGACGCGACGCTGGGATTAACCGCTCTTCGATTATTCGACATGTGAAACTGGCAGAAGCATTCAATCCGGAGGACTAATGAGCTTTACGACTGCAGTACGAACCTGCTTTCAGAAGTATGCGGTCTTCACTGGCGTCGCGTCGAGGCCAGAGTATTGGTGGTTCTTCCTGTTCTACTTCGTGCTCGATGTCGCGCTCTACGCCACCGGTCTCGCCTTGATTCGATCGCTCGTTGCGCTCATCCTGTTCCTACCGTCGCTGGCTGTCGGCGTGCGCCGAATGCACGATGGGGGTCGCTCCGGGTGGTGGATCTTGACGACGCTGATTCCGCCGTGGGGCATCTACCTGCTCTGCACGCGAAGCAAGACGGACAACAACCCGTACGCGAGTGGCTACACGTTGAGCGATAACAATGTCGTGTCGACGTCAAGCCGTTGTGCCAGCTGCGGCAAGATGCGCCTGCCCGGTCAGACGTACTGCGTGGGCTGCGGTGCCAAGTTTCCTGACGCATAGATTCGGGCTCCACTGCGACGCCCAGCGTTGCCACTGCACCGAAGGGCAAGTGCCACTCGGCGCAGGGATCAATTGTGAGCGTGTTGGCCGCGTCGCACGTGTTCTTCGCCGTTGCTGACGTTCCGTCGGGCGATGTCTAGAGACCAGCGAGCTGGCTCAAACTAGTGATGGAGGTCACCTGGCTCGCCGGCGGCACGACCACCGTGATGGGTACGCCGTAGCCGGTGACGGTCTCACTTGACGTCACACTCACCGTCGTGCCCGCCACGGTGCTGCTGACGTTGGCGCTGACGTAGCCGAGTCGCCCGGCGGCGTCGATATCGACCGTCTCGACGACCGTGCCGGGCGAGACTTTCGCCGCCGCGGCGGCCATCCAGGAGGGCAACTTCGACGTCGCCGAGGTAACGAGGTGCTGGGCTTGGGACGCGTCGATCGTCACGGTGTACTGCGTCATGGTCTGCCCGTTCTCCGTGACCGAACCGTCGTTGGTCACTGTCGCACCCTCAGACGCCAGGAGCGACAGCCCCGAAAGCGGACTCTGAGAGATCCCGAGGGACGCGGTGTTCGAGTTACTGATGGGGATCGAGATCCACGGCGTCGACACAAGACCCGACATCGCAGTACCCAGGCTCAAATACACGTTGCCGCCCGAGAAAACGGTGCGGATCGTGCCGGCGCTGGCCAACGGGCCGCTGTAGTTCATGGTCACCCCGCAGAGCGCGCTCGAAAGATCGCACTGCCCAGTGCCACTGATGGCGACCGTCGTATTCGCCGCGTTCACGGTCTCACTCAGCGCGAACGCCACAGAGTTCGTCGCCAGCGTGCTGTCAAGGGCTTGGCGAACCACGACGGCGGCGCCCGCCGATGGCGCCTTCGAACCCGTGAGCGCAACCGCGACCCCCGTGATGGTGACCACGAGCAGGACGCCCGCCACTGCGATGACGAGTGTCCGGCGACGAGAAGAACGCTTCGGCGTCTCCTCAATCGAGTCGAACCCTCCGTTTGTAACTGAGTCGTTCATGCCGACGCTCCTTGAACGCTTACGGCACAGGGTACCGCCCGCATTCGACGAAACATCAACGCGAACTGGCAAACTCCCCAATTTGCCCACCAAATCATCGCGTTTGTCCAGTTCGGCGGCGCGTCGTGAGGCGCCCAGCGCGCCAACAGCGTCGAGAACTGTCATGGCCGCCCCGTAGCATTCCGCTATGCGTGAGCCGCCGAGAGTGCGCCCAACCGGTGGCTCTCAAGCAACCGCTCTGATTCGTCGGTTGGTGATGGGCTTGGTGACACTCACTGCGGTGGGTGCAGGACTCGCGTCGTGGTCACCGGCCTCGGCGTCAAAGACCTCCTCCCGCGCAGAAGTGACCACGATGTCAACCTCTCGATATGGCTCAGTGCTCGTCGTGGGGAGCGGTCGGTTGCGCGGTTCTCCGCTGTACTCCTTCAGTGGCGACGCCGATGGCAAGATCCGCTGCGGGACCAGACTCGCCTCGGGATACGACTTGGGACCAGACGTCGACACGCCGCTCACGTGCACCGGGCCCGAGAGCGATCTCCTCAACGCCGTGAAGTCAGACGACTGGCCAGCCTTTACGACTCGGGGCGAGCCGATCGGCGGACCTGGCGTCACTTCGCGTCTGCTCGGCACCGTGGAGCGACGCGGTATCGGTGACCAGGTCACTTACGCCGGGCATCCGCTCTACCTCTTTGACCCGGTCTCCAAGCCCTTCGATCCTCAGGGCGAGGGATATATGGAGACCGTGAAGCCGCTCGCGCCCTGGCACGGTTATTGGTTTCTCGTCTCATCGATCAATGGGGAGCCCGCGCCGGGCGTCGTCACGATCGAGACGGGAACGCTCACGAACGGAAGCAAGGTCCTCGCGGTCGAGGTCGACCAGAACGTCAACCCCGTTGCCGCAACTGTCTACCGGTTCAGCCGGGATCACTCGAACGCCTCGACCTGCTCGAACGCATGTGCTGTGACCTGGATCCCGGTGCTCACGTCAGGTGCGCCTCGCGTTGTGGGTGACATCCCCAAGGGCGCCATCGCCACCGTGCGTCGCGCCAACGGCACCGAACAAGTCACCTATAAAGGCGCCCCACTCTACCTCTACGCAAAGGAGAAGGTCCTTCTCACGCCAGAAGACGCGCTCAAGGGATCAGGCACCACTGGAAATGGCGAAGGGGTGAACGGTCCGGCCGGAGGGACGTTCAGCTGGATTCCGCTCGCACCCAAGGTCTCTAACTAGGAAAATCTAGATATCGCCGACCGAGAACCGGTGGCATCGGTAGCACGTCACGGGTCGCGTTGTCGTCTCGCCGGGCTTCATCCCACAGAGCGTCGAGATCTCGTTGTCTGAGCTTTGCAGGTGCACGTCCTGATCGACGTCGTTCTGAGCGGTCACCCGCGTGTAGCGCTCCACCAGCCCGACTGTACTCACGTCAGGCGTGTCGAATCGAGGATGATGCCCGATCGCCGGCTTGCGCGCGAGCAGGCGAACCTCGCTCACTTCCCCGCGTCCAGGGTGGAACGACCATCGACGCTGTAGGGAAGTCTCACCGCCTTGTGTCGCCCTCTTAGCCTCCCACCTCGTACTTTGTCACTGGCGCACATGGAGGAAACTCCGACGAAAAGGAGACCCTCCTCTCTCGTTGGATCAGATCGGTCGCTCGACACGACGCGGCGGCTTCCCGACGGGTTCACGAACGACGCGCCGCTTCGAGAGCACTACGCGCGCTCACGCTCAACCCGCCCGCATCACGCGAACGCGCGGTCGCTATAAATGGTTCTACGTGGCATCTCGTCGAGAAGCGAGGAGTTGTCTTGCGGTGAACACAGAGCCCGGCGCAGATCTATCGAACGTCGACTTCCGAGAAGTCGACCTTTCGAGGCGCGACCTCTCCGGGTGCAATTTCATGCGAGCCAATCTCTCCAACGCGAACCTGGCCAACACGAATCTGTCGCACGCGAAGTTCACCAGCGCGAACCTTTCCGTCGCGAATCTCGACTGCGCCAATCTGGCAAACGCGAGCCTCGCGAACGCCCTGCTGGCCAACGCCACACTGACCAGCGCCAACCTCCCCCACGCGAACCTCGCGGGGACGAACCTCACCTACGCCGATCTCGCAGGCGCAAATCTCGCACACGCGACGCTCACTCGGTCGACGCTCGTGCGCGTCAACCTCTGCGGAGCCAATCTCGTGAACGCTCAGCTAGACGACACCAACCTCACCAAGTCCGATTTCACCTCAACGAATCTCGCGGGCGCGAATCTCTCGCGCGCAGTGCTGGTTGACTGCAATCTCGATCGAGCCACGCTGGCGGACGCCACGCTGGACAGCGTGGTCTCCGGTCACATCACCGGCACACCGTCATCCTTGCCGATTGGCTGGACGCTTCTTGCTGGATACCTCGTTGGTCCCCGCGCCGACCTCTCGAGAGCCAACTTCTCGAACGCCGTTCTCAATGGCGCCAACTTCCACGAAGCGTGCGCCACCGGAGCGGACTTCTCGAACGCGAATCTGGCCAACGCGTTCTTGCGTGGCGCCACTCTCGTCAACGCGAACCTCGCGGGCGCCAATCTGAAGGGTGCCGACCTCGTGAACGTCGTCTCGGGTGGCATCAGGGGCTCGCCGGCCGCGTTGCCCGCGGGATGGCGCCTCATGTTTGGGTATCTCGTCGGTCCCCACGCCAACCTCGAAAAGACCGATCTTTCCAGGACGTACTTCCTCGGAGCGAACCTCGCGGGAACGTCACTCGCGCACGCCAACCTCGCCGGGGCAAATCTCTCGGGCGTCGACCTGAGTGACGCCGATCTCACCGGGGCGATCCTGACCGGCGTGGAATTCACCGACTCGACACTGACGGGATCCACGCTTGCTCGTGCTCACTGCTCGGGCGCCAACTTCACCGCCGCGTCGCTCGCGAACGCTGATCTCAGCGAGGCGGAGTTTCGAGACGCGACCTTTGACGGCTGTGACCTCGACGGTGCCAACCTGACGCACGCGGACATCGCGTCGATCATGTCGAGAGCCATCACCGGCACTCCCGCCGCCCTGCCGGTCGACTGGACCCTCATCGACGGGTATCTGGTGGGTCCACGGAGCAACCTCACTGGCGCCAAGCTCATCGACGCCAACTTCCGTGGGTTGAATCTCACCGGCGTCAATCTGGCGAGGGCCGATCTAACCAACGCCAACTTCACGAACGCAAACCTCGACGACGCCAGCCTTGACGAAGCGACACTGACCGGCGTCTCCTCGGGAGCGATCAAAGGGGTTCCCGCCTCGTTGCCCCCCGAGTGGGTGCTCATCGACGGATACCTCATCGGTCCCGAAGCAAGCCTCACCTACGCCAATCTCATGGGAGCGAAGCTTGGCGGCGTCAACCTCTCAAAGGCGCGGCTCACGAGGGCCAATCTGATGGGAGCAGACCTCGCGGGCGCCAACCTCACCGAAGCTGAGCTGGCAAGCGCGAGCCTTACGAACGCAACGCTCAACGGCGTTATCTCTCGCTCGATATCGGGCACGCCCGCGGCGCTGCCGAGCAACTGGCACCTTCTCGATGGAGTGCTGATGGAACAACACCCGCCAAGCAGCTCACACACGCGCTGACAACCGAGACTCATCCTCTTGCGGCGGTGGCGAGAATCCGTTACCTTTACGACAATCGACACCGATTCGGCTTCGGTCAAGTTCCGGCAACCACATAGCAATGGCGGCCGGTGACTGAGGTCACCGACCGCCATATCCTCCCGAGTTATGAGGCTTCAGCCTCGCTCACCTAGGACCCCGTGTATCCGCCGCTCGCGAGTCCGATGATGCTCGCGTCGTAGGAGGCGTACGCGAGGGCAATGTTGGCGTTGAGAATTGCGTGGTTCTCTGCGACGAAGGTTGCCGTGTTCCCTGGATACCCTTGGGGGGCCTGGGCGAGCACGACGTCCTCGACGGTCACAACTCTCGTTGACCAGTTGGAAATGCGAGCCACGTAGTTGTCGAAGTGGTTGAGAGCATTCTGGTATCCCACTGACCCGACGAGTGACGCAACCTCTGTTTGGAGCGTCGACTCATTGCCCTGCATCGCCGTCACCTGATTGGCCACAACCGACGCTTCGATCGACTCGAACACCTGCGGCGACATGACGGCGTACACGCGGTTGTCCTTGAGCATGGCCGCGCGGTCCGCGTCGAGCTCTGCCCAGGTGGTGTCGGTCGGTACCTTGGCAACGAGCGCGTTGATGCTCGTCTGCTCGGTCGACAGACGCGCCTGGAGCGTGGCCGAGGCGGTCGCGCTCAACGAGATCGCCGCGGTGACGTCGGCGACGAGGTGCTGAAGTCGCGTCACCCGACCCGCGAGTTGAGCCTCGAGTGTCTTCTGCGCCGTCAAAAAACCGGGGCCTGGAGTCGTCGTGGTCGTTGCGCTGGCGAAGGCGCCTAACGGAATACCGATGGCCATCGCGGCGCCGAGTGAAACCGACAACACTGACCTTTTCGTTACATTCTTCATATGTCCTCCCTTGGACTGTCCTCAGAGTAGAAAGCGACCATGTGAGGGCGATGTGAAGGTGCTGTCGGATTGCTGAGAGCTCCTTTCGAAATTGGTGTGAAGTAACGCAACGTTTCTGCGGCCGAGCGAGCCTCGCTCACGACGTCAGGGGTTGCAGCGGGAACGCGAACTGATTGCGCTCGTCAGCGGCCGTTTGATGAAGCGGCTCAGTGAACCGAGAGCGTCGCACTCCACGAAGGGATGATGTCGCCGACCGGGGTAGCGAGCACGTCGTGCAGCAGCCCGCCGTACACGCTGCGAAAGTCCGTCGTCACCTCAAGATTTCCGTTGGCGTCAAGGTTGTTGAGTGGCGGCTGCTCTCCGTACAGGCCGCCCTTGACCGCGTTGCCGATGAGCATCACGGGAGCGGACGTGCCGTGGTCGGTGCCGTCGCTGCCGTTCGACATGACGCGGCGACCGAACTCCGAATAGATCATCACCGTGACGTCATTGGCTCGGCTGCCTGAGCTGATGCTCGTCATGAACGCGCCAATCGCGCCGTCGACTTCGGAGAGCAGCGCGTTTTGGTCTTGCTGTTCGCCGGCGTGCGTGTCAAAGGAGCTCAGGTTTACCTCCCACACCCGTGTCGGCACATTGGCGTTGATCAACGTCGAGGCTAGGGACAGCTGCTCACCCAGCGTGGAGCCGCTCGGTGAGGTCGGCACGAGTGGACCGAGTAGCTGAGCGGTCGCGTACAAGTCCGTGATGGACGTCGCGGCAGCCGCTTCAAGCGCGACATCGCTCGACGACGGACGCCCCATACGGGGCAAGAGCGACGCCACCGGGCCCCACGGCAACTGAATACCACCCACGTCAACCATCGACGCGACACTCTTGTTGCCGATCATGGAAGGTGGCAGCGTTGACCCAACGCCGATGGCGTTGAACGCGCTGTGGGGCTGCATGTCGAGCCACCGTCCGATCCATCCCGTCGTGGCATCGCCCGACACCGACGCGGTCTGCCAGATGGCCATCGATGAAAAGTGCGACAGGCTCGGATTGGGGTAGCTCACCCCTTGAACAATCGCCACCTTGTTCTGCGCGTACAGCGCACTGATCGACGGCATAGCGGAGTTGAATGCCAGACTGTCCGTGAACGGGAGCAGCTGCGACGACGTCAGCGCAATGTTCGAACGAGCGCTCTGGTACGTCGGGTCGGTGAAGGGAACCACCGTGTTCAGCCCGTCGTTGCCGCCGTAGAGCGTCACGAGGACGAGAATCGGCGTGTTGACCGGTAGCGGCGAGGTGCTCGCCGCAGTCGCGAGATCATCGAGCGACAGTTGCGTCGCCAGCGCGGCGAATGCGCTGGCCCCCGTCCACTGCAAAAACCGGCGGCGATTGAACTCACACTGAATCATGCGCTCACCATGTATTCGGGAGACAACACCGCGGCAATGGCAAGCTCTGACGGCGATCCGGTGGCCGCCGAGAGGACGCTCCCGGTTCGCCTCGACCACTCGGGCACGCCCAGCCAATCCGCGCACGCTTGTACCATCTTCGACTTCGCCACGGAAAGTGGCGAAATGTCACCGGTTGTCACGATGTCCTGAGCCAACCCGAATCGGTATTGGAACGAGGCCCCGCTGAGCCATGCTTGGCCATACGGCCAACCGCCGACGTTGGGAGGATTGAAAGGTATCTGACCCATCTGCGACAGAGACCACTGGGTATTGTCCGTGTTCAGCGACGACGGACGCACGCGCAGCGCCCGACACGCCCCCACGAACCATTCCACCGGAGACTTCACGAGAGAGTTCGCTGGCTCCGTCCACGCCGCAGAACCGACGAGCGCGCTGACAAGGAAGGAAATATCGCGGCCCGCGAAGCTGTCCTTGAGTGAGGCGGGGGGCGTCGTCGACCCGGAGACGAACCGGAACCATACGCGGTCGGTGATGAACTTGGCGTTTTGGGCCTTTGCGACGAGCAGCGACGCGAGCATCTCTGCATTGAAGTCACGAGTCGTCCCGAGGATCCGTACCGGCTTTGCGTAGTGCTGAGTCGGATTGAAAGTGACTGCGCCCGTGTTGATGTCCGTCGAGTAACCAGTGAGGGCGCGGGCGGCGGCGGTGACGTCGTCCTGCGTGTAGTTGTTCACTCCCAGCGTCATGAGTTCCATCAGCTCGCGCGCCAGATTCTCGTTGGGCGACGTGAGGTAGTTCTCCTCATTGTCGAGCCAGTAGTTGAGGGCCCCGTCGACGACCATCGCTTTGGTCATGTCTTCGAAGTTCCCCAGCGCGTGCGTGCGAAGCGTGTTGTACTGCTTCTGCATCGGAAGCGAGTAGATGACCTTCGAGAGCGCAGTCGCCCAGTGCCCGTGCCAGAACCACGTCATGCGCTCCGTCAACGGATAGTCGGACAGGTACATGCGATCGAGCCACCACGAGACGAGATCTTGTTGGCTGGCGGCGACCCTATCCCAGAACGCGGTGCCCGCTCCCGCCGGCGCACTCGGCGGGGGGAAGTCGCCAAGGTACGGAAGGTTCAATGCGGGCAGCGAATCGAGTCCCGGGTCAGGGATACCGTTTTCCAGCACCGTTGATTTCGTCGCCTCGACGCCCCGTTGCAGTAGATCTGCGTACTGACCAGGCTTCGGTCCAAAGTTAAATCGGTGCACCAAACGGGACGTCGCGAGCCGTTGTTCGTATGTCGCTGTTGGGCTCACCCCAGAAAGGTACTGTAGCGAGCCGACACATTTGGATTAATTTCATCAAAACGCGAGGGGTTTTCGAAAACGGATCGCGCCTTCGGCACCAGTCCGAGTCCCGAGACCAGGGAGTTCTGGCTCGAATCAATTGAAGGTCTCAAGACCTCGTCCAAGGAGATTCACAGGAATGGAACGTGCGACTCTGGCTCCGACCCACTCGGATCTCGCGACTGGGACGGGACCGGAAGTATCAGTGCTCAACCGGATGCTCCGCCTGAAAACAGGATCAAGGTCAACACAATTGCGTGTGGTGACACTGAATGCGAGCAGTTTCTTGCGCCAAAGCGGGGTCTGATCTTCAGTCGATATTGGTTGCAAGCCGCGACCCGACGTCGCACGGCCGTCAACTTTGAGGGTTCACTACTATGTTGCCCCCGCAAGCTCGCCGCGATCGAGAGAAGGGACGATGTATGCGCAATCCGAAACCGTCAGCCAACCTTTGGCCCAGTCGATTGGCCCTTCTGATGTGTCTTCTCGGCATGGGCCTTGGCGGGTTCATCCCCGCGACGGCGTTTATGACCACCGCGGCCTCGGGCGCTACGGCGCCGACAAGAGCGACCGACTGCACCGACCTACGAGCCTTGCGGCCCTTGGCATCGCTCGTGCTGCCCTCGGGCCATACCCACGCAGACATAACTAACGCCATCAAAGTAGTCACAGTTGATGTGGGGCTCGCTCAGAAAGCGTCGACGGAGCTGCACTCAGCAGCCCAACACGCACCTAGTGCTATTGCCGAACACGACGCAGCCGCCGGAGCGACAGCGGCGACGTCGGCCGAGAACTCGGAGAAAGCGCTCGTAACGCAGGCACTCGACCTACTGGCGAGCCCGAAAACGGCGGCACTGATCGTCTCGGTCTCCACTGATGCTTTGGCTGTGGCTGGGGACATCGCCACTGTGAACACATACGTGACCGTGCTCAGCGGCTACGAGGCCCTGGCCTGTTCCTAGGACGCAGAACGAATTCCCGCCCCGCGGTCGAAGATTCGACGGTTGTTCGACGCCCCTTCTGTGTCGATGCCGACATGCGTAGGATGAAAGTGCAGCAGTCGAGACGCGCTCGGCCCATGCAGCGAAGGACGTTTCGTGACCGAGCCGGAGGTTCACGGGTCCACGAGAGGACCGTTCGATCAACGGCCGCTGCTCGTCTTTTGGGAAATGACCAAAGCCTGTCAACTGGCGTGCTTTCACTGCCGAGCCAATGCGCAGTTGGTAGGTGGCCCTGACGAGCTGAGCACCGAAGAGGGCAAAGGGCTTATCGACTCGCTCTCCTCACTCGGCAGACCCCGTCCCATTCTCATTCTCACGGGCGGCGACTGCCTGATGCGCGACGACATCGTGGACCTGGCCGCGTACGCCCGATCTGTGAACGTGCCCGTTGCGATCGCTCCGTCCGTGACGCCGCGTTTCTTTTCATCGACCCTCGAGTCGCTTCGCGACGCCGGCGTGAAGAGTGCGTCACTCAGCCTCGATGGCGCAACAGCCTCAACGCACGACGCGGTTCGCGGCATCGACGGGCACTTCGAGTCCACCATTCGAGCCATCACACGTCTTCGTGCGCACGGCTTCACGACGCAGATCAATACGACCGTCATGCCCTCGAACGTTCGCGAATTGGCCGACGTCGCCAAGCTGCTGCACGATCTCAAGGTCCACGTGTGGGAGGTGTTCTTTCTCATTACGACCGGCCGCGGCTCCGAGATCGAGGCCACGTCAGCAAAGGAGAACGAGGACGTATCCAACTTTCTCGTCGACGCGTCTCGGTACGGCTTCATCGTGCGCACCGTCGAGGCCCCATTCTTTCGGCGCGTCGCGCTCGAACGCGCCGACGGCGCTACCGCGCCGTCCATAGGAGACGCTGGCTCGACCTACGCATTCTTGCGGAGCCGCCTGATCGAGCTGCTCGGTCCGAGCTCTGCGCCGATTCGCGCGCCAAGCGCCGCGACTCGCGATGGCAAGGGGATCATCTTCGTCGGGGCGAATGGTGACATCTACCCTTCTGGTTTTCTGCCGATCCCCCTCGGCAACGTGAGAAACACTTCATTGATCGACGTCTACCGAGACCACGAGCTTCTGCGCTCGATTCGCTCGGCCGCATTCTCTGGTGCGTGCGGCTGTTGCGAGCACTCGGATCTGTGCGGGGGTTCGCGCTCGCGAGCCTTTGCGTCGTACGGGAATCCACTGGCGTCCGATCCCGGCTGCATCCGAGTGAGCAGCGCGCTACCGGCTCACTCTTAGCCGTCGCCCGGCTGACCTACGGCGCGAAGTCGACCTTGCGCCCCGTGACCGTGTTCGTTCGAATCCGAAAAGCGACCGGCGTGCGCCCTTCTCCTCGAAGGCTTCTTTCGCGAGCGCTCGAGGCCCCTCTGTTCGAGGTAACGCGCTCGCTGATGATCTGAAAAGCTCGCACAGCGTCGTCGTGCTTCAACTCTTCGAACACCCCGTGCGCAATGACGCTTCGCCATCCGCCGCTCGACTGGTATTCGTCGATCTCAAAGCAGACGTGCGGATTCTCGCGCATCATGTCAACCTTCTTGCCTTCGGTGGTGTACACGTAGATGCAGTCTGCGTCCCAGCCGTAGATGACCGGCACGACGTAGGTCTCATCGGCGACATGACAGCCAACGCGACCGACTTTCTGCGAGAGAACGAACTCATCAATCTCACTCGGCGACATCTCAAGAATCATGGTGCGAGGTTAATGCTGATACGAGAAGTCACTCGTTCACGTGGGTGCTCACCGCTCCCGTGGCGCTGGTCGTCGTGGCTGCGTCGAGATCTGTCTTGGAACGAAGCGAATCTAGCGTCTCGCGCATGTAGACTGCTATTTGCTCTGCTGGCAACACCCCGAACAACGGCGCAGAACATCACTGATCTTGGTCTGAGGTAAACGCCATGGATGCAGAGGCACACACTGCTCACAGGTCCACTGTCCTCTTCGCTTAGGGTCGGGAAGAAGATGTCTCGACATGCTCTTTTGTCAGGTTGGACGCTCGTGCTCGCGCTAGCCCTCGCGGTGCAGCCCTCGGTCAATGTTGAGGCGCTATCTCCGAGGGTAAATCCCAAGCCTCTCTACATTGCTTTGGGTGACTCGTATTCGTCGGGCGACGGTCTCGCCCCGTATGTTGCCGGTTCCGGAAGTTGCGACCGTTCGCCAGAGGCATACCCCAACCTGGCCGCGAAACGCCTGCGCATCGACAGCTTGCTCTTCCTCGCTTGCTCGGGCGCGACCATCGACCAGATAAAGGGTCAGCTCGCGTCTACCCCGCCCAGTGAACTTCGCCGAGCCACCCTGACAACGGTCACCGCAGGCGGCAACGACCTACCCTTGTCGGGTTTGATCAAATCGTGCATTGGCGAAGTTACTTCGATCACTTCCTCCACGTTCACGTACGTGAGTGGTGTTAGCAGCGCAACACTCTGTGCAAGCTCAATTGATGGCGCGGCAAATCTTCTTGGCGCAGGCATCAATCCAACGACCGGCGCTCTTTCTCGTCCCGTTGCCGCATTGACGTTTCCGCTAAGCCAGCCCTCGACGTTCCAAACACGACTCATCGCGCTGTATCTTCAGATACTCCACGCAGAAGGCGCAATCAGATACCGAGTGACTGGGCCGCGACTGATCGTGGTCCCGTACCCCACACTCTTAGGCCCCGAGGGCCTGGACGCCTGTCTGCTGTCGCCATCGCCGTTGCCCAATGAGGGCTCTGCGACAACCACCACGCCAACCGCGCCGCTCTACCCCGCCTTCGCTAACGCCGACGGCGTCACGTTGGGAGAACTCAACACCTATCTCCAGAGCGAAACGTCGGTGGTTGTGAAGAGTCTTCGCGGCGAGGGCTATCTCGAGATATCACTGGCCCTCATCGCGTCAAACTTCGTGCCCCTCAACTGCTCAACGGGGACCTCACCAAGCATCAATGGTCTGCTTCTCAACGGTGCAGGAGCCAGCGCTCTCTCTGGATCCCTTCACCCAACGGCGGAGGGCCAAGCATTGCTCGCTACGTCGGTTGTCGCGGCCTGGCGATCAGCCATGCACTAGAACCAATCCGAATCAGGTGCACCTCCGGCCTTCTGGTGGGGAGATCACTATGGTGAGTGGCCATGGCTGAGAGTAAAGCTCGCACCCGCGCTTCGCAATGGCTCTCGGGTCGCCGGGGAGAACGGCT
Source organism: uncultured Acidimicrobiaceae bacterium (assembly GCA_963724865.1). Lineage (GTDB taxonomy): Bacteria > Actinomycetota > Acidimicrobiia > Acidimicrobiales > RAAP-2 > RAAP-2. The sequence continues at coordinate 497,085 of CAVRWO010000005.1, read as the reverse complement.
TCTGCGTGGGCTTTACGCAACCTGCCGGGCAGCGGTGAGTTTTGCTTCGCTGCTCGACCTATTGCTTCGTAGCGTCCTCAATGAGACTCGTTGTGAGTGAAGCGCTGGCTTGAGTCCACTTAACACGATGGCCTTCAGTCACGACGACGCTAATGGCAAGACTCCCACGTAACGTCGAATCTGTCGGATGCGAATGCGGGGGACGTGGTGTCTAGCTCCTTCAGGAGACCGACGCTCGTTAGCTGATGACCCGAAGCACTTAACATTTGCGCAGGGCCATAATCGGGGTCGCTGGTGTTGGGGTAGGTGGTGAGAGCAGTGGTGGTCCCGGCTCCGTCATAGATGGCGACATCGAAGGTTGTTGTCCCGAAGTCCTCGAGATTGGCACCATGACCGGCTCTTTCAACGATGGATTCTGCCGTTCCGCCAACCGTTTCGGGCACGTTCCCACTCAGGGTTAGAGCTTGCAGAGTGTAAGACCCTTCGATCCACTGACCGGTGTAAAAATTGTGAAATTCGAAGAAGTAGCTGTACGGATTCGCATCATCGTGCGCGATTAACACACCAAACTTCTGGCCGGGAGTGGCCTTAATCGGCACACTCACAAAATTTTGGCTGGAGTCAGCCTCGATCCAAGCCTGATTTGGGTTTAGAGGTTTTGTGAAGTTACCAATACTCGTTCCCGCTTGAACGAATGCTCCTGGTTCTTTGCCCACACCGCCCAGACCTACCCAGAGACCCGCAGCTCCCGAAGGCGAGCACGATGATTTTTGCTTTTTCGTCGGATTCGGCTCAATGTAGGTAGCACTAATGACCTGGTAACTCGAAGCGGATGCGCTCGGCAGCTTGGCGACATACCCGGACCAGATGGCATTACTAACCGTCGTGCCGGGTGGATCTGCAGACGAGACCATGGTTCCGGCTATGGATGAGAGCGGCGTAGGCCAAAGAGCGGTCTCGACCGCTGTACCACTTGAACCGTCGAAGCCCCGCGCACCCGAATACGTTGCGGCTATGGCGTACTGGCCGACCTGGTTAAGCGAGAGGGTGCAGTCCGCGACTCCACCGTTATCACCGACGTTAGACATCGGCACCGCGGTGCAACTTGAGATGGGCGCACCGTCTTGTGTGAAGGTGACACTGCCCGGAGGATTGGTGCTGGCAAACGGAGGTTCATCGTTGACGGTTGCAGAGTATGTCACCGATCCTGGGAATAGAAGCGGGTCTGGCGTGGCGGAGATTCTTGTAACGGTCATCATGTTCGAAGACACAATCGATTGCGTTGACACGATTGATAAAGACGACGTTGCAGTTTCCGGTGTCGGAGTGGTCGAATCGGTGACCTCAATTGTGAGCTCAGAGGTACCTGCGGTCTGAAGCGTCCCGGATATCACGCCCGTTGTCGAATCGAGGGAGAGCCCCCCGGGCAGGGTCCCGCTTAAGACCGACCACGAATACGGCGCCGCGCCGCCCACAGCCGCGAGCGTCGCCGAGTATGACCGACCGACCGTTCCGCTGGGAAGCGACGTTGTCGTGATCGTTAGCGGCGTGGGAACGATGCTCGTTCCGTAGGTCACGGCATGACCCGCACCATCCACCGCCACGCAGAAACCACTCGTTGGGCAGGACACCGAGGTGAGAACCAAGTCGAGATGACTCGGTGCGCCCCATCCGTTGGCGCCGTAGAGTTCGGCATCGACGCCGACCACGGCGCAGAAGGTGACCGACGCACAGGAGACGGAGCGAGCGTCGGGAGCGACACCGCTCAACTCGACCCAGTCCGCACCGTTGTAGTTGAAGGCGTTCCCCGAAGCGTCCACCGTCCAACAGGAGTAGGGAATATCGCTGTCTAATGGCATGGCGTAACAGGACACCGAACTCAGGTCGTCACCACTGAGCACAGTCATCGCGGGCCCCCAGTTAGTCCCGTTGTAGAAGAAGGCCTCACCGTTGTCCGAGACGGCGGCGCACAACACGGTCGACGTGCCAGTAGCGCACGACACGCTGAGCGGGCTCCCGGCATCTATTGGGTCCGGTGCGCCCCAGGTGCCGTTCGAGTCGACCAGCACGCTACCCCCAAAGTCTCCGGCGACACAAAGGGTCGCCGAGGCACACGAGACGGAGTTGAGTGGTTCCGGATCAATGGACTGACTGGTGCTCCAGGACAATCCGTTGTAGGTCACGTCGTCGCCGTTCGTGTCGACAGCGACGCAGAAACCGATGGTCGGGCACGACACCGACGAGAGGTTAAAACCACTTTCCAGGCCGGGCAAGGTATCGACCAGCTGAGGCGCACTCCAGCTTGTCGCGCTGTAAGTCAGGGCGTACCCGTAGTTCCCGACGGCAACACAGAATGCGGACGTGGCGCACGACACTGACGTAAGGTATCCGCTGGGTATCTCGAGACTCGTGCTCACTCCCCACGAAGATCCGTTGAAGCTCTCGGCGAGGTCCTGAACACTAACGGCCATACAGAAAATCGCCGTAGGGCACGAGACGGAGTCGAACTCTGCTTGTCCCTGGTCGACGGGCAAGATCGGGGCCGGACTGCTCCAGCTCACCCCGTTCCACGTCGAGTAGTCGAATGCGTTCACAGCCACGCAGAGGACCGGCGACGACCCCGGCGCGCACGATACGGACGCCCACTGTCCCCCAATGCTCTGGTCATACGCCGGGGTGCTCCAACCCGTCCCGTTGAAGACAGACTGGTAGCCGTTTTGGTCAAGGACTGCGCAGAGCGATGACGATGAGCAGGAGATGGAGAAGCCATCACTCCCGTCGTTAAATACCTGGGCAGACGGAGAAATGCCACTCCACCCGGCCGCACCGTCATACACCGAGACGTATCCTGCCTGGTAAGTCTGGCCGGGTACCGTCTCGTTGCCGATGGCCGTGCAGGAGGTGGCCGACCAGCACGAGACCTGACTGTCGGGAATTTCGAACGTCGTCGGGCCCCAGCTGGTGCCGTTGTAGGCAAGTGCTCCACCAGTGTTGGTCAGCACCATGCAGAATGTGTTGGAGAAGCACGAGACCGAGGTGGCGCCCGTTCCGGGCGCCATCAGCAGTCCCTCGGGGTTACTCCACGTCGTTCCGTTGAACGTCATAAAGTTGCCCGCGTTGTCAACGGCCATACAGAACGCGGAGGTTGGGCAAGACACCGCGGTGAGAGACCCATTCGGATCAATTTGGTCCGGTGAACTCCAACCGGTGCCGTTATATGTGACAACGTAGCCATTCCCGTCTACTGCTGCGCAGAACGAGCTCGAGGAACACGAGACGGCCGACACGATGCCGGGCGCGACGACCACCGGCGAATTCCAACTTGGCCCCGTTGCCCCCGCGGGTGTCGATAGTGAGGCTGTACCAAATAGGCCGAAGACCACCAGAGCCATTGCAATGGGGATGATCGCGAGCGCACTCGAGCGATGCCGCACGAACCATCCTTGAAGCAGCGTTCCAATCCTGATCAGCAGCCCCCTTGCAGATCCGTGCTCTGCTGGTCCTATCACAAAAGTGAGAGCGCCACACAGGGACGTTCCACTGTCGACCTCGACCTGCATCGCCCAGTCCATTCCAGCTGGACTGAGATACTGACTTAACGGGTCGACTTTTACCTTCTCGACCGGCCCCAGCCCGCCTTCGAGGATACGAAACCCAACTCAAACACGGAAGTTTCGAGCGGCCGCGTCACCTATCTCAAGGTCAAACCTCACGCCCAACGAATTCCACGATCTACAATCAAAAGAAACCCAGGCCGCACTCGCATAAGCGTGGGCCGGCCAATGGGGTTCAGGTCATTTCGTGCGGCTGGAGGGATTCGAACCCCCGACCCTCGGTTCCGTAGACCGATGCTCTAATCCGCTGAGCTACAGCCGCGTTGTTGTTGAGCGACCATCTTATCCGACGCTCGTTCTGGCCGATTCTTGGGTTTCACTACCATGCGAACATGTCTACAAACTTCACCGCCGACTTGCCTGATTTGCTCGACGCGGTGAATGACTCGATGGTTGAGCTTCGACACGATCTACACGCCAATCCCGAACTGGCCTTTCAGGAGTTCCGCACTATCAAACTGATTGAGGACCGGCTCGGGGCGCTTGGGTTCGAGCTTCGACCGTGCCCAACGGAAACTGGCGCCGTCGCACGCCTCACTGGAGGTCGTCCCGGTCGTCGGGTAATGATCCGTGCTGATATCGACGGTCTCCCGGTCCACGAAGAGCGCGATCTCCCGTACGCGTCAACCATCGATGGCGTCATGCACGCGTGCGGACACGACGTCCACACGGCGAGCCTCCCGTTACCGAGATACTCTCCCGCCGACGCGACGAACTCGCCGGGGAATTCACCTTGCTCTTTCAGCCGGCAGAAGAGGTAATCGGCGGGGCAGTCGCCATGATCGAGGGCGGCGTCATGGCGAACAATCCCGTCGATTACGTGATCGGCGCGCACGTGACCTCTCTCGCTCCGATTGGTGTCGTCGCGACGCGCTCAGGCATCTTGATGAGCGACGGACAGACACTGAGGGTGCACGTCAGCGGACGCGGGGGCCACGGGGCGATGTCGACGGTCAAAGGAAACGTCGTGCTCGCGGTGTGCGACATCGCGCCACGGCTTTCCAGCGTCGTCGGGGGACTCGTCTACGAAGGAACGACATGTGCGTGCTCCGCCGGAGTGATCGCCGCCGGCACGGCCAACAACGTCGTGCCACGTAGCGCATTGCTGCGTGGCACGTTACGCACGTTTACTGCCGAACAGAAGCGTGAGGCGCTCACGCGCCTTCGCTCGCTCCTCGACGACGTTGAGCGCACGTTCACGGTCACGTGTGAGCTACAGCTCGACGTCGGCACTCCCGCCGTCGTCAACGACTCCCACGTCACGGACGTCGTACGGCGCAGCGCAGCGCGAGTGATCGGCGCACAGCACGTGCTCGACTTCCCGCCGGTGACGCCCAGTGACGATGTCTCGGAGTTCTTGAATCTCGTGCCGGGCTGCTACCTCTTTGTGGGAGGAGCGCTGGCCGACGGATCGAGCGGGATGCACCACAGCCCCGACTTCGCCATCGACGATGGCGCGTGTCGAGTGGGCGCAGGAGTGTTGGTCGCGAGTGCGGTCGACCTGGCGCTCGACACCGCTCTCTAGAGCGGCGATGGATCGGCGAACAAGCGGGCGGCGCCCCGCATCGGCGCGTCATTGCCGTGGATCACGACCCTGAAGGGTAAGCCCTCGAACTCCGTTGGCACGACGCGACGAGCGTTGCCGCCCGCGAGATGCACGGTGTCCGCGTGAAACTCCTCGGCAAAACGGTTGACGATCTCAACGAGCGTCGGGTTCCAATTCTCGTCGTCCAGCGACCGCGCTCGCTCGCCGATGGTCTCGTCGTAGGTCTTGCCGTCACGAAAGATCTCGGCGCCGACGTCGCGCACGGGCTTCATCTTTCCGTCGACCGCGAGCGCGAGGCCGAGTCCCGTGCCAAGCGCCAGGACCACTTCGGTGCCCTCGCCCTCGATGCACCCGAGCGCCGCCATGGTCGCATCATTCACTACGCGCACGTCTCGTCCGGTCTTCTCGCGGAGGACGTCCTGCAACGGAAAGTCGCGCCACTGTGCGTCGATCTCGGGGTCCTTCTCAGTCCCCGCGCCTCCGATGCGCGAAAGGTTGCCGGGGCGTATGACATGACCGTCGTGGAACTCGCCGGGAAAGCCCACGCCGATCCGACGACACCCGCTCTTTACGATCCGCTCTTCCAAGAACTCGACCAGTCGGGCGGGGTAGCACGGGTAGGGCGTTGGACGGCGGCGGTAGCCGCGCACCATGATTCCCAGGTCGTTCACGTGCGAGAACTTGATGTTCGTCGCTCCAATATCGATCGCAAAGATCTGCTCTTGGAGCAGCAGCGATTGATATGCCATGGCGGCCATCGTAGTTACCTCGGGTGTTCTCCCAGGTCGCGGAGCCTGCGATCCTTCCACCACGGGCGCAGCCGCACGTGAAAGACGGCCTCGTTGCCCGCCACGACCATCGCAGTCCCCCTCGGTCGGCGCCGCAGGGACACCTCGGACGCGTCGGGCTTGGTTGCGACCAGTTCTGGCAAGTACTTCCCGACGGTCGGATCGGCCAGTCCCCCGAGCACCGCCCGAGTCGTGTGGTTGTTCACGATCGTTGACGCCCTCGGTCCCCATCGCGCCACCAACTGGGCGAAATCTTGGACGACGGTGACGAGGGTCACGTTGAGGCCGCTCACGGTCGCGGCGAGCTGGTCGAGCTCGTCGAGCGACGCGACCGTCGCGGCCTCATCCAGCACCATCAGCAGGCGGCGTGCGGTTCCCTCGTCGACGCGGCGCTGCTGCTCTTCGAGCACCATGCGAAGCGCTCCGCGAAAGAGCGCTTCGTAGTGACGTTGCTCGCCTCGCGGGCTGCAGAGGTACAGGGTGTTCGCCCCTTCGACGACGCGACGAACCCGAGCGAGCGGCTGCTCGAATCGCCAGGGCAGGAGCATGGTCTCGGCGGTCGTCAGCACGCCCTCGAGGGTCTTTGCGTCGTGTTCGATGAAGTTCTGCACGACCTCGCCCGCCATCGACGACTCCCGGTTCCCGAGCCACCTCGCCACGTCGCGACGCTCGACGACGCTCGCCACGTCGAAGATCGATTGACCGCGCTGGATTGCCACCATCATGAGTCCCGCCACCAGCTTGGTTGCGAGCGCATTCCAAAACTCCGTGTCGCCGCGATCATTGGCGCCGATCGTGAGGTCTCTCGCGACCCGCGTGGCGTGGCGCAACGTCGCCACTCCCTCAAGGGGATTCCAGGTCAGCCCGCCGTCGCGACCCGGCTCGAGCACCTCCGTCTCACCAAGCGTGCTGCGATGGTTGAGCGTCGTCGCGATGACGTCGTTCTTCACACTGGTCACGACCAACGCGTCGCTCCAGCGAAGAAGCGCCGGTACGACGATCGATGAGGTCTTGCCCGCCTGGGTCGGTCCGACGACGAGCAGCGAGCTCTTTGTGCCCATCGTGACGCGAGGACCAAAGCTGATCCCATTCCAGTAGCGACGTCCGAGTGTTGGTCGATCGTTCACGTCGACCGCATTGCCACGTCGGTGTCGATGAAGGTGCGGTCGATGTCGTCGGGGCGAACCCGCACGATCGATCGGTGCGATCCGAAGCGCACGAGCGCGACCCCTTGCGGCAACGCCGTGAGGTAGCGCTCCTCGCGATCGCGGAGCCCGAGGGCCTGGGCCATCTCGCGCGCCTCATCGGGCGGTTGGCGAAAGAGCCACGCCGTCTCGCACTCGCGCAGCAAGCCCCGAGCCCGCTCTCGCTCGACGCTGCCGGCGTCGCCGGCGGCGGCAATGTCACTCCAGCGGTGCAGCACCATCACGTGCGAGAGCCCTCGGGCGCGGGCGAGCTTCCACGAGCCTTGCAGCCAGCGAAGTGCGTTGGGGTCGCTGAGCAGCGCCCACGCCTCGTCAATGACGAGGTACCCAAGCTCGTCGCTTCGCGCGACCACCTGCTGGGCCGCCGCGACCGCGCTCAGCACCGCCACCGACAGGGAGTTCGACGACCACTGCGCTGAGAGGTCGACGACGACGAGTTCGCCCCCGAAAACGAGCGGCTCGCCCGTGCCGTCGAACAGACCCGCGAGGTCCCCGTGGATAAATCGATACAGCATCAGCGCCAGCGAACGCTCGGCGGACGCCGCCGCTGACTCAAGGTGTGACGAGAGCAGCTGAAAGAGTGACCACAGGACGCGCGCCGGACGAGGCGAACCGAGACGCTGCCACACCTCATCGAGCGCGAAGTGCTGATCGCTCGAGAGCGGGGCTCCCTGCGCGCTCGCAAAGAGCGCGCGCAGCAGATCTCGTCCTTCACGATCGTCCTCAGCGAACGGGCTGCACCAGCCGTCACGCCCGAGGGCGACGGGGCTCGATCCGTGCCGCAGCGCGAGCTCTCGATATTCGCCCTTGGGGTCGATGACAACCGCCCGGCGCCCACGACGAAGTGCGCGCTCGATCTGCATCTTTACGATGGTGCTCTTTCCCGCACCGATGGAACCTGCGACGATCACGTTCGGATTCGAGACGAGGCCCGCGCCGTAGGCGTCAAAGACGTCGAGGGTGAACGACGAGCCGTACTGTGCTTCGCCGAGCGGCTCGCCCTCGAGCTCGGTCCCCGCGTCGTGGGCGGGCAAGCGCAGGCTCACGAGATCGCTCGACGTCGCCCAGTGGGTCCAAGCCCTCACCAGCCCGGCCCTCCCGGCAGTTGCGAAAGGTACCAAGTGAGCTGACGCCCGCGACCGCGCTCGAGTCGCAGCCCGGCGTCGTGAGCGCTCTTCCAGACGAGGACGCCACGGCGCTGCACCTCTTCGAGCGTCTCGCCGCGCACGATGAGAAAGACGCCAACCCGCAGCAAGCTCCTTCCGCTCGCGACGAGCACCTCTCGTTGGGCGAGGCGTTCATAGTTCCTCGACGTCCTCGCCGTCCGGCGAAAGCCCGCAGCGCTCGACGTCTGTTCATCGCTGCGCACACGATGGACGGCTCTCGCTGCGAGACGCTGTGCTCTGACGCCGGCGACCACATCGACGTGCACTGCGAGCGAGAAGGGAATCGGAGATCGCAGCGTCTGCTCGAGCAGTGCGCGCGTGCGCGGCACCGACGAGAAGTCACGTACGCGGTAGACCCGCAGAAGTTCGCTCGGCGTTCGCAGATACGTGAAGCGCTCGAGCAGCCGCTGAACAGTCGCGTCGTCGACGCCGACGACCTCGCGAGCGAGCGCCGCGTTCGCGTGCCAACCGTCGGGCGCAGGTACGTCGCCGGGGAGCGAGAGGAGCGTCGCGAGGCGACCGCGCGAAGCGACCACGTGCTGACTGAAGTGCTGCCCTCTTCGTGCCGCACTCGCGGCGTCCGCGACCGCCGCGAGATCTTCGGCGATCGCAACGTCGCGCCCCGACAGATCCAAACGTCCAAGATGCACGAGCTCATAGCCGCGAAAGGAGACTTCGCCTCGCGCCCACAGGACGACGTCATCTCCGAGTTCGCGCGCGGAGAGCTCGAACCAGTGAGTGCGCGTGACGAAGCGAGCCAGGATCGACACGTACTCAGCGACCGTGAGGCCGTCACCTACGAGCATGGCGCCCACCATGAGGCACACGCCCGTGACGAGCTCGCCGATCGTTGCGTGTTTGCTCACGATCCAATCGCTGGCAAGACCGAAGCCGACGACCACGAGGACGGCCTGATGACGACGTACTCCGATCCAGCGCGCGTCAGCATCAGCCTCTCCGAGACCGAGCGCTTCACTCATCGAAGTGCCACCCGACGACGGGACCCTTGTCGTCGTGCTGATAGACGACGTGACCACCGCGGCGACGGCGCGCGCCGATCGGCGGTGGCGGCGGATCCCCATCGTCGGGGGGCATCGGCGTCTCGGGAACGCCGGGCCACGCGTCAAGCCCCAGATCCGGGCCCTTTTCGGGAGGACCAGGGGCTGGTACGTCGGGCCTCATCGCTTGCGCCAGTTGCCCGGCCGGCGACGAAGGTGCGCTCATCACGGCGCGCGTTGCCCTGCTTCTGACGCCATCGAACTGGTGCAGCGCCGACTGTTCGAGGAGGGGCACAACTCGAAGCACGAGGTAGGGGGTGAAGGCCGCAAAGAGCAGCGTCACGGCACCCACAATGACGTCGGTCGCCGACGAGCCGGTCAGCTCATCCAGTCCGAGCACCAACGTGACTACGATGACGAACTTGCTCGCGGCCACCGTGACGAAGGTTTCGGCGAGTCGCCAGCCAACTCGACGCAGCGACGGAAACGTCGCGAGCGGCACCACGATCGGCACGAGCACGAGGAGCAGCGTCAGCACGACGACGCGAACGATGAGCTCGAACCAGAGCAGCATCGCGCCCACCACGACGACGCCAGCGAGGAGAAAGACACCAAAGCCCGGCGTTGTGGGCGTGAGGCTCTCCAGTCCCTTCGCGAGCGTCGTCTCGTGCTGGGCCACCGTCGCGGCCGCACTCGTTGAGAGCTGATTCACCGCTTCAAGGATGAGCGTGGCGATCGGCCGTGCGAGCGCGATCCCGGCGACGCACGCGGGCGCGACACCGAGGAAGACTCGCCAGAGTGAGCTGGCGTCGCCGTGGCGCAGCGCTTGCAGCGTTGCGACGAGAAGGCCGAGCATCATCAAGACGGGAGAGGCGACGAGCAGCGCAGTGGACTCGCTCTGGGCGCCGCTCACGACAACAGACGGTTCACTCGCGCTCGTGAGCACGCTGGCGACGGACGTGAGTATCCACTGGACGCTCGCCAGGATCCAGCTCGTGAGCGCGTTGAACAGATCGTTGAACGTCGACTTTCCAAGCGACGTCAGGCACGACGTCGGCGAGAAGACGCACAAGAGGTGGCTCATCAGTGAACGCTGAGCCCCGTGTTGAAGAAGAAGTTGATGAGTGTCGGTGCCGCGCCGATGAGGATGGCCGCAGCTAACGAGGTGAGCACCGCCCTGCGGCCTTGCGCCGACTGGTGCATATTCTGCGTATGGCTCCCGATCGCCCAGAGCACGGCACCGAGCAGCAGGGCGACGAGCGCGCCGATGAGCGCCCACGCGGCGATTCCGTCAGCAAGCGACTGCAGGGCGGCGCCCCCTGGGAGATCTGACGTTGAGGGACTTAATGACACGGATGCCAGCAACATGGTGGTCTCGCTTTCAGTAGGGGCCCCCAACGGTCGGCGCCGCCTTCGAGCCAGGTCTGCGAGAATGGCTCCGTGCTGCTTGCCTCGACCAAAAACGTGATCTCGCTCTGGCCGCCGGCCGCGATCTACGGCGCCGCCGCGGGGGTACTCGTCCTCGGTATCGTGATCGGCGTCTTCCTCTTTCGCCAGCGCGGACATCGAGCCATCGCCCAGCGCTTGACGGCCCTCGGTTCGCGACTCGCGGTCGAACCCCATCGCGACGACGGCAAGGTCGAATCGGCGCTGAGCTACCTCGAAGAGGTCACGGGCGCCGCGCACAACGCCGTCAGCGAATCGAGCGCCGAGTCGGTTCGCCTGCGGCGTTCACTCGACTCCCTTCCGCTCGGTCTCGTGCTCTGCGACGAAACCGGTGGGGTCATCTTTCGCAACACGCAGGCAGAACACCTCATGGCGAGCCGTTACGGCGAAGCGATCGCCGCCCAGGCCGTGACCGACGTGCTGGCCGAGGGCTGGGCCAACGGCGTCGCCGAGCGAACCATCGACATCTACGGACCGCCGCGGCGAACCTTGACCATTCGCGCAACGGTGATCGACGACGGACGGCGTTCGCTCGGGGTGCTCGCTGTGATCGAAGACGTGTCGGAGCGGCGTCGTCTCGAAGACATCCGCCGTGACTTCATCGCCAACGTGAGCCACGAGCTGAAAACGCCGATGGGCGCGCTCGGTTTGCTCGCCGAAACCCTTCAGTTCGAGCGCGACACCGCCGTCGCCCAGCGCCTCGCCGAACGCATCAACAACGAGGCCTTCCGCGTGAACCGGATCATCGAGGATCTTCTCGACCTCTCGCGGATCGAGGGCGAGGGCTCTCCGAGCCGCGAGCCGATCTCGGTATCCCTGATCGTCGCCGAGTCGATCGAACGAATCCGCACCGCCGCCGAACAGCATGAAGTCAAGATCGACTTCGAAGAGCCCGAGGCCAACCACGTCGTCTTCGGCGATCGCCGCCAGCTGACGTCAGCGCTGCACGCACTGCTCGAAAACGCCGTGGTCTACTCACCGCGCGACGGAACCGTCACCATCGTCATCCGTCGCATCGACGCCACGGTGAACGACGACGGCGAGAACGCGGGACCCTGCGTGCACGTCGAGATTCGCGACCACGGCGTCGGCATCCCCGCAAAGGACCTGGAACGAATCTTCGAGCGCTTCTACCGTGTCGATCCGGGCCGAGCGCGAGAGACCGGCGGGACCGGTCTCGGCCTCAGCATCGTGCGCCACGTGGCGCAGAACCACGGAGGCACCGTGCTCGTAGACTCTCGCGAAGGAGAAGGTTCCACCTTCACCCTCGAGCTACCGCTGAATCCTCAATGACCAAACGCCCATCTAGCGAACAACGCATCAAGGTTCTCGTCATCGAAGACGAGGAGTCCTTCATCGACGCCCTCACCGTGGGGCTGGAACGTGAGGGCTTCGAGGTCACGACGGCGACAGACGGTCAGGAGGGTCTCGCGCTCTTTACCGAGGGCCAGTACGACATGGTGCTCCTGGACCTGATGTTGCCGAAGAAGTCCGGGCTCGACGTATGCCGCGACATCCGCCTGTCGAGCAACGTGCCCATCATCATCGTCAGCGCAAAAGGCGAAGAGGTCGACATGGTCCTGATGCTCGAGGTCGGCGCCGACGACTACGTCACGAAGCCGTACCGGCTGCGCGAGCTCGTCGCGCGCATTCGAGCGGTTCTTCGTCGCCGTCAGGACCACGACCTCGCTGAACCGGACGAGGTCATCGCGCTCGGCAACATCCGCCTCGACATCGACGCACGGCGCTGCTTCGTCGACAACGAAGAGATCAAGCTACGCAAGAAGGAGTTCGCCCTGCTCCGCCTGCTCCTCGAAAACCCCGGTCGCGTCCTCACCCGAGAGGTCCTGATCGATCGCGTGTGGGGCAGCGACTACGTGGGTGACACCAAGACCCTCGACGTCCACATCAAGCGCCTTCGCACGTTGATCGAAGAGGAGCCAAAGAGCCCTACGCACATCTCCACCGTCCGCGGGGTCGGCTACCGCTACGAGGTCGCGAAGGCCTAGCGAAGGACCGGGTCGCCCCCGAAGTAGGGGGCGAGCACGTCGGGAAGTCGAACCGAGCCGTCGGACTGGCGATACGTCTCGACGAGCGCCGCCCAGATACGCGCCCACGCGAGGGCGGAGCCGTTGACCGTGTGCACGAACGCCGTCGATCCGTCGCTCGCGCGAAAGCGAACGTTGGCCCGACGCGCCTGAAAGTCGCGAAACCAGCTCACCGAGGACACCTCGAGCCAGCGATCCACCCCGGGGCTGAACACCTCGAGGTCGATCGTGTACGCCGACGCCGTTCCGAGGTCTCCGGCACAGAGGTCGAGCACCCGATACGTCAAGCCGAGGGCTTGGAGGACTCCCTCGGCGCGGCGAAGGATGTCCGCGTGCGCGTCGTCGGCTTGCGCCGGAGTGCAGTACGCAAAGAGCTCCACCTTGTCGAACTCGTGCACGCGAAGCAGCCCTCGGGTGTCTCTCCCGGCGGCACCGGCCTCGCGGCGAAAGCACGGGGTGAACGCCGTGAGTCGAACCGGGAGCTCGGATTGGTCGAGGATCTCTCCGCGACGCAGCGACGTGAGCGGCACCTCAGCCGTGGGAATCAGCCACAGGCCGTCGCGCTCGATCGAGTACATGTCGTCGGCCGATTTGGGCAGGTGACCGGTTGACCGCATGGTCTCGGTCAGGGCCACACTCGGCGGACGGATCTCTTCGTAGGCGTCGGTGTGTTGGTCCAATGCGAAGAACGTGAGCGCGCGAATCAGGCGTGACCCCGCACCGCGATAGAGCGGGAACATGGAGCCTGCGAGCTTTGCGCCCGACTCCATGTCCAAGATGCCGAGCTCGCGACCAATCTCCCAGTGCGGGACGCGCTGGAAGTCGGCGAAGGTGGGAAACGGCGCGCCGTCGTCCATGCCGACCCACCAGCGTCGCACCTCGACGTTGTCGTTTTCGTCCGCTCCGTCCGGCACCCTCGGGTCCGGCAGGTTCGGCAGCATCAACAACAGGTCGCGCAGGCGACCACCGACGCGATCGGTTGCTTCACTCGATTCACGTTCCTCATCGCCGAGGGCGCGACTCTTCGCCGCGAGCTCTTCGGCTGCGACGAGGTCCTTCTCGCGCCGGGCATCGCCGACACGACGCGACAGCTCCTTTACTTCTGCGCGCAGTCGCTCGGACTCTTGGAGGAGACGGCGGTGCTCGATGTCAAGCGACACGATCTCGTCGATCTCGCCCGACGGGACGCCTCGGCGGCCAAGCGCCGCCTTCACGACGTCGGGCTCACGGCGAAGTTGGGCGAGATCAATCATCCGTAAAGACTACCGACGCATTGAAGTCACCCTCGAGGCAGCATCGAAGCCATGCGAGCCATGTCACACACTGTCTCCAGACTTTACATAGTGGCATCGCGACCGACGACCCGATTCGTTTCTCACACCAATCAGGTGCTCTCGCGACCCGTGACGTTTCAGTTCGCCCTGCAACCAAACGCGAGCAAGCGGTCCTGTTCGCCAAGTGCGCGGGAGCCCGTCGCTTCACCGTGAACCATCATCTGGCCCGTGTTAAGTCCAATCTCGACGTCTGCAAGGCCGAGCGAGCTGCCTTCTCCGAAGGCAGTGATTCTTCCGAACCGCCAACCTCGTTGCTCTCGTGGTCCAAATTCTCCTTCATCAACGAGATGAACGCCTGGAAGCGTGGCGAGACGCTGGACTCTCCCATCAACGAGGACGGGAGCCGGGGCCTGTCCTGGCGTCACAAGATTCCCAACGATGTCTTCGAATGCGCGAGTGTGGACGCCGCCCAAGCGCTCGAAAACTTCTCCTCGTCTCGACAGGGAAAGCGACGTGGCGGGCGCGTCGGGTTTCCCGAGTACAAGGCCAAGGGAAAAGTGACACCGAGGTTTCGACTGCGCAATCGTGCGACGGTCGGTCAAGTGCCTTCACGTCAGCGCATCCGGTTCAGCAACCCTTCGCATCTTCGTCTACCCAAATTCGGACCGGTGAAGGTCTCGGGTTCGACCCGCAAGTTTCGTCGAATGATCGATACCGGACGCTTCCATATCTACTCGGCGACCCTTGTACCGCGAGGGGGACGTTGGATCGTCTCGCTAACAGGGGTTGCGGCCCAACTTCACCAGGCGGAGCGCAGTCGAAGTAAGCGTCAATCCGTTCCCGTCGGAGTTGACCGGGGGATCACCTCTCTCGCTGTCTCGGCCGATGCGAACGGCGTTCCCTTCAAGGACTTCGAGGGGGTGAAACCATTAAGAGAAGCGCAGCGAAAGCTCAAGGCGGCCAATCAGGCCCTGGACAGAACCACCCCCGGGTCCAAGGGTCGCCAACGAGCTCGGGCACGACTCGCAAAAATACACCTCAGGGTTGCCAACACTCGACGACACTCAGCGCATCAGGCCTCCAACGCCCTTACTGCGCGAGCTCAATTCCTAGTGCTGGAAGACCTCAACGTAGCGGGAATGATGAAAAATCGACACTTGTCCAAGTCCGTTTCGGACGCTGCAATGGCGGAACTCTCCCGTCAGATCCTTTACAAGGCGTCGTGGCGCCGTCGAGGTGTTGGTGGCGGACCGGTTCTTTCCTTCTTCCAAAACCTGTTCCGGCTGTGGCGAGGTCAAGAGCAACCTCAGTCTGTCCGAGCGCACTTACTCATGTGACATCTGGGGTCTGGTCATCGATCGCGACCTAAACGCCGCGATCAACTTGGCCCGTTGGCAACCCAAAGAGCCGCCTACGGATGTACCGAGATCTCGAAGGCGCGCTCCTCTGCTCTCAATGACCTGATCCTTGATGGTGCACCGCGAAGCGCGCGGGAAGAGCCGATCGTCACCCGAACAACTATCACGACTGTGTGATGAGGGGCCTTGGGTCGGAACCGAGAATTCAAACTGATCATGATCTGATAATTGGACGGCGAGCAAGCATCGTCTGAGCCATTTGGCCTGGTTGATCAAGGCAAACCGGTGGGTCCGTTAAGACTCACGCTGTAGTTTCGTAGTGCATGAGTTTCGCACTCGACGTCAATCATCTCGAAGTCTCCTTCGGGGCGCTACGGGCGGTGGACGACGTCACCCTCCTGGTCGACTACGGCGAGGTGGTGACGCTGCTTGGACCGAACGGCGCCGGCAAGACCACACTCGTCGAGACCATGCTCGGCTTTCGCGAGCCCGACGGCGGCTCCGTGCGCCTCCACGGACTCAGCCCCACGCGCGATCATCGCGAGGTCGTCGTGCGCACCGGGGCCCTGCTCCAGCGCGGCGGGGTCTGGGCACCGATGTCACCACGGGACGTCATGCGTCTCACCGCCTCGTACTACGAAGCCCCGCGCGACGTCGACGAGCTCATCAGCGTGCTCGCCCTCGAAGGGTGCCAGAGAACCCCGTGGCGACGCTTGAGCGGAGGGGAGCAGCAGCGCACGCTGCTCGCTCTGGCCCTGCTCGGGCGCCCGCGCGCCTTGATCCTCGACGAGCCGACGACGTCCGTCGATCCCGAGGGACGTCAAGTCATACGCGACCTCATCGCGTCAGAGCGCAACCGAGGATGTGCGCTCCTCATCACCACGCACGAGCTCGCCGAAGCCGAGCGCATGGCGGACCGACTCGTCATCATGCACCGTGGTCGCGTGGTTGCACAGGGCTCGCTCGACGACATCGCGGGAGAACCGGAGATGATCGTTCAGTCGTCTGGCCCAGTCGACCCCGACGCGCTGGCTGAGCG
Source organism: uncultured Acidimicrobiaceae bacterium (assembly GCA_963724865.1). GTDB lineage: Bacteria > Actinomycetota > Acidimicrobiia > Acidimicrobiales > RAAP-2 > RAAP-2. Next base: position 480,603 of record CAVRWO010000005.1, on the reverse strand, counting down.
TCTCCGCTGTGAGGTTGTGCTCGACACGCCACTGCAGCTGCGCTGTCGCGTCGCCTCGAATCCCGAGCGCATCGCGATCGTGACCAACTACCTCGCGAGCGTCGGACTTTCGATGGTGTCGCTGCGCACGCGCGCTTCGCTTGAAGAGCGATACCTCGAGCTCATCGCCGACGAGCGAAGCGAGGCCCGCTCGTGAAGGCGTTTCTCGCCCAGACTCGGGCCGAAGTCACGATGACCATCCGGCGCGGCGAGACGTTACTGCTCACCATCGGCATTCCGGTGATGCTGCTCGTCTTCTTCTCGCTCGCTCACGTGACGGCGTCGCCGAACGCCCATCGAGTGAACTTCATCGCACCGGGTATCCTCGCGCTGTGCGTGCTGTCGACATCGCTCGTCGCCCTTTCCATTGCGACGGGCTTCGAACGCTCCTCGGGGGTGCTGCGCCGCCTCTACGTGACGCCCCTCGGCCGGCGCCGCCTGGTCGGCGCGAAGATCGCCGGCGTGCTCGTCACCGAGCTCATCCAAGTGATCGTCATTAGCGTCGTCGCGCTGTTGCTCGCCTGGCATCCCGAAGGAAGTTGGCGAGGGGCCCTCGAGGTCGCCCTGGCGCTGATGCTGGGCTCCATTGGTTCGGCGGGCATTGGCCTCGCCCTTGCCGGGCGACTGCGCGCCGAAGTGAACCTTGCAGCGAGCAACGGCCTCTACATTGTCTTGCTGTTGCTCTCGGGCATCGTGATCCCACTGACCTCGCTGCCGTCCGGGCTTCGCCGCGTCGTGATCGCGCTGCCATCGGGCGCGATGGCCGAGGCACTGCACCGGGTGCTCGGCCACGGCGGGGCACCCAGCGTCGCCGACTGGGCCTCGCTGCTCATCTGGGCTGTCCTCGCCCCGCTGTTAGCGGCGCGAACGTTTCGCTTCGACTAACTCTTCAGCATCTTGATGCCGCTCGCGAGCACGCGCTCGGGCACAGCGCCGAAGTACACCTTCTTCACGACGCCCTTCGCATTGATGAAGACGCTCTCGGGCAGCTGCTCGAAGCCGAAGACGCTGCTCGTGACCGTGCCGTTAGCGTCAAAGGCGACGGGAAACGTCACGTTGTCCTTCTTCACGAACGCCTTCGCCGCTGCGCGCTCATCGTTCGCGTCGATGCCCAGCACCTCGATCGGGCTCGGGTCGTGATCGCGGAGGTACGTGGCGACCTTGGGCATCTCGCCCTGACAGGGTCCGCACCAGCTGGCAAAAAAGATGAGGACGCTCGCCTTCCCCTCGGTCCAGGGAGCGTGGATCTCTCCGCCGCTCAGCCCACCGAGGCTGAACGTCGAGACGCGGTGACCAACGAGATCGGTCGTCGGCAGCACGTCACCGTGTCCGCCGGAGGTCACCTTCCCGCCGGTCAACGCGGAGACGACGGCGACCAGGATGACGGCGACAACGACGCCGACGGCCGTGGCGATCAGCTTGGTTGACAGCGGACGGCGGGGGCTCTCAGTGGTGACGGACAAGGACGTCAACCGCCATCAAGATAAAGAGCGCCGAGAGGTACGTAATGGAGAAGTGAAAGAGCCGCATCGCTTCGGCGACGTCAGCCTTGTCGGTGCGCGCGTGCTGATAGAGGCGCAGCGCCGACCAGGTAAACATCGCGCCCAGCACGGTCGCCGATATCGCGTACACCCACCCCAGGTGGGCGCTCGGTCCGATCAACAGGGTGAGCGCCCAGAGCACGAGCGAGTAGATAAGTATCTCGAGCGTCGTGCGACGCAGCGACGCGACGACGGGCATCATTGGCACATGGGCGGCGTCGTAGTCGTCGCGGTAGCGCACCGCGAGCGCCCAGAAGTGCGGCGGCGTCCATATGAAGATCACGAGGAACAGCAGGACGGGCGTCCACCCGAGGGAGTTGGTCACGGCGGCCCAACCGACCAGCACCGGCACGGCCCCCGCGGCACCACCGATGACGATGTTCTGCTTCGAGCGACGCTTCAGCACCATGGTGTAGACGACGACGTAGAACACCGTCGCCGAAATCGCGAGCCAGGCTGACAGCTGGTTGACCCAGATCGCGAGCACCAAGAAGGCGAGCACCTCGAGACCGAAGGCGAAGAGCGTGGCCGAGCGCGCGCTCATCACGCCCGTGACCAAGGGGCGACGCTTGGTGCGCTCCATCACCGCGTCGATGTCGCGGTCGATCACCATGTTGAAGGCGTTGGCGCCACCGGCCGCGAGCGTCCCGCCGATCAGCGTCGCCACGATGAGCCAGAGGCGTGGAAAGCCGTCCGCAGCCACGATCATGGTCGGCACCGTCGTCACCAACAGCAGTTCGATGATCCGGGGCTTCGTAAGGGCGAGGTACCCCTTCAGGACGTCACTCGTCGAAAATGACGGAGCGGCGGAAACGGTCACGGGCAATATCCTACGGCTCTCCTAAATACGTAGGCTGGGCCGGTGCAAGTTTCGACCCGTCGTCACGTCACCGGTCCAGTGTTTCGCTGGTTCGCGCTTGCTTCGTTCGTCTCCATGATCCTCATCGTGCTGACCGGCGCGGCCGTCCGCCTCACCGGCTCGGGACTTGGTTGTCCCGATTGGCCCACATGCTTCAAGGGCAGAGTGACCGGGTCCATGAGCATCCACCCCCTGATCGAGTACACCAACCGGATGGTCACCGTCGCCCTCGTCGTCATCGTGGGAGCGACGTTTCTTGCCGCCTGGTTTCGTGAGGTGCGCCGAAAGGATCTGCTGGTGCTCTCGGGCGCGCTCGTTGCCGGAGTCGTCGCCGACGCCATTCTCGGCGCCTTCGTGGTCTACTCGAAGCTCAATCCCTATCTCGTCTCGCTGCACCTTGTCGTGAGTCTGGCGATGGTCGCCATCGGCACGCTGCTCTACCACCACTCCAAGTACCTCTACGGACCGAGCACTCGAGCGGACGTGCGCGACCCGTACTTTCGCAAGCTCGGGCGCTGGCTCTGGCTGCCGTTTGCCGTCCTCGTGATCACGGGCACCGCGACGACCGGCTCGGGGCCGCACGCCGGGTCCTCGCAGGGTCAGCTCGTGGCTCGGCGGCTGCCCTGGGCGTTCTCTTCAGCCGCCTGGGTCCACTCGCTCGCCGCCATACTCTTCATCGGCATCGTCCTCGGTCTCGTGCTCGCAATCTGGCAGACCAACGCGCCAGCGTCCCTCAAGATCGGCGTGAAGCGGCTGCTGTGGGTCTCCCTCGCCCAAGCCGCGATCGGCGCCACCCAGTACCTCACGCACGTGCCGGCCTGGCTCGTTGAGTTCCACGAGTTCGGTGCCGTCGCCCTCACCATCGGCATGGTGCAGTTCAACGTCCGCCAGTGCGCGCGCGACCGCGAACCGGGCACCGAGGCACGCCGGGCCCCCGAACTCGTGCACTGACCGACCGCTCGATTGTCGTGCGCACGCTCGAGTGCCACAATGAGGCGGTGAGGCACAGTTGAGCGACGAGTCGACTCGCGAGCACGTGGTCTCGCCGGACGGCGACCTTCGTTACGTGCTGGTTGCGCTGATCCTGATCGCCGTCTTTCTCTGCGGCGAGGTCGTCGCAGCCATCGTTGGTTCCTCCCTCGTCCTCTTCGCCGACGCGGGACACATGCTCACCGACGTCTTCGCACTCGCCGTGAGCGCGTGGGCCCTTCGACTCGTCCAGCGGCCGGCCGGCGGCCGCTGGACCTACGGGTTTCGTCGCGCGGAGGTGCTGAGCGCCGCCGTCAACGGCGTCACGCTCGTAGCGATCGGCCTGCTCATCGCCGTCGAAGCGATCCAGCGCCTCATCACCCCTCGCTCGGTTGACGGCGCGCTCATCCTGGGCGTTGCCATCGTCGGCGCCCTGGTCAACGTCGCGAGCGCCTACGCGCTCGCGAAGGCCAACCGCACGAGCCTTAACATCCGTGGCGCGTACGCGCACGTCGTCACCGACCTCTACGCCTTCATTGGCACGGCGATCGCGGGACTCGTGATCGTTCTGACGAGGTGGGAGCGTGCCGACGCCGTGGCGTCCCTCGTCGTCGTCGCGTTGATGGCTCGCTCGGCGTGGGGCTTGCTGCGCGACGCCGGCAAGGTTCTGCTCGAAGCGACGCCTGACGACCTCGACCTCGCCGACGTTCGCCGGCACCTCGCGACGGTCGATCACGTGCTCGACGTGCACGATCTGCACGCCTGGAGCCTGTCGAGCGACTTTACGACGCTGTCGGCCCACGTGGTCGTCGAACAGCGCTGCTTCGATGACGGTCACGCGCCCCGGATACTCGACGAGTTGCAGACGTGCCTGAGCGCACACTTCGCCGTCGAGCACGCCACATTTCAGCTAGAGCCAGACACCCATGAGTCCCATGAGGGTGAACTCCACCCCTAGGCGTCAGGGTGCGGCAGTGACCAAACAGTGGAGACGATGGGGATCGAACCCACGACCTCAGGCTTGCAAAGCCCGCGCTCTACCAACTGAGCTACATCCCCGCGGGACTTCCATTCTACCAAAGCGGTCGCTACGTGGGTCGGTGATGTTTCAGCGTTCGCGCCCGCTGGCGGTCGATCCGCAGCAGTTCACGCTCGACATCAGCCCAGTGCAGCGGGGTCTCTTCGACCGGCGTGCCCTTGCCTTCTGCTCCGAAGAAGATCAGAAAGGCGACCCACCACATCGGGATGTAGCAACCGAGCTTCGCCACGAAGCCGGCCAGCTGTTGGTCGAAGAGAGGCTTGATGTGCAACAGGGCCTCTTGATCGTGCAACGCTGGGTACAGGGGGTGCTGGGAGAAGATCCACACGAACGACAGGCTCGTCACGAAGATTGAAGAAGCAAACACGTAGCCAGCTCGCGCCGCGGGCGATAGTCGTCGCGTGCCAGGCATGATCGCGAGCGCCGGGATCCAGAGCACGAAGCCCACCACCAACACGGCAAGCAAGATGAGATCACGGCCGTAGGTGGAGCGAGCCCCCCAGTCGACGACGGGTGTCGCGAGGGTCGCGGTCCCGACGAAGGTCACGACGACAAACGCCACGCCCGGGTGGGCGAGCTTGCGCACGATGAAATCGATCGGCGCGGGACGCGTCATCCGCCCGAGCGCCGCCGTCGGGATGCTGAGGAGCAAGAGCGGCGCGACGAGCAGCATGATGACGAGGCGCTGGGCAGTCGCGACGCAGAGGGACACTGACGCCGCCAGGTCCCCGATCGGCCACATCGTCACCACGAGCAGCGCGAGCAGCGCGTACTGCGCGAGACGGCGCTGGCGCGGAGAGCTCACGAGCAGGTGATGCGCAAGACCGACCCCGAGGATGACCGTGAGCACCAGGGGGTGCCAGTCGAAGGGCAGGAGCGACCCCATTTCGTAACGGTAATCGGCGATGACTCGCGCGTAAAGGTCTCGCGCGTTTCCGCAGTTTCAGTAGGTCAGACGGCGAGACGCTCTCTGCGAACTCGCGGTCCCACGCGGGAAATAATGAGCGCCGACATGACGAAGTCTGTCACGGCGACACACCCCGGGTACAGCACGCCCGCGGTCGTGAAGACCTTCAGCGTCAACACCGTGATCACGCAGTTGATGCATCCCATCACGAACACGCGCGACGACTCGGTTGAAGGTGCGTGCCACGATTTGCGTAGCGTCGGCAGCGCCGCGACCGTGTCCGCGCAGACGAAGGAGACAAGGGCGACGGTCGGCTCGTTCACGAACGCCCAGAAGACGAGCCCCGCGATCGCGATCGCGCCACAGACGATGTCAAAGACGCCGATCTTCCACACTGCGTGAGAATTCTTGAACGAAGCCACCACGATGGCGCAGGGAACGAGACCGAGCATGAGTGTCATGAGCGAGGCAATCCCGACGTGCTGTTGGACCTCGACGCCAAACCCGAGGACTCCCTCCACCCCCCACAGCGACCACGTGACGCGGTTGGGCGACGTCTCTCCTCGCAGGGTGTCGCGAATGTAACCGTAGGCACCAAACAGGGACAGCGCGATCGCGAGATAGACGAACTGGGGCGCGATCACCTCTCAAGTTTGCCCGTTGGCTCGCTCCAGTAGCCTCGGACCCCGTGAACATGCGTGAATTTCTCGGAATGGAGCAACTCGACGAGTCGACGTGGCGATTCCGCGTCACCGATCGTCTCATCACGCCCGGCAAGTTCCTGTTTGGCGGAAGCGGTCTCGCCTCAGGGATCGTCGCGCTCGAGGCGGCGAGCGAGCGACCAACAATCTACGCGGCGGCGCACTACCTCTCCTTTGCCCCACTCGATGCCGAGATCATCGTGAAGGTGGATCTCGCGGTTGTCGGGCGTCGCGTCACGCAGGCGCGCGCCATCGCAACCGAGAGCGACCGCGAGGTCTTGACGGTAAACGCCGCCCTTGGCACGGGGGACCTCACGGCGCCCACGCCGTGGCTCACCTTCCCCGACGTCCCTCCTCCCGAGGAGTGTCGTCAGCGAGTCAACCCTCGCCACGTTCACAGTTCGATCTTTGATCACCTCGAGACGCGAATCGCGAACGGGCGCGGCTTCGAATCGCTCGATGGCACGCCCGGATCGCCCGTCTCCGCCCTCTGGGCGCGAGTTCCGAACCACCTGGATCCATCAGCCGCCTCGCTCGCTCTCTTTGGCGACCTCGTTGCGGGCGGCAGCAGCCAGCCACTTGGGCGAAACACCATGGGGCGGAGTCTCGACAACACCATTCGAGTCGCCACGCTCGTTCCCACCGAGTGGATACTCATCGAGACGCACATGCACGCGCTCACCGGCGGTTTCGCTCAAGGCACCGGCTATCTATGGAGCGAGGACGGAACGCTGCTCGGCACCGCCAGTCAGTCCATGTCTGCAAAGTATTGGGACCCGCCATCCACGTAGGACCCGCTGAGCCGGTGTTGTAGATTGGTATCCCTGCGGGGCTATAGCTCAGTCGGTTAGAGCGCGTCACTGATAATGACGAGGTCGTAAGTTCGATTCTTACTAGCCCCACCACAACCGCCCTCACAGCGGCGATGAGCCGTCACTGTTGGACGGCGGCAATCATGGCCGCAATCGCATGGTTCGCATGCACCGGCACGAGTCGTATTTCGGGGTGCTCTTGGTGCCACACTCGAAACAACTCGTCGGCGAAGCCTTGGCCAATCTCGGATACTCCGGCGAAATCCAGTTCAACTACTTCGAAGCCCTCCAAGCGAGCGGCGATCAACTTTGCCTCGGTGCGCGAAACGAATCCACCCTCGTTGAAGAGGTCGACCCGCAGCGAAGTTCGGTTAAGACGGTGAGTCACCGGATCAGAGACCAAGCGCATGACCTCATTAAGGTTTACCTGCGTATTGAGGGGGACTTCGCAGCGGACCAGAGTGCCCCGTCGAGGATGCGGGAGTTGGCCGATCGCGTAGTCTCCGATTTTGTTGTCCACGGTCCATACGTACCCGTTGGCCGCGAGAACGAACCGCTCGACCATCCGCGAGGTCAGGAAGATGCCCAGACCGCTATGGCGATCAGGATCAGTCGTTTGCTTTCCTTTCGACAGTTCGCCAACTGCCTGGAAGTCGTTCTTCAACCTCCTGGACTCGCGCAGCGACGCGAACGCGCCTATGCCGTCATCCTCGATCTCGAATGCGATTCGCCCTGCAGCAACGAACCAACGCACGTCAATGTTGGTCCCATGCGAGTGGTCAATCGCATTGTTGACCATTTCGGTAAAGGCGAAGTTCAAGACGTTCACGACGGCGGGATTCTCTAGCGCGTTGGGGGCGATCTCACGAAGGGCGCGCTTCTCCATTCCCCAAACCTCGTGTTCGGCTAGCCCCTCGATGGCGTATCTGGCGGACCGCTGAGCGTTGAGACGGTACCGACTGGATCGTCTCGCTCCTTCTTGCGTGAGAAGGCCACTCTCTGTCATGCGGCTCAGGTGGTAGTGGGCGGCCTGGCGGGTGACGTGCGCAGCGGTCGCCACTTCAGACGAGGTGACATAGGTCTGTGCGACGAGGAGCTTTCGAATAACCTCTGAAACTGTCTCGTCCCGCTTCATGAAAATCGCTTTCTTGACCCAAGAAGCTGCAGGGTCAACCAGTGCTTTACATTTGTACTTAACGGTCGTAGTTTAGAGGCTTAAGTAAAAATGTAAAAGAATAAGGGCGAGGACTGTACTTTTAAGTAAAAATGTAAAATTGAGGGCATCGGCCGAAACAGGTCAAAGCAACAACTCTCAAGCGGGGGAGACTCGAGGGTTTGACCACAACATCGCCTTGGGTTCAAGCATTCTTCGTATCCCGATCTCGCTTCCGCATCCATTTTTTAATCCGCGTTTGGAAGAGCGGCTTGAGTCGTCTCGACAGCATTCTTCGAGTGCGGTACCGTACCTCGGATGGGACTCTTTCGTAGATCCAAACCGAAGCACGAAGTAGCAGACCCCCTCGAAGCCGCCACGGAGGCTAAGGAGCTCGGACACGATGGTGCGCTCGGACCCCAGGTCTATGCGACCTCGCCAAATTTCGGTGCCGAACCGGGGGAAAGTGATGTCGCGGAAGAAGATCTGCTCGCCTCCGCAGATCCCGAGGACGACACCGCACGTGAGCTCTTCATCGAGCGCGAAAAGCGCGAGCAGGAGCCCGACTACTAGAACGTGAGAACCTCGAGCGAGTGATCTCGCCTCGGTTTTCGGTCATGTCGTACCTTCTAGAATCTTTCACTACATGCCACTCACCCTGGACCGAACATTCCGCGCGAGCAAAGTGCCCCCGACGATCGATGGCGTCTTCTGGGTGCTGAAGCTCCTCACGACCGCGATGGGTGAAGCGACGTCGGACTACTTCGTTCGCTCCTTTAACCCCGAACTCGCGGTGTGTTGCAGCGCCGTGGTCTTCTGCTTCGTGCTGTGGCGACAGTTGCGAGCGCCGCGGTTCTACATCACGACCTATTGGCTCGCCGTCGTCATGGTGAGCGTCTTTGGCACCATGTGCGCGGACGTCTTGCACGTGCGATTCGGCGTACCTTATGCCGTCTCCGCCTCTGGCTTCGCGGTGTTGCTCGCCATCATCTTCACTGCCTGGAACCGCACCGAGCGCACGTTGTCGATTCACAGCATTACGACCACCCGCCGCGAACTGTTCTACTGGGCGACGATCACCGTCACCTTCGCCCTCGGCACCGCCGTGGGCGACATGACCGCCACAACGCTCCACTTGGGCTACCTGACCTCGGGGATCGTGTTCGCCGTGGTCTTCTGCTTGCCGCCGATTGGATTCTGGGTGTTTCGATTGAACTCGGTCGCCATGTTCTGGATCGCCTACATCCTGACTCGACCCCTCGGCGCATCGTTCGCTGACTACCTCGCGATGCCCATCACCCACGGTGGGCGCGGCTGGGGGCCCGGTACCGTCGCGTTGATGTTCTCGGCCATCATCTTTCTCATCCTCGCCGCGATGGTTACTCGATCCCAGCTCAGCATCACGAGTCGTGCTCGTCACGCTGGATGAGAAATGTTCCCGTCGAGCGGCTGATCAGCTTGCCGTCTTCGCTCGTCACACTCGCTTCGCCGTAGCCAATGAGGCGCGTCAAGCGCACGACGTCGCCGCGCAGCCGGTAGCGCTCGCCTAAGGTCGCCGGGCGCAGGAGCTCCGTTGTCATCTCAATCGTCGCTTGGGTGCGGTCCCGTCCGGACAAGGCCGCGTTGAGCGCAAAGTTCATCGACGCGTCGAGCAGCAGGGCGTGCACGCCCGCCTGCACGGCGCCATGGGGATTGCAGGCCAACTCCGTCGGCGCAAAGACGCCCTCGACCCATCCGAGGTCTTCGCCGTCCACGCCATAGGCGTCCAAGGAGGCGCCGACCGAGCCCACGAGTGCCATGCCACCGTCGCCCAGCCACCGGTCCATGTTCTTCGTCTCACTCACGGTCGAGACGCTACCTCGCAGGCGCGCGTAGGCTTCGCGCGGGTGGTTTGAACACCTCGACGAAAGGAGCGCGATGCCAACTGCGGTCATCGTTGACGCGATTCGTACACCGGGCGGGAAGCGCAACGGCAAGTTGAAGAACTGGCACGCCGTCGATCTCGCCTCAGAGACGCTGGGGGCGCTCGCCGAGCGCAACCGGCTCGATGTCAGCCTCGTTGACGACGTCATCATGGGGTGCGTCTCCCAGGTCGGTGAGCAGGCGCTCAACGTCGGACGCAACGCGTTGCTCGCGGCGGGTTGGCCGGAGTCCGTGCCCGCCACCACCATCGATCGCCAGTGCGGTTCGTCCCAGCAGTCGCTCCACTTCGCCGCCCAGGGCGTCATGGCCGGTGCCTACGACGTCGTCGTCGCCGCGGGCGTCGAGTCCATGTCGCGTGTCGCCATGGGCGCGTCGATTGGCAAGGACGCCGGCTGGCCGTTTGGGCCCCGCGTCGCCGAGCGATACGCGCCAGTTGGCGGACTCGTCAACCAGGGTGTGGGTGCCGAGATGATCGCCGATCAGTGGGGCATCACGCGAGAAGACCTCGACGAATTTGCGCTCGAGAGCCACCGTCGCGCCGCCCGCGCCACCGCAGAGGGCCGTTTCGCTAATGAGCTCATCTCCATTCACGTTCGCGACGACGACGGTTGCGACACCGACGAGGTCGTCACGAGCGACGAAGGCATCCGCCCTGACTCTTCGATGGAGGGACTCGCCAAGCTGAAGCCAGCCTTCAAAGAAGGCGGCAAGGTCACGGCCGGCAACTCATCCCAGATCACCGACGGCGCGTCCGCGGTGCTCGTCATGAGCGCGGAGAAGGCGAGCGAGCTCGGCTACACGCCGCGCGCGAGGTTCCACAGCTTTGCGCTTGCGGGCGTCGACCCGGTCACGATGCTCACCGGGCCCATTCCGGCGACAACCAAGGTTCTCGCGCGCGCCGGCCTTAGCCTCGATGACATCGACCTCGTTGAGATCAACGAGGCGTTCGCGTCCGTCGTGCTCGCCTGGCAGATCGAGCACAAGGCCGATCTTGCCAAGGTCAACGTGAACGGTGGCGCGATTGCCCTCGGACATCCACTGGGTGCGTCGGGCGCCAAGCTCTGTGCGACGCTGCTCAACGAGCTCGAGCGCACCAACGGACGCTACGGGCTGCTCACGATGTGCGAAGGCGGCGGACTCGCCAACGCCATGATCATCGAGCGATTGGGTTAGAGCACGACCTACTTGTAGCGGGTTGCGAGATAGAACCCCGCGAACATCGCGACGAGGCCGACGGCGAGATACCACGCGGACGTCGAGCCTGGGAGCACTGACAGGTAGTTCAGGGTGATCACGACAATGCCGAAGATCATGAGCCCGAGGATCAACAGGCCGAACCAGCGGGGACTGTGGTCGTGCTCGCGCGAGCGGCGCTTGGTCACCATGCCGCGCACTTCTGGGGCCACGTAGCGCCCCACCGACTTCTTCGGATTGGTCTTCGCTACCGGTTTCGCCATGGCTAACGATGCTATACCGCTCGTTCTCTAGCTGGTCGGCGGGGCGGTCGTCGTCGTCGTGGTCGGTGCGGTCGTAACGCACACGGTCATGCCGACGGTCGAGCCGTAGGGCACGCTCGAGCCCGGAGCGTCGTTCTGTGAGACGACGGTTGGCGAAGCCCCGGGCACGCACGGTGTAGCGCTCAACGAATACGACGGCATGAATCCCTGACCTGTCAATGCCGTGTTCGCTTGCGCCTCGGTGTCCCCGACGACGGTTGGGACCACCGCGTTGCAGACGCCACTCGATACCTCGAGCGTGATCGCCTGTCCCGAGGTCACGAGCGAACCCGCCGGCGGGTCGGTCGCGATCACGAGGCCCTGGGTCACGGTGTTGGAGCACACACTCGTCTGTTTCCCGAGCGTGAGGCCGTCGCTTGCCAGCCGGGCGCCCGCCGCGGCTGTCGTGTCACCGTTGACGCTCACAAGGGGATACTTCGAACTCGGCGCGAGCACCGTGAGGATGACGACGGTGCCCGATTGGACGTGCGTGCCGCCCGGCGGCTGTTGGATAAGCACGATGTTGGGGGCGGGATTGTTTACACCCTGCGGCGGGACTGACGTGTAGCTGATCTTGGAGCTCAGCTTCTCTGCAGAGAGCGTGCTCTGCGCAGTGGTGATGCCGTCGCCCACGACATCCTGCACCGTCTCTGGCGTGGTCGTGATGCCCTCGCTCACGAGGAGCGATACGGAATCGCCCTTCACGATGCTGATGCCGCTGTCCGGGCTCGTCGAGATGACCGTTCCCTTTGGCTTGTGCGACGTCTCGAAACGGATCCCGTAGAGCAGTCCATCGCTCTTCAACGTCTTCTCCGCCGCTGTCTGCTGCTTTCCAACGACATTGGGCATGATGACCGTCGAGGTCTTGTCGTGCTGGACGAACGCGTAGGCGGCGCCCCCAATGAGCAAGATGGCGAGCACCAGGAGGGCACCGCTGTAGCTGCGGCGACGTCGACGCACGTCGGTGCGCGGTCCCTGCATGATCGGCACCGAACGGGTCCGCTCACCGGTCACCGCAGCGACTGAGCGGGTGGCGTCGGCGCCAAAGAACGCCGTATCCCGTAACGCCGCATGGACGGGCTGGCCCTCGCTGAAGCGGATGAGGTCGGCGCGCAGCTCGTCCGCCGACTGGTACCGGTTGGAAGGCGACTTGTTGAGCGCCTCCATCACGATCGCTTCCAGATCTTTCGGCACGCTCGCAGAGAACTGCGTCATGGGCGGCACCGCGTTGTGCACGTGCTGGCTCGAGACCTCGACGGGCGTGTCGCCGACGAACGGAGGTCGCCCCACCAACATCTCGTACAACACGACGCCGAGTGAGTAGACGTCGCTGCGACCGTCAACGGCCGCGCCCTCCGCTTGCTCCGGTGAGAAGTAGGTGGCGGTGCCCATCACGGAGCCGGCTTCTGCGAGATGGTCCTCGCTCGACACCGCTTGGGCGATGCCGAAGTCGGTGACCTTCACTTGACCGTCGCGAGTGATCAAGATGTTGCCCGGCTTCACGTCGCGGTGCACCACGCCGCTGCGGTGCGCGTAGCCAAGCGCCGCAGCGACCTGTGCCACGATCTGTGCGGAGCGTGCGGCAGTCAGCGTGACCGAGTTGCGCAGCATCTCTGCGAGCGACACGCCGTCGACCAGCTCCATGACGATGAAGTACGTCTCGCTGTCTTCTCCCCAGTCAAAGACCGGCACGATATTGGGATGCGAGAGGTTGGCCGCCGCCTGGGCCTCGCGACGAAAGCGCTCGACGAATAGGGGATCCTCGCTCAGCTCGGGATAGAGGATCTTGAGCGCGACGGCCCGGTTCAAGAGAGTGTCCTGGGCTCGGTAGACCGTCGCCATGCCCCCACGGGCGATGAGGTGAGTCACCTGATAGCGATGTGAGTACAGACGTGGGTCGTTGACGGGCTCCATACTCGGTCAAGCCTACGCTTTCGCTCTCACGAACACTGTTCCGTCATCGCTGAAAAAGCGTCATCGCACCCGACATTCGACGGTCCGAACACTGCGCGACAGAATCGTTGGCGAGACGATACCGAATGTCGTGGTCGAAGAAACGGGATCGCCAAAATGACTCGAAACGGTAACAAAGCGGTGGCCGCTTTCGACCGGAGTGCACGAGTCTGACCGAGAGCGCTCGCGTGTCGCTCGCTCGCCTTCATCGCGAGTGCGACGGTCTTGCCTGATCAGATCATTAAACACGACGGTCGTCAGCACATTGAACGTTCGAGACGTCTAACCCGGCGCGGTCGTCGTCGTGGGCGGCGTCGTGGTCGTCGTGGCGCTGGCGTCTGACTGCGTGAGCTCCCACTCCTGATGGAGAGATTTCGCGTAGTGCAGCGCGGCTGAAATCGTCGGCTCACTGATCGTCGAGTCAAGAGCGCGAACGTCAGGTGGACGAAGCTCGGACACGAGATACGTCGTGTAGCGAACCACCACGGGTCGATACCAGAGGACACCGTTTGGTTGGCCTTGGTACACCGCAATCGTTCCTTCGTTGTTGCCGAGGTAGTACGTGGAGTAGGCGTACCAGTGCACGACGGCCACACCACCTCCGACGACGGCAAGGAAGAGAAACGTCGCCGCCCACACGCGCCAGGTCACGATGCGGCGCCGTCGGCCCGCGCCCTTCGGTCGGGTCGTTTCAACGGGCGGCGGCGCCGAGCTCATCGTGCGGTGAATCGGCGCCGCGGCAACGTTCACTTCGTCAAACTCGAGCAGGATCACCGAGATGTTGTCGTGACCGCCCGCCGCCATTGCGGCGCTCACGAGGCTTTCGACCGCGAACTCCAATCCCGCCGGCGCGCTCGCGAGCCGAGCGAGCGTGTCGGGGTCGAGCTCGTTCGAGAGACCGTCGCTGCAGAGGAGTATGCGGTCACCCGCGATCGCGTGAATGGACGTCACGTCGATGGAAATCGTGTCCTCGACGCCAATGCCCCGAGTGAGCTGGTGTCGACGGGGGTGCACCGCCGCCTCTTCTGGTGTGAGGCGACCCATTCGCACCCACTCTTCAGCGACGCTGTGATCTTCGCTCAGCTGTCGAAGCGCACCGTCGCGCAGCTGGTACGCGCGCGAGTCGCCCACGTGGACGAGCGTGGGCGACGCCATGCCGTTCATGTCGTACGTGAGTCCGACGGCGATGATCGTGGTGCCCATACCGAAGTGCTCAGGATTCTCTTGCGCGTCGGTGACCACGGCGAGGTTGGCGTCCTGGATCGACTCGATGAAGCCCTCGACGGTCGGGTTTTCGCGAAAACTGTCCCTGATGAGGTCTATTGCGATGGCGGCCGCGACTTCGCCGGCGGCGTGCCCACCCATGCCGTCCGCAATGATGGCGAGAGAGTCGTCGGCGTAGAGCGCATCCTGATTCGTTTGGCGTACCAGTCCAGTGTCGGTCGCCGCGGCGTAACGCCAACGAGTCAACGAACGACCTCGAAGAGAACGCCCCCGACTTGGACGACGTCGCCACGCTCTAAGCGCACGCGGCCTTTCACCAGCTCTTGATTCACGTACGTCCCGTTCGTCGATCCGAGATCTTCGATCGAAAGATCTCCGTCATCATTGGCCACTCGAGCGTGCCGCGACGACAGGTACGTGTCTTGCAGTGTGACGTCGCAGTCACCGCTGCGCCCGATGGTGAGACCTCCGTCGACGTCAATGCGCTGGCCACTCCGATCGGACGGTTCAATGAACTCGAGTGCCAAGGCCCGTCGACGTCGACTCCGCTTCTCGAAGTCCACCGGGCGGGCCTGCACCACCGCCACGCGCAGGACGCGCGCAAAGAACAAGATGGCGATGACCATCACCAACAGTTGCAGCGGGCGAACGATCGCCGCGTAGTTTGTCGACGCGGCGACGAAACTCAAGCGAGCTCAATCCGAAAATGGAACGAGCCGATCGTGACGTCGTCACGCGGCGAAAGTGAGACGGCGGAGATTCGGTGGCCGTTCACGAACGTTCCGTTGGTGGACTGAAGGTCGCGGATGGCCACCCCTTCACTCGTGCGCCACACCTCGGCGTGCTGACGAGAGACGTTGGAGTCGTTGATCACGACTTCGACGTCGGGGCTTCGCCCAATAACGAGCGGCAGGTCGGCGACCGCAAACGACCTCCCGTCGCTGACGACGAGCCGAGGTTGGCTCTCGCCCCCGACGAAGTCGGTCTTCACCTCGAGGGCACCGGGCTTCAAGTCGTCGTCAATGAAGATCTCAACCTTGACCGGGCCAACGAAGACGTAACCCTCGCCGAGTGCGTGCTGGCGCACGGTCTCTTCGAGCTCGCTCACCAGCGCCTTTTGAAAGCCCTCGAACCGCTGGGCATCCGCCGGTCCGAGCCAGACGCGAACGATGTTCGGCGAGATGGGACCCTGCGTCGAGAGGCGTCGGGTCAGGTCCACTTCGCGGACGATTCGCGTCCCGATCTCGATCGGCTGCAGCGTCGACTTGAAGGGCCGCGAGAACGTCCGCTCAAATATCCGCTCGAGGCGGTTCTCCACATTTTTTAGAACCATGGCAATCACAACTGTACCGGCCAGTCCCTCGATTCATGAGACGACGAAAGGGGCGTAAACCGGTTCGACTAGTGTTGCAGGGTCTCCGGGCGAGTGGCGAAATTGGCAGACGCGCAGGCTTCAGGTGCCTGTATTCGAAAGGATGTGGGGGTTCAAGTCCCCCCTCGCCCACCAGAACTCTTGGTCGTTTATAAGCGGAGACGTCGCAGTCGAGAGGTACCCTCCGCAGTTGATTCGTAGTCGAAAAGCAGTGGTCGAACGACTGAGTTCGGCATTCGAAGATAGGGGGACGCCCACATGAGCCAGGTGACGTTCAACCCGATCCTCGACGCCCGAGAGCTTGTCAAGCGCTTCGGCGACTTTGAAGCCGTAAAGGGAATCAGCTTCTCGGTCGAGCGTGGCGAGAGTTTCGGCTTCCTCGGTCCCAACGGCGCGGGCAAGACCAGCACCATGCGAATGATCTCCGCGGTGTCGCAGCCGACGTCGGGATCTCTCACGATTCTGGGCCTCGATCCGCGAGTGCGCGGTCCCGAGATTCGTGGTCGCCTGGGCGTCGTGCCGCAAGAGGACACCCTCGAGCTCGAGTTGTCGGTGCGGCTGAATCTCGAGATGTTCGGCCGATACTTCGACCTTCCGCGTGACACGATCCGCGAGCGCGCGGCAGAGCTTCTCGAGTTCACGCAGCTCTCCGAGCGGGCGAACGACCGAGTCGACGACCTGTCGGGCGGTATGAAACGCCGCCTCACCATTGCGCGAGCCCTGATTAACCGGCCAGAGCTCTTGATTCTCGACGAGCCGACCACCGGGCTCGACCCCCAAGCGCGACACCTGCTCTGGCAACGCCTCTACCGCCTGAAGCGAGAAGGCGTCACGCTCATCATTACAACGCACTACATGGACGAGGCGGAGCAGCTCTGTGATCGGCTGGTGGTGATGGATCATGGCTCGATCGTTGCTGAAGGACCGCCGAGGGAGCTCATCGCTCGCCACTCCACCCGCGAAGTCGTTGAGCTCCGATTTGACGCGGAGCCCGACGAAGAGCTCGAGGCACGCCTTGGGAACTTTGCGAAGCGAGTCGAAGTCCTGCCCGATCGAGTCCTGTTGTATGTCGATGAGGGTGACGACACCTTGCGAGATCTCCACGTCTCGGGCATCACGCCCTTGAGTGCGCTGGTGCGTCGCAGCTCCCTTGAAGATGTGTTTTTGCGTCTCACCGGCCGGACCCTGGTGGACTAGACGTGTCGAGCACGCCCGACACCACGTTCAGCTCGCCCGCGTGGCTGCGCAGCTGGCGATACCACGCAACGTTCTACGCCCAGACGTGGCGAGGATCGGTTGCGAGCACGGTGCTCTTTCCGATCTTCTTCTTGGCCTCGCTCGGCATCGGCGTAGGTCATCTCGTGAGCGCCCACACGGGCCTCGTTCAGGGTCAGACGTACCTGCACTTCATCGCGCCGAGCCTTCTCGCGACGACGACCATGCAGCTGGGCGAAGGCGAGTCGCTCTGGCCGGTGCTCGCGGCCGTAAAGTGGGTCCGCACGTATCATGCGGCCGCGGCGACGCCCCTCGAGCCGCGCGACATCCTTTACGGCAAGTTGTCGTGGGTCGCCACGCGCGCCTTTGCGACGGGCATCGTCTACACCATCGTCATTGGCGCGTTCGGCGCCCTCGAGTCATGGTGGAGTCTGACGCTCCCGTTCATCGGAGCGTTGATCGCCCTGGCCTTTTCTGCGCCGTTGGTCGCCTTTGCGGCGCGCTCCCAGTCAGACGCGTCCTTCGCCACCATCTACCGGTTCGCCTTTGTTCCGATGTTCCTCTTTTCGGCGACCTTCTATCCCATCACGGCGTATCCGCGCGACCTCCGCCCGCTCGTCCAGCTGGTGCCGCTCTATCACGGTGTGGCGCTCGCTCGTGCCGCAGCCTTTGGCCACGGATCGGCGCCCGCACTCGCGGGTCATCTGGCGTACCTCATCGTGATGGCGGGGGTTGGCGTGGCTTGGGGCCGTCACACGATGCGCCGGCGATTGGTGGACTGATGCTCACGCGCACGCTTCCCCAGTTCGGCTCGCGTCGATCGCTCCACGTCTTCGAGCGCAACTACATGGTTTATCGCTCTCAGTGGCTGATGCTGATCTCTGGCTTCTTCGAACCCCTCTTCTATCTGCTGAGCCTTGGCATCGGCCTCAACAAACTCGTCGGCCCCCTGCACGTCAATGGCGTGGTGATCAGCTACGCCACGTTCGTGGCGCCCGGAATGCTCGCGACGTCAGCCATGAACGGCGCCGTAATCGACACAATCTTCAACACCTTCTTTCGCCTCAAGATCTCCCACGCCTACGACGCCATCTTGGCCACCCCGCTCGACGTCACTGACGTGGCGCTCGGCGAGGTCTGGTGGGCGCTGGCGCGCGCTTCCATCTACGCGGCCTCGTTCATCGTGTGCATGACACTGCTCGGTGACGCCGCAACCCCGTGGGTGATCCTCTGCTGGCCCGCGGCGATACTCACCAGCTTCGCCTTCAGCTGCACGGGACTCGCCGCATGCACCTACATACGCTCCTGGCAGGACTTCGACATTGTGTCGCTGGTGCAACTGCCACTGTTCCTCTTCTCGGCCACATTTTTCCCGATCACGCTGTACCCGCGCTGGCTCGGCGCGATCGTCGCTTTCTCCCCGCTCTACCAGTCGGCCGCGTTGCTACGCGGGCTCGACCTCGGACAGTTCCAGTGGATCATGCTGCTCCGTCTGGGCTACTTGCTTGCGATTGCGGTCGTGGGGCTCACCTTCGCTGCTCGTCGCTTCCGTCGAATTCTCGTGCCCTAGTAGTCGCACCCGCCCCCCGGAATGTGTCCGAGACGTGATGTCATTCCGGCATAGGCGCTTTCACCGCGCTCGTGGTCGCAAAACGGCGCCGCGAGCCATCAGACTTTCAGACTCCGATTCAGAATCTTCGCTGAGTGTGGAAGTCGGACTCCCTTGTTTCTATCCCAAAACGTTCATCGAATTTATTCCATTCCT
The DNA here is from genome assembly GCA_963724865.1 of uncultured Acidimicrobiaceae bacterium. Classification (GTDB taxonomy): domain Bacteria; phylum Actinomycetota; class Acidimicrobiia; order Acidimicrobiales; family RAAP-2; genus RAAP-2. The sequence goes on along the minus strand of CAVRWO010000005.1, from coordinate 461,635 downwards.
CAATAATGGTCAAAGCGGCGGATCGATGCATCGAGACGGTAAATCGGTCGAAAAAGCGGGACTCCTCGGGATCCCGTGGGTAACTTGATGCCCTTGACGTGACGTAGCTCTCTCTGAAGGCCAGTCCTCACTTGGGTTGACGGCCACTCCTCGAAGTCCTTAACCCTCATCAAATGGCGCGCACGTAGTGCTCGTAGTTTCGGAAGCGTCCAAGCAACCAAAACCGAGGAGAGCTACGTGCGCGCCACTACTGCATTTAACCGCATCATCGCCATCGACGGAGTCGCCGTGTCAGGTGTTACCTTCACGCCCGAAGGCGTCGTGGTCAAGATCCATCGACGGAAGCGTTCTCATCAGTGTCCTTGCGGTTGGACCACCCGGTCGCACTACGACCGCTCGACGCGTCGTTGGCGACACCTCGATCTCGGGGTGACCAAATGCTTCCTCGAAGCCGAGATCTGTCGAATCGAGTGTGCGAAGTGCCGACGAGTGCGCACCGAAGATGTGCCCTGGGCGCGACCCGGCGCGCGCCACACGAAGGACTTCTGTGCAGTGGTCGCGTGGCTCGCCCAGCGTGTCGACAAGACCACCATCACCAAGCTGCTGCGGGTGAGTTGGGAGGCGGTCGCCAAGATCGTCATCGACGTGGTGGGTGAGGTGCTCAGCGACGACCGCTTTGAGGGACTGGCCCGCCTCGGGGTGGACGAGGTCTCCTATCGGAAGGGCCACCGCTACCTGACCGTCGTGGCCGACCACGACCGTGCGGGTCGAGTGGTCTGGGCGAAGGCCGGCAAGAACGGCGCCACGCTGGCGGCTTTCTTTGACGAGCTCGGTCCGAAGCGGGTGGCGAAACTCGAGGCCATCAGCCTGGACATGGGCATCGCCTACGAGAAGGCGGTCAACGAGAAGGCCCCGCACGTGCGTCAGTGCGTCGACCCCTTCCACCTCATCTGGCTCGCCAACGAGGCAATCAATCAGGCGCGGCGCTGGGCCTGGAACGAGGAGCGGCGAGTCGCCCCGAAGAAACGCCGGGGTCGGCCGAGGCTCGAAGAGGTCCGACCCCGCGACCAAGTCCGCTGGACGAAGCACACCCGCTGGGCACTCTTAAAGGACCCGGAGAACTTGAGCGACGAGCAGCTCAGCGTGCTGCACGAACTGCGACGAAGTAACTCCGTGCTCTATCGCAGTTGGCAGTTGAAAGAGGGGCTGCGTGACCTCTACCGGTTGCGCAATCCCAACGACGCACCAATGCACCTCGAGTGGTGGCTGCGCTGGGCCAGTCGAAGTCGCATCCCGGCGTTCGTGAAGTTGGCGAAGACCGTGCGCAAGAACCGTGCGCGCATCTTGGCGGCGATCGAGCTCAACCTCTCGAACTCGAAGCTCGAGGGACTGAACTCAAAGATCCGTCTCATCAATCACCGCGGCTACGGACACCACTCGGCCGAGGCGGTCATCGCGATGATCTACCTCTGCTGCGGCGGGCTCACGATCGAACTGCCCACCTCGAGCGCCGCCTGACCATCAGAATTCGCCCACACCAACCCGAGGAGAACCGAAAAAGCCGTGCTGACCCAACAACATTGGCCAAGCCGCGCGCCACGTATCGGGAAACCCGACCTCTGTCTCCCATTCAATGAAATGATCATCGTCCCCACCTGGATGCAACAACCGAATCCCAACATCGACAAATCTCACCAGCGGGCTGTCTCCGCCAATCCCAAGATTGATGCTGTATTTAGGACTGTCCAAGGAGACATTTGCGTCCGATGCCATCCAGGGGGCCGCTAACACGTGCTCCGATCCAGAGTCCACAAGAGCTTTGACCGGAGTACTGAGATCGCCGCCCACTAATCGAGCACTGACGATCGGTCGAAGAATTTCGCGCTGTCGGGGCGCGTCCAATTGGAACGGGTAGCGCCAAGGGAGCGACGGGGTCGACAAACTATCTAAAACCCGATCAACTATTGAATCTCGACTGGGATGTTCAGCCGAAACCAACCATTTCTGGCTCTTGCTCCGAGGGGGCCCTCAATATGTCAACGTTTCGAATTCCGTTGGTTTTGATATACGCGGAGAGGTCGTAAGGACTACTGCGTGCGGCCACGACATCGCCCGTCTTGCGATCAACGGCTACCCACTGACCTGCGCATTCCGAAAATGCCTGTTTCATCTTTAGGTGTTCATCGGATCTTGACACATCGCCACGGTACTTCCGTCCGACGAACTTCGCCCATCGCGCCTTGAGTGACATCACGCATACCTCCAGTGTTGGAAATTGCCTAGCGTTCACGTCCAATACTTACGCGTAATTCTACCAGTAACCGCCGTGCGCCCGCATCCGGTATCTCCAGGAACTCCCGCTAATTTCCCGGTTCTTGTGTCTCGAATAATCATCAGAGAGCGTACTTACCGTAAGTTACGTAGAATCACGCCCTATGTCATCCCCTAGGGTGTCGATTGCCGCACCAACTCCAGGAAGTGACGACCGAAACCGAATCCCGCAGGCAACGTTCCTGTCATTCAGCCGATTCGTAGGTTCTTTGCGTCGCGCCGACCTTCAGCGAGAACTGCAATGCCCCAAGGGCATGGGGCCCCAAACTTGGGCCCAGCTTCGTGCATCTTTGAGTTCGCTCGGACTGATGCAGCACGACGCCGCAACGATTCTCCTGCAACGCTTGACCGCAGGCGAGTGTTCAGTCCTCGAAATCTTAGAGATTAGGTTCGGATCTGACGTGATTGGGGCCGTGGAGAGCGGCGAAAGCTGTTCAATCGGTTCACTCGAGAATATGGCACAGCTAAGGACACCCAACACGATTTATCGCTTCGAAAGCTTCGTCCGTGGAGCGCTGAAGGACCAAAACAGGTCGCCCGCCAAAAGGCATCAGTACCAAACGACCGAACGGTCTCGAGGACTAGTTGCCCGAAGCACACCCGCGAACTCTCTTCTTGATCGCGAGGCAGATTATCTTCTGAAGTCGCTATCCGATCGTCTCGCGGAGAATGACCTTAAGTCAGCTGATCAGATTCGAAGGATGCTCAAGGAGGTTCGTGATGAGCTTCGCGATAACGAATGAATCTTCGCCGACTCCGCTGATTCTGTTTACTACGCCGCCTTGAAGCCAGCGCCGCCGAGGCTGACGACAACAGGTCCGTCAGTAGCACTCGATCGCGCGGCACCCGCCCACGCCGCGGCGGACGTCGGCTCGACCCAAAGACCCGCGTGCGCCAACTCCGATGCCATCGTCAGGATCTCTTCGTTGCCGACGGTGCGCACCTCACCTCCTGTCGCTTCAATCACACGAACAATCTGGGCGAATCGGCGCGGGGCGACGATCGCGATGCCGTCGGCGAGGGGCGCGCCTCGATCCTCGGCAACGTCGTTGGCGAGCGGCGACCAGCCCTTCGCCTGCACCGCCACCATGCGGGGCATGCGACTTACGAGGCCCTGGTCAAGCAGGTAGTGAAAGCCACGTTCGACGCCGAGAAAGAGACTCCCGTTGCCGACCGCCATGACGACCTCGGCCGGAGCGTCGCCGAGCTGCTCGAACACCTCGAACGCCCAGGTCTTCGTGCCTTCGGTGAAGAAGGGATTTTCCACGTGACTCGCGTAGAACCCTCCGTCTGTGGCCATAGCGAGAGCGGCATCGGTCGCCGCCGCACGCGGTCCCTCGATGGCAACGACGTTCGCGCCGTAGGCACGCGACTGGGCGAGTTTCGCAGCCGGCGCGCTCGCGGGCGCGACGACCGTGCACGGCACCGCGATACGCCCGCAGGAAGCGGCCATCGCCGCACCGGCGTTGCCCGAGCTGTCGACGACAACACTCTTTGCCCGCAGTCCGAGGGCGAGCGCCGCCAGCATGACGGCGCCGCGGTCTTTGAATGAGCCGCTCGGGGTGACGTAGTCGCACTTGACGAACGTCGTACCAACTTCGAGCAGTGGCGTTCTCGACGCACCGAGATCGGCGCGCGCCAGCCAGGCTTCGTCAATCGGCAGCGCCTCGCGGTACCGCAGTAGTCCGGGGCCGCGACCGTCGAGCGACGCCGGGAGGGGTGGCGCGTCGAAGTGCAGATCGAGCACGCCACCACAGTCACAGCTGATTCGGCTGAGCTCGACCTCGTAGTGCGCCCCACAGACCGAGCACACGTAGTACACGTCGTCACGAAGGAAGGAAGTCACGACAACGAGGCTACGTCGCGGCGCGAGTGCTCTCGACGAAGATCCCTACAAGAACGCGGTGCTTGCGAGCCAGTGCGCGACGAGGCTCTCCTCGCCGTCGACATGAACGGTGCACTCATCGAGTGCCCGCCGACGTAGAACCAGGGCGAGCAACTCCGCGGGCTCGCCGGAGACTTCCGCGCCGGGCTCGTCAAGGCCGTCGACGAATCGGTACCCCTCGGGAAGAAGCTCCACGTTCCATGCGGACGACGTGCCCATCGCGCGAAACCGGAGGCGCTCTCCCTCAGGGTGCGACGGTCGCGTTGAGACGTTGACGTCCGGATCGGACTTGAGGTTGTCGAAGAACTCGTCAACCGCGTCGACGGCGACAGCCGGATCCACACGAGAAGCAGTACCGACGGCGAGTTCGAGGTCGATTCGATGCACCAGCGTCTCGTGCAGCTGCCGTCGAGACCAGAACCGAACGTGCTGGTCGGCGCCCCACGCCCACATGGGCTGATCGGGATCGGCGGCGCGCAGCGTCGCCGAGAGCGTGTGCCCACCCGCGCGGAGCCACTCAGCATTGATGTCGACATCGCCCACGTCCGTCTCCGCCAAAGGGATGCGCCTGATAGCGCGGGATTGAACGAGGCGCTCCGCCCAGCGGTGCACGGTGCCGAGATGCTCGGTCAGGTCTCGCACGTTCCATTCGGGACATGACGGCACTCGCGCAACGAGGTCGGCGTTGGCCAACGAGTCGGCATAGCGGTCGACTTCGAGATCGAGTGCGACGCAGTTCTCTAAATGCTCCACCGGTTGATGCTACTGAGATCGTGTGTCGAGCGAGCGAGGCGGGGCCGCCGAAACAGCCCCGCCTCGCGCACATTTCTTGTGGGAATCAGAACCGATACTCGGCGCCCACGGCGACACAGTTGTCAAGGTCTTGGCCGCAGACGATCTGGCCAAATCCGTTCGTCCCGGCGACGGTGCGCGTGCTCTGGAGCGTCCCCTTCACGAAGCCCGTCACCGTCCCGACGCTGTAGCCATCGGATCCGGGCACGCTGGCACCCGTCAGAAGACAGTCGCCCTCACTGTCACAGCCGGCTCCGTACAGGTTCTCGGTGTTGGGAACGACCTGCGTGGTGCCAACCGCCCCATTTACGAACGTGCTCACGATGCCCTGCTCGACGTCGTTCTCCCCGACCGCCACGCAGTAGTTCGCGCTCGAGCAGTCGATGCCGTTGACGTACCACGCGTTGCCGCCATCTGAGATGGTGACCGGGGTCCCGGGAACGCCGCTTGTGATCGGAACGATCGACGGGTAGTAGTTGACGAAACCGACGGCGAAGCACTGGGTGGTCGTCGGGCACGATATCGCGTTCAACCACTCCCCGACACCCTGACCCGGCTCGACTTCATTGAGGGCGCCGGCCACACCATTGGTGATCGTTGTGACCGCGTCGGCGTCATCGTCGTTGTCGTATCCCACCGCGTAACAGGTGCTCGTCGTCGTACAGTCGATGCCGTAGAGGCCGATGAATGCCGGCTCCGGCGTCTCTAACGTCGGTTGGCCATTGCGAATCGACACGAGCACGCCTTCATCATCATTCGAGGGCGCAAGACCGACCGCGTAGCACTGCGTTGACGACGTACAGCTCACCGACTCCAGCGCCGACGTGTTGGGTACCGACACCGAGGAGCCGTTGTCAGTGATGACGCCCTCGCTGTCTGCACTCTCACCGACGGTGATCGTGGAGTGCTGCTGGCTCTGTTGGTTGAGCTGACCACCGAAGATGCCGCCACCCGTGGGCACCTGCGCCACACCGTTGAGGGCAAGCGTTTGGGCCGCGAAACCGTTGACGGAAGCCACGTTGTCAGGACCCCTCAGTGACGTCGTCAAGATCGCGCCGCTCGACGTGCTGGGTGCGGTTCGTCCGACCGGGCGTCCCGACGTGAGTGCGTTGCCGAGGTCGCCGTTGGCGGCGTTCGCCGCGTCGCCCAGATACGACAGTCCGTAGGCCTGCTCGATCGAGCGAAGGACGCCCGCGGTGTCGATCGGCGTCGCGATCGAACCCATGTCTTGGGTGCGTGCGGAGACGACGACCATCGGGATCTGGCCGCCCTCAGAGGGCGTCGAGGACGAGTCTTCGTAGCCGGTGTCGTAGAGAATCACGATCTGACCGCCTTCGCGGTACCAGTTGGTGTTCATGATCTGGGGCAGCTCGCTGTTGAGCCAGGAATCGCCCGACTGCATCGTCCCATTGTCCCCTCCACTGTTCACGAGGTCGGGCACGACCCACTGAAAGTCGGCGGCGTTGGGCGAGTCAAGGTTGGAGTTGAGATCGCTGAAGTTCGAGATGTTCTTGCAGAGGGTCGAGAAGTCGGCGAAGTAGCGAAACGCGTTGTGCCAGTACGGATAGTTGCCGCCGCCGTCGCTCTGGTCGCAGCCGGACGCGTCACCCTGGTAGTAGGCGTTCCACGTCAGCCCGGCGTTCGCGAGCTGGTTGACCAGTGTCGGCCCCGCAAAGTCGCTGCATCCCGAGTCAGTGATGTCACAGTCGTGGCCCGAGGTGCCCCAGTCTGAACCCGAAAGCAGCTCGAGATAGTTGGGCAGGCTCGGGTACGTCCAGCCGTACGCCTGAGTGAAGTTTGCGTACTCGTGGGAGATCTCGTTCAAGAACGGCATCTGAGGAGAGCCCACGAACTGGCTGTAGTCGGTGTTCTCCATCATGATCGTCATGATGTGTGGGGCGGTTGCCGTCGGGTTCGGCACTGCGGTAGCACTCGTCGAAGCGAGACTCGTCAGTCCGAGCCCGCTTACCAACGAAGCGACCATGCCGACGCCGATGCGCCGCAGCGACCGTCGATGGTTTGCTATTCGTAACATGTACGTTCCTTTCAAGAGCCGTGTGATCGTTCTTTACGACCGCGGACAACGTAACGAGCGCTCATTGCGCGATCGTGACGAGTGATCCATGACGGCGAAGATCTTGTCGGTCGGTTCTGTGACGGGTGCTTGAGAAACTGCTGTGTATACCAAACGACGGCGAGTCTTTTCTGCGCGCCAAGTGGACAGCTGCGTGGTCGATTTCTACAGCAGATGCGGGATGAGGCGAGCAGAGCGGCCACGTCGCCGTCACGCCGTTGAACGCGCGCCAGGATCGACGTAGTCCGCCTTCGCAGACCCGTGTTCTCGGGCGACGACCAGGTCGCACTCCTCGCCGCGTCTCGCGCCCAGTACTGTGGAGCGAGTGTCGCTTCCCCCTACAGCCCTCGACGTTGACGACGAGGTGACTCCCGCTCCGGTGAAACGGCGGTCGCGAACGCGTGCGCTGACCGAGTGGGGCATCGTCGTGGTGGTGGCGGTCATCATTTCGCTGCTCATCCGAACGTTCGTCTTTCAGACGTTTTTTATTCCGTCAGGCTCGATGGAACCCACACTGCAGATTGGCGATCGCATCATCGTCTCGAAGCTGAGCGTGGAGTTAGGGACCATCCACACGGGCGACATCTTGGTCTTCAAGGCGCCAAAAGCCGTCGCGACGGTGTGCGGTGACGATGTCGCCGATCTCGTCAAGCGGGTCATCGGACTGCCCGGTCAGACGCTCACGTCAAAGGGCAACACGATCTACTTCGAAAATCCCGGCGAGCATACGTGGCATCGACTCAAGCAGCCGTGGCTGCAGCCTGGTGTTCCTCTGGGCAAGGCCCTAGGCACCGTTCACGTGGGAGCGAACCACTACTTCATGGTGGGCGACAACGAGTCCGATTCGTGCGACAGCCGGTTCTGGGGCACGATCCCGCATTCGAGCATCATCGGCAAGGCCTTCGTCCGGATCTGGCCGCTGTCGCGATTCGGCTTTCTGTAGTCAGGCGGTCGCGTCAGCTCGCCAGTTGATGGGCGGCGAAGAACGACCACATCAGTGCGTTCGCACTCACGGCGTTTGACTGGGGACCGAGCAGCGCCGTGAGCTCGGCGGGCATGGTCGGCCCACCCGGCCACTCGTGTCCCTCTCCCGCCAGCTCGTAGAGCTCGACCTTGGCCCCGTCGGCGCAGTTCGAATAGGTCGTGAGCGTGACGCCCGACGCCGGCTTCGACGTGGTCGCGTCGAGCGAGCAGTGATCCTGCCCGGCCCAGTACTTCTCCGCCGTTAGCACCGAGTACGTCCAGTACGCCGCTCCGTTCCCGTTGAAGGGATCGACCGGATCCGCCGAACCGTGAAAGGCGATCACCGGCACCGCTCGCGTCGCGGGGCATGGGCTGGGTCGACGAAGGCCGCTCACCGGGGCCACCGCCGCGAAGAGGAGAGCGCTGTCACACGCCAATTGACTCGTCATTCGCGCGCCCCCCGAGAATCCCGTGGCGTAGACCTCCTTGGGATTGACGCAGTAGCGCTGCTCCAAGATGCCCACGAGCGCCGTCAAGAACTTCACGTCGTTCGCCGAGTTCTTCGGCACGCTGCGACCGCCGACCAAGGGCTGGCCGGGAACGTTCCAGTCGAATCCCGTGCCGTCGGGAATGAGCCCTTGGGGGTACGCCACGATGAAGCGCTCGTGATTCGACGTCACGTTCATCCCTGTGAACTCTTCTTGTTCGAGCGCGGTGCTGCCGCTGCCGTGAAGGTTGAGCACGAGCGGGAGCGGTGTCGTGTCGGGCGCGCTCCGCGGAAGGTGGACGATCACCGTCCGCTCAAATCCGTCGACCTTCATGGTGAGCGTCGCCGAAGATCCGGGTGACGCGCACCCGGTCGCCGTCCCCCCAGCGCTCGATACTGCCTGGGCGCCCGAGAGCACGACCAGTGCCGACGCCATCACGACTCCGGCCAGCGCGACGGCTCCGACGCGACATACCTTCGCGACCTGTGTCATGGACCTCACCTCCGTGAGACATCGTCGCACAGATTTCGCAGATATGCAACCTAGTTGCCTAACTGGTACCCTGGAGCATGGAATCGCTCGAACGACCGCTGTTCGGCGACGTCCTCGCACTCGCCCGCGAACGATGGGTGCGAGAGATGGCTCGGCACCTCGGCGCGCGTGGCTTCACCAACTATCGCCGCAGCGACGCATTCGCGCTGAGATTTCTCGCTACAGGCCCGCATGCGCTTGGCGAGTTCGCCGTGCCCTTCGGGGGTTCGCGCCAGGCCGCGAGGAAGATGGTGACCGGACTGATTGAACGTGGCTACGCATCGCTCGAGATTGACGCCACGGACGCACGCCGCCGTTGCGTCCATCTCACGACAGAAGGCCGCGACTACGCGAAGGCCGTCATAGAGACGGTCGATGAGATCAACCGCGAGCTCGAAAGAAACGTCGATCCAGGCGAATTGGCGAGTGCGCTGTCCGTGCTGACGTTCGTGAAGAACGGATTCGCCTCGTAACGTGGAGCGAAAAGGGAGGGCCATGAAGATCTTGATTGTGGGTGGCACGGCGTTCGTCGGTCGAGCGATCGCCTGGTCAGCGTGGCATCACGGGCACGAGATCACGGTGCTCAATCGGGGCGAGACGCCAAACGACCTGCCCGAGTCGATCGAGCGGATCGTCGGGAATCGCCAGGGCGATCTCTCTGCGCTCGATGGTCGACACTTCGACGTCACCATTGACGCCATCGCCTACCGGCCGAGCGATGTAGAACGGCTCGCGCGAGCCCTGGACGGACGCGGCGGCCACTACGTTCAGATCTCTTCGGTCTCGGCCTACGAGGATCCGCGATCTCCAGGCGCCACCGAGTCGACGCTCACGCTGTTAGACGACCTCGACGACCTCGAGGCTCCGATTACCGAATCCACCTACGGACCGCTGAAGGCCGCCAGTGAGCGAGCAGGCGCGGCGTACTTCGGCGACGACTCGACGATGATTCGGCCCACCTACGTGATCGGCGCTCACGACAAGACGCTGCGCTTTCCGTACTGGGTCGAACGCGCTCGACGCGGCGGGGAGATCGCGGTGCCCGGGCCCGAAGGGAGTGTCGTCCAATATGTCGACGCGCGCGACCTCGCCAACTTTGTGGTGCGCGTCGCCGAGAACGGGCTCCCCGGTCCCTATCACGTCGCCGGTCCGACGCCGCCGGACACGTTTGTCGACCTGGTCGACGCAATCGCCCGACACGTCGCGCCTGAGGACACGTTTATCACCATCGTGCGTCCCGACGACGTCAGCGCAGACGGTCTCGCCAGCAAGTTTCCGCTCTGGAGCCCCGACATCGAGAACGTCTCGGCGCTCGACAGCTCCCTCGCCCTCTCCCAAGGCCTTCAGCTTCGGCCCCTCGAGGACAGCGTCGATGACGTCGTCGAATGGTGGGACGACGGAGACTGGCCAGCACGCTGGCTCACCAGCGACGAAGAGGTCGGTCTGTTGCGCGGATAGCTCCCTTCTTCGGTAAGAATCAGGACTTTCCGGACAGAGAGGGGACATGAGCGTGCCAGAGGAGGACCGGTTCGCTCGCCTCGTGCACGAGCACTCCGGCGCCGTTGCCAACTACCTTCGACGCCGGCTCTATCCCCTCACACCAGCCGACCTCGACGACCTCGTCGAAGAGACGATGGTCGTCGTGTGGCGCCGGCTCGATCGGGTGCCGGCTGACGCGGAGCTGCCCTGGATGCTCGGGGTGGCCCGCAACGTGCTGCGCAACGCCCGCCGCTCGAAGAACCGTCGCTCCGCCTTCGAGTCAACGCTTCACGCCTCTTCGAGCGACCCGTCGGCCGAGGAGTTCGTCATCGCTGACGCCAGCGTTCGCGACGCGCTCGCCTCGCTCAGCGACGATGACCGCGAGATCCTTCTGCTGAACGCGTGGGACGGGCTCGATACCCACGCGCTCGGCGCGCACTTCGTGATCTCGACGAACGCAGCAGCAGTGCGACTCTCGCGAGCGCAGGCACGCTTTCGCGAGTTGCTGAGCGCCGCGGAGGTTCACTGAAATGTTGGGGCTTCTCGCGACAGTACCAAGTGAAAGGAGGAACGATGAGTGACGTAGAAGCGCGCCTCGCTGCGCTCGACCCCGCGGCTGACCAGCCCTACCGCCACGCGGACCTCGACGCGATGATCGCGCGGATCGTCACGACGCCCGAACGCGCACGCAGCACGCACTGGCAGCGCCTGCAGGCCCGCTTCGGTTTCGGGCTCATCACCGCGACACTCGCGACGGCGCTCACGTTGGTAGCCACGCAGGCCCCGACGTCGCTCCCGGCCCTCGCTCTCGCGCGGGCGTTGACCACTCCGTCGGCGAGCTTCTCTGCCGCGCTCCCGATGGCGACCTATGAGGACGTCCACTTCAGCGCCACCTCCACCATCCCAGCGAGACCGCCGTCACTCGCTTCTTTCGAGCTGAAGCTCCCTTCGAACGCCAAGAGCGAGATCGCGCGACTGGCCAAAGTGTTCGACGTTGCTGGCAAGGTGCGGAACACCAATGGATCGAACATCGTCACGATCACGAGCGCCTCGGGTGCCGCCCTCTCGTACGACGCGGCCGACGTGCCCCAGTGGTACTACTCCTCCACTTCTCCGAAGGTGGCGCCAGCCGAGAAGTCGGCGTCGGCGTCGGTCGCCATGCCCAGTCACGCTGCCGTCGAATCGGTGGTGCGCCGCTACGTCAGTCAACTTGGGTACAACTACACGCTGAGCGCGCCCAGCTTCTCGACCGCGACGACGTCCACGACCACTCCCGCGGGCGCACCGCTCACCGTCAGCAGTGAAACGGCCGACTACACCGTTGTCGTCGACGGTGCAGACACAGACCAGTCGATCAGCTTCACGGTCGACCCCGCGAACACGTTGCTCTACGCCGCGGGACCCGCGTTCGACGTCGGAAAAGGTGTCGCCTACCCGCTTCTCAGTCCGCTCACCGGCGTCGCCGAGCTGAACACGACCGAGGCCCACTCGTTCGCCGCCGCGGCGAAGCCGCCGGCCGCCAAGGCGTCGCTCTCGCGCGAGACCGTGAGTTTGGCGAGCTACCAGCTGAAGAGCGGCACGCTGTGGTTGCTCCCGATCTACACCTATTCAGGCTCGGTCACGCCCCAGCACGGCGCAACGGCGACACGCACCTGGAGTGAGCTCGCGCTCGAGCCGAGCTACGTTGCAGGTTCAACCGCCGCCTCGTCAGGCCTTAACAACTAACTCTGGCTGCTGACAATGTGGACGAGTTGAATCTGGCCGATGCCGATCTGAAGGTTCAACACGAGGTTCGCTCCCGGTATGCGATGCACCACTGCGGGAGGCGAGATGAAATCCGAACCGGCGTCATAGTTGACGACATTCCCGATACCGACGTGGGTGCGCAGATCGACGGTGACGCCCGCTGGCACATCAACGATGAGCCGACCGATGCCCTGAGTCACCGTCACCGAGGTCGTCCCGCTGAATGCCACGTGCGAGAGGTCGACGGTCGTCTCGCCGAATGCGCCGTGATACTGATGCTGCACTTCGCTCATCGTGGTCGGGGACCATTCGCGAACGCCGCTTCCGCCTCGCACCGGCACACCGATCACCTGCAGGGTGAGCAGCGTCGCTCCCGAGAGCACGATGAGAAGGCTGACGAAGCCGAGGAAGGCGAGCGCGACCAATCGGCGGAACGTAAGGCGGCGGGCCGGGGAGAACAGTGCGATCACGGCGAGCAGCATCAAGAAGATGAGCCATACCAAGGAGAAGGCCTTGCCAAGGTTGGGCACCGAGTGGATCGTCGCGATGATGATGACCGCGAACACGACGATGGCAAGCGGTAATGCGTAGCGAAGCCAGCGAATCCGGGGGGACTCATCGACTGGCTCCACTACGACGGTGTCGCTCGACGGCGCGCGTGGGATGAGCACCCACATCGCGAGATAGAGCGCAATGCCAAGCCCGTAGACGAGGGCCAGCACCACGAACACGACACGCACGATGTTGGCGTCGATGTCGAAGCGCTCGGCGAGTCCGCCCGCCACACCACCGAAGACGCGCTTGGTCGCACTGCGGTGCAGCGTTGTCGTATCGTGCGGCGCTGGCGGTGGCGACGCGTCAGTCTCTGGCGGCGTCGCCTCGTCGTGCTCATCCAAGATGTCGAATTCGTCCATGTACATCAATGTAAGTTGCGCAGCCCTCGGCGCCAATCAGGGAGAACCCGAATCGGACGCGTGACGCGTGTTGAGAACTCGGGGTTTTCCCTGAGGACACGTCGGCGAGGCCCGTGGGAGACTGGAGGGGTACTGAACCGAGAGGAGCGACGTGACCACTGAGACACCGCCGCGCGCGATCATCGGCACCCCATATCGGCCGTACCGCCGCGGCGTGGAGAACGCGATCATCGGTGGCGTCTGCGGCGGGCTCGCTATACGCCTCGGCGTGAAAGAGCGCACCGTGCGCATCGTCTTCTCGCTGCTCGCCCTCGTCTCGGGGATCGGCGTGCTGCTCTACATGGTGCTGTGGCTGAGCCTCCCGCGTGCCAACGAGCACGAGTCGATTGCCCAACGTCTCGTCGGTCGTCATCGTCAGCTCTACCGCATCGTGATCGCGCTCATTGCGATCGTCGCCATCTTCTTCGTCCTGCACTCGCTCGGCATGCCCAACCTTGGCGTCTACACGTGGCCGTTCTTCTTGAGCCTGCTCGCCCTCGTCGGCGTGTGGCGCGGGGCGTCACCCGACGAGCTCAATCATCTCGAGACCCTCATCAAGTCCGCACCGATCATCGGCGTCGCTTCGTCGAAGAGCCGTCGCAACGTCGCCTTTCGCCTCGTGGTCGGCGCCGTCTTGGTGTTCCTCGGCCTGGTGATCCTTCACCACGTCGGTCGCGCGTGGGGCCTCGCGACGCCCGCACTCCTGGCCGCCGTCGCGATACTCGGCGGCGTGCTGGTCCTGTTCGCACCGTGGTGGCTCGCGACGCTGAACGACCTCACGGGAGAGCGCGAGGCGCGCGTGCGAGTCGAAGAGCGGGCGAAGGTCGCGGCGCACTTGCACGACTCCGTCCTCCAAACCCTCACGTTGATCGAACGCGCGGCCGGCGACGAAGCCGCGGTCGTCCGTCTCGCCCGCACGCAAGAGCGCGAGCTTCGCCAGTGGCTCTTCGACCCGAACTACGCCGGCGACGGCGATACGAGCTCGTTCAGCTCGATGCTGCGAAGCTTGGAGGACGAGATCGAGAACGACTACGGCGTTCGCGTCGAGCTCGTTGTCGTTGGCGACTGCGCCGCAACCGACGCCGTCACCGCCCTCGTGGCAGCCGGTCGTGAGGCAGCGATCAACGCGGCCCGTTGGTCGGGCGCGGAGTTCATCTCGATCTACGCCGAGGTCGAACCCACGACGATCGGCCTCTTCGTGCGCGATCTTGGCTGTGGCTTTGACGTCGATGCCGTGCCGGGCGACCGTCGCGGCATCACACTTTCCATCCGCCAGCGCATCGATCAACACGGCGGCACCACGGTGGTCAAGAGCATCGTGGGCGCCGGCACCGAGATCGAGCTCACGGTGCCCCGGACGGAACAGCGATGAGCCAGCCTCGCGTCTTCTTGGTCGATGACCACGAGCTCATCCGCACCGGCATTCGCAGCGAGCTCGCCGGGTCTGTCGATATCTGCGGCGAAGCCGACGAGGTCGACGCCGCGATCGAGATGATCATCGAGCGAACCCCTGACGTCGTGCTACTCGACGTCCACATGCCCGCGGGCGGGGGACTTGCGGTCTTGCGCGCCGTCAACGACAAGGACCCCAGCATCCGCTTTCTCGCCCTCTCGGTCTCCGACGCCGCCGAAGACGTGATCAGCGTCATACGCGCGGGCGCGCGCGGCTACGTGACGAAGAACATCTCGGGCCCGGACCTGCTGGACGCGATCTACCGGATCGCCGCAGGCGACGCCGTCTTCTCACCGCGTCTGGCCGGCTTCGTGCTTGACGCGTTCTCCCTCGAGGGCAAGCACTTAGAGGCGGGCGACGTCGATCCCGATCTCGACCTGTTGACGCCCCGCGAGCGACAGGTGCTGCGGCTCATCGCGCGCGGCTACTCGTATCGTGACATCGCGACCGAGCTCGCCATCTCGACGAAGACCGTCGAGAGCCACGTCTCGTCGGTCTTGCGCAAGCTGCAGCTCTCCAACCGCCATCAGCTGTCCCACTGGGCGAGCGAGCGCCACCTCGCCTAACTACTCAAATCCCTCGGTAGATTCCTGAGGCGCAGTTTTAGGCAATCGTTTTTGACGTCGACGTGGTAGTTGTGCCGTCGCGAACGTCGTGAAGGTGCTCTGCGTGGCTCTGGGGACGACCTCCGTGTTTCATGGTGCGCAACCGTCCCCGAGGGCGATCGACGACCGCGTCGTCTCGAGGGTGGCGTGCTCAGCTGCTCGGGGTGGGGAGCGCTTGGAGTGTCGAGAGTGCGGTTCTAAATCGATCGAGGAACGGGTAGTGCTCGGGCAGTCGCAACGTGAGACGACGGCCACTGTGGGTGACCATGGCCGGCACGGCGAGAAACCGGTAGCGCAGGCGCTTGGCCCGCAACCTTTCGCCCGCTCGGCCTGCGCCGAGGTGACCGAGCAACTGAGTCCAGCAGCACAGGTTGTGGCCGAGGCAGACCAATTCCAGCCACGCCCAGTTCGCCATGAAGCCGTGCTTTCGAAATGCGTGGAGCCCGAAGTTGCTCTTCAGCTCGCGCATGCCCGCCTCGACGTCGGCCTTGTGTCGGTGTTCGGACTCGAGCTCGAGTGCGCTGCGCTCGTGGTCGTTCGTGACGAGCACCCAGTAGCGATAGAAGCCGGTGTCGAAGCTGAGCTGCTCGCCCTTATCGACCTTGATGCGCTTGACGACGTAGCGGCGAAACTCAGAGCCGTTGCGCATGCGGTAACCGAACTCGGCGACCTCACCGTCGCCGTTGAGACAGGCTTGCCAGTACTCGTCGGCGATCGCCGTGCACGGTCCCGTGATCGCGGGGACGAGCGGCACCGAGCAGAGGTAGGTGACCGAGGCTCGATCGAGCTGGCTGAACAGCTTCGCGCTGTAGAAGCCCGAGTCGAGCCGGCTGCGAAGAGCGACGCCCCGGGGCACGCGCTTCAGCGTCTCGCGCACGAAGGTGTCGATCCCGGTCGAGGGACCCGCGCGTCCGCGACGCAGCCGGGCGTGCACGGCGACGCCGGTCGTCGCTTCGAAACACAGCAAGGGGTGCAGGGCGTAGGCGCGCTTGTAGGTGCGATCGACCCCCTGGCGTCTCGTCGAGCGGCTGTAGACGTAGGTCGAATCGAAGTCGAGAGTCAGCTCGGAGAGGCCCATCGCCCCAAACGCGCGCCGGTGCACGGATTCGAGCGCCTTGTCGAGTTGGCGGAGGTGACCGAGGCTGAACCGACGCAGCCACGTGCCCGCGGTCTGGGGCGCCGGCACGGCGAAGCCCCGCAGTTCGCGTTGGGCGAGATCGCCGCGCGCGATGGCGAGGTCGTCGAGGCAGCGCGCCCCGAGCGCGATCGATTCGGCCATCGACACGACAAACTGCGCCTCGCTCAGTCCGCGGGCGCGGTCCTTCAAGTGCACATGCTGGGACACGGAGGTGTCGAGACCAACCGCACGAGCGGTCTCGCGAAGCAGCTCGGCGCCCGCATAAGCGGTTATCACCCTCGACGTGGAATCAACGCGTAAACTCATCTTTGGAATGCCTCCTGTGTTTTAGGAAATGGTTCTTTGGACAGTCCCATTTTCCCTTCGCAGGAGGCATTTTCCGTGGATGCGCGAGCGCATAATCCTTCGCTATCGGTGGTTCTGAGTAGCTAGCGCTGTTCGATCAGGTCCATGTACTCGTCGTCCCAGAGGTCGAAGTACTCCTCGGGCAGCAACACGGCGTGCGTCGGCTCGAGCGCCTCAACAAAGCCACGTTCGTGACTTACCGCGATGATCGTTCCCTTCCACTGATGCATCATCACCCCGAGCGCCTCCACGCTCGCCGGGTCGAGGTTGTTCGTCGGTTCGTCGAGCAGCAGGAGGTTGGCCTTTGAGGAGGCGAGAATCGCGAGGGCGAGCTTTGCGCGCTCACCGCCGGACAGTGTCGCCGGCATCTGGTGAGCCGCCGTGCCCTTGAGCCCGAAGGCTCCGAGCATCGAGCGACGCTGCACGTCGGACTCGACGGTCGAGTTGTCGAGATTGCCAAGGACAGTCTTCTCGAAGTTGAGCTGCTCGTTCTCCTGCGCGAAGTAGCCCACGGTCACGTTGGTGCCGAACTTGACGACGCCCCCTTGGGCGTGCTGGGTTCCCGCAAGGCAGCGCAAGAGCGACGACTTGCCCGCGCCGTTGCGCCCGACGATCACGATGCGGTCTCCCCGACGCGTGATGAAGTTCACGTCGCGCAGCACGTGCAACGACCCGTAGCTCACCGCGACGTGCTCGACGGTCATCGGCACGTCACCGCTGCGCGGAGGCACCGGCAGGCGAAACGTGACCTTCTTCTCTCTCTTCGTCACTTCGATGCGGTTGTCCTTCAGCTTCTCGACCCGGCGGTCGAGCACCTTCGCGAGTCGGGCGCGCTTGGCGGTCTGTCCGCGCATCGAGTCGGCGAGCGTCGAGAACTGTTCGATCTTCGCGTCTTGGTGGGCGGCGATCTTCTCTTCGGAGAGGCGGCGCTCTTCTTCGAGCTGCAAGAACTTCGTGTAGTTACCTCGGTACTCGCGCAGCTGTCCATCGCGCAGCGCCAGGACGCGATCGATTGAGCGGTCGAGCAGGGGCAGGTCGTGGCTGATCACGAGCACGGTGCCGCGGAACTGCTCGAGCTCGTCAAAGAGCCAGCGCTTCGCCGCCTTGTCGAGGTGATTCGTCGGTTCGTCGAGCACCATCGTCTCGGGCTGCTCGTAGAGCACGCGCATGAGATCGACGCGACGACGCTGCCCGCCCGAGAGCGCGCCGAGGTCTTCGAGCAGCAGATCCTGCTTTAGTCCGAGGCCATCGGCGAGGCGGGCGACCTCGGACTCGGCCTCATATCCACCGGCCTCGCGGAACTCCTCTTCGAGGGACGTGAAGCGAGCGATGGTCTCATCGTTGGGACTGGCCGCGAGCTCGTGTCGGGCGTGCTGCATGTCCGCGTCGAGTCGGTCGACGCCGCGCGCGGACAGAACGTGAGAGAGCCCGATCGGTTCGACGCCCAGCCCACCGGCGACCGGCTCTTGGGGCAGGTGCGCGAGCGAGCCTTGGGTCGCGACCGAGCCGCTGATGCGCAGATGCTCGGGGTGGTAGCCGAGCAGGACCGAGAGCAGGGTCGACTTCCCCGCGCCGTTTCGACCGACCAGGCCCACCTTCTCGCCGTTGCCGACGACGAACGAGACCGGTTCAAGCAGGCGCCGAGGGCCGATTTCTATGCCCAACTCTTTGACGATGAGCATTAGCGGCGTTGCAGCTCAGCGGGGACCGACGCGACATTTCGACGCGCGCCGAGAGAGCACCCGGTTGACGGGCTCTCCGCAAAGCAGGCGCGAGTCGCGTGACGGTGTACGGCAAAGGTGATGATGGGCGTTCCTCGGTGAGTGTTCTTCGTGCGGCTGATCACCTTACCGGTCCGCGTCTGTCGCGAGAGCCCGCGAAGGACGCTTTCTCTCGAGGGTGCGCTCGACGCCAACAGCGGGGAGGGGTGACGCATCTCGACATTCTCTCACGAGACCGTTTATGCGACGCTATTCGGTGCGCAAGGCGCCGATGAGATCGTCCGCGCCCTACGACGGGCCGGGGCGAGCCGGTCGCTCTAGTCGTCCTCGTCTTCGTTGGGCACGAGCGCGACGGCCGCGACGCTGTGACCCTCGTCGAGGTTCATCACGCGAACGCCGGTCGCGTCACGGCCCTGGGAGGAGACCTCGCGCACGGGCGTGCGAATCAGCACGCCGCCCGAAGAGACCAGCAGCACCTCGTCGTCGAGGCGAACCATGAAGGCCTCCACCACGAAACCGCGCGCAGCCGTGAGCTTGATCGCGCGAACGCCCTGTCCCCCACGGCCCTGCCGGTTGAACCGGTCGGTCTTCACGCGCTTGCCGAAGCCGGTGTCGGTCACGACGAACAGGTCAGCGTCCTCGCGCACGACATCGAGTGAGATGGCGCGATCGTCGTCGCGCAGCTTGATGCCCCGCACGCCGGTCGCGTCCCGACCCATCTCGCGCACCTCTTCTTCGCTGAAGCGAATCGCCATGCCGCGGTGGGTGACCATCATCAGGTCGTCGGTCCCGCCCGTCGAGACGACGCGAACGACCTCGTCACCGTCGCGCAGGTTGATGGCGATCCAACCCTCGCGACGCGACTTGTCGTACTCGCTGAAGGCCGTCTTCTTCACCGTCCCGTTCGCCGTCGCAAAGACGAGGAACTTGTCGATCGGAAAGTCGTCCGTTGCCACGATCGCCTGGATCGACTCGTTCGGCTGAAGGTTGAGGAGGTTCACGATCGCCGTGCCCTTTGCCGTGCGATCCTTCATCGCGATCTCGTGACCGCGCAGGCGAAACACCCGTCCTCGGTTCGAAAAGAGCAAGAGGTACGCGAGCGTCGTCGTGTGGATGACCTGATCAATGAGGTCTTCGTCCCTCAGCTTCGCGCCCTGCACGCCTCGTCCGCCCCGAGCCTGCGTGCGAAACGCGTCTGCAGCGACCGACTTCACGTAGCCGGCGCGCGTCATGGTGATGACGATCTCCTCGTCCTGGATCAGGTCCTCGACGCCCAGCTCTCCGGGGTCGTTCACGATCTGGGTCAGCCGCTCGTCGCCGTACTTGTCCTTGATGACGGCGAGCTCGTCGGCGATCACGCCGCGCAGCTTTACGTCGCTCGCGAGGATCGACTGCAGTTCGGCGATCGTCTCGCGCAGCTTGGCCATCTCCTCGTCCAGCTCACTGCGACCGAGCCGCGTCAGTCGTCCGAGCGTCATGTCCAAGATGTGATTCGCCTGCTCCTCGGAGAACGAGAACGGCGCCTCCATCAACGCGCTGCGCGCGGCCGGCCGGTCGTCCGATCCGCGGATGGTCGCGATGACCTGATCGAGCATGTCGATCGCCTTGAGAAGCCCTTCGACGATGTGCGCGCGCGCCTCCGCCTTGCGCAGGCGAAACTGCGTGCGCCGCGTCACGACGTCGACCTGGTGAGCAATGTAGTGCTTGAGTGCGTCGGTCAGCTTGAGCGT
The DNA here is from genome assembly GCA_963724865.1 of uncultured Acidimicrobiaceae bacterium. GTDB lineage: Bacteria > Actinomycetota > Acidimicrobiia > Acidimicrobiales > RAAP-2 > RAAP-2. The sequence continues at coordinate 441,401 of CAVRWO010000005.1, read as the reverse complement.
GCGGGGCACGCCGTCGACGAGCGCCAGCATGTTCACGGCGAACGTCGTCTGCAGTGCGGTGTTCTTGAAGAGTTGGTTCAAGATCACGTTGGCGTTGGCGTCGCGCTTGAGGCGGATCACGAGGCGCGCTTGGCGCCCCGCGGAGTCGTTCTGCACTTCGGCGATGCCGTCCAGTTCGCCGTTCTTGACGAGGTCGGAGATCTTCTGCTCGATCGACTCGACGGACACCTCGTAGGGGAACTCCGTCACGACGATGCGCGTGTCGCGACTGGTCTCTTCGATCTCTGCGACGGCGCGCAGCTTGATCGATCCGCGACCGGTGCGATACGCGTCGAGTATCCCTTGGCGGCCGAGAATCTGCGCCTTGGTCGGAAAGTCGGGACCCTTCACGAACTTCATCAGATCGTCGGGCGTTGCGTCAGGGTTCGCGAGCAGGTGGAGCGTTGCGTCGATCACCTCGGCCAGATTGTGGGGCGGAATCTTGGTCGCCATGCCGACGGCGATGCCCTGGGAGCCGTTCACCAGCAGGTTCGGAAACCGTGAGGGCAGGACGACCGGCTGCTGGGTCGAGTTGTCGTAGTTCGGCTCGAAGTCAACCGTCTCTTCGTCGATCGAGTCGAGCATCTCCAAAGCGAGCGGCGCGAGGCGGCACTCGGTGTAGCGCATCGCGGCCGCACCTTCGTCGGGCCCGGTACCGCCGAAGTTGCCGTGACCGCTGATGAGCGGGTGGCGCATCGAGAAGTCCTGGACCATGCGCACGAGCGCGTCGTAGATCGCGCTGTCGCCGTGGGGGTGATACGTACCCATGACCTCGCCGACCACCTTGGCGCACTTCGCGTACGGACGGTCCGGTCGTAGTCCCTGGTCAAACATCGAATAGAGGATGCGGCGGTGGACGGGCTTGAGGCCGTCACGAGCGTCGGGAAGGGCTCGGGACACGATGACCGACATCGAGTACTCGAGGAACGAGCGCTCCATCTCGAGGTTGATCTCGATCGGCTCGATGTAACCAACGACGCTGTCGTCGTTCGGTGGTGGGGTTCCCGCTCCGGAACCTTTGGTGGTGCGAGGCATCTCTCTCCGTTCCTAGATGTCTAGGAAGCGAACGTCTTTGGCGTTCGTCTGAATGAAGTGGCGGCGCTGCGGGACGTCGTCGCCCATGAGAATCGAGCAGACCTCGTCGGCGAGGGCCGCCTGCTCGACGGTGATCTGCAAGAGCGCGCGTTTCGTGGCGTTCATCGTCGTGTCGCGAAGCTCGTCGAAGTCCATCTCGCCGAGTCCCTTCAGACGTTGGAAGTCGTTCTTGTGGTCGGGGTGCTCTTCGAGGAACTTCGCCTTTTCGAGATCGTCGTGCAAGTAGACCTTCTCCTTGCCGACCAGCGTGGAGTACAGCGGCGGCTGGGCGACGTACACGTGGCCGTTGTTGACCAGCTCGGTCATCTGACGGAAGAAGAACGTGAGCAACAGCGTTCGAATGTGACTTCCGTCGACGTCGGCGTCGGCCAACAGAATGATCTTGTGATAGCGGATCTTGGACAGGTCGAACTCGCCCTCCACGCCGGCGCCGATCGCCGAGACCAGCGCTTGGATTTCGGTGTTCTTCAGAATTTTGTCCGAGCGCGCCTTCTCGACGTTCAAGATCTTGCCGCGGATGGGAAGAATCGCCTGCACCCGAGGGTCGCGCGCGTCCTTCGCGGAGCCGCCCGCCGAGTTGCCCTCGACGATGAACAGCTCGCATTCGCGGGGATCCTTTGACGAACAGTCCACGAGCTTGCCCGGAAGGCCAGCGCCGTCGAGCGCGTTCTTTCGGCGCGTGAGGTCGCGCGCTCCTTGGGCTGCCATTCTGGCCCGCGACGCCGAGATGGCCTTCGCGACGATCTGGCCGCCCTCGCGGGGGTTCTCTTCGAGCCAGTCAGCGAGCTTCTCGTTGGTGGCGCGCTCAACCATGGAGCGGATCGACACGTTGCCGAGCTTGCCCTTGGTCTGACCTTCGAACTGCGGATCGCGCAGCTTCACCGAGACGATGGCGGTGAGTCCCTCGCGGATGTCCTCACCCTTGAGGTTCTCTTCCTTTTCCTTCAAGAGGTTGCGCTTGCGCGCGTAGCGATTGACGACGTTGGTGAGGGCCTTTCGAAAACCCTCCTCGTGCATTCCGCCCTCAATGGTCGAGATGTTGTTGGCGAAGGAGTAGATGCTCTCGTAGTAGCCGGTGTTCCACTGGAAGGCGACCTCGACCTCTTGGGTCTCTTCGGACTGCTCGAAGAATCCAACTTTTCGAAACAGCGACTCTTTCGTGTTGTTGAGGTGGCGGACGTAGTCGACGATGCCGCCGTTGTACTTGAAGGTCTCTTTCGCTTCATGTCCGGGACGTTCGTCGGTGAAACGAACGTCCAGTCCGCGATTCAAGAACGCCGTGATCTGGAGTCGCTCGAGCACGGTCTGCGCACGGAACTCGACATCTTCGAAGATCGTTGGGTCTGGCGTGAAGGTCACCGTTGTACCGGTTCTCCCCCGTGGCGCGGGACCGGTGACTTTAAGCTTCCCTTGAGGCTTTCCACCGTCGCGAAACGTCATCTTGTAGTGCTCGTTGTTCCAGTCAACTTCAAGTACAAGTTCAGTCGAGAGTGCGTTCACTACGGAGATGCCCACGCCATGAAGCCCGCCCGAGACTTTGTAGCCGTTGCCGCCGAACTTGCCACCGGCGTGCAGCACCGTGAGGGCGATCTCCGCGGCCGATTTTCCTGGGTACTGGGGGTGCTCTTCGACCGGGATCCCCCGACCGTCGTCGGTCACCCGACAGCTGCCGTTGGCGAGCAAGGTCACGTCGATGCGCGTCGCAAATCCAGCCATTGCCTCGTCGACGGAGTTGTCAACGACCTCCCAGATGAGGTGGTGGAGCCCGGCGGGACCGGTTGAACCGATGTACATTCCTGGGCGAACTCGAACGGGTTCGAGGCCTTCAAGAACAGTGATGTCGCTAGCCCCGTAGCTAGACGAACCTTTGGTCTTTTCGGCCACTCAGAAATCCTTTCGATGCAAACGACGGGGCACGTGTTCAGCCAAGCGCTGTCTGTAATTTGATGCCTCCATCCTACCCGAATGGCTGTCACGTCCAACCAAAAACGAACGTTCAAAACGCCTGTTTCGACCGGATTTCTGACCTACTGAAGGACCGTTTTCACTGAGGTTGGCGCGCCCGCTCCGAGAGGAGAAAAACCGCGAACAATCGACTCGGTTTCAAGCCTGATTTGTTGCGCGAATGCACCCGACGGCACACTCACGATGAGAACGCCATCTTTGATCATCTCGACGCGACAGTGCTCGGCAAGCACCGGATCGACCACGCTCGGCCATAGCTCTCGCGCGCGATCGATGAGCCGAAGATCGACCCGACGGAGACGTCCCGCGAGGGTGTTGAGAAGGTCGCTGAGTGGCGCTGGATCGTCTCGGGGACTCACGAGGTCACCAAGGACAGGTCGATCACCGCGGCGGGCGTGAGTGCCCCGGGCAGCGGCGAAGCCGTGGTCACGAGGGTCTGCCCGGCTGGCAAGAGGCCGAGGAGTCGATGACTTCGGGCGGGGTCGAGCTCGCTGAACACGTCATCCAACAGGAGAAGCGGGTCGACACCCCGTCGCTGGTGCACCAGCTGATGGCCCGCCAGGCGCAGCGCCAGCGCCAATGAGCGCTGCTCCCCCTGGGAGGCCTGGCGCCGGGCGTCACGGCCCTCGAGTGAGACTTCGAGATCGTCACGATGCGGTCCGACCGTCGTGTAACCCCGAAAACGATCGTCGTCAAAGCTCCCAGTGAGGGCGTCGCGTAGGTCGCCGCGCCACGATCGCTCGTAGGTGACGTTGACATCGCTGTCGCTCTCGGAGAGCTCTCGGTAGAACGTGGCGACGAGTGGCGCGAGGCTCTCGGTGAGCGCGGTGCGATGAGCGACGAGCTCCTCGCTGATCGCGCAGAAGTCGCTCGTCCAGAGTTCGATCTCGGACTGTTGGCTCGCTGACGGCCGACTCCCCTCGAGGGCGCGCAGGAGGGCGTTGCGCTGACTCAGCACGCGCGCGAACCGTTCGATGATCTCGCCGGTGAGTGGCTCGACGTCGGTCAAAAGGGTCGTGAGATAGTTACGTCGGTGTTCGGGTCCACCGCGGATGACGTCGACGCCTTCGGGGGTGAAGACCGTGAGTGGCAGCGCCTCGGAGAGCTCCGCGCGCGACCTCGGACGTTGACCGTTGACGAGCATGCGCTTCGTGGTGTTGCGCACGCCCCGCGTCAACGTGAGGTCGACTTGCACTCGACGCTCACGCTGGAAGATCACACCGTGCACTTCAGCGATTGCCTCACCGTTTCGAATCATGTCGCTCGCTGCGCCCGTTCGAAACGACGACGCGGTCGCGAGGGCGTACACCGCTTCGAGGACGGACGTCTTGCCGGTGCCGTTTGGCGATATGAGCACGGTGATAGCTTCGCGATCAGGCTCGAAACTCAACTCACGAAAGAGGCGAAAGTTGCGAAGGGTGAGTTCGTGGAGACCCACGACGCACCGGCTACTGAACTCGAACGGGCATCAAGAGGTAGCGGAACCGAACGTCGTCGACGCCGTGCACCATGGCCGCGCGCACGGAGTCGGACATCTCGAGCACGATCTCGTCGCCGTACACCGCTTCGACACCGTCGATCAAGAAGCTCGGGTTAAAGGCAATCGTCATCTCTTCACCCGTGTAGTCCGCGTCGACATTGTCTTCGACGTCGCCGGCGTCGTGACTCTGCGTCCTGATCTCGAGGTTGCGATCCTTCATCGTGAGACGCACCGACGACGTCGAATCCTTGGCGAGCAGTTTCGCGCGACGGAGCGACGTCAACAGGGTGTCCTTCGCGATGCGCAGCTGGTTGGGAAAGCTCGCAGGAATGAGCTGCAGCACCGAGGGGTAGTTGCCGTCAATCAGCCTCGAGGCGATGCTGGTCGGACCGACGAGAAAGCAGATCTCGGCATCACTCAGCGTGACACCGATCTCCGCGTCGTGCGCGAGCGACGAGGCTGCGCGTTGTAGCTCCTGTAGCGCGCGGGCAGGCACGAGGAGGTCCTCGGTGTCACTGATGCCCTTCACGCCAGGAACATCGCGTACCGCGAGCCGGTAGGAGTCCGTGGCAAATAGCCGTAGGGTGCCGTTGTCGGTCGTAAAGAGCACGCCGGTAAGGAGCGGGCGGGCGTCGTCGCTCGCCGCGGCGCGAACTACCTGGTTCAGTCCCTGAATCAGATCCAGGGCGGCGATGGACGTCACCGGCCCGCTCACCGGAGGAAGCTTCGGATAGTCAGCGACGGGAAACGTTCGCAGCGAGAACTTGGCACGTCCGAGTGAGATCTCCACATTGTCATCGCCACTCGACACGGTCACTGCGCCGGCCTCGAGGGAGCGCACGGCGTCGACGATGAGTCGTGCCGGCACCACGGTCGAACCGTCCTCGATCCCAATGACGTCTACGGTCGTTCGAGCGGTGATGTCGAGGTCGGTACCAGTGACGACAAGCTGATTCCCGGTCAGCGAGAGAAGCACTCCAGATGACGCACCAATAAGTCGGGTGGCCGCAACGCGGCTCGCTGCGGTCAGGGCCTCAACGAGGATGTCGCGCTCTGATTTGAACTTCATAGAACTGCCTTTCCTTGCTACTGAGGTTACGGTGTGTCTTTCAATGTAGAGAAGTCTTAGTAGTAGTAGTGCTGTGGAAATGTGTTGGAAGTCGTAGATACCCTGGTGAAACTGTATTTCGTCGAACTCTTTGAACCCACAGCGCTGTGACTAACTCTCTCAACCCTCAGGGTTCAACTTGTAAGTGATGTGGATGACCAGTCGGTTGTCAACGCCTAATCAACAATCTCATCACTAGTTTGCCCACAAAGTTCGTGACTAGTTCTCCCCCTGCAGACGGCGTTTGAGCTGGTTGATTTGCGACAGCATCTCCGGGTTCGACGTGAGCTGTTCGCGAATCTTTTCCACACCGCTTATCACCGTGGTGTGGTTCCTCCCGTCGAAGATCCGCGCGATCATCGGGTAGGAGTAGTTGTTCAACAGGTCGCGAATGAGGTACATCGCGACGTGGCGAGCGTGGACCAGTGGTCTCAGCCGCTTCGACCCACGGACCTCTTCCACCGAGAGCCCGTAAAAATCGGCTACGACCGACAGAATCGTCTCAGGCTTCAGCACGATCTGCTCTTGTCCCAGGTTCGTGAGATGTGCTTTGGCCAGCTCCAGGGTGATGGGCTCTTGGCGCAGGTTGGCGAACGCCCGGAGCATCGTGATCGAGCCTTCGAGCTCGCGGATGTTGTCGCGCACGCGCTGAGCGATCCACTCGGCAACGTCGTCGGGCAGGGCGATGCCCTCACGCTCCGATTTTGAGCGAAGGATCGCGATGCGCGTCTCGAGGTCTGGTTGATCGATCTCGGTAACGAGGCCTTGCAGCAGGCGACTGCGAAATCGATCCTGCAGTCCCGCAAGGTCGCGCGGCGAACGATCCGACGTCAACACAATCTGCTTGCCTTCGCCGTGCAGCGCGTTGTACGTGTGAAAGATCTCTTCGTGAAACGTCTCGCCACGCGTCTCCATGAACTGGATGTCGTCGATGAGCAGCACGTCGTTCTCGCGGTAACGCTCGTGCAGCGACAACTGCGTCCGCGTTTGAATGGCGCGGATGAAGTCGTTCAAAAACGTCTCAGTCGAGACGTACAGGACCTTGCGCCCTCGGTAGTTCTCTTGGACGTAGTTGCCAATGGCGTGGAGGAGGTGGGTTTTCCCCAGGCCCGAGTTTCCGTAGATCATGAGGGGGTTGTAGGCCCGACCAGGGGTTTCAGCGACAGACTGGGCAGCGGCGAACGCGAGCCGGTTGGATGGACCCGGCACAAAAGAGTCAAAGGTCATTCGCGGATCGAGACGCGCCGGCTGGTCCACGCTCGCGGCGAACGTCGCGACCGGTGGGGACAGAGGAACGTCGGGACCATCGTGCGCCGACTCATCGATGGTCGATGTGATCGTCGGTTCGGTGACCGTTAGGGAAACTTGCAGCGGACGACCAACCAGCTGCTGCGCTTGCTCGGTGATGAAGGGCAGGTAACGCTGTTGAACGCGCAGGAGTTGAATCTGATTTGGCGCACCGATGATCAGCTCGTTGTCGTGGTAATCCACAAGGCGGAGTGTGCTGAGTCCTGCTGCCCACACCGCCTCAGAAGCGTTACCGCGTAAGGAGTCTCGCAGAGCCAACCAGATCTCTTCGCCGCTTTGCACAATCTTCCTCCACAGGCCACTTCTGACATTATCCACAGCGCATTCGCCGACTGAGACCGGGGTTTCTCTGGCGGGGACAGTCACCATACACCCATTTTCGGTCTTTTGCCGGAGTGAACCAATGGGTACGGTAAGATTGCCCGCTATGGCGTGCCAGCGACCCCCAGGGGGTGACGCGAAGCGCTTTGACTATTTGAGAAGAGGTTTTCGTGAAGCGTACTTATCAACCGAATCAGAGGAAGAGGGCTAAAACACACGGTTTTCGCGCGCGTATGCGCACCCGTGCCGGCCGTGCTGTCCTCAAGGCTCGTCGCAACAAGGGCCGTCACCAGTTGACGGTCTAAGTAGGGTGCCCGGCCGGGTCCGAACCCGCCGGCAGTTCGCGCTCTTTGCGACACCGACTGGCCGCGGTCAGAGTGGGCCGCTTCGAATCAGCTTCGTAGCGAATCACTCGGACAGCAGTGGCGTCGATGTGGCCTACGCGATCGGCCGAAAGGTCGGAAACGCCGTGGAGCGAAATCGACTCCGCCGCCAGCTCCGGGCCCTGATAGACGACCTCGATCCTCAGCCACATTCAGGAACATACCTGATCAGATGTGGTCTAGAGACGGGAAACCTCTCCTATGAACAACTCCACCACCACCTCGAAAAAGCCCTGGAGCGAGCCCATGCCCGCTGACTCCCCAGCTACCAGGGCACTGACCACTCTCGTGCGCTTCTACCAACGTCTTCGGGCGGGACGTGTGGCGCCGTGTCGTTTCTATCCCTCGTGCTCCGCCTACGCCCTCGAGGCCCTCGAAACCCACGGCGCCCTTCGCGGGACCTGGCTTGCCGTTCGTCGAGTGCTGCGGTGCCGTCCGCTCGGCCCCCACGGTATCGACCTCGTTCCCGAACCCCGCCACCTTAGGAGCACAGACTCATGCACTCGATAAGCCACTTCTTTGGCACCATCTTCGCCCCGATCTTCCATGCCATCGGGTGGTTGCTCGCCTTCTTCTACTACCTCGTTCCCAACTACATCTTCGCGATCGCCGCGCTCACCGTCGTGATCATGGGCGTCCTTACGCCGTTGACCGTGAAGAGCACCAAGTCAATGATCGCCATGCAAAAGATGCAGCCCGAGATCAAGAAGCTGCAGCAGAAGTACAAGGGTCCCGAAAACCGTCAACTCCTCAATGAGGAGATGATGAAGATGTACAAGGAGCAAGGCGTGAACCCCGTGGGTGGCTGCCTGCCGCTCTTCTTGCAGATGCCATTCCTCTTCATTCTCTACAGCGTCATCAAGGGTTTGGCTTATACCGTCAAGTTGAAGTCAGGGATACTCAAACCGGAGCCGCGCTACATTCCCAAGAGCTCGACGATGTACCACAACCTGGTCCACTCGATCGGGGCTATCAAAGTCTGGGGCTTGAACTTGAGCCTTCGACCTTTCCCGATCAGCGCCCACAATGGGTGGGTTGGCGCGCTTCCCTTCTTCGGCTTCGCGGCCGCAGCGGTGTTCCTTCAGTACTTCCAGATGGCCCAGATCAACAACCGGAACAAGAAGACCGGTCAACCAATGCCCAGCCAGCAGCAGACGATGCAGCGGATCTTGCCGATTGTTTTCGCATACTTCTATATGGTCATCCCGGCCGCTGTCGTGATCTACATGATTATTTCTACAGGCATCCGCATAATTACTCAGGACATCATGTTCCGAACGGGCGTCTCGAATCCGATCAAGCAGGGCCTTCGCCCCTTAGCCGCAGCCGGTGGAATCGATGCCGCCAGTGAAATCGTAGAGACGACAGAAAAGCCGGCAGCGCCCAAGCCAGCGACTACCAAGCCGACCAATCAACCACCTGCGAAAAGACGGCCACAAGGTCAGTCCCGGCCGACTCCCAAGCCGCAAAGTAGTCAGCCTCGCTCCAGGGCGAAGCGAAAGAGAAAGGCGCGTTAATCCCATGGAATGGGTAGAGACAACAGGAAAGACAGTCGACGAGGCGATGGACCGGGCGCTTGCGCACCTTGGGGTTCATCGCGATGACGCTGAAGTTGAAGTACTTGAAGAACCTAAGGCCGGGATGTTCGGACGAGTAAAGGGTGAAGCTCGAGTGAGGGCCCGGGTGCGTCCGAGCGGTCCTCGCCCCAAGCGTTCGCGCCGTTCGGGTGAGCGCAGCGACCGTCCGCGCACGAACGCCGGGCGCAACGAGCGTCCCCGGTCCGAAAAGAAGCAAGGCGGTGAGGCACGTCCTGAGAAGGAAAGGGCGCCACGCGCCGCTACCGCGACGAAAACCCAAAGATCTGAAAAGAGTCCCGTGAAGGAGGACAGTATGGCGGAAGGTATCACGCTCGCTGAGCAAGGAGCCATAGCGAAGGAGTTCCTCGTCGGGCTCTTGGCATCGATGGAGATATCGGCCGAAGTCTCGGTGAATGAGCTGGACGAAGAGACGGTCGAACTTTCCGTGAACGCCAATCCCCCGACGGAGCTCGGCGTGTTGGTGGGGCCGCGCGGTACCACGTTACAAGCGCTCCAGGAGGTGACGCGCACGGTAGTTCAAGCAAAGAGCCCGAGCCGAACCGATCGCATACTGGTCGACGTAGCCCAGTACCGTGAGCGTCGCGTGGCAGCTTTGGGACGGTTTGCGAAGCAAGTAGCACAGGAAGTTACCGAAACGGGAGAAGAGCGAGCACTGGAGCCGATGTCGGCGGCGGACCGCAAGGCCGTGCATGACGCTCTCGCCGAAGACGAAAAAGTAGTCACGCGCTCTGAAGGTGAAGAACCTCGCCGTTTTGTGGTGGTCTCTCCGGCATAATTGCATCGTGAATAGTGACTGGTTGCCCCGCGCCCTCGAGGAATCGAGGGCGCGGGGTTTTTTAGGCCCTCAACCGATCGAACCTCAGATTGTGCATGCGTCAGGCTTCGTACGGTGCTGGGAGGCGTTCAAGCCGACTCCCCCGCGCGCGCTGCTGGACCTCGGCAGTGGAGGCGGACTGCCTGGCCTCGTGCTCTTGGACCACTGGAAGTGCCGTTCCGTATTGCTCGATTCAATGGCGAAACGCAGTAGTTTCCTGCGCGAAGTGCTTGCATGGCCGGACGCACCAGTGGGCGGTGAGGTTGTACTCGCCCGGGCGGAAGAAGCCGCCCGCTGGCCCGAATTGGAGGACCAGTTTGACCTGGTGACCGCCCGTTCTTTCGGTTCTCCGGCGGTGACAGCGGAGTGCGCAGCAAGATTCTTGAAGCTTGGGGGAGTCCTCATCGTCTCAGAACCCCCTACGGAAAGTGCCGAGGTGCGCTGGAAGTCCGCTGGACTCGCGAAGTTGGGCCTCGTTGCCCAGGGAAGAATCCGCTACGGCGCCGCATACGAGGTCGTGATCAAAGAGAAACCGACGCCGCGGGAGTACCCCCGAGCGTCTGGAACGCCGAAGAAGCATCCCTTGTTCTGATGTTTCACGTGAAACAAACCGCGGAGACGAGGAGCTTACGTGAACAGGTTTCACGTGAAACCTTCAATGAATATGGCCCTTTCAGTCAGGAATGGTTTCACGTGAAACAATTGGAAGCGGGACCCTCGAGGAATGTTTCACGTGAAACATCGGTACTTGACGAAGCCCGAAAAACCGAGTTGAATGGCAGTGGTTCGACGCAGTGTCGGTAAATTACCCAACGGTCGGGAAGAGGCTCATGGCGGACGCCAGCACAATGAGGATTTTTGCTGTAGCCAACCAAAAGGGCGGCGTAGGCAAAACCACCACCACAATCTCATTGGGAGCAGCACTCGCGGAAGTAGGCAAAAGAGTCCTGGTCGTAGACCTTGACCCTCAAGGAAACGCTACTACCGGCTTAGGTATCGATGGGCGCCAGTTCGAGCGCTCCGTGTACGACGTTCTAATAAATGACGTGCCAATCGTGGATATTGTCGAGCCCACCGGCTATAGCAACCTCTTCGTGGCCCCCGCCACGCTGGATTTAGCCGGTGTGGAACAGGAGCTCACCTCGGTGATTTCCCGAGAACTTCGGTTGAAGCGGGCAATTACCTCGGTGGAGGGTGACTTTGACTTTGTTTTCATCGACTGTCCCCCGTCCCTCGGGCTTATCACCATCAATGCGTTTGCCGCTGCGACGGAGATCATGGTGCCCGTGCAGGCGGAGTTTTACGCGCTGGAGGGTCTCACCCAACTCCAGCGAATCGTGGACTTGGTGCAGAGAAACCTCAATCCCACGCTTCGAATCACCAAAGTCGTACTAACGATGTACGACTCCAGAAACACACTCTCAATTGACGTGGCCAAAGAAGTGAAGAAGCACTTCGAAGATGAGCTGTGCAACACGCTCATTCCCCGGACCGTCCGCCTTGCGGAAGCCCCCTCCTTCGGCCAGCCCATCACGGTCTTTGATCCCACGTCTAAGGGTGCACTTGCTTACCGTGCTTTAGCAGAGGAGATCTTAAATGCCTAGGAGACCAGGTTTAGGGAAAGGCTTGGGGGCTCTCATACCCGAAGGAACAACCCCCGCCGAAGAAAAGCCGGTCGAGACGTCTACCGCGAATCCGCTGCGCCGGATTCCCGTAGATTCGATACGACCCAATCAGTTTCAACCTCGAAAAACATTCAACGATGACAGTCTCAAAACACTTGCCGCCTCAGTGGCAGAGCTGGGTGTCCTTCAACCACTCATCGTCCGCCCTGTCGACGGTGATCCGGACAAGTACGAGCTCATTGCTGGCGAACGACGCTGGCGGGCCGCGTCCATTGCCGGGCTTGAGCTCGTTCCGGTGCTCTTGCAGGATGACGTCAACGATCGACTCTCGCTCGAGCAGGCCGTCGTCGAGAATCTGCACCGCGTCGACCTCCATGCTTTGGAAGAGGCAGCCGCCTACCAACAGCTCGTCGATGAATTCGACCTCACACATGATCAAGTGGCCCAGCGTGTCGGTAAGAGTCGCGCCTATGTTACGAATACGTTACGACTCCTGCAATTGGGTGACACGGCCCAGAGCGCCCTCGCATCTTCCCAGATCACGGCCGGTCACGCGCGCGCGTTGCTCGGTGTCAGCGAGCCCAACGCTCAAGCAACGTTGGTCGCAAAGGTCATCAAGAACGAACTCTCCGTTCGTGCAACGGAAGAAGCGGTGAAGGCCTTTCTCGAACCACGTCCGCTGCCAACGGCGGAGTCGACGAACCGGACGCCCGACGGCGCTCCGAGGCTTCGCCCCGTGCCTGATGCCAGCGTGGCAGAGCTCGAGGAGTTGCTGGAGAGCTACCTCAACACGCGGGTCCACGTCGACCTCAAGGGACGCAATGGCCGTATAATTATTGACTTTGCGGACCTGGACGACCTCGAACGCCTGTACAGCACGATTGCAAAGTCGAAGTGACCTTCAACCCTCAACCTAACCTTATCGTTGAAGTTTTCCCCAAGTTGTGGATGAAGTTGTGGGTTACTGGCATTTTCCAGTAATCAGTGGCTTTTCGCCGTCCATTTGGGGCGGTTTCGAGGGGATTTCCTACTCGAATCTGTGGATAACCTGCTCCACCACACCCTCAAACGCGGTGATGGATTGGTGAAGCACGGCTTCGGAGACCTCTCCATGCTCAACGTGGACGGTCGTCATCTTGGTTTCTCGAAGGATCGGCAGGGCCATGCCCGTCACTTCGACCCTGGGCGCCTGTGTCAGGTGGGCAAAATGGGACGCGAGGGCGCTTGCGAGGACCTCTCCTCGGTGGGAGTGCGCTCGATAGCTTGCCCAGTAGTGCAGGTGAAGGCCCTCGATGTGCTCGAGGGTTTGAAACGACAAGACGAGGGCAACGTCATGGAGGTTGGCGTAGTGAGCAGCCTCTTCCTGTGAAACATCGAGTGCGACGAGAATGGCCCCGACACCTTCGAAGTGACGGGCGAGTCCTGCTGCGAGCGGGCCGTCGCCACAGATCAGCACTGAACCACTGGTCAGTGGGTCGATGCCGGCGAGGTCGCGCGCGTCGGTGACGAGACTTCGAGCGGCGTTGGTCGCACGCACGCGCCGCAATGACAACAGCGTTGCCTTCGTGAGTGCGGCACTTGCGTCCAATGCGCAGTTTCGCTGAAACTCGGCCAACGCATCAGCCGTGTGCGACCCGAAGATGCCGTCGATTCGACCTGGGTTGAAACCGAGCTGGGCGAGGAGTACTTGAAGTTCCGCGACGTCGTCGCCGCGCAGCATGGGGCGCGTGAGATACAGGAGTCGCTGACCTAGCTGCCAGCTCGCTTCGGCGAGTCGGTCGTAGGTCGTGCGGTCGACGATCCCAGTAAGGGGCAGTCCCCGAGAACGCTGAAACGACTCGACAAGAGCGACCGTCTCGCTGTCGAACACGTCATCGGTGCTCGTAGGACCGAGGTCGATCGCCCACAGGCGATCCTTCAAGTCGCGCACACGAGAACCCGTGTCGCCGAGGCGCAGTGGTTCGAAGTTCAGGCGAGCTACAGGTTCGAGGTGATCTCTTGCAGGAGCGCACCCTTGGGCTTTGCACCGACCAGGCGGGCAACCACCTCACCGTTCTTGAAGAGCAGGAGGGTGGGAATGCTCATGACGGAGAACTTGGTAGCGGTCGCAACGTTGACGTCCACGTCGAGCTTGCCAATCGTGAACTTGTCGGACTGCTCAACGGCGAACTCCTCGAGAATCGGGGCGATCATCTTGCACGGACCGCACCAGTCGGCCCAAAAGTCGACCAGGATCGGCTTTTCTGACGCGCCGATGACCTCCTCAAAGGTCGCGTCGGTCAGGGTCGTGATGTTCTCGCTCATAAGTACCTCCTCGGACGCCGGTTGCGGCGCGTGGAAACCACCCTAGCGATTCAGGCTCACATGCCCTGCGCTTCGAGCCACCGCTCCGCGTCGATGGCGGCGATACAGCCTGATCCCGCGGACGTCACGGCTTGGCGGTAGACGTCGTCGGTGACGTCGCCCGCGGCGAAGAGACCGTCGATGTTGGTGTAGCTGCCCGGACCGGTGCGCACGTAGCCGTTGTCGAGGTCGACCTGGTCGTGCACGAGGGTCGTGTTGGGTGCATGGCCGATGGCGACGAAGACGCCGGTCAGGAGCAAGACCCTGTCCTCACCGGTCACGGTGTCTCGAACCTTAAGCCCCATCACCTTGTCGTCACCGAAGACCTCGGTGACTTGAGTGTTCCACTCGAATCGAATCTTCTCATGGGCGAAGGCCCGCTCTTGCATGATCTTCGAAGCCCGCAACGTGTCGCGACGGTGGATCACGGTCACGCTTGAGGCGAACCGGGTGAGAAAGAGCGCTTCTTCGAGCGCCGAGTCGCCGCCACCGACGACGGCAATGTCCTGGCCGCGAAAGAAGAAGCCATCACACGTGGCACAGGTGGACAGGCCGTGACTGAGGTATCTCTCCTCACCAGGAACGTTCATCATCAACGAGCTCGCCCCAGTAGCCAGGATGACGGCGTCGGCCGTGATGCTCGGCTCCGTGTCACCGCTCAACCACGCGCGAAACGGCCGCTGCGTGGTGTCAAGCTTGTGCACTTTTTCCACGCGCAGGTCGGCGCCGAAGCGAGCCGCCTGGTCGCGCATCTTGACCATGAGCTCAGGACCGGTGAGCGGTTCGGGAAACCCTGGGAAGTTCTCAACGTCGGTGGTGAGCATCAGCTGACCACCGGGCTGATCGGTGGTCGAGGACGGTTCGCCCTCAATGACGATCGGGCTCAACTGGGCTCGTGCGCTGTAGATGGCGGCGGTGAGCCCGGCCGGGCCCGAGCCGATAATAAGAACTCGAGTGTGCTCGGGCATTACTTCCTCAGTTTGAGTGGTCGGCGCTTACGCCAGATGATCATTCCCGCGAGCAGCGACAGCGCGCCGACAACGACGTAGCTCAGCCACTCGTGGCCCGAGAAAGCATAGATGTCGAGCAGTCGAATGAAACCGATGATGAGCACGATCACGAGCACGATGGCCGCGAGCACGATGATCAGTCCGTAGGCGATGGCGCGCGCGGCGAGGATGATCGGGCGCAGCACCTTGTCGTGGACGACGTCGAGTCCGTGGTCGAGGATGCCGAGAAGCTTGTCGACGAGGTCGGGGTCGTGTTCGGGGCGCTCGTCGGTCACGCTAAGAACCTACCGGACTCCCTAGGCCTCTATCCACGTCAGGCCGATGATCCTGGGACCGCCGTGCGTACCGACGACGGGGCCGATGTCCGTGATGACGATGGGATATTCGGTCTTGATGTCGCGCACGAGCGCTTCGAGTGTCTCGACGTCGCTGGCGCCGCCGTTGATGAGCGCGAGCCGACGCAGCGGCGCATGGCTGGCCGCCGTGTTCGCCACGGCGGCGAGGGCCTTGGCACGGGTGCGCTGGCGACCCGCCTCGGCGACGACGCCTCCCTTCAGTTCGATCAGTGGCTTGATCGAGAGGACCTGACCGAGGAGCGCCCTCGCCCCGCCGATGCGTCCACCCTTGATGAGGTGGTCGAGGGTGTCGAGGGTCGCAACGACGCCCGAGCGCTTCATGAGCTGCTCGGTGTGGGCAACGATCTCATCGATGGACGCACCGGTCTTGGCGAGCTCGGCCGCTTCGATGACGAGCAGACCTTCGCCCATGGAGACGTTCAGCGTGTCGACGACCTTCACGTCGATCGAACCCTCTACGGCCTCTGCCGCGAGTGCCGCCGACTGGTAGGTCGCCGACAGCAACGACGAGAGCGTCAAGACGACCACGCCGTCGAACCCGTCGGCTTTCGCGCGTTCGTAGGCGGCTTGAAAGGCACCGGGCGAGGGAGCGGCTGTTTCGGGGAGGGTTTTTGAGACCTTGCACTTCGCCCAGAACGCTTCGGGCGTGAGTTCGACGCGGTCGACGAACTCCTCGTCGCCGAAGCGAATGGTCAGCGAAACAACGTCGACGTCGAGCGACCGAGCGAACGATTCCGGCAGGTCACTCGCGCTGTCGGTGACTACTCGAATACGGGCCATGGTTCCCCCTAGAACTGACCAAGCCTTGCACTTTTCGTGTTGGCCCGTCGAACCCGGCGACGCAGCAGCACGACGACGAGGCCGTACGCGATGACGCCGGCGATGACCGCAGCTCCAAAGCGCGCCACGAGCAAAACACCCCGCGTCCAGCTCGGTATGGCGTAGACCACGGCGACGACGGCAGTCGCGACGAGCGACGCCCAGAGGCTTCGACGCACGTGCACGCTCCACACGCCGGTGATGATGTTCACGTGGTGGCGTGCGAGCACGACGAGCGCGGCGGCCGCGGCGACGGTGTAGCCGATCGACACGCTCGCGGTGAGCCCGGCGATGGAGTGTCGACCGAGCACGATGCACAGCACGATGGTGAGCGCGTTGTCGAGCACGTAGAGGAGAAAGACCTCGCGGGCGCGCTGCATCGACTGCAGGCCGCGCACGCAGAGCTGAAAGACGGTGAACCCTGGCAGGCCCGCCGCGAGCACGGCGAGCACCGTGCCAACCGCGAGGTGGTGCGAACCGTTCACGTGGTGGAGCAAGATCGCGACGAGCGGCTGGGACAAGACGATGAGCACCAGCGTGCAGGGGATGATGATGACAAGCGATTGGCGAAGACCGAAGCGAAGCCGCTCGCTGAGTCCGACGTAGTCCTCGGCGGTGGCAAAGCCCGCGAGCTGCGGGGTGATGGCTCCGAGGACCGAGACGACCACGACGGCGTAGGGCATCTGCATGAACGACCAGCCGTAGGTGTAGGCGCTCACCGGGCCGTTTCCGCCGAGTCCGAAGGCGTAGGCGAGCACGACGTAGAGCGAGAGCTGATTGGCGAGCACGACGAGCAGCGTCCAGCTGCCGAGACGGCCGATCGTGCGCACGGCCTTGTCTCGCATGTCGAGGCGAATGCTGATTCGCCACAGGTCACTGCGCAACAGCGAGGGCACGAGACAGAGGAACTGCACCGCGACGCCCGCGGTGGTGCCCAACCCGAGCCAGAGGAGATCGCGCGACCCGTTGAGCGCACCAAGGATGGGGGAGGGGTCGACGAGATGAAACCAGATGAGGACGGCGATGCAGACGACGTTGTTGGCGACCGGGACCCACGTCGCAATGCCAAAGCGCCGGCGAATGTTGAGCAGCGCCGTCGCGATGCCGATGATGCCGTAGAAGAAGATCTGGGGAACGAAGAAGCGCAGCAGGTCGGTGGCGACGGTGCGCTGCTCGGCGACGACGGCGAGTGACGAGTGACTGGACGAGCGCTGGAGGAACGTGAAGCCGTCGATGATGTAGGGCGCAAGGAACCACGACATGACCGTCGCGCCGAGCAGCACCACGACGGACGCCGTGATGACGCTCGAGATCGACTTCCAAGCACGGCGCTCACCGTCGAGTGCGAGTCGTTCGACGAAGACGGGAATGAACGTCGCCGAGGCGATGCCCCCGAGCACGAGGTCGAAGAGCATGTTCGGCACGGTGTTGGCGAGGTTGAACGCGTCAGCGAGCGGCGTGAACCCGAGCACCCAGGCGAGCACGAGCACGCGCAGCAGTCCGGTGAGACGTGAGACGAGCGTGCCGCTCGCCATGGAGGCAACGCGCGAGGAGTGAGTAGAGGCGACGTTCATCGAGCGTGACGCGCTTTCGGGCGGCGTCGGCTCGTTCGCCACCACCACAGCCCGAGCACGAGGAGCGACGCAAACGTCAGCAGATACCCGACGACCGACGTGCCGGCAATGCGCACCTGGATGGCGGTGCGCGCGAGCACCACTTGGCTGTTGGGTGTCGTCAGGAGGACCTGCAACGTCAGCGAGCTGCCCTTGGCGTTCGTCGCGGGCACGCGAATCGACTGCGTCGGCGAGTTCATCGTGATGGGGACGGCGTTGCCTTTGGGGAACGTGATCTGGTTCGTGACCAAGTGCACGACGGCGTCAACGGTGTAGTGCAGGTGCGAGACGACCGTCACCGGGATCGCGTTGCCAGGACCGGCGAGCGTGATCGAGCTTTGGTCGATGGAGAACTGCGTGAGCTGGCTGTTCAAAATGACGCTCGCGTCGTCGATCGCGGCCTGTCGATTCGTCGGCTGTCCTTCGATCTCTGACTTTGCGACGGCCACGCGCAGCGACGTCGCGATAGTTCCCGACCGCACGCCCTGGGCGTAGGAGGTGACGGCGCCGATCAACGAGAGGAGCGAGGTGACGTTGTGGCCCGACCACGCCGAGTGTGACGTCGACGCAGCGAGCACGCGCGTCGCCGGTGCGCCGTTCGTGCCGACGAGCGCGGCAGTGAACGACGACGGAAGGGGAGCGAGCCGACTGAACGCGTCGTGACTGAGACCGCCAAGGAGGTCATCGATGAATGTCTTGGACAGCTGACCCACGGGGACCTCAATGACGACGGTTCGCGTCGCTTGGGCGTAAGGCGCCTCGTAGTGCATGAAGGCGAGCGTCGCCAAGGCAAGCGCGGCCCGTCGACCGGGCTCGATCGCCGTATCGGTGACGAGGGATGACAGGGGTCCGTCCGTGCTGAGGGCCGTCAGACTGGCAGCACCCGCAACGTGAAAGGGTGCACCCCAGTTGAGGGTGGACGAAGGAGCGACGCTGAGGTCGCTCTCGGGCAGCACGAGTTCGTTGAAACCGGCGCGGTCGAGGGCGAGGAGCGCCGCGGGGGACTGGGTGCCGTTGACGACGACTGGGTTGTCCGTGAAGCGTCCCGTCAGGATCGTCACCAGCTCGGACGCGAGCGTGAACTGCTGACTGACTTGGGTCGCCAGCCGATTGGCGGCAAGCCCGGCGAAATCGATGTCGTTGGGAGGTGCCGCGAACGCTTGGTGCTGCTCACTCGCGAGCACCCCCTTGAGCGCGTCGCGCCACGACGAACCCTTCGGGCTCAGATCGATGTCGGCCAACGCCTCGTAGTTGGCGCTCAGTGAGAGCGGCAGCGAAGGGTAGCGGCTCATCGCCTCGAGCGCGGCGCGCGCCCTCTTTGAATGCTGCATCGAGCGCTGCGTGAGCGTGGCGACGAAGTTGACCCTGAGCGGACGCACGACGCTGCCGGATTGGATGGCCAGGAGCGACCACTTGGTGACCTTGGTGCCGGCGATGGTGAGGACGTAGCGCAGGGGATACACACCGCCACAGGCGGCACCGGTGCAGCGGAGATGGAGTCGCGGGTCGACACCGTCACACGAGCTCGTCTTGGGAGCCCCTCGGTTGGTGAACAGCGTCACACCGAAGGAGGCGGAGCCCCGTCGCGCGCACCTGAGCGAAAAGCTCCCCGTCGCCGACAGCGGGCGTCCCGCAACCCCGACGCCATCGATGATCGGTTCGATCTGGCCGCGCGTGATGAGCGCGGGAAAGATGGCGACGCTCGCCGTCGCCGTGGCGTTTGGCGGCGTGACCGACACGATCGTCGTGAACCGCGACGTCCCGAGGCTCGACAGCGAGGTCAGCGCATTTTGGTGGACGATGTCGAACCGGGGCGTCGATTCGGCCCACGAGGCCGAAGGCCACGTCAGCGTTGCGAGGCTGAGGAGTACGACGCTGAGCGCCCGCCACCAGGACGTAAATCGGTGGGACATTGCAGTTACAGGCTACCTTCGTACGAACGCGCAACTCGGCGCCGTAACCTTCTTTCGCAGTGACCTCCTTCACGAACGCCCACGATCAACTCGGTGAACTCGCTCGCTTGTCACGTCCGGTTGCTGAGACGTTCGCGAAGGCGGGCTTCTCGCTCTACGCCGTGGGCGGTTCGGTGCGCGACGCGCTGCTCGACGAACCACGTCGCGAGGACTTCGAGATCGACTTCACCACCAACGCTCGTCCCGAGGACATCGAACGGCTCATGAAGCCGCTCTGCACCGCGCTGTGGCAACAGGGTCGCGCCTTTGGAACGATCGGCGGGACGCTCCGCGACAGTGGGGTAAAGGTCGAGGTCACGACGTTTCGCTCCGAGGCCTACGTCGACCACTCGCGCAAGCCGGCCGTCGAATGGGGTGATTCACTCGAATCGGACCTCTCTCGTCGCGACTTTACGATCAACGCCCTCGCCCTGGACGTGATCGCGCTCAACGAGCAGACGCCGGACGTCCAGACACTGTTCGACTTCTACCAGGGATTTCGCGACCTTCACGATCGGGTCCTGCGAACGCCGATCGACCCGGAGATCCTGTTCAGCGACGACCCCCTGCGAATGCTGCGCGCGGCGCGCTTCGCGGCCCGTTTCGAGATGACGATCGACCCGGCCGTCGAAGCGGCCGCGACGAAGATGGCCGATCGGCTCACGAAGGTCTCCGCCGAGCGCATTCGCGCGGAGCTCGACTTGCTGCTCTTGACCGAGCGTCCCTCCATCGGACTCGACTTCATCGTGCGCACGGGTCTTGCCGACTACTTCTTTCCAGAGCTACCGAAGCTGCAGTTGGAGCAAGACCCCGTCCACCAGCACAAGGACGTGCTGAAGCACACTTGGGCCGTCGTGGACAAGACCTCGCCCTCACTCGTGCTTCGACTCGCCGCGCTCTTTCACGACATCGCGAAGCCCAACACGCGGGCGATCACCGACGAGGGCGTCACGTTTCGGTTCCACGACGTCGTCGGTGCGAAGATCACGCGCCAACGGATGGCAGCGCTCAAGTACTCACAGGACATCATCGACGACGTGGCGTCGCTCGTGGAGCTGCACTTGCGCTTTCACACCTACAAGCTCGGATGGAGCGATCGAGCGGTGCGTCGCTACGTGCGCGATGCGGGCGACCTGCTCGACGAGCTGAACGAGCTGACCCGCAGCGACTGCACGACGAGAAATGCTCGCAAGGCGCAAACGCTCGCCGCGCGCATGGACGAGCTCGAAGAGCGCATTGCGATCCTGCGCGAGCAAGAAGACCTCATGCGCCTGCGTCCTGCCCTTGACGGGACGGCCGTGATGGCGCTGCTCGATATCAAGCCGAGTCGTGCCGTTGGCGAGGCCCTCGACTTCTTGATGGAGATCCGTCTCGACGAGGGTGAGATCAGCGAAGACGAGGCGGCCAAGCGCCTACTGGAGTGGTGGCGTGAACGGACCTGAGAGGTCAACGTGATGGACGATCAGCCCGTGTTCGATCAAGTCAATCTCATTGTGAACGACATGGACGCGGCGGTCGCCTTCTACCGCCTCCTTGGCGCGACCATTCCCGATACCGATGACCCGTTGATCGCTCATCATCGTTCCGTAGCGACGCCCGGCGTCCACCTCGATCTCGATAGCGCCGCCTTCGCTCGACGCTGGGACACGGGCTGGACAGGCGGAGAGGCCAGCGCCGTCTTCACCTTTCACGTGAGCTCACGCCAAGCCGTCGATGACACGTACGCCAAGCTCATTAGTGCCGGCTACGAAGGCGAGCAGCCCCCGTACGACGCCTTCTTTGGTGCTCGGTTCGCCGTCGTTCGCGACCCCGATGACCATGCGGTGGGGATCATGAGCCCGCGCCAGAAGGACCTTCAACGACCGGCCCCGCGGCCCGAGGATCTCGAGTAGACGGGCCGACAATGAATATCGCCCCTCGCTGACGCGAGCGGCCATATTCAAACTGTGGCGTTACGGCCAGACGGGGTTCTCGGCGCCCGCGGCGAACTCGTCGATCATGTCGAAGGCGACGTCGTCGTGGAACTGCACGGGCGGCGACTTCATGAAGTAAGCAGACGGTCCGAGCAACGGCCCACCGATGCCCCGATCGAGCGCGAGCTTCGCGCAGCGCACGGCGTCGATGATGACGCCAGCCGAGTTGGGCGAGTCCCAGACTTCGAGCTTCAGCTCGATGTTGAGGGGAGCGTCGCCGAAGTTGCGACCCTCCATGCGGATGTACGCCCACTTGCGGTCCGCCAACCACGGCACGTGGTCGCTCGGTCCGATGTGCACGTTGTCGGGGTCCATCTCAGCGAACTCGATCTGGGAGGTCACCGCTTGGGTCTTGGACACCTTCTTTGACTGCAGGCGCTCGCGGTCGAGCATGTTCTTGAAGTCCATGTTGCCGCCCACGTTCAGCTGGTAGGTGCGATCGAGGGTGAGGCCGCGGTCTTCAAAGAGTCGGGTGAGGACGCGGTGAACGATGGTGGCGCCGACCTGGCTCTTGATGTCGTCTCCGATGATGGGAAGGCCCGCAGCGGCGAACTTCTTCGCCCACACGGGGTCCGACGCGATGAACACGGGGATGGCGTTCACGAAGGCGCAGCCCGCGTCGAGGGCGGCCTGGGCGTAGAAGCGCTGGGCCTCTTCCGAGCCGACCGGCAAGTAGGAGACGAATACTTCGGCCCTGGCGTCGCGCAGGGCCTGGGCGACGTCGTCGACCTCGAGCGGAGACTCTTCGATCACCTCGCGGTAGTACTTGTTGAGTCCGTCGAGGGTCGGACCGCGCATGACGGTGACGCCGAGCGACGGCACGTCGGCGAACTTGAGGGTGTTGTTCTGACCCCCATAGATCGCCTTGCCGAGGTCGTTGCCGACCTTGGTCGCGTCGACGTCGAACGCGGCGACGAATTCGAGATCACTGACGTGATACCCACCGAGCTCCACGTGCATAAGGCCAGGCACATGGTCGCCTTGCTTGGCGTCGCGGTAGTACGTCACGCCCTGGATGAGCGAGCTGGCGCAGTTCCCGACGCCCGCAATAGCCACACGAATCTTGTTCACAGCCTGTTCCTTTCCTACTTCGCTTCGTTCGCGAAGGGTTGCTGGTTACTACGTTCCGTGTTCAACATGTCGTCGATCCACTGGAGATCCAATTCGACGCCCTTGGCGGCGTGATCCATCACGGCGCGGGCGTAGTCGTCGAGCTCTTCGTTGCGCGCGCCGGCTCTCACTTCCACAAGGCGACCCAACAGGTCGGCCCGGCGACGCTCGAGCAGTCCGAGGCGCAGGTTTGGCGTCAGGTACTTGGCGAGCGCCATGCGCAGCGAGAAGTTCTTTCCGTCGTCGAGGGTCGCGGGGTCTCCCAGGAGCGCCATGAACTCCAAACGTCCGCGATCCGTGATGCGATAGACCTTCCGACCGCGCCTCCCGAGGCCGGTCGTCGCGCGCAGTGAGCGCAGCGAGGCGCGTTCGCCCGAGAGTGAGCCGGTCGAGAGCGAGCTCATCCGAGGAGTGGCCACCGAGACCGCTTCAACGAAGCCGTGACGCTCCAGTCGTGCGAGCGCGGGATAGATAGAACCGAAGGAGACATTGGCCCAGACGCCGAGGCGATCGCGCAGCTGGGTGCGGATCTCGTAGCCGTGGTGATCACGATCCATAAGCAGGCCCAAGATGGCGATGTCCAACACGCGATCCATCATATCACTTCGATATATCGAACGAGAGGGTCGCGATCTTGCCGTTGTTTTACTGGCCTGTAGCATCACCCGTAATGGTTAAGCGATTCCGATCGAGTACGGCCAACGGAGCCGTCGTCGAGTTCGGTCTCGTGCGTCACGCCCTCCTCGCGAAGCTTGCGGCCGGTCAGCTGCGTGCTGAGGACGTGTGTGACGCGCATCCCGAACTCCTGCGCGCGGCGCGCAACATCGGTCGATCGACGGGAGAGACGTGCCCGGTCTGTCATGACGCCGAGCTCGTCGAGGTGACCTACGTCTTTGGCGCACGCCTGCCCTCGGGCGGGACGTGTCCTTCGACGCGCGCGGAGCTGCTCAAGCTCGAGCGGCGCGAAGACCCGGTGCAGTGCTACGCCGTCGAGGTGTGCATCGAGTGCTCGTTTCACCATCTCGTGCGCAAGTGGGCGGCCGGTGGCAAGACGCGCCGAAACGCCTCCTTCGCCCAGGAAGCGGGGGAATGAAGCTTTCGGCCCCTCAGATCCGCGGCCGCAAGCGCCGCAACGGAGCCCAGCCCCTCGTCATGATCACCGCCTACGACGAGCCGAGCGCGCGGCTCGCGGCGGCAGCCGGCGTCGACCTCCTGCTCGTCGGCGACTCGCTCGCGAACGTCGTGCTCGGGCACGCCGACACCTTGCACGTGAGCATCGATGACATGTGTCACCACGTTCGCGCCGTCGCTGCCGCGAAGCCCGACGTGCACATCGTGGCGGACATGCCGTGGCTCAGCTACCACCTCTCGGTCTCTGACAGCGTTCGCAACGCGGCGCTGCTCATCCGAAGCGGCGCCGACAGCGTGAAGCTCGAAGGTGGGCGAGTGCGACGCGACGTGGTGCGCGCGATCCTTGATGCGGAGATCCCCGTCATGGGTCATTTGGGGCTCACCCCCCAGAGCGTCATGGCCTTCGGTGGGTTCAAGGTCCAAGCCAAGACCCGCGAGGCCGCCGAGCAGCTGCAGCTCGATGCGAAGATCCTCCAGGACGAGGGAGTCTTCGCGGTCGTCATTGAGGGTGTCCCGAGCGTGGTGGGTACTCGTATCACCGAGGCGCTCGAGATCCCGACCATCGGCATCGGCGCTGGTCCCGACACCGATGGACAGGTGCTTGTCTTTCACGACCTCTTGGGCCTCACCAACCAGAAGCCGGCCAAGTTTGTTCGCCAGTACGCGAACCTGGCGCCGATCATCACCGAGGCGATCGCCGAGTACGCCAACGACGTGAGAAAGGGCGAGTTTCCCGGTCCCGACGAGGTCTACGCGAACCCCGAAGATCTCGTCAATTAGGTAGATTCCCCGGCGTCCAGTACAATGGCTGTTCCCACAAACGGTGGGAAGAATGACACCCTGCTCCGTATCCGCGGCGCCCGAGCGCAAGCTCGGTCCAGAGGGAAAGGAAACTGGCCATGAGGCCTTATGAGACCATGATCGTGTTCGACACGACCGTCGACGCGCAGTCGATCCAGATCGCACTGGACCGCGCGCTCGAAACCATCCGAGCCAACGGTGGGACCCCGGGAAACATCGACCGTTGGGGCAAGCGTCCCTTGGCGTACGAAATCAAGAAGCGTAAAGAGGGTTACTACGTGCTCGTGGAGTTCAGCGGTGAGTCGGCGACCGTCGACGAGCTCGACCGCATCTTGACGCTCTCGGACGAAGTGCTTCGCTTCAAGATCCTCCGCCGCCACGTACGAACGAACGCCAGCCGTGTCACGGCGCAGGCGTAGGTTCGGGCGCGCAACGCTAAGGAGAAGCTATGGCTGACAACACCATCACCGTCGTTGGGAACATCACCCGCGATCCCGAGCTCAAGTTCTTGAACAGCGGCCAAGCCGCGGTTCGGCTCTCGATCGCCGTGAACCGCCGCTGGCAGAACCGCCAGACCCAGGAGTGGGAAGAGCGCGTCTCGTACTTTGACGTCACGGGCTACGGCTCGATGGCTGAAAACGCGGCGAACTCGCTGACCAAGGGAACCCGCGTGATCGTCAGCGGACGACTCGAGCAGCGCAGCTGGGAGACCGAGAACGGCGACAAGCGCTCGATCGTCGAGATCAACGCCGATGAGATCGCGCCGTCGTTGCGCTTTGCGACGGCCGTCGTAACGAAGACCCCTCGCGCAGAGGGATCGAGTTTTCAACCGAGCGACCGCCCCGCATCGACGCCGCGGTCGAACGAACCAAGCAGCTACAACTTCGATGAGGAGCCCTTCTAATGCCCCGCAGGAACAACCCCACACCGCCGAAGCGCGCGCCGAAGATCGATATTCGTCGCGGGGCGAAGAAAAAGCCGTGCTCGTTCTGCCAGCACGGCGTCGACCACGTTGACTACAAGGACCTCGCACAGCTGCGCAAGTACATCTCGGACCGCGGCAAGATCCGTGGCCGCAAGGTCTCGGGCAACTGCCAACAGCACCAGCGTGACGTCGCTGACGCCATCAAGACCGCGCGCGAGTTGGCGCTGCTTCCGTACACGCAGCGCACGGTGACCGAGCGGCGCGGGGGACGTGGCCGTGACGACCGCGGACCACGCGGCCCTCGTCCGAGTCGCGACACCGTCGAGGTTCCCACTGAGGTTCAGGTCGAAGAGGGCCTGCTCGAGGACGCGAGTGAAGCCGTTGAGACCTTTGAGACCGAGCTCGTGACGGAGGTCAGCGAATGAAAGTCCTGCTTCGAAGCGACGTGCGCGGCCTCGGTCGACGCGGCGACATCGTCGAGGTCAAGTCCGGCTACGCGCGAAACTTCCTGCTGCCGTCGGGCGCGGCCCTTGCCGCGAGCTCCACGACGGAGCTGCAGGCGGCTTCAATGCGCAAGGCGCGCGACGTCCTCGACGCGAAGAGTCGGGACGCCGCCGAAGCGCAGAAGGTGCTCATCGAGCAGAACCCTGTCACGATTGCAGCGCGCGCCAGTGCGAACGGTCGACTCTTCGGTTCGATCACCGAGGCGGACATCGTCAACGCGATTCGCACCGCGACGGGTATCTCGCTCGATCGTCACGCGATCCATCTCGCCGAGCATCTGAAGGACGTCGGCAGCGCGACTGCGACCGCCACGCTCTTTGATGGCGTCGAGGCTACTGTCGCAATTGAGGTTGTCGCTAAGTAATTTTTGAAGATTTGAAGTACACATCGCCGGGGCGTAGCGCCCCGGCGATTGTCATGTCACAACGATGGCGCAACATTTCAAGAGTGTGCATTTTGTCGTCGTTTAGGCACAGGCTTTCCCCACGTTGTTGTTCTTGCGACCAACAACCGATATCGACAACCGTTGAGGTCTTATGACGCAGATAGAAGCACAGCGCTCACGTCCCGCTCCGGGGGGCCGCGTTCCGCCCAGCGTCATTGAAGCAGAGGAGTCGCTGATTGGCGCAATGCTGCTCTCGAGCGAAGCCGTGAGCATCGCGTTCGAGACGGTTGCCGCAGAGGACTTCTATCGTCCCCTTCACGGTCAGATCTTCAGTGCGATCATCGCCCTCGCGCACGCCGGTGAGCCCGTGGACTACGTGACGGTCCAAGCGAAGCTGCAAGAGCGCGGAGCGATCGCCGTCGAGCTTGCGGTGCTCTCGTCGCTACAGCTCAACACGCCGTCGGCTGCGAACGCGCAGCACTACGCCGAGCTCGTGCGTGAGAAGGCCCAGCAGCGCCGGCTCATCGCCGTTGCCGGGGAGATCGTCGATGATGCCTACGTCGCGACTGACGACGTCGTAGGGCTCATCGACGAGGCGGAGCGAAAGATCAACGCCATCGGCGACGACCGCAAGATGGACTCGGTCTCGCCCCTGCAGCGACTGCTCCTTGCTGAAGCCGACATCCTCGAGCAGCGCGGTGAGACCCGCGGCCAGTTCAATGGCCTCGAGACCGGCTACCGTTCGCTCGACGCGGTGCTCCAAGGCTTGCAAAAGAGCTCGATGACTATCGTGGGCGCTCGACCCGCGACCGGTAAGACGGCCTTCGCGCTCGGGATCCTCATCCACGTCGGCGCGGTCGTGAAGCGCCCCGCGCTCTTCTTCTCGTTGGAGATGAGTCGCCAAGAGCTCGCCGAGAGAATCCTCGCCTCGACGGCACGCATCGACTCATCCAAGCTGCGCACGGGCGACCTCAGTGAAGCCGACTGGAACCGCGCGCATGAAGCGTTCGGGTACTTGCAGTCGGCCAAGGTCTTCATCGACGACAACCCGGCCCTCACGATCATGGACGTGCGCGCGAGGGCGCGACGCATCAAGCAGCAGAACGGCGACCTCGGAGTCATCATCATTGACTACCTGCAGCTCATGAGCAGCCGGGGCCGCGCAGAGAATCGTCAGGTCGAGGTGTCCGAGATGAGCCGCTCGCTCAAGATCCTCGCGCGCGAGCTCGAGTGCCCGGTCGTCGCGCTCTCGCAGCTCTCGCGAAAGCTCGAAGAGCGAGCGGACAAGCGACCGATGATGTCGGACCTTCGCGAGTCGGGCTCACTCGAGCAGGACGCGGACGTCGTGCTCTTCCTCTACCGCCCCGAGATCTATGGCGAAGTGCCCAACGACGTCAAGGCGGACGCGGAGATCATCGTCGGCAAGAACCGCAACGGTCCCACGCGCACCGCCCACCTCACGTGGCGCGGTGAGTTCGCTCGGTTCGACAACGTCGCCGACGCCAGGGAGATCTAACGCGCTAGGACAGGCAGGTCTGGGTGGAGACGCTGCCGCTGGCGGGCGTCTTCGCGAGGTCGGAGCGAATGACGCTGTCGGGAATGGCGTAACCGGTGCTCGCTTGGGTGATCGACTTCGACTCGACGATGCCCGCGACACGACCACCGACGAGCACCGGGCTTCCGGAGTTGCCCGGGTCCACGTTCACCTCGAGATCGAGGACCGACTTGACGAAGAGCGTCTCGTCGTAGATGCCGCGTCCCGCGCCGGTGAGCTCGCCCTCGTAGTAGCCCGACGCCTCGGTGCGCGTGCCGTTGAGCGGGAAGCCGACGACCTGAACGGCCGTGCCCCGCGAGGGTTCTGACGAAACGAAGCTGAACGGGCTCTCGCTCTCGCTCACCCGCAAGACGGCGAGGTCGTTCTTTGGGTCATACAGCGCGACGGCGGCCGGATGTGCGTCCACGCTCACGTGCTTCTCGCCCGCGACCACGTGGGCGTTCGTGAGGACTTCGTTGCTGGTCACGTAGAACGCCGTGCCTTCACTCGCTTCGCCACAGGCCCCACTCGCGAGCACCTTGACGACGTTGTTCGGCTGACTGAGTCCGGTGACGAGTGGTGCGAGCTTGCTGGGCTTCACGGTCGGCGGCAGGGTCGGGGTCACGATGTCGGCGAAGATGTTCGGCACACCCGCCTCGTGAAAGAGACTCTCCACTTTCGCTTCGATGGTGGGCACTGGCGGCATGACGTGGTCCATCGCGGCGAGGATGCTCGAGCTCTGGATGCCGGTCGCCACCGACCCCCAGCTCGCGGTCGTGAGCAGCCCCGCCACGAGCCAGCACATGATGAGGGCCCCACCCGCGCCGACGACCACGCCGACGATGCGGTCGACGATGCCGAGCATCATGGCTTGCACGACGTGCTTGATCACGTGGCCGACGACGCCACCGACGATGCCACCGAGGACGGACATGATGAGGACGATGAAGAGGGCGATCGCGGGTCGCCAGCCGGACTTGGAGATGTCACCCGACAGCGACGGAGCGACCGCGGCGCCGAGCAGGAAGCCGCCCGCGAGACCCGCGAGACCGGCGACCTGGCGGATCGCCCCTTCGGCGAATCCGCGAACGCCCGCGAGCACGACGATGATCGCGATGAGGAGATCGACCCAACCCATGTTCGACAGGCTAAACCGTCGTCCTCTGCCGGAGGGTCGTCAATCAGGAAAGACGCTGAGCCCTAGGGAAAGCGCCGTTATTTGGGTTGCATGCGGATACCTGCGTCGATGCGGATCGACTCGGCGTTCATGTAGCTGTTGGTGATGAGCTCTAGGGCGAGCGAGGCGTACTCACGCGCAAAGCCGAGACGCTTGGGAAAGAGCACCCCCGCCCCGAGTCGAGCCTTGAACTCGTCGGACGCTTCGCCGGTGCCGTAGATCGGGGTGTCAATGAGTCCGGGCAGGATGCAGTTGGCGCGCACGCCGATCGGCGCGATATCGCGCGCGAGGGGAAGCGTCAGCCCGACGATGCCGCCCTTCGAGGAGGAGTATGCGACCTGACCGATCTGACCGTCTTCGGCGGCGACCGAGGCGGTGTTGACGATCGCTCCGCGCATGTTGTCCGCGTCGGGGGTGTTGTGGCTCATCGCGGTCGCCGCTAACCGGCAGACGTTGAAGGTGCCGATCAAGTTGATCTCGATGACCTTGCGGTAGATGTCCAGGTCGTGGGCGGAGGCGTACTCCCCGTCTTTGCCGATGGTGCGCGTCGCCCACCCGATGCCCGCGCAGTTGACGGTGCTCCACAGCGGCGCCATTGCCTTCGCCGCTTCGATGGCCGCGATGACCTCGTCGGTGTTTGTCACGTCGCAGTGCGCGTACGCACCGCCGATCTCGTTGGCGACCGCTTCGCCGCCTGCGTCGTTGAGATCCGCCACGACGACCTTGACGCCGTGTTCGGCCAGCAGGCGAGCCGTCGCTTCTCCGAGTCCCGAAGCGCCGCCGGTAACGACAGCTGAGGTGTGGTTGATCTGCACGCGTGCTCCTTGGTAGTTCCGACTACCGAGTCAATCACAGGTGGGAGAAGGGTTGCGACGGGACCGGAGGGGGACCGGTCCCGTCGCAGCGGGGAGACCTAGCGCGACGTCAGCGAGAGCTCGGGGTCGTTCTTGACGAACTGGCGATACGCGTCGATCGTGGCTTCATAGTCAGCGATGATCTCGCGTTGGCGGGTCACTTCGAGTTCGTGCGCGCGTTGGGTGCGCGAGCGTTCGTCGAGGTGCGCCGCCCAGAGCGGCAGACCGAGGCCAACCGCGACGCCGAGTGCTACGAGGACAACCGAGAAACAGACGGTAAGCATGCGCGTAAGTCCTTTCAACGAGCACCGAGTTTGATTCGCCAACTGAAAGCGTGGTCAAGGTCGATCGAAGAAGTTGGTAAGAGTTGGCTGTGAGAAAAGCGTGCGCAGCGAACGCTGGGTATTTTCTCTGTGACGAGCGTGAACGTCAGCAGGCGGGCACTCGAAATCGAGGACACGGCACGCGTCCCATAACGTGGATCGGTGACATCGATCTACGAGTGCTCCAAAGAGGAGCTGGCTGGCCTGCTCGAGGACGAGCCCCGCTATCGCGTCGAGCAGCTCTGGCACGGACTGTGGACCGAGGGTCAACGCGTCGAGTCCATCACGACGATTCCCGCGTCCCTGCGCGCTCGACTTGCCGCCGAGTTCCCGTCGGCGCTCGAAGTCGCGAACGACGTCGCGAGTGATCACGGCGCGACGCGCAAGTGGGTCTTTCGCCTCGAGGACGCGTCGACCATCGAGACCGTGCTGATGCACTACGAGGATCGCGTCACCGTCTGCGTCTCGTCCCAAGCGGGGTGTGCGATGGGCTGCACGTTCTGTGCGACGGGCCAAGCCGGCTTCAGCGGCCAGCTGAGCGTCGGCCAGGTGCTCGAGCAGGTGATGTTCGCTGCTCGCGCCGCGGCGCCGACGCGACTTTCGAACGTGGTCTTCATGGGGATGGGTGAGCCGCTCGCCAACTACGCCACGACCGTCAAGGTCCTCCAGCGGCTCCACGACTACCGCGGGATGTCGGCGCGCCACCTCACGGTGTCAACAGTCGGGGTCGCACCCGCCATCGAGCGACTCGCGAATGAAGGCCTCGCCCTCACGCTGGCCGTGTCGCTGCACGCAGCGAACGATGAGACGCGCAATGAGCTGGTGCCGCTCAATCGGCGCTATCCGCTCGACCGTCTGCACGAAGCCTGCACCTACTGGATCGAGACGACGGGTCGGCGCATCAGCTTCGAGTGGGCGCTCATTCACGGCGTCAACGACACGGACCGAGCTATCGACGAGCTCGCGGACTACGCGCGCTCGCTCGGCGCCCACGTCAACCTCATCCCACTCAATCCGACGCCGGGCTATCTCGTCATGGGCTCGAGCGCCGAGCGCGTCGCGGCGTTTCGCGACGGGTTACGTCAACGCGGCGTGAACGCCACGGTACGCAACACGCGCGGACGGTCGATCGCCGCAGCGTGCGGACAGCTGGCGAGTGTGACCAACGCTAAGCGTCGCCCCGTTCGGGTAAGCCACCAATAGTGTGCAGCGGTTCGGCGTCGTCGTCGTCGACGTCGTCGACGTCGGCGAAGTGCCGCTCTACGTGACGCATGTCCCGCTCGACGTCGCGCCGTTCCCGCCCGAGCACGTTGCGCACGTCCGCCACGACCCGTTGCTCAATCTCGTGCGATCGCCTGTCGACTTCGTACAGGCGAAAGGCGAGCGCCGGCAGTCCGAGCAACGCGCAGAGCCCGAGGACGATCAAGACGCAACCAACAACGACTTCAACAATCATCAGTACCCCCTTCCGAACGTCACCGTTGGAATACGTCCGGCATACTCCCGGCGAACATGTTTGGCAAGACCGTTGACGAAAAACTTTCTGCGTTCGAACAGAGCGTCACCCGCACCTACTGAATGCACTGCACGATCCCTGATCGGAAGAAACGCGCGGCTCGGCGGCGCTAGAGAGAACGTTCCTTCCAGAAGGTTGGCCGCCAACGAATCAACGACAGCACACCGACGATGCACATGATGCCGCCCGAGACGATCGAGAACTCGGTGGAGGTGAGACTCGCGACCGCACCCGACTCGAGATCGCCGAGGCGTGGGCCACCGGTGACGACGGCCATCTGAATCGCGGACAAGCGGCTGCGGTACTGGTCGGTGATGGAGGTCTGAAGAATCGTGTTGCGCAACACCGTCGAGATGACGTCCATCGCACCGGCGACGGCGAGACAGACCAGGCCCACCCACAAGACGTGGACGAGGCCGAACAGCGCCATCACGAGACCCCAGATCAGCACGACGAGGATCACGAGCCGACCGCGCCGACGCACGCGATCCATCCAACCGGTGAAGATCGCCATGACGAGTGCTCCCGCACCGGGCGCCGCGTAGAGGAGACCGAGGATCTCGGGGCCGCCGTGATAGAGGTGCTTCGTCACTGCCGGAAACAGTGCGCGCGGCAAGCCAAAGACCATGGCGTTGAGATCGACGAGATAGACGGCCTGGACGACCGCGTGACGTCGTACGTACGAGAAGCCTTCGACGATAGAGCGCAGGACCCTTGCTCCCGAGTGCTGACCGACCGGTTTCATCGGTGCCATGAGGAACGTGGCGAGCACGAGGGCGAAGAAGGTGACGCCGTCGATGAAGTAGCACGACGACAGGCCCACGGTCGCGACGAGCACCCCCGCGACGCCGGGCCCGACGACGGTTGCCGTATTGATGATGATCTGGTTGAGCGAGTACGCGGCAACCAGCTCATCGGGCTGGACGAGGAGCGGAATCGTCGCCGTGCGAAGCGGTCCGGACAGGCCCGAAAGACCGGCGGCGAGGGCGGGAAGGGTGACGAGCACCGCGAAGTTCGCGTGATGCAATAGCGCGTTCGCACCGAGCGCGCAGCTGAGCAGTCCGAGCACGATCGATGCGCCCACGAGCAGCGTGCGACGATCGAACCGGTCACCGAGCGCGCCGCCCCAGAGCGAACCGAAGATGAGCAACGGCAGCTGGATGAAACTGACGAGTCCGACCCACAGGCTCGAACCGGTCAGCTGGTACACCTGGTAGGCAACGGCGACCAACGTCAAGTTACTGCCGAGTAGAGAGACCAACTGACCGAGAAACAGCAGCCGAAAATTCTTGCTGGTGCGTAGGGGCGTCGTGTCTACAAGCAGGCGAGCCACCTATTTAGCGTAGGCGGATAGGGTATAAACCCGGGGGTGTGGCACGAAGGAGTGTTGATGATCGGCGAAGAACTGATCCAGTTGGTGACGCCCGAAGGAGAGCGCGTCGCTAACTCCGAGTACGAGTCAACCTTGAGCGGTGAAGCGATCTTCGGGATGTATCGCGACATGGTCATCATCCGCCGATTGGACGTCGAGTCGACGTCACTCCAACGCCAAGGCCAGCTCGCACTGTGGGCCCCCGTGCAAGGTCAAGAGGCCGCGCAGATCGGCGCCGGACGAGCGCTGCAGCCCATGGACTTCACCTTTCCCACCTACCGCGAGCACGGTATCGGCTGGTGCCGCGGGGTGCCTCCGCGCGAGATGCTGCGCCTGTTTCGCGCCGTCTCGAACGGCGGTTGGGATCCCCAGAAGTATCGCCACTCGGTGCCGACAATCGTGCTCGGCAACCAGGTCCTCAACGCCGTCGGCTACGCCATGGGCGTCCAGCGCGACGGGGCTGAAGAGGCCGTGATGACCTTCTTCGGTGACGGGGCCTCGAGCCAGGGCGACGTGCTCGAAGCGTTCGTGTGGGCGGCGTCGTTCAACACGCCGATCGTCTTCTTCTGTCAGAACAACCAGTGGGGCATCTCGACGCCGACCTCCATCCAGTCAAAGATTCCGCTCTATCACCGCGCGCCCGGTTTCGGTTTTCCCGGCGTGCGGGTCGACGGCAACGACGTCCTCGCCGTCTACGAGGTCTCGCGGCGCGCCCTCGACCAAGCGCGCGTCGGTGGTGGACCGACGCTGATCGAGGCCTACACGTATCGCCTCGGTGCGCACACCACGTCGGACGACCCGACGCGCTATCGCATCGACGCCGAAGTGGAAGTGTGGAAGCATCGCGATCCGATCGAGCGTGTGAAGGCGCTGCTCGCGCGCGAGTACCACGTGAAGAACGACAAGTTCGACGAGGTGGCCGCCGAAGCCGACGCGCTCGCGCTGCAGCTGCGCGAGGACGTGCTCGCCATGGACCGTCCCGATCCCATCACGATGTTCGACCACGCGTACGCGGAACCTCATTCGCTGGTCGAAGAGGGACGTCGCGAAATGATGGAACTCGGCGTGAGCGGGGGTGGCAACTGATGGCGACGACCACGATGACCATGGCCAAGGCCCTCAACGAGGGTCTGCGTCGTGCCATGGAGAAGAACAAGAAGGTCCTCCTCATGGGTGAGGACATCGGCAAGCTCGGCGGCGTCTTTCGCATCACCGACGGTCTGCAGAAGGACTTCGGCGAGGATCGCGTCATCGACTCGCCGCTCGCCGAGTCGGCGATCGTCGGCACGGCGGTGGGACTGGCCATCCGCGGGTACCGCACGGTGTGTGAGATCCAGTTCGACGGCTTCGTGTACCCGGCCTTCGACCAGATCGTCAGCCAGGTCGCCAAGCTGCACAAGCGCTCTGACGGCGTGTACAAGATGGCCCTGGTCATTCGCATACCGTTCCAGGGCGGCATCGGCGCGATCGAGCACCACTCCGAGAGCCCCGAGGCCTACTTCGCCGCGACGGCGGGACTTCGAGTCGTCGCCTGTTCTACCCCGAACGACGCCTACTGGATGATCCAGGAGGCGATTGAGCACGACGACCCGGTCATCTTCTGTGAGCCGAAGAGCCGCTACTGGGAACGCGGCGAGGTCGACCTGGACAACCCACCGGCCGGACTCTTCGACGCCCTCGTTCGCCGCGAGGGCACTGACGTCACCGTCGTTGGCTACGGCGCGTCGGTGAAGACGATCTTGCGCGCGGCCGACACCGCGGAGGCTGAAGGCGTGTCGCTCGAAGTCATCGACGCGCGCGGCCTGTCGCCGCTCGACCTCGACACGATGGCCGCGTCGGTCAGTAAGACCGGCCGTCTCGTGGTCGTCCAAGAGGCGCCGCACATGGCCTCGATGGGCTCAGAGATGGTGGCCGAGCTCACCCAGCGCTGCTTCTACTCGATGCGAGCGCCCGGACTGCGCGTCTCGGGGTACCACGTGCCGTACCCGCCGACGCGCATCGAAGAGGACTACCGCCCGACCGTCGACCGGATTCTCGACGCGGTCGACCGAGTGATGGAGTATGAGAGTTGAGCGAACAGATATTTCTACTGCCCGACGTCGGCGAAGGTCTTGTCGAGGCCGAGATCGTCACCTGGAAGGTGAACGTGGGCGACGTCGTCACGCTGAACCAGCCGCTCGTCGATATTGAGACGGCGAAGGCGACCGTCGAGCTGCCGAGCCCCTACGCGGGCACCGTCGTGAAGCTGCACGGGAACCCCGGCGACCTCATGGAGGTGCACAAGCCGCTCATCACCTTTGACGTGGGTGGCGACGGGGCAGTGGCTGCTCCTTCGAGCGAAGCGGCGGCTCCCGCGAGCGAATCAGTGGCCGAAAAGACGGAGTCGATCGGCGAGAGCCGTGAGGCCGTGCTCGTCGGCTATGGGGTGGCGAACGAAGACGGGGTCGCGACGCGCAAGCACCGCCGCGGCGGAGCCCGCACCGAGACGCCCCCGCCAAGCGCGCCCGTCGCGCCTGCGCCGACCACCGTACCGGCGGCCTTCGCGCCGCGCTCGACGCCTCCCGTTCGTCTCTACGCGAAGCAGCACGGCGTTGACCTTACGACCCTTGCGGGCACCGGTAAGGACGGACTCATCACCCGCAGCGACGTCGAGCGGGCCCTCGCCGGCGAGCCGGTATCCGCACCGCGACCGAGCGCGCCGGTGACGGGTCCGATGACGACGTCACGATTCGTCGGACGAGACCTCGAGCCGTGGTCGACCGGACCGAAAGAAGAGCGCATCCCTGTCCGGGGTGTTCTTCGCACGATGGCGGACGCCATGGTCCAAAGCGCCTTCAGTGCACCGCACGCTTCGGTGTGGGTGCGGCTCGACGCGACCAAGACGATGGAGCTGCTCGCGGGGCTCAAGCAGCGCCCGAGCCTGTCGAACGTTCGATTGTCCCCGCTCGCGATCGTCGCGATGGCCCTCTGTGACGCGGCGCGACACTACCCGGGCATCAATTCGAGCTTCGACAGCGCGGCGGGCGAAGTGATCGTTCGCCGCACCGTCAATCTCGGCATCGCGGCCGACACGGCGCGCGGATTGATCGTGCCCAACATCAAGGGCGCGGACCAGCTGGATCTGGTCGGCATGGCCCAGGCACTCAACGTTCTCGTCGACAAGGCTCGAAGCGGCACGACCACGCCCAATGAGATGATCGGCACGACCATCACCATCACCAACGTAGGGCCCTTCGGGGTCGACGCGGCGATGCCAATCCTGCCACCCGGCACGGGCGCGATTCTCGCGATCGGTCAGATCGCGAAGGCTCCCTGGGTCGTGAACGACGAGGTCGTCGTACGCCAGGTTGCCGAGATTGCGATGTCCTTCGACCACCGGATGGTGGACGGCGCAATGGCTTCACGCGTCCTCGGACACGTAAAGGCCTACCTCGAAGATCCCGCTGCCGCACTGATCGCTGGCTGAGCACCCCGTAAGGCTTCGCGGGCCTCTTCAAATGCCTCGGCGGCGATGGGCTCGAGATCGGCGGGAGACGGCAGCACTCCTTGAAGTTCGTGGGGTAACTCGTTGAAGGTGTACTGGGCCACGGCCAGCGGAGCGGTGAGGTTTCGAAGTGAGTAGTCGACGACGACGTTGGACTTCGACGCACACAGGAGTATTCCAATCGTCGGCGCGTCCAGCCCGTCAGCGTGACGAAGCTGGTCGTCGACCACGTTGCAGTAGAAGTTCAACTTACCGGCGTACTCGGGCTTGAACCCATCGATTTTCAGTTCGAACACGACGAAGCGGCGCAAGTAGTGGTGGTAGAAGAGCAGGTCAAGGAAGAACTCCTGCTCATCGCCGCGTTCGCCCCTCAGCAGGAGTCGATGTTGGCGCCCGACGTAGTAAAAGCCAACGCCGAGCTCCTGGAGCGTCTTGGAGAGGTTCGCCACAAGACCGATCTCGACGTCGCGTTCGCTCGCCGACGCCAGGTTCAGAAACTCAAAATTGTACGGGTCCTTGACCATTTGGCGAACCAACTCCGACTCTTCTGAGGGCAGCGCGACTGCGAAATTCGACGAAGCGGCGCCAGTTCGAAGATGGAGTTGACCCTTCATTTGATTCAGCAGGACGGCTCGGCTCCAACCAGCCTCAACTGCCTTCGTAGCATAGAAAGTCCTGGTGGGGAGGCTCTCCTTCATGTCTAGCAGTGTCCTGACATGGCCCCAGGGCAATTGTGCCACAGCCTGTGGCACGATTGGCTCTGGGAACTCCGAAGCAAATTGCTGCATGTAGTGCATGTTGCGGGGCGAGAGGCCTGTCATGTGCGGGAACTTACGGAGCAGGTCCGCCGACAGGCGAGAAATCACCTTCGCACCCCACCTCTCGGCTGCCTGACGCTCCAGGATGATGCGACCCAGGGTCCAATAGAGTCCAACGAGTTCTGTGTTGACCTTTCGAATGGCGCGGACGTTCGCTGTTCGAACCTCAGCGGCAAGTTGCTGGAGCGTCTCGTCGTAACGAGCCGGCAGTTCGTCTCGATGTGCCGCTGTGCGGTCAGAGGGCACCGCCGCTCCAGGGGTCGAGTTCTAATGGGACAGTCCGATGGTGCCGCGGCATCGCTTACCCATCGGTCGCACTCACGATGAACGATGAAACTACTTTTTCTGAAGAGCGCCGTTAGGCGCGCAGCGACTCCAGCGCGCGATCCGCGTGGGAGTTCATGCTCACCTCGCTCGAGATGACCTCGCGCACCTTCATGTCGGTGTCGATGATGAACGTGGCCCGCTTCACCTTCAAGAGATTGAGCGAGCGCTTCACGCCGTAGCGGCGCGCGACCTCCCCGTCGACGTCGGCAAGCAGTGGGAAGTCGAGACTGTGCTTCTTCGCGAACTGTGCTTGCAGATCGGTTTCGTCCATCGAGATGCCGACGGGCTGGGCGCCGAGCGACTCGAACTCGCCTTCGAGATCACGAAAGTGGCAGGACTCCTTGGTGCACCCGGGACTCATCGCCGCAGGGTAGAAGAAGAGGACCACCGGGCCTTCCTTCAGCATCTGGGAGAGCGTCCGGTCGTTGCCGTCCTGATCCTTCAGTGTGAAGTCGTAGGCAACATCGTTTTTTTGCACAAATCCAGACTACGCGTCGAGCCGAAAGCCCACGCCGCGGATGGTGATCAGATGACGCGGGTTTGCGGGATCCTCTTCGATCTTTTGACGCAAGCGCTTCACGTGCGTGTCAAGCGTGCGCGTGTCAGAGAGCTCGAGTCCCCACCACAGCGTGTCGAGGCACACTTCGCGCGTGACGACTTGTCCGAGTCGCGTCGCAAACAGCGCGAGCAGATCGAACTCCTTGCGGCTGAGCTCGACTTCGCGGCTCTTGCGCGTGACGGTGCGACGCGTGAAGTCGATGCGCAGATCACCGAAGATGATGATCTCATCGTCGTTGGAGTTCGCCGGTCGACGCAACACGGCGCGGATGCGCGCGACGAGTTCGCGGAGTCGGTAGGGCTTCGTGACGTAGTCGGCGGCGCCGATCTCGAGGCCAAGGACCACGTCGACTTCGCTTGTGCGTGCGGTGACCATGATGACGGGAATGTGCGTGGTGTCGTGCAGCTCTCGGCAGTAGTCGATGCCCGAACCATCGGGCAGCATCACGTCGAGCAGCACCAGGTCGGGTTTGGCGCTCGCGAGCAGCACGCGAGCTTCGGCGATGTTGGTGGCACCAACGACCACGAAGCCCTCAACGCTCAGTCCGACGTTGAGGGCATCTTGGTAACTCTCCTCATCCTCGACGATCAGGATGACATTGCGTCCCGGTAGGTCGAGGGTGGCGCTCACGAGGACACTCGCGCGCGGTGGCGTAGTGCGGCACGTTCGGCATCATCAAGGGGGCGGTGAGTTCGTAGACGTGCCACGAACAACAACCTAAAAAGACTTGGTTACCGTTGGGTGAAAACAGCGGGTCCCAATGGTGGTGAACAGATGAAACCTTCACCGGAATCAGCAACGATTCATAAACTTTGCATAAAGACCGCTACGTTTGCAGCGTCAAGCCCTCGTAGACGGTGCCGGCCTTCAAGTAAGTGCCGACGCCGACGCACGACGTCGGACTGGGACAGACGATCGCGTAGATCCCGCCGTCCACGCCCACCGAGGTGGCGCCGTCTGGCAACGTCACCTTCGCGCCGCGCTGCCATACGCCGTCGACCTCGCTCAGCGTCACCGCTTGGTACGCACCCGCGCTGTCGATGTACGAGCCACTCGCTTGACACTCGCCAGCGGCGGGGCACGCAACGGAGACGACGCCACCGTTCTGTCCGCCCGAGACC
The DNA here is from genome assembly GCA_963724865.1 of uncultured Acidimicrobiaceae bacterium. Lineage (GTDB taxonomy): Bacteria > Actinomycetota > Acidimicrobiia > Acidimicrobiales > RAAP-2 > RAAP-2. Next base: position 401,658 of record CAVRWO010000005.1, on the reverse strand, counting down.
CCACCATCGGGCATCTCCATCTCGACGGCTTGGCTCCAGACATCGCTGGTCTCGTTGGCGAGAAACCCCTGGTACGCACCCGCGCTGTCTCGATACTGACCACCGACGCTGCAGTTGCCCGGGCTCGCACAGGCGATGCTGTTGAAGCCAAAGAGGAACGCGTGGGGGTTCGCGTCTGCACCGACCGGCATGGCGAGCCCCGTCGCCCGGTCCCAGGTGCCGTTCACTCCCGACGTCGTCATCGCCTCGACGCCACCAGTGTTCGAGTTGTACGTGCCGAGCGCCGCGCACGACGAGTTAGCAAGACACGTCACCTCGCTCAGCGACGCGCCGGCAAAGGCGCTCGCGTTCGTGGGAAGCGGGACCTCTTCGCCGCTATGCCACACTCCTCGCACCTGGCTCACGATGAGTCCCTGGGTCACGTCGTGCGCGTCGATGAAGGAACCGACGCCCACGCAGTTGCCGAGCGAGGAGCACGCGAGCTGCGAGAAGGTGACAAAGGGATTGAAGTTGGTCCTCGCTGCCATCTTGACTTCGGTGGCGTCCGACCAGTGGCCGCGCACCTCGGTAGCGACAAAGCCCTGGCTGCGCGGGATGGCCTGATAGTTGTCGAAGTACTCGCCCACCGCACTGCAGTTGTTCGCGCTCAAGCAGTCGACGCCGCGCAGCTCGCCCGCCTGTCCGTTGACGAGCGCGTTCTTTGGCAGCACGAGCTCGCGCGAGCGAAGCCAGCGGCCACCCACTTCGTTGGCGGTGAACGGAACGACGTTCTTCGCGCTGTCTTCGTAGCTGCCCACCGCCGCGCAGTTGCCCGCGGCGCCGCACGAGACATCGAAGATCGTCACGTCAGGATTGGCGTCAGCGCCGACGGGAGGCACGAGCGAGATCGGTGCTCGCCACACGCCGTTGGTCTCGCTCACGATGAGGCCTATGACCGCGCCCGCGGTGTTCGAGTAGTCGCCCCCCGCGACGCACTCCGTCGCCGAGACGCAGCTCAGCGAGGGAAGAAAGCCGTCGGGAATGCCCGTCGCGCCTTTGGGAAGCGTCACCGCTCTCGCGTTCTGCCACGGGACGGTGACCGCCGACGCTGGGAGGGCGAACGAGAGTGCCGCGAGCGTGCCCATGACGATGGCGTCACGCAAGAACTTCAAAGTTCGTACCTCAGTTTCGAGAGCTCAAGTGTCGTCTTCGACACCCGCCACGGCGAACGAACGCCCGACGCGATGCAACTCAGTATAAGAAAGCCTGAAGTATGGCTGGCGTTCGCGAGTGCCGGCCTTAGGCGATTCTTACACCGGGTACGGCTTCAGCACGATGCTGGGGAGAATCGACGCATCGCTGCTGGCGAGTCGCGTGTAGTGGTCATCCTTGAGGCTCCACGCCCACAGCGTTGCCGGCTCGCTCTTCCAGTGCCCGTCTGCGCAGTTGGGCGTGCAGTCGTTCCAGCGCGCTACGCCCGTGGCGTAGGCCGTCGTATTGCCCCAGCTCGTCCAGTGCAGATCAGTGAATTTAGCGTTGTAGTCGGCGCATGCGAGCACGTAGGTTGACGGTTCGGCGCCGTACTTGCTGGAGCAGCTGAGCAGCATGGTGGCCGAGGTGGGGTCAGTTGACTGCTGGTAGGAGATGAAGGCAAAGATGCCCGCCGCGATGGTGAGCACGGCGAGAATATAAAAAGGGACGAGTCGACGCACAGGACAAGTGTATGACGGACGCGACACGAGGTTCTCGAGCGCTCGCGACCAGTCAGCTCGGCATGTCGACGATTCGACACGGGATGACCGAGTTCTCGTCGAGCCAGTAGCTCGCACACACCCGGTGGTAGCCGTCGGCGATCACGAGGTCGCGATTCTTGTCGAACTTTCCTCGTACGAGCAGGATCGGCGAGAGCTTTTGCCCACTCGCCACCTTTTGCAGATCACTCGTCACGTGCTTGTTGGTGTCTTCGAGCAGCGGCAGGCGGCTCGCGCGAAGCAGGTCTTTCGCCTCGTAGCTGGACGTCGAGGCGCGCTGGAGGAGCTTGACGATCTTTGCCGCCATTGCGGGATCGCAGATGAGCGAGAGATACGTGCGCGCCGCAGGGAAATCGTGCTCGTCGGGTTCCAACTGCCAGTGTTCAGCGTCCATCCGGTCTCCTTCGCTGATGAGAGCCTACCTAGGTCCGTTGCGGGGACCATTGGGACGCCGTCGCCGCACCGACAGGACCGATCGGTACCCTGGGAAGTGACAAAAGGAGTGCGTACATGGAGCGAAGTGTCTGGCGCCACGGGGCTTTCTATGCGGTGGCGTTGACGTCGCTCATGACCTCGGTTCTCGTCGTCTCGTCGGCCGGTGCCGCATCTGGTGTGCCCTCTGTCCCGCGAGCGGTGCACGCGAGTGGCACGGCAACCTCGATCGATGTTCGCTGGTCGCGACCAGCCTCGAGCGGCGCGTCTGCGATCAGAGAGTATGTGGTGACCTCTCGGCCGTCTGGAAAGACCTGCGTGACGAAGTCGACGAGCTGCGTCATGAAGGGACTGAGTCCGGGGTCGTCCTACGCCTTCAGCGTGGTTGCGAAGAACGCCAGCGGCGCGAGCGCCGTTGCGACGTCGAACCGAGTGAAGGTGGCAACGGCCGGCACCTACTTCGAGACCACAATCGCTAAGTTCGGCGCGTCGAGCGCTGCGGCCGAGACGGCGCTCGAAACCGCCACGACGGCGGCCCAAGAGAAGAAGGATGAGGCGGCGCTCATCGATTCATTCAACTCATTTGTCTCGTCACTCTCGCTCGAGCGGTGGCCCGCGAACACGGCAACGGACATGGCGAGCTTCGTCGCTGACTTTCGCCAGCTCTCTGCGGACACGACCACTTCGCTCGGAGCTACGTCGACGACTGCCCCGGCGGACTTTGACACGTTGCAGGCGGACACCAACAAAGAAGTGCTCGTAGAGGCCAGCGTCTTTGCCGACCTCGGTCTCACGGCGCCGATCATCGCTTCAATCGCGGCAACGCCCTCGCCAGTGACCGTCGCGACGCCAGTGACGATCCACGACTTCTTTGGGGACGACCTCTCGGTGACGGCGACCCAGATCGTGGATCCGGCCACGGCCGCGTCAGGCTCCGGCCTGCCGGACGCGGGCTACCGGTTCGTCGCCGTCGAGCTGAACCTCGCCAACCAGAGCACGACGAACAGCATTGAGGGCAACGTCAACTACTCGACGACCGCGATTGGCTCTGACGGTCAGACCTACACCGCGGACTTCGGAACGGTCTCGGAATGTACGAACGTCAACTTCGGTGACTTCGATCTACCGTCGGGTGACAGCGGGACGGGATGCGTGGTCTTCCAGCTCCCTACGAACGTGACGATCCAGACGATCCAGTTCTCCCTGGCGTCTGGCTATCTCGACACGGCTGCGTGGTCCGGGTAAGGGTCACGCAACGTCTGGCCGCTCTGGCTAGGAAGAGCCCCTCAGTAGATCGCGTCGCATGGTGTACTCGTCGGCGTCGATCTCACCGCGTGCGAAGCGCTCGTTCAAGATTTTTAGTGCGTCCGACGACGGTTCCTTTGGACCGTGACCCCATTCACGGTGGAGTCCGTGGTGATGGTGCCGCTCGCCCGCGAGAGCGAGGATGACCCACACCACGACTGCGATGAACATGACAGAGACAAGCAAGCTGAACATGTCACCGCTCCAGCCCACTCCTGGGCCCTGGTATTCAAACGGCATGAGATGCATTCGCGTACTCCCGCACTAAGGCCTAGGTCAAGTTCTCGACGGTTGCAAGAACACCTCGGGGAGGTGTGCAGGGTCGCCCTAGCGCCGAAAATGTTCGATGAGTAGCGGAGTTGGTCCCGAGAAGTCCTTGGAGCCAACTCGAACGTAACCACTCCGTCTCAATAGGTACTCGAAGTGCATTGTCCCGCTGGCGCTGTCGTCGCTCGCGATCCAGACGTTGCTTGGGGCTTTCGCGATGGTAGAGGAAGAGTCGAGCAGGTCGAGTCCAACGAACGTGAACTGGTTTGGGTCGAGGGGCCACGACGCGACGGCGTGATGGTCGATGGTGGAGTAATAGCCAAAGCCTTCGGCGAGCGAGAGGTCTGGATACGCCGCGACGCCCGTCGGTCCGACGTGCTCAGCGAGATACGAGGACGCTTGATGAATGTTCTCCTCGACGAAACTAGACGCCTCACGGGCACTCAGCGCGAGGAACACGACGAGTGCGCCTGCGACCGCCCACTCGACGAGTCGCAGCACTCGGGGCCGGGTTCCTTGCACTTTCACCGCCTTTGCCGCGAGTACTCCCAGCGCAATCGCGAAGCCAGGCGCGGACGACGTCACGTATCGAGAGACGTAGATGCCGTGTTCGAGCGACACGGTGACCAAGAGCAGCGTCGGTAATGCTGCCCACGCCGACACGACGACAAAGTGTTCGACATCCGCTCGCGCGAGTCGCGCTCTCAATGACCGCCGTGCTCGGACAAGTAGGACGAGAGAAAACGCGACGAGCAAGGCTGCGACGCGCGAGTAGATCTCCCTTGGAGAGAAGGATGGGCCTCCCGCAGGACCATAGAGCGCGATGATCAGCCCCGAACCCCTCAGCGGCGCGATCCAACTGATCTGCCCTCGCTGCCCCGCGGCGAGCGCGGCTCCTGCGATCAGGGCGCCAAGGAGCACGCCGAGTGGCGCAAGGAGCTCACGGAGGTTCTCTCGAACCACACTTGGCCGCAACGCTCCGAGTGCAACCAGAGCGGCGAGCGGACCAAGGGCTGAGAAGACGTTGAGGAGCAGGCAAGCGATTGCTCCGAGCGAAAACCACCACATCCAGCGGACGGCGCCTTCATCGAACCATCGAAGGAGAAAAGAGACCGAAAGGGTTGCGGCAAGCGCCGTGAGCGCGTATGGCCGGGCGCTCAACGCTGCGTCGACCATGAGCGGGTTGCATGCGCACAGGACCGTAGCCGCGACGCCGCACCAAAACCCCATGAGGCGAAAGGCAACTCGCCCGACGAACCAGATCGTGAAGGCGTACGCAATGAGCGAAAGCGCGCGCGCCCACTGGATCGTGAAGCTCACCTTCAGCCAGATGTGCAGGATCGCGTAGTACGGCAGGAGCACGCGATCGACGACCATGGACTGGCGCCACAAGTCGTGCCAGCTGAGATGGGCTGAGTAGAGCGACGCCGCTTCGTCTATCCAGAGAGATTTGCCAAGTGAATGGGCGAGTCCGGCCGAAGCCAGCAGTGCAACAACCCCGAACGTGGCGTTCGCCGCGCGGGGGGATACCTCAGACATGAGTGTTCCCCTCTTGGCGACCAGGTCGGTGCCGCTGTCGGATAGCTGGGACGCAGGTTAGCGGCGCTCTATCGCATCTTCCCTTGTATGTCCCTACTGATTTTGCTACGTCTACTTCGAGGTCGGTCCGAATCCTGCACGCTGGAGCAGTCGACGCACGTCGATGACCTCTTGTGCGTCGATGTCCTTGTGCTTGGGCTTTTCGAAGGTCTCGCTCGTTCCCTCGAACACGATCTCGAACTTGCCGTCGCGCTTCTCCTCAACGGTAAAGACTGCGTTCAGCAACGAGAAGACGTCATTCCATTCGAGGTTGTGGGCGACCGGATGCTGGAAGATCTTTTCCAGCGTGGCTCGGTGATGGCTGGTGAGGCGAGTTGGCTGGGACTCGGACATAGCGAACACCCTAACGCTGCCCCGGCGCACCTCAGGTCCGTCGCATCCGGTGCTTCGTGATACCTGGGGCATCGCCGCTCTGCGAGTCTTCGAACTCTTCGCCACGGAAAGCTTGACGTACGACGAGTCAAGATAGAGGGGTGAACGAGGCAACGCACGCAGACGCGCTCGTGGCCGACGCACGGGCGATTGCAATCCGATGGCGCGAGGAGATGGACCTGAGCGAACTGACCAGCGCACTGCTGAGCGACTCAGGCCTTTGCGAGACCACTGTCGACGTCGTCGCCATCGGCAAGGCGTCGCGCGAGATGTCCGCAGCGGTCGTGGACGCCCTTGGCGCCGGCGTCGAACGTCGAATCACGGTCTGTGACGAAGCGAGTCTTCGCCGCAGCCCCGTGACGCCAGACGTCGTGGTGGGCGAGCATCCGGTACCCGGTGAGGGAAGTCTTCGCGCCGGAGAAGCGGTGCTCAACTTCCTTGATCAGCCGAGCGCCGCCGAGGCGACGCTCTTCTTGATCTCCGGCGGCGCGTCGAGCCTCTGCGTGGCACCCGCCCCACCGCTCTCCCTCGACGACCTCCACGCAGTCTGGGAGGCGGTTCTTCGCTCGGGAGCTGACATCACGACCCTCAACATGATTCGCGCGGCGAGTTCGCAGATTGCGGGCGGCGCGGTGCTTCGACACGTCGGCACCAGCCGGTCGACCAGCTTCATCCTGGTCGACAACGTCATCTCGGGTGCGCGGTGGGTCGCGTCGGCGCTGACCTACGACTTTCAGCCAAGCGAAGTCGAGATGGTCGGGCTCTGGGACACGATCGACCTCACCGACATTGGGCTGAGAACCCGCCTCCTCGCGGGACTTCGCTTTCGCGACACGCTGATGAGTGCGCCACGCCGTGCGCGCCACGAGAACCTCGTGCTCGGCGAACCGGCGATGATGCTCGGCTTCGCCGTTCTCGAGGCTCACCGCCGCGGTTACGAGGTCATCGATATGGGTGCCTCGATCTCGGGTGACGTCCGCGATGTCGCCGCCGAATGGTCTGCCACCATCAATGCCGCTCGTGGCGGTCCCGTCGCACTCGTCGGCGCGGGCGAGGTCACGGTCAAGGTCGATGGAGAGGGCGAAGGCGGACGCTGCCAAGAGTTCGCCTGGCTCATGGCTGACGTGCTCGCGCGCGCGGGGCGAAGGAGCGCCTTTGTCGCTCAGGCGTCAGACGGGCGCGACTATAGAAATGGTGTCGCCGGCGCGTGGGTCGACAACACGACGTTGGCGCACGCGAGCGATCGGGGGATCGATTGGGCGGGCGTCGCCGAATCCCACGACACGTACCCCGCGCTTCGCGCACTGGAACATCTGATCGACGGGGAACACACGGGGTGGAACCTCTGTGACCTCTACGTCGCGGTGCTGGCCTAGACCACTGCTCGCTCTACTCGACGTGCGTGGCGGTGTACGGGCCACCGATGAGGTCGGTCTCTTCTGGGGCGGTCAGCTTCACGAGTTGACTTGCGTACCGCTCGGCGTCATCTTGTGGCTCGTAGCCAATCGCGTGTCCCTCCTCGAGCGACACGACGCGACGGGTGTTCGCCGATATTCCCCACACCACGCGGAATCCGGGGTGTTCGACACGGAGCGACGCCTCGACGAGTCTCGTGCAGTCGCCGGGCGAGAGCCAGGTCGCGAGCGAGCGGCGGTCGGTCGGCTCTTCGCGGTAGGAGCCGATGCGCAAGCAGATGGCGTCGATGCCGTGGCGGTCGTAGTACAGGCTGCAGAGGCTCTCGCTCGCCGCCTTGCTCATCCCGTAGAGGCTGTCGGGTCGGGGAAAGAGGTGGTCGGGGACGATGCCGTAGTCGCTCGCTCGTGCGAAGCCGACGGCGTGGTTGCTGCTCGCGTAGATGATCCGCGGCACTCTGGCGATACGGGCGGCCTCGAGCAGCTGATACGTGCCGTTGATATTGCTCTCGAGGTACTCGGGCCACTGATAGCCGGCGCTCGACAGCCCGCCGAGGTGGATGATGGCGTCGGCGCCTTCTACCGCTCGAGCGAGGACCTCGGAGTCGAGGAACGACCCTGCGAGGAGCTCTGCGTCTTCACCAGCAGCGAGTGGTGCTTGGGCTGCGATGTCGAGCAACTTCAAGTGGCGGCCCGGGCGGCGCAGCGATTCGCGCAGCATCGAGCCGATCGTGCCCCGTGCGCCGGTGATCAGAACGGTCTCGGTCATCTCAGCGATCGTAGGCAGGAGGAGCGTCCCGAGCGGCGTGGCACACGTCAACAAGTTCACGAGCCACTTCGAGACTCCTGCGGTTGAAGAGTCCGAGGTGATAGAGGTGCAGCTCGCTCATCCCGAGGCGCTGATATCGCTCGACGAGCTCGCTGGCTGGTCCCGCGACGCGGTCACCGCGCACAAAGGCGCCAAGGAGTGTCCGGCCCGACAAGAGCTGTCCCATTCCTTCCAGCTCTCGCTCGGCCGTCGCGCCCCAGCAGTTCGAAACGACTGCAGCAAGGTCGTTGACGTCGCTCGGGTCACCAAGGGCGGGGAACGATCCGGTCGCCCAGGGCGAGACGCTCGCGTGGACAGTGACCGACGCGTCTGGTCGCACGGATCGGGCAGACTCCACGAGGTCGTGACGAAGCGTCGAGGACAGGCCGGTGCGAAACTGCGCAAGTCGGGCGGCCGTGTCCTCGCCGAGTGCCTCCTCAACAGAGTCCACGGGACCGGACAGTGCCGTTCGCACCGAGTCGGCCAATGCGTCGGCGTCCAGACCGAACTCATCGAGGGCGTGAAGGCACGCGACGCAGAAGCAGATCGACAGCAGGGCCCGTTCGGTCTCGCTCAGGTCGACCATGTCGCTCTTGTCGTGGATGCTCCCGTGTTCTACGCCGAAGGGACCACACGCCTCGACCACGACGCCAAGGGCCTCGGTAGTGTGCAGCACCTCTTCGACGAGGGTGCGGCAGTACGCGCGGACCTCGTCGCTGGAAGGACAGAGCGCCCAGGGGTAGATGTCGTCGAAGGCGTTTCGAACGGCGAGGTCGGGGTGTTGCGTCCCAAGGTCGTCTTCATGGGTGATGGGCATCCAGGCGGCGACCGCGAGGCCCTCGGCGCTCAGGCGCTGCGCAGCGTCGTTGAACCAGTCGTCTCTTTCGAGCCACGTCGGGGCGCGGGGCACGAGGCGCCGGTCTTGCCAGGCCTTATGGCGAATCGGCGCGTACATCGCCGAGTGGGGCACGTCGAGCGATCGTCGCGTGGGGTGAAGCGGCGTGACGAGGCGCGCCGCGTGGTAGTTCGCGGCAAGTGCCACCACGTCGACGCCGAGCCCGGCCGCGCGCGGAGCGGCCTGGGGGTCGTCGTTCACATCCCAGGGGTAGGCGTAGCCAGTGACCGTCACCATCGGGGCAGCCTCGCGTCGTAGGAGGGATGGAGCTTCTGCATGTACGCGGTGTCGCTGCGCTCTGCGATCCCGCACCGGAGGTACTGCTCGTGGAGCCTCGCCAGCGCGTCTCGGTCGAGTGTGACCCCGAGGCCGGGCGACGTCGGCACCTCGACGGCACCGTCTTTGAACGTGAGGACGCCCGGCTCGATCACGTCCTCGCTCTTCCAGGGCCAGTGCGTGTCGAGGGCGTAGGTGAGGTTGGGGACGACAGCCGCCACGTGGGTCATCGCGGCGAGGCTGATCCCGAGGTGCGAGTTCGAGTGCATGGAGAGCCCGAGGTTGAAGGTGTCACAGATCTGGGCGAGCTGGCGCACCTTTTCGAGACCACCCCAGTAGTGGTGGTCAGAGAGGATCACCCCGACCGCGCGTTCACGCACAGCGGGCGGGATGTCATCGAAGCCCACCACGCACATGTTGGTCGCCAGCGGCATTGGCACCTCGCGCGCGACCTCGGCCATGCCCGAGATGCCCGGCGTGGGGTCCTCTAGGTACTCGAGGACCCCGTCGAGGGTCTGTCCGACATGGATGGAGGTGTCAACGCTCCACGCCGTGTTGGGGTCAAGCCGGAGCGGCACGCCGGGAAAGGCGTCGTGCAACGCGAAGATCGCAGCCATCTCCTCATCGGGAGGAAAGACGCCCCCCTTCAGCTTGATGGCGCCGAAGCCGTAGGTGTCGAGGAACGAGCGGGCCTGGGCGACGATGCCGTCAGGGGTGAGCGCTTCACCATATTCATCGGGTGCTTCTCCCGGGTGCTCGGCCCACTTGTAGAACAGGTACGCCGAGTAGGGCACGCTGGCGCGCACCGCGCCGCCGAGGAGGTCCGAGACCGGCTGGCCGAGGATCTTTCCCTGGATATCGAGGGCCGCCACCTCAAAGGAGCTGAACACGCGCAGCACGGTGCCCGCGGCGCTGATCGATCCGGTGAGCCCGTGCTGGTCCGCGCCGACCGCACCCGCGAGGGTGCTCGCCGTCACGGCCAGCATCTCATTGGTCGCAAAGACGTTCGTACCGCGCAGCGCCTCTGCGACGGCGTGAAGGCGGGTGAGGTGACCGCGGTCGCCGTAGGACTCGGCGAGTCCGACGATGCCGCTGTCGGTCTCGACCTCGATGATCGAGCGAATCGCGAACGGTTCGTGCACGCCAACCGCGTTGAGGAGCGCGGGGTCGCGGAAGGCGACGGGCGTGACGATGACGTTCGTGATGCGCGTGACGCTCATGGGGGATCTCTCTTGCCGTGCGAGTTTGCGGGGTCTCACCGGCAATGCGAGACTAACGTGACGGCCCTTTTTGACGAGCGCGTTGGCGCACGCCGCGGGCGCATCTGAACACGAGAGGTGACCAATGACGACGCTACGTGAACGAGTTCGTGCGGGTGGCGCGACCCGCGGGACGATGCTCAACCTCGGCTCTGCCCTTGCGGCCGAAGTCTGTGCGCTGAGTGGTTTCGACTGGCTGCTCGTTGACCTCGAACACGGAGCGGGCGGCGAAGAGGCATTGACGGGCCAGATCCTCGCGGGGGCGGCGCACGGCGTGCCGGTCATCGTTCGGGTCGAAGCAGCCGAGCGAATTCGCGTCGGCCACGTGCTCGACCTCGGCGTTGCCGGCGTCATGTTTCCGCGTCTCAACACGCCCGACGAGGTGAGAGAGGCCCTTCGCCACCTCTGGTACCCGCCGGAGGGCGACCGTGGCGTTGCTGGGTATAACAGGGCGCGCCAGTACGGGGGGGACGGCCGCGACCCGAAGGAGGTGAACGACTCCATCTTGAGCGTGGTCCAGATCGAGTCCGTGAGCGCTCTCGAGAACGTCGAAGAGATCGCGGCGATCCCCGGCGTCGACGTCCTCTTCGTCGGGCCGAGCGACCTGTCGACGTCGATGGGCATACCGGGCCAGTTCGACGCGCCCGAGCTACTCGCGGCCTTTGACGCCGTGATCGCCGCCGCGCGACGCCAGAAGATCTCCGTTGCCATCCTCGCGGGCGACCTCAGCCGCGTGGAGCCGCTCAGTGCGAGGGGGTTCGACTTCATCGCCGTGGGTTCGGACTCGTCACTGCTGCGCGGGGCCGCGCGCGCGGCGTCGGGGGCGAAGCTCTAGTCCGCGTCGATTTCTCGCCTCGCTACACTTTTTTCGTCGTCAGCCGGTTCGGTTGACCCTCTCCAAAGGAGCACCGTGAGCTCATCTTCTGACAACGCTGGCCTGCGCGTTGGCTTCGTCGGCCTCGGCACGATGGGGAACTTCATGGCCCAAAACCTCGCTCGGGCCGGCATTTCGCTCTCCGTCTGGAATCGCACGCCAAGCCGGGCCGTCGACGTCGTCGCGCTCGGGGCATCGCTTGTGGCGACGCCCGCCGACGTGGGGCGCCACTCGGACATCGTCGTCGCGTGCCTCACCGACTCTCCTCAGGTGGAAGAGGTCCTCTTTGAGGAAAATGGCCTGGCCGATGGGTTCGCAAAGGGCTCGCTGTTCATTGACTGCTCGACCATCAGCCCGCTCAAAGCCCAGGAGTTTGCCGAACGGCTCGCGACGCGCGGCGTCGCGATGCTGGACGCGCCGGTCTCGGGCGGATCTGAGGGGGCAAAGAACGGGGCGCTCTCGATCATGGTGGGCGGCGACGAGGACGACTTCACCCGCGCGGAGCCGGTGCTGTCGGCGATGGGCAAGAGCATCTCGCACCTCGGGCCGGTGGGAGCGGGTCAGTGGGCCAAGGCGATCAACCAGGTGATTCTGAGCGGCGTCTACCTCGGGGTCGCCGAAGGCGTGACGCTCGGCCTGAAGGCCGGACTCGACGTCGAGAAGGTGGTGTCAGCCATCAAGGGTGGTGCCGCTGGTTCGTGGGTGCTCGAAAATCGCAGCGGTCGCATGATCGACGACGACTATCCGCTCGGCTTCAAGATCTCTCTGCACCGAAAAGACCTCGGGATCAGCCTGGAGCTCGCCCAGAATGTCGGCGCGACCCTCCCGGTGACGGCACTGGCCGCGACCTTCGAGGACGGCCTCATCGCCCAGGGACACGGCGACGACGACAACTCGGCCCTCGCCCGGCCGATTCGCCAGCTCTCGGGCCTTTAGACCTTGGCGGTGTCGCGCCGGTAGACAAGAGCGCCGAGGCGCGCCATCACGATCGTCCACGCGGCGACCACGATCCAGGCCTCGCCAGTCCAGATGTGCCCTCCCACTAGGGCCGACTTGCCGGCCTGAACGAGCCAGTAGGAGGGAAGGCCCTTTACGATCGTAAACAGCGGGCCCGAGGTAACCAGGGGACCGAACACCCCGCCGAGCAGGGCGAACAGCGACGTGATGCCGCCAATCGCCGGTCCGAGCGAGTCGACCGAGATGAGGTGGCCGAGCATGATGCCCATGACGGCAAAGGGAATGAGCCCAACGAGCAGCAGCCCCAGCATCGTGAGCCATCCGGTCGCACTGAGGTGTACGCCGAGCGAGACACCAGCAAAGGCGATGACCACAATGCTGAAGAGCGCCATCATGTAACCGGTCAGCACCTTGGCCGTGAAGTAGGTGCTGGTCTTTAGTGGCGTGATGCGCAGCTGGCGAGTCCAGCCGACCTGGCGCTCTTGGGCGATGCGTGCGCCGCTCGAGATGACGGCAGTCATGGAACCCCATGCCGCCATGCCGGTCATGTAATAAAGGGGAAAGCCGATGCCGTCCACGATGATGTGCCGGTGAGCACCGGCGATCGCGTAGAACAGCACCAGCGGGAAGATGAGCGAGAATATGAGGAATCGCCGATTGCGAATCGTGCGCAAGAACTCGAAGCGCACGTAGGTGAGGTTCTTCACGACAGCTGCTCGTCTTGCTCGTCGCCGGTGAGGTCCAAAAAGGCCTCTTCAAGCCCTGCGCCCCGAACCTCGATGTCGCGTGCCTGGGGGTATCGCAAGAGCAGCTCGCGAAGCGCGGCGTCCGAGGAGGCCGCGTCGGCGCTGGTGAGGACGTATCCCTCGCCATGGCGTTCGGCCCGGGCTACGCCCGCGATCGCTGCCAGTGCCGTGAGTTCGACGCCCGGAATCGTTGCTCGTATGGTCTTTCCACCGACCCGGGCCTTGATCTCGGTGGGGGGGCCATCGGCCACGATCAGGCCTCGCGCCATCAAGACGATGCGGTCCGCGTAGGTATCGGCCTCTTCGAGGTAGTGCGTGGCAAAGACAATCGTCTTGCCCCGGGCGGCGACGGCGCGAATGGCCATCCAAAAGTCGCGACGACCTTCGACGTCCAGCGCGGCCGTCGGTTCGTCGAGGACGAGGAGCTCGGGATCGGCGACCAGGGCGATGGCCATGCGAACGCGCTGGGTCTGGCCGCCCGAGAGCTTCGTCGTGGGTCGGTCGGCGAACTCCATCGTTCCCGTGTTTCGAAGGACATCGTTCACATCAAGCGGATGGGGATAGAGGGAGGCCATCATCGTGACCAGCTCTCGAACGCTCAGGTACCCAGGCAGCGAGCCGGTCTGCAGCATGCCCCCGACGTCGCCGGCATCGACGGCGTCATTGGGGGTGGCGCCGAAGAGGGACACCGAGCCGGCGTCAGGGCGGGTGAGCCCGAGCATCATGTCAATCGTCGTGGACTTTCCTGCGCCGTTCGGACCGAGCAGGGCCAGCGTCTCACCCGGGTTGATCGTGAGATCGATGCCCCGGACTGCTTTGACGTTGCCGTAGGACTTGGTGAGCTTCGTGAGCGTGATGCCGCTCGCCTGACTCGTCACCATCCGGTCAACTGTAGGCGGCGTGCGCACGCCCATAAAACCGTCCTCTCTCAATTTCTTGATGATCAGTCGGTGACAGTTAGCGACTCGCTCGTTCTGAGCCGCGCGAAACGGTGTGTAATGGGAGCGTTGGCAAAAGATCTGAAGTTCGTTATTGCGTTAGGGAGGTCCACGGCTTAGCGTTCACGCGAGTGCACGTTATATCCCCACGGCTTATCTGGTCGCCTTGCCACGGGGTGAGTGAATGGCGAAACCGAAGCTCATCTGGAGTCTCCATGACCAAACGAAGGGTTCATCGTGCACACTGCCCGCAACGGTCGTAGTCGGCCTCTTCACGCATCGGCGCCACTTCAGCGGGGCGTCGTGGCGCTCGCGCTGCTGCTAACGGGCACACTCGGTGTCTCGGTGTTTGGCGCCATCGCGGCCGGCGCGTCGAGTGGTCAAAGCATGCAGACGCTGCCGGGCGAAGTGGCACCGGTTCCCCCCGGCGACACGCTGCTCGGGCCGGCCGACGCCTCTTCCACACTGTCGCTCGACGTCACCCTGCAGCCACGAGACCCCGCCGCACTGGCGGCTGCCGTGCAAGCGGTCTCGACGCCCGGATCTGCGCAGTACCACCAGTTCATCGATGACGCGCAGTTCGCCCAGCTGTACGGGCCAACGTCGGCCACGATCTCGCAGGTGACCTCGGCCCTCGAGCAAGAGGGTCTCACCGTGGGTGCAGTCTTCGGCACGGACCTCTCGCTGCCGGTGACGGCCACCGTCGCCCAGGTCGAATCGGCCTTCGCGACGCCCATTGACGCGTACCGCCTTCCTTCGGGCAGCACGGGGTACTACAACACGGCGGCGCCCAGTGTGCCCGCGTCGGTCGCACCGCAGATCGAGGGTGTGGTCGGACTCGACACGCTCAACCAACCTCGTCCGGCGGATGGACTCACGCCGCCCGCGATACCGCCGAGCAAGGCCCCACGTCCCGCCGGGGGACTCACCCCGCCGGTGAAGCCGACGAGCAGCTCGCCACTCGCGCCCGCGCCCCAGTTGGCCCCCGGCCAGCCGACACCGACCGGCGCCACGTGCATCAGCGACATTGACGGCGTCAATACGGACTACGGCGCGCTCGACGCCGACAGTCTCGCCCAGGCGTACTCCTTCGGGTCGCTCTACTCGGCGAATCACTATGGAGCGGGGGCGACCGTCGCCCTAGTCGAGCTCGGCGGCGCGGGCTACAGCCTGAGCGACATCACGACGTTCGCCGGCTGCTACGGGATCACGCTCGGCGGAAGCCAGATCACCGAGACCGACGTCGACGGAGGGGGCGCGACCGGCCCCAACACGCTGGAGGCGGAACTCGACATCGAGACGGTCTTATCCCTGGCTCCCGCTGCGGACATTGACGTCTACGAAGGTGAAGACAGCATCTACGACGACTTCAGCTCGATCATCAGCGCCGACACGGCCAAGATCGTCAGCGTGAGCTGGGCCTCCTGTGAGGAGTACGACGGCTCGGCGTATCAGAACGAGGAGAACACGCTGCTCGAAGAGGCGGCGATGCACGGACAGACGATCTTTGCCGCTGCTGGTGACGATGGATCGGAAGGCTGCAACGCCAACGCGGAGGGTGGCGCAGGCACCGGAGAGGGACCCGTCGCCCAGGCAGTGGTACCGAGCACGGGGACGCTCTATGTCGCGAACGTGACCGACGACACGGTGAGCGTCATCGATCGAAGCCAGCCAGAGCGAAGTCGACACCGTCAGCACGGGGGACGCTCCAGACGCCATCTACTACGACGCCGCCAACTCGGAGGTGTACGTGGCGAACTATCACCTCGAACTCTCTGACCGAGTTCAGCACCACCGACTGCAACGCGACCGTCAACTCCGGTTGTGCGACGACGAACACCTATCCGTCGTCAGACCTCGACGGACCCAGCGCGCTGGCGCTCGACGGGACATCGCTCTACGTCGCCAATGGCACCAACAGCGTGGCGGTGTTCGACACCGCGAATACCGATTTCTACGGTCCGAAGGCCCTCCCGAGCGGGGCGGTGCCGACGTCCATCGTGGCCGACCTGACCAACGGCGATATCTACGTCGCCGACTCCTCCAGCAATAGCGCGGTGGACTACTTCAGCGCCTCGACGTGCAACGACACGACCCAGACCGGCTGCGCTACCGCGGCGAGCGCCATTACCGGCGAGGACGACCCGGTCTCCATGGTCCTCGACCCAACCAACGGCGACATCTACGTCGCGAACTTCGACGGTGGGATACCGGTCATCACTCCGTCATCCAACACGCTGTCGACGACGATCTCCACGAGCGCATCGCCCATGTTCTACTCGGAGGGCCAGGTCATGTCGATCGGGATGTCCCCGGACAACGATCAAGTGCTCGCGGCCGCCTTCACCGACGCCGGCGACGTCATGATCACCGTCAATCCGTCGACGCAGACCGTGACCGGAACCGTCGGCACGAACAGCGGCGGTGACTACATGGGTCAGATGGTGAGCGACCCCGACCTGGACTTGGTCTGGACGGCCGATGAAAACTCTAATTGGGACGCGCTGCAAGACTTGAATCTGGCCGTGAACGATCCGGCTTCACAGCCGCTCGTGACCGGCGTTGGGGGGACGACCATTGAGGCCCTTGGCCCGGCGCCGACCGAAAAGGTCTGGAACGATAACGATGAGTACGGCGCCGGCGCCGGCGGCGGAGGTATTTCGCTGAACTTCGACATGCCCACCTATCAAGATGCACTCGGCGAAGTGACGGGCAGCAGTGGCACGCCCTGCGGCAATGCCTCGGGTGACTGTCGAGAGGTACCGGACGTCTCGGCTGACGCGGACCCGTACACCGGCTACATCATCTACGACGACGTGAACGGCTACGACTGGACCGCCGTCGGCGGAACGAGCGGCGCCTCCCCGTTGTGGGCGGCAGTGCTCGCCGACGTCAGCTCCGCCGACGGGACCGCCTCGACGGGATACGGCTCGCTCAACCCCGATCTCTACTCCTTGGCGGCAGCGAGCCCGGGCACGTACTTCAACGATGTGAAGACCGGAAACAACGACTTCAACGGCACGGATGGCGGCCAGTTTCCGGCGATGACGGGCTACGACATGGCAACCGGACTCGGCACGCCGATCGTCTCAGGGCTGGCGACCGGTTTGGCGCCGGCCACGGTGCCCGGCGCGCCCGATCTCACCTCCGCCACCCCCGGCAGCGATCAGGTGGTCCTCGACTGGACAGCGCCGTCTTCTAACGGCGGTTCGGCCATCACCGGCTACGACATCCTGCGCGGGACCACGTCCGGCGGCGAGTCCGCGACCCCGATCGCCACCGTAGGCACCGTCCTCACCTACACCGACACGACCGCGGTGAACGGCACGAAGTACTACTACGAGGTCGAGGCCGTCAACGCCATTGGGCACTCGGTCGTCTCAAACGAGCTGTCGGCAACACCCGCCGCCGCTGCGACCGTGCCCGGCGCGCCTGATCTCACGACCGCGACCGGCGGCAACAGTCAGGTGGTCCTCGACTGGACAGCACCCTCGAGCAACGGCGGTTCGGCTATCACCGGCTACGACATCCTGCGTGGCACCACGTCCGGCGGCGAGTCGGCGACCCCGATCGCGACGACCGGCGTGGTCCTGACCTACACCGACACGACCGCGGTCAATGGCACGAAGTACTACTACGAGGTCGAAGCCGTGAACGCCATTGGGCACTCGGTCGTCTCGGACGAGCTGTCCGCGACGCCCGCGACCGTGCCCGGCGCGCCGGATCTCACCTCCGCCACGGGCGGCACGAGCCAGGTGGTCCTCGACTGGACAGCACCCTCGAGCAACGGCGGCTCGGCCATCACGGGCTATGACATCTGCGCGGCACGACGTCGGGCGGGGAGTCTGCGACACCCATCGCCACGGTGGGTCGTCCTCACCTACACCGACACGACCGCGGTCAACGGCACGAAGTACTACTACGAGGTCGAAGCCGTGAACGCCATTGGGCACTCGGTCGTCTCGAACGAGCTGTCGGCGACCCCGGCCACCGTGCCCGGCGCCCCGGATCTCACGACCGCGACCCCTGGAAACGACGCGGTAGCCCTCGATTGGACGGCGCCGTCTTCTAACGGCGGCTCGGCCATCACGGGCTATGACATCTTGCGCGGCACGACGTCGGGTGGGGAGTCCGCAACGCCGATCGCCACGGTGGGGGTGGTCCTCACGTACACCGACACGACCGCGGTGAACGGCACGAAGTACTACTACGAGGTCGAAGCCGTCAACGCCATTGGGCACTCGATCGTCTCGAACGAGCTGTCCGCGACGCCCGCGACCGTGCCCGGTGCCCCCGATCTCACCACCGCGACCCCTGGAAACGACGCGGTAGCCCTCGATTGGACGGCGCCATCGTCTAACGGCGGCTCGGCCATCACGGGATATGACATCCTGCGCGGCACCACGTCCGGCGGCGAATCCGCGACACCCATCGCCACGGTGGGGGTGGTCCTCACGTACACCGACACGACGGCGGTCAATGGGACGAAGTACTACTACGAGGTTGAAGCCGTGAACGCAGTCGGGCACTCGGTCGTCTCCAACGAGCTGTCGGCGACACCGGTGAGTGTGCCGGGCGCGCCGGATCTCACTACCGCCACCGGCGGCAACAACCAGGTGGTCCTTGACTGGACCGCGCCGTCGAATATCGGCGGCTCGGCCCTCACGGGATATGACATCCTGCGCGGCACGACGTCGGGCG
Organism: uncultured Acidimicrobiaceae bacterium; assembly: GCA_963724865.1. Taxonomy (GTDB): domain Bacteria; phylum Actinomycetota; class Acidimicrobiia; order Acidimicrobiales; family RAAP-2; genus RAAP-2. The sequence continues at coordinate 383,087 of CAVRWO010000005.1, read as the reverse complement.
GAGAGTCGGCAACGCCCATCGCCACCGTTGGCACGGTCCTCACCTACACCGACACGACGGCAGTCAACGGCACCGAGTACTACTACGAGGTCGAAGCCGTGAACGCCATCGGGCACTCGATCGCCTCGAACGAGCTGTCGGCGACCCCAGCGACCGTGCCCGGTGCCCCGGACCTCACCAGCGCGACGGCTGGCAGCAACGAAGTGGCCCTCCAATGGACGGCGCCGTCTTCTAACGGCGGCTCGGCCATCACGGGCTACGACATCCTGCGCGGCACGACGTCGGGTGGGGAGTCGGCGACGCCGATCGCCACGGTGGGCAACGTCCTTACGTACACGGACTCGACGGCGGTCAACGGCACTGAGTACTTCTACGAGGTCGAAGCCGTGAACGCGAAGGGTCATTCGGTTGTTTCCAACGAACAGTCGGCAACCCCCACTGCCGCTCCGACCATCCCCAGCGCGCCGGGTCTCACGACTGCGACTGGCGGCAACAACCAGGTGGTCCTCGACTGGACGACACCATCTAATGACGGTAATTCAGCCATCACCGGGTACGACATCCTGCGCGGCACTACGCCCGGTGGCGAGTCAGCGACACCGATCGCCACGGTCGGCACGGTCCTTACCTACACCGACACGACCGCGGTCAACGGCACCCAGTACTACTACGAGATCGAGGCGGTGAACGCGATCGGGCACTCGGTCGTCTCGAACGAGCTGTCGGCGACGCCGGCTGCTCCGACCGCCCCAGGTGCGCCGGATCTCACGTCCGCGACCGGCGGCAGCAGTCAGGTGGTCCTCCAATGGTCGGCGCCTTCGAGCGACGGCGGCTCGGTCATCACCGGTTACGACATCTTGCGCGGCACTACGCCCGGTGGCGAGTCAGCGACACCGATCGCCACGGTGGGCAACGTCCTCACCTACACCGACTCAACCGCGGTCAACGGGACCGAGTACTACTACGAGATCGAGGCGGTGAACGCGATTGGGCACTCGGTCGTCTCGAACGAGCTGTCGGCGACGCCGGCTGCTCCGACCGCCCCAGGTGCGCCGGATCTCACGTCCGCGACCGGCGGCAGCAGTCAGGTGGTCCTCCAATGGTCGGCGCCCTCGAGCGACGGCGGCTCGGTCATCACCGGTTACGACATCTTGCGCGGCACTACGCCCGGTGGCGAGTCAGCGACACCGATCGCCACGGTGGGCAACGTCCTCACCTACACCGACTCAACCGCGGTCAACGGGACCGAGTACTACTACGAGGTCGAAGCCGTGAACGCGATTGGGCACTCCATCGCTTCCGATGAGATGTCGGCAACGCCTTCGGCAGGCGGTGGCGGTGGCGGCGGCGGTGGCGGTGGACCCACCGTGCCCGGTGCGCCGGATCTCACGACTGCGACCGGCGGCAACAACCAGGTGGTCCTCGACTGGACGGCGCCGTCTTCTAACGGCGGCTCGACCATCACGGGCTACGACATCCTGCGGGGCACCACCTCGGGTGGCGAATCGGAGATCGCCACGGTGGGCAACGTTCTTACGTACACGGACTCGACGGCGGTTAACGGTACCGAGTACTACTACGAGGTCGAAGCCGTGAACTCGGCGGGCCACTCGGTCGCCTCTGACCAGCTGTCGGCGACGCCGGGCAACGTGCCTGGTGCACCGGATCTCACGACGGCGACGGGCGGCAACAACCAGGTCGTCCTCGACTGGACAGCACCCACGAGTGACGGCGGTTCGGCCATCACGGGCTACGACATCCTGCGGGGCACCACGTCGGGTGGCGAGTCGGCGACGCCGATCGCAACGGTCGGCGCGGTCCTCACCTACACCGACTCGACGGCGGTCAATGGCACTGAGTACTACTACGAGGTCGAAGCGGTGAACTCGGCGGGTCACTCGGTCGCCTCTGACGAGCTGTCGGCGACCCCAGCGAAGAGCGCGAAAGGGACGTCGCACACGTCGCTGACCGTGTCAAAGTCGACGTTCCAGTATCGAGCTGAGCACTCGGTCGAGTTCATCGTCCATGTGACGACCTCGGGCCCCGGCTCGAAGAGCGGCCTCGTAAAGATCGAGACGGGGACACGGGTGCTGTGCCAGGCGGATGTCGCGAGCGACGGCGTGGCGCGGTGCGCCTTGCCGTCCCGGGCTCTGGGTATCGGCACCTATCGGGTGGTCGCCATCTACAGCGGGAATTCCCTCTTCGATGGGTCAACGTCGGCGAGTGAGAAGTTGAGAATCGTCTTACGGTGACTTCTCGTCGATCGCTAGTGGGCTACTGAGGACGAGCGCGCCCTCATCGGGCACCAGGGACCCCTAGAGGGCTGAGTCAGCCGCGACGGGACGTCAGCGTCCGTCTGGATCTGTCGGCGCTCAGCGTCAGGGGCTGCGCGCTCGTAGCGCGCGAAGTGCCTGGTGCGGGCCACGTCAGGCAAGGGTTTGAATACGTTGGTTATTGACGTGACCCGCAACATGCGATGCCGCGGGCAATGGTTAGATTGCCCGGTGCTTGCTCGAAGACAAAGGGGAACTGCCGCGTTGCTCGCACCGACGTTGATTCTCAGATACCTAGAGCAATTTGTCAACTAGTTACGGTGACGTAATTTCGATTGGCGACCGACTCTCTCTTGGCCAACGCCGAAAGAGAGTCCTCGAGTACGAAAGCTCGTGTGCGTTCTCGCCACGTCAACAACTCGATCGATCGAGCGACGGAGCAGCGGCGCCTGAATGCATCGAACGCGGCGCTATCTCGATGGCTACGTGGGCTCGGTTCGATCTGGATCTGAAGCTATTGCACCAGGGGCGTGGCTCACCCCCGCAAGGGCATGTTGGGGAGAACCACCTCAGCTGAGCACTGAGAACCAACTCCGAAAGAATCTCGGAGGGCGTTGCCATCATTCCCGATGAATTGGCATATTTCGCCTGGTTGTGCGGTATTTGCTGGGCATTTGGGCGCGACTTGACGAGACGAGGGCAAAACGACGAATTGTGTTGGCGAGTGAGTAAAAACAGCGAGGCGAAATTACTTTTGAACGAGTGGCGATTGCGCCAGACGACGCATTTTTCGAGATGGGATAGAGCGGACCTTTCTCGTTGATGTCGTTGGCGCAACGCCGCGTCGACACGAGAGTAACAATCGGTTGAATTTATGCCGATTACTGAAAAATCCACAGGGAAGCGCATCAAAATGGCGTCCGTTTTGGTGAATGATGTACGACAACCCCTGACCTTTCGGGGTTGTCGTCCGGTGTCGGCTGGAGTGGTTCTCTCCCTCAAGCCCTTGTCGGGGGAGCCACGTCCTTAACGCCGGTTAGATCTAACTCCAACACTAACGCTTGACGTCTCGTGGCGTCAGGTAGGCAGCGAGATTCTTATGTAATCAACGACCTTCCGCACGAATGAAGAAAGAGGACTCGCGGCGGAATCGGCCGTAAGTCATCGCCAATGGTGACGTCGTCTATCGCTGCTCGGGTAACAATTCTGCGCGAATGGTCCACCCGCCCGGAGCACTTCCCAATCGCTCTTGAAAAGGCCGAGCGGCAGTCAGCAAATAGAAAATGTGAGACGTCTCACAAGGGCATTTCCGATGTCCGTTTCGCCGGTAACAAAAGGGGTTCAATGAAGGAGTCGAAGGGATTTCCCAACCCAACTGAATGACAACCAAATATCTACCAGTTGACAAACGTTTTGCAAGGTGTAAGTATCACTCATCGCAGGGGCATCAGTCGGAGAGGTCCGCGACATGAGTGCCACTGCTTCGCAAGACGACCGCGTGCCCCAACATCGCACGGCGGTTCTGTCGGCTGGCCAGTATCAGGCGCTGGAAACAGGCCGCTCCGACGCTCCGAGCGCGCGCTCGCTGTCGATGATGCGTCAGGCATTTGGTGGGCTTCTTGCCAACGCCGAGGTTTCACTTTCGACCGATCAGCAGCGAAGCGAGCTCGAGCGCTCGATCAATGAGGCACCGCTGAGCGATCGGCCCACCAGCTCTTTCAATGAAGAGAAGTTCTCGTACGACTCGGTGCGCGAATCTGACGATGCGGGACTCAACTTGGAAAAGTTCAAGTTTCGCCGCGCAGACGCTTCTCAGGACGCTGTGGCGTCAACCGAATTCTTCAACTATTTGACTGCGATCGGTGGCGTCTGACCTGTAACGCGTCTTGTTTGGCGGCTTTCTTTAGCATTTGCCACTGACTGTGTACATGTAAGCGCCGAGATGACCCCGAGTGGCGCGCTCATCTGTCGAACCTCAGGGTTTCTGTTCAGTGGTCATCAGACTCCAAAACGGCAACAGCCGATCAAGGGTTCGTGCGCCAAATAACTCGAACGCAAGGCGGCCTTGCCGGGCGGTGCTGAGGTGCTGTCAGCAGCGTCTTTCGCGCGTGAATGATTCGGACGATCATCGCGTCCGTTGATGGAGCTAGTTTCTGGTCAGGAAGGCGCCATCTTCTTGAAGTAGCCGTTGTCACTTTTCGTGCGAGGTCGGGATTGGCCGTCGTCACGCGCGATGATCAGCCCGTCCTCGAGCTCCTCCCCGGTGCAGAAAACTCGCGCTGCCTGGACTCCGCCTGGACAGAATGTTCATATTTGGAACCAAGAAATCAACTCAAAGCCTGGGCCAAACTTTCGATTCGCATGTCGTCAGATGGTTGTCCCGATGGGGCTTGATCAGGATAAATAATTTGACTACTTCCTATAGCTCACGTTCAGTCCGGAATTAAAAAAACAATGCACGCACAACGAGACAACTTCGGCTTGACAACGTGACGGCATTGTGCGAAGATCTCGCCCGCAAGGGTGGAAGGGCGGGATACCGTGCAGTCGGACAACCTCTTGGTCGGCGTTTCATACTGGTCGCTCTTCAATCTTCGTTGGGGGGCGTTCTAATGTTGCCAACTAAATTCCTTGTGCGAGTCTCGGCGCTGGCAGTCATCGCGACGTTTGCGATCAGCAGCGGTGGTTCGCTCGCGTCTGCGAATCCCACGATTCCTGCACCCCTTCCAACTTCTTCGGGCTCCTCGAATTCTCCGAGTTATGGTCCCGGTCCCGTCGGTCCCACAGGTCCGACCGGTCCTACCGGCGCTAAGGGTGCTACTGGTGCTACTGGTGCTACTGGTGCTACTGGTGCAGTTGGTGCCACTGGCGCAGCTGGCGCTAAGGGTGCCACGGGTGCCACAGGCGCCACTGGGTCTGCCGGAGCCGCTGGTGCTAAGGGCGCCACTGGCGCCACAGGTGCCACGGGTCTCACGGGTGCCGTTGGTCCCACCGGGCCGCAAGGTGCCGTAGGTCTCACTGGGGCCACGGGTCTCACCGGGGCCACGGGTAACACTGGCCCAGCTGGCGCCACCGGCACAACGGGTGCCATTGGTCCGACCGGCCCGCAGGGTGCCGTAGGTCTCACGGGCGCCACCGGTCTCACCGGCGCCACGGGCAACACCGGCTCCGCCGGCGCCACCGGTCTCACGGGTGCCACCGGCACAACGGGTGCCATTGGTCCGACCGGCCCGCAGGGTGCCGTAGGTCTCACGGGTGCCACCGGTCTCACCGGGGCCACGGGCAACACGGGCTCCGCCGGCGCCACCGGTCTCACCGGGGCCACGGGCAACACGGGCTCGAACGGCGCCACCGGTCTCACCGGCGCCACGGGCAACACCGGCTCCGCCGGCGCCACCGGTCTCACCGGCGCCACCGGCACAACGGGTGCCATTGGTCCGACCGGCCCGCAGGGTGCCGTAGGTCTCACGGGCGCCACCGGTCTCACCGGCGCCACGGGTAACACGGGCTCCGCCGGCGCCACCGGTCTCACCGGCGCCACGGGCAACACCGGCTCCGCCGGCGCCACCGGTCTCACGGGTGCCACCGGCACAACGGGTGCCATTGGTCCGACCGGCCCGCAGGGTGCCGTAGGTCTCACGGGTGCCACCGGTCTCACCGGGGCCACGGGCAACACGGGCTCCGCCGGCGCCACCGGTCTCACCGGGGCCACGGGCAACACGGGCTCGAACGGCGCCACCGGTCTCACCGGCGCCACGGGCAACACCGGCTCCGCCGGCGCCACCGGTCTCACCGGCGCCACCGGCACAACGGGTGCCATTGGTCCGACCGGCCCGCAGGGTGCCGTAGGTCTCACGGGTGCCACCGGTCTCACCGGCGCCACGGGTAACACGGGCTCCGCCGGCGCCACCGGTCTCACCGGGGCCACGGGCAACACGGGCTCGAACGGCGCCACCGGTCTCACCGGGGCCACGGGCAACACGGGCTCGAACGGCGCCACCGGTCTCACCGGCGCCACGGGCAACACCGGCTCCGCCGGCGCCACCGGTCTCACCGGCGCCACCGGCACAACGGGTGCCATTGGTCCGACCGGCCCGCAGGGTGCCGTAGGTCTCACGGGTGCCACCGGTCTCACCGGCGCGACTGGTCTCACCGGCTCCGCCGGCTCCGCCGGCGCCACCGGTCTCACCGGCGCCACCGGCACAACGGGTGCCATTGGTCCGACCGGCCCGCAGGGTGCCGTAGGTCTCACGGGCGCCACCGGTCTCACCGGCGCCACGGGCAACACCGGCGCGACTGGCGCAGCTGGTCCAACTGGCGCGAATGGCAATAACGGCAATAACGGCAATAACGGCAACAACGGTAACAACGGTAATAACGGCGCGAACGGCGCTACTGGCGCGACTGGCGCCACCGGTCTCACCGGGACCACGGGCAACACCGGCTCCGCCGGCGCCACCGGCACAACGGGTGCCATTGGTCCGACCGGCCCGCAGGGTGCCGTAGGTCTCACGGGTGCCACCGGTCTCACCGGGGCCACGGGCAACACCGGCTCCGCCGGCGCCACCGGTCTCACCGGCGCCACGGGCAACACCGGCTCCGCCGGCGCCACCGGTCTCACCGGCGCCACCGGTCTCACCGGCGCCACGGGCAACACCGGCTCCGCCGGCGCCACCGGTCTCACCGGCGCCACCGGCACAACGGGTGCCATTGGTCCGACCGGCCCGCAGGGTGCCGTAGGTCTCACGGGTGCCACCGGTCTCACCGGGGCCACGGGCAACACCGGCTCCGCCGGCGCCACCGGCGCCACGGGCAACACCGGCTCCGCCGGCGCCACCGGTCTCACCGGCGCCACCGGCACAACGGGTGCCATTGGTCCGACCGGCCCGCAGGGTGCCGTAGGTCTCACGGGTGCCACCGGTCTCACCGGGGCCACGGGCAACACCGGCTCCGCCGGCAACACCGGCTCCGCCGGCGCGACCGGTCTCACCGGGGCCACGGGCAACACGGGCTCGAACGGCGCGACTGGTCTCACCGGCGCCACGGGCAACACCGGCTCCGCCGGCGCCACCGGTCTCACCGGCGCCACCGGCACAACGGGTGCCATTGGTCCGACCGGCCCGCAGGGTGCCGTAGGTCTCACGGGTGCCACCGGTCTCACCGGGGCCACGGGCAACACCGGCTCCGCCGGCGCGACCGGTCTCACCGGGGCCACGGGCAACACGGGCTCGAACGGCGCGACTGGTCTCACCGGCGCCACGGGCAACACCGGCTCCGCCGGCGCCACCGGTCTCACGGGTGCCACCGGCACAACGGGTGCCATTGGTCCGACCGGCCCGCAGGGTGCCGTAGGTCTCACGGGTGCCACCGGTCTCACCGGCGCCACGGGTAACACGGGCTCCGCCGGCGCCACCGGTCTCACCGGGGCCACGGGCAACACGGGCTCGAACGGCGCCACCGGTCTCACCGGCGCCACGGGCAACACCGGCTCCGCCGGCGCCACCGGTCTCACGGGTGCCACCGGCACAACGGGTGCCATTGGTCCGACCGGCCCGCAGGGTGCCGTAGGTCTCACGGGTGCCACCGGTCTCACCGGGGCCACGGGTAACACCGGCTCCGCCGGCGCCACCGGTCTCACCGGGGCCACGGGCAACACGGGCTCGAACGGCGCCACCGGTCTCACCGGCGCCACGGGCAACACCGGCTCCGCCGGCGCCACCGGTCTCACGGGTGCCACCGGCACAACGGGTGCCATTGGTCCGACCGGCCCGCAGGGTGCCGTAGGTCTCACGGGTGCCACCGGTCTCACCGGGGCCACGGGCAACACGGGCTCCGCCGGCGCGACTGGTCTCACCGGGGCCACGGGCAACACGGGCTCGAACGGCGGTGTCGGTGCCATGGGTGCCGTAGGTCCTACGGGTGCCGTAGGTCTCACAGGTACAACGGGTGCCATTGGTACAACGGGTGCGAACGGCGGTGTTGGCTCCACGGGTGCCGTAGGTCCGACAGGTGCCACGGGTGCCGTAGGTCCTACGGGTGCCGTAGGTCTCACAGGTACAACGGGTGCCATTGGTACAACGGGTGCGAACGGCGGTGTTGGCTCCACGGGTGCCGTAGGTCCGACAGGTGCCACGGGTGCCATCGGAACAACGGGTGCCACTGGTCTCAAGGGCGACACGGGTGCCACCGGTCCGACAGGTGCCACGGGTGCCGTAGGTCCGACAGGTGCCACGGGTGCCATCGGAACAACGGGTGCCACTGGTCTCACTGGTACAACGGGTGCCGTAGGTCCCACGGGTGCCACGGGTGCCGTAGGTAACACGGGTGCTACCGGTCCACCGCCCGCTGGCACGACCGTTCGCGCCGGAGAGACGACCATCGCAGATGGCGCCAGCACGGCAACCGTCACCTTCAGTTCGGCAGTGTCAAGCAGCAACTATGCGGTCTCGTTGACGATCGACGGAGCCCCGGACTTCAGTAACTCCAGTGGCTGGGGTTACCTATCGCCCGCCTCGAAGGGGACGGGCGGGTTCACGATCGATCTTCGGACAACCGCCGGGGCTGCTGAAAACGCTCCATCAGGCGGAGTGGTCGTCGACTGGATAGCAATCATCAACCAGTAGGTCCTAGTTCTCAAGAGCTTTCGCGACAGAGGGAGGTCCTACGGGGCCTCCCTCCCGCGTTGGGCGAAGCCCTTTGAGAGTCTCGTCTGTTACCACAGCCGTTTCCACCGCTCGGGGCCTCTTTCAGCCCCCGGTGACGCCCACGTACCTATTGGTGTCGGCGGTGCCTTCCCCCGCACTCCTGGCCGCATCGGCATGGTCGGCTCGAGCGAAGAGGCGGGCGTGAGTCAAGGGCTCTACGTTCGGAATGGCGAGCACAGTTATCGCGAAATGAACAGGTCGTCCAGGCCGCATGCGCTGAATAGGGAGGCGAACCCATGGCGCAGGGAGTGAAGCGACAGCCTGCCGCGCTAGGTCAGCCCGCCTCTGCATTGCTTGCAAGGATTATCGGGGAGTAAACGAGTTCATGACGTCGGCGTAGGTGGCACTTTTACGCCCGGCGGTATATCCGCCGAGAGCGCCGGGTTAAGACGCAGTCCGGTCTCAAGATAGGGGTCGCCGCGGGTCTTGTCACCTCGCTCAATCAAAAGCACACCAAGGTTGAAGTTGGCCGACGCGTTGGTCGGCTGGACCTCAAGGTCCCTGAGGTAGTAGTCGATCGCGCTGGCGGGGTCCCTTGGTGCTTCGAGCACACCCATGTTGTAGAGCGCGTCTCCGAACTTCGGATCGATAAGCAGCGCCTGTCGATACTCTTTGGCTGCGCTGTTGGTGGCTCCGCGCTGTTGGTAAATCGTGCCCATGTCGTAGTGGGCGTACACGTTGCGGGGATCTTCGGATGCTGCGGCCTTGTAGTCGGCCAGTGCCCGATTGATATTCCCTGCTGCCTCAGCAGCCAATCCGGCGTCGACGAGATGGCTGGCGGTGCCGGTAGGGGCAGTTCCCAGAGAAGATGGCACGTTCCGTCGGTAGATATACGTCCTTGGCTGGCTCGTCACGAAAACGAAGTTCTTGTTGAACCATGACAGAAGGCTTGGGCTCCAGGGGATGTAGTCACTCTCAGGAATCGAGAGAACCACCCACGACGCTCGACTCATTGCCCCCTTCCACACCGAAACGAAGTCAGCCGGGAAGGGTGGGGCCACCGGGGGCGGCTGTCCTTTGTCGTACGCAATCCACATGCCGAATGGGTCGACCAAGACCGGGCAGTCTGGGTCGGAAGACTCGAAGCGATTGGCGTCGACCAGGAGGATTGCCTCGTCTGAAACCACACAGGCACCTGCAGGGATTGTCTGATCGATTATCAGAGCAGTGTCGGACGACGGCGCGAGATACGTTCTCGCGTAACTCACGGTTTCGGGTATCACGACAGCCGCGACGACGATCGCGACGACTGCGGGTAGCGCCTGGATCCCTTTGCGCAGGGAACGGCGTCGGTTTGACGGCAACGCACGCGCAAGTCGTACTAGTAGAACCGAGGTGTGTTCGGCGCCCGCACCAAGCAGCAGCACCAAGAAAGCGGCTGGGAAGTAGGCATAGTGATCGTAGAACTCGGGGGATGAGAACATTTCCGCCAACGCCATGATGCTGGCGACCAGGAGAAATGCATCGAGACGCTTCAATCTCCGGTAATCGAGTCCAAAGACAACCACCACGAAGGCGCTAAATCCCAGAGCGATCGCCAGCGCCAGGCCCGTAGTCGGTGTGACGCCCGGAATGCCGGTGACACCACTGATCTGGCTCACGCGCTGGAGAATGGACAAGCCGTCGAGCCCGGAGGTCCCGCGTGACAACTGCGCGACGACCACGTCGTGTACGAATCTCGAAGGCGCGGCGGCGAAGAATGCGATGCTCGGCAGCACGAATCCCAGGGCTACGCCGAGGACGAGTCTCATCGCGACCTTCTTCGATCGAGGAAGGCAGACGAGCAGCGCCGCAATCACGATCGCGACCGCCCAGATCTTGATCGCGCCGGCAAAACCCAGAGCTACGCCCGCCGCAATGACTCGCGGCGGTGATGCAAAAGAGCCGTCTTTGAAAAGCAGTAGCACGCCGAGCAGCAGGAAGAGCACGAGGTACGGCTCAAGAAGGAGCGAGTGATCCGCCGCGACGGCGATTGGGAAACACGCAAGCGCAAGACCGGCGGTGAGCATCGCTACTGGACCCCTCGAGCGGAGTAGGCGAGTGACCAACAGCACGTTCAGCGCGGTGACCCCGAGTGTGAGACAGCGGGCGATTGCCAAGGCGTCTCGAGTTCCCACGATGCGGCCCACGAGGGCGATAGGGCTGAAGAGCAGGACGGAGCCAGGAGGTTGAAGGAATACGAAGTCGCGGTAGGGAAGGACGCCGTTGACGAATCTGACGGCAGCCCCGAGGTAGACGCCATCGTCATATCCAATTCCGCTGAAACTATGAATCCCAAAGAGCACGTCTGGCAGTGTTAGTTGGTACACACAGATGGCTAACGCGACGCCCACTGGTAGCAATTGGGCGAAAAGCGTGAGTTGCCAGCCTGCCGAGTGGTCAAGTCGAAGAAAACGAGGCTGAGCGGACGGCTCCGGACCAGATGAGGGCGCTTCTTCCTCCACTGCAGTCGCGTCGCCCGACATTGCCCGAATGATAGTGCCGCATCGAAGGTGGCTAAGGGTCCGATCCGCGCTGGGTTTTCACGCCAGCCCACCTCAGCCAGCAACGCGGCTCGGGCGTAGCTCGGCCACCCTCTGGGCGATCACCACGACACGGGCAGCCGCAGACTTGTTCACAACCGCTAATGACTGGCGCAATGATCCGATTGGTGATGCCGCCTCCAATGGCGAGAAGGGACAAGGGCTGTCCACGCCGTGAAGCAATAATGCTCCGATCGGTCGATGATGATAGAGCGCATTCACTATGCTCTGGTGCAACTTCGGAATTCTTCGCCCCAGTGACTCAAACGACATAGTGGAGACGATTTAGTGCCAAACACACCGTCCGTCACCTGCGTCCTTGGTGTGGAAGAGTTCCGCCCCCCCCATATCTTTGGTCAGCCTTCGCTACCGCTGCTCGCTTCGCTCGAGAAGACTCCCATTCGGTGCACCGCACTTATCGCCTGTCAAGTGGTCAGTTCTTTGCCCTACACAATCGGCGCGAGAATCTTCGCGTCTCATTCGAATCCATCAGCCGGGCAACCCGCTTCTTCGCCCTTGACCGTCTGTATGGATGACCTCGAGTCGCGTTAGTTAAGAGAAATGTCTTCTGCGAATATCCCACAGGCACAGTCTCAGCAAGCGGTCGAGGTATCCATCGTGATTCCTTGCCTAAACGAAGAGCGGTCGATTGGTGCGTGCGTGGAGCAGTCCGTCGCGGTGCTTAAGAAAGCTGGCCTCGTCGGCGAAGTGGTAGTCGCGGACAACGGTTCAACGGACAGATCCGTTGAGATAGCCACGAGCCAAGGCGCAAGAGTGATCGCTGTCTCTGAGCGCGGATACGGAAGCGCGGTTCGTGGTGGAATCGAAGCCTCGCGAGGCGAGTTCATCGTACTTGGTGACGCCGATGGTCAGCACGACTTCAGCATGTTTCCAGAGTTCGTTGCGAAGCTTCGAGAAGGGTTCGATGTCGTCATTGGTAATCGCTTTTCGGGAGATTTGAAGCCAGGTTCGATGACGTGGAGTCATCGATATATTGGCAATCCACTCTTGTCCGGAACTCTTCGTCTGCTGTTCCACCCTCGTGTTCACGACGCACAGTCGGGTTTTCGCGCGCTTACTCGCACTGCCTACTTCGAAATGGACTTGAGAACGACGGGCTTTGAGTTATGCCCGGAAATGGTGATCAAGTCAGTTCGTCACGGCCTTCGAATGACGGAGCTCCCTGTAACGACTCTGCCCGACGAAAGGGATCGACCGCCACACTTGCGCACAGTTCCGGACGGTTGGCGTCACCTCAGTTTTATTTTGATGTGCTCTCCGAACTGGCTGTTCATCGTACCCGGCCTTACTCTGCTACTGATCGGAATCGCCGACGTGACGTGGCTTTTCGTTGGCCCACAACACATTGGCCCAGTCCATCTGGATACGCGTGCCCAGCTGTTCGGAGTGATTCTCGCGGTTCTCGGATTTCAGATAGCCAGCATCGGAGTGTTCGCACGAGTTTTCAGCTACTCCAAACCGTTCCACACGAAAGCACGCGCGCTTCAGAGAACGCTCCAGGCCGCAAAACTGGAACAAGGGCTCCTGGTGGGAGGGTTACTCATACTCGTCGGGCTAGTTGGCAGCATATGGAGCTATGCAATATGGGCGTCGCAGGGATTCGGTATCCTGCACAACCCTCGTGACCTTATCTTTTGGACGCTGTGGCTCTTGCTCGGCATACAAGTCTGCTTCTCGTCGTTCTTCTTGAGCATGATCGGCGTGAGCCGAGGAACTTGGATTGGCAACTCGACGTGAACTCGGGTGAATCGGGAGAAGCACCCCCGGCGGAAGAGCAAGGTTCGAGCGGCAGCTCACCCGATGGAGCGGAGCCGTCCGGTCGAGCCAAGGGCTCAGCGAAGGACTTGACGGGGTGGCGTCGTTGGACACGCTTCGGGCCGGAGCTACTGACGCTTCTGGCGGTGGGGTTCAATTTATGGGTACTGCGCGCCGAACGGCTCCCGGTCGCCTATCCGAACGACAGCTCAGTGCACCTGCAGATGGTGATGCTCGCTCGACACCTGCTGTCCAGCGGACAGTTCCCGCTCGACCATTGGTACCCAAACCTATCGCTTGGTTCACCATTCTTCGTCCAGTATCAGAGTGCTTCAGCGATTCTGACCGGAGCTCTGGGACAGGTAGTCGGCGCTCGGCAGGCGTTCTCTTGGACGTTGTATCTGCTGCTGTCCTTATGGCCAGTGTGCGTCTACTACACGGGGCGATTGCTCGGCTTAGATCGATGGACGTCGGCTGCTACCGCCGCGATCTCCCCTCTCTTGTTCAGTATCACGGGCTATGGCTATGAGGACCAGAGCTACGTGGCGATTGGGAACGGCCTGTGGTCTCAACTTTGGGCCATGTGGACACTTCCCTTGGCGTGGGGCTTCAGCTGGCGCTACATAAGCCAGCGCCGCTATCTATTCGGGGCCGTTTCGACGATGGGCTTAACCATTGTCTTTCACTTTCTGACCGCTTACCTCGCGGGTCTGTCGTTCATCGTGTTGATTCTCGTGCGACCTCGCGATATGGTCCGTCGCCTCTCCAGAGCGTTCTTGGTGGGAATCGGCGCACTGCTGGTGAGCCTTTGGGTCACGCTTCCGCTGCTTGTCGACTCCAAGTGGATTGCTGTCAATCCGTTCCAGATAGGAACGTTCTGGACCGACTCATATGGCGCACGGAAGATCCTCGATTGGCTGGTCACCGGGCGCATCCTAGACAACGGTCGTTTCCCCGTCGTGACGATTCTCGCTGGGATCGGTCTGATCGTTTGCCTGGTGCGATCTAGGAAGGACGAAAGAGCTCGGGTCATCGTCGGGCTATGGGTTCTTAGTCTGCTGCTGTATTTCGGGCGTCCTACGCTCGGGGCGGTCTTGAACCTCCTGCCTGGGAACAGCCAGCTCCTGTTTCAGCGCTACATAATGGGCGTGCAACTCGCCAGCCTGTTTCTGGCGGGGATCGGGGTGGTTGCACTCGTCCAGTGGGCTGAGAAAGCCGTTCGAGGTAGGGCGAGGACATTCGCCGACAGGATGTCTGCGAGACCCTGGTATGTCGCGCTTCGTCCCCTGGTCGCGATCGCCGCGCTGGTCCTTGTCCTTGTTCCCGCCTGGACGGAGACTGCTTCTTACGACTCCGCCAGCGCCTATTGGATCCACTATCAACAGTTTCAGGACGAAACCGAGGGTGTGGAACTCAACGTGTTGCTATCCATCGCCGAGCACGATGGCGGGGGGCGCATTTACGCGGGACTTCCCACCAACTGGGGCCACAACTTCACGGTCGGAGAAGTGCCCGTCTACGTTTACATGGCCGACTTCGGAGCGGACTCCGTTGGTTTCACGCTGCGGACGACTTCACTCATGACCGGACCGGAGGCGTACTTTGACGAGTTCGATCCAGGGGACTACGCGGCATTTGGCGTACGATACCTGCTGTTGCCCCAAGGGCACCCGCCACCTGTGCCCGCGATGCTCCTCACGAGGGACGGCCCGTACGAGCTCTACACGGTAGGTACGACCCAACTGATCCAAGTCGTCGATACGTCAGGCACGATCACCGCGAATGGCAGCAACATTGGGGGCCAAACATCGTCATTCCTGGAATCTGATCTTCCGTCTAAAGGCCTCTACCCAACGATTGCCTACGCTGGTCAGCCCGCGGCCACTCCAACACTTCCAGCCGGCGCGTCCGCTCAAGGGCCGGCCGGGACCGTCCTTAGCGAACGCATCGATCTCGAGCAAGGACGAGCGGTCGCCACCGTCTTTGCACGGCGAACGGCGGTGGTACTTCTGAAGGCTTCGTACGATCCGGGTTGGACCGTGACCGTGGACGGTGAGTCAGTGAGCACCGAAATGGTGGCACCCGCCCTCGTCGGCGTGCAGGTCGCGCCCGGTGAACACACTGTGGTGTTTTCGTTCCGCGGTTACTCGTCCTATCCGCTGCTCTTCGGCATAGGATTCCTCACCCTTGTCATCATTGGACTATGTCCGATGTGGTGGCGTCGCAATAAACAGCGATTGCTGCGCAACAAGGCTCTTGCGCGCCTGAGCCGCCTCTACGGATCGGTCGGCGGTCGAAAGATGTTCCGCTACACGATGGTGTCGGTCATCTCAACCGTTGTGACATTCACGGTCTTGGGGATCGTCTTTGGCGTTCTACGTTTGTGGACCGAGGTGCCCAGCGCTGTCTTTGCCAATGTTG
The DNA here is from genome assembly GCA_963724865.1 of uncultured Acidimicrobiaceae bacterium. Lineage (GTDB taxonomy): Bacteria > Actinomycetota > Acidimicrobiia > Acidimicrobiales > RAAP-2 > RAAP-2. Next base: position 367,391 of record CAVRWO010000005.1, on the reverse strand, counting down.
TGGCGCTGATACCGGCCTACCACCTCAACCGTATTTGGGTCTGGGGAAAGACCGGCCGCTCGCATTGGCGCCGGGAAGTGCTGCCGTTTACGGCGATTTCCGTCGTCGGCATCTTTGTTTCGATTGCGAGCGCCGAAGTGGCCCGACGCATCAGCGTCGAAAACCATTTCAGTCATTTGTCGGCCACCGCGCTTCTGCTCACGGTGACCTTTGTTGCCTTCGCGGTCCTTTGGCTACTCAAGCTGCTCGTCTTTAATCGCGTGTTCAGGATTTCGTCCACGGTGGCATAATGGGGCACTGCCAGTCGACTTTAGGTCGTGCTTGGACCGACCAACTCCGCGCGACGGCTCCTCAGGATCCGGTCGAGCGCGAGGCCGGCGACGATCCACAGCCCGACGCGAAGCGTCACTGCGAGCACGATCGCATGGCGATCGGTTTCGCCATCACCGCCACCTAGCCAGACCAGGAACCCTTGGGGGATCGCGGAGAGCGCAATGATCATCACTAGGCCCATCCGCGGGTCGCGCCCATAGCGCCGTCGAGCGACGTAGGCCAGCCCGAAGGCGCAAAAAGCGAGGAGCGTGACATCGCCAATCTGGCCCTGCTCGAAGAGCAGCTCCTCGATCACCGAGGGGAGGATGTCGCGGTGGCGTCCGTAGTTCGCGTCCGGGGAGAGCATCGACGGGCTCGGGTTCGGCTGGGTGTAGACGTACGGGGTCCGATTCGGCACGAGAAGGGACGCGAGCTCGCCAGAGAAGTCCGGCAACGGGTCATAGAGCGTATAGACAGGATGGGAGACCATGAACTCGTAGTATGTTCGGGTGCCGTCAGCGGTGAGCCAGGCCTGGAACGCAGGCATCGTCATCAGCGCGTGCCCGAAAGTCCCGTTTTCGGTGGCCTGGATCGCCGCCGAGTCCGGCATCCCGTGCTGTAACCACCAGATCGTCCAATCCGGGTTGGGGAGCACGCGGCCTTCGATGATATCGGCGATATTCGCGTCCGAGACGTAAGGGTTGCGCCCGTTGATCTCGAGGCCGTAGGCGCTGATGAGGACAAGCCCAACGGCGAGGATGAAATTCATCCAACTCCGATGCCGCCAAATCGTCCAGACGAGAAAGAGCACGGTGATCCATACCCCTACGATGACGAGGTCGTTGCGGGTGAAGGTCCAGAACAAGGTGACGACGAGGACCACAGCGGTGGTCGGCCACGTCGGGTGGTGCTGACGAAGAAGCCAGCACCCGATGAGCAACACGGTCAGCGAAATCGCCACCGAGTCGCTCAGGATCGTCGAGTTCCAGCTCGCGATCGGACCAACGAGACCGAGTGCAAGGAGCACGATCCGCAGACCGAGACGAACCCGGGGTTCTTCAACGAGGCGGGACGCCACAAGGGCGAGAACCCACCAGGCGCAACCAGCCAGGATGACCTGGGCCGCGATTCGCAGAGGATCGCTGGGAAAGATTGTATAGAGCAGCGGCACGGTCCAGAGACGTGTGTCCTGGCCGGTGAAGCTGAGATTGAGATAGCCGGCGCTGTCAGTGAAACGTGGCGTAACGAGCCCAGCGACGATGAAGCTCTGCGCCGCCAGGTAGCCGAGGAACGGAACGGCTTGCATGAGGCGTTCGCGACGACGTGATCGGGATCGAGGGCGTGTCGGCAGTTGGACCCCATCTACAGTGAATTCTGTCAGCTCAACTCCTTTCGACGGCTCATCCCGCTCGGCTAAGCGCACGCAAGTTCGTTCATTTCCGTCGTCCACTTCGCCATCTGGCCTGCCCATGAGCCTGAGCAAGGGGTTCGCCAAGCTCCCGATCCGAAGGCCTCTTACCGACGCCGTTGCGAATAGAAGACCGGAGTTGGCCACCAGATTGGGGACGTCGCTTGATCGCGTCCGTTGCTGAGCTCACTGAAAGTGCCTCCCGGTGCTCGGGTTCATAATGCTTGGAAGCGGCTTCATTCTCCCAGCACGGGTGTCACTTTGCGCGGATCCGCGACTTCTTAATCGATAGCCGATCGGTGTATCGAGCCTTGATCCGGTTCCAGAAGTCTGAGCCAAGGACGTCAAGGTACCGTGCAACGTTGCGCGATCGTTCGATGCCAGAGATGTCAGTGCCTGTCGATTCTTCGATGGTCCGCTTTGGGAGCGATTCAGGCTCCTTTGTTACTCGATGACCGAATGTTCCGCTCCGCCGCAGTTCGGTCAAAAGCTAGCGATCGTCAAGCCTCGAAGGCTGTTGACACGGCAAATCGTAAGGTGGCAAACAACTGACAGCGCGCACGGCTCGATGTTGCAAGGAGAACTTAGTGAAGTTCTTCCGCCCGCAGCCAATGCTCTTGCTGTCACCAGCCGCCGCACAGGCTATTCAACACGACTGAAGACGCCAGTCCGAGAGTGTGGAAGTCGGCTCGTGGTCGCTTCCAATGAAGGCATTCGCCCGTGTGGTGATGGGTTAGCCTTTTGGGGGTGATTGGGTCGCAGGTTTCTTCGCTGTAGCAAACGGGATCAGGGATATCTGGATCGGCGGGTGGGCTTGAGCGGCAAAGGCAACGAGCAACCGACCAGACCGCCTCCGCGTTGGCGCCGCTTTCGTTGGCTGCTCTCCTCTGAGGAGACACTGTCTCCGGAAGGACGCCCGATGAACCTCCCTTCGACAAGATTCGCGTTCCTCCAAAGCGACCCGCTTGTCAGGTCCATCGATCTGGCGGAATCTGGTGCTGATGAAGGACGTTGGGCCCGATTTACCCCACTGCTGCTCGTCCTGATTGCCGTCGCGTACAACCTCTGGGAGCTGCGCGCCCAGTCGCTCTCCGTCGAGTACGCCAACGACTTGGGGATGCACTTGCAGATGATCACGATCGCCAAGGACGTGCTGTCGACGGGCAAATTCCCTCTGGGTCAGTGGTACCCCTACCTGTCGCTCGGCTCGCCCTTCTTCGTTCAATATCAAAGCTTCTCCGCAATTCTTACCGGTGCACTGGGCGAACTGATCGGCGTTCACCACGCGATCGCCTTCACCCTCTATCTCCTCCTCGCGCTTTGGCCCATCTGCGTCTACTGGTCAGGCCGGCTTCTCGGCTGGGAGCGATGGATCGCCGGCGTGGCTGCGGTCATGGCGCCGCTGCTGTTCAGCGTCACGGGCCGCGGGTTCGGGTTCCAGAGCTACGTCTGGCTGGGTAGCGGCCTTTGGTCGCAGCTCTGGGCGATGTGGACCCTTCCCTTGGCCTGGGGATTCAGCTGGCGCTACATCAGCCAGCGCCGCTACCTCTTCGGGGCCGTGGCGACACTGGCCCTCACGATCGTGTTTCACTTCCTTACCGCCTACCTCGCTGGTCTGACCCTGATCGCTTGGGTGCTCCTGCGGCCACGACACCTCGTCCCCCGACTCGCCAGAGCTATTTTTCTGGGCGTGCTGGCGCTCCTCGCGAGTCTCTGGGTTACCCTTCCGCTGCTACTCGACGCCAAATGGACCACCGTCAACCCGTTCCAGGTCGGAACCACCATCGACAATTCCTATGGTGCGCGACAGGTCCTAGATTGGCTCTTCACCGGGCAGATCTACGACTATGGCCACTTTCCAGTGCTCAGCATCCTCGTCGGCATCGGCGTGGTGGCGTGCCTCATTCGATCTCGATCGGACGAACGAGCACGGGCCCTTCTCGCGGTTTGGGTCTTGAGCCTCCTGCTCTTCTTTGGACGACCCACGCTCGGTGCCATCCTGGATCTGCTGCCCGGAAATGCCAACTTGTTGTTCCAGCGTTACATCTCGGGCGTGCAACTGGCGGGGCTGTTCATCGCGGGGGTTGGGGCCGTGGATCTCGTGCGACTGCTCGGGGTGGTGGCGCGAAGGGTGGCAAGCGGGGCAAACGACTGGATGTCAGCCAAGCCCTGGTTGTGGCGTTTGCGAGCGCCTGTTGCCATCGGGGTGTTGATCGTGGCGCTCACCCCCGCCTGGTCGGCCCTCGAAACCTATAACGCCAGAAATGCTTGGTGGATTCACTACCAGCAGGCAGCCGACCAGGTGCAGGGTGCGCAAATGGATACGCTGCTCGCGATCATCAAGAGTGATGGCGGGGGCCGCGTGTACGCGGGGCTCCCCTCAAACTGGGGCTATCACTTCGGAGTCGGCGATGTGCAGGTCTATTGGTACATCACCGAAGCGGCCGATATCGACTCCATTGGCACGACGCAGCGCACTTCGTCGCTCATGACGGGTCCCGAGGTGTACTTCGACGAGTCCAATCTCGGGGATTACTCAGCCTTCGGCGTGCGCTACCTGCTGTTGCCGGTGGGACACGCGCCTCCCGTTCCCGCAAAGCTGATCGCGCGAAGCGGCCCGTACGAGTTGTACACCGTCCAATCGTCGTCAGGACTCGTACAGGTTGTTGACACCGAAGACTCGATCGCTGCCAATGCAGACGATATTGGCGCCCAGACCGAATCCTTCCTGCAATCAAATCTGCCCAGTAAAGGCATCTACCCGACCATCGCCTTTGACGGAGGGGCGGCGGCCGCGCCAACGTTGACGCCAGGAACGCCCGCGGTGGGGTCGGCTGGTCACGTGATTGCAACGCAGAATCGTCTGTTGAATGGAGAAGTAACGACTGCGGTGTTCGCACGGCGCACCGCAGTCGTCTTATTGAAGGCGTCCTTCGACCCAGGCTGGAAGGTCACCGTCGACGGCCAACTGGCCGCGACCGAGATGGTCGCGCCCGCCTTGGTCGGCGTCACGGTCTCTCCCGGATTTCACACCGTCGTCTTTACGTACGTCGGATACTCCCAGTATCCGCTGCTGTTCGCAATCGCATTCGTCACGCTCGTCGGCGTCGGCGTCGGCTGGATCCGGTGGCGGCGTTTCATCGCTCGTCTCTTCCGTCGTAGAGGTTCTCGTCCCGAACCTCAAAGCAGTTACGGCGAGACCTTGGATGGCGACGGCGAGCGTGGTGTGTCCGAGCTGGCTAACTCGCCGGGAAAGAACTCAACCAAGGTGATGGCGCACAGTGAAGTCGGCGACGCGAATCGCCCGCCGGATTCTTCCTGATGAGGGTGCATTTCATCTTATGACAGCCTCTTGGAGCGGCATCGTAGCCAGAGAATCACGCCTCGACCGCGACCCTGCTCTTCAGACGCCGCGCGCAAACGCCATCACCTGTAACGCCCATTGCCATGTGCAAGTGGGTTGATGATCTACGATGGGCCTGCAAACGACGTACGAACTCAACCTACGGTGACCGAGAAGCGCGTTGTGACTGGGGGAGGGACAATCGAGTGAGCATCATTCGAAAGCGAACTAAGGCGCAGCGCCTGGGCGTGTTGAGACGTAGCGTGGGCGTTATCGCCATCGGAGCTTTGAGCGCTGTCGTGCTTGCGGCATGTGGCACCTCAGCGAGTCTGACCGCGGCGCAAGATATCAGTGCGGGGATCGCGTCTCAAGGAGCTGGTCAGTATGCCGCCGCCGCCCAGTACTACGAGAAGGCCGTGGCGCTCCAACCGAAGAGTGCCGTCGCGCTCTACAACCTCGGCGACGTCGAGCAGTTGCAGAACCTCGACGCGGCCGCGAAATCCCACTACTTGGCTGCGCTCGCCGTCGATCCGAATTTCATCTCGGCGCTTTACAACCTGGCCACGTTGGAGGCGAACTCTTCACCAATTGAAGCCGAGGCGCTCTATGAGCAAGTGATCAAGTTGTCACCGAGTGACGCGGACGCGCACTTCAATCTGGGCTTCGTGTTGATTTCATTGGGACATAAAGCAGCTGGTGAGTCTGAAATAAATAGGGGCGTCAAACTCAATCCTGCCCTGGCGAGTCGCGTCCCCAAGGGTAGTAGTACGACTACGACCACGACGAAGCCCTAAAGCGAGCGACGAGAAACCGAGTTACGTCCGCGATAATCCAACTGTCAGCGAAATTCGTCCCGTCCTTGCTGTCACGGGATGCTCGATTCGTTAAAAGCGTGTGTCTTTAGACGTGAGACGCGAACTCGGGATGCACTAGCTTCTCCCGCTTTTCTTTCTTTTTCTTTTTCTTCTTGCCCTTGTCCTTTTCGTCATGGATTTTGGCGTGGGTCTCGACGTTCGAAACCTTCGAATTCGCGGTTCGTGCGGGCTGGACTGGCGTCGGCTCGGCAACATCGTGGTCATGGCTGTTGCCGTTGCTGTTGAGGTAACCATCGGTGATGTCGTCCGAAGGGGGAATCTCGGGCGAAGCGCCATCTTCATCCAAAGAGATCTCCGTGCTTGCGCTCTCGCTGGCGCTCAGGCGGCCGAGCGCCGTGCGAGCTGCGGCGATGGCGCTCGCTCCGTAGAGCGAGAGCACGTCGTCGACCGACACCTCCAAGAAGTCGGCAATTGCCGGGAGAACATCAACCGAAGGACGCTGCGTGTCGCGTTCATAGGAGCTGTACGTCGTACGGCTCATGCCGATACGCGTCGCCGCGTCCCTCTGGTCGAGACCGAGTAGTGCCCGACGCGTTCTCAGTGCCCTCCCGATGGTGTCGTCACTCATCGGCACATTTCCATTGAGTGGATGTTATTCCTCGAATGACACGCATGTGGTGAAGGTCAAGGATTCGACTCAAGGCGCGCAAAATACCTGATAAAAACGACTCATAATCGTGCCTCGAAAGTGAGGGTTGAAGAAACATGGGGGTCCATGCGAGAGGGAACCTGACGAATGCAGTGCCAATCCACTACGTCCAGCGGCTCGGGCCCTTGGATTTCTCGTCGCATCGCCGGTTCTGATCGTCGAAACGACGCAACGTGGCCGTGTGGTGTTCCCACCATCAAACCTCGTCAGGCCTGGTCGTGGCGGTGCCGGTATCATGCACCTAGGGCGGAAGAGAGAAACGGGCGTGAGCGAGTGATGGTCTGGCAAACCCCACCTAATGCGTTTCGCGGCTCGCGCCCGTGACGTGCGAACAGGCGAAAGTCTTGGTTGGCGTCGATATTCAGCCGATCGATGAAGTCGAAGACTCGTTGCGTGAGTTTGGTTCCCGCTATCGTCACCTTCTCTTCACCGACGACGAGCTCGCGTGCTGCGGCCACAATGCAGCAACCGCGTCGAGCCTCGCTGCTCGATTCGCGGCGAAAGAGGCAGTCATGAAGATCCTCGATACTCGCGAAGTGGTTCCGCCGTGGCGCTCCATCGAAGTGAGGCGAGCGCGGGGGCGTCGACCTGAGATCCAACTTCACGGTGTGGCGGCCGAACTCGCGAGACGGCAAGGAATTCACGATATCTCGGTGAGCCTCAGTCACGGAGGCGGCGTCGCCATGGCGGCCGTCGTGGCACCAGTCGATGTTGAGAGGTCGAATCAATGAGCAATGTCGACGTCGCGATCCGAGAGGTCTTGAAGTCGCAGGCTCGACTTCCCGTCGAAGTGGACACGCTCAGTGACACCGATGATCTCTACGAGAGTGGCATGACGTCGCACGCGAGCGTGAACGTGATGCTCGCCCTCGAAGACGAATTCGATCTCGAGTTTCCCGACGCGCTGCTGCGCAAGGGAACGTTCGAGTCGGTGTCAGCCATTCGCGAGGCCCTGGGCACCTTAGGCGTCGACCTTTCGTAGGAACCTCTGACCATCCTTGAGACCTTTGTGTTGGTCTGTTGGTCAGAAATTTCGAAGGGCTTGAGAGCGCTGGCTTAAACTGCATATTTGGTCAAATGGCCGCGAAACCTTGCATGGAACGTGTCTTGAGAGAGTAGTGAGGCAGGTGCAGCCATGAACGTGATGACTTCCCCAGTCGTCAAAGGCAGAGTTCCACGCAGCACGTCCGTCTTTCGACTCGCTGTTTCAACCGCGGTCGCGACGTTGATGACGGCCGCCTGCCTCGTCGGGGTGCCCGCACCGAGCGCCGTCGCATCGTCCACGCTGGGCGCCTGGAGTGTCGCTACGCCGCCCTCGCCGACAGAAGGCTGGTCGGCTGTCGCCTTCGGCGACGGTCAGTGGGTGGCGGTTGGCCACGGCGCGGACGTCGCTGTCTCCTCTGACGGTTCGACGTGGACGAACTATCCCGTGCCGTCGGGATCCTGGCAGACCGTGACCTACGGGGACGGCGAGTTCATAGCCCTCTCGACCGCTTCCCAAGAGATGATCTCTTCGAACGGCGTGAGCTGGAGATCGGTGGCTGGGCCTAGCGGCCCGTGGACAGGTCTCACGTACGGGGAAGGTCGCTTCGTGGCGGTCGGTTCGCACGGCGAGATCGCCACCTCCACCGACGCGGTGCAGTGGTCGGTGCCGTGGTCCCACCAGAACTATGACCTCACGGACGTTGCGTACGGAAACGATCAGTTCGTCGCGACGGATGCGGCCATGGGCGCCACGATCATCTCGTCAAACGGACTGGTGTGGCACCGCCTGCTGCCCTTGAGGTCGGGCATCAAGTGGGGAGCGGTCGCGTTTGGCAACGGGAACTTCGTTGAGTTAGACGATTCCGGCTCAGGTTATTTCGCGACGTCCGTCTACGGCTGGACGTGGACGTTGCACCAATTTACTCCCGCCCAGGAGATCAACGACGCCGCGTTCGGCTGCGGTGCGTTTGTCGCGGCAGGTCAGTCAACGGGGTCGACGAACGAGTTCTTCTCGTCGTCGACCGGCGCGTCATGGTCCGGTACACCGGTCCCGACCGACGTCAGCGCGGAGTGGACCGGCGTCGCGTACGGCGCGCACACGTTTGTCGCGGTCAACAGCGCAGGTGACATCGCGTGGTCGAGCTATCGCGCCGACTGCGCGGGAGCGATTCCCTCGGTGCCGCTGCAGGTCTCGGGGAACGTGCACAACGGCGAGGTGTGGACGTACATGCATCCGGCGGCGCACGCGGGTGGCGCATCGGTCAACAGCTATCGCGTCAACATCTCTGATGGCGGGGTCACGAAGCAGTGCTCCGCTGCGGTCTACTTTCAACCGAACTGCATCATCCGAGGCCTGACCAACCACAAGGTCTACTGGGTCACCACCCAAGCCCATAACCGGTTCGGCTACTCGGTGACCACCGATCCGGAGTTCGTGATACCGGTCGCCTCGTGGCGCTTCAGTGCCGTGACGGCAGAACCGGTCATTCCCCAGTCGTCACCAGTCGTCATACAGGTCACGGGCGTCGTTGCGAACAGCCAAGGCATCTACCCCGTCACGACCGTCACGGTTCACTTCGGTTCGCAGGTTCTTCACTGCACACCGAACCCGTTTGGAGAGTGTCTGATCACGGTGCCCAATCCGCAGGTCGGCTCCACAGCGATCTACGCGACCTACACGGGATACGGGCGGTCCTACGTCTCTGCGACCTCGCACGTCACGATCGAGCCGTAACGCGCGGCCGACGAGTGACCGTGCAATCGATTGTCGCTTCGAACTGCAGTCACGAGAGCGGACGTCTACGACAGCGTGGCGACGACGGTCCCGACCTCCAACTGGTTGGGACGCGAGGGTTCGATCAATATCGTCCAGCCCTTCTGTCCGAGTGCGGCGAGGCGGGCCTGCAAGTAGGTTGCCACTGATGCGGCTCGTGCCCGGCCGAGCTGTGCGCTCGTCGACGTCTTGTCGCCAAATCCGTAGAGGGTGATCGTGTTGTCTGCGTTGGCCTTCACCTCGTTGGCGAGCGACTGGATCTGACTCTCCAGTGCGGACGTGAGCGACGACGAGCCGAGCGCGAACGGTCCGATGATGACGCCACCGGGGATCGTGGTCGGTGGGGTGATCACCTTATTCTTTTTCCACTGGGCGTAGAGGGTGATCGACGAGCCAAACGAGTACCTCGACCCGTTCGCGTACGTGGTGCCTGATCCGCTCTTTGCGGTGTTCCAGTCGACAAACGTGTAACCCGTGCGCTTGAATCGATTGCTCGTGAGCCCTGCGGGGCTGTGGTGAGACTCGGCGGCCATGGCGCCGGCGCCGCCGTTGGCGATAAAGGTGACCGTGAAGGTGGGCGCTGTCTTGGGCGGAGGCTTCGCTGCCCTCTTCCACTGGGCGTAGAGAGTCATCGACCTCTTGAAGGGGAATGTGGCTCCCGGACCGAAAGCTTCTCCGGTTCCCCTGGCCGAGGTGTTCCAGTCGACGAACGTGTAACCCGTGCGTTTGAAGTGGTTCGCACGAATGGCGGTCGGCGTGTTCTCGACCTCCGAAGCGGTGCTGCCGATACCACCGTTGGCGAGAAAGGTGATGGTGCGTGCGGGCGACTTTCCCTTTTTCCATTGAGCGAAGAGGGTCGTTGCCTTCGTAAAGGGGAACGCGGCACCGTTCGCGTAGCTCTCCCCGTTCCCCTTGGCCGAGGTGTTCCAGTCGACGAAGGTGTATCCCGCGCGGGTGAAGGTATTCAACGTCAGTGCGGTCGGCGCGCTCGCGCTTTCCGGCGCCATGGCGCCCGAGCCTCCGTTGGCCTCAAAGGTCACGTCAACGATGACGGGCGCGGCGGTGACCGTCAAGGTGAATGTCCAGGTCCCGCTGTCGCCGTTGGTGTCCGAGTCAGTGCCCGAAACGCCGTACGTTCCCACGGGGAGCGTCCCCGTCGTCGAGATGAGGCCAGAGGAGGTCACCGTCAAGCTCGGATTCGCGTGCGTTGTTACGAACGTCACTTTCCCGGTATTGCCTTCGACGGTGATGGCCGCGGTAAATGTTGCCGACGACGTCGCCACGACCGAGCCGGTCGCGGCCGACGTCTGATTGATGCTGACCGGACCGCCACCGCCGCCCCCGCCACCACCACCACTTGCTTGGACGGTCAACGCGTACGTCCACGTGCCACTGTCACCGAAGGCATCTGAATCGGTGCCCGTGACCGTGTACGGAGTGGCGCTCGCGCTTAAGGCACCAGTGGTCTTCAGCTCGTCGCCACCGCTGATAGCAAAGTTCGGCGTGGACGTGACGAAAGTGACCGGACCCTCCGATCCTGATGCCGCGCTGAGCGTGGTGCTGAACGCATCACTGCTCGCCGGGTTCGTAGAGCCAGAGGTGGGGGCTCCCTGAACGATCACGCTCGCGCTCACGTTCAGCGAGTAGCTCCAGCTGCCCGAGTTCTCGAGTCCGTCAGCGCTGGTGCCCGAGATCGCGTAACTGTCGACGGCGAGTGGACCGCCGATGACGCTCACGAGTCCACCGCTCGTGATGGTGAGCTTGGGTGACTGGCCACTCGCGCCCTGGGCATAGGTGATGGCACTGCCGTCAGAGTCAGTCTCGGTGAGCTGCTGGGTGAAGGCGGTGCTGCCCTCGACGCTGACCGTGCCGGACGTTGGGCTTGAGCTGATCACGTCATTGGTGACGTTCAGCGAGTAGGTCCAGCTCCCCGAGTTCCCGAGTGCGTCACCGCTCGTTCCCGAGATGGCATAGTCGCCGACGGCGAGTGGACCACCGACGACGCTGACGAGCCCACCGCCGGTGATGGTGAGCTTTGGCGATTGCCCGCTCGCGCCCTGGGCATAGGTGATGGCACTGCCGTCGGAGTCAGTCTGAGTCAGCTGCTGGGTGAAGGCGGTGCTGCCCTCGACGTTGACGGAGCCCGACGTTGGGCTTGAGCTGATCACGTCATTGGTGACGTTCAACGAGTAGGTCCAGCTCCCCGAGTTCCCGAGTGCGTCACCGCTCGTTCCCGAGATGGCATAGTCGCCGACGGCGAGTGGACCACCGACGACGCTGACGAGCCCACCGCCGGTGATCGAAAGGTCGGGTGATTGCCCAATCGCGCCCTGGGTGTAGGTGACGGCATCGCCGTCGGCGTCAGTCTGGGTCAGCTGCTGAGTGAAGGCGGTGCTGCCCTCGACGTTGACGGTGCCGGACGTTGGGCTTGAGGTGATGGTGTCTGGGGTCACGTTCAGCGAGTAGCTCCAGCTGCCCGAGTTCCCGAGTGCGTCACCGCTGCTGCCCGAGATCGCGTAACTGCCGACGGCGAGTGGACCGCCCACGACACTGACGAGCCCACCGCCGGTGATGGAAAGGTCGGGTGACTGGCCACTCACGCCCTGGGCATAGGTGATGGCATCGCCGTCAGCGTCAGTCTGGGTCAGCTGCTGGGTGAAGGCCGTGCTGGCGGCCACGTTGACGGTGCCGGACGTTGGGCTCGAGGTGATCATGTCGGGGGTCACGGACAGCGTGTAGCTCCAGGTGCCTGCGTCACCGGGTCCGGCGGTGGTGATGCCCGAGATGTCGTAGTCGCCGACGGCCAGTGGACCGCCAACAACCGTGATGAGTCCGCCTCCGCTGACCTCGAGGTTGGGCGACCCGGCGGTCTCGGTGTACACGACGGTGCTGCCGTCGATGTCAGTCGTCGGGCTGAGCTGTTGACTGAAGGCCGCGCTGGCGGCCACGTCGACGGTGCCGGACGGTGGGCTCGAGGTGATGACGTCGGCCGACGCGATCGGTGAGGCGAAAATGCTGGTGCTCAGGGCTAGCGCCAGTACGGCCACGACCGTAGCGAATCGTGCGAGTGTTGCCCTCCAACTCATTGGCCGCAAACTAGTACTAAAACCTGCGTAGCGTATCCGCACCACTGGTGCTCGGCGCGTCAACGGCCGATGTCAACACACCATTACGGCGTGGCATGTCGGTGAGCCCGTGGACTATTGAATCGACCCGTTAGCGGATCTAATGATCAGTAGAAACATTGAGACTCCCCACGCACAGTCCCTGCTTACGGACTTCATTCATGGCTATCGGTCGCGTGCTCGAAACCTGTCGCCTACCGATGACTTGAGGTAGTCAACTACTTCTTTCGGTAGTCCCCTGGAGAGCGCGAGAAGCGCGACGTACAAGACGCACGTGACGGGCATGAGCGCCAAACCGGTCGTCACTTTGAGGTCACTGTGAAGGTAGATCGGTGCCAACGCAGCGCTGGTGACGATTCCTGCTGCCAACGGACGCACCAGCGCGTGGATGACGCCAGAGTGCACGCCAGTCTCCCTCCGCACGATGTGCATGAAGAGGGTCAGCGAGACGAGCTCGGTGCAGAAGGTCGCAACCGCCGCGCCGTTGATGCCGAACTTGGGTATCGCGGCGATATTCAGCGCGACGTTCAAGACCAGACTGACGATGCTCACCGTGAAGAGCTTGTTCCCAAAGCCGCGAGCGATGCAGACGCTCGACAGAGACGTTGAGAAGAATATAGGGATCAGGCCGAGCCCCAGTATGCGCAGCGGCAAGTCTGCCGAGCCGAAATGAGGTCCAGCCACGATTCGTATGACGGTTGGTCCACAGACCATGATCGCCGTCGCACTGAACGTGCCGCAGATGGAGAAGTACCCGATGGCGGAGTGAATGGCGTCTTCGAGTGCTTCCTTGCTCGCCTTCACCATTGAGGGGAGGAATGTGCGAGTCATGATTCCCGCGATAGCCAAAAATACGATCACGATGGAATAGGCCGCGCCGTAGAAGCCGATCTGCTTGGTGGTCGACAAGAAGCTGAGAATCACGGTGTCGGCCTTGAAGTACAGGACGCCGACGACGTAGGCGACGCCGATCGGCGTTGATGACCGAAGCATCGAGTACCACACGCTTCGGTTAAAGGCAGGGGTGAACCGGACATCTCGCTCCGCCATCGCCGTGACAAAGATCGACGACAGAATGGCTCCGATGAGCGATGCACCAAGACACCACGCAACCGACTTGTGAAGGCTGATGAACAGGATCACCAATCCAACGAAGATCACCTGCTGGAACACCGACGCGACAGCGAGCACCGTGTTGCGAAGCGCTCCCGTGAAGTGCGCGGCAGATACTTCCTGCGTGACGGCAAATGGAATGGCGCACACCAGCAGCACCAGACCAATCTTCATCGTCGATGACCTGTTGGCGTAGATCAACAAGCCCACCGTGACCGCGATAGGAACGGCCACCAGCGACAGCGTTCCCCGAAGCCCCATTGCTTGGCCGAGCAGCGTCCCTTCATCTCGATCGCCCTGGGCAACATCGCGCTGGAGGACCTGCGCCAGGCCCAAGTCCGTGAAGGTTTGCGCCAACGAGACGTACGCCGTCACGAGAACGAAGATTCCAAATTGCGCCGCTCCGAGGCGAGTTGTCATTGCTCGGATGGAGACTGCGCCGAGCAAGCTCACGATGATCGTCGACGTAAAACCAGTCGACATCGAGCTGAAGATCCGCCGGTGGGCCTCGTCGGTCGCGTCTTCGGAGAAGCTCATTGATGGCGTTCCACTGTGAGCCCACATGTCGTGGACACGACCGGGTTCTCCCATCCACTCATAGTGAACAGCATTGCATCAACAGTGGTCGTGAATGGTTGAGCGGTCACAACCGCCTGTGTCGCAACGTCGCCTCGAACGCGCATTCGCGGTCAGTGGCATCAAACGAGTTGATCGGCACTTCAAAGTAGATTATTAAGCGTACGTGTCGATCGAAACGGTGACGATGCCTCATCCAATGTCGGGAGCTAGTAGATGAGCCGTAGCTCAGCCGCGGGCTCTTCGCGTGATGGCGGGGATGCTCGAGCGATGGAAAAAGACGGAACGGCAACTCACGCCAGCGACAAGTCCCTTACGACGTCTGTGGTCATAGTCAACAAGGACGATCGACACCTGAGCGATACGCTCGACGCCCTGGAGCCCTTCGTAGGAAAGAACACCGGTGAGGTGTTGGTGGTCGACGCGTCCAACGGCGCGCTCGATGACATCCGTTTGTCTCATGAGTGGGCGCGGTGGATTGACTACCAGCAGCCACCGGGCGTCGGTGTCACCATCGCTCACCAGCGCAACATCGGTGTGAGAAGTGCCACGGGCGACATCATTGTGTTCACCGACTCGGGCTGCCTGCCCGAAGATGGTTGGCTCGACCGGCTGCTCGCTCCGATAGTGGATGACGGTGAGTTCGTCTCTTGTGGCCCGGCGCGGGCCATCGGAGAGAGCGTCTACTCGGGAGACCGTTGGATGCCGAATGCTGACAAGGACTACGTAACGGAGGCAGCAACCATCAACCTGGCGTTTCGCCGTGAAGCCTTCGACACCGTGGGAGGGTTCGACGAGTCGTTCGGCTCGGCGGAGGACATGGACTTCACGTGGCGGTTGGCTGATCGTGGCTATCGCCTTCGCTGGGTTCCGGACGCAGTCGTCCTGCACGATTTCGGGACGCCCCTGCGTCAAGTTCGTCGGGCATTCTTCTACGGCAAGGGAAGGTGTCGGCTCTATCGCAAGCATCGACACCGAATCGCGGGATCCATGGATGAGAACTCAGTGCCGTTGATCAATGCGCTCTTCTTGCTGGGCCTGCCATTGACCCTCAAGTGGCGGTGGTACCCGTTGCTCTTGTTGTGGCCACTCTGGCGCCAGAGAAAGGCAGAGCTCCCGCTCATGGTCGTTCTTGACCACTTGGCTCAGGGGGCCGGAATACTCCACGAGCTCGCGAGGCCCGGCACCTGACGCTAAAGCTGCCGAGGATTCGACAGGGTTCCGACTACCTCGTGCCGAACGCCTCGACGACCTGACGGTCGAGGATGGCGATGGCGCGAGCCCTCCCGAGGGTGCTGAGAAAATCGTGGTCCAATCCTGGGACGATTTCGACCTGGATGTGTTCCGACGAGATCAGCTGGGGACCGACGAGTGAGCCGACGACGGGAATTCGCGTAAACGGCGAGAGGTCATTCGGGCCCAACACCAACAGCATCTGCGCGTTGTTCTTGGCGAGCGCCGACCGCACCTTCGGAGAGAAGGCCGAGAGGAGGACGAGCCGCGACACCCCTTGCGCGGTCTCATCGATCCACGGATGGCGTTTCAGAATCTTTTCAAAACGGTGCGCGGATGAGCGAACCGTTTCTCGATCGGAGTTTCGCAAGCCCTCAGCACTGCGAAGGATGCCGGCGCCCACCTGGGGATTGATCGCGTAGAGGCCGCGGATCTTCAGTTCCAGCGCCGCTTCGAGCGCTATCTGCGCGCCGGAACACAGCCCGATCAATACGGATTCGTCGGGGCTTGCGGGGATGAGCGCTCGTATGGCGTCGGCGATGTCGTAACGCTGGGTCCAGTCGAACACGGGCCTCTCGGGCTGACCTGGCAGCCACGGGCTCTCACCAAGTTCGCTGAAGTCAAATCGAACGCACCGCAGGCCGAGCGCCGCCCATCGCCGGGAGGCGTCGACCCACAGTCGTGCAGGCCCGACGTGGTCCTCGTTGATGCCATTGACCATCACGAGCAGCGGGCCATGCACGTCGCCCATCGGTTCGGTGACGATGCCGAACATCCTTCGATTACCGAGCTCCACCACCCGCTCACGCACCGGTGCCGAGTCGGATCGCTCCGTGACCACGGCGTCGCGCGAGCGTGGCGGAGATGAAAATGGCGAGGGGAGTGCTTCGTCGGCCGTCAACCACGCCCGAAGCTGCGCGATCGTCGATGCTGGCTGCACGGAGCGGGGCAGTTCCGTCTCCAGTAGGGATTCTTGCTCTGAAGTGGTGGCCCACTCAGCGTGCTCGGCGTCCCACCGCGACCGAAAACTGTCGGAGACGGTCCGGTCATCTCGAACGACCACCAGGACGCGCTCCGCCAAGGGACTTGAATCGGATTCGATCAACGTGAAGTCACCAATGTGGCGAGCGACCTTGTCGCTCAGCGGGTACTCCAGCATCTTGGTTGACTCACCCAGGCCCACGGCATTCGCGTCGCGCCGCAGTGCTCCAAGCACGGCGAGCTCTCGCGCGTAGGCGCGGCCTGACTTACATGGATCCCACATCGCAAAGGACGAAAGCTCCAGGTCGTGTGCGGCAGCAGCAGTCCCGACGATTGTGGCACCCATTCGCATACCGACGGCCGAGAGGGGAAAGCTCCCGAGCGAACGAAGAAGTTCAGTGCCACGGACCACACCGTCTATCCACGAACATTCGAAACCGTCGTCGTCGATCGATCCACTTGAGTCGCCAGTACCGTAGTGGTCAAAACGGAGTGACACGTATCCATCGAGCGCCAAATAGATCGCGAGAGTGCGCAGCGCGCGCCGAGCGAGTCGCGACTCTCGACCGATGGGTGGCGATAGGAGGACGGCCCCCTTGGCCAGTTCGCCGATCGGGGTCGTCAGTCGACCAAAGAGCGGTCGGTCATCGGCGCCGAACCAGAGGCTCTCTTCATGAAACTCTCCCTCGCGTGCTGACATCGTCAACGGCGTCCCAAGGAATCGATGCTCGCTGGTGGGAGCCACCAGGTCATCAGGCGGCCGCGTCGTCGCGCGACGCAGCACCCTCGCGGAGCAAAGGAACGAGACGCTTTCCGAAGTCGATCGCGTCAGCCAGCGGATCGAATCCCTTGAGCAGCAACGTGGTGACGCCGAGGTCGTAGTAGCGCAGCATCGCCTCAGCCACCTGCTCCGGCGTTCCCACGAGGGCGGTGGAGTTGCCTGCCGCGCCGGTGAGGTTCGCCACCTTCATCCAGAGCCGCTCGTCGTAGATGTCTTTGTCGGCGGACATATCAATGAGGCGCTTGCGACCCACCGACGTGGTGCCACTTGTGTCTCGATCGACGGAGTAGGTGGCGTTGCGTTCGCCGCCGAGTCCTTGGTAGGTGTCTTTGTGGCCCGCCATACGCGCCTTGGCCAGCTCGATTCGAGCGGCAGTCTCCTCGGCGATCCACTCCGCTTTCTCCCACGCTTCTTCTTCGGTGTCGGCGATGATCGGTCGCAGCGAGAGGCTGTAGCGCAGGGTTCGGCCACACTTCTCCGCCGCTTCGTCGATCTCGCGCATACGCGCGGCTACCTGGTCGCGCGGCTCGCCCCAGAACGCGTAGACGTCGGCTTCGGCCGCGCCAACCTCGATGGCGGGCGCGGAGGCGCCCGCGAAGTAGAGGGGGATGCCGCCGGGAGAAACCGGCTTCACCGAGCTGAACGCAGCCTCGTGGCGGTAGAACTCGCCTTCGAAGTCAAACGGTGTGTCTTCACTCCAGAGTCGACGCGCGATCGCCATCATTTCGCGCGTTCGTCGGTAACGAGTGTCGTGTGGGACAAAGTCGCCCTCGCGGCGCTGGTCTGCTTCGTCACCGCCCGTGATGACGTGGATGGCGATTCTCCCGCCCCCCGTGAGGTGATCCAGCGTCGCCGCCATTCGTGCGAGCACCACCGGTTGGATGAAGCCGGGCCGTTGTGCGACCAGTACCTTGAGCCTCGACGTGTTATTTAGCACGGCGCCGGCTACGGCCCAGCCCTCCGGCCCGACGGCGCCGTAGCCCACCAGCACTCGGTCGAACCCGCCTTCATCGTGAGCCCTCGAGATGGCGACGAGGTAGTCGGGGTCGATGACGGGTCCGTCCATCCAGTCGACGATCGGACCGTCCACAAGGGGCCCCTTGATTTCCGAGGCGTCGCGTGTACCCACCATTCCGATGATCTCGATTGGCACCGTTTCGCGTCCCCCATCCTCGTCGCGAAACAAAAGTGATCTCTTTGTACGCCGCGACTAGTGTCTGTCCCTCAATTAAACGCCCAGTTCAACGCTAACATCCGGTTAATGCCTCGGGAGACGGTCGACGAATCGACCAGCGTGAAGCGGCCCCTGGTCGCCGTAGGGTACGGGCCACGCTGCGTGCCCGTCATGCAGGTCGCTGAGGCCGCTGCCAGCCTCTGCGAGCTGCTGTGGATGATCGATGGATCCCTGCCTGAGATGCGTCAGATGACCGAGCTTTTGCACCGGTTTGGTCCGGTGGTGGATATCCATGGACTTGGAATTGATGAGATTCTTAATGAACTGTCACCGCCCTACCGACCGAACGGCATCGTCACCTACTTGGACGCGAACATGGCGACCTTTTCCGAGGTGGCAGCGGCGCTGGAGCTTCCGTTTCACGCCCTCGCCACGTCCATCGCATTGACGGACAAGGCCGTTCAGCGTCGCGTGTTCAGGGACGCGGGATTGGCGACACCGGCGAGCGTGGCCATATCTTCAGAGTCCTCAATCACGGACCTCACCGACGCCGAGTCGGAGGTCGGCTGGCCAGCGGTCTTGAAGCCCCGTTCCGCTCAGGGGAGTCGTTACACGTTCTTCGTGAACGACGACGCTCACCTGGTTGAGCTCCTCGAAGAGCTCGGACCCCATCGCCCCGACATGGTCCTCGAGGCGTATCTCGCCGACGACCCGTCGCGTGCTGGCGAGCCATTCGCCGATTACGTCTCGGTAGAAAGCGTGGTTGCTCGGGGGGCCATCTGCCACTTGGCGCTCACCGGTAGATTCCCGCTCGCTGAGAACTTCCGCGAGACGGGCTTCTTCATCCCCGCCGCCCTCGACGACGCTGATCAAGCGGCCGTCCTCGAGCTCGCCTCGTTAGCCATCGAGGCGCTGGGCGTGACGACCGGCTGCCTTCACTCCGAGATCAAGTTCACGCCGGATGGGCCCCGAGTCATCGAGGTCAACGGCCGAATCGGTGGCGGCGTGCCCGAGATGCTCGATCGTGCGGCCGGTGTTCCGCTCTTAGAGATCAC
The DNA here is from genome assembly GCA_963724865.1 of uncultured Acidimicrobiaceae bacterium. Lineage (GTDB taxonomy): Bacteria > Actinomycetota > Acidimicrobiia > Acidimicrobiales > RAAP-2 > RAAP-2. The sequence goes on along the minus strand of CAVRWO010000005.1, from coordinate 348,008 downwards.
CCTGCGCGTCGCACTCGGCGAAGCACCGCCGCTCGAGGGGCCCGTCGCGACGAAGCGGATTGGCTACCGGTTCTTCTTGCAGCCGCCTGCGCTATCGGCGACGGTCGCAACGATTGACGGCATTGACACGGTGAGCGACTACCCGGGGGTCGACACCATCACGGTGCATCAAGGCCCCGGGGCGGTCCTCGATTGGAAGGACGGGTCGCGTAATCACATCGTGGCGGTGGTGGGATCTGCTGAGAGCTACGACGAGCTGCAGGCCGTGAACCGTTTGCTGAATCACGAGGTGATGATCACGTACGCCGACGTGGGCCACGCCGGGTGACAGTCCGCCTGAATCGGGCGTCGGCGCACGGCGACGATGCCGACGTCGAGGGCCGTGACGGTGTGACGCTCATTACGTGCGCGTTGGTGAACAACATGCCCGATGGGGCGTTCGACGCGACCGAACGCCAGTATCTCGGACTGCTCAAGGAGGGCTCGGGAATCAACATCATCGACGTTCGCCGGTACACGATGGCGGGCGTGCCAAGGGGCGAGCACACGGCGACGCGGATCTCCGAAGAGTACCTCCCACTCTCCGACATCTATCTCGACCCGCCCGACGTCTTGATCGTCACTGGATCAAATCCGATCGAAGAGCACATTCAAGACGAGGAGTATTGGGACGACCTCGTGGAGCTGCTTTCGTGGTCGCAGCAACATGTCGAGTCGATGCTCTTATCGTGCCTGGCCGCTCACGCGGCGCTCACCGTCTACGACGGGATCAACCGCGTTCGCCTGCCGACGAAATGCACGGGCATGTTCTCACAACACGTCGAAGCACGCTCACCGCTCACCCAAGGTCTTGAGTCCGAGATCGTGCTGCCGCACTCTCGATGGAACACTGCGCTTCGAGAGGCCGTCGAGCACTCGGGCTACGACGTCCTCATTCACTCCGAGACGACGGGCTGGAGCGTGGCGGTACGCGAAACGGACGGTCGACAGATCGTTCTCGTCCAGGGTCATCCCGAATACGATCCCTCGAGTTTGCTGCGCGAGTATCGTCGCGACGCTGGACGATATGTGCACCACGAGCGCGACGACCTGCCCTACCTTCCGTATCACTGTGTCGCGCCAGAGGACTGGGAACTACTCGAACGAACCCATCATGAGATCATTGAAGGCGCGCGAAAGCCACTCCTCGTCGACCGCTATCCCTTCGAGGAGGTTGGCGCCCGCGCTCCGTGGCCGTGGCGACCGATGGCAGAACGCTTCTACGCGAACTGGTTGACTAGCGTCCTTAAAGGGAAAGAGTGATCATGCACGACGAGACCATCGCCATCCACGCCGGCTACCAGGCCGACGGCACGCGCGCGGTCGCGGTGCCAATCTATATGACCGTCGCCAATGATTTCATCGACGCGGAGCACGCCAACTCGATCATGGACCTGGCCATACCGGGCTTCCACTACAACCGGATCAACAACCCGACAAATGACGTGTTGGAAAAGCGCATCGCGGCACTGGAGGACGGCACGGCGGCCCTCGTCGTCGCGTCGGGCATGGCGGCCGTGAGCTACGCGATTCTCACGGTGGCGACGGCGGGGTCCAACTTTGTGGTGGCGCCACAGCTGTACGGCGCGACGTACACCTACTTCGCACACGTGCTGTCGACGCTTGGTATCGAGGCCCGCTTTGCGCTAGACGATCAGGCCGAATCGATCGGGCGACTGATCGACGAGCGTACCTGTTGCGTGTTCGTCGAATCGATCGGCAACCCGGCGGGCAACGTCGTGGACCTGGAGGCCGTCGCGGACGTCGCGCACCGAGCCGGCGTGCCGCTGATCGTCGACAACACCGTCGCAACCCCACTGATGCTGAAGCCCCTTCACCACGGCGCCGATGTGGTCGTTCACTCGCTGACGAAATTTATCGGTGGGCACGGCACCACGCTGGGCGGTGCCATCGTCGACGGCGGGAGCTTCCGGTGGACCGAGCACGCGGAGCGGTTCCCGATGTTCAATCAACCCGAGACAGCGTTCCACGACGTCGTGTTTGCCCGCGACTTTCCCGAGCGGCCCTTCGTGGTGCGCGCGCGATCCATTCAACTCCGCAACACCGGGGCGACGCTCTCCCCGTTCAACGCCTTCCAGCTCCTCCAGGGGCTTGAAACGTTGGCGCTGCGCCTCGAGCGCCACGAGGCCAACGCGCGTGCCATCGCCGCCTATCTCGCGAGCGATCCTCGTGTCGAGTGGGTCAGCTTCGCGGGATTTGCGGACAATCCCTACCACGAGCTCGTCCAGAAGTATCTGAAGGGACGAGTACCGTCGATCATCACCTTCGGCGTGTCGGGTGGCTACGAGGCAGGGCTCGCCTTTTTCGATTCGGTGCAACTGTTCAAGCGTCTTTTGAATTTGGGAGACGCCAAGTCGCTGGTCATTCACCCGGCGTCAACCACGCACCGACAGCTCAGTGACGCTGAGCTCATGGCGGTCGGCATCCGCCCGGAGACCATACGACTTTCGATCGGACTTGAGCACGTGGACGACCTCATTGACGACATCGACCAAGCGCTGGCCATCGCGGTCGGTTAGGTTCGCTGCCGTCAGCGACGGCCGATGGGCAACGCAGCGGCGTCGACGTCGGGCGCGGCATGTAGAGTCGTTCGCAGACACCGTCCTAGTTTGAAGTTATTGTGCCTGGGGTGTCCAACCCGGTACTTTCGAGGCGTCTTAGAAGCGCCATTTTTGAACATAAATTCTGACTATCACGCTGTCAAACCGACCCTATACTCCGTATTAGCTAGCTGGCGACTGAGCAGCCAGTGGTGGAAGTGACACTTGGAAGGGAATCGTGACTGTCGGTAAAACCCGTAAGGGAGACGCCTCTCAACGCGCCTGGGCGGTAGTCGAGGAGGCCACTGGGCGGGCGGAACGCACCCCAAAAAAGGAACCTGAGGCAGTGGCTAGTGGCCGCGGCGGGGGGGGATCGCCAGGGCCGAAAAATTGACCGCTGAAAGGCGTCTAGAGATCGCAAAACAGGCAAGGGCATCACGAAAGGAGTCGGCATGAAAAATAAGTCAGTAAAAGACTTTACAAAATCAAGTTTGTTGGACTCGCCTGCTCGTCGTGCCGCAATTGCGGACATGTCAGCACGTGCCAAGACCATAACAATCGTTATCCCTCGGCGTACCTCGAAGACCAACTGATACTGGCTATTTGTGGCTGACGCAGGGCACCCCGTGGTGCCAATTCGTCCCTACGAAAAGCGCGATCGAGAGCAGATTGAGTCCTTCGTGTGCGTCCCACACGGGCAGCGTTGGCGCTTAAATGCTCAAGTCGTGATCCATGAAGCACCCGGCGAATGTGAAGAGGAACACGTAAACGTCCTTGTGGCTGCTGAGCAGGAGAATGTCCTGGGGGTGGCTGTATATCGACAATCTCCCAAGGACTCCACGAAGTGTGAGATTTGCTCTATTGGAGTCGTGATTCCGCGCCAAAACCAAGGGATCGGGCTAAGCCTAAAGACGGCTCTTATTACTTCTGTTATTACAACCACGGATATCCGTGAGTTCGTATCAACTGTGCATAAGCGCAACGGGGCAATGCTCAAGATAAACGAGAGGTTAGAAGCTACGACTGAAAAGGACCCTGAAGACGGCGAGTACTGGCTGACTTTGGTGAAAGCTCGGCCTCAGGTCCAAGAGGGGGATGTCGCACCCTCTAAGTAAATCGGCCAGTATGAACAAACTGACCACTGCGAAAAGGGCCGAGGTCATAAGCCGATGTATTCAGAGACGCGGGATTCCACTACCCGCTCGCGTCACGTGATGATCGCTTCGACCGTTGCCTGGGCGTCGTAGACGGCTCGCAGTCGGCTCCGCGGTGACGGAAGATAGTGCGTGAAGTAGCGCACGCCTTCGGTGAGCACGCCGAGCAGCGAGATGTTCGTCTGGAGTCGGCCCTCCGCGTCGTAGGGGTGGAAGTTCTCACTTATGTTGACGCTGCCAACCGCCGTGCCCCCGTAGCTGAACTGCGTGAGACGGCCCTTCGTGTAGAGGCGAGTGAGCAGCGGCGAACTGGATCGCGCCAATGAGGGCAGATCAAGGTGGCCGCGCACGACGTGGCTGACCTTTGCCTCCACCGACTTGTCGAGGGTGGTAGAGCGTATGACCACCTCACCGCTCTCAGTCCCCGACAGGTCCGGATGTGGTCCGAACGGGGTCTGGACGACGCCCGCATCGAGCAACGCGAGAAGCTGTTGCGAGCGAACAGGCGGCGGACCCGCTTCCAGTCGGTTGATCCGGCCTCGGACGTTGGACTGGAAGTCGACGAACGACTGCATCGAAAGTCCGCCGTATTCGATCACCGTGCGCATCTGATCGCGAAGGATCCTCGTCACCTCTTGTGCGGCCTTCACTGGACTGCCGCCCGGTGCTAACGCCTGACGGAGATCCGTGTCGACCATGCGGTAGACGTGCGACTGGTAGGCGTCGCTCGACTCGTATCGCGCGCCTTCGTCGGCGAACACGACACTCGCAGGATCGAAGCGCCCGTACGTCGGCTCCAATCGATCCACCGCTCGATCGAAGGTTCCCGCGTTCCAATTGGACTGGAGCTGATCTCGAACGAGCGACGCGGCCGACGGGCCTCCACGCAGATACGCGGAGTGCGCGTAGAACCGGACTTGCATTTCGGCGTACAGCAGCGGCAGGAGGTCGTTTCGAAAGTCGACGCGACGGCGCAGCGGCGATCCCGACGGATTCGTCATCTCGCTGAATGCAGCGGGTGTGCAGACGATCGGCTGATAGTCGCCCGTTGGATCGACGCCGTGCGCTGACTTGGCACAGTAGGGAACGCCCGACCGCGAGTACAGAAATATCTCGGGTTCGCGACTGCTCGGCACGTAGCGCAATCCATCGTCGACCTCGTCGTACGTGCCACCGCGCCCGATGGTCAGCGCCGTGACAAGGTCGTAGCCAACCAATCCCATTCCGGCAATAGCTAACGGCTCCTGCGGTGCCACCACCGCGTCGAAGTGCTCGACTGGATACGGTCGCAGGTAGTGCACCTCGCTTGACGTGCTGACGCGTTCCTCATTCCATGTGTGCCCTGAGGTCAACACCACGTGGTCGACCGTGATCTGGGCGCCGTTGTCGAGCAGTACGGTCTCGCGGCCCCCAAGTGCCGGCGTGATGTCGGTGACGGTGGCGAAGTGACGCACGATCTCAAGATTCGACGGGGCGTCAGCGACCAAGGTCTCGTAAAACCACGCCAGGTACTCGCCCATGAGGCGGCGCGGAAGATAGTCAGTCGGCAGAATCGTCTCGCCGCTCGCGCCAATCTTGTACTCGTGGCCGACGCGACGATATCCCTGCTTGAGCGCCCACTCATAGAGGCCCATGGCGTAGGCGGGGTCTTCATCCTCGTCGGGGGCTGCGTACAGGGAGAGCTGCCCGCACGGATTGTTCAAGATCAAGTAGTCGGGCTGTGCGGCGGAGTAGACCCCGCCGCCGAGCTGGCCCGGTTCGACGACGTGCACGCGAACCGAAGAGGTGATGTGTCGAGCTCGATTGACCGAGCGTTCTAGGACGCAGAGGCCCCACGAGCCCAGTCCGACGATCGCAAACTCGGTCATCGTTGCGTGTTCGATCTCGCCCCGGCGAGCCGCGTCTCGGCTGTCGCCGTGTGTGCCCTCGCCATTTGGCACCACAACTTCATGGTTCTGGCGGCCCCTTCTTTGTCACGCAGTAAAACTAGGTTACGTCCCCGCGATCGTGCCGGATCACACCGAGAGTGGCGCCATGACGGGAGGTACGATGACGTGACTTGGATCCTTGGTTCGTCATCGACAACGGACCGTCGCGAGTTCGAGGAGGAGACGATCAATGGTGGGAGAAGACACGATTCAGTTGGGCGTCCTCAACGTTCGGCGCCTCGGCTTCGGAGCGATGCAGCTCACCGGTCCTGGGGTGTGGGGCCCTCCGAAAGACCATGAAGCCGCGCTGGAGGTCTTGCGACGCAGCGTTGAGCTCGGTGTCAACTTGATTGACACCGCCGACTCCTATGGGCCGAACGTCGCCGAGGAGCTCATTCACGAGGCGCTGTATCCCTACCCAGAGAACCTGACCATCGCCACCAAGGCGGGATTCATGAGGCCGGGGCCCGGGCGGTGGGAAGAGTGCGGTCGGCCCGAGTACCTGCGTCAGCAGTGCGAAGGGAGTCTGCGCCGTCTCGGCGTCGAACAGATCGACCTCTTCCAGCTCCACCGAGTCGATCCTCACGTCGATGCCGATGAGCAGTTCGGTCTCTTGAAGGCGCTGCGTGACGAGGGCAAGGTTCGTGAGGTCGGCCTCTCCGAGGTGAGTGTCGCTCAGATTGAGGCCGCGAGGAGCATCGTGCCGCTCGTGAGCGTGCAGAACATCTACAACATCGCGCAGCGAGACTATGACGACGTCGTTGACTACTGCGAACAGCACGGCATCGGATTCATCCCGTGGTATCCATTGGGCAGCGGCAAGCTCTCTGCACCCGGAGGTCCGCTGGAAGCGATTGCGTCGGATCTCGGCGCGACGGTGCCCCAGCTCTGTCTCGCGTGGCTCCTTCGTCGCTCGCCGGTCATGCTGCCAATCCCCGGTACGTCATCGCTCAAGCACCTTGAGGAGAACTGCGCCGCTATCAACGTAACGCTCCCTGACGCGATCTATCAGGAGCTGACCGAGTCGCGCAAGGCGATCCGGCGCTGGGCGATGAGTGGCTGAATGAACGTTGGGCATCGGTGAGCGCGGATCTGGTGATTCGAAACGGCGTCGTCGTTGACGGCTCTGGAGAATCGTCACGAAGGTGCGACGTTGCGATAGAGGGGGACCGGATCGTCGCGGTCGGCGATGACGTGGGGCAGGGTCGCCGCGAGATAGACGCCGACGGACTCGTCGTCACGCCGGGGTTCATCGACCCGCACACGCACTACGACGGCCAAGCAACGTGGGATCCGTGGCTCGCGCCCTCCTCGCACCACGGCGTGACCACCGTTGCGATGGGCAACTGCGGCGTGGGCTTCGCGCCGGTTGCTCCTCACTTCCACGATGAGCTCATTGAGATGATGGAGGGCGTCGAAGACATTCCCGGTACGGCATTGCACGAGGGGCTGCGCTGGGATTGGGAGTCCTTTCCGGAATACTTTGATGCCCTGGATCGCCAAGAGCGCACGATCGACGTCGCCACCCATGTGCCGCACGCCGCGCTGCGTGCGTACGTCATGGGCGAGCGCGGCGGCGATCCGCTCGCAGACCCGACGACTCGCGAACTCGAAGAGATGGCGCGAGTCTTGGGCGAGGGGCTCGACGCCGGAGCGCTCGGGATCTCGACGTCACGCACCGAGCGACACCGAACGAGTCGAGGTGAGAACCTCGGCACCCTTCGAGCTCGAGAACCCGAGCTGCAGTCTCTGGCGTCGGTGTTGAGGGCGAAGGGCCGAGGGGTCTTCCAACTGGTCTCCGACAGTTATCGCACGGCGGATGACGACTTCGCCGAATCGGAGTTTCTGCTGATGGCTGACATCGCAAGGACGAGCCAGCGCCCGTTGAGCTTCACCGTGCAGCAGGACTATGAAGCCCCCGACCGATGGCGCGACCTCATGGCTTTAGCCACGTCGCTGCAGCGGGACGGACTTGACGTCAAGGCGCAAGTCGCCCCGCGGCCCATCGGTGTGCTGCTCGGCCTCCAGGCATCGAGCAACGTGTTCACACCGGTTCGGGCGTACCAGCGAATTGCCGCACTCCCGCTCGAAGAGCGCGTCCTCGCGCTGCAGAATGCTGATCTGCGCCAGCAGATTGTAAACAGTCACGCGGCGATCACCACGGGGGAAGATGCATTCACGGGACACGCGTTTTACGGTCGCTTCGACGAGATGTTCGTTCTCGACGAACCGGTCAACTACGACCTTGACACCAGTCAATCCATCGGCGCGACGGCGCGACGCCTGGGCGTTGACCCGCGCGAGTACGCCTACGACCTGCAGTTGCTGCGAGATGGACGTCAACTCATCTACACGCCCCTGTTCAACTTCGTCGACGGGAATCTGAACGCGGTTCGCGAGATGATCACGTCGCCGGTGGCGATGTTTGGGTTGTCCGACGGCGGAGCGCACTGCGGCGCGATATGTGACGCGAGCATGACCACGAGCTTCATGACGCTGTGGGCCCGCGATCGACACGACGAGACGAGAATCCCTCTCGAGTCCGTCGTGCACCAGTTGACTCGCCGCTCTGCAGAGCACTTTGGATGGCTTGACCGTGGCCTCGTTGCCCCAGGGATGCTCGCCGACCTCAACATCGTCGACTTTGAAGGTCTCGGCTGTGCGTCGCCCCGCATTGTCACTGACCTGCCCGCCGGCGGGCGGCGACTCTTGCAGTCGGCCAGCGGATATCGCTGGACGATTAAACGCGGATCAGTGATCTTCGAAGATGGTGTTGCGACCGGACTGCTTCCCGGGAAGTTGCTTCGCGGCGGCCAGAGTCGAGCCTGAATGAAGGCGCGGCGTTGACGAGCCAGAGTGTGCTCCACGACATCATTGAGCGCGCTCACGCAGACCCCGATCAACCCGCCGCGAAGGATCTTGATCGGGAGCTGACCTACGGCCAATTGATTGACGAAGTGGCTCGTCTCGGTGCCGGACTCAGCGCTCGCGGAGCTGCCGAAGGCGATCGCGTCGCCCTCTTCATACCCAACTCCGTCGACTTCATCGTCGCTGCGCTTGCGACTCTGTGGATCGGAGCTGTCTTTGTCCCGCTGGCGGTGACTGATCCACGCGCGAGGCTCGAGACGGTCGTCGTGGACTGTTCGCCGGTGCTGGTCCTGATGTCGTCGCCGGAAGGCGAATCAGACCCCTCCTCTCTCGGGGACTCCGTACTCGTTGATATCAATGAACTTCGCGACGAGCGGCCGATATCGGTGCTGGAGGGCGACGTCGCTTCTCGAGTCGCTTACATGATCTACACGTCCGGGACGACAGGAACGCCCAAAGGAGTGCAGATCAATAATGCGGCGTTCGCAGCTGCCGTTCGATCGACAGTAAGCGCGCTTGGACTGAGTCGAGCCACTCGAACACTCTGCGTCTCTCCGTTCCACTTTGACGGCTCGTACGCCACCCTGTTTCCAACCCTCGCCTCGGGCGGCACGGTCGTGATTCGGCCCCGAGAAGCCCTGTTGTTCCCGCGGACGTTCTTCAACACGGTCGCCAATGAAGAGATCAACTACTCGGGATTCACACCCAGCTATCTGCGTCTGTTGCTCGCGAGCCCGCAGATATCCACCCTCAATGACTCAGCGATCGAGGTCATCGCGCTTGGTGGCGAGGCCATCACCGCTACCGACCTGCGAGCCCTGTGGTCACGCGTGCCGAAGGTCCGGGTGTTCAATCGTTACGGGCCAACCGAGACGACGATTGCGGTCACGAACGTCGAGCTGACACCCGAGATGATCCAACAGGATACGGTGACGATCGGGCGTCCCCATCCCGGCGTCACCTTCTATCTCGTTGACCAAGACGAGCGAGTCATCGAGGCCGCGAGCCACGTCGGCGAACTATACGTCGGCGGCGTCCAGCTTATGGACGGCTATTGGGGGAGTCCGGAGCTGACGCGAGCGGTGATGCGCAACGACCTGGTCCTTGGTGAGACGCTCTACCGGACCGGCGATCTCTTCTATCGCGACGACTCTGGCAACTACGTCTACGTGGATCGCACTGATCGCGTGGTCAAGCGGAGCGGCGTGCGCATCTCTCTCGTCGAACTGAGCGCGTCACTGAGCAAACTAGAGGGGGTGACCTCGACAGCGTGCGTGATGTTTGACCGAGAGGGCGAACTCGGCATCGTCGCCTTCGTCAACACCGAGGCAGAGCTCTCAGTGCTCGACCTGCGACGCGCCGCCATGAAGCTGATCCCCGAGAACATGCTGCCTGACCGAATCGAGTTTGTCTCCGCGATGCCGCTCAACAGGTCAAATCAGCTGGACGAACAGCGACTGCTGTCGGAGGCGGGACTCAGCCCATTTCGCCGATCGTAACCTCGCGTCGAACAGAAAGATGAACGAACGCGCTAGTTCAACGACGGACCGTACGGTTCCGTCTTCTTCAGCAGCGAGCGAGCACTGCGGACGTACGCGTAGTAGTCAGTGTGTGCCGAGGGCAGGTCGTACAGCCAGTCCAGCGGTTCTCTCACATCATCGACGTAGCCGAGGCCGACCGCCCCGCGCTGGTACCCCATGAGCCTGAGCAGTCCCTCGGGGAACGTTCGGGCGAGCTCGGGGGGGCACGCGAGGTACTGGTTCTCTTCCTGACGAAGCCACCCGAGCGAGTAACCAATGTTGACGCCGATCCGATGGACGTTGGACTTGTTCGCACCGCCCCCGTGGTAAATCGATCCTACGTAGAGCATGACGGACCCCTTGCCCATCACGGCGCCGCTCGCCAACTCCGGGTCTACCTCGGACGGTTTGTCCTCCCAGTGGTTACTGCCGACGATGACCCGGGTGGCACCCATCTCTTCGGTGAAGTCCGTCGCTGCCCACATCGTGGCGATCTCCGCCTCGAAACCTGTCGGGAAAGGGAAGCGATCGAACGACCACTGGTCTTGATGGATCATCTGCCCCGGCTCGCCGGGGCCGATGTCGATGAGCTGGGTCAGGTCGATCTGGAACGTGCTGCCGTGATCGCCGAGGGCGACGTCGAGGGTGTCCAAAATGGTGGGATTGGTGGCCAGGGTGCGCGCGCTCGGCGAGCGGGCGATGAGCGCGCCGATACGCCGAGTTCCATGTCCGAGGAAGTCAGTATCCCCGCCGTGCGCCGCCTCGAGGTACGGCTCCACTTCGACCAAAACCTGATCCATCACTTCGGGAGCGACGAGGTTCGCGATGATGACGCAGCCTTCTTCCCGCAGGATCTTCGCAATGTCGCGAGGAGCGGCATCCGCGCTTACCGTCGTTGCATTTGCGGGCACGTCGCGTATTGTACCTGGCGATGGGTCATTTTGCTTGAGAGACTTTAACTACGGTTCGCAGGAGACATAGAAGAGAGCATGCATCCCTTTCGATTCGCAGTGCACACCACTGTTGCGCCCTCTATGTCTGACTGGAGGGAGCGAGCTCGCGCGGCGGAAGGGCTCGGTTACTCCGCGCTGTACGTGACGGATCACTTTGACGCGCAGTTCGGCCCGCTTGTCGCAGCCACCGTGGCCGCCGAGGCGACCACGGCGCTTCACGTCGGCACACTCGTGCTCAACAATGACCTGCGCAATCCCGTTGTTCTTGCCAAGGAGATCGCATCCCTCGGGCTTGCGGCGGAGGGACGAGTCGAGGTGGGCCTGGGCGCAGGATGGCTCCGCAGTGACTACGAGGAATCCGGTGTCGAGTACGACAGCGCGGCGGTTCGTGTGCAGCGTTTGGACGAGAGCCTCACCATCATGAAGGCGCTGTGGAAGGCGGGGGAGACGACGTTCGAAGGACGCCACTACACCGTGCACGGCGCCCGCTGCGACCCTCGACCAGTTTCGCAACCCAGGGTCATCGTCGGTGGCGGGAGCAAGCGAATACTCACCGTGGCGGCCGGGCAGGCGGACACCGTCGGTGTCAACACGAGCTTGGTTTCCGGCGAGAAGGGCGGCGACATCGCGAGCCAGGCCACCTTTGATCACTACGACCGCTGCTTGACGTGGGTGCGCGCGGCGGCGGGTGACCGATTCGCCTCGCTCGAGCTTCAGATTGCGGCCTTCGCCGTGATGGTGGTGGGGAGTCGTCGCGCCGCGTTGCGCAGCGCGACGATGCTTGGCTTTCCCGGGGATGAGGCGCTCGATATTCCAGTCCTTCTCATCGGCACCGAGGACGAGCTCTGCGAGCGCCTGATCGAGCGTCGAGAGAAGTGGGGCTTCAGCAACGTCGTAGTGCCGGGCGAATCGATGGAGGTGTTCGCGCCAGTCGTGGCCCGACTAACTGGGGTCTGACGAACCTCCTCAAGTCGAATCGATTCTTCGAGATCTCGACTCGTCGTGGTCTGTCCGGCGATCCTTCCCAACCCGAGACCCCAGATGGTGCGTGCCAGAGCGCGTACCGATTAGCTATCGAATTCTTCAATCAGCACCCCTACGTCGTACAGTCGATAGGCGCCACTCGCGTGCACCACGGAACGTCCGGCTTGATTCGACGCCTTCGATAATGTGGGATTCATTCATCAAGACGTGGTGAGTTGAGTCGGGTGCCTTCGGGACCAAGAGCGGGGTTGCGTATGCGGCAGTGGCCAAATCGCCTCCTGTCTCACCCTCTGTTCAAGAAGGTAGCTTCGCGGGGGCTGGTGGGATATCCACTAATTCTTTGTTGGAGGTACGGCTGGCTTCCTTCACCCCAGGGGACCTCAACCACTGCACTTCGAGATGGCCGAGTCATGAAGTGCCAACTCGATGACAACACTCAAAGAACGATGTTCCTGAACCTGTTCGAGCCTGCTGAAACTGCTCTTATGCGAAAGCTCTTGGGGCCAGGTGACGTATTCATCGATGTGGGGGCCCACATTGGTTGGTTCACAACTGTCGCATCAAAGTGCGTCGGTGACGGCCGCGTAGTCGCATTTGAACCATTCGTAACGAACGCTTTCGTGCTCAAGGAAAATCTCAAAGCCAATAGTTGCGACAATGTGGTGGTGGTAGAAGCCGCGCTTGGCGAACAGGCGGGAACAATATCGCTCGCCCGCGGAAGTGACAGTGGAAGCGTTACTGCACTTCCCTGGGCCCACGAAGATCGCATCGATGTTCCCGTGATGGCTCTAGATGAAGTGGACGTTGGTATCGAACTAGGTTCCGCCGCGTTGCTCAAGATTGATGTTGAAGGTTGGGAACCTCACGCCCTTCGCGGAGGCAAGAAGGTCTTGTCGAGCGTGCGACGCGTGATCATTGAAGTTAACCGCCCATCACTAGAAATGGCAGGTTCCTCAGCGGAAGAGGTGTTCGATCTGCTCCGGGCTGCGGGGTTTACGGACTTCTTGCGTATAGTCCAGCGCTTTCCAAGGAGATACATCCCAAGTGACGTATTCAACGTCCTAGCCGTTCGCCCCTCGGATCAAATCAACGGTGTACTTGGAAGTCGACGGCGTTCTGGTCGACGCCTCGTGTCAATGCCGCCTAGCTAAGGAATCAAACGGTGTCCGCGTGGTGGTCGCGAGAGGTCGCGCCGCGATGCGAGCTAGTGGCGAAGAAAGTGAAACACCTTCACCCCCAGAAAGGACTTGCTGTTCACTTGATCGAATCCGTGGCTAGTCAAGCTAGAAATGAATCCTTTCACGCCGTTGACACTTCCGTCATTTACTAGCCATACGCTGCCGGGGGTCGTGGCGAAAGTGCTCGCGCTCTCACTCAAAACGAGTCCAGCATTGAACCTGCGACCTGAACGTTGCGGCCAAAGTCTCAAAGGCGAGTCACTGCGGTCCAAGTAATACTCGACACCTCCGGTAAGGAAATGGCTGGGAATCGCAACCTCGCTCGTGTGGCTCGCGTTGCGCATGATGTACTGCGCGGCACCTCGTAGATTTTCATTTGGAGCTCTCGAAACGGTGACGGAGTTAGCGATGAGAATCACAAGACAAGCGATCGCCATCGCACCGACGATTGTTCGCTCTGGAAGCGATGACGACGTTGCGAGCCCACGTATCGCGTACGTGATGAGTAGCGCAAGCGTAATCGCCATCCCCGGGACCGACCCGGTCACGTAACGGTCGACGTAGACTGGCTTCACTGCGGTGACGAGCACGAGAAGTACGGTCGGTAGAACCGACCAACACGCAAACACGACGAGTCGGTCAACTTCAAGGCGAGACGGGCGCGAGGAGCGCCTGCGCCATACGAGAATGCATCCGGCGAGTGCCAGGAGCCCAATAGCCGCAATGACAACTGGATAGATTATGTGTCCGGAAGATGCTGGCCCTTCCGTGTCTTCGAGAAACCGCTTCGGTTTGAGGCCGGAGATCCATGCGATTTGGCCCTGTTGGTGCGCCACCAGCGCGAAGAAGGCAACCACTGCCGCAACGAGAAGCACGATCGGTGGCAGACTGCTGCGCCACTGTCGACGCCACGTTTGGGGCTTCAACACGACGCACGCCCCCAGCGCGCTCAGCGGCGCTAGGACAATGAACAGTTGCAGCACCGCCGTCGCGATGGCGAGAACGCTGAATATCCAAAGGAAATGAAGTTCTCCTCCATCAAACCACCTCAAGAGCGCTGCGACGGACAAGACGGCGACCAAGGTGGCAAGGGCGTAGGGACGACCATCCAGCGCAGCATTGATCATGAGAGGATTGCTGCACGTGAGCACAACAGCGAGGAGACCGCACCAGAAGCCGGCGGCGCGATTGGCGAGTACCCCAACGCAGTAGGCGGTAAGACCGTAGGCGAGTAGGGAGAGCAGTCGCGCAAATTCGATGTTGTACGACAGATCAAACCAAAGGTGAAGGAGCACATAGTACGGAAGCAACACGCGATCGGTGACGAGAGACTCTCGCCATAACGCAGCCCAACTCAAGCGCGCCGAATAGACCGTTGCTCCCTCATCTCGATATATCGACTTATTGAGAAAAGGAACAAGCAGTGCCGTGGAACAAGTGGCGACGATCGCGAAGAAGGCGTTTGAAACGCCTCGTCGTGGACCAGCAGTCTTCGCAGTAAACATGGCTCCCGCTTCACGTCCGAAAAGAGGCGACCTCCGGAGGGTCGTGACCTCCAGACTCCAAAAATCCTAGTCAAGTACGCGCTGACGCAGCGACGAAGTGTAGGCGCTTCCGAGTCGCTCAACCTTGGAGTCGCGTGTCGTCGCTTCGTCTTTATGGACGACAGAAATCGTCCGTAAGGTGTCGGAGCACTATGTCTGATGAAGTCTCAGTGGTAGACGCGTGTCACGCCAGTTGAGTAGACGACGTAAAAGTTGCGATTGAAGAATTGAGTGTTGGATCGGTACGCGCTCTGGTACGCGCCGTCGGGCGTCGCAGCTTGCGAAAGATTGTCGGCCAGATTGATTGGTGACAAGTAAACGAAAGCTCCTTCGTCCACCTCGGGCGGCACAATCTCAGGCAGTAAGTCATAGCTGCCCGGCGCGGAGTGCAAGACCACTTGCCCGATGAAATCGCTCTGGACGACACGTGGAGAGTGGACGTTGTCGCGCAACCAAACCGCAGTCGCCACTTCAGGGGTGGAAACCACGAACTCCTCAGCGTTAAGGTCGTTCGTCGACATGGAACCGGGGGCATCGCCACCAAAGAAGAGCCCTCCCAAACCGGTGGCGCCGAGAACGAGAACCGCAACCACGAGAGCGCCCACGCCCAACAGGATCTGTCGCACGCGCTTCATGTAGAAGACACGGGCGTCAAAAAGGAGCGACACCACGTCGTCGAGGAAGAGGGTGACCGGTACGGCCAGCAGTATCGACGTAAAGATCGCCGCCCGCTCAGGATCGAAGTAGGCAGCCAAGGTTCCAGAGAATCGCAAGATTACCCCGATGAGAAGACCCGTTACACCAAGTCCCACGAGATCGGAACTGTACTCGTACGAACGGCGACGCCCGAGGCGAAACAGCCCATACAGCAACGCGACGCCAAGTAGGCCCCAGATGCTCTCTATGGTGAGAAAGCTCAGCTCATTCCATCCCCCCTTGAGTTTCGGGACCACGCCGTGAGAAAAGGGGAGGGTTGCCCCGACAAGATGAACTGAGCTTGAATCTGGTAACGGCACCAGCCAAGTGTTGGCTTTGCTCACCTCACGTACCAGGATCTGTTCAAACTCATCGGGCGTAAGACGCTTTGCTTCGGTCGAGGTCGTAAAGTCCGCTCCTTTGGCGGTGACAGCACTCACCGGATTAGTGAGAGCGCCGTTTCGCGTGATGCCGAGATTCCACCCGAAGGCGGCGACGAGCGCCACTCCCACGAGCGCGCCGTTGATGATGCTGCGCGAACGCATATCGCGCCGGTGCCTGTCAATCTTCTTTCTCGGTGTTCCCAGCCATCCTCTCGACCACATCAAGCCCACGGGCCAGGCGCACAACAAGATGGCCGCCATGAGATACGACGTGGTGTAGTGCGTAAAGGAAATGGCAACAAGGAGTAGACCGACCACGATTTGCGCGGGGTGTTTCAACATCGTGCGATCAAAGAACACCATCACGAGGGCGGTCACCATCGTCAGCGCCATGGCTTGGCGAGCAATGGTCACCAAATCGGAAGAGAACGCCTCACTGGCAACAATGAGACCCACGACCACTGCGAACGCGAGGCCCGGGCGAGGAGCAGTCCGGCCGCTCGTGATCCAGCGGGGAACGGCTCTGACAGTAGAGAACACCGCGAGGGGTAGCAAGGCAAGAATCGCCGGGACTACCAATTCGAAGAACGCCAGCAGGCGCAACTTGAACAAGGAGTGAAGAACTGATGGAAGTACCGTCAGAGAGAGCATTGAAGCGTATGGATCGTGATTGGCAGGTACGACCCATACTCCCGCGCGAAGCGTCTGCGCAGCGACTCCGAACTCCTCTTGGATGTCCCAGCCATAGAGGTGCCCGCCGCGCAAACTGGTTGAAACAAGCAGCGCCAACGAAGCGAAATAGAGTAGAGAGTTCAGTGGCCAGCGGCTCGTCCGGCTCCATCCGCCCACGATTCCCGCGAGCAGCACCACGACGTCGAGCGTGGTTGCGAAGACGGCGAGGTGGTCGTCGCCGCTATGGTTCAGCTGAGCGGCACCGAGAATTGACAGCACAACCAGAAGTCCACCCGCCAGCGAACTTCGGACTTGGGGGGTTTGCACACCATCAAAGATCCACCTCACGGGATCGCTGTGATTCTTCGCACACATTGCGAGCGCGACGATTGCGAGAACGATCCAAATGACATACTCCGGCAGCGTGTCAAGTGGATGCGCAACACCAATTCGCGGGCCGAGCAGGCTGGCCACCCCGCCGACGACCATGACGACCGTCATGCTCAGGCAAGCCGCAAGCACCAGCCGTGCGGCAATGTTGGCGGGACGAGTTCGTAGAGCCGACATGAGCACCGCGCCAGGTACGAGAAGGAGCGTGACGACCCCGGGTAACGGCACCAGTGGTGAGTGGCAAAGAGCCAACGCAACCGACAGTACGACGGCGGTAGTGAGCCAGTACCCCGTTGGAGCGACTTCTGGCCAGTGTTCCTTTATCGCGGGCCAGAGTTTCGCGATTGACGGCCAGCGCGAGGTTGGCGCCGGCGGGGGCGCGGTTCCCTCCCTAGCCTCGGGGGGTTTCGTACTCACCGTTTTCGAATGGGCACCGTGACAAATATGTTGGTGCCAGTGAGTGCGATCTGCAGCTTGCCGGTGAGGGCATCGCGCGACGGGACAGATATGGTCGACGTCCGTCCATTTTCTAATGTTTCCTCACCTAGGCTGATGAGCGCTCCGTCCTGGGTCGCTCTCCAGTGATACGCCTCGGTGTGTCCCGTGCGGTTCGTTAGTTTGACTAGCACAGCCTGACCGGTCACAATTCCGACGGCGGCGTCTGACGGAGAACTCAGCGCCAGCGAACTGTAGGGAGTTGGTGTGAAGCTGCCGTCCACGGAGCTCAGCAGAACTCGCGAGATCGGTGTGAACCCAAACAAAATGACGACAACCAGAAGAACTAAAAGGGGCCTGCTGGAACCAGGGCCGACCATCCTCCGCATGATTTCAGACTAGTTGTCGATGCTGACCAGGAACAGACGGCAGATGGCTTCGCGAGCGACCTCGTTGTTGGGAACTTGTTGTGTTCTCCAACTTCAGACCTTTCTATCCAGGGGCAACTTCCTTGTACGTTTCAATTGTTGCTCGTGCGATGTTCGCCCAATCGAATCTGGTAGCCCAGGCAAGTCCAGCGGCGCTCATGTTGAGGCGTTCCGCCTCCGAGAGATGTTCAACTCGCTCAAGTGCGGCGACAAGGGAGCCCGCCACCGGTTCGTATCGGATCACGGCATCGCTGGGAATGTCGCGAAGCGCCGGCAAGTCTGGGATCACCACGGGTTTGGCGAATGATTGAGCGAGGAGGAGCGACGCGCTGTTCGTTATCTCTCGGAATGGAAATACCGCGATATCGGTGGCCTGATAGTAACGGGCGAGATCCTCGTCTGGCACCCACTCGAGCTTCGACACTGTCCTTCCTTGGGTCTCGCCGACAAGGTCGTTCACCCTCTTGCGGTAACTCTGATCAGGGCAATATCCCGCGAGCAACAGTTTGATCCGGGACAAACTCGGAAGTTCCGTGACGGCCTGCAAGAGTTCCTCTGCTCCCTTGTACTCTTCAACTCTTCCAATGAGCGATACCACGACGTCGTCATCTTTGAATCCAAAGCTCGCGCGCGCCTCTTCCCTCGTGAGCGTCACCGGATAGGGATCGGCGTACGGGCCAATAGGGATGACACGTATGAGACGAGCACCCAAGGAGCGAAGCTCGGTTGCGGTCGACTCTGAGAGCGCGATCACGGCGCTCGCTTTTGACAGGAGCAAGTCCCGCGCACGACGATCGTCGGCGAAGATTTGCTCGTGTGGCAGCAGGTCGTGCGCGGTCCAGACAATGTGGTAGCCCAGCAACCGGGCCGTTCGTAAATAAAGGCCGAACCACCACTCCATGAGTTGGCGGGCCCACTGTTGCCGCCGTGCCCATGGCAGAGAAAATCCGAAGAGCCAGTGAATGTGGAGGATGCGAAAGCCACGCGCTCGGTACCACATCAACACGACTGGTGACAAGATGATGTTGAGGGATTGCGACGGGGTAGGGCCCTTCGTATAGCGGACGCGAACGCCCAAAGCATCGAAGTCTCGATAGAGGAGATCTTGATAGTGCTCGCCCGAACGTGGTGCGACCAACACTGACAGCTTCGAAGTCACGTACCTGGTCTCACTAGTTCGTGCAGCACACCCGCTCCCATGACGATGTGGTCAAGCAGGACCAGCCACTGAACCTCTTCGTTGCGCAGGCGCCAGGCTGGCCACAAAAGAAGCAGCGGGTACCATCGCCACTTCAGCGTCAATGGGAGGCCCAACAAAAAGGCCGCGTAGACGATGGGCACCGCATTGTGCGTCGCCGCTTCTGCAATCCGATGGGGGTGCTTACGAAGAAGTCGACACTCGCCCTTACCGTAGAAAAACGACCGACGGAGTTGTCGCATCGGGGTGCCGTAGTCGTGCCCGACGACCGCGTCCTGAACCCAGCGAATGCGATAACCGCAGTCGTTCAGCCGCCAGGTGAAGTCGATGTCCTCGGCCGAGCCAAAGGACTCATCAAATCCGCCGATCGCGTCGAACGCCTGACGACGAAAGGCCAAGTTGATCGTTGCTGCCATGGGGACGTAGTCGACATTGCCTAATTTGGCCGAAGAGTGGGCTCCTGAGTAGACGCTCTTTCCGATTGCCCTGGCGGGGCCACAGGAAACGGTCTCGCCTTCATAGAGAATTGGCGCGAGCAGCTTCTCAAGCCAACCGTCCTCGGGAAGGCAGCCCGAGTCGGTGAATACGACGATGTCCCCTTTGGCCTCTCGGACCCCGATGTTGCGCTGGTGGGCAATCGTGATTCGAAGCCCTGGCGGCTGCACGTAGTCAATCCAACGTACCCATTCGTGAGAATCCCGAATGTCGTCGAGCGCACCGCTCGACGCGTCGACGACTAACACCTCGTCGAGGATCTGTCCAAGGGATGACTTGAGCGCATCCAGTGTGTCGCTGAGCGCCCGTTCGTTCTTGTTGACGATAACCACGGACACCGTATCGAGTTTGCCGTCAGCGCGCACGAAGACGGCGTCTTCGGTGATGCCTTGGCCCCCATTCGCGCGCGATGAACTCGCCGCAGAATTTCGTATCATCAGGCAACTCCCGAAGCTTGAAGACGCACCACAACATTCTTCTTGATCTGCACCTGGATGCAACTCATTCGGCGCAATCTTCTGAGGCGTGATTCGATTTCTAGAGTCGAGTCGTTACCTCGAGCGGGCTCGGCGTTCCCGGAACCGACTCGTGACGGGCGTCGTTGCGGCGGGCGATCAGTCAGTCCTGTGCTCACGTCACGCTCCTCAGGACGGTGGCGTACGAAGTGGACAAGGCGCCCGCGGTGAGTTCTGCGTGTTCGCTCAGAAAGGCCGCGACGCGATCGGCGCGTTGCGAATCGTCGTTCAACCAGTACTCGGCTGCGTCGGCGAGCGCTTCAGCGTCAAACGCCGGGACCACCGATCCGGTGGCGGGACTGACCAGATTGGAGGACTCATTTTCGGGGTGGCTGACGCACACGACGGGGGTGCCCATCGCGAGTGATTCGGCGACGACGAGTCCGAAGCCCTCTCGAATTGACGGTGCCAACAGCACCTTGGTTCCCCGAATCAGTGACCACAGATCTGCTTGGGCGTCGATTGCTCCATAGAACGTCACCCGAGGGTTGAGGCCCGCGTAGGCGACCTGGTCTCGCAGGCGAGACTCTTCGGGCCCGACGCCGACAAGTCCGAGATGAATGTCGTGCCCGCGTGCCGCGAGTATCCGCGCTGCTTCGATCGCTAGATTCGCCTGCTTGTGTTCATTGAGGCGACCGACGAAGAGAAGCTCGGGTGCCGACGGATGAGCGACGGCGGCCTGCAGTTGATCGAGGTCAACGGGATTGGGTACGACGTAGATGTGTTCACGTTTCGCGCCCATCGCCACCAATTTGTCGGCCGTGCCGGTGGTGACCGCCACGATTCTGTCCGGTATCCGTATGCATATGCGTTCTACGAGGGCGGCGACGGGGCCCATGCGACCGACGTACGCACGCCAGCCTTCTTTGCCCCAGACTTCGTGCCAGGTGACGACGAGGGGAACGCCCCGTATCCAGGCGACGACCCGTAACGGCAGGAGCTGGAGATTGGGCATGTGATCCGCTTCGATCACGTCATACCGTCGCGCCAACAGGAGAAGGGTCGAGAGTGCGAACAGAGAAGCTTGAACAACGGATCGCTTTGCGCCTCGGTACATGGGCACGCGTGGACAGATGGCGCGGTAGGTCAACGACCCGAACTCAGACTCCACGGCATCAGGTCTTTTGTCCCACCACTTCATCGAGTAGACGACGACATCCATCTCGTGTTCGGGTAGACCACGCAGAAGATGAAGGTAGCGCACCTCCTTGCCACCTTTGTGCCACGGATAGAGGGCATCGCTCACGACGGCAACTCTGAGACGTTTCACTGACTCAGGTTACTGGCGCGCCACTTTCTAGACTTTGCATACGGTTTTGGTGCGGCGGCTCGAACCGTGCACGTCACGTGTACCTTCTTCCGCTCGCCTTACCGTTGTGATGGTGTTGTGAATCGCCAGATTGGTGTGTCGAGTCCCCCCACTCGAGTTCACCTAATGATGTTAAGGATTGCTGTGCGCGAGCACCGAGCGCACCGTCCGCTGCGTCTAGTGCGAGCAGACTACCTACCCCAGAAATCCCGTTTTCGCGATCACCAGGCTCAACCCAGAGAGACTGAGACCTGAGGTGCGAGATCCTTGCGTCGCTTTCCGTACGGCGTTACGGGACGAGCACGAACCTTCAAGAGCACGTACAGGCATCGCATCGCGTCCTTGAAGCGAATCTTCTTGCCCTCTTCTTTGCTTCGACCGACGTAGCTGATCGGTACCTGGAACGGGCGAAAGCCCGCGCGAAGCACCTCGGCACTGATTTCAGTGTCCAAACCGAATCCGCCCTCGCTGAGATCAAAACTCTTGAGCAGCGGCATCGGCACCAGCTTGAGGCAGGTGTGCAGGTCCGATATCGCCGACCCGAAGAGAAGGTTGGCGAAAAGCGTCATGGATTTGTTGCCGATGGCGTGCCAGAGGGACGGGTGCACCGTTCCAAACCCCGACATCCGATTGCCGTAGACCACTTCGGCCCGACCCGTCAGGATCGGCGTAATGAGACGCGGAATGTCGGCCACGTCGTACTCGTGATCGGCGTCGAAGATGAGCAGGTGCGAACCCTTGGCGGCCGCCATGCCGGTGCGCACCGCCGCGCCCTTTCCGAGATTCGCCATGTGGTGAATCTGCACGAGACGGGAATCATCAAACGTCTCAAGAAGTGCCTTGGTGCCATCAGTCGACCCGTCGTTGATGACGATAATTTCGAGCTCTTTGCCCGGTACGTCCAAGGAGAGGAGGCTGTCGAGGACGCTGAGAATGGTCGCGCACTCGTTGTACGACGGAACTATGACCGAAAGCCGAAACCGCGGTAGTTCGCTCGCCGAGGAGGGAAAGGATCCATCCCTCATTCTGGGACCGCCGCAAGGGTCGTTTTCAAAGCCGCATCCTTCGAACTAGCCCTTGCGAGGAAAACTATGCCAGACACCAGCACTTTTGTCAAGTCCTTGTGAATCTCCTGGGAATTCATTGAGGTTGGCGGCAGGGTCCAGAGAGCGTTTGTTGGGATTCTGTTGTGAATTGCCCATTGGCGCAGCCACGCCAAAAGCGTCTCGTCGAAGAGCGGGAGAGGGTCGAATCTGCTGGCACGATGTCGAAAATGACCGTCATTCCCGAGCCCGAGGTCTAACTCCGGCGAACACCGAGTTCGTTTTGGCAGGACACGTCAGCCGAGGCTCGCCAGCTGTCTCGGATGCGAGTGGAGGCTGGCGGGCGACCGTTCTTCGCGCAGCAGTCGGGAAACGGCGGTAGTCCCAACGTAGGGTGGCTTTGAACCAAATTCACCGACATGGAGAATGCTTCTGATGAACGTCACGCGTCGAATCTTTTGGTCCGTGAGGCGAGGTTCACTCCGAAGTGATGTCAGAAATCACCTCCGCTCCTTCCGCCAAGGTCCTCGGACGCTCGTCGCAAACCCTGAACTAGCAGAGGGGACTCACTCCTCCGCCCGGATTAATCGGTACGTTCACGCGCTTGCTTCCGCGACGTCATACCTTGAGATCGGCGTGGAACACGGGTACACGTTAGAGGCGGTGCAGCTCCCGCGCCGGTTTGCCGTCGACCCTCGTCCAGGCTTTTCGCTCAGATCTCTCCCCTCTGGCCTCACCGTGGATCCCACAACATCTGATCGGTTCTTCGACGCCCTCGATGACGAGGTGAGGTTTGACATCGTTTTCATCGACGGACTACACACCTACCGGCAGACCTATCGAGATCTGATCAACACGCTTCTTCACATCGGCCCGCGCAGCGTCATCATCATCGACGATGTCGTCCCTTCAGACGAAATATCTTCAATGGCAGATCCCGAAGCAGCGACCAGAGAACGGGCACGGCGCAGAGAGTCAGACGTGAGATGGCACGGCGACGTCTTTCGCGTCATTCCCATTCTTCGCGACCATCATCCGGAGTTGCAGTACCGGACAGTTGTCGGCGGCGACAATGAGCAAACGGTGCTGTGGAAGCCTGACGCGACCGTCACGTCAGTAGGAGTGGACGGGAAGACTCTCGGCGAATACAGACACGTGGCCTACCGGGAAACATTCGCGAAAGGCATTCCTGAATACTTCAGGCCAGGGAGTGACGAGCAGATACTCGAGGAGTTTGAAGCGTCATTGAGATGACCGGACGGTCAGTTGCCGTCTGATCCTGAGGTATGCTCACGGCCCATGTTGCAGTGCGGCCATTGGGCGCGGATTCAAGGTGCGATACGCGTCTTGGCACCCAAGCGAGGGGGGCAGTAAGTGTCTCGGATCCTCCTCGTGTCACCATTCGAACCACCAGCGGACGGAATCGCAAAGCACACGGCCCATCTGGTCGCAGCCTGGGATACTGCTGGCCACGACGTGTTGGTAGTCGCCCCCGGAAAGCACCGCGACCTTGGAGAGGCGGAGCACGTCGGTACGCGCGCAAGAGTCGCACGCGTACTGCGACAGCTTCCGCGACGTCGAACGTGGGACCAGATCGTCGCCTTTGAGCCCGACATCGTCTTCGTGCAGTTCGCGGTCGCCGCACTCAACGTCACTCTTTGGTCGGTTAACAGCCTGTGCCACCGACTGTCCGCTGCCGGCGTACCGGTGGTGATCGCCTACCACGAG
Organism: uncultured Acidimicrobiaceae bacterium; assembly: GCA_963724865.1. GTDB lineage: Bacteria > Actinomycetota > Acidimicrobiia > Acidimicrobiales > RAAP-2 > RAAP-2. The sequence continues at coordinate 323,987 of CAVRWO010000005.1, read as the reverse complement.
CCCACGCGCGAGTACGACTTGCTTGGCGTGCTGACGCGTTCGATCTATCGGTCGTTCGCCCGACTCACCGATGTGCCGGTGGTGTTCTCATCGGCCGGGCGCCAGGCGCTGTTGGAAAGCGGCCTCTTCAGCGAGGTTCTTGAGGTCCCCCACGGCACCTTGGGAGTAGCGACCATCGATGACGCTGATGTTCGTCGGGTTCAAAGTCTGTACCAGATCCGAAGCCCTTTGGTACTGGCCCTCGGGTTCACGAGCATTGACAAGGGAACCGACGTGCTCCTTGACGCCGCGAGCGCAGTTACCGCGGCTCGAGATGGTGACGTCCAGTTCCTCATTGCCGGATCACCGCGCATACGTCGTGGAGTTTTTTGGGTAATGGGTCGCCGAGAGGCCCGGTTTCAGGAACGACTCGAGAGACAAGCGAGGAAATTGGTGAACGTTCACGTCGCGTTCAGCGGGTATGTCGCGGATCGGGACATGGCAGCCCTCCTTTTCGCGGCTGACGTCGTCGCTCTTCCGTATCGAAGGATCACCCAGAGCGGCATCGCGAACCTGGCGTTGGCAAGTCGCTCGGTAGTCGTGTGCTCCGATCTTCCTGGACTCCACAGCGACCTCGGCGACGCGGCGAAGTACGTGACGCCCGGGGACTCGACAGCACTTGCGGTACAAATTGCCGACCTTTTGGGTCCCGAAGGTGACGCCGAACGCTCGCGTATGCGTGAGCTGTCAGCGCAACGCGCCGCTGCGAACAGTTTCTCGAAAGTGGCTGAGCGGATACTTTCAGCGGGACTGTCGCGCGGGGATTCGAGACCTTCGCGCTAGTCACTGGTTCCTCCGAGCGCAACCGAAACGACTGCGAACACGACATCGGCGTTAGGTGCGTGTCTGCCGACCGGCGACTTTGAGCCAGTTGAGTCTCAGATACACGTAGAGGCTGAGAAACCTTACTCTCAGACGGCTCGCTCGATACTTCCAGCCCTTGATTCGCACCGTCTTTATCCAGGAGAGACCCCCGTAGTGTCGGAAGAGCTTTTGAAACCCCGGCGGGGCGACGACGACTTGCTCGCCAGCCGCATGCAGGTCACGCATGAGCTGTGCGCCGATGTCGAGACCCCACTGCTTTTCTGGAATGGTTGGATCGTCCTCCATCGAAAAGAGCCAGCTTGAGCGACCACGACATTTGGCAACGTCGAGAAGGATCATCCACACGGAGGGTCGACGGGCGAGCCGACGGGCCACGCCGGTGTGATCAACGTAGTGGGGGATCTCTTCAATCATTTCGGAACAGACGATCGCGGCGCCTGTCTCGCGCGCCGTTTTCACCAGGCTCTCCAACCATCCCGGTTGGAGTATTTCGACGTCGGAGTCGACGACGACAGCAAAGCGAGTGCGACACGTTTTCGTCCACTCATCGAGCCACTCACCGTGAAATCTACCGCGTGGCGCGAGCGCAACGTCGTCGATGAGACCCTCGCGCAGCAGCTTCATGAGGCGAGGCAGGCTACCGTCAGTTGATCCGCAGTCGCCGACGCACAGCGAGTACGACTCCTTTCGCGTGTAGCGATTGATCGACCGAATGCACAGTTCCGTTACGGATGCAGTATTGATGCTTGCGATGAAGATCGTCACTTCGGGCGACGCCGATGTTTCACTGTCGACAGGAAGGCTCATCCCTCCGCCCTTCTTTCATGTTCTCGCGATGCGTTCTACTCAAGACGGAGTGACTTTCACAATCACGAGTACGTCTTCGCGGTCTGAAGTTGACGCCGAGCGAATTGTAACTGCTACTCGATCGGCGACACATTGTTGCTCGGCCACTGCCGACGCACAACATTGTGCATCCTCACTCACTTTTCGAGGTTGGGCGGAAACTCCGGTCGATGGTCCGTCGCGGTACCCACGTTCAATTCACGTTCGATCACTATCGTGTTAACAGATGTTCGCCGACATTGCCTGCCGAGCCGAGAGCTGTCCGTGTTGGTCGCGCACCGAGGGGTGGAGATGGAATGTGGAATGAGGAAGGCGTTTCGCTGAGTTCGACAGACGGTGCGAGCAACTCGGACGACATCACGCTCACGGTCGTCATTGGCACGTTCAACGGCGCTCGGACCCTGGGATTGGCGCTGGACGCCCTCGAGTCTCAAGTCACTCAGTTCTCCTACGAGGTCATCGTGGTCAACGATGCATCAACGGACGAGACCGCCGAGATTGCCGCACGACCAGGGGTCCGGCTGATCAGTCTTGAAGCAAACTGCGGACATGGTCACGCCTTGAACGTTGGTCTCGCCGAGGCGCGTGGGGAGTTCATGGCAATGATGGACGACGACTGCGTGCCACCGTCTGAATGGATCCAACAGCTTGGTGTTGCCTGGAGCAGTGTGAACTCGAACGTCACGATGATTGGAGGGCTGGTTGAGCCGTTTGAGACCGATACGTTCAATCGTCGCTACGTCGCGTTTCGTCGGCCGTTGAGACATCAAGAGGCGCAGCTCGGCGAGGGCGTGGGATTCTGGCCGAGACTTCGATATCAGCTCTTTCCACCGGCGATGCGACCGGACATCCGTCCTGTCCTGTTCACCGTTGGAGCGAACATGTCGGTGCGCGTCTCAGCAGCACGCGAGGCGGGAGGATTCTCCGAAAACCGCGGCGCTGGGGAAGAGGAGTCACTGGCGCGTCCTCTGCGAGCACACTTTGGACCCGGGACCGTGCAACTCTTCCCCAACATCGTCATGTATCACGATTTTCACCCGTCGCTTCGAGATACGTTCCGACGCTCGCGCAGTTACGGTCGCGGGAGTGGAAGGGAGTGGGTGAGGGATCGAGACATTCCGTCGCTCGCTCCACTGGTTCCTTGTGCCGCGATCGTCGCCGGTGCGGTAGCGATTGTCAGCCCGCTGTCGGGGCTGGCCCTATTCGTGCTGTCACCCTACGTTCTCTATCGGCGTTGGTTCACGTGGCGACGCGAGGGCAGGCGTCGCGAGGCGGTTCTCTATCCCTACGTTCAAGCCGTTGAAGATATCGCCAACAACGCGGGATTCGCCGAGGGGGCGTGGCAGGAGTACCGCTCACGACATCGGCGATAGCGACAGTTCCCGCGCGGGGCTTCAGATCGACGAACCGCGGCTGCCACCTGGCGACTGGACCCAACTTCAACCATTGAACTCGAAGTGAACTGCCGGCAAAGGTCGCGTCTACGTGAGACTGGCCACGAACTCCCGCTCGACGCGGAAGTGCGTGGCCAGTCGTGGGGGAGCTTCCTGAACTGCTACGAGTTACCGAACTGCTTTTGGTACGCCGCGTTGGACAGCGGCGTGTTGGAGCCCAGCAATATGGTGTTACCGACGACCTCGTCGAAGTACTGCTGGAAGGCGAAGTCTTCATTGTTGACGGCAGATCCAATCCCGTTAACGTATCCGGGGTCGTCCCCAGCTGGAGTCGACAGCAGACCCCACTCGGGAAAACTCATTGGCTTTCCCTGCGCGGCAGCGAACGACTCAAAACTGTCCAGCCCTGCAGGAACACTCGCCAACTGTGAGAAGGTGACTGCGGTGCTGGGGTTCACACACGACTGGTCGTAGAAGTCCAGCCCCATGATGTCTACATACGCATTACCGGGGTAGTAGTCGGCGTAAGGAACGGCTGCAGTGCACGAGTTGGGGTTCCAGTCGATGAGGAAATGCTGACCAGGCACCGAGCGAAGGGCGGTGACTTCGTTTTGGAAGCACGTCACCCAGAGGCCCTCTTCCTGAGCAGTGGTGCCCATGAAGTCACCCTCCCACGAACCATTCATCTCCCAGCCAAGGCGGATCACGGAACTCTGAAGACCGGCAGCGACAAGGTTCGTCCCGAGCTCTGATGCGTATGCATTGAAGTCTCCCGACGCGCACGACTGCTCCCAGCCGAGGGGGTCACTCGAGTCCGCGATGCTCGCGGGGATCAAACTTATGCCCAGCACCATTTGGCGGACCTGGGGATCCGCTGCAATCCACGAGGTGTAAGCGGAGCCCGAAGGGCCAGTAAACCAAGGATCGGTCCAATCGCTCCAGGCTTGGTCTGACCCATACGCTCCGAGGCACGTCACGGTAGAACTGGTCAGGGAATCAAAGCTGGAGATTGTGGATTCGAGAGCGGAGAGATTGCCCGCGACGCTGCTGTCAGCAGTGAGGCATTCACTTCGCGATGCACCTGCGGTGATTGGCCCTCCCGATGTTGACGGGAGCGTGGTGGTTGTGGTGGTTGTGGTGGTTGTGGTGGTCGTGGCCGGGGGGGCCGTGGTTGTCGTAGTGGTCGTGCCGCCACCGCCGCCACCACCTCCGCCGCCACCGCCACCACCACCGCCGAAGGCAGGCGTGGTCGTCGTCGTCGTAGGCGACTTCGGGGGGACGGGAGTTGGGCGGTGGTGCCCTAAGCCGAGAAGCTGGCTAAGGCTTGACTCGGTCGCGAAGACGTTCCCGTGACCGGACGAACCCGCGATGAAGGAGCCAATGCCGTTTGGAGACGCCGACGCGTCGATGGCAATCATCGATACGAGAACAGCCGAGGAAATGACGAGAGTAACGATCTTGGGGAAACGCTGCCCCGTGCCGCCCTTGACAAATTGAGTAATTGAGCCCTTGTTCATGCTGAACAAATTCGCAGTCTCAGATCACGCCGCTACCGACGAAGCGTCAACATTTGCTCAAATCAGTTGATTTTTTCAAAGCACCGCTGAATGTCTCACTTTTTCCAGTCATCGACGGCCTATTCGGCTTCGCGCGTCGAACTCCTTCTGAGACCATCTCTGCGTGCACGGAACTGATTCACAACGGCTTGTGACGCGTCAAACTCCTGATGAGTGCTAGAACCCCGGTCATTTCCTTCAAGAATTCTGACCGTGGCGCCGGTGTCGTGCCCTTCGACGAGGTCGCGTCGTCAGATTCTCCGAGAAGCACCGGCGCTGGTCGGCGCCCTCGTGAGGATTACGCAACGATTTGTCCAAAGACGTGGCACGTCGCTCACTTAGTCGCGGCGTATCCGGCATTTCGTGTCAGAGACTTGACAGGCGGCGACCGCGTTAGTCCTGTGATGGACGATTTCGGTGACGCGCTGTTCGAAACTCGTCGCGGATGGCCCGCTCGTCCATTTCACCGTAGCGCTTGGTCGAATGAACAATTGACTTGCCGAGCTCCATGAGCTCGCTTGGCGCTGCAGGAAGGACCCGCCAATCAACTCCCATCGGCAGGTCGTCGAACCTGCTGCCGAACTCACCGAGGTGGTATCCGAGCGAATAGAGGCACATGCCAAAGATGTAGTCCTCCTGCAGCCCCATGCCGGCAAGATCGGATCGCCCGAGGAGCCCGTGTTCGTCGAGAGCCGCCACCGCCTCATAGCGATACACCGCAGCACCGCCTTGAACGGAGTCGCCGAGCGTGTAGCCGTTCTTGCGCGCACGCGCGAGAATGCGAGCGATAGTGAGCGCGGCACGCGGCCTCGTCCACGATCGAACCGCCAGGTATTCGAGAATGCGGTGCTTGGCCCAGCTCGCACTGCGGATCCCGTCGCGATTGAAGCTCAATCGGTGCGAGCCCAACAGTCCGAGCTGAAGGTCCTCGTCGAAGAGTTCGAGGGCCTTCTCTTCGAAGTGTGATCCCGTAACAAGCGCGTCCGTGTCGAGGCGGACCAGAATTCGAAATGGCCTGGAGAGTGCTTCTCGAAACCCTTCTGAGAGATTCAAATAGAGATTCCCGAACACGCCGTGCACCCGGGCCTCAATGACGGAGAGTTGGTAGCGCTGCCCTAGATCTGCCGCGAGACCGCGTTGCGAATCGTCGACGAGGATGACTCGAGCCAAAGGAGCAAAGTAGAGGATGCTGTCGATGGTGTCGGCCACAAACTCTGGTTGGCAGTTGGGTCCTACGGGGATGACGAAGACCGAAGCTGCCCCCACCCGTGCCCGAGCTTCGTCATCTATGGGCATGGGTACAGAGCTCACTGGAACAGACGACGCGAGGACCCGCCTCCGCGATCTGAATTCGAGTCAGCCCACATTGGAAACTTCGTCGACGACCTCCGCCTCGGGCTCCAATATAAATCAAGGAGTCCGCGAAAGAAGGATCATTGAGCTGGACCAAACCACTGTCGAAATGCAGCGACGGACAATGGTGTGTTGGGACCAAGGGAGAGGGCCTTCACGTTCGTCCCCCCACCTTCGAAGTAGCTTTCGAACGCGAAATCATCCTTCTCGAACGCTGCTCCCATGCCGTTGATGTACCCAGGGTCATCTCCTGTTGGAATCGTCGAAAGTCCCCATTCGGGAAAACTCATTGGCTTGCCTTTTGCTTTCGCGAACGCTTCAAAGTAGTTGAGTCCCAACTGCTCATTCGCGAGCTGCTTGAACGAAAGTGACGTGGTGGGAGTTTGACACCCGACGTCGTAGAGATCGAGTCCCAGGATGTCAACGTACTTATTGCCCGGGTAGTAGTTCGCGTAGCCGTAGTCGCCGATGCACGCGTTGACGTTCCAGTCAATCAGGAAGTGCTCTCCGGTCGCCTGGCGAAGCCCTGTGACTTCCTTGGCGAAACACTTTGCCCACGTTTTCTGCTCGCTCACCTTCGTGCCAATGAAGTCGCCCTCCCACACGCCGTTCATCTCGGTGCCAAGACGAATCACCGAGTTCTGGAGGCCGGCTTTCACCAGGCTTGTCCCGAGGGCGGTCGCGTACGAGTCATAGCGCCCGCCTGCGCACGCGCGCTCCCACGCGGAAGGGTTGTTGACATTGTCGAGGTTGGTGGGGATCAAGTTCACCGCCAACACCAAATCGCGAGTGGTGGGTCGTTGTGAAACCCAGGTCGTGTATCCATTGGCAGGGTTGGTCACCCACGGGTGTTCCCAGGAGTACCAGTCCGGCGCACCGCTCAAGTACGCCGTCAGGCACGTCACGGTCGTGCCGGTCTCCGAATCGAAGTTGCCCACGGACATTTGAAGGTACGAAAGGCCCGTTTGACCGTTCGCGGTGTTTGGCGTAAGGCACTCGCTGCGCGAGGGGCCGGCGCTGATCTGTTCAGCCGACGACGGTGGGTCTGATGGCAAGGTTGTCGTTGACGTTGTCGATGTCGTTGTTGGCGTCGTGGTCGTGGTCGTGGTGGATGCACCTGCTGAAACTGCGGGGGACGTCGAGAGCGCGACGAAGATGGAGACGAGGGCGATCATCGATACGCCCCTTGGCGCGGGACGTTGGTGTTTCGTGAGCCGTCGCATTTTCTTGACCATGGTTCCTATGACGCTGGGGGATGGAGCCGACACGCCAATCACTGCGTTGTCGCAACCTGTGACGCTCTTCAAAACGCGAAGAACAGGATACTTTACAACTAATCAAACTCGTGCAATATGGCGCCGGTCAGTTCACATGAAAATCCCCGAAACGCCCTGCATCAATCGACAGCCCCCGGCGGCTCCCCGCCGCTCATGGACTCAAAGCGTGCGCCGTTTCTTCCTGATGCGTCACTCAATCAACTGATGGGCCGCCCACGCGTCGGCGACGATGGTCTCGAGGTGGGACCGCTCAGGCTCCCAGTCGAGGACCTCCTGGGCCAACTCGTTGCTCGCTACCGCCGCCGCGGGGTCGCCCGGGCGTCGGTCGGTGTCGCGAACTTCGAAGTCGACGCCGGTGACGTGCTTGACGGCCTCTACGACCTGACGATTGGAATGGCCCACGCCCGATCCCAGATTGAGCGTGAGATCTGCATGATCGTCGAGCGCGCTAATGGCGAGCACGTGCGCTTCGGCAAGATCGCTGACGTGGATGTAGTCGCGGATGCAGGTTCCGTCGGGCGTCGGATAGTCGCTGCCATATATATCGAGGTGGTCGCGTCTTCCCGCGACGACGTCCAACGCAATCGGAATGAGGTGGATCTCGGGGCGATGTTGCTCGGGATGAGCCGGGGTGCCGCCGGCTGCGTTGAAGTAGCGCAAGGACGCCGCGCGTACCCTCCCGCACGCGGCGAGCCAGTGAAGGCCCTCTTCGACCATGAGTTTGGACTGGCCGTAGGGGCTGTGTGGAGCGACGCTTCGAGTCTCGTCAATGGGCATGTCGAGCTGATTGCCATACACCGCACACGACGACGAGAACACGAATCTGCCCACGCCGTTGTTCACCAGTGCGTGGAGCAACCGATACGTCGACGCCACGTTGTTATCAAAGAAGACCTCGGGCTGCGCGACGGACTCGGCGGGCTCGATGCGCGCAGCGAAGTGTATGCAGGCATCGAAGTGTCCGAGTGATTGAACGAGCTCTCTGTCGCCGCAGTCGCCCTCGACGAACGCGGCTTTCGCAGGAACGTTCTCGATACGGCCCGTCGAGAGATTGTCCATCGCAACGACGTCGTGGCCCCTTGCGAGGAGTAGCTCGGCGGTCGTCGAACCGATGAAACCGGCCGCCCCCGTAACGAGCACCCTCACGCGAGGACCGTGGGCGGTCGACGTGGCGGACGGCTCGTGAGATGGATCACTCGTGGAATGTAACACTCGGAAGCGTCGAAGCACGAGCGCAGCCAACAGTAGAATTGGAGTGAACTGATAGCGTCACGGCGGAGAACTTCGAGCCGAATGGTCCTCTGGCCGTAGTCGGGGGCTTCGGGGAAGCGGTACGAGATGGTAGAAAAGCCAGCGGAACCGGAACGGGACGCCGAGTTCGAGCGCGACCTCTCGGCGGCCCTCGAGGCGGGTCAGTTCTTCCTCGTGTATCAGCCCACGATTGACCTTGAGACCAATGGCTTCGCGGGCGTGGAAGCCCTCATTCGGTGGCGCCACCCCGTACGCGGCGTGCTGGGACCCGACCTCTTTATTGCAGACCTGGATCGAAGCGGCGAGATCGCCGCGGTTGGACGATGGGCGCTCATGACCGCGAGCGCTGACGGCGCCAGCTGGCACGACAAGGGGTATCGATTCAATGTCTCTGTCAACGTCTCTCGTCGTCAGTTTGTGGCCGACCAGTTCTTTGGGGACGTTGCGAACGCACTGTCTGCGAGTCGCTTCGATCCGGCGCTGCTCGTCCTCGAGTTCACCCAGGGAACGTTGGCCGAGGATCGAGCTGACTCAATCGCGAGGCTCGCGCGACTGCGATCCCTGGGCGTGCAGTTTGCCGTTGACGACTTCGAGCCGGGGGAGTCGGCGATCGAGGAGCTCGAAGCGTTCTCCATTGACATCGTGAAGCTCGACCGTCAGTTCATCGCCGGGGTCGCTACGTCCACGGACGCGGCGTCCTTGGTGCAGGGGCTCGTACAGATGAGCGAGACGAGGCACTTGCAGGTGATTGCGTCGGGTATCGAAGACATGGAGCAACGCGCGCGACTCCAGAGTGAGAAGGTTCAGGTGGGCCAGGGCTACCTCTTCTCCAAGCCGCACGAGGCAGCTGAGATCGATCGCTACCTCGAAGACTTCGCGATCTTCTCTGGAAGGCCGCTCTAAGGTGACGCGAAAGCGTGAGTGACGTGGCAGAAGAAAGCGTCGAGCGCGTCGTCTCCGCGCGCGATGACGTGTCGGGCAACCAATCCGCGCGAGAAGCTATTCGCCGGTCCCAACGCATTGCGAGCCAGCTGCACCAACTGATTGCGGCGTCACTGACGGTGGCGGGACTGCGCAGCGAGCGCGACATCGTGGAGTCGTTAGCGGGGAGCACCCGACGAGTCTTTGACGCCGACGACGCGGCGCTCTCGCTCGAGTCAGGTTTCGTCGCTCCGCTCCAAGGCATCGCCTTCCGCGGAAAGATGGTCCTCAGCCTCGGCCTCGGCGAGCTCAGCGATGACGTGCCCGCCGTGCGGCCGGGCACGAGCGCACCGTGGGTCGATGGCGAGTGGCTTGTCGCCCCGGTACTCGAAGGGCGCGGTCCCGCCCGAGGAGTGTTGGCCGTTCGTCGCGCGGGCGGTGAGTTTCAAGAGGAAGACCGTGAAGTCCTCACGCTGCTCGCGCAGATGGCAGCGACCGCACTCGGTGCCACCGAACTCGGCCGCGAGATCGAAAGCAGCGAGGCGAGACTTCGCGTGATCGTCGACGCGGCGCCTGCGGGGATCATCGAGGTCGACCTCGAAGGTCGAGTGCGCTGGTGGAATCGTGCCGCCGCGAAGGTCTTCGCGTGGCCGACCTACGACGAGGCCCTCGACGAGTTTCCGACGATGCCCGAGGGGGCGCGGGCCGAGCTCGAACCGCTCTGGGCTGAAGTCGTGGCGTCGGGTTCTCCCGGCGTGCGCGACCTCATCGAGATAGAGATTCGGGGTCGCCACCGTGATCTGACCGTGTCCGCCGCGCGGCTGCCGAACCCCGGAGATGACGCCAACATCTTGATGTTGGTGGACGACGTCACTGACCATCGTCAGCTGAAGGCTGAAGTCCACCACGCACAGCAGATGGAGACGCGGGGTCGAGTGGCGAGCAGCGTCGCCCACGACTTCAACAACCTCCTGACGCTGATCTCGGGCTACGCCGAGATCCTCCTGCAGGAACTGGATCAGGGGGATCGTTCGCGCGAGATGGTGAAGGATATCCAGATCACGGCATCGCGGGCCTCGATGCTCACCGCGCAGCTCCAGACCATTGGCCGCGCTCCGTCGCTCGAACCAGTGGTGCTTGATCCCGTCGCCGTGCTGCAGATGAATGCCGAGGTCTTTGAGCGAGTCGTCGGCTCGGACATCGAGACGAACTGGTCGCTCAATCACGACGCCGGCACGATTCTCGTTGACGCCGGACAGTTCGAGCAGATGATGCTGAACCTTGCGATCAACGCTCGCGACGCGATGCCAGACGGCGGCACACTGCGCATCGGTGCCCGCACGGTCACGGTAAGTGACGCGGTGGCACGAGAGCTGAGTCTCGAGCCCGGTGACTACGTGGATATCACGGTGAGCGACTCGGGAATCGGCATGAGTGAAGAGACGCTCGCTCACTGCTTCGATACCTTCTTCACGACGAAGGGTCCCTTCAAGGGCACCGGACTCGGACTCGCCGCGGCGAGGCGGCTCGTCGAAGGAAGCGGTGGATCGATCACGTGCGTGAGTCAGCTCGGCGGCGGGACAACCTTTCGCATCCTCTTGCCCGCAGCCCACGAATCGGTGCTCGAGACCCCGCCGGTCGTCGTGAACGAGCGTCCCCCGGGTACCGCGACCGTACTCATCGCAGAGGACGATGACGGCCTGCGCAGGATGATGGTCCAGGTGCTGAGTCGCAACGGCTACGACGTCATTGTCGCGTCCTCGGGTGAAGAAGCACTGCTGCGCGGCGCGGAAGTCGGCGGCTCGATCGACCTGCTCGTGAGTGACGTCGTCATGGCCGATCTCGCTGGACCCGATCTTGCCGAATCGCTGCAAGCAGAGATCCCAGAGCTTCGAGTCCTCCTCATGTCCGGCACCGCGGACGAATCGGTGTTGGCTGGGCTTCTACCTGGAACGGCTGCGTTCTTGCCGAAGCCGTTTCGCCCGAGCGTGCTGATCGACCAGGTGCACGCCCTGTTGTCGCGTCGCTAGGCCTACGGTCCGACTTGCTGCGCCGGCCCGGCCGGGGCGATCTTGCCCACCGGCGGCGGGTGCACGATGATGTCGTTCGAGGGTGCGACGTAGTACCAGACACCGAGCGCAAAGAGCACCGCAAGAACTATCGGAGCGACTCGTCGTGGAAGGCGAAGGACGAGCCACGCCGCGAGCAGCGCGATCAGCCCGAGTGCGGGCACATAGAAACGGATGACGTGCACGGGGTTGTGGTGACCAGCCAGTTGGCCAACCGTCCAGGTGTAGGTGAGGTATAGCCCCCAGATCGAAAGGCAGCCGATTGCGAGAACCAGGGCGACGGCTCCGTCGCTGAGGGAACGGCCGGCGTCATCTCGCGTGTCTCGTCTACCGGTTCGAATCGCGATCCATATCACGGCCGCGAGCGCGAGGACACTCATCGGCATGCTCACGATCAGGCGAGCGGGCATCTTTTCAAGGTTCGGCGCGAGTGCACTCGTCGCGAACGTCACGAGCCCTGACGCGTAGCCGGTCTTCAGGTAACCGCCGTACAGATAGTGGTTGAACCAGAGATCGAAGATGGCGAAGCCACCAACGACACCACTCCATGCGGCGAGTGCCGCCCGGGGCAGCGCACCGACTCGGGCGAACGCGAACACGGCGACGAGCGCGACGATCAGTTCGACCACGTCGGTGTAGCGAATGAACACGGCGCCGTCGAGCGCGAGAAACGCCAAAGTTCCGAGGAGTGCACGCCGCCGAGGCGGGTCCTGCGTCGAAAGGAGGACGCCGACCAGCAGGCCCGCAGCTGCCGCGATGAGCGAGGCGTCGGTGAAGGTCGCTATCGTGGCACGCCACGCGAAGATGAGGGCCGCGCCGGAAGAGCAGTAGAGCGCGACGACGACGGGTCCACCCCAACGTCCGAGCCAGCAGCGTGCACCGTAGAAGAGACCGCCGCAGGCACAGGCGCCATAGAAGAGCGGCGCCGTGCGCAAGGCGTGGAGCCACTGAAACACCACGGCGAAAAAGGGATAGCCCGGGTTCTTCTGGCTGATCCAGAGCCCGTTCTTCAGATGCACCCACTGGACGATGCCCGGGCCACCGTGAAGAGACAGTTGGGCTCGAAGGGCCAGAAACTGTGCGTTCGTGAGTAGGAGGTGACCCTCGCTCAGGGCCACGATCGATGCACGGTAGGCGTAGTCGTCGGGCTCCAACAGCTGCGGCGAGCGCACGAGCACCATGACGCAGAACACCGCGAATATGCCAGCCGTCGTCCAGCGTTCACTTCGGGTCGTGCCCACGCGCAGTGGCGCGTCGACTGGAGTCCCGGGCACGCCGCAAATCCTAGGCATCGTGTCTGGAACGCGCTGGCTTCGTATCAGATGAGCGGCGTGGCGCCTTTAAGGTGATCTCAACCATGATCCCCCTCTCTATCCTCGACCTTGCCACGGTCGGAACCGGTTCATCGCCCGCCCAAGCCTTACGCGAAACCACCGATCTGGCGATCGCCGCCGAGCCGCTCGGATACCACCGCTTCTGGGTCGCCGAGCACCACGCGATCGCTGCGGTCGCGAGTTCCGCGCCCGCGGTCCTCATGGCGCACCTCGCCGACGCGACCTCGACGATGCGCGTGGGTTCGGGTGGCGTCATGCTGCCCAATCACGCACCGCTCGTCGTGGCCGAGCAGTTCGCCACGCTCGAAGCGCTCTACCCCGGCCGTATCGACCTTGGCATCGGTCGCGCGCCCGGAACCGATCACGTCACGGCACGGGCGCTGCGGCGAAGCGCCGATCTCAACGCCACACACTTTCCCGACGACGTGGTCGAGCTCATCCGCTATCTCCTGCCCAGCGAAAGCCCCTCACACCCGGCACCGGTGCCGGGGAGCGGGTACCTGCCCGAAGTGTGGCTGCTCGGCTCTTCGACCTTCAGCGCGCAGCTCGCGGGCATGCTCGGCTTGCCGTTCTCCTTTGCCTATCACTTCGCGCCTGCCCTGCTCGATGCAGCGGTCGAGAGCTACCGTGCCCACTTCGAACCGTCGATGCTGTTCAACGAACCTCGCTTGATGATCGCTGCGTCGGTGATCTGCGCCGAGAGCGACGAGGAGGCGAGGTGGCTCGCCGGTTCGAGTGCGCTCAACATTCTCCAGCGCAACTCCGGGCGGACGGGTCCGCTGCCGACACCCGAAGAAGCCGCCCGTTACGAGCTCTCCGCGTCGGACCGCGTCGTCATTGACGACGCCCTCGCCTCACACCTCATCGGCACTCCGGAGTCGGTGCGGGCCGGACTCGAACGCCTCGCAGAGCGCACCGGCGCCGACGAGCTCATGCTGTCGACGAGGGTGCACGAGTTCGCTGCCCGAGAGCGTTCGTACGGGCTCGTTGCCGAACGCTGGGGCCTCACCACAACCAACGTCCCGTAAGCGCCAGAATATGCCAGCGGTAGTGCGGCCTGGTGGCCGTGGCCAGGACGTTGGCGGCCCGCCACGGGTGGGGACTGGAATTTTATTGGGTTCTTAGCCGCTGTCCACGGGGGATTCACGATCTCCCTCCAGGATGGTTGCACCAACAAATCAAAGGCCCGCCCCAGGTTGTAAAGGAGTATTCATGGAAATTAATTGGGACGACGAGTCAGAACAGACGTCCGCACCGATCGAACGCGAAGAGGAGGTAGCTGCCCCTCCCACTGAGCAGCCGACCGCTTCCGCGCCGCCGGCCACGGCAAAGCGCAAGGTTGCCGCCGATCGCCACGGGTTTTACATGACATATATATCCGCACTCGCCGGCGTACTGCTGGTCGTTGCCATCGCGGGTGTCGGCTTTGTCTTTGGGCACTACGTCGTCACGCCACCGGCGTCGATCATCCAGAGCCCCTCGTACGCGAAGACGAACCTCCCCGCGGGTGGCTCGGGAGGCTTCGAGATCCCGAACTTCGGCTCCAACGGCGGCGAAGCCCCGTCGTTCGGCTCACAGGCCCCCTCGAGCAGCACGACGAACGATCCGGCCGCGGCGAAGATCGCGAAGAACGTCGATCCCGGACTCGTTGACATCAACACCAACATCTCGTATCAGGACGCAACCGCTGCGGGAACGGGCATGATCCTCACGTCGAATGGGCTTGTTCTCACGAACAACCACGTCATTGAAGGGTCGACGTCCATTACCGCCCGCGACGTCGCAACAGGTAAGACCTACACCGCAAAGGTCGTCGGCTATGACATGGCAAAGGACATCGCGGTCTTGCAGCTGGAGAACGCCTCGGGACTCACGACGGTCTCGCTCGGCAACTCGAGCAAGGTCACGGCTGACGAGCAGGTCGTTGGCATCGGCAACGCCGGCGGCGTCGGCGGCACGCCGAGCTACGTGGCCGGAAAGATCGTCGCGACCGACCAGTCCATCACCGCCAACAGCGAGGAGAACCCGAACGGTTCTGAGAGCCTGAGCGGCCTCATCGAGACGAACGCGCCGATCGAGCCAGGCGACTCAGGCGGTCCGTTGGTCACGACGAGCGGCAAGGTCGTCGGCATGGACACCGCCGCGTCGCAGGGAGGTGGCGGCTTCGGTTTTGGCTACAGCCAAGCGACGACCGCGACCCAGGCCTACGCGATACCTATTAATACGGCGCTCGCGATCGCGAAGACGATCGAGCACGGCGACGCCTCAACGATGGTCCACATCGGCGAGACGGCAATCCTCGGGATCGAAGTCGAGCCCGCAAGCTCCAGCGCGTTCGGTGCCTCCGCCGGTTCCCCGACGGTGAGCGGCGTCACGGTTGGTACAGTCATGGCGAACACCCCGGCGGCGAGTTCGGGTCTGGTGGCGGGTGACGTCATCACGTCGTTCGACGGACACGCGGTCTCGACGACCGCGCAACTGAGCGCCCTCGAGTACACGCTGAAGCCGGGCCAAAGCGCGACGATCGTGTACGTGAACCAGAGCGGCGCGCAGACGACCGTCAGCTTCGATCTCGTCCCGGGACCGCCGCAGTAATTCCCTACAGGCACGCAGTCCGACACTCCAGCAAGAAGAAGCGCCACGGTCAGTGACTCACTGACCGTGGCGCTTCTTTTGAGGCGAACGTGCTCGGTGCCGGGGAACTAGAACCCGAAGCCTCCGTTTCCATTGCCGTTTCCGTTGCCGTTGCCGTTGCCCGGACCACCCCCAGGATTAGGGACGGTCGTTGTCGTTGTGGTGGTTGTACTGGTCGTTGTAGTGGTGGTCGTTGTTGGCGGAATCTCGACGTCGAGAGCTGTTGAGAGCACTGACAGGGCGTGCAAGAGCTGCGCGCTCTCGGCCTGGGTGATCGTGGCAGCCTGGAGACCGTTCACGATCGTCGACTCGGCTTGTGCGAGATCGTTCCCCGCTCGATTCGAGTTTCCCGCTGCTTGATTGGCGACGGCCTGTTCGGCATCGGTCGCAATCGCTTGCTCCGACGAAGTGTCCATACGGCCCGCCGACTGGGCACGGGCCATATCGCTGACAAGCGAGGACAGCGCAGTCGACACACTCGGCAGCGTGGTCGTGGTTGTCGTGTGCTTCTTCGGGTCGTGGGGGGGCGCTGATGTCAGCCACAGTCCGAGGCCCACCCCGACGAGGGCGACGGCCACGACACTGAAAAGCGCCGTTCTCGCGTGACGAAAGTCGCGAACAGTTCTTGGGCGACGTATTCGCGCCAACGATGGTCGCGCGATCCTCGTGCTGTCGGCGCCCGCGATGACAGTGTCGTCGTGCGCTCCTCGAGGGCGACCGGGGGGAGCGAGCGCCGTGAGGTCATAGGGCGCGAATCGTTCGCGGCTCACGATCGTGTCGTCATCGTTCGTCGGACGCCACGGGGCGCTGAAGGCTGACGTGGCGAGCATGGCCGCCACCTCGTGACCTGTCAATCGCTGGTCGGGTCGATGGTCGAGCATGCCGGTGAGCACGAGCTTCCAGGGGACGGGCAGGTCGGCGGGCAGGGGCACCGGCGCCACCAACCGCCGCGCCACGATCTCACTCGGCGTCCCTTCGTACACTCGTCGACCGGTGAGACACTCGAGGAGCACCACTCCGAGGGACCAAAGGTCGGCGCTTGGACCCACCTGGTTGTCTTCGAGCTGCTCTGGTGCCATGTAGGAGACGGTGCCAAGCATCGTGCCGGAGATCGTGAGGGTTGCCGCGTCACGCAGCTGCGCGATGCCGAAGTCGCCGAGCATCGTCGCGCCGTTCGCGGTCCGAAGAATGTTGGACGGCTTCACGTCGCGGTGCACCACGCCTCGCTCGTGCACGTAGGCGAGCGCGTCGGCGAGGGTCGCGCCGAGCGTTGCTGTTTCGGGGGCGCTCAGGGGACCGTGACGCAGCACCTCTGCGAGCGTGACGCCGTCCACGTACTCCATGACGAGGTAGGCCTGGTCCCCGGCGAGTCCGGTGTCGAAAAGTCGCACGAGGCCGGGGTGCGCAAAGCTCTCGAGGGCACGCGCCTCGTGCGACAGGCGCTGAACGAACTCGGGGTCTCCGCTGCGTACTACCTTCACCGCGACCGAGACACCGGTGCGCACGTCGAGTCCCTCGTAGACATCGGACATCCCGCCTCGACCGATCAAGCGAACGAGACGGTAGTGTCCACCGAGAGTTTCTGCGATCAGTGTCATGGGCGAGTCGCACTTAATCGTAATCGGGCCACTGATTGGCCCCGCGGGGCTGGCTGTCTTCGCGCCGACGACGAGCTGAGCGAAAGCTCACCATCTGCCCGAAAATATCCGTCAAGTGCGCTTGCACTTCAAATACAGGGAATTCTCATGCGCGGTTTCGGCGTTGGAGATGCGCCGTACCCCCTTGGGAGCGTTTCTGAGCAGCGACGTCGTACGCGCGTGCTCTTCGCGCGCCAGCCTCGACTCACTACACTCGCTTCGAGACGCACCGCCGTGGGAGCACCGTGAACATCATTCGAGGACTACTGCGCTCGCCTCGTCGCTTTGCTGCCATTGCGAGTGGCGTCGTGGCGATAGCTCTTTTCGCGGTGCCAACCATCTCGGCGGCCACGAGCACAACGACCACGTCGACCACGACGACAACCGCTCCTGGCGGTGCGACCACAACCACGACGACACTTCCAGCAACGTCACTCGGTCCCAACGGCGTCACGTCGACGGCGATCATCGCGCAGAACCGCTTGCCGGGAACGACCAGCTGGGAGATCGGCGGGAACGTGTCGTCCACCGTCGTCCAGGGCTTCGCCAATCTCACGTACGCGAAGCTCGGACAGAGCGTCGATCTCTACGTTGACTCGCACGCGCCGACCTATCGCGTGATCGCCTACCGCATGGGCTACTACCAAGGACTCGGCGCGCACGAGGTGTGGTCATCGCCGATTGAGCCGGGCATCGTCCAGCCGCCCTGCACCGTCGCGCCGACTACCAACATGGCGAGCTGTGCGAACTGGCAGCAGTCACTCGTTATGCCGGTCACGTCGGCCTTCTTTCCGGGTGACTATCTCATCAAGCTCGTCGCGGGACCGAGAGCGGCGAGCTACGTGTTGCTCACGGTGTGGGATCCGTCGAGCACCGCGGCATACGTCGTCATGAATCGCTCGCTCGTCGAGCAGGGATGGAACACGTACGGTGGCTACTCGTACTACGCGGGTGAAGGTCCGTGCATCCTCGACAACAGCTCCTACCCGCCGTGCAACCGCGCGCGCGTCGTCTCCTTCGATCGGCCGTATGACACCGGCGACGGTTCATCGGACTTTCTCACCAACGAGTACCCTCTCGTGCGGCTCATGGAGAAAGAGGGGCTCGACGTCACGTACATCTCTGACGTGACGCTCAGCCAGTATCCAAATCTGCTGTTGCACCACAAGGTGCTGCTCAGCTTGGACCACGACGAGACCTGGACGTACTCGGAACGTGTCGCGGTCCAGAACGCCACGGCCCGTGGTGTCAACGTCGTGTACTTCGGCGCCGCCGCGATGGTGCGTCACGCTCGTCTTCAGTCATCGACGCTCGGCCCCGACCGCGAAGAGGTCGACTATCGCAGCTCGTACGAAGATCCACTCAACGGCGTGGGCAACCCGATGCAAGTGACGGGCAACACGTGGGAGAGTCCACCCGCCGACTGGTCACCGATCGGTCAGATCGGAGAGGAGTACAGCGGCTACTTGTCGCCCGGCGACTACGCGCCCATGGTGATCTCAGACGCGTCGTCGTGGGTCTTTGCCGGGACGGGGCTTCAGAACGGTTCGTCGTTGGCTGACGTCATCGCGTCGGACTTTGATCACGTCATCAGCGGCGCGCCCGCCGATATGCAGTTCCTCGCCCACTCGCCGATCCCCGCGGACGCGGCGACAGTGAGTGGCGCCATCTGGGGTGGCGACAGCTACTCGGACATGGTCTACTTCGCGATTCCGTCGAGCGGTGCGGGCGTGATCGATACGGGCAACAACGTCTGGATTGGTGACCTGCGACCGTGCGCGTCAAGTGCGACGTGCGCAGCACCAGCGATCACAAAGATCACGAACAACATCCTGCACGTCTTCGGCCAAGGCCCCGCGGCGCAGCTCGAACCGGTCGTCTCGAACGCGAACTCGATCAGTCCATCTGGCTCATAGAGCACCTTTGCTCGGACTCGACGTACCGCTGCCCTGCGTTGCCCTTGGAGTGTGGAAAGCTCGCTAGCCAACCAGAGATGGGGGCGCAACGATGTGACAATCAGGTCTTCGAAACGTTTCGGTAGATAAAGACGTAACCCTTGCCGTAGACCAATCTGTAGTGAGTTGCGAACCACTTCTTCAATGCTGCGTTCCAAGGAACGAAGTCAGAGTATGGCGAATCAAACACCGCGTACTGCGCGGCTTCGTAGTAGCCCTTCCACTCGGCTACGAATGCTGGCGCCGGTGGGATGAGATGGTAGCCCCAGCTCTCCCACATTCCGTAGGGGTCAACCACATTTGGGCACTTTGGATCGTTTGATGTCAGGCGGTTTGAATACACACCCTCGAATACGTACGCATAGACAGCGCAGGATCCGGGTGGGATTACTTTCGCCACCGCCGAGAGAGACGGGCCATTTATTCCCTCACCCGATGCGTAGCTCAAATAGAACGTTGTCTCGCCCCATGCGAGAACGGTGATGAGCACGAACCCAGCAACAAGAGACGACCACGAAACGAGTCTGCGAACGGGGGTAGATATTCGTACGCGATTCGCCAGTCTGCGAGCAAGCGCACCCAGTCGCGACAATGAGACAGCGAGGAGGCCAAGTAGAAACGGTGCGGCGAAGTAGCCGTAGTAGGTGTCGAAAGCCGGTGCCGCTAAGAGACCGCATACCGATATGGCCGCGGCGAGAAACAGATAGACGTCGACAAGTTCATGATCCACTCGTCGCCTCAAGGAGAGTGCGAACATACAAAGGAGCACGAAGAATGCAACTTCCGCCAGAGCGCCTGATGGCTGGAAATACGTTTGCGATAGCCCCGTCAGGTCGATCAGGCGCCACACAACTCCCGGACTCATCATCGGATTGACCTTCTCGAAAAGTTGGACGGTGAAAACTTGGGACACAAAATTCTTCGACGCTAAGACGAAAAACGGGAGAGAAGGAATGATGAAGCCGCCTGCCGCTGCGCCAATGAACAGAAACAGACGGCTTCGATAACGCGGCACCAGGCAGATGACGAGAGCTAGGAACGGGAAGAAAGCCCAAAGCTTGACTAGGGCGGCCAGACCAAACAGGAGCCCCCCGATGGCGAGCGAACGTGTTGAAAGTTGACCGTGTCGCTGTTCGCTCGAAACGATCATCAATGAACTGAGCAGAACTAAGCAGACGCAATACGGATCCAGTTTGAGAGACGAACTGACTAAGAGCGCATCGGGAAGAAGTGCAAGACCAACTCCAGCGATGACCATGGCCATCCGCCCGCGATGGCGAACCAGCCAAGCTAGGAGTCCTGCGTTGAGAGCCGTCACGGCTGAGGTGATAATCCGTGCGAGAACAAATCCGTCGTGACTTCCGAATACTCTCGCGTAGAGCGCCACCGGGCTCATAAGCAACAAGATCCCGGGCGGATTGACGAAGGTGAAATCTTTGTACGGAAGCACTCCCGAGACGAAGTGAATCGAGGCGGCGAAGTAGACGCCCGAATCGTAAAAGGAAACAATCCCGGGCACGGTCAACTGCCAGAGATACATTCCGAAGCCCAAGAGACCACTGCCAATTGCAATAGCCATGTTCTGTGATGGCATGCGTGGCGCGTACCTCGACTGAACTCTGGATGTCAATTGATCCTCTACGTGTCGATCTTCTCGTAATCGCATTACTTTGCATTCGCGGGTTTGTCTGACGGGAATGTAAGACCGAGTCTGTCAGTCGACCCGAGGCGCCGCGCGTTAAGTCATTACAAAGTTGTCGCAGGTCGGCAATGCCATCACCGGCAGTACCGTCGCAGCTTCTTGTCTAGCTCTCGGCCAATATCGACGTGCACGCGTACAGCGGCGTTACTGCGAGGTTCATTGGGAGAGCGGGTGTTCGCTACGCCTCGCGTGAACGTTCGACGGCCGAGGATTTAGAAAGTCCTCGCGCCGTTGCTAAGTCGAGCTCGATAGGTGGTGGGGGCGACGGCTAACCGGTGCCTACCGCGATACGAGACGCACTTACCCAACGAGTCAGGGACACTGTGGGAGTCACTTATCTCCTTCTCGATGCCATGTGCAAACGCTCTCGTCGGATACTTGACTGCGGCCCGTCCTCAACCTCAATTAGGTGTTGCGTGGGGCGTGTGACGACGTAGTGATTATGACGCCGAAGACGCTCACGATGACGGTCTTCACCGACATGACACATTCGGACAACTGTCGACCCTTGTGCTCATAAGTGCGTATTGCGTAGGATTCGACCAACGCATTATCGCAGGGGCACGTTCTTTGAAGTGGGGCCGTATGGCGCTGAAGCACCGAACACTCAAAGTTTTTGCCCCGGCGGAACCCGCGACGGACTGGCAACGTCAGCCCCTGGGTTCCAGTGAGGAATTACTCATTCAGCTCGCGAAAGAGCGCGCTCGACTCGCGGCCACGCTCGATTCTCTCATGGACCCTCACGTCATCTTCGAAGCCGTGCGTGATGAGGAGGGCAACGTTGTCGATTTCACGTTCACCGACGCGAACGACGCCGCCATTGCCTACAACCGTTCCACTCGCAAAGAGATGATCGGTGCACGCCTTCTCGACATCCTGCCCGGTCACAAATCCTCAGGCGTCTTTGCGAGTTACGTTAAGGCTCTCGAGAGTGGCGAACCGATGGTGCTCGACGACTCGGTGTACTACAACGAGGTCTGGGGTTCCGAGCGTCACTGCGACGTGCGAGCACTCAAGGTCGGCGACGGACTCAGCTACACGTGGCGCGACGTGACTGACCGCGTCCAACTGATCGAGAAGTATCGACTGCTCGCAGAGAACGCGTCGGACATCGTCTATGAGACTGACGTGAACGGCATCATCAAGTGGACGTCACCGTCAATGCAGACACTCGGGTGGGACCCTCAAGAGCTGCTCGGCACGCCGGCCCTCGACCTCATCTTCGACGACGATCGCACGAAGGCTCAGCTGGTGAGAGAGCGATCGCACAAGGGCGCACCCAGTGCACGGTTCGAGGCGCGCTTTCGAGCAGAGAGCGGCGACCTGCACTGGATGTCGGTCTCGTCGAAGCCGCTACGCGACAGCGACGGCAGGGTGGTGGCGTACGTCGTGGGGTTGCGCGGCATCGACACTGAAGTTGCGACGCGTCGTTCACTTGCAAAATCCGAGGAACACTTTCGCCTCGTCGCAGAGAACTCGTCCGACGTGCTCTACGAGACGGACGTCGATGGCGTCATCCAATGGGTCTCACCGTCGGTGCACCAGGTGCTCGGCTATTTGCCGAGCGAGCTCATCGGCACACGATCGGTCGACCTCGTAGCGAAGGACGACTTCGAGAAGCTCGTCGAACGTCACCAGTGGGTGCTCATCGGCAAGAAGGTCGGTCGCGCGATAATGCGCATGCGTACGGCGACCGGAGAGCTTCGATGGATGTCGGTGCGCGCCCAGCCAACGCGAGGTCCGTCGGATCGCGTCATCGGCAGTGTCGTGGCGCTACGCGACTCTCATAACGAAGTCGCAGCCCAGCGCGCCGCCAACACGCTCTCCGCGGGAAGTCAGGTGCTCGTTCGTTCCGAGAATGAAACGGACCTGTTCGAGCAGATGTGCCAAGCGGCCGTCGACGAAGGTGGCTACGAACTCGCGTGGTACGCGCGTCGCGTTGACGGGCCGGAACATCTCATCGAAAAGGTGGCGTCGAGTCGCGAGCACGCCGACTACGTCGAAGCGATCACTCTGGACTGGAGCACCGGCCCGCTCGGACTCGGCCCGACCGGAACCGCCATCCGTACGGGCGAGCCGGTTGTCATCAACGACACGACCGCCGACGAGCACTTCACCCCCTGGCTGGGCGACGCCACCGTGCACGGCTTTCGCTCATCTGTCGCGCTGCCCGTGGTCGTCGACGGCCAGGTCGACGGCAGTCTTCAGGTCTACGCGAGTGAACCGTACGCGTTTGCCGGCGAAGTCGCCGAGGTGTTGAGGGATCTTGCGAGCGAGCTCGGTTTCGGCATCAAGCGGCTGCGCGACCACGAGCGGCTCCTCAAATCATTAAATGACCAGACGCTCTTGTCGAAGGCGATCGATCAGGCGAGCGAGTCGATCGTCGTCACCGACCCCGCGTCGAACATCCTCTACGCAAATCCTTCGGCGGCGCGCACGAGCGGCTACTCCGTCGACGAGATGCTCGGGCAGAATCCGCGCGTGTTCCAAAGCGAACTCCACGACAGCGCCTTCTATCAGTCGATGTGGTCCCAGCTGCTCACCGGCCAGCCCTGGCACGGTACCCTGATCAACCGCCGCAAGAGCGGCGAGCTCTACGAAGAGGACGTGACGATCTCGCCGATCCACGACGCCGAAGGTCGCCTCACGGCCTATGTCGCCGTGAAACGCGACCTCACGAACGAGCGACTCCTCGAAACCAACCGATCCAGGGAGCAGCGCGACCGACTCGCGATCTTGGACGTCATGCAGGAGGTTCGCCGGGGTGACTCCCTTCAGGCGACGGCGGAGAAGTTCTGTCGAGCCGTGACGACCCTCGCCTCGATCGACGCCGCGCTCACCGTACTCGTCCAAGGCGACGGGACGCTCCTCACCATTGGCACCGGCGGGGCGGAACTTGGAGGAGCGACGAGTGGCGCCGTACTCGCCTTCGCAGACCCCGAGTCGATCGTTGAGCGCACCGACGCCGGCGCCTGGTGGCTCGATTTCGCCGACTTCGCGAGCACCGTCACCGTCTCTGAGAGCAGCGTTACCGGTCGCATGATCAAAGAGGGCTTCACCGCCATCGGCAACGTCCCGATCCGCTGGGAGGGTCAGCTCGTCGGCATCTTGGCGCTGGCGACGAAGGACGACGACGGGCCGGAGTGGATGGGTGCGCGCCTGTCGGTGTTTGAAGAACTCGGTTCCTACGCGGGGGCGCTCTTTGGCGCCGAGGCCGACGTCTACTCCAAGCGCGAGTCGCTGCGCACGAATGTGCAGACGATCATGAGAGAACGCCGGTTCTCGCCCGTCTTCCAGCCCTTCGTCGAGCTGGGCTCCGGCCGCATCGTCGGCTACGAGGCGCTCACGCGTTTTGACGACGGCGAATCTCCTGATCAGCGTTTTATGCAGGCCCACTCTGTCGGACTCGGCAGCGAGCTCGAAGCCCTCTGTGCTCAGTCCGCGCTCGACCTGACGTCTCACATGGCGTCGGACGTCTGGCTCAGCCTCAACTTCTCGCCCGCGGCGCTGCTCGACGGTCACGCCGCGAAGGTCGTGAACGGCGTAGACCGTCCGCTCGTGATCGAAGTTACCGAACACGCCCAGATCAAGAACTACGTCGCGATCAGGCACGCCTTGGCCGACCTCGAGAACTGTCGGCTGGCCGTCGACGACGCCGGCGCGGGCTACACCAGCTTGAGCCACATTCTCGAGCTCCACCCCGACTTCGTGAAACTCGATATTTCTCTCGTCCGCGACATCGATACCAACCCCGCTCGCCAGGCGATGATCGCCGGCATGTGCCACTTCGCCGCCCAAAGCGGAACGACCCTGATTGCAGAGGGTATCGAGACCGAGGCTGAGGCCGAGATGCTGCGAGAGCTCGGCGTGCCGCTCGGTGAGGGAGGCATGCTCGGTCAAGGATTCCTCTTTGGACGGCCAAGACCCTTCTAGAAGGGAATTTTCCGGCAGAACGACCGATTTTTCTGGCGTTGCGACGGTAAAGAAAGGAATGTCGGGTATTTACAGTATTTGAGCCCCGTAGAAGTAGGATGACGGGGCTGAGTGTCGGTTCGGCGGTGACGGGGAATGCGAGAATTTGAGGGCGTTTCGCGAGAGCCGACATACCGTCATCCACAGTTAGTTAATACGGGTTAATCCGTTTTTCTAAATATCCAAGATAAATTATGCAGAACACGTTGAGTTATCAAATTGCAAGGTGGGGTGGTCGTGGCCTTTAAGAAGAAAACCCGCAACGAGAAAGACGACGACGCCGCCCCAGGCGGAGTGGGCGTCGCCACGGTCACAAGCGAGCGGACGGTAAAGGCCGATTCGAAGACGTCGCAATCTTCTGGTGGTTCAGGGTTCGGCAGCGAGAACGGCGCGGGCCCGCGTCCCGGCGCACCGGACTCTCCCGCCGCCGAAGGTCGTCAGGTCCGTCTCGGCGAACAGCTCATCGGCTCGCACCTCATTACCGAAGAGCAGCTCGAGCAGGCACTCGCGATGCAGCGTGACGCCGGAGGCCGACTCGGCGAAGTTCTCGTCAGCGTCGGCGCACTCAGCGAGCAGTCGCTCGCGCACGCGCTGGCGGCATTCTTCGGGTACGAAGTTGCCAACCTTCGCCGTGACGTCATCGACGAGACCGTGCTCCAGCTCATCACCGAGGACGTCGCACGAGCGAACATGGCGTTTCCGGTACGCCTGCAAGACGACGGCGTGCTCTCGGTCGCAGTCGCTGAGCCAAGCGACGAGATTAAGAACGTGCTGTCGAGAGCGAGCGGCAAATCCGTTCAACTGGTCATTGCACCCCTGGGGGATATCCGCTGGGCCATCGACAGCAACTATCACGCGCTTGGCAACGTAGAAAAACTGGTCAAGGCATTCGAGTCAGTCGAAGGTTCGCGCAAGCGTACGTCAGAGACAGTTGAGCCCGAGATCGTCGCAGAAGACGCGCCGGTCGTCCAAGTGGTTGACCGCATACTCACCCAAGCCATGCGTGACCGGACATCGGACGTGCACATCGAACCGGGCGACGACATCGTGCGCGTGCGCTTTCGCATCGACGGCGCGTTGAAAGAGGTGCTCACGCTACCCGCCTCGATTGGGCCGGGACTCGTGAGCCGCATCAAGATCATGGCGAACATGAACATCGTCGAGCGACGCCGTCCTCAAGACGGCCAGCTCACGATCGTCATCGACGGCAAAGAGGTCGACGTCCGCGTCGCTACGACTGCCACCATCATGGGCGAAAGCTGCGTGATGCGTATTCTCGACAAGACGCGCTCGGTGCTGCGACTGAACGACCTCGGCATGCCTGCGGCGACCCACGACGCCTACTCGAAGATCGTGCGCTCACCCTTCGGCATGGTGCTCTGTGCCGGTCCGACCGGAAGCGGCAAGACGACGACGCTGTACGCGACCTTGAGCGAGGTCAACAACCCGACCATCAACGTGATGACCATCGAGGACCCGGTCGAGTACATCTTCCCAACGATCAATCAAATCCAAACCAACGAACAAGCTGGTCTGACATTTGCGACGGGTCTTCGCTCGATTCTGCGTCAAGACCCTGACGTCATCCTCGTTGGCGAGATCCGTGACGTTGAGACGACGCGTGTCGCCGTGCAGTCGGCATTAACTGGACACTTTGTAGTTTCTTCGTTGCACGCGACCGACTCCGTCTCCGCCCTGCACCGTTTTCTCGACATGGGCATCGAATCGTTCCTCATCGCCTCATCGGTGCTCGCGGTCGTCGGTCAGCGACTCCTCCGGCGGATCTGCCCTTCATGTCGTACTACCTACACCCCAACGGACGAAGAGATGATCTTCTACGAAGAGGCCGGCGGACCCCACAAAACAGCCTTTTTTCAGGGAACAGGATGCAATTACTGCGCAAATACTGGCTATAAGGACCGAATCGGTGTATACGAGCTTCTCGTCATGACCCCAGAACTGCGGCGCCTGATCGTGGGCTGGGCAACTCAGGAGGAATTGCGTAATATGGCCGTCAAGCAAGGGATGAGCACACTTCGACAAGAAGCGATCAATCTGGTAGCCCAGGATGTCACTTCGATTGCGGAGGTAATACGGAGTATGTACACCCTATGAGC
The DNA here is from genome assembly GCA_963724865.1 of uncultured Acidimicrobiaceae bacterium. GTDB lineage: Bacteria > Actinomycetota > Acidimicrobiia > Acidimicrobiales > RAAP-2 > RAAP-2. The sequence goes on along the minus strand of CAVRWO010000005.1, from coordinate 297,105 downwards.
AAGCGCGACAAGTCCTTAACCAGTTACCACTTCAAGGCACTGGACGAAGCAGGCAAGCAGATCTCGGGCATCGAGATCGCCGCATCCACCGGTGCCGCTCACGTTGCGCTACTCGGTCGCGGGCTCCAGCCTCTCGAAGTCACCACGAGAAAAAATTTACTTGCCTTCGAGATCACGCAGAAGAAGGTGCCGCGCAAAGACCTGACCAACTTCACGCGTCAGCTTGCCGTCTTCATGCGCGCGGGTGTCCCCATCATGGAATCACTCGAAGTCATCACAGAAGAGACTCAAAACAAAATGTTGAAGACTGTTCTATTCGACATGATCGACAGCCTGCGCGCAGGAGACACGTTCGCTGCGGCCGCGGCGGTGCACCCCGAAGCCTTTCCGAACTTCTACGTCGGCATTCTCGAGTCCGCCGAATTGACCGGAAATCTCGACGTCGTCCTCAACCAGCTCGCCGACTACATCGACCGCGACCAGAAAGCGCGCGCGAAGGTCACCGCAGCGCTCATCTACCCCGCCGTTGTTGCGTGCATGTCGGTCGTAGTCGTCATCGTGCTGGCGGTCTTCGTCATGCCTCGATTCGAGGTCTTCTTCAAGAGCCTTAACGCGAAGCTCCCTCTCATCACGCGAATGCTGTTGAACATCACGTCGTTCGTTGGACACAACTGGTACTTCGAACTCGCCTTCGTCATCGTCGTCGTGGGCGGTTTCATAGCCATGCGGCGCTCACCCAAAGGTCACGCGATCCTTGACAGCTGGGTACTGAAAGTACCGGTGATCGGGGACCTGACCGAAACCGCCATCATTGAACGGACCTGTCGAGTGCTCGCCTCGATGCTGCGTGCAGGAGTCGACCTACCTCGGTCGATGGCCGTGACGGCTGACTCGGCGAACAACGCGGTGTACAAGAAGGCGCTCGAGGGCGTCCGCGAGGCCATGATGCAGGGCCAGGGACTCTCGGGTCCCATCAACCAGACAGAGCTCTTCCCAGCCGCCGCGCGCCAAATGTTCCGCGTCGGTGAAGAGACTGGAACGCTCGACCAGCAGCTTGAGGTGGCGGCCGCCTACTACAACCGCGAGCTTGAGACAAAGCTCGAGCGAGCGACAGCGCTCTTCGAACCGGCGATCATCATTTTCATGGGTGTTGTCGTCGGCTTCGTGGCGGTCGCATTGATCTCCGCCATGTACGGCATCTACAACCAGGTGAAGGTTGGATGAGCGCGTCACTGCGCTGGCGAGTTGTGGCAAGGCCGTTTGGCCGCGGATACCGATGCGCAAAAACGAAGTGCTGGAAGCGCCCTGAAGACGAAGCGGGCTTTACGTTGATCGAACTGGTCATTGTGACCGCGGTTCTCCCCATCATCATCGGAGGCCTCGCGATCGGCCTGGTATCGATCTTCTCCCTGCAGACGGGCGTCTCGAATCGAATCTCGGACACCGAGGACTCCCAAGTCGTCTCGTCTACTTATCTAAGTGACATCCAGGGCGCGGGGTTTATTACGACCGAAGCAGCGAGCACGCCCCAGTGTGGAACGGGCGACCAGCTCTTGGGGCTTGGCTCGAACTTCAGCACGGTAACGAATACCTTCGAGTCGTCGATCTCCTACGTCAGCGTCCCCACCGGCTCCACCTACTCGCTGGTGCGCAACGTGTGTACGGACGGCTCCACCACGCCCTCAAGCAGTACGACGATCTCCAACAATGTGCCGGCCGCGCAACCCGCGCCGCTGGTCACCTGCACCACACTCGCCGACACCAATAATGACTGCAACTACGAAAGCGCGTGGGTCACGACTGAAGACGTCACCAAGGTCGAATGGGCGATTACGGAGTCTCGTTCAAACCCACCAAGCACGTTTGCCTACACCTTGGCCGCGGTTCCCCAGTCGAGCGCGACGATCGTCACCGGCGGGCAGCCCATCAACACGGCAACCACTGCGGGCTGTGGCTTCGCGGCGGCGGGGTCGGGCCAGTACTCCCCCTACCTCTGCTTGGTGGACTTCTCGGCCCTCACCGGGAACAACCTCCTTGCGGCAGAGCAGGGATGCCTTGAGATGCAGGTCACACTGCCCAACAGCGACGAGTTGTACTTCTGCGTGGGGATAACGGGTGCTCCCGTCTATGCCACCACCCTGCCGACGTATCCGCAGGCGTTCCTCGGCAACACGAACGACGGTTCACCGTTCTATACAGACGTTCCCGGCGATCCAGCGCTCTACCAGTCGTGCGAGGGCGGCGATTCGGCCTGCGGCGCCGATAACGACGGCGGCAAGGGCCGGACCATCATCACGTTCAGCGACATTACGGTGGTCAACTCCTCCAACGTGCCAGCGACCGGGTGGGAAGCCGTGAGCGCCGACGCCGAGTCTACGGACAACGGAGAGTCCATCACCTGGACCTCAAACACCGATCTGTACGTCCTCGACGACGACATCACCGGCGTGACCAACCCCGTCGGAAATGCCTGCGATGCCGGAGCTGGCCTCACCGGAACCGGAACTGGAGCGTCGGGCCTCACCGATACGTTGTCGATTGAGTGCAACGGCAACGGAACCACCGGAAACCTCAAGACCGGTACCGCGATGGTTTGGGCGCTCACACCCGAGACGATGACCGCCACCCTGATCGGTACGGGTCTCGAAGCAATCTCGTTCGGGTTGATCCTCTGATGCTCACCATTCGACGCACCTGCTCGGTCGGGAATCCCTCCTCAGAGGACGGACGCGCAGCGAGAAACGGTCTGTCGACATGAGTGCCGCGACGCTCGTTCGCATTCGCCGATTCTTCTCTGCCGTCAGTGAGCGGCGTATTCGTCGTCTGGAGGCCGGCGACACCCTGATCGAAGTGCTGCTCGCCCTCGTCGTGCTTGCCATCGCCTCGGTCGCTCTCATTGTCGCCTTCCAGACCTCCATCAGCGCATCGTCGAGGCACCGCTCGCTGGCCAGCGATGACGCGATTTTGACCACGGCCACCCAGGAAGCCATTTACACGCTCCAAAACGACGCCTCAATATGGAAATCGTGCGCCAACATCAGCACGTACCCGGCTATCTCGCTGCCGTCGCCCTACGCGTATTCGATTGACTACGCCATCACGCCTGGGACAGGCGCCACCACCCCGACGGTCGAGTATTGGAACGGGAGCAGCTTTTCGTCCACGTGTCCCACGAACGTTGCTACCGCGGCACAAGAGCTCACCATCGGGATCGTGGGCACAAACTTCACGAACTCTTTCGTCGTCGCCTCGCCGCTCAGCATCTCGGGGACGAGCGTGAGCACGGGCTCAGCAACCGGTCTCTTCTTTACGACTGATCCGTCCGGCGCCCTCGCAGAGATTCCATTCACGACGCAGCCGGTCTTGGAAATCGAGTCAGACGGCTATCCCGTGCAAAATGACCTCTCACTGGTCAGCTTGTCCTACACGACCGTCGGAGGGTCAACCTCGACCCCGCTCAGCTGCCCAGAAGCAAACACCAATGGTGTCATCACATTCTCTGGCTGCTCTCTCCCCGCGGCGGGCAGCTACACGCTCACGGCGACCGTGCCGACGACAGCCGGCGGGACGCTCACGGCGACGTATACGCCCTTGGTCGTAGGAACGGCCAACTATCAACTGGCATTTACTGCTCAACCTGCCGGGGCGGCGTCGGGGACTGCCTTTCAGACCGCCCCGGTCGTTGCGGTCCAGAGTACGTCGACGCCGCACACGACCTACACCCAGTGGACCGGCACCGTCACCTTCACCGACTCGGGCGGCATTCTCAACTGCCCGGGCGACTCGAGTACGACCGCGGTGACGGTGACGGCCGTCAATGGTGTCGCGACGATGCCGCAGGGTTGTACGTTTGCGGGCGGCTATCTCTATAACCCCGTGTCGAACGTCACACTGGCTACGCCCTACACGATGACCGTGACGGCAACGGGGTCGGTACCGGTCGCACCAGCGACCAGCAACACCTTCGCTGTCTCTACCTTCGGCGCCGCGACACAGCTAAAGTTCACCAGCCAGCCCTCGGGTGCGGCGGCCTCGACCGCGACCGCTGTCTTTCCTGGCCAGCCCGTCGTCACCGTCGAAGACTCCTTCGGCAACGCCGTCACCAGCGGGTTCTCGGGCATCATCACGCTCTCCATCAGTAACCCCCAGGGGCTTTCTCCCCCCCAAGGGCTGGCGGGATGCGCCTACGGATCGCTGACCTACGGTGTCGCCACCTTCAGCGGGTGCCACGGCACGGCTACCACGTACGGGACCGGCTACACGATGACGGCCTCAACCGGAGTCTCCGGCGTTGCTTCGGCGACGAGCGCGCCGTTCAACATCACTGGGCTGGCTACGGTGCTGCTCTTCACTACCACGGGGCAGCCCGTTGGGGGACTTTCGGGATCCACGCTCGCGAAGCAGCCGGTATTGGAATACGAAGACGGCAACGGAAACGTTGTAACGGCCGAAACGGCGGCGGTGTCGTTCACGGTGTCAACCACTTCCACGGGAGCCGAGCCTGGCGTGCTCAGCACGTGCACCGGCCTCGCGCCGAGTGGCGGGGTGGTAACGGTTGCCAACTGCTCCTTTACGGGAACCGTCGGCGCGACGTACTACCTGACGGCAACCGGTGGGGGACTCTCAGCGACCAGCAACGGGTTCTATGTGACGGGTGCGGGACCATTGGCCCAGCTCGTGTTCGAGACCGAACCCGTCGCCGGCGCTGCAGGTTCACTCATGACGACCCAGCCGGTCATCTACCTTGAGGACTCCGCAGGAAACCTCGAAACGTCACTCGATTCGGGCATCTCGCTGACCACAGCATCGGGCACGTTGACCGGCTGCTCGGGTCTCTCTGCCATCGACGGTGTGGTCGACGTGTCGGGCTGCTCCTTCGGCGGGCTCGTGGGAACTCAGTACACGATGACAGCAACAGACGGTTCGATCACCGGAGTAAGCACCGACTTCTCGCCCTCCGGGCCCGGTCCGTTGGCCACCATTACGCTTACCGGTTGCACCACGCCGTTTAACGCGGTGACGTCCTGCACTCTCACGGCGACGCTGGCTGACGCCTACGGTAACACCGAGACCTCGGACAGTTCGTCAGCGGTGACCTTCGCTGAGTCCGGAACCGGCACGGTCACCGGGTTGACCAGCAACAACGACTCTGGCGGTATCGCCACAGACGTCGTCACCGGGGCAAACGCGGGACCACTCACGGTCAGCGCGTCTGCGGACGGGATCACCTCGAACACGGAGGGCTTGACCGTTTACTCGACGTCGAGCATTGCCGTCGTCTCATCAGGCTCACCCTCGGTGGTCGGCCAACCGGTGACGTACACGGCTACCGTGACGCCAACCTCCACGAACTCGGCGTTCGCTACGGGAAGTGTCGAGTTCTTCGACGGCGGCGCGCCCATCACTGGCTGCACGGCCCAAGTGCTCTCGGGCACTTCCACTGACACGGCGACCTGTACGGTGACCTACACCAGCACGACCGGCAGTCCCCACTCCATCACGGCGCAGTACCTCGGCAATCCGGCAACCTACTTCGCCCCGTCGGCAGTGTCGACCGCGATTTCCCAGATCGTCAACGCTGCAGCGACCACCACCACGGTCGTCTCCACCACGGGGAGTCCGTCGGTCGTTGGGCAACCGGTGACCTTCACCGCGACGGTCACCGCGACATCGCCAGCAACCGGCAACCCGACCGGGAACGTCGAGTTCTTCAATGGCGGCACGGCGATCACCGGGTGCACTGCGAAAGCCCTGACCGGGACGTCCACTGATACAGCTACCTGCACCACGACCTTCACTGCGACGGGTTCCTACACCATTACTGCGGAGTACCTGGGCAGTGCGGGCATGTACAACGCGTCGGCGATATCGGCGTCGATTACTCAAGTGGTGAACGCTGGGGCGACCTCGACCTCCTTGGCTTCGAGCGACACCACGGCCGTGGTCGGCCAAGCGATCACCTACACCGCGACGGTGACGGCTACCTCGCCCTCGACGGGCAACCCGACGGGGAACGTCGAGTTCTTTGACGGCGGTACCGCGATCAGCGGGTGCACCGCGAAAGCCCTGAGCGGAACCGGTACCGACATCGCCACCTGCGTCGTGACGTACGCGAGCACCACCCCGAGTTCGCACACGATCACCGCCCAGTACTTGGGGAATGCGGGCACCTACGCCGCCTCGGCCGTGTCGAACGCCGTCACCGAGACGGTCAGTGCCGCCTCTACCAAGACGACGCTCGCTTCGAGCGACACAACGGCGGTCCCGGGTCAGACGATTACGTACACCGCGACCGTCTCGGTGACCGCGCCTGGCGGAGGAACTCCTTCCGTGGCGGACACGGTGACCTTCAAATCCAACGGATCAGCGATTACCTGCGGTGTTGGATCGGCCCTGTTCAACGGCACCACGGCAACCTGCACCGTTGTCTACACCAGCACTTCGCCAAGCTCCTACTCGATCACCGCGGTCTTTGGGGGCGACGCCAACTATCTGACCTCGACCTCAAGTGTGCTCACCGAGACCGTCGGCACGGCACCCACGACGACGGCGGTCACCTCTGGGACCAACCCCTCGGTCACCGGCCAATCCGTGACGTTCACCGCGACCGTATCGGTCACCGCCCCTGGAGCAGGTAACCCGACTGGCACCGTTGAGTTCTACAACGGTGGCACGGCGATCAGCGGCTGCACGGCCCAGACGCTGTCACCGACGCTCGAGACCGCCACCTGCACGACGTCCCTGACCGCGACCGGCAGCACCGACACCATTACGGCCAAGTACTCGGGTGACGCCAACTTCGCGGCTTCGACGTCGCCCAACTTCACCCAGACGGTGAACGCCGGAGCGACTTCAGCCTCGGTCGTCTCGAGCGACCTCACGGCGGTCGTCGGCCAGCCAATCACCTACACCGCAACCGTGACGGCCACCTCGCCCGCGACGGGCAACCCGACGGGCAACGTCGAGTTCCTGAGCGCTGGTACCGCGATCGCCGGCTGTGGAGGAGCGGGCGGAGTCGCCGTCAGCGGCACGTTGCCAGACACCGCGACCTGCACCGTGACCTATGCCAGCGACTCTCCGAGCTCGTACGCGATCACGGTCAAGTACCTCGGCACCGCGGCGTACAGCGCGTCGGCGGTGTCGGCGTCGATTACCGAGACGGTGGGGCTGGGTGCTACCTCCACCACCGTCGTTTCGACGACGGGCAGTCCTTCGGATGTCGGCCAAGCCGTCACCTACAAAGCCACGGTGACCGCTACCTCGCCCTCAACGGGCAACCCGACGGGCAGTGTCGAATTCTTTGACGGGGGCACGGGGATCACCGGCTGCACCGCCCAGGCGCTCTCCGGTACCTCGCCGGACACGGCGACCTGCACGGTGACGTACACCACGTCTGGTTCACACACCATCACGGCGCAGTACTTAGGCGCAACGAACGTCTACGCCGCCTCGGCGGTGTCGGCGCCGATCACCCAGACGGTGGGCGCGTCGTCCACGACGACCGCGGTCGTCTCCAGCGGCAACCCGTCGGTCGTTGGCCAGTCGGTCACGTACACGGCGACCGTTTCCGTCACGGCGCCCGGATCGGGCAGCCCGACGGGCAGTGTCGAGTTCTTCGACGGGGGCACGGGGATCACCGGCTGCACCGCCAAGGCGCTCTCGGGCACTTCACCAGATACGGCAACCTGCACGATCGCGTACGCCACCGTCGGCACACATGTCATCACCGCCCAGTACTTGGGCGCCGCTGGGGCGTACAACGCGTCGCCGGTGTCAGCTTCTATCACTCAGACGGTGAACAAGGCGGCGACCGTGACGGCGGTGACGTCGAGCAGCGCGCCTTCGGTCGTTGGCCAGCCAGTCACGTACACGGCGACGGTGTCGGTGACCTCTCCGGGCTCGGGCACGCCGCTGAGCAGTGACACGTTGACCTTCGAGGACGGTGGCACGGCGATCTCGTGCGGTTCTAGCACCGCATTTAACGGGACGACGGCGACCTGCACCGTGACGTACACGGGTACCTCAGGAAGTCCACACTCGATTACGGCCGTATTTGGCGGCGACGCGAACTACTCGGGCTCTACGTCCAGCGTGGACAGTCAGGTGGTAGACACCGCTTCGACGACGTCATCCGTGATATCGAACAGCGACCCCTCGACGATCGGCCAGACCGTGACCTACACCGCAACCATATCGGTCAACTCACCCGGCGCGGGAGCGCTTCCGAACACCGATACCGTGACGTTCAAGGACGGCGCCACGACGATCTCGTGCTCGACGGGGTCGGCCACCTTCAACGGATCGACGGCGACCTGCAAGGTCACCTACGCGAATACCACCGGGAGCCCGCACTCGATTACGGCCGTATTTAGCGGCGACGCGAACTTTGCCGGGTCGACGTCGCCCGTCCTTACTCAAACCGTGAACGACGCGGGCACGACGACCGCAGTGACCTCCAGCTTGAGCTCGATCGTCGTGGGGCAGAGCACCACGTTGACGGCCACCATCTCCGTGGTCACCCCAGGCGCGGGCAGTCCCACGGGGACGGTTGACTTTGAAAATGCCGGCGTGGGAATCACCGGCTGCACAGCCCAGGTTGTCTCGACCCCCGCCGAGACCGCCACGTGCACCTTTACGCCGACCACCACCGGCGGCGCGAGCAGCCATTTGATTACCGCGGTCTACTCGGGCGACAGCAACTTCCTGGGCTCCACATCGCCGGCGATCACCGAAACCATCACCGTGGGTGCGACGTCCACCGCGCTGGCTTCCAATGACACCACAGCTGTCGTCGGCCAGCCCATCACCTATACCGCAACCGTGACCGCCACCTCGCCCTCAACCGGGAACCCGACCGGAAGCGTGGAGTTCTTCAGCGGCGGCGTGGGAATCACCGGCTGCACTGCCCAGGGGCTCACGGGCACCTCGACCGACACCGCAACCTGCGCCGTGACCTACACCTCTAACTCTCCGAGCTCGTACACGATCACCGCTGAGTACCTCGGATTGACCAATGCGTACGGTGCATCGGCGCTGTCCAACTCGGTTACCGAAACAGTTGCGACCGCCGCCACGACCACGACGGTCGCGTCAAGCAAGAACCCGTCATCGACATACCAAGCCGTGACTTACACCGCCTCCGTGACAGCGACGTCGCCCAGCACCGGAATACCGGGGGGCAATGTTGAGTTCTTGGATGGCAGTACGGCGATCGCTGCCTGCGGCGGTGCCGGCGGAGAAGCGCTGGGCGGCGGAGCTCCCGATACTGCGACATGCACGGTGACCTACACCACCACCGGCAGTCACACGATTTCGGCTGACTACCTGGGAGTAGCGGGCTCGTACGCGGCCTCGGCGTCCACCTCCATTACGCAAACAGTGAATGCGAGCAGTTCGTACAGCAGCTCCAACTCGGCCAACCTGAGCGGCACCACTCACTACTACCCGATCAACGGCACTGCTTACGCGGGTTCGACACACCCTAACGGACCAACATTGCTGACTGAGGGGACGGGAACAACGTTGACCAGTCTCACAGTGACGCTGTCCGCGACGTCGGCGACCGCAACGGTCGTGACCGTCGGCGTCGAGACCGCTGTCGGCTTCAACGGGACCTTTACCCCAACCACTCTTACGGTAACCGTTGCGGCGGGAGCAACCACAGGGCAACTGATAACGAGCATTCCGATTACTTCTGGAACCTCGCTTGAAGTTTCTGCCACCGGGGGCACGGGAGTCACTGCGACGTGGGTCACGACCTACACGCAGCCATAGCCGGATGAGTCGCATCGAACCAATGGGTACTCAAGTGGAGCCGACAAATGGCTAGTGGGTCGAAGCGGGACCGCGAGCGCCAAGACGAATGCGCTGGTCGAAACGGGAAGATCTCACGGCGAACCGACGGTCGAAGCGAGTCAGGCGCGATCATCGTTCTCGCCCTTATCTACATACTCATCGTCAGCCTCACCGTCGGTGCCCTGATCACCTGGGTGATGAACGACCTCAGAAACACGACCAACTTCCAGAACTCCAGCTCGCTCCGCTACGCCGTCACGAGCGCCACCGACGCGGCGATCCAGAGCATTCGCTACGTGCCGATCCCGTCGACGACTCCTACCCAGGGCGTCGCGACGCCGGTGAGCTACTGCTGGTCGCCGTACACCGTCATCAACGGCTCGACGGATGCCTCAGAACTCTCCGTCGACGGCTACACGATCGGCGTCTGGTGCTCGACGACCGAATACCTAGCGAGTTCGGACACCCGCGACGTCATGCTCTACGCCTGTCAAGTGGACCAGGAAGCTACTGGTGCCGCCTGTGAAAATGACCCATATCTGACGGCCGAGGTCGCCGTTGACGACTACCCGGCAGGTGGCGGGCCAACTTTCAGCGCACAGTGCAACACGCTGGGCGATAGCTGTGGCGCTGGAACGACCCTGGAGAACTGGGTCTGGGGGATCAGTACGTCGAGCTTTGTCGCCGCGTCGCCGCAGACCGTCGCCTTCTACAACAGCAGCTACACGACCACCATCTCCAGTGCGACCGCCACCTTTGGGTCCGGTGCGTATCAGCTGTACGCCAGAGGCAGCGGGGGAGGGTCCATTACCTACGGGAGCCTGTCGTCGAGCGTGTGCACCGTCAACGCGGTCGGCACCGTCACGCTCGTCAGTACGGGAACCTGTTATCTTACCGCCGACGCCGCAGTGACCCCTGGGTACCTCGACAGCGGACCCGTCACGTTTACATTGACCATCAACACCGCGCCTACGAGCGCAACGGTGGCGAGCTCGCTCAACCCGTCGACGGTCGGCGGGCTGGTCACGTACACCGCCACGGTCACCGTCAACTCGCCACAGACCGGAACGCCCACCGGGAACGTGGAGTTCTTCGACGGGGGTTCGGCGATCTCGGGATGCGCCACCGAGCCGCTTTCGGGGACGTCGACCGATACGGCGACCTGTCCCGTCACCTACTCAGCCAGCGGCAGCCATACGATCGCCGCCGAGTATCTCGGCAGCACCAACTTTGCCGAGTCGGCACTGTCCCCCTCCATCACCCAAACCGTGAACAACCTCTCCTACTCAGGAGGTACCGGGGGGCAAAGCTTGACGGGCACCGCCGAGTACTACTTCATCAACCAAAATCACACCGGCACGTCATCTTCAACCGCGGATGAGTACACGCCGGGCGTCACCACCACGCTCACGAACCTGTCGATCACCATTTCGGGCACGAGCTCTACCACCAACACCGTGACGGTCGATTCGGTCACGTCAGGGACAGTGGCGGCAACGTCTCTCAGCTGCATCATTACCGGGGGTTCCAATCAAACAACGTGCTCGGTTAGCGGATCTGTGAACATCAGCGCTACCCAGTCCATCGAAATCGTCGGGACGGGCAGCAAGGCCGTCACGTCGTGGACGGTCACCTACGCACAGCCGTAGCGGCGGCAAAATCGCCTTCTGATTGACTCAGCAACCCACTGAGAAATCTCGCTAGGTCTCCAGTAATGAAGCGCCGAGTGCGTTGCGGGGTACGGAAATATTGGCTTGTCAAAATGGCCAGAAATGTGCAAAAAGTGGCGGGAGTTTGACTCTGAACTCGGCATAATCTTGGAATAAGAATTTAATATCAATTTTCTGTGCCAATCGGACGGTCTGAGGGGCCGAAACTCGACGGATAATCTCTGAGAATCGTCACGAGCTCGTTACACAACCCTCTTAATCAGGATTTTTGATGAAGAATAGTTTCCCGATTGCCCATGAATATTTTGTATTCACCTGAGAAATGGATTAAAGTTTGGCGGAGCCGTCTTGAACTGAGCACGATAGCGGTGACAACGGGGAGTTTCCGACTGTCGGTACACCCACTAAGTAATTAAGGGAGTAAGGATATGATTTCAACCTACCAGCGGCTGAAGCGCCGTCGGGATGCCGGGGAGATCGACGGTTTTACATTGATCGAACTCCTTATCGTCATCGTGGTCCTCGGTATTTTGGCCGCGGTCGTGATTTTCGCCTTGGGCGGAATTACGGGCAAGAGCCAACTCGCCGCATGCCAGGCTGACGGAGCGACCGTTTCGACGGCGCTCGCCGCGTTCCACGCGCAGAATCCGAGTGTCACGGCGACCACGAAGCTCTTGGTCGCGACGACGACGACGAAGGACACGGGCGGACCGTACATCCAGTCATGGCCCAATGCGACGAGCTACTCGTACGAGCTCGTGGCTCCCACGGCGCCTAGCACTCAGCCCAAGCTTGAAGTGACGCCAAAGACGCAGGTTACGGGCTACGACGCGTCGGGAACCTACGTTGCCTACACCGGTCCCGCTGTCTGTGGCACGGCTACTACTGTAACAACGAACGACATCGGCCTGTAAACAGGTCGCAACAGCAGTTCTTTACCCAAAGCGCCTAGCCTCAGTGCTAGGCGCTTTGGGTTAGAGCGCTGCGGAGGGAGTGTGTCGGTGAGTGCAAGTGAGACGTTGGCGATTGACCCGTGGCTGCAGGTCCTGTGGGATGCGGGCGGCACGGACCTGCTTCTGTCGGGGGGATCAGAGCCCCGAATTCGCGTCAGCGGAAAGCTTCGCCCGCTTGAGAATGCCCAAGTGCTAAAAGGCGACGATATCCGAGACATTGGGTACGCACTTTTGACGCCCGGTCAGAAGGAAATATTCGAGGAAATGCAAGACGTGGACTTCTCATTTTCTTGGGGAGACCGCGCGAGAATTCGTGGCAGCATGTTTACCCAACGCGGGCAGACTGCTCTTGCCCTACGCGTGATCCCCACGAAGATTCCGGACTTCGAGGAGCTTGGGCTGCCATGGGCGGCGAACTGGGTGGCCGAACAGCCGCGAGGATTCGTGCTCGTGACTGGTCCCACGGGATCCGGCAAATCGACAACGCTGGCCTCCATTGTCAACAAGATCAACGAGAATCGCGCCTGTCATATCTTGACGATCGAAGACCCGGTGGAGTACGTCCACAACCACAAGACCTCGGCGGTGAGTCAGCGCGAGGTTGGCCTTGATAGTCCCTCCTTTGACCGAGCACTACGATCAGCCCTCCGCGAAGACCCCGACGTCCTGCTCATCGGCGAGATGCGCGACATCGACTCAATTCAAATTGCCCTGACCATGGCTGAAACTGGGCACCTAGTGTTCGCCACGCTGCACACGAATGACGCACCTCAAGCGATCGACCGAATTATCGACGTCTTTCCCGCGTGGCGCCAAGAGCAGACAAGGGTTCAGTTGGCGTCATCGCTGTGCGCCATCATCGCCCAACGACTCATTCCAAGAATCGAAGGCGGCATGGTCGCTTCGTACGAGGTGTTGATTGCGACCAATCCGGTGAGGAACCTCATTCGCGAGGGGCGTACCAACCAACTGCAGAACGTGATGTTCACCAATACCTCAGAAGGCATGCTGACTATGGAAAGCAGTCTGGCAAAGCTTGTGGTTGACGGTGTCATCACCTACGAAGACGCGATGCTGACTACCGCGCACCCGAAGGAACTCATACGCACCATCGAGGCAATGGACAAGTCGTTCGTTAAGGTATAACTGACTGCGTGAGCCTTCATCGCGGTCCTACGCTTCCCTATTCCATCGTGGCGGGCGTGACGCCGTGTCCCCGAGGGTGGCTGGTGCAGAGCGCGAAACTGCACGGAGCAACGTTCTCTCCAGAGCTGCCCATAATCTATGACACGTTTCTCGAGATCCTCAGTGAGCGACCCAACTTCTCGAATCTCGTGGTTAACGCACCCGTCGGTTATCTCGACACCCCCGATATGGGACCGAGGACCTGCGATATTCAAGCGAGGTCGCTTGCGGGAAGTCGAGGCGCAACCATTAAGAATGCTCCCTCGCGTGCCGTCATCAACGGAGAAGTTGATTGGAACGACGCTGGCATCGACGCCATCACGGCGACACTGCTTCCGCGCTATCGCGAGGTCGCTCGAGAGATGTCGCCCTTTCGCCAGCGTCTTGTCTATGAAGGCAGTCCCGAACTCAGCTTTTATCAGTTGAACCAAGACACTTCGATGCACAGCTCGAAGAAGGTTGAAGAAGGAGTAGAGGAGCGACGCGATGTCCTCGAGTCGCACATCCCAGGAATCGACAAAGTCCTGGAAGTGGAACTCGACGGGGTCGCGGAATCGCACATCTTTGATGCACTGTCGCTGCTGTGGACCGCGCGTCGCGTGTACGGGCACGCGGCGAGGCGAATCCCGATCGAGCCCGAGTGGGACAGCGAGGGTTTGCGCATGGAGATCGTGTATTGATACGCAGGAGTCGGGGCAACCTGAATTACACGATTACTGCAGTCTCGTCTCCCATCACCTCGGAAGCATGCACTTCGACAAGCAGTGGTTTCAGCGCGAGCCCGAACGCGATCGGCACGAGTATGACTTGCCACAGCCAATGTGGAAGTAACCAGATGGGAGTAACGCCTCCCCACAACTTCGATTCCCCTGCCACGCTTGCGAGCACGATCCAGAGAAGTTTGTAGAGCCGCACGCGATGATAGATGATGTCGACGATCACGCTGACCACGACGACGACGAAAGCGATGATCGGCACGGCCCAGTACTGATCGATCGTCCGAGGCGAGACGTTTGAAAAGAATCCGAGGTCGATGGGATTGAAGGCGAGGACAACCAGCCCAAGCCACGCAGCCACCGTTCCGCGGAAGCGACCTCTGGCGACTTCGAGCATGACCAGCGCGACTGACACCGCCATGAAGTAGTACCCAAAGAGGTTCTCTTCAAAGACCAGCCGAAAAGTGAGACAGCAGGCTATCAGTGAGAGGAGCGGAATAGGGTTGAGAGCCCGGGGTCCCAATCGTCGAGCCGCCCACCACGCCAGGAGCATCGATGCGGCGATGGGCGCGATGCGAGCGCACAGGAATAGCGAAATGCCGTGCAGGTCCATCTCCCACAAAACGGTGCCGCCCCTTGACCGGTTGATAATGCCTACTCGGCTCGAACCCAGGGCGATCGTTCTGAGGGCGCGGCCCGACGTGCTGATGATGAAGGGGGCATCGATGACCAGCGCAGCGATGACTGCAGCGCCCGCGTAGCGAAGGCGGTCGCGACCGCGCACCACGACGAGAAGGGCCGCTCCCACAAGGAGCGCGAAGGGCTGGGCGCAGCACGCCAATCCGAGAAACGCTCCCGCCAACGACCAACGCTTTCGCAGGACAGAAGCAACGGCGCAGAGAAGGAGCGCCATGGCCAGAACGTCCTCAGGGTGAAAGTAGTACGTGATGCACATGAGCACCGGTGGCGTGCACGCGACAACGAGGAGCGCCAATGGCTCCCACCACGTCTTTCCGCGCCCCGACGCGCGCACCAGTGCGACGATGCCCGCGAGCAGGATGGGCCAGACCAAGTAACTGAGTCGAACGGTTGGCAGTATTGCATCGGACTTCGCAGACCAATTGAAGAAACTCTCAATGGCGCCGGCGCAGCCCGGTCCGAGCTGGCTTTGTGCCGGAAACGGAACACTGTGCCCGATTCGTAGAATTGCAGCACCTGCTCCACTGAGCAGCGGGTACAAGGGGGCGGCGAGGGCAAAGGGATTGGCCAAGACGTTGATGTGGTACACGGCGAGGCGTGGATATGCGCAGGCCAGGTCCCCGTGAGCGATCGACCACGTCGAGTACACGGTCTCTGCGGCGTCGCCCTCCACGGGTCCCCCGAGGAGACCGAGGAGTCCATAGAAGATGGCGGACACCCCAAACCAGCTGATAACGCACCACATCAGGGGAATCGGCCGGTCCAGCCGTGCACGGACTCGCTCGCCCAGGAGCGAATAGTCGCTGGCGCTACGCACTAGGCGCCCTCAGCTCGAGGGGCGTCAACTCTGGGCACCTTTCAATTCTGGCAGCACACGGTCTCGCCGCCTGGGCAATTCGAGATGCCCATGGACTAGTGAATGTTCGAGAACAGCGGTGCAATCTCAGGTCCCGCGAACACGGCGAACGCCGTTCCAAGGGCAAGAAAGACGGCGTATGGAATCGGCTGGTCGTGGGACATTCGCTTGGTCGCAATCAGGGTCAATCCGATCACGGCGCCGATCACATTCGCCGCGAAGAATCCGATGACCACGAATCGCCATCCGAACCACCCAAGTCCGAGACCCAAGAGCAGTGCGAGACGAACGTCCCCGAAGCCGAGGATGCGGGGACTGATGAGATTGATGATGAAAAACAGTACGTACCACGCCACCGAACAGATGGCCGCCACCAAGAGTCGATGCCAGTCTCCTGAAACGGCTGCGGCGACTATCAAGAGTCCCGCCACGAGAGCAACACCGGGTAGACGACGCTCCTGGGAAGCAGCAAGAGCTCGAGGTCGATGCACGCGAGAGCGAGTAGACCGGCGAAGAGGACGAGGAATGCCGACAGCTCCCAGTTGTAGCCGAGTCGTGCGGCGAGACCAGCGAAGAGTGCGGCAGTGGCGAGTTCGACGAAGAGGTACCGGGGCGATATGGCTTCGCCACAGTGTCTGCATTTGCCCTTTAACACCAGCCACGAAAAGACCGGAATATTGTCGTACTCCTTGATGAGAGCGTTGCACGAGGGCAATGCGAACGCGGAGTCACGATCGATTCCTTGCGAGGCACCCGGTAAATTACAACGTTCATGAACGATCCGACGATCAACCCGAAAAGTGCGCAGCCCCGCGATAAGGGCTACCAGCATCTCGCCGCACCAATATAGAATCGGGCGCGTCTCGCGCACTTGCGACAATGCCTGTTCAACGATCGCAGGATGCATGACAAGTGGGAATCCATCAACGACCTTCTCGCCGGTTCTCAGACTCTCGTGCGCATCTGAGCCTTGGCGAGTGCTCTGTTGCCTGCTCCCGAGTGAGTACGAACGCGAGCCTCCCTCAAATTCGCGAGTGCACAAATTATAGTTTGGGAAGATTCGATCACTTTGGTTCGATCATCACTTCAACTTCGTCGCGTTGAGAGGGCCTCCAGTGGGAAACGTAGTTGGTCGAAGGTACCGATACGGTGCGAGTTTCGTCGACGCTGACTCAGGCGTTCGATTTGAAGGGCACCATCCCATCGAGCGGCCCGACCTCTGGAAGATCTACCTCGACGGAGCCGAGGGCGTCTATCGAAGCTACGGTTTCGAAGAGACGCTGCACCGTCGCGATTTCGAGGATGGCCATGGCGTATCGCTCTTCTTCCTCGGTTTCTCCCCTGATGGCGATGCTGTTGCGGGAATACGGTTCCATGGCCCCCTCGGAGGAGTCACCAGGCAGCCACGATTGAGGAGATGGCGGCATCGCCAGAGATTGATGAGATCGCCGCCGCGATCGACCGGGAGATCCGCACGGGCGTGATCGAAGCCAAGGGCGCGTGGTCAAAGGGCGAAGCTGTCGTCGGCCAGCGACTCACCGTTGCCATGACGCGATGCATCCACCACGCGATGACCTGGATGGGCGCGGAGTTCACCATTTCGACGGTGGCGAACCGACTGATGCCGCTCGGAACGACGATCGGAGCGATCCAAGTCGGTACAACACCAGTGCCCTTCCCCGACGAGCGCTATCAAACGGTCGCCTCGTCCTTCCGGCGCACCTTGAGCTACGAGCTGAGCACGCCGTCGAACCAGCAAGCCCTGCGCCAGGAGGCCGAACAACTGAGTCGCGGACCGATGACGAACGGCGCCGGTGTCATTGAGAATGACTCGACGGCCATGCAGTCTCGCCGCCCGCTGGTATTGGACGTGAGCGAGCGCGCTCAGCGTGAAGTACTCCGGGTGCTCCGCGAGGACCCCACGTTGCAAGTGATCGACCGCTTCCAAGAGCAGCGCGCGCAACTGGCAGAAGTCAAGCCGTCTCCTCCTCGCGCACTGTTCGATGAGGGCCAGCGCTGGGTGTACTACCCGTGGCGCCGCGCGGTGGTGCGCCTTCTAGGCCCACGGGCCTTTTCGACGTTGCGCTTGGACCGCAATCACAACAAGGTGACCCGTGAAGAGCAAGTGCGCCTGCGCTCGCTCAGCATCGGCGTCGTCGGCGTGAGCGCGGGCCACTCGATTGCCCACATGCTGGCGATGGAGGGTCTCGCGGGCGAGCTGCGCTTGGCTGATTTCGACACGATCGAGCTGACCAATCTCAATCGGATTCCGGGGAGCGTTCTCGACCTTGGCGTCAACAAGGCGGTCGTCGCTGCTCGACGAATTGCAGAGATCGACCCGTATCTGCGCGTCGTCGTCGTACCGAACGACATCAACCACGACAACGTGGGACGCTTTCTCGACGGGCTCGACCTGGTCATCGAAGAGTGCGACTCCCTCGACATCAAGTTTCTCGTCCGCGAAGCGGCAAAGGCTCGGGGGATTCCCGTCATCATGGAGACGAGCGAT
Organism: uncultured Acidimicrobiaceae bacterium; assembly: GCA_963724865.1. Taxonomy (GTDB): domain Bacteria; phylum Actinomycetota; class Acidimicrobiia; order Acidimicrobiales; family RAAP-2; genus RAAP-2. Next base: position 278,722 of record CAVRWO010000005.1, on the reverse strand, counting down.
CGCGGCGTGCTCGACGTCGAACGCTTCGATGTCGATCCGGATCTGCCGATCTTTCATGGGCTGCTTGGAGACATGGATTCGTCCAAGCTGGCAGGACTCACGACCGCGGAGAAGAGTCCGTTCGTGCTTCGACTCCTTGGCGCGAGTGAGGTCTCTGCGCGCGGCGCCGCGTCCATGTTCGAGCTCGGCCAGACCGTCACCGGCTGGCCGCAGCTCGCGAGCGAAGTGACGCTCGGCGCCGTGACGGCCGCCGCTGCCGTGCGTCGGCTCGGCCTCTCGGGCGACTTGCCGTCGGGACGCGTCCGCTTTGACGTCGAGCAGATTCTCGAGGGCCTCTCCCCGGTCGACACCTCTACCGAAGCTGAAGACCAGCTTCGCGAGCCGCCGCCCGTAGATCCGGTGCCGACGAGCGCGGATCCCATCGAGTTCATCGTCGACGCCGCGCGGCGCGCACCGTCTGGCGGCAACGTGCAGCCGTGGCGCTTCGAAGCCGACGCGAACGAGATCCGTTTCTACGTCGTGCCCGAGCGCAGCGCCTCGTTGATGGACGTTCGCATGCGCGGCAGCTACGTCGGCGTGGGTGCCGCGCTCTTCAACGCTCGCGTCGCCGCCGCGTCCATCAAGAAGCTCGGACCGGTAGTGCTGTTTCCGAGTGGTCCCAAGTCGGATCACGTGGCGACGCTGCAGCTCGGCGGTGGGGTCGACGCGGGACTGGCACAGCTTCATCCCTCAGTGCCAACGCGGGCGGCGAATCGTCGCATGGGCCGACCGACAGCCATTGACTCGTCGACGATCCATATGTTCTCTCGCGGTGTGGAGCGTGAAGGGGCTCGTCTGCGTCTTGTGACCGAGCGTGACCGGATCGACGAGAGCGCCAAGATTCTCGCTGAGTCCGATCGGCTGCGCTTCTTGATTCCAGAAGTCCACGAACAGATGCTCTCCGAACTGCGATGGCCCGGGCGCGACTCGCTTGAAGAGGGGATGGACGTGCGGACCCTCGAGATGGACCCGGCGAGCCTCGGTGCCCTTGAGCTCCTCGCCCGTCCTGACGTCATGGAGCACCTGAGCGACTGGCGTGCCGGTCAGAACCTCGGACTACGCACCCAGATCATGATCAGCTCGAGTTCGGCCCTCGCCGTCATCACGGTGCCAAAGGCCGACCCCACGTGGTACGTGCGCGGGGGAGCCGCGATCGAGCGCTTCTGGCTGAGCGCGGAGCTCCAGGGTCTCGCCGTGCAGCCGGTGTCCCCTCTCTTCCTCTACGCGACCAACGAGGAAGACCTGGTCAGCCTGGGCGGGGAGCGCCACCTCGACGAGATGTACGGACTCTCACGTCGCTTCAGCGAGATCTTGGATCTCGACGATGGCGAAACCATGGCAATGGTGATGCGCGTGTTCCACGCCGCCCCGCCGACCGTTCACAGCATCAGGCGCCCCCTTAACCATGTCCTTAGTCGAACTCCTGATCCCGTGCCGGCCAACGCAAGGGTGAACGCATACAAAATGTGAGAATATTTCACATTTTCTACACCAAAAGCCCTGGTTTTCATTGTAAAATTGCTCTTTCAGCACCAGGGAGGGTGCTGCTAATCTTGAATCTCAGGCCTATTTAAGACGGTGAAGGCGGTTTGCTCGTGGGTGATCTCACGCACTCAGATCCTTTGAAAGTAGGCGACGAAGCGCGACTCGTGGTTGAGACTCTTCACCACGTGACTCCGAGGGCCGAAATTGTCGCCGTAATCACGACATCAGACCGTCCTATCCCGGGCTTTCAAATCGAACCTATTGTCGGTTCTTCGTCGAAAGACGCCTTTGACCAGATCCGCGAGCGGGTCCGCGGTCAACTGAACGGGAAAGAACCGCTCGGCTCATTCACCTGGACGATCGGCGACATCGAGTGGGGAATCCTGGTCGAGCCCATCGAGCTCGTGAGCGGCCAGATCGTCGGGACGCTCATTGTCGCCCGCCACGGACGCGTCTGGTCGCAGCGCGAGTTCTCTATCGTGAAGGCCTTTGGCAGTCTGTTTGGCAAGGTCGCTTCCCAGACCACCCGCGAGGGGGAGCTCCTTCACCAGCGTCGACTGGACGAGCTCGTGAGCCAAGTCGCAGAGAAGCTCATGTCGGCGACGGCCGCCACGCGTCAGGAAGTGCTCAGTTGGGTCACTCGCGTTCTGGCCGAATTCCTCGACTCGGACGTCGCCTTCCTGCGCCGAAACGACCACGCGCGCGGACTCAGCATCCTCGAAGCCGAGTGGCCGATTCGCGACGATTTCACGGGACCCGATCCTCTTGGCGAGGTTCGCTTCGACTCCGACCCGATCTTCATGGCGACAAAGGACCTCCGCGAGCCGTTCCTGCCCGGTCTCGAAGACGCGACCGAGGACTACTTTGATCGCGTCGAAAAAGGAACCGGCGAGACGCTCATCGCAGGTGCCGGGGTTCCCCTTCTGCTCGGCGAAGTGACGTGGGGCGTCCTCGGTTTCATCCACCTAGAGCTGCGGGCGTGGAAGCCGTCAGAGATCAACGCCCTACAGGCGGTCGCCTCAATGCTCGTCCAGCTGCAGGGTCGCATCGATGCCGAAGAGCGTACGGCGTACATCGCCCTTCACGACGACTTGACGGACCTGCCCAACCGTCGCGCGCTGCTGCGCGAACTCAAGCTGCGTCGAGCCGCCGAGCGAGAGACGGCCGTCCTCATCATCGACCTCGACCGGTTCAAGGTCATGAACGATTTCCTTGGTCACGCGAACGGGGACCGGTTGCTCGTCACGATCGCCGACCGCATTCGCACCAGCGTCCGTGTGAACGACTACTGCGCCCGTCTCGGTGGCGACGAGTTCGTCGTGCTGCTCGACGAAGCCTCGAGCGAGATGGAGGTCCTCGCGAGCGCGTACCGGCTGCTCGAGCTGGTGGCGGCCCCCGTCGACCTCGGAGGTCAGCTCGTCAGCCACACCGCGAGCATCGGCATCGCCATCGCGAACGCCAAATCCGACGAGTCTGACTCCGACGTCCTCGCCGCCGCCGATGGCGCGATGTATGTCGCCAAGGCCGGCGGGCGCAACAAAGCGGTGCTGCTTGACGAGAAGATGCGTGCCGATCTGGACGAACGCTCGCGGATGGAGCTCATGCTGCGCGACGCGCTCGAGCAGGGCGAGCTTCGCCTGCACTACCAGCCTGAAGTCGACCTTCGCAGCGGCCGCTTGCTCTCGGTCGAGGCCCTCGTTCGCTGGCAGCACCCCACAAAGGGTCTCATGAACGCGGCCGAGTTCATCACGATCGCCGAAGAGACCGGCCTCGTGCTCACCATCGGTCGCTGGGTGTTCGCCGAAGCCTGTCGCCAGCTCGCCGAGTGGGTGCGCGACTACCCGGACCTGCCCCTCATCGTGAGGGTGAACATGTCGCCCGCCGAGTTTGCCGCGACCGATCTCGTCGAGTTCGTCGAAAACTGCCTGAAGGGCAACAACATCCCCGGCGAGCGACTCTGCATCGAGATCACCGAGTACGCCGTCGTCGATGAGCCCGAGAAGACCGCGAGCATCCTGCGAGGATTCCGCGAGATTGGCGTCGAAGTCGCGATTGATGACTTCGGCACCGGCTTTGCGTCCATGACCGAGCTGAAGCACCTGCCAGTCGATCTCTTGAAGCTCGACATGAGCTTCGTCGAGGGGATCACGACCGACGCCTACGACCGGGCGATCGTTGAGTCGATCATCCGCCTTGGTCAGGTGCTCCACCTCGGCGTGACGGCCGAGGGAATCGAGCGCGTTGACATCATTGAAGAGCTTCTGACACTCGGCTGTCACCGGGGCCAGGGATATTTGATCTCTCGCCCTGTCGCTCCGGAGGACTTGAAGCCTATGCTCAGGGCCGGGAGCGTACCGCAGTCGATGTTGCGTCCCGCCGAGCTAACCCTAGGACTAGCGAGCACGACATTTTGAACCCGACCGTCGATGGAGCGTCAGAAGACGCATTCGGCCCCGACCAGCAGCAGTACGAGCCGTGGCTGTTTCAAACGATGCTGGACGAGCTGTCGGTCAGTGAGCTCGGCATCGGCTTCATCTACTCCGTGCTCGATCTGTTGGTCAAGCGCTACGCGCTGAGCGACGCGGTCGTGATCCTCAGCCACGAGTCGTTCGGCCCCCAGATGTTTCGGGCCGGGGGCCAGTCGATCAGCGCCGACTTCGCCGCGCGCATCGGCACCGCACCCGGTGTCTACTGCGAACCGGACGTGGTGCCCAACGTCGAACGCGATGCGGTGCGAACGGCCTGCCAGCTTGCGATCTCGCTGCACCTCGCGCGCTTCAGCGCGGCCCACGATCCACTCACGAACATCGCCAACCGACGCACCTTTGACAGTGCCCTGCAGGCGGCGTGCGTGCGCAGCTCGCGTTACGGCTGGGCCTTCACGCTCGTGCTCGCCGACCTCAACGGCTTCAAGGCCATCAACGACTCCCTCGGTCACGCGATCGGCGACGACCTGTTGCGCCAGTTCGGACTTGCCATGCGTCGCTCCGTTCGAAGTGGCGATGTCGCGGCACGCATCGGCGGGGACGAGTTCGCGGTCATCCTCTCCAACGCCGACGGACACGACTCATCGGGCTTCACCGACCGCCTGCGCAGTCACCTAGGTTCCGCACGCGAACTTGTAGGCTTCACCATCGGAACCGCGTCGTCCCCTCGCGACTCGACCGACCCGGCGGAACTGTTTCGCATCGCGGACGCGAGGCTCTATGAGAAGAAGGGTGCAAGCCACCGATGATGTCGCCTACCGAAGAGGATTTCGAGCTCGAGCTGCGCTCCCTGTCCGGCGTGTTGAACGTCGAGATTGGCCATCGCGAGAACGGTGACGTGGACTCCGTCACGCTCGTCACTATGGGCCAGGATCCTTCCGCTATCCGTGTGATGGCGACCCAGATCGTGAATCTCTACTACGCCGAGGCGTCCGTGATCGTCGAAGACGCGACCAGGGCCCTCGCGCCTCGCGAGATCCAGGCCGTGCGCGTGGCGCTGGTGCGCGCCGAGTTCAACCAGTCGAGTGGCAACTGTGACGTTGAGCTGTCCTATTCGGGACGTATCGGCCTCGGCCGGGCCGGCAGCGGGCAGCTCTTCGGTGGCGCCGAGGCGACGCTGGCGGCGCTGCGCGACCTCGGGTTCAACCTTCCCTTCTACCTCTTGACGGTCATCAGCGTTGCGACAGTGAGGGGCTGGCCGGTCATCGTGACGCTGCGACCATTCTCCGATGGGGCCGACATGTTCGGCATCGCCCAAGCCGACAACGACGTGACGTCGGCCACGATGGCGACACTCGACGCGCTGAATCGTTATCTCAGCAAAGAGGGAAGCGACTAAGCCTCATTCGGAGAGGACGGATTATCGAGTTCGTTCCCAAAATTCGTTGTGCAGACGAGTGCTTGCAGTGAGCGGACTTCGTAGAATGGATGTCATGCGGACTCTTCCATGCTGCGCGGGGGCTAGTGCTGTGCCCTTCCCGGGAGCTTCGCGGTGACCAAGATTCTCGTCGTCGACGACGACCAGGAGATCACCAGGCTGCTCGAGAAATTCCTCTCCAATGAGGGATATCAGGTGGCCGTGGCGTCAAATGGCGCGAGTGCTCTCGTTGCCGCTTCCGCGAGTGAACCCGAACTGGTGCTTCTCGACATCGTGCTTGGCAGCGAAGACGGGCGCGAAGTGCTGCGCGAGCTGCGCCTCATCAGTGACGTACCGGTCATCTTTCTGACAGGGCGGGGACTCGAGACTGAGCGCATCGCCGGGCTGAAGCTTGGCGCGGACGACTACATCGTCAAGCCCTTCTCCCTTGGCGAGGTATCGGCGCGAATCGAAACCGTCTTGCGCCGTTCTGGCGTCAACACCCGTCAGCACCAGATCGAAGCCCCTGACATCAGCTACGGCGATCTCCAGATCAACGAGAACACCCACGAGGTTCGTCTCGCCGGCGAGCTCCTCGACCTCACGTCCAAGGAGTTCTCGCTGCTTTCCTTCATTGCGGCAACGCCCCGCCAGGTGTACACCCGTGCGCAGCTCCTCGAGCACGTGTGGGCTTCTTCAAGTGAGTGGCAAAACGAAGCCACCGTCACCGAGCACATCCGTCGACTTCGCGCGAAGATCGAGGCGGATCCCGATCACCCAAAGTGGATCAAGACGGTGCGAGGTGTCGGCTATCGCTTTGAGCCGCAGCTCAACGCCTAGTTCGCTACAGCTGACTCTTGGCCACTGCCGCGTCGGGTGACCCTTGGCGGTGAGGCGTACGACCGCGTCGACGTCGCGAGAACAGCGCATCGAGTGAGAAGCGCCCGGTGCCGAGGAACGCGATGACGAGTGCGGGGATGATGAGAGCGACGTTGATCTGATAGCCCGTGCCGTTCGGACCGACGAGGCCCTGGGCGAACGTGATGGTCACCATCGCGCCGATCATGTCGCCCACGAGCGCTAATCCGGCGAGCCGTCCGAGGACGCCGATGCCGATGAGTATTCCGCCAACGAACTGCGTCGTGCCGTCGATCACTGCGAACAGTCGTGCCGGATCGAGGTGCTCGGACTGGAAGTACACGGTCTCACCGTGCAGGCCGCTCTGGTGAAAGGCGCCAAAGAGCGTGCCGGCGCCGTGGTAGATGAAGATCCACGCAAGCAAGACTCGCGCGCAGAGCAGTGCGAGGTCGCGGGTGAGCGGTTCGTCGCGCGTGTCGTGCAACCAGGTCACAAACTGGCGAACTCTCATCGCGCTCTACTGACCGTCGGTGGCCGCACGCACCTTGAAGGGCTGCGCCAGTTGCGCGGCGACCGTGCGAGGCGTCGAACGGGCGGGGCCAACCTGCTCAATTGGGACGGGCCGTCCGGCAATTCCCGTCGCGACGGGCGTTGCGTGCTTCTGGGGAAACTCGGCGCGACGGATGAGCTGATCCCAGCAGACCAACACGAAGGCGTAGTTGACCGTGCCGCGATCGTCGAGGAACGTCGCGGCGTGGTGCAGTCGGTGATAGGCGGGACTGACGAAGATGCGCCCGAATGGTCCGAACGTCCAGCGAAGATTGGCGTGGGGGAGGGTGATGAGGCAGCCGTAGATGACAATCGCGAGACCCGGCACGGTGCCACTCGCGCCGAGGATGAGCGCGGGGAACAGGGAGGGCAGATACGAAGCGTGAATGAGCGGATGGGTTCGAAAGGTGGTGAGCACACTCAAGTCCTCTTGTGAGTGGTGCAGCGCGTGAAGACGCCAAAGGATGAGCGAGCGGTGGTTTGCCACGTGCGCCGCCCAGTTCATTGCGTCAATCCCCACGAGGATCAGGCCCGCTGCGACCACCTGGGAGCCGAGCGGCAAACGGCCAAGCTCTAAGAAGTGCGCGTGCCGGGTGACCTCCACCGAGAACCCGGTTTCGACCAACGTGAGCAGCGGCAAGACAACGATGGCAAACAGCACGAGATAGCCGAGGTCGACGAGGTGCGCCCGCGAGAGCACCGGGCGCGGCACCGCGGGCCAAAACTGCTCAGCGAGGAGTATCACGCCGATGAAGACGACGAGCACCGGACCGACCGTGTTACCTCGAGTGGCGGAGATCGCTTGAGCCAGATCATCTGAACCGAGCAAGGTGTGTAACCCGACGTACCCGAGCCACGCGCACATCGCGGCGAGCGCCAGGACGCCGTACCAGGCCTTCGTCGCACCAGCCTCCCTGAACAACACGACGTCCATCCATCGCCGCCACCGGGCGGGCGATCTCACGTCGTCAGCGGGCGGCTGGAATCGGTAGGTGAGGCCCCGAGGGTTCGATGCGTTCGAGTCGAGCGACGTCATCGCTTAGTAGGCAATCCCGCCGGTCGTCGTCGTGGTGCTCGACCCCTTCTTCTTTGGCGGCGTGAGGGGACTGCTCGGGTTGATCGACCACCACTGCCCCCACGTGTCCTTGACGTTGCCAGTCACCTCGCCCGCCTTCTTGTCGCCGGTGTAGGTGTAGAGCGGTATGCCCTCGTAGGTGACTTGGCGTGCGCCGTTGGCGCGTGCGAACGATCCAAGGTGACTGACGTCGACGCCGACGGGAGTCTTCTGCCCTGTTGCGAGGACGACCGGGATCCACACCGTCGCACACTTTCCCGTGCACACGCTTTTGTCGGTTGAGTCTTTTGTGAGGCGATAGAGCGTGTCGCCATCCTTAAGGGTGAGTGTCGATCCCCAGGTTGCGTTCTTTGTCACGGTGATCGTCGTCGGCGACGACGTCGCACCGGCGCTCGTAAGCGCGCCCGTACCGAGAAGGGTCAAGCTCACGGCCACCGCCGCGACGAGTCGACGTTGGTGGGTGCTGTTGTCGTTCCGCTTTTTCAACGCTGTCATCGTCGCTTCCTCACGCTCTGCCGTTGGGGACTTTCTTTGTTGTGTGGTGAATACTGTTCGCGCGAGAGATTTGTTCACGCCTAACGGGAAGTCACAGACGGACGCGGCACGTTAAAAGGTCGGTCGCTTGGCCGCACGGCCTCGCGATCGAGGCGAGGGAAGGGTTGAGCAGAGCGTGAAGGGAGCCTCCCGACAAGTTCGCATAATCACAAGTGCGATCGAGATGCGACGTCCGGTTCTTAGGTTCGATTTCCCGTCCGATCATTGGGGTTTTTGAATGAAACGCCGGCCCTGGGATCGGAAAATTTCTATTGCAGGCGACTTGACATGACTGTTGCTCGTCACTATTGTAAGCGGTTGCAGAACTGTAAGCGGTTACATTACGGACCGCATGGGGCAGATCGAGGGGGGCGGATGGTCGATTCACCACCGACTATCTATGACGTGGCGGCGCGAGCCGGCGTCTCGACAGCAACCGTGAGTCGTGCGCTGAACTCTCTCTCCTCGGTGCGGCCCTCCACCCGCGAGAAGGTGTTTGCGGCGATGGAGGAGTTGGAGTTCGTCCCCAACGTCGTCGCCCGTGGCCTTTCGAGCGGCAAGCACTGGATCCTCGGTCTCGTCTTCACGCGAGCCGTCGTTGACAACGACAATCACACGCTCGACGACTCAGTGCTCGTCGTTGAAGAGGCGAGCCTTCTCTACACCGACATCGTCATCCGAGGCGCCGAGATGCGCGCGGCCGAGCACGGCTACTCGCTTCTGTTGAGCAGCGCCGACGAACGCCACCCTTCGGGTTTGACGTCACTGCTCAATCTGACCGGCACCGTCGACGGGCTCATCTTGCTTGATCGTGTGTTGAAGGAAGAGGACGTTGCCTATCTCGCTCGACGCATTCCCGTGGTGTTGCTCGCGGGACGCGGCAACGTCGATTCGGTCGTGACGGTGCGGGTGGACAATGAGCAGGCGATGCGTAGTCTCGCCGAGCACCTCCGCGACGTCCACGGCGTGACAAGGTTCGGGTTCGTGACGGGAGCGGACGAGAGCCCCGACAGTGTGGCGCGCGCCGATGCCTTTCGTCGGTCTATTAGTGAACTTGGCGGCACACTCGACGACGTCGACTTCTTGAAGTCCGACTGGACGTCATCGGGCGGCGAGCTCGCCATGCAGGAGCGATTGGAGAATCGCGCGCCACTTCCGGAGGCTTTCGTCTGTGCGAACGACCAAACGGCGGTCGGCGTGATCTTCGCGCTCAAGGCGGGCGGGCTGCGCGTGCCTGAAGAGATTGCGGTGACCGGTTTCGACGACATCTCGCTGACGCGATACTTTAATCCGTCGCTGACAACGATTCGCCAGTCAGGAAGCATCCTCGGCCAGGTGGCTATCGACGCACTGTTGGCGATGATCAACGACCCAAAGGACGTGCAGCGGACAATTGTGCTGCCCACGGAGCTGGTCGTGCGAAAGAGCTGTGGATGTCTCGAAGATCCAGATTCGCGCGCAGATGCCTCGATTGAGCGAGCGACCCTGCGAGAGGTCGTCTAGCTCATGCGGATGATTGCGCGACGTTTGGGCGTTTACGTCGTGACGGCGTGGGTGGCGGTCACGGTCAACTTCTTGCTTCCGCGATTGATGCCGGGCAATCCCATTCAGACGATGATCGGAAAGCTCCAGTCCAATGTCACGCCGGCGGAGATCAGATCCATACGGCTCTCCTTTGGCGGGAGTTTGCAGAGCAGCCTCGTGCATCAGTACTTCACCTACTTGGACCAAATGCTCCACGGGAACCTCGGCGTCTCGATCACCCTCTCGTCGCCCGTGAGCACCATATTGAAGGGCGCCGTGCCCTGGACCGTGGGGCTGATCGGCATCTCGACCCTGGTGAGCTTTCTCATTGGTACGTGCTCGGGCGCTCTCCTCGGCTGGGCCCGCGGATCGCGGCTGGATTCGCTCATTCCCACTGCGACGTTCTTCCAGGCCGTGCCGTATTTCTTTCTCGGCACCGTGATGCTGCTGGTCTTCGGCAGCGACTTGCACTGGTTTCCGGAGCTCGGTTCGTACAGCCTCAATGTGACGCCGTCGTGGACGTGGGCATTCGTGACGAGTGTGATTCGCTACGGAGAGCTGCCCATGGTCTCGATCGTGCTGAGCTCCATTGCGGGGTGGATGTTGGGCATGCGCAACATGATGATCACGATGGTCGCCGAGGACTTCGTACTCATGAGCGTTGCTATGGGTCTGCCGCGGCGCAAGGTGATCATGACCGCAGCCCGCAGCGCCATCTTGCCGAGCATCGCGAACCTGTCGCTCGCCATCGGTCTCGTGGTCTCGGGCGCCTTGCTGGTGGAACTCGTGTTCAACTATCCCGGCGTGGGCGATCTCCTCTTGAACGCGGTTCAAAATGAGGACTATCCGCTCATTCAGGGGATCTTCTTGATCATCACTCTGGCTGTACTCGGAGCGAATCTCATCGCGGACCTGGTGTACTTCGGGCTGGACCCGCGAACGAGGACGAGGGCCGTCACGTGAAAACCCTTCGCCTGCCCCGTTCTCCCAAGGTCCTGCTCGGACTCGGCATCACTGGCTTCTTCCTCTTGCTGACGATCATCGGGCCGTACTTGGCGCCTGACGACCCGAACAACACCTCGTTCGCGCCGAACCTGACGCCCTCGTGGCATCACTGGTTCGGCACGACCAGCCTGGGCCAGGACATCTTCTCACAGACGTTGGTGGGGGCGCGCGCGACGATCGTGGTCGCTCTGGTCGCGGGCCTGGTGGCGACTGCGTTGGCGACCCTCATTGGAGTGTCCGCCGGGTACCTCGGCGGCGTCACAGATGACGGACTGTCGTTGCTGTCGAACGTCTTCCTCGCGATCCCCGGGTTACCGCTGCTGATCGTGATCGATAGCTATCTCCCCGTAGAGAGCCGCTCGAACGCCTTTGTCATCGGGCTCGTGATCTCGCTGACCGGCTGGGCGTGGGGAGCGCGCGTCCTACGGGCTCAGACCATGTCGCTGCGGAACCGCGATTTCGTCGAGGCCTCGAGGATCATCGGTGAGAGCCGGTGGCGCATCATGCTCACCGAGGTGGCCCCGAACCTCCTGCCGATCCTGGCGTCGTCGTTGCTGTTCACCATCCTGTACTCCATCGGCGCGTACGTGACGCTCGCCTACATTGGCTTGACCAGCACGTCGGTGTGGAACTGGGGCACGATGCTCTTCTGGGCGCAGGCCAACAACGCCCCGCTGTCGGGCGAGTGGTACTGGTTCGTGCCGCCGGGCGTGTGCATCGCACTGGTCGGCACCGGGCTGGCGCTGCTGAACTTCGGCATTGACGAGTTCATCAACCCCCGATTGCGAGAGTCGGGACTCACCGCTCGTCAGCGCCGTCGCCTGGGCCTTCCCCGACGTGTTCGACTTGGTCTCACGCCGGTCCTTCGCCCGGCGACGGCGAGGGGTTCGCGAGCCGTGGCGGCGACCTCGAAGGTGACGTCGTGAGCACCGACGCGCTGGAGCGCCGCGAAGCGTCGGCGGCGAACGCCATAAGCACGCCGGAGGAGCCAACGGTGAACGAGCGCATCCTGGAGATCAATGACTTCTGTGTCGACTACGGCGTCGGCGCGGGTGCGGTGCGTGCCGTCGACGGGGTCAGTTTCCATCTCGATCGCTCGAAGGTGCTCGGCGTGGCGGGCGAAAGCGGTTCGGGAAAATCGACCCTGGTCTACGGCTTCACACGGCTGTTGCGCGCACCTGCCGTGATCACCGGCGGCACGGCGCAGTTCAACGTCGGCGCTGCCAGCGAGGGCGGACCCGATGAGTTCATCGACCTCATCGCTGCCAATGAGGCGATGCTTCGACGCGTGCGCTGGACACAGATCTCTGTCGTGATCCAGAGCGCCCTGAACGCCTTGAATCCCGTGGTGCGCGTCGGCTCACTGTTCGACCAGGTCTTCAAAGCGCATCGTCGCGATATGTCGAGGGCTGAACGTCGAGCGAGGGCGATCGAGTTACTCGAGCTGGTCGGCCTCGGCGAAGACCGCCTTCAACGTTTCCCTCACGAGCTCTCCGGTGGCCAACGTCAGCGCGTCATGATCGCGCTCTCCTTGGCCCTCGACCCCAAGCTCGTGATCATGGACGAGCCCACGACGGCGCTCGACGTTGTCACCCAGCGCGAGATCCTCGGCGAACTCGCCCAGCTGCGCGCTCGATTTGGTTTCGCCATGATCTTTATCACCCACGACCTCTCGCTGCTGGTCGAACTGGCCGACGAGATCGCCGTCATGTACGCAGGCCGACTGGTCGAGCGGGCCGGTGCCCGCGCGCTCTACGACGCACCGCGCCACCCCTACACGCTCGGGCTGCTTAACTCGTTTCCCCCGATGCACGGTGAACGCCAGGAGCTGATCGGCATCCCGGGCTCCCCACCGGACCTCTCGGATCTGCCGAGCGGCTGTGCCTTCCATCCCCGGTGCCCGTACGTGATGGAGCGCTGCCTCACCGAAACCCCGCCCTTGGCGATGCTCGACGACGAGGCTCGGTACGTGGCGTGCTGGCTGCACGCGAGCGATGCGCGCACAAGCGTCCCCGTGGAACTGCGTCGAGCAACGCCGACGCCCTCGAGCGAGGGGGAGCCGACGTGAGCGACGCGAGCACCACCGTGAGTGAGCTCGAGGCGCGGCACTTGACGCGCCATTTCAAGGTGCGGGTGCCCGGCCACGCCCTTGGCGAGAAGAGAATCGTGCGAGCGGTGGACGACGTGAGCCTCGATCTGCGCGCGGGCGAGGTGACGGCCGTCGTCGGTGAGAGCGGCTCGGGCAAGTCGGTACTTGCCCGCCTGCTGGCACGAATTCTCACTCCTACGTCAGGGGAGATCCTCCTGCGAGGAACGCCCGTGGAGGCGAAGGCGCGGCGAACCTTGGCGTACACCTCGGACGTCCAACTCGTCCTCCAGGATCCCTTCGGCTCGATGAACCCGGTTCACCAGATCAACCACGACCTGATTCGACCGCTGCGGATTCACGGTGCGGCCAAAGACGAGTCGCGCTCGCTCGCCGAAGCGGCACTTCGTCGAGTGTCCCTCGAGCCGCCCGAGCGCTTTCTCGATCGGTATCCTCACGAGCTCTCGGGCGGCCAGCTCCAGCGAGTCTCGATTGCCCGCGCGCTTTGCGTTCGGCCGAGGGTCCTGCTCGCCGACGAGCCGATCTCCATGCTCGATGTCTCCGTGCGCCTGGGCGTGCTCAACCTGTTGCGCGGACTGTGCGACGACGAACGGCTGGCGATCCTCTACATCACCCACGACATCGCCTCGGCGCGTTACCTCGCAGAAGAGATCATCGTCATGTACGCCGGACAGGTGGTGGAGTACTCGCGTGGCACCGCGCTCGTCGACGCTCCCACCCATCCCTACACACAACTGCTGATCGCGTCGGTGCCGGATCCGTCCAACCCGCTCTCGGTTGCACCGGACGTCGGGGAGCAGAACCTGTCGACGATCGCTCAGGTGGGTTGTCGATTCAGTCCACGCTGCGTCCACGCGATGGACATCTGTCGGATTGAAGAGCCGCCGTCGTTTCGCGTCGGCGACTCTCACACGTCGAAGTGCTGGCTCTACCGGGACCAATCCGAGGTCTCGGACGTGTTGGCGATACCGAAGAGGCGAGGAGAGGGGGTCGCGACGGGGAAATGAACACCGGTTAAGGAACCGCCGCGTTCGTCGATCACGCGAACGCGGCGTCCACAGTGCGAAGGCCCAACCGGCCTCGCGTAGTTCAAGTAAGGACCCACACGGTTCAACAAGAAACGTCGGCGAAGGCCGGCTGGACACAATCAATATAAAGGATAACTATGTTTAGAAAAGCAGGAATTCTCTTAACTGCCATGGCCTGCGTGACACTGGGCATCGTGACGAGCGTGGGCCTCGGTGCCGCGTCCGCCGCTAACCCACCCTTGGTGCTCGAGGGCAACACGGGTGTCACGTTCACCAACAACTTCAACCCGTACGACTCGAACTCGTTCTGTAAGGAAATGAGTGTCTGCTCGCTCGTGTACGAACCGCTGATTCAGTTCGACACGATCAAGGCAGGAACTTCGTACCCGTGGCTTGCCACGGCGTACGCCTGGTCCAATGGCGGCAAGACGCTCACCTTCACCATCCGAACGGGTGTCAAGTGGAGCAACGGCCAGGCCTTCACTCCAGCCGACGTCGCCGCGACGTTCAATGGCACCAACGACAATTCGGCCGCCAACGTGAATGGGATTCCTCCACTCGCGAGCCCGGCGACCGCAAGCGGTAACACGGTGGTGCTGAACTTCGCGTCGCCGGAATACGCCAACATCACGGCGATAGCCGGAAACGAGTTGATGGTGCCGTCGAGCTTCTGGACGACGTACACGTCGACCGCGACCGCGACGGTGCCCAACACCGGAGCCATCGGCACCGGTCCCTACGTGCCCACGAGCTACACCTCGTCGGTCGTTGACTACACGGCGAACTCGGGCTACTGGGGTACTGCACCTGCAGCCAGCGAGGTCCAAGTCTTGAGCGTGGACACGAACGCGGACGCGGCGACCGACCTGGCTGACGGGACACTCACCTGGGCAGGCAACGACATTGCCAATGTGAACAGCATCTTCGTCGACCAGGACAAGGCAACCAACCACACGTTCTTCGCTCCGGGCAACACGGTGACGCTGGAATTCAACGTCACCAAGGCGCCTCTCAACGACCCCGCGGTTCGCGAAGCGATCAGTGTGGGCGTGAACCGCAAGGAGCTTGGGATCAAGGGTGAGAGCGGCTACGAGGCGCCGGCGACGTCGCTGAGCGGTCTGATCCTTCCCAACCAGTCGGCGTATCTGGCCTCACAGTTCAAGAACGACATCTCGCCCACCAATAACCCGGCGATGGTGAAGAAGATCCTGACGAAGGACGGCTACAAGAAGAACCGCCAAGGCTTCTACGCGAAGAATGGCAAGGAGATCAAGTTCTCGATCGAAGATCCGATCGCGTACTCGGACTACTACGCCGACGCGCAGCTCATGTCATCCGAGCTGAAGTCAGAGGGTATCGACGCCACCGTCTACGGCGTGCAGGCGTCGCAGTGGTACACGGACTCGGCGGACGGTGACTTCACGACCATCGAGCACTGGGGCAACGGGGGAACCAACCCGTACACCCAGTACGACAACTGGCTGGACTACACGACCTCGGCGCCAATTGGTAAGTCAGCGGACGCCGACTACGGTCGCTACAACAGCGCGGCGGTTCAAGCGGACTTGGCCAAGCTGGCGGGGACCGACCCGAGCGACACGGCGGCCGTGGCAGCGGCGTCGTTGCCCCTCGAAAAGGTGATCGCAACCCAGCTGCCGGTCATTCCGTTGCTCTACGGGGCTACGTGGTGCGAGTACTCGACCGCCAACTACACGGGCTTTCCAACGCCGTCGAATCCGTACATGGACCCGGCGCCCGGTGACCCCGAGTTGCCGTACATCTTGACCCACATCACGGCAGTTTCCTAAAAGGTCACCTCCGCGCACGGTTCCGTCAACTCAACCCTGCGGAACCGTGCACGGAGGTATCAAGACTATGCGGTCCGTCGGCCTGGCGGCCGGCGGATCGCAAGTCGCTCACCCTCGCACATCGTATTTTTGACTAGGAGTTTTCTCATGAGCATGCACAGCGCGCGCGAGGGCAGTCCCTCACGTACCTTCCCACCTGAGTTCCTTTGGGGAACCGCGACCGCCTCGTACCAGATCGAGGGCGCGGCCACGGCCGACGGACGTCGCCCTTCCATTTGGGACACCTTTTGTCGCGCTCCGGGCGCGGTATGGAACGGGGACACCGGCGACATCGCCTGTGATCACTATCACCGGATGAACGAAGACCTCGATCTCTTGCAGGAGCTCGGCGTCGGCGCGTACCGATTCTCTGTGGCGTGGCCTCGGATCCAACCAACGGGAAGAGGCCCCGCGAACCAACCCGGACTTGACTTCTATCGTCGACTCGTCGACGGACTGCTTGAACGCCGCATCGAACCGACGGTGACGCTCTACCACTGGGATCTTCCCCAGACGCTCGAAGACGACGGCGGATGGTGCGTGCGCGATACGGCAGAGCGCTACGCGGAGTATGTCGGCATCGTGGCGAGCGCGCTCGGCAACGACGTCGAGCGATGGATCACACTCAATGAGCCGTGGTGCTCATCCTGGTTGGGTTACGGCGCTGGTCGCCACGCGCCGGGTCTTAGGGACATCGGCAAGGCCGCGGCGGCGAACCACCACCTGCTGCTTGCCCACGGTCTGGCGGTGCCCATTCTTCGCGCGGCGGTGCCGTCGGCGAAGGTCGGCATCACGCTGAACCTCGGCGACTTTCAGCCGGGCTCCCAGCACGAGCTCGACATCGCCGCCGCTCGCAGGGCGGATGGCAATCTGAATCGGCTGTTCCTCGATCCGCTCTTCCATGGGTGCTATCCCGAGGACATGCTCGAGCACTACCGCCAGGCAGAGCCCGGACTTTCGGTCGTGCGCGACGGCGATCTCGGCGTGATCGCTCAGCCCCTCGACTTTCTCGGCGTGAACTACTACTTCCCTTCGACGGTTGTAGATGAGACGCGTGCCGCAGAAGCCCGCGTCGCGGGCTATTTCGTCGCCACCGGCGAGGAGTTCCCAGATCTGCGGATCCGCTCGCTCGAAACGCCGGGCCGTGACAAGACCGCGATGGACTGGGAAATCCACGCCTCGGGACTCACCTCGCTGCTGATGCGCATTCGCGACGAGTACACGAAACTTCCCATTTACATCACGGAGAATGGTGCCGCGTTTGACGACTACGTTGACCCCAACGGTCACGTCCTCGATCACAATCGCGTCGCCTATCTGCAAGAACACATCTCGGCCGTGCACGACGCCATCGACGCCGGCGTCAACGTCCAGGGTTACTTCGTGTGGAGTCTCCTTGACAACTTTGAATGGGCCTACGGCTACTCGCGACGCTTTGGCATCATCTGGGTGGACTTTCCCACGGGGGACCGTCTGCGTAAGGAGAGCTTCAAGTGGTATCGCGACACGATCGAGTCAAACTCCGTCGAGTACGCAACTTCTGAAGGCAGTAGCTGACAGATCACTGGCGAAGGTGCTCTCCCCACCCGGCGACTACTTCGACCATGTGAGCAAACAGCCGACCACTCTCTGAGTGGTCGGCTGTTTCATTGCCCGAACGGCTCCCCACAACGCCTCAACTCACGGCACGGTCTTTGCATCAAGCGCTCGTCACGTTCCCCTCATGGCGACTCGCAATTCTTATGTTGGCGACGACAAGTCGTTGAGCAAAATTGCGAGCCATCAGTATTCCAACTCGGGCGTTATCGCACACGAGACGCCGCGACAAGGAGATCGATAAGGAATGAGAAACACGTCATCAATAGTGCGCGGTCGTCGACGCTCGCGCCGAAAGACCGCGGTCGCCATCATTACGGTAGGTGGTGCCGCCGTCCTGGCGGCGACCGTGCTGTCGCTCGCGAGCAGCGCGAGCGCGGTACCCACAACGTTGAAGGTGACGAAGAACGCCTCGTGGGGACCGACACTCACGTTGAAGAACGGTGACACCGTTTACGCCTTCGCGAAGGACGCTAAGAACAAGAGCAACTGCACCGGGCAGTGCGCGGTCGACTGGCCACCGGTGCTCTTGACCGCTGGGCAGAAGGCGCCCGACAGTGTCGGTGTGAAGGGTCTTGGCGAGATCATGCGCGCGAACGGGACGCACCAGGTCACCTACGAAGGAATACCGCTGTACCGCTTCGTCGGCGACAAGGCGCCGGGTCAGGTGAACGGAAACATCACTGCCTTCGGTGGACGGTGGCGGTCAGTCAACCCCGTCAGCCCCCATACGCCGCCCACGGAGACAAGCGGGACGGGCAGCTCGGGTGGTTCGGGCTCAACGGGTGCCACTGGCCCGTCCGGTGGGACTGGCTCGACGGGCGGAACGGGCAGCACGACGACCACGACGTCGCCGCCAAGCTCGGGGATTTCGTACTAGTCAACATCGTTTCGTCTCCGGCTGACCTTCCGAGCCGCGCTTGACTGCGAGACCGCCGACAACTCTCGTGCGTGGTCGGCGGTCTCGCATTGCGAACCTCCTTGATCGTCACGAGCCACGATCAGAGCGCCCGGATCATCTTGATCAACCTTGAACGCTCGCTGCTCGTCTCGACGCGGTAGCGCTCAAAGTCGGGTCCCAACCGAACATCGACGAAGAGGCCCGCGGGATCTTCATGGAAGTGGAGAAAGGCGACCGACTTTCGATAGAAGACGCCTCGCTTCTTCTCCACCAGTCCTTCGACTGCACGGAGCTCATTCAAGAACGGTTCAAGGCGGTCTAGCGCTTCTTCTCCTGCGTGCTTCATATCGTGATCCTTTGAAGGACCGTCGCTAGGGAGTTCGATCCGGGCCGGATATGACGACGCAGAACTCGTTTCCCTCGGGATCGGTCAGCACTACCCAACGGACATCACCTTCGCTCGCTCTGCGCACGAAGTCGCCGCCGAGCTGGAGGGCCCGCTCTGCAACGTCGTCAGGATCATCGGCGTAGAAGTCAATGTGACACCGACCGACGACAGGAACATCATCGACGTCGGAGCGCTGAAACGTCAGGTGCGGTCCCCGACCAGAGGGGTCGCGCAGTCCCAAGAACGTCCCGGGAAGAGGCCGCGGCTCGTAGCCGGTCAATGCGGCCCAGAACTCCCGGAGCCTCTCCGGGTCCGAGGACGTGAAGACGACGTTTCCCGGTCTCAGCACGGGCATCATCTCGTCAGCAGTGGCCTCACGCGTCACCGCCTTGTCACTGCGAAAGTTGAAACTCATTGATGACGAGTGTAGAGAGTCGCGCCGCGTGCCAGCTACACGCCAATAACTTCGATGAGGTCTTCGAGACCGGCGAAGTCGTGCGGATTACGTGTGTACAGCGCGAGCCCATTGGCGTGCGCGGTGGCGGCGATGAGCAGGTCCGCGATACGGCTCCGGTGAGAGCGGCCCGCGTCGGATATCGCGACCACGACTTGTCCCAAGCTTCGGGCGGCTCCCGCGTCGAACGGAATCGGGTCGAAGGTCGCTTCAACCTGTTGCAGCCGAGCTTGGCGGCGTGCGCTCTCGGCACTCGTCGAAGCCAGGCGGGGACCGGCGGTCAATTCAGCCAGAGTGATCGCGCTGATTGCGATTTCGTTTGGGAGCGCCGTGACGACGTCGCGGTCATCCCAGTCGATGACGATCGACGTATCGAGCAGACCGACAGAAGGCATCTAGAGGACCTGGTCAATGACGCGGTCAAGGTCAGATCGAAACTGCGCGAAGTCGATGTGCGGTCCGTGGGAGGCGACTGCGAAAAGGTCACTTTTCGCGACGAAGTTCCGACGCGGGCTGCGAATTGGGCCGAGTTCGGCCACCGGGACGCCGTTGCGCGTGACGATGAAGGAATCGCCGGACACCACGGCGTCGATCACGTGGGCGTTGTTGTTGCGTAACTCCCGCCGGGCAATGGTCTTGGTCATCCTGCGAGTGTAGCACTGAGGGCTACGAAATGCTACACGTCATCAACAACAGATGTGCAGCCGCTCCAATCAGGCTTTACGGGACATCCATAGCGAGCGCCACCTTTTCTGCTGCCGCCCGCAACTCATCGTCGGTGACGTTAGGCAGGACATCTTCCCAGAGGGGCAGCATCATGCCCGTCGCCTCGAGCATGCCGAGCGGGCGCGGGAGCATCCAGACGTGGAAGTGTGAGCCCCCGTCTCCCCAGCGATAAAGGTGAACTCGAGCGACGCCTCCAAGCGAGAGGATTCCCCGTTCGACGTTGGCAACGACCCGCCCAAACTCCGCAGCGGCGGGTTCTGGAAGATCCTTGAACGAGTCGACGTGTGCTCTGGTCGCGAGCCACACCGCTCCGACGAGGCTGCCTCCCACCGGCGGGTGGAGCGACCAGTTGGCATTGGACCAGACCGCGGCGGCTGCCATACCGCTGCAGATCCCGCACGGATCTCCACCAGGCTCACCGCGACGGGGTGGTTCCGGGATCACTCGGTCTCCAAGTGCACGCACGGTCAGTGGTTCGTTGTATGGCAGTGTCATGAGCAGCTCCTCTTAGTCTCGTTCACAATCGTCTGAAGTTGACGGGTCGGGCTTTCGCGCGACGAACTTCACGTTCCCATCGACCACGATCGTGAGCTGCGCAAAGCCCACCGCTTGTAGACGAACGAGAAAAGATGCGGGGTCCACCGGGTTGTAGTCGTCGCCTTCGTGGAAGTGGTGAAGCCCATTGCTCGCGAGGCTGTCGGATCCGAGAAAGACGCCACCGGGCTTGAGCACGCGAAAGGCCTCTTGCAGCAACCGCTGCTGAGCAGAAAAGGTCGTCACATGGTGAAGCATCGTGAACGACCCCACGGAATCAAACGTGTCTGACGGAACGTCCAGGTGCGTGGCGTCCCCTACGACTATCTCCACGTTCGTGCCGTCGTATCGCTCGGTGAGCAGCTTGGCCGCGGCCTCGTCCGGTTCAACCGCGACGAGTCGGCGAACGCGTCGGTGCAGCCACTCCGTCGCGGCGCCGGGCCCAGGACCGAGTTCAAGCATGTCGTCACCGAGAACAGCGATGTTGACGAGAAACGGCAGCACGTCTTGTTGAATGTGTTCTGCCCACTCGGGACTGGGACAAAGCTGTGCGTGGTTTTCGTTCATAGGAACAACGTAGGGATCGTCACGCGCGATGCCAAGACCGTAGGCTGACAATCGATGTCGCAAGACAGACAACCTGACGAATGTACGGTCGACGCGACGCTGGGCTTGGCCGTCTGCACATTCCCCATGCCGGCGGGCACGGTGTTCGACTGGCACACTCACGAAGACCATCAACTCGCGTGGGCCGCAAGTGGTGTGCTCACGGTACGAAGTGGTAGTGAAGCGTGGGTGCTCCCGCCGACGCGGGCGCTCTGGATTCCCGCCGGTGTGCGCCACGAGACGCTGTCCGAGAGCGCAGCGACGATGCGCACCGCCTACGTACGACCGAGCTCGTGTGCGATCTCGTGGCGCACGTGTACTCCGGTGCTCACCACACCGCTCGTCGCCGACCTTCTGACCTATCTTGAGCGTGATGAGCTGGAGTCGTCTCGTCGAAGGCTTGCCGAACAGCTGCTCGTCGACCTCCTCGAACCGGTTCCGACTCTGTCCTTTGACGTGCGGATGCCCACGGATGATCGAGCCCTGCATGTCGCGAGGATGTTGATCGACGACCCGGCCGACGACCGGACGCTAAGCGAGTGGGGACGAGACGTCGGGGCCAGTAGCCGGACCCTTGCTCGTGCCTTCCTCTCTGACACCGGGCTGTCATTCGCCCGCTGGCGCGCGCTCGTTCGACTCCGTTGTGCCATGGAGGCGCTCGGTGCGCGTGAACCCGTTGCCGAAGTCGCACGAAAGGTCGGGTATGAATCGGCGAGCGCATTTGTTGCCGCGTTTCGTCGCGAGACCGGTATCACTCCGGCAAGGTACTTTCGCGATGGGCACGCCTGATCTCTGGGTGAGAACCCCCGAGGTGCGAGGTGTCTCGTACCGAATGCGCCAGATCTGCTCGCCGCTTGGCGTGGCTGTGAGCTGCGGAGAGTAGGTCAGTCGCGCTGTATGTACCGTACGACTCGAATCAAAGGCCTTTCGCCGTCGACGAGTTAGGTCGTATGCTGCCAGGCCAGGGAGGGATTATGCGATGCTCGTCGTGCCAGGGTGAAACGCCGGACGACAAGCCGTTTTGCGCCAACTGCGGCGCCGCTCTCTCAGCGCGCTGTTCGTCGTGCGGCGCAGAGTTACTAGCCGACAAGCCATTTTGCGCCAGCTGTGGCAGCGCTGTGGCGCCGGTTCCCTCGGGATTCTCACCGGTGGCGCCGGTTCGCGTCTCTGGCCCCACCGAGGAGGAACTCGTGGCCGTTGCCGAGCGCCGGCTGTGCTCGGTACTCTTCGTCGATCTGGTCGGGTTCACGCCGCTCGCCGAGCAGCGTGATCCAGAAAGTGTCCGAGAGCTGCTGAGCGAGTACTTCGATCGAGCACAGCGCGTCATCGTGCGTTACGGGGGCACGGTCGAAAAGTTCATCGGTGATGCCGTCATGGCGGTGTGGGGAGCGCCGGTCGCCAACGAAGACGATGCCGAACGCGCCGTGCGGGCGGCACTCGACGTCGTGGCCGCCGTCACGACACTGGGCGGTGAGACCGGTCACCCGGGACTGCGCGCTCGAGGCGGCGTCGTGACGGGAGAGGTCGCGATCACGATTGGCAAGGTGGGCGAGGGAATGGTGCTTGGTGACACCGTCAACTCGGCCTCGCGCGTCCAGGGCGCGGCCGAGGCCGGGACGGTCCTCGTCGATGAGGCCACGTGGCGCGCCTCGTCGGGAGCCATTGCTTTTGAGAGCGTCGGCGCACTTGAACTGAAGGGCAAAGCGAACGCGCTCAACGCGTGGCGAGCGGTGCGCGTAGTGGCCCAGCGCAAGGGCCTCGGTCGAGCGGAGCGTCTCGAACCACCCTTCGTCGGACGCGAAGAGGAGATTCGGCTCATCAAGGACACGTTGCACGCGACGGGCCGTGAGCAACGTGCCCGACTCATGTCGGTCACCGGCATCCCGGGGATCGGCAAGAGCCGCCTCGCCTGGGAGTTTCTCAAGTACGTGGACGGCTTGGCCGAGACGGTCTACTGGCACCAGGGCCGGTCCCGAGCGTACGGCGAGGGGATTACCTTCGGCGCGCTCGGTGAGATGGTGCGAATGCGAGCGGGCATCTTGGAGACCGAGGATTCGGCCTCTTCCCTCAAGAAACTGCGACGCGTGCTCGATGATTTCGTCACCGAGACTGAGGAGCGCCAGTGGATCGAACCGCATCTGGCGCACCTGCTCGGACTGGTGGAAGCCCCGAGCGCGAACCGCGAGGAGATGTTCTCGGCGTGGCGCACGCTCTTCGAACGTATTGCCTCGCGCGGCGTGTGCGTTCTTGTGTTCGAGGACCTCCAGTGGGCCGACGCCGGCATGATCGACTTCGTCGAATCGATCCTCGAGTGGTCCAAGGGTTATTCCATATTCATCGTGACCCTCTCGCGCCCTGAACTCATGGACCGGCGTCCTTCGTGGGGAGCGGGTCTGCGTAATTTCACGTCACTGCACCTCGAGCCCCTTTCGCGCACCGCGATGGAAGAACTCCTCAACGGCTTCGTCGAAGGACTGCCCGCTGAGGTTGTGGTCCGCGTGCTCGAACGCGCCGAAGGCGTCCCGCTCTACGCCGTCGAGATGATCCGCATGCTCGTCGATCGCGGCGTCATCGTCGAGTCCGGCGATGGCTACCGGGTGGACGGCGAGCTCGGGACGCTCGAAGTACCAGAGACCCTTCACGCGTTGATCGCGTCGCGTCTCGACTCTCTCTCGCCCCGGCAACGCACACTGCTCCAAGACGCCGGCATCGTGGGCTCCACCTTCTCCATGGAGAGCCTCCGTGTCGTCAACGGCACCCCCGCCGAGGAGCTCGAGGTCGAACTGCGCGACCTCGTGCGCAAGGAGTACCTCTTCGCTGACAACGACCCCCGTTCGCCGGAGCGCGGTCAGTACGGTTTCGTTCAAGGGGTGATCCGCGAGGTCGCGGTCGGCACCTTGGCCCGCCGCGATCGCAAGTCCAAGCACCTCGCGATCGCGAACTACGCCGAATCACTCGGCGAAGAGGAGCTCGCCGGAGTGATCGCCGCGCACTTCCTCGAGGCGTCCCGGGTCAGCCCTGAAGAGGCCGCCACCGAAGGGTTGCTGTCCAAGGCGCTCGAGTGGCTCGACCGCGCGGGTCAGCGGGCGCTCTCGCTCGGTTCGCCCGAGCAGGCGTCCGTCTTCTTCGATCAGGCGCTGGAGCTGGCCGGGGATGACGACGCGCTGCGGGCGCCGTTGCTGGAGCGCGCCGGTGAGGCCGCCATGCGACGTCAAGAGCCAGAGCGCGCCATTGACCTTCTCGAGCAGGCCATCGCCATCCACCAAGCACGCGACGATCTCAGAGCGTCGGGACTCTTGACCGCGGAGCTCGCCTTTTCTCTTCACATGTCAGGCCGGAGCGATGAGGCGATCGAGAGGTGCCAGAGCCTCTACGAGCTCCTCGACGATGCCGGAAGCGTCGACGTGAGGGCCCGTTTGGCAAATGCGCTGGCCTGGGTGCTCGCGCACGGCAGTGAGTCGAAGCTGGCCCTCGAGTGGTGCGAGACGGCGGCGGGACTCGCTGAGGAGCTCGACGACAGTGCACTGCTTGCGGGGGCCTTCGGTTCGCGGTCGTTGGCCCTGTTCACACTCGGTCGCCACCGCGAGGCGGTTATGGTGGCCCGCGGGATGGCGGTCATCGCCGACGACGCGGGCGAACTCGCGGAGCAGTCGCGCGCGCGCACCGGACTCAGCCTCTACATGTTGCCGGACGACCCGCGGGGAATGGTCGCGGTGGCGCTCGAAGCGGTGGAGATCGCCCGCAGGGCGGGACACCGGGGCTTAGAGCTCACGAACCTCTTAAACATCGCTGAGACGTCCATCTACGTGGGCCTCTGGGACGAGGCGCGCGCCGCGATTGCCGAGCTGCACCAGCGCGATCTCGGTCTGTGGCACAGCACTTGGATGGCCGGCCTTGAGGCCGTGCTCGCCGCAATGAGTGGAGACGCTGCGCGAGCGGGCGAGTTCCTCACTGTCGGCGACGTCATGAGTGACGACACATTGGCAGCACAGACGACGCGCCTGACCACCGAGGCGTGCGTGGCGCTTGCGAACGGTGATCTCGAGGGAGCGTACCGCGACGCTCATCGCGCGATGGAAATCGACCCGATGGGCATCAATAGCGCCGTGGCACTCGGCATCGCGGCGCGAGCCGCACTGTGGCTCGGTAATCTCGATGACCTTCGCGGCGTCTATTCCCAAATGCAGCGCGTACGGGGGCGAGCCATGGCCGCCCAGCGTCGCACGACCGAGGCTGGCATCGCTGCCCTCGAGGGCCACCCCGATGAGGCGGCCGCGACGTACCTTGACGCGATCGAGCGATGGCGGGCCGTTGACAGTGTCCTCGACCTGGGTCTCTGCGAGCTCGATCTGGTGCAGGTCCTTGGCGGCGACCACGTCGACGCCACGGTTGCGAAGGAGGCGCGCGACATCTTCTCTCAGATCGGGGCCACGACGATGCTCGATCGACTTGAACAGGTGACAGGCAGCGAAGTCGACTGAGGCCATCCTCCGTTCGCAAGCTCATCGGTCGGAAGTAACGACATGCCTTGACGAACGGCTCTTAGGCTTCTCTGCTCGCCTTGACGCAGTCCGCAACCCTATATGCGCGTCGTCACTATCACCTTGCCCACCCTTGAACTCGTGTTTATCAAGATTGCCATCTTTACCTTGAGGAGTGCCTTCAAAAAGATCGCGACCACCGATGCCCGCTTTCGAGCCAAGGTCGCATCGTGATACGCGAAGCCGGTAATCGTTATTGAATCTCCTGGCTCGATTTTTCTCACCAACGCGCTGAGGACACGCTTGTCCCTCGCGCTCAATGCACTGTCATTCGTTCCATACGTTGTTTCGCGAGGAACTGGTGCCTGCGCGGATTGAGTGGCTGGAGGAGCCGGTGGCGGAGTGGTCGAACCTCCACCTCCAGCACCGCTCGAACCGCCGCCGCCCGAGCTTCCGCCCGAGCCGCCACCGCCCGAGCCGCCACCGCCGCCCGAACCGCCACCGCCACCAGAACCGCCACCGCCACCAGAACCGCCACCAGAACCGCCACCAGACGATGCTGCGACGATGAAGGACTGCTGAACTTGGACGGCCGACGAGTACGCGTCGCTCGTGCCGGAACTGGGATCGTTGAAGTCGATAATGCACGTACCGGCCGCCGTAAAGCTCACCACGCCCGAATTGAGCGCGCAGCCGGTGGACGTGCCATCCAGGGTGATCTTCACGTTGTCACCCGAGGTCGCGGTTGCGCTCGGTGAGTACGTGGCACCACCGACTACCGCGTTGGTCGGTGCGTTGGTGGTTGGCGTGATGACATCGGTGATCGACCCGGGCAGGACCAGGCCGACGTTGTCGGTCGACGTCCCGCCAGCAGTGACTGCCACCGCACCGGACGCGGGCTGCGGCGAGGCGTACGGGGTTGTGACAGTACCGCCACACGTCGGGTCGACGGCCACGTCGTAGGAGCCGGCCGCCAGTCCCGAGACGGCGTAGGTACCACTGGCCGCCGTGATCGTAGAGCCACTGTTTCCGCCATCAGTAGAGGTCACTGACACGCAGGCGCCGCCCACCTCCGACCCGCCGACGGCAGCGGTCACTGTCCCGGACACCGTGCCGCCGACAGGCAGTACGGCGTTGATGTCGTTCGCCGCAGACGCCACCGACGTGGAAACCCCCAGCGCGTCTGCCGAGATGGGAGTGCCTGAGGCGGTGCCGT
Organism: uncultured Acidimicrobiaceae bacterium; assembly: GCA_963724865.1. Classification (GTDB taxonomy): domain Bacteria; phylum Actinomycetota; class Acidimicrobiia; order Acidimicrobiales; family RAAP-2; genus RAAP-2. The sequence goes on along the minus strand of CAVRWO010000005.1, from coordinate 251,926 downwards.
TGTACCAGAGGGTGGCGTAGTTGCCTCCTCCGCAGGGATTCGGGTCGAACTCGATGGTGTAGCTGCCCGCCGCGATATCAGCAATCGTGTACCAGCCATCGACGGCGGTTGTCGCGGTCTCGGCCACGCCACCGCCCACGGGGTACGCCGACACGCAAATGTTGGCGAGCGCTCCGCCCGCTTCTCCGTTCACGGTCCCCGAGATGCTCGTACCCACCGCCATCACCGCGTTGATGCCGTTCGCCGGAGAGCCCACCGCCACGGCAACGGCCAACGCACCCGACAGAGACGACGCGCCGGTTGGCGTGCCGTTGTACCACTGCGCCGCGTAGGTTCCCCCGCACGGCCCCGCAGAGAACTCGACGTCGTAGCTGCCGGGCAAGAGGCCTTCAACGGTGTACGTCCCGTCGGCGGCACTGGTGCCGGCCGTACCAGCGCCAGTGGCGCCGCCAACCGGGAAGGCGTTGACGCAGATGCCCGCAAGGTTGGCTCCGCCGACTGCCGCGCTCACCGTCCCGGAGATGCTGGTGCCCGCCGACATCGTGGCGTTGATTGTTGTCGGGGTGGCCGCCGTAACGGCGACCAAGGTACCCGGCGCCGTCTGCGTTCCCGACGCCGTGTCGTTGTACCACTGCGTTGCGTCGTCCCCGCCGCCGCACCCCGGAGCGAACTCGACGCCGTAGCTCCCCGGCGCCAGACCGGTGATCGCGTACGTGCCATCGGCAGCCGTGGACGCTGACGCCGCGATGTCGGTGCCGTTGAGAAACGCTTCCACGCAGACGCCCGCAAGGTCACCACCACCGACCGCGGTGACGGTTCCCGAAATGGTCGCGGCGGTCGTCGACGGAGTACCGAACCACTCTTGATAGGCGTCGAGCGACAGCGGCGTGCTGGCTCCAAGGGCGAGGGCCTTGGAGCCGGTGCCTCCTCCGTCGAAGTAGGTCTCGAAGGCGAAGTTCCCGTTGGCGACGGCTGATGCCATGCCGTCGATGTACCCGGGATCGTCCCCCGAGGGGACGGTCGACAGTCCCCATTCGGGAAAGCTCATGGGTTTTCCCTGTGCCGCCGCAAACGTCTCAAAATCTGCCAGCCCAAAGGGCTCATCGGCGAGTTGAGAGAAGGTGACCGATGTGTTTGGCGTGTTGCTATCGACGTCATAGAGGTCGAGTCCCATGATGTCGACGTACGAGTTGCCGGGATAGAAGTTTGCGTACGGGTAGGCCCCCTTGCCGGCGTTGGGGTCCCAGTCAAAGAGGAAGTTCTGCCCAGCGGCTTGTCGCATCGCGGTCACTTCGTTGGCGAAGCACGTGGCCCACAGGTTCTGCTCCTGAGTGGTGGTGCCCATGAAATCGGTCTCCCACGTACCGTTCATCTCCGGACCGAGACGAATGACCGAGTTCTGCAGACCGGCAGCGACGAGGTTCGTGCCGAGTTCGGTGGCGTAGGAGTCGTAGTCGCCCGCGGCGCACGCCGTCTCCCAATCCAACGGACTCCCCGCATCTACGAGGCTGCTGGGAATCAGGTCCACCGCCAGCACGAGCTGATTGTGCGGCGCTTCTGCGACCCATGAGGTGTACCCATACGACGAGTCAGTGATCCACGGATCGTCCCACTGCGCCCACGTCGTCGCACCATTCAGATACGCCGAGACGCACGACACGGTCGAGTTCGTGAGCGTGTCCCAACTCGTGATTGCGGCCTGAAGGGCTGCGAGCCCCGTGTCATCGAAATCTGGATAGAGGCATTCGCTGCGAGACGGACCGTCGGTGATCGGCGCCGCAGAGACCACTTGCGTTGACGCCGCGCTCGCAGTGGTTGAGGCGAAGGCCGTGGTGGCGGGGCTGATCATCAGGGCCAGGAGTAGTGCACCCGCACCACACGCCATCGTCACGATCTTGAGAGTCTTCATACTTACGCCCTGAGAGGAGTCCATCTTGGACTCGGCGCATCCTTTCACAGTTCGACCTCCCGTGCACCGGCGAGAATCGAAGGCGCGTCGAGGGAACGAAAAGGCTTCTTTTCCTTGCAGGGGTTGGTCTGCTCGCGGTCGATCAGCTACCCGAGTGTGAGCAGACTCCGGATCGGTGCGGGCCATGTTGCGCTATCCACACCGTGCCTGAAGAGCAGGGCGAGCGCGACTCGTTCGAGGCCGAAGCCGACGCACGAGGAGTGGGCGACGCTTCCATCGAACATCGACAGACCGAACGACGTACCGAAGTGATCCTCGTGAAAGTTCGCCGAACCGATCGAGTGGGGAACTTCTGACGTAATCGGGACAACGAACTCGTACTTGAGCGACTTCTGACGCTGACTCTCGGCGAGCAGTCGCCCCATTCGGCCAAAGAAGGGGTCGTTCGCTATGACGACCTCGTAGGAGATATCAAGACCGTCCAACAGATCGCCAAAGCGGCTGCGCCACAGCTCAGCGTGCTCACGAGCATCGTGCTCGGTGCCGAGGAAAACGAACTCGTGTTGCCTGAACGACAACATTCGAGCGAGGTCGTCGCTCGGTTCATGGCGAAAGCAATACGCCTGAACCTCGTACACGAGGCCTTGGGGCGGTATTGGGGTACCGACCACGAGCGGATAGACGTTTTGACACGCCGCCGAGCACATCGCCACCTGGGTCGCGGTGAGCAAGTCGGCCCACTCACCCCCGTCTTCAATTCGCTGCCGTAACGTCGGCAGGTCGGCCTCGCTCCCCGTGAAACTCGAGATGGCGCCCACCAGATCTGGAAAGGAGGCCAAGTATCCGCACTTGGCGAGTGTTGAGCGAGGCATCACCGGAGAGCAAAACAGTTGCCGCCTTTTTTCGTCTCCACCGGCGCTCGAGACGTAGGTTTCGATGCCACGAATGATCTTCTCGAACTCGAACGATCGATGATAAACGCCCGTCACACCGCTTCCTTCGAGCAGCCCCGCTTCCAAGAGCCCTCGAGTAAATCGCCGAGCGTTCGTCGACGGCGACCTCGTCTTCACCTTTCGATTGGGCGTTGGTCGATTGAGTGGTTGGTCGGTAGCAACAGCTCCCGTGGGCGTCACAGCCCCGCTGTCCGCCTTTACAGACACGGACCTTCCCCCGTCCGAGAGAGAATCCGCGGGTTCGAAGCAAGAGACGCTCCGTCGTGACCTGAAATGAAACCCGTAGCCATCACTGAAGTGTTACGGTCACTACGGTTCGTGAATAGGGTCAATGGTCCCTAATGGACAGGGTTTCGGACTAATCGAGTCCATACGGACAACTCAGGGGCACCCGTTACCTCACTCACGAGAGCAGCGTGACCAGGTCGGTGTGCGCGAGGCCGTGCGCGTCGGCGACGGGTCCGTAGGTGAGCGCACCGTTGACGACGTTTACGCCCTCGGCGAGTGCCTCATCGAGGCGGGCTGCCTCGCGCCAACCCCGTCCAGCCAGCTCCAAGAGATAGGGCAGCGTCGCGTTCGCGAGCGCGTGCGTCGACGTCGTCGGAACGGCGCCGGGCATGTTCGCCACGCAGTAGAAGATCGAGCCGTTGACCTCGAAGACTGGATCGGAGTGTGTTGTCGGGCGTGTCGCCTCGAAGCAGCCCCCTTGGTCGACCGCGATGTCAACGAGCACCGAACCAGCGCGCATCTGGGCGACCAGATCGTTGCTGACGAGCTTGGGAGCTCGAGCTCCGACGACAAGGACCGCCCCAATGACGATGTCGGCGTCGCGGCACGCCTGCTCGATGGCGTGGGCCGAGGAGGCGATCGTTTCCACCGAGCCCTGGAAGTGGTGATCGAGTTGGCTCAGCCGATCGAGATTCTTGTCGAGGATCTTCACATTGGCGTGCATCCCAAGCGCGATCGAAGCAGCAGCCGTGCCCGAGACGCCCGCCCCAATCACGACGACGTTGGCAGGCGCGACGCCCGGGACGCCGCAGATGAGTGTTCCTCGTCCGCCGCCCGTGCGCATGAGGTGATGCGCGCCCATCAACGGGGCCATCCGACCGGCCACCTCGCTCATCGGCGCGAGCAGGGGCAGCGAGTTGTCGCTGCGGCGAACCGTCTCGTAGGCGATCGCGACGTTGCCCGACACCAACAGGGCGTCGGTACAGGGACGCGACGCCGCTAGATGCAGGTAGGTAAAGAGGATCTGGTTCGCTCGCGCCGCGAGGCGTGGGTACTCCTCGGCAATGGGCTCCTTCACTTTCACGACGATGTCGCTCGCCGCCCACAGGTCGTCGGCGCTGTCGACGATCTTTGCTCCGGCCGCCGTGTAGTCGTCGTCACCGATTGACGATCCGACGCCCGCGCTGTGCTCGACCACGACCTCGTGGTCGTGGCTCACGAGCTCGCGCACACCCGCTGGGGTGAGCGCCACGCGGTACTCGTCCGTCTTCACTTCCTTTGGCACTCCGATAAGCATGGTGATGATCCTTTCTCGTTCGACGGCCGCGGATCGCAGCCGACGCGACCCTCGGCCAACTGCTGACCTAGACGACCTCGGGCGCAGCGGCGGCCGCGCGCTTTTCTTCGAGTGCCCGCAGCACCTTCTCGGGTGTGATGGGCAATTCGTAGAACCGGATGCCGATCGCGTTGTAGATCGCGTTGACGATCGCCGGGATCGGGGAGTTGGCCGTCATCTCTCCAACGCCCTTTTGCCCGTACGGTCCGTTCGAGGACGCGATGCCGAGGACCTCCGCCTCGATGACCGGGCACTCCGCCGCGCCGGGCATGAGGTATTCGCTGAAGTTCGTCGGCGCGTGCTCGACCAGCGGATAATAAGGAGCCGTCGTCTCATACAGCGTGTGCGAGACGCCCATCCACGCGCCGCCAACTATCTGTCCGCGGACGAGTCGAGGGTTGAGGGCACGACCGATCTCATAGGCGCTTGCCAGTCGCAGCACGCTCACCTGGCCCGTCTCGGTGTCAACTTCGACGTCGGCGATCGTGCACGCGTGGGACTCGGTCGAGTCGGGGTCCATGGCGCCGGTGTCGGGGTCGACCGGGCTCTTTGCCTTGAAGAAGATTCCCCGACCCGCGATGGCCCGGCCGTGGACGAAGTGCGCTGCCGAACAGACCTCCGCGACGGTGACTGACCGCCCGGAGGCGCCGCGAACGTGGATGTTGCCCTTCCCGTCGGTCACGAGGTCACCGGGCGCCGCGTCGAGCAACTCGGCGGCCTCTTCGAACATCACCTCGCGCAGCTCCTGGGCGGCAGCGATGATCGCATTGCCGGCGCGATGGGTCGTGCGGCTCGCGAACGTCCCCGTGCAGTACGGACCGGTGTCAGTGTCGTCGTTGTGGAGCACGACGGACTCGAAGGGGACGTCGAGGGCCTCGGCGCCGATCTGTGCGAGCACGGTCTTGAGGCCTTGGCCGAGCTCTACGCTCGAGATGCTGATGTTGAACACCCCCGACGTTGAGGCGTGGATGAGGGCGATGGTGGGGTCACCACCGAGGTTCATGCCGGTGGGGTAGTTGACCGCGGCCATGCCGCGTCCAGGGACCTTAGACATCTCACACCTCCCGTGGCTTGGACGACATCGCCAGCAGCTCGGGACTCAGCTCGTAGCCCACGAGATGCGCCGCCGCCTGCATTGCTTCAATGAGCGTGGCGTCCTCGACGGGCTTGCGGTGGGGACGGAGGTCGCCGTCGTGGTAGGCGTTGCGAAAGCGCACCGTCCAGGGGTCCAGTCCGGTCAGCTCGGCGATGCGGTCCATCTGTATCTCCATGGCGAAGGAGGCCTCGGTGACGCCGAAGCCGCGCATCGCACTCGAAGGCTGACGGTTGGTGTACACGCAGTAGATGTCAAAAGAAGCGTTCGGGATGAAGTACGGGCCCGCGAGATTCGCGGCGTGCTTCTGGACCGCGTACGGCGTGTGCCGGCTGTAGGCGCCGCAGTCGATGTAGGAGCGTGTCCGTCGCGCCACGATCAGGCCGTCGCTGGTCACGCCGTCGGTCATGTAGATCCGCACGCCGTTTCGAGTCGACGAGACGACCATCTCCTCCTCGCGGCTGTAGACGTACTTGACGGGTCGGCCGATCTTCCACGCGCCGAGCGTCGCGAGCGGCTCGACCATGGCGTCAACCTTGCCGCCGAAACCGCCGCCCACCGTGCCGCCGATGAAGTGAAGCCGGCGAGTGGGGATCTGCAAGATGTGGGCTGTCAGGTCGAGCGACATGTTGAGCGCCTGCGTGTTCGTCCACACCGTGAAGCGCCCGTCGGGTTCGGGCCGGGCGACGCACCCGGTCGTCTCCACGGGCGCGTGCTCGATCGGGCTCATCTCGTAGCGGCCCTCGACGACATGATCGACGTGGGCCATCGCCGCGTCCACGTCGCCGAAGCGGACCTGACGAAACGGGCGACCGTCGAAGTCAAAGGCGTTGATGCCCCACTCGGTCACCGCCGGTGCGCCGGGCGCCAACGCCTCTTCCACGTCGAAGACCGCGGGCAACTCCTCGTACTCGATGCGCACGAGGCTGGCCGCCTCGGCCGCCGCGGTCCTCGTCTCGGCGATGACTGCGACGATCGGCTCGCCGACGTAGCGGACCCGCTCGTCGGCAAGGACACGCTCCTCGTCGAGGCCGAAGCCGATCAGGCCGAGAATCGTGTAGATGTTCTTTGGCACATCCTGCGCGGTGAGCGCGCGAATGAACCCGGGGACCTTCTCCGCTTCACTCAGGTCGATCCAGCGAATGAGTGCGTGAGGAAAGGGGCTGCGCGCGAGCACCATGTGGGCCATGCTCGGTAACTGCACGTCATCGACGTAGATGGTGTGCCCGGTGACATGCGAGCGAGCGTCAGCCTGCTCGACCGACGCCCCCACCGGGCCGTTGCCCCGAGGAACGAGGACGGTGTCGCCGCTCACGACGCGCCGCCCACACTCGCGGCGTCAGACTCGACGAGTTGGTTGGCCGCCGCCAGCACGGCCGTCACGATTGGTTCGTAGCCGGTGCAGCGACAGATGTTGCCGCTCAGTGCCTCGATCACCTCGTCCTTTGTCGGAGCGGTGTTCTCGCCCAACAGCGCCTTGGTTGCCATCACCATCCCTGGCGTGCAAAAGCCGCACTGCAGCGCGAAGTTCTCGACGAACGCGGTCTGGATGGGGTGCAACGACTCGCCGGCGCTGAGCCCCTCGATGGTCTCGACGTCGCGTCCTGCGATCTCTGCGATCGGAATCAGACAGGCGAGCTCGAGCTCGCCATCTACGAGGACCGAACAGCTCCCACAGCCCCCTTGGCGACAGCCGGCCTTGGTCCCCGTCAGCAACAGCTCTTCGCGCAGCACTGTCTGCAGGCTGGCGAGCGGATCGACGATGATCGACGCCGCGTACCCGTTGACCGTGAACGTCACGGTGGTGCTCCTATTCATTCCTGTCCTCCCGCTACCTTCTCTAGAGCCCGACGAAGCACGACGCCGCTCATCGTCGATCGGTACCACGCGTTCGCAACCGAATCGCTGAAGCCGTCGCCGGCGTCGCGAAGGGCCGCCACCGCCTCGGTGATCACCGCGTCGTCGAGCTCGTGACCGACGAGGACCTGCTCGACGGCGTGCGCACGAACGGACCACGGTTGGGGGCCGTGGACGGCGACGCGTACGTTCGCCACCACCGCAGGACGAACGGGGTCGAAGGACGCAACGACGCAGGCGGTGGCGACGCACGGTGTGTTGTAGGCCTTTCGACCGATCGCCACGAACGCGCTGCGCCCTCCTACTGGCACGAGTATCCGTGTGATGAGCTCGCCTCGCGCGAGCCCTGATACCTCGCCGGTCGCTTCGTCGAGCACGTCGTCGATCGACGCGTCGATGGTGCGAGTCGGCGACATCAACGTGACTCGAGCGTCGAGGGCGAGCAGTGGGACGAGCAGGTCGCCTCGCCCCGTAGCGATGTTGCCGCCCACCGTCGCCCGATTGCGAACGGCCGGTCCGCCGATCTGGCGCGCCGCGTCGCTGAGTCCACCGGGCAGGTTCGAAATGGCCAGGTCACGCATCCGTGCGTTGGCGCCAATGGCCACGCTGCCGTTCACCCGTTCGATCGTCCCGAGCGGCGCGCGCCAAAGGCCGATGACCGTGTGGGGCAGCCAGCTGCCCGCAGTGAGCAGGGGCTGGACGATCGTGCCCCCGGCCATGAAGGCGTAGTTCCCCTCCTCCTCGCAGATTTCGGCGAGGATCTCCTCCAACGTGTCGGGAGCGACGTAGCGCGAAACACTCATGCGCCGAGCCCCCGCGCCACCAAGGGCGATCCGCGCCAAAGAACACGGTCACAGGCCCGACAATGAGTGCGGATCGGCCCGCGTGCACCGCAGGTCACCTGAGTCACGACTTCGTCTCCTCCCGATCTACCCGAGTTCCCATGTATCGCACTGGTTGCACGCGGGAACGCGTTGGTTGGGGCGAAGTATAAGCAGGGTCTCCAAGAGGGACTAGGGGCTTTCCTCCTATTGCATCTCAAGGCGACACCTATTGAAAGCGGCCGTGGACGGGAAGGTTCTGGGTGAGGTCGAAGCCGCCGCAGGACTCGCTGTCGCGAGCAGCGCCCCGAGATCCAGAGGCCGCGCCTTGAGTTCTCATAGGCAATATGCCTCTATTTCGTGCGCAACCTGCTCCTTAGACTCCGGTCATCGGACGAAGAAGGGGCAGACATGACATCGAGTGAGACATTTAATCTCCAGGAGAAGAAGAGGCTGGACGATCTTGACGTCCAGTATCTCCTGCACCCGTTTACCGCGCTGCGCGACCACGAGGCCTCCGGCCCCTTGATGATCGTGGAAGGAAAGGGCTGCTGGCTGACCGACTCAGCCGGAAACCGGTACCTGGACGGGATGGCCGGGGTGTGGTGCGTCAACATCGGCTACGGCAACACCGAGATGGCCGAGACCATGAGGGCCCAGGTCGAACGTCTGTCGTACTACCACTCCTTCAGCTCGATGTCGAACGACGTCGCGACACTGCTCGCCCAGCGCCTCATCGAACTCTCCCCGGTGCCGATGTCCAAGGTCTTCTTCGGCAGCAGTGGCTCGGACGCCAACGACACGCAGGTGAAGCTGATCTGGTACTACAACAACATCCTCGGCCGTCCCGAGAAGAAGAAGATCATCTCCCGTCAGCGCGGCTACCACGGCGTCTCGGTGATGGCAGCCGGACTCACCGGCCTCGATTTCGCCCACGCCGGCTTTGACGTACCGCTCCCGATGATTCGCCACGTGCGCGCCCCGCACCGCTTGTGGGAGGCCGAGCCGGGCATGAGCGACGCGGAGTTCTCAGCGGTGCTCGCCCGCGAGCTCGAAGAGCTGATCCTCGCCGAGGGGCCTGACACGGTGGCCGGTTTCATCGCCGAACCGATGCAGGCCGTCGGCGGTGTCGTCGTGCCGCCCGACGGCTACTTCGATGCGATCAGCGAGGTGCTGCACCGCTACGACGTGCTACTGATCGCCGACGAGGTGGTGTGCGGCTTTGGGCGGACCGGCAAGCTGTTCGGGACGGAGACCTACGGCATGCAGCCCGACTTGATCACGTTGGCCAAGGGCATCACGTCGGCGTACGTACCGTTGTCGGCGTGCCTCATCTCCGAGCCGATCTGGAAAGTGATCGAGCAGGGCAACGACACCTATGGCGTGTTCGGGCACGGCTACACCTACACCGCTCACCCCCTCGCCGCCGCGGCCGCGCTCACCAACATCGCCATCATCGAGCGCGAGAATCTCGTCGAGCAGGCGGCGGCTCGGGGCCTCTACCTCAACCAGCGGCTGCACGACGCCTTCGGCGACCACCCGTTGGTGGCGGAGGTTCGCGGACGCGGTCTCGTCGGCGCCGTCGAGTTTGCGAAGGACCGCTCGCCGCTCACCCGCATCGACCCTGACGTGCACTTCGGATCTCGCGTGTTCAAGGCGAGCCTTGCGCACGGCGTCATCAACCGAGCGCTCTGGGGCGACACAATCTCATTCTCGCCGCCTCTCATCGTCACGGAGTCGGAGATCGACGAGATGGTCGATGGCACCCGCAAGGCCTTCGATGAGGTCGTGGCCGAGCTGAAGATGGCCTGACGCACCGGGTCCACGACCGCGGGCATGCTACGTGGGTCACGACGCGATGCCACGCCGGGGTTCTGGGCGTACCAGTGCGAGTCCGCGCGGTCGCCAGCGACGTCAACTTCCGAAGGTCCGAACCCCGCTTCGAGGAGCGATCAGTCGGGTTCGTCGACGACTCGATCGCACCATAGGCATCGCCTTGAGATCACATAGGAAGGTTCCCACTATTCACGTCAGCATCAACTTCATAAACTTCGCGCTAATTGACCGGAGCACTGGCGCACCGACACACGGGGGAGACAAACATGACAACTGAATCGAAAGAGATGGGGACGTCAAGCGGCGAGGAACCAGCTGCTTCATCGTCCGCGGAAGCAGCCCAACTGAAAAAGCTGCATCACTCGGCGCTGTCGGGAATCGGTGTCCTTGCACAGTCGGTAGGCAGCATCGCGCCGAGCGCTTCAGTCGGTGCAGCCTTGGTGCTGGTGATCGAGCTCACGGGTCCGGCCAGCTGGGTTACCTGGGTCATTGGCGGCGCGGTCCTGATCATTGTCGCCTACGTGCTGACCCAGCTCACCAGCCGGTTCGAGACGTCTGGTGGCCTCTACGCCATGGCCGCTCGCGCCGGCGGTGCGTCGTTCGGCTACGTGATCGCCTGGATGGCCTTCGTCTGCTACATGGCAACGGCAGTAGCGGTCACGTATCAGATCGCGGAGTTCCTCGGAGGCTTCCTGGCGCTGCCGGCGATCGGCATTCCCTACAACGACTTCACGGGCTTGGTCATCGGCCTCCTCGGGATCGGCTTTGGCGGGTACTGCTCCTACTACAACGTGAAACTCTCCGCGAGGGTCATGCTGGTTCTTGAAGCGCTCTCGATGCTCGCGATCACTGTCTTGATGCTCATGATCCTCTTGAAGCACAACGGCTCGATCTTCAACAGCCACGAGCTCACCTTCAATGGCGGATCGTGGCACGCGATCCTGCTCGGCATGCCGCTCGTGATGTTCTGCTACTCGGGCTTTGAGTCGTCGAGCGTACTCGGCCAAGAGGCGCGCAATCCGCGACGGACGATCTCGGTCGCCCTCATCGGCAGTGTGGCGGTGTCGGCGGTCTTCTTCACGATCTGCTCGTACGTGTTGGTGCTGGCCTTCCAGGGAACCCACTTCAACTTCACGACGACCTCGAACCTCCTCGCGTCCGCGGCCAATGTCTCGAATGTGGGATGGTACGGCTACGTCGTCGACGTCGGCATCATCTTGTCAATGATCGCGGTCATCATCGCGTACTTCAACGTCGGCTCGCGACTCCTGTTCACGTTGAGCAACGAGGGACTTCTGCCCCGCCCGCTCTCGCGCGTACACCCCAAGCACGGCACGCCCTCGGTGGCCGTGTGGGTTGTTGCGCTCACGTGCGGTGGAAGCATCATTCTGGTGGCGGCCATGAAGGCCAACATGATCAACGCCTTTGGCAACTTCGGTACTGTCGCCGGCGACGGTGCGATCTTCATGTACCTTCTCACGGCCGTCGCGGTGATCGTCATGGTGGCGCGTCGGCGCTTCGGTTCGGCGGGTTCGAACGCGCCCGCAGTGCTCGTCGCGTCGCTCATCGCCGTCGCTGGTCTCGCGTACCTGCTCTACAAGAGCTTCGTGCCCTACCCGTCGTTCCCGCTCAACGTCTTCGTCGATGCCTTCATCGCCGCTACCGGGATCGCCATCGTGCTGCTCGTGGTCATGGTGGTTCGTAAGTCGCCGCTGTTGCGTCAGACCGGATCGTCGTGCGAGGTCGAGGACGAGGAGTCGACCATCGGCGAACTCACGTAGTCGCTTCGCGCGAGCATCTCGCGCGCCGCCGCAAGGGCCAACACTACGACGCCCTCCTTCGTTCCCGCGATGGAGGGCGTCGCTGCGCGCGGTGACGAAAGAGCGCCACCATAGGTATCGCCTAGAGGTCTGATAGGGAAGTCGCCTCTAGTCGCTTCGTGCAACGCTTCTTAGACTTCGCCTCAATGAACGGCGTTGGCTCTCAACATCTCAATGAATGTGCGCAGCGGCGTCCTGCTCTCGCGCGGAATGTCCTTGCGCCACACCAGGTACAGCTCGCGAAACGCGTGGCGGTCGCTGATCTGCAGCTGGGTTACCCGACGCTCTCGAGCGACTGCCAGCTGGGGCAGCATGGTGATCCCCATTCCCGCCTCCACGAGGCCGATCAAGAAGTCAAGCTGACTCACCTCCACCGTGATGTTGGGCGTGACCCCGGCTTCCTTCAGCACGTTCATGACGAGCTCGCGAAGTCCGTAGCCCGCCTTCAAGGTGATGAAGGGCTCTTCGGCGATCTCTTCGAGGCTCACCTCACCGCCGCGAGCGAGCAGGTGACCGGGCCCGACGAGGGCGACCAGCGGCTCACGAAGAAAGAAGCTCGCCTCCAGATGCGAGGGCAGCTTCCCGTCGAGGCGCAGGACCCCGACGTCGAGCTCGCGTTCGCTGAGCAGATGCTTCACGCTGAGCGAGGAGTTCTCTTCACGCAGCTCGATCCGCACGCCGGGATTGGTGCGCCGGAACTCGGCGATTACTGTGGGAAAGAGCCGGCTCCCAAGGGTGGGCAGCACTCCCACGCGGATCTCCTGGCCGCTCTGGGCGGACACCTCGTCAATATGCGATTGCACGAGATCGACCTCCTCGAGGATGCGCGTGGCGTGCACGCGAAAGGTCTCGCCGGCGGGCGTCAGCACGAGACGACGCGGGAGGCGGACAAACAGCGGCGTCCCGAGTTCCTGCTCCAGCTTTCGGACCTGTTCGCTCAGCGACGGCTGGGCCACGAAGAGCCGTATCGCGGCCCGCGACATGTTGCCCTCTTCACAGATGGCGATGAAGTAGCGGAGCTGGTGCAGTTGCAAGGGAATCCTCCACACAATCCAGGCTGCCGCGAAAGCCGCCTAATCCTACTTGGCCGCCTGCGGTGCTGCCACCGATCAACTGAAAGGACAAACGCCAATGATTGTTGAAGAGAGGACGTACACCCTCCATCCCGGCAAGTCGGCCGCGTACCTCAAAGCGTACGAAGAGGTCGGCCTCGAGGTGCAGCGAGCGATCTTGGGGAACTTGATCGGCTACTTCACTACCGAGATTGGAACGCTCAACCAGATCGTGCACCTGTGGGGCTACGACGATCTGGCGGACCGTGAGGCGCGAAGAGCCAAGCTCCTTGAGAATGCCACCTGGCAGGACTACGTCGCGACCATTCGACCGTTCGTCGTCCACCAGGAAAACCGGATCCTGGTGCCGACGTCGTTCTCTCCGATCGGCAACGACCACGCGGTGACGTCGTGAGCAGGTCCCAGCCCGTGGCGAACCCGACGGGGACCACCGCCTGGCGCCTGACCCTTGGCGCCGCAGAGTTCCTACCCGGCAGCGAGATGAGTTTCGAACACGGACTATCGGTGTTCTTCCTGCGCGACGGCAAGATCATCGCCGATGACGGCGACGAGTCCCTCTCGCACCAGACGCCTGAGGCCTGGGTCCAGCGCTCTCCCGTGCGCCTCATCGATGGCGGCGCGGCGGCGTCGATCGAGTGGTGGACCCTGTCACCTAACGACGAGCACACCGGCGAGAACGGCCCGGTGCTCCTCGAGCGCGCGATCACGATCACCACACCGACGTGTCTGTTGCGCTGTGACCAAGTCGACTTCCCCCCAGGCGGGATCGCGTACTCGCACACGCACGCAGGCCCCGGTATCCGTCGCCTGATCTCGGGCACGCTGCGCGTGCGGACGAACGGCGAGAGCCACGACTACGTTCCCGGTGACGCCTGGTTCGAGCCCGGTCCGACGACGGTGTACGCAGAAGCCTCTCGCGACGTCGGTGCTGCCTTCGTGCGCGTGATGGTGCTACCGGTCGCGTTCAAGGGAAAGAGCTCGATCAGCTATGTCCACGAGGAGGATCGACTGCGGCCGAAGGATCAGCGCTACACCATCTACCTCGACGAGGAGACCAGCCTGTGACCTGCCCGAGCCCCGACGCGGTGGCGCCCTCGACCAGCACCGGGGGACGCCTGCTCGTCGACCAGCTGGCGGCGCTCGGCGTCACCGCCGTCTTCGGTGTGCCGGGCGAGAGCTTCCTGCCGATGCTCGACGCGCTGCGCGATCGCCAGGACGTCATTCGCTTCGTGACGGCTCGCCACGAGGGCGCAGCTGCCTTCATGGCCGACGCGGCAGGAAAGCTGTCTGGCCTGCCGGGCGTCTGTCTGGTGAGCCGGGGACCGGGGGCGCTGCATGCCGCCAACGGCGTGCACATGGCAATGCAGGGCTCGACGCCCCTCCTCCTCTTGGTGGGACAGGTCGCTCGCTCGGTCCGCGGAAGAGAGACGTTCCAGGAGATAGATATCCATGCCACCTTCGGTTCGATCGCAAAGTGGGCGGCCGACGTGGACGACGCCGATCGAATTCCTGAGTTCCTGAGCCGGGCCTTTGCGACCGCGACGAGCGGTCGTCCCGGACCGGTGGTGCTCGGACTGCCCGAGGACGTCCTGCGAGATTCGACCACGGCTTCCGTGCTCGCTCCGTTTGAGCGCGCCGACGCCGTCGCGTCGCTCGACACCGTAGAGCGTGTACGTGACCTGCTCGCCGTCGCGGAGCGTCCGCTCATCCTCGCGGGCGGCGCCGGATGGACGGCCCAGGCGTCGGAATCGTTGGCGCGCTTTGCCGAGGCCAATCAGGCTGCGGTGGCGACGGTCTTTCGCTACCAGGACGCGTACGACAACACGCTCGCGACCTACATCGGCGACGTCGGCATGGGCGTCAGCCCGGCGCTCGCCTCGCGGCTCGCCGAGGCGGACCTGCTCGTTGCCCTCGGTCCTCGTCTCGACGACATCACCACCGGCGCCTACCAGCGAATCCTTTCGCCGGCGCCCCACCAAGCGCTCGTTCACGTGCACCAAGGTGCCGAGGAGATCGGCCGGGTCTTTCGCCCGACGCTCGGCGTCACGGCCGCCATCCCCGCATTCGTCGAAGCGCTCGCGGCATTAGAGCCTCTGGTGACGAACCCGTGGTCCGACTGGGTCGACAAGGGACGGCAGGACTACCTCGACTGGCGTGCCGTCGAAGCGATCAACGACGAGCGCCACGTCGATCTGGCGGTCGTGACCAGCGAGCTGCGGAGTCTCATCGGCGACGACGCGATCGTCACGAACGGGGCCGGCAACTACACGACGTGGATACACCGCTACGTCACCTTCCGCCAGTTCCGCACGCAGCTCGCTCCCACCGGTGGCTCGATGGGTTACGGACTGCCGGCGGCGCTCGCCGCAAAGGTGCTCCATCCCGAGCGTGAGGTCGTCGCCTTCGCCGGCGATGGCTGCTTTCTCATGTCGGGCCAGGAGCTCGCCACCGCGGTCCAAGAGGACCTCAACGTCATCGTGATCGTCGTCAACAATCACATGTACGGCACCATCCGCCTGCACCAGGAGCGGCGCTACCCCGGCCGAGTCTTCGCGACCGACCTCGTCACCCCGGACTTCGCGGCGCTCGCGCGCGCCTACGGCGCCTACGCAGAGACGGTGACGGCGACTCGAGATTTTCCCGCCGCGTTCGAACGGGCTCGCGCAACGAACCGGCCCGCGCTCATCGAGCTGCTGGTCGACCCCGACCAGTTGACCCCGTCGGTACGACTCCCCGTCTAACTGGTCGAGATGAGGACGCCACTGAATCCGCGGCCGTATGAGGAGGGCGATGCGCCAACCTGAGCAAGCCAACCTTCCAGTCCGACTGCGCGACCCGAGTCTCCTGCGCGCCGAGGCGTACATTGGGGGGAAGTGGCAGAGCGCGAGGAGCGGGGACACCTTTGCGGTGAACGACCCCGCGACCGGCACGGTCCTCGCCCACGTGCCGGCCATGGGTGCAGAGGAGACCCGTGAGGCCATCGCGTGCGCCGATGACGCACTCGCTCTGTGGGCGTCGCGCCTCGCAAAGGACCGCGCCCGCGTCCTTCGCCGCTGGGCCGATCTGGTGCTCGAGAACACTGAGGACCTCGCAGCGATCCTTACTGCCGAGCAGGGCAAGCCGCTCGCCGAGTCCCGAGCGGAGATCGCCTACGCTGCGTCGTTCCTCGAGTGGTTCGGCGAGGAGGCCAAGCGCGTGTACGGCGACACGATACCTACCTACGCCTCGGATCGCCGCCTCGTCGTCTTGAAGCAGCCCATCGGCGTCACCGGCGGGATCACGCCGTGGAACTTCCCTTCTGCGATGATCACCCGTAAAGCGGCACCTGCGTTAGCCGCGGGTTGCACCATGGTGTGCAAGCCCGCCGAACAGACCCCACTGTCGGCGCTGGCGCTGTGCGAGCTCGCCGATCGCGCCGGACTGCCGGCGGGCGTCTTCAACCTGGTGACCGCCTCGGGCGACGGCGCGCCCGCAGTCGGCGCGGAGCTCACGGGTAGTCCTGTGGTTCGCAAGGTCGGCTTCACCGGGTCCACCGCTGTCGGACGCCTGCTCATGGCCCAGTGCGCTACGGGCATCAAGAAGATCTCCCTCGAGCTCGGGGGCAACGCACCGTTCATCGTCTTCGATGATGCGGATTTCGACGCGGCCCTTGACGGCGTCGTCGTCAACAAGTTCCGCAACAGCGGCCAAACGTGCATCACGGCCAACCGAATCTTTGTCCAAGACTCCCTCTACGACCGTTTCGTCACCGAACTGGCCGAGCGAGCGGCCGGGCTGAAGGTCGCGTCGGGCTTCGAAGACGGCGTCGCCGTGGGGCCGCTCATCGATGAGCAGGGCTTCGAGAAGGTTGTTCGCCACG
Source organism: uncultured Acidimicrobiaceae bacterium (assembly GCA_963724865.1). Taxonomy (GTDB): domain Bacteria; phylum Actinomycetota; class Acidimicrobiia; order Acidimicrobiales; family RAAP-2; genus RAAP-2. The sequence goes on along the minus strand of CAVRWO010000005.1, from coordinate 235,141 downwards.
TGTCCGACGCGGTCCAGCGGGGCGCCACGATCGTCACCGGTGGGAAGCCACACCCACTTGGTGGCACGTTCTTCCAACCAACAGTGATCGCGGACGTGACGACCGACGCGACCATGTCCTGTGAGGAGACGTTCGGCCCCGTCGCGGGAATCATCCGCTTCAGCGACGAGGCCGAGGCCGTTCGCCTGGCGAATGACACCCCCTACGGCCTGTCCGCCTACTTCTACTCCCGTGACATCGGTCGAGTCTGGCGCGTTGCCGAAGCACTCGACGTCGGCATCGTTGGCATCAATACCGGCGTCATCTCCTCGGAGGTCGTGCCCTTCGGCGGGGTGAAGGAGTCCGGCATCGGCCGCGAGGGTTCGCGGTACGGCATCGAAGAGTGGCTCGAGGTGAAGTACCTCAACATCGCTGGCATCGATCACTGAAACCAAGCGCTTGGAGTGTGCGACGGCTTGGGAAGGAAGGCGCCAAGTGAAGGAAATACGCTGGTCAAAAGGCACTATCTGTCCCTCGATGTTCGTTCTGTCTTGGCACAGCAGAGGATGTATTTCATGAATTTATGAATTCATGAATATAGTTATTAGTGTGACTGAAGAGAACTCCACCAAGCCCCTGTACGTCGCGAAAGCCGAGTTGTTCAAGTCGCTCGGGCACCCAGCAAGAATCCGGTTGCTTGAGTTGCTCGTCGCCGATGAGCAGACCGTTAGCAGCCTGCTGCGCGAGACGCAACTCGAACCGTCGTCGCTCTCTCAACACCTCAACGTGCTCAAGCGCACAGGACTAATCGAATCAAATCGACGAGGCAACGCCGTGACGTACCGGGTTACGGACTCTTCCGTCGGAGAGTTCTTATCGGCGGCGCGTGCAGTCCTTCGCTCCACGCTGGGACGCGCTCGCCAGACCTTCGAAGACCTAGTCGGTCCGGAATGAACGATCGCCACTTCCCGCTCACAATCTGCCGTGAGGCGACAAAGGTCTCGACACGCTCTCGCGTCACTGACTGATTCGACAAGCTGGTGAATTCGCGCGCTGCAGGAAAGTCAATACTGAGGTCCATCCTCTCGAAGCCGACCTCTGCGCGGTCGAAACCAGTTCCCGCGAACGCAACGGCATCGACATTCAGGGGATCACTTCAACTGCGTCATGTCGATGCCGGCTCGTGCAATGGCTGTGAACTCGAGATTGCATCGGCCTTTGCGCCGTCGTATGACGCCGCACGTTACGGCGTTCGACTGGTGGCGTCGCCGCGTCACGCCGACGGCCTGCTGATCACTGGTGTCGTCACGCGCAATATGGCCGAGCCGTTGGAGCGTGCCCTGGACGCCACCCCGAAGCCCGCGGTGGTCGTCGCGTGCGGCGACTGCGCGGTTGACGGGGGAATCTTTCGTGACGCCTATGGTGTCGCGTCGCGAGTGGATCAGATCGTAGACATTGATGTCGCAATTCCCGGGTGCCCGCCACATCCCGCGGCGATCACCCAAGCGCTGCGACGTCTCAGCGGTCGCTGAGCATGGATCTCTTCCTCGTCGGACTCATTCTCCTCCTCGCGTCCTCAATGCTGTCGGGCATCGCGAACGTTCGCGCACGCGTGGTCGGCGTCGTCGGCGTGGCAGTCGTCGGTTGTGCGCTCACTCTGGTAGCGGCGGTCGCGGTGCTCGAGCGAGGAGACACGTCGTCATTTCACACGACCCTGGTTCTCCCGCTTGCTGGCCTTTCGCTCACGCTGGATCCACTGGGCGCCCTGTTCGCCGCGGCCGCTTCATTCGTCGGTCTCGCGGCACTGATCTACCTCATTGGCTACGCCAAGGCGGAGCTTCGCTCGCGAACGTTCCTCGCGCTCTACACGATCTTCATTCTCTCTCTTGTCGTCGTGCCCGTTGCCTCAAGCGTGGCGACGTTCATGTTCGCCTGGGAGCTCATGGCCCTGGCATCGACAGTGCTCATCCTCGTCGAACAACGCCACCGACCCGAGGCCCGCGCCGCCGCACAGTGGTACGCAGCAATGACCCAATTCGGTGCCGCGTCGATTTTGCTCGGGCTGCTCTGGTTGTCCAAGGGAGGTTCGCTCAACTTCAGCGCCATCGCGACGCACGAATCCACACTTTCCTCTGGCGTTCGCTCGGTCGCGTTTGTGCTCACGTTCATCGGTTTTGCTTCGAAGGCCGGTGCCGTGCCGCTGCACGTGTGGCTGCCGAAAGCCCATCCCCAAGCGCCGAGCCCGGTTTCCGCTCTCATGTCGGGTGTCATGGTGGCCCTCGGGGTCTACGGGGTGCTGCGCGTGGGCGGGGTCTTGCTCCACGGCGGCGAACTCTGGTGGTGGGTGCTTGTCGTCGTCGTTGGCGCGACGTCCGCTCTGTACGGAGCCCTTCAAGCTGCGACGAGCAGCGATCTCAAGCGGCTCTTGGCGTACTCGACGATCGATGTCATCGGACTCGTCTTGACCGGGGTCGGGTGCGCGGGCGCGTTGCGCGCGTCAGGTCGGACGGGTGATGCCCGCCTCGTGCTCCTTGGTGCGCTGCTTCTGCTGGTCGCGCACGCGGCGTTTAAAGCCTGCCTCTTTCTCGCCGCGGGCGCGGTTGAACGATCAACCGGCACGCGCAACCTCGATCATCTTGGCGGACTGATTCACCGTCTGCCCTTCACGACGGCACTCTTTGGAGTGGGCGCCCTCTCCATCGTGGCTGTGCCCGCGTTCAGTGGCTTTTCGAGCGAATGGGTCCTCCTCGAGGGTCTGCTCCACGGCTTCTCCGATCGAACCACTGCTTCTCTCGTCGTCGTGCTGATTGCCATCGCGGCCCTCGCGCTGACCGGTGGTCTCACCGCCGCTGCGTTCGTGAAGGCGTTCGGGGTTGGATTTCTCGGTCGCGCCCGATCAGACGGCGCGAACGCTGGGCGCGAGGCTGCGCTCAGCATGCTCGTCGCCATGGCCGTGTTGGCGCTTCCCAGCTTCCTGCTCGGACTCGTTCCGGGCGAAGTCGTACCTCTCGTTGAACGGGCGGTTGCAACCAGCGGCTTCGGCACTCGCCACTCATTCGCACCCGGTCTCAGTCTGGTCTTGCCTCACGAGCGCGGTGCGATCGAACCCGCGGCATTGCTCGCAGGCTTTGTCGTCGCCATCTTCGTCGTTGCGATGTGGACGAAGCGACGAGGTCGGCAACCGCGCATGGTGGCGGCGTGGCGGGGCGGAGGCGATCCGCCAAGCGCTCGAATGCAGTACACCGCTACGTCCTACGGCGAGCCGCTCCAACGCGTCTTCTCGGACGTTCTTCGCCCCGAGCTCGACGTCGAAGTCACTCACGTGGACGAGTCGCGCTTCTACGAAGAGACGCTCTCCGTGCAGCACCGGGTCGACGACGTCGTCGAACGGGTTGTCTACCAGCCGATCATCGCTGCGACTCGGCACGTCGGCGTCGTCGCGCGTCGCGTGCAGAACGGCAGCGTGCACCGCTACCTGGCCTTTGGCTTTGTGGCGCTCCTCATCGTCCTGGTGGTCCTCGCGTGAGTACGCCGTGGTGGTTCTCACTCGAAGCTTCGCTTCTACAAGTCGTCGTCATCGCGCTGGGCGGCCCGTTACTGATCGGCGTCATGTCGAAAGTGCGTGCCCGCGCCGAAGGACGTGTTGGCGCACCGATCGTCCAACCCTTGCGCGACCTGCGCAAGCTGTTCGGTAAGGAGGCCCTGCGGCCTGCATCTACGAGCGTGATCTTCGCAGGAGCGCCGCTTGTCATTCTCGGTGCGACGACGCTCGCCGTCGTCATCTCCCCGCTCCTCGTAACCCACCCGTTGCTCGGCTCGAGCGCCGACGCCCTTGTCATCGTGTACCTGCTGCTCACGGGGTCAGTGACCTTGGCGTTGGTGGGTCTGGACAGCGCGAGTGCGTTCGGGGGCATGGGCTCGAGTCGAGCGTCCACTATCGGGGCCCTCGCTGAACCGGCCCTTCTCGTGGCGGTGGTTGCGCTCGCCATCCAAGCCGGAACATCGAATCTGCCGACGATCGTGGCCTCGACTATCGCGCACTCGGCGTGGTCGTCCTCGCCGACCCGGCTCCTCGCGCTCGTCGCACTGCTGATCGTCGTGGTCGCCGAGACCGGGCGGCTGCCGGTCGACAATCCCGCAACGCACCTCGAGCTGACGATGATCCATGAGGCCATGATCCTTGAGTACGCCGGTCGCGACCTTGCGATCGTCACACTCGCGCTCGCCATGCGCCTTGGACTGCTGTTCGGCCTCGTCGCAAGCCTCTTCGCCCCGTGGGGCATCGACACGGGCGCGTCACAAGTTGGTCTCGTGCTCGCGGTTGGCGCGCTCGCCCTTAAGGCCGCCGTCCTCACCGTCGCCGTGTCGCTTGTCGAGGTGCACACCGCGAAGGTTCGCCTGTTTCGCGTTCCCGAACTCATGGCGGGCGGCTTCGTGCTTGCGCTGCTTGCCGTGATCACCGAGCTGGCGACGCGATGACGATGTCCTACGCCAGCCTGTTAGAACTCTCGGCGGGAGCCGTGCTCGTCTGTGCGATCATGACGCTCTGGCGCCGCCGGGTGCGCACGATCGTCTCGTTGCTTCGTTTGCAGGGGCTCGCGCTCGCTGGTGTTGCCTCAGTGCTCGCCGTCCACGAGCGAAACGTCGCCCTCGGCGTCACTGCGATCCTGGTCCTCCTCGTAAAGGGCCTCGTCGCGCCAGAACTGCTGCGCCGCGTCGTCCGTCGCAATCCCGAGAGCCGCGAGACCTCTCCGCTCATCAACGTGCCCGCCTCGCTCATCATTGGCGCGGCGCTCATTGTCGTCGCGTACGCCGTAAGCGCGAAGATCACTGCGATCGATCCGTCACCGGCGACGCGCCTCGTTCCCATCGGGCTTGCGACCGTCCTCGTTGGCTACCTCATGCTGGTCACGCGCCGACGGGCCATTTCCCAGATCGTCGGGCTTCTCCTCGTCGACAACGGCATCGCGTTGATCACGTTCCTCCTGACGTCAGGCGTCCCACTGATCGTGGAGCTGGGCTCGGCGCTCGACGTCCTGCTCGTCGTGGTCGTCCTTCAGGTACTCGTCGTCACCGTGAACGCCCGGGCAGGTTCGCGAGAGCCCGCCGAGATGACAGAGCTGCGCGACTGATGTTGATTCTCTTCGTCTTGGCCGTCCCCTTCACGGTGGGGCTCATCGCGCTCGCCACACCGTGGCGCGCGTGGGTCGGATGGCTCAGTGCGGTGTCAAACGCGGTGGTGCTCGTCCTCGGCGTCGCACTCTGCTCGCACGCCGTGCACCGCCCCTCGCTCGCCCTCGGCGGCGCCTTGCGCGCCGACGCGCTCAGTTCATTCATGGTCGTTGTGATCGGCACCGTTGCCGTTCTTGCCACGCTTCAAACGCCGCGAGTCATGGCGCAGGAGTTGGCCGCTCACGCGACGACGCCGCGACACGCGAACTACTACGTGGCCCTCATGCACGCGTTCATCACCTGCATGCTGCTCGCCGTCGTGGCGGCGAACCTCGGCGTGCTCTGGGTCGCCGTTGAGGCGACCACCATTGCGACTACGTTCCTCGTCAGCCACCACCGCACCGCGCGAGCCTTCGAGGCGTCATGGAAGTACGTCATACTCTGCTCGATCGGCATCGCTCTGGCGTTCCTCGGCACGGTCGTCCTGTACTTCGCCGCGCTGCACGCGGGTGCCGGACCCAAGGCCGCCTCGCTCGACTGGACGACGCTCATGATGCTTGCTCCGCACCTCAACCCGGGCCTGGTTCGTCTGGCCATGGCGCTCTTGGTGCTTGGCTACGGCACGAAGGTCGGCCTCGCGCCGACCCACAGTTGGCTCGCCGACGCCCACAGCCAAGCCCCGGCGCCGGTGTCGGCACTGATGTCGGGCGTGCTGTTGACGGTGGCGTTCTACGCGCTTTTGCGGTTCAAGGCCATTGCTGACATCGCACTCGGACCCACGTTTCCTCGCACCGTCTTTCTGATTGTCGGTCTCTTGTCGGTCATCGTCGCGGCGGCGCTCCTTATTGCCCAACGAGACCTGAAGCGCATGCTCGCCTACTCGAGTGTCGAGCACATGGGTCTCATGGCCCTCGGTGCAGCCGCCGGAACGCCGCTCGCGATCGCCGCCGTGCTCTTGCACATGTTCGGCCACGGGCTGAGCAAGTCGGTGCTCTTTCTCTCGTCGGGCGAGATCCTTCACGCAGAGGGGACAACCGAGATGTCGCGCATCGGCGCGTTGCTCGCTCGACGACCATTGATCGGTGGCGTCTTTGGCGTCGGACTCTTCGCCCTGCTCGGCCTGCCGCCATTCAGTCTCTTCGTCAGTGAATTCTCAATGGCTCGCGCGGAGGTGGATGTGGGGCTGTGGTGGGTCGTCGCCATCGCCCTCGTCGGTCTCTCGGTCATCTTCGTCGCCGTGACCAACCACGCGCGGCACCTCTTGCTTGGTGACGCGGGTTCGACCGCACCGCAGAGAAGTCCGCGGTCGGTGGCGTGGCCTCTGGTCGCTGCGCTCGGCGTCTGCGCCGCAGCGGGCGTGCTCGCCTGGCCCCTGCAGTCAATCCTGCACGCTGCCGCACACGTGGTGTCGCTGTGAGTGCTCGCGTGACGACCGAAGTCAACGCCTCGAGCTTGCGTCAGCGCGCGGCCGCGCTGCTCGCCGACGGTTTCGTGGTTGCTCTCATCGGGGCCCACGACGACGGCGACGCCCTGCGGATGGTTTACACATTCGTCGCCGGAGATCCGGACCGACGCGTCGAGTTGGTGGCGCGTCTCGACACCCGCGATCCTCGTGTGCCGACGCTCAGTGACCTCTCCTTTGCGGCGGGGCGTTTTGAACGCGAGGCCCACGATCTGTTTGGCGTGGTGCCCGAAGGTCACGAGTTCCTGCAGCCCCTCGTGCGTCATGCCCATTGGCCCGACGACTGGCACCCGATGCGTCATGGCGCCGGTCCACTGCCAGTGACGCGCTCAACCGGGGCGGCGTTTCCCTTCGTCGAAGTCGCCGGAGACGGGGTCTACGAGATCCCTGTTGGCCCGATCCACGCCGGGCTCATTGAGCCCGGTCACTTTCGATTCTCGGTGATCGGCGAGACGATCCTCAAGATGACCGCCCGCCTGTGGTTCGTTCACCGAGGCGTCGAGCGAATGTTCGAGGGAATGACAGCGACCGACGCCGTGAACCTCGCCGAGAAGATTTCGGGTGACAGTGCGGTTGGACACGGACTCGCCTTCACCATGGCGGTGGAAGAGGCGCTTGGTCTGGTCGTGCCAGATGAGGCGAGAGCGGCGCGAGCGGTGCTGCTTGAACTCGAGCGCCTCTATAACCACGTTGGTGACTTGGGCGCTATGTGCAACGACGTGAGCTTTGGCGTCGCGCACGCGCGCGCCATGGTGATCCGCGAAACGCTCCTGCGCTCGAACGAATCCATCACTGGTCATCGCCTGCTACGCGGCGCGATTGCACCAGGGCGCACCACGCTGGGCGGCCTACCGACCAACGCGCAACTCGATGGCGTCCAGAGCGACGTCGACGCACTCGTTGATCTCGTGCTCACTCATAGCGTGGTCATCGACCGCTTTGAAGGAACCGCCGTACTCGCACCGGCCGAGGCACGCACCATGGGCGTCCTTGGCCCCGTCGCTCGGGCGTCCGGTGAAATCGTCGATGCTCGACGTGAGCACCCGTTCGCTCCAACGTCAACTCCCTTCCTCACCGTCACGCAGACGAACGGCGACGTGCTCGCCCGCTTCAATCAGCGCGTGGAGGAGATTCGCGCGTCGATCGGGCTCATTCGTTCGCTCTCGACCGACGCGGCAACGGACTCTCTCAGCCCACCGACGGCGTGCGCCGCGGCGAGCGGGCTTGGCCTCGTCGAAGGGTGGCGAGGCCGCGTCGCCTACCGCGTTGAACTCGACGACGCAGGCGCCTTGACGAGATGTCGAGTCGTCGATCCCTCGTTCTTCAACTGGCCAGCCCTCGCAGTGTCACTCGCGAAAACGATCGTGCCCGACTTCCCGCTCGCCAACAAGAGTTTCAACCTCTCATACGCCGGCAACGACCTGTAGGGATATGCCGTTGAAACACAATGTCAGAGTCATAACGGCCCCACGACCAGTGCCGAAGCAACCGAATCCCTTGGATGGTCGCGCCACTCAGTACTAGTACGACACCAAGGTTGCGGCCGGCAAAGCCTCTCGGCTGCACAGAATCACCTCCCCTTGCGTCGCGCTCACCGACACTTTGACTCAGGCAACGTGCAGGCAACATCTGTGAAAAGAACACGTCACGTTGGATTCACATCGCCCCGTGGCAGACAGGGCTACATGACTCAGCTCGCGAGGCCGTTGATCAAGATGAATGGCTCGCTTTCCAATCGAGCTCTGGCGGAGCCGTTTGCACGAGAGGCGTTTTGACGCGCTGACGTGGCATTTACGCAATGCGTTCGTAAGCGGGCCATCGGCGGAGACATTTTCGCGACGTACCAGAACGCATCACTGGCGTTTTACCTCTCGTCGCTACGTTCGCGCTAGCACCAACTTCTACGAGAGGAAGATACCCATGCGACAACTTCGTACCTTACGGCGAGGCCTTCGGCTCGCCGCCGCCCTGTCGATGTGCGCTGCTATCGCCGGGGTGGCGCTGCAGGCCCCGACGCTTGGCAGCAGCGCCGCACCCGCGACGACGCTCGTGCCGGGCAACCTGCTCGTTGCGACGAGCACGTACCAGAATGACCCGAACATCACTGCCGGGTCGACGCAGCTGCCGCCGGGCTGCGGTAGTGACGCCTACGACCCGTGTGGCACTGCCGTCGCCAACGGCGACTACCCCGACGTCTTTAACAACGACGCCGTCGACGGGAGCTTCGGGGTCACGTCTGAGATCACGCTCAACCAGCTGACGACCGCGGGCTCGCTCGTGAACAGCATCGAGGTGCCGAACAGCACGACGCCTGGAGCAACGTCGAGCAGCGACCAGATGGTGACGAGCTTCTCCTCGAAGTCCGAGCTCGCGCTCAACCTTTCGACCGACGGACAGTACGTGACGTTCATGGGCTACAACGCCCCGGTCGACCAGGCCGACGTCTCGAACGCCAACTCCATCGGCGAGGTTGACCTGACGAGCGCCGACCCCGACGCCTACTACCGCGTGGTTGGAGAGCTCGGTGAGAACGGAACCTTCCACTTCACCGAGACGAGCGCCTTCTCGGGCGACAACGGCCGCGCCGCGATCTTGAACGACGAGCCGGGCGCGGGCGTCTTCTACGCCGCGGGCAACGCCGGTAACGGCGCCAACCCTGAGCCACCGGCCGTCGTCACCGGGGCCGGCGCTCAGCTCATCCAGCCGTCGAGCTTGCCAGAGTCCGAGCAGACTCCCGGCGCTCCGACGCCGGTCGGGAGCTTTAACGTGGCCCAACTCGGGGACCCCACCGACAAGGCGGCGAAGGACGACAACTACCGCGGCACGACCGTGTACAACAACGTCCTCTACTACACGAAGGGCAGCGGCAGCAACGGCGTCGACACGGTCTACTTCGTCGACCCCACCGGCAAGGCCTGTCCGACTACTGGCGTCGGCCTGCCCGAGCCCGGAGCGTCGTTGCCGACGACCTCGGCGTTCACCTACGACCCGACGGCGGGCGGCACCACCAAGAAGCCGAGTCCGGGTCTCGAGCCCCAGAACATGTGCATCTTGAAGGGCTTTCCGACTGCCCTGGCGGCGAACGCCACCGACTCGAGCGACTACCCCTTCGGGATGTGGTTTGCCAACCCGACGACGCTGTACATCGCCGATGAGGGAGCAGGTGACAACACCTACTCGTCGGCTACCAACACCTACACAGCTGCTGCCGCGTCGACGACGGCCGGTCTGCAGAAGTGGGTGTTTGACGCGTCTACCCAGGAGTGGAAGCTCGCCTACGTCCTCCAGTCTGGTCTCAACCTGGGCCAGCCCTACACCGTGCCCGACTACCCGACCGGCCTCAACTCTGGTGCTGGCGGGACGGGGCTTCCCTGGGCACCGGCCACCGCGGGCCTGCGCAACATCACGGGTCAGATCAATCCCAACGGGACGGCGACGATCTGGGCCGAGACCTCGACGGTGAGCGGCAGCGGTGACCAGGGGGCGGATCCGAACGAGCTCGTCTCGATCACTGACAACCTTGGCGCAACGTCGCTTCCGACAAGCGAGTCCTTCCAGACCGTTGTGGCGCCCACCAACGCGACCGTCGTGCGCGGCGTCTCATTCACGCCGGGCACGAACGCGTCGGTGAGCGGGAACGTGAGCTGCACGGGGAACACGTACAGCGACACCACGATTTCAGGTAACGTCACCGTCCCGTCGGGGAGCGTCTGCACACTCGTGGATGCGACGGTAGATGGGAACGTTCAGGTGCAGCAGGGCGGAAGCCTGCTCGACACCGCGTCGACCATTCAAGGCAACGTGCAGGCCAATGGCGCTGCCAGCGTCGATGTTCGTGGCGGGACCATTCACGGGAACCTGCAGGTGCAACAGACCACCGGTTCGCCCGTGGTCGGCGACACCTCCGGCGCGAACGACCTCTGCGGCGCGATCGTGGACGGCAACGTGCAGGTACAGAACAACGGCGCTGACGCCCCGTTTGACGTCGGGTCCGCACCCGACTGCACCACGCCGCTGACGGTTGGTGGAAACCTGCAAGTCCAGAACAACGCCGGTGCGGTGACAATCGGAGCGGCAGAAAATGGCCTGGGCAATGACGTGAGCGGCAACATCCAGGTCCAGAACAACACCGGCGGCGGGACCCTCCAGGACAACTCAGCGGGGGGCAACTGCCAGCTGCAGAACAACAGCCCGGGGATCGTGGGCTCGGCCAACACTGCGAAGGGAAAGAATACCTGCAACGCAACGGCCTGAGTCGTCAAACAGCAAACCTAACTTACGATGTCGAGGCGGCGAATGGCGCTAGAGAGGTCGTCCAGCAACGTCAAGCGTGGAGCGGGCGACGAGAATTGAACCCGCGTTCTCAACTTGGGAACCTTGGAGATGCTTACGTGACGACCGGTGAAGGACGCTGATCGGGATCGACGTTGTGCGGCTTGATGGGCATGTGCAAGAAAGACACCTAGGGCGTGTCGAATACTGCGTGGGTACCGACGCAACGCCAAACCACGTGGAACTCATTCGGCACAATTGGTTCGCCGTACTCAAATGTCGCGCGTCCGTCATTAGCCCAGGTCAACTCGAAGATTCCGGAGGCACCTTTAACGCTCTTGACGCGAAGCCCCCTACAAAACCCATGTCGTCGTTCCAGATCCTCCACAAACTGGGCAACGGCCAAAAGGAAGAGCGCCCGCTGCTCATGAGTTAGCCCATCAAAGTCCTTGCCGAAGCGGGCCAGCCATGCGTATGTTGGCAACGTCGCCTACGACTTCTTTCGTCGGTCCGCTGACTTCGGGCGGTGGCGTAGCGTGCTCAGCAACTCCGCACCGGAACTGACGGTGCTGACTCTCCCGGCGGCACGGTCGGCATCGGCCTCAAGCTCGCCAATCTGCCAGCCAGGCGCCCAGAACCACGCCTGTGTGGCATCAATGACTTTCTGGGGCCGCAGGAGGATTCCTTCCGCCGTGATCTCGGCTTCCAAGAGATCGCCCTCCTCCAGGTGCGCGGCGCGGCGAACATCGTCGGGCAGCGTAATCTGACCCTTGGCGCGAACGGTCGTTCTTGACATGATTAGAATCCTATCATTGGATAGTGGGAATTTCAGATTTTCGTACCAACTTGGCTTGGCCCGGGTACCCGGCTCGCAGTAAGAACATTGGAGCCTCTTACAAAGAATGCGGACCTGGGTGGGGGTATCGTTCCAGCGAATGGACGGGTGAACGAAGTATGCGTCCAACCACGTCGAAGGGAAATCATGAACGCGACTGAAAGTGATGCGCGTCGAGACACATGGATCCCAGGCAAAAGGGTGGAGTTCATTGGCTGCCGTAACACTTTGAGGGGTCGAATCGGCCCTGCGATCGCAGGCCTTTTGGTGATGTCCGTCACCGCGGTGTTGCCCGCTGGCGCGAGTTCCTCGCCGGCGTGGAGTGATTCCACGCTGCATGTTGTGGGCGGGCCCGTCGTCGCCGGCAACCGACTCCTGGTCCTTAATGTGACGAGCCAGCGAGAACTGGAAATATCAGGTGTCAACGCAACCAACGGTTCGGTCGTGTGGAGCCACCCATACTCGCCCTCGCAGATCACGTTAGGTGCGGCGTTTACGCCCATCGCCATCGGGAGTACCACGCTCGTGCTCTCTCCAGGGGCCGCGCTGAGCAGCCCTAATGTCCGTGTCGAAGGAGTGGACGTCGAGTCCGGGAAGGTTCTCTGGGCGTTCAAACAGTTGGTGGATGTCAGCGACGCGCCCGTGGTCTGCGGTGACGGAACCTACTTCTGTTTCCCCGCCTTCAGTTCTGCAACGACGACCGATCTCGTCGCGGTCAACCCAAGTACGGGTGCTATCGCGGGTGTGGTGCCAGGTCCTTATCGAAACGTGGGCGTGGCCGTTCCAGGCGCCGCCAACGTCACTAGCCTGTGGCAGACCGATGCCGCGACCGGAGCCCTCATGCAGACGTCAGCAAGCGGCCAGCGATTGTGGTCCCGCACGGTCGCCAGTCTCTTCGGGGGCAGCCAGTTCTCCACCGACTACGGTTACGACTTCCTCGTGACGAAGAACCTGGATATTGGAACGGTGGGCGTCACGCCCGTTGGAAAGACCGAAGCATTTTCCCAGTTCGAGACAGTTGCCATTGTGCCGTCCGATGGCGACGTGAAGTGGCGAGCGCCAGGATCCGTCTTCTGCACCGGGTCTCTCCAATTTCTCGCTCCGCTTATCACGTGCAACTTCAACGGGAAGGTAACGGTCGGCACGTCGTCACCAAATATGAACGGCGTCACGCTCACCCTGGACGGCATCTCCGCCAGTACCGGAAAGACGACATGGTCACAGCGAGTGACGAACGTGAGAGCGCTCACAGTCGGAACGAACGTGGCGTTTAGCAACGAGTCACACATCGTTATAGAGACACAGGCAAAGAAGTGGATGCTGCTCGACGTGCAAGACGGGCGCCTGTCATCAATCCCGCCGCACGAGACGTTTTGGTGCGAACAGACGCCGTTCTACAAGGTGGTAGCTATTCAAGGAGAAGCTGACAGCGGCTCGAGAGTGAGCGAGCCCGTCTTCACCGGATGCTCGAAGACCGGAAAGCCCGTCAGCGCTCTTCCGGCGACGACTCCAAGCACGGTCGGAGTGGAGGTCGGTAACAGCTTTATCTGGCCGTCCCCCAATGGCTTGCGGAGCCGCTCGATAGCGAGTGTTGAAGCGTAAGCGCACCAGTGCTGCGAAGCACGCTGATCGCATCCGATGGGTTCTGCTGTCCGGCTGTTAGCTGTACGAATAGTTTCGCTCCTCCCACTGAACGGGAAAGCCGGCCGCAGCGGTTGCGCTCAGAATGGCCCCCCTATCCGCACCTCGAGTGATGAAGTAGGAAGGGGGTTCGCCGATTGGTCGGATCCCAATGCCGCGATAACGAAGTTTGGCCCGGGCCGGAAAGACCGCCTCCACATCGGCCGGAGTGACCACGAGTGCCCTGGCCCCAAACAACGTCGCCACGAACGTCGGGCGGACCCGAAGTGCGAGTCGACCGCCGGTCAGTTCGAGGACGCCGAGCGGCGCACTGGCGTTCATACGCCCCATGGATCCCGGAACGTCTACGGCACCAGTCCATCGCAACTGCTGAGTAGATGGCGACCACTGAATTGGACTCGGCGTGGCCACGTCGCCGGTAAGCGAGTCTCGCCGCGCGCCAGCGTCTGCGAGCCGACTTCTGCTCCGATTGAGGATCACCAGGTTGGCCACGGCGAACACGGGGAGCAGGAACAGCAGGACCAGGGCAAAGGCGTCGTGGGTGTCGAAGTAGAAAAACAAGAACCAGGCGATAACAAGCGGGACAGCAATGATCTCGGCGATGAGCAGGGGCCGGTTCGACTTGAGCCAGCTGAGATCGTTCCAACGCATTGTCTGAGTCTTGCCGAACGCTGCCTGGACCCCCTGGACCGCGTCAGGGGCCCTGAACGGTTCCTCTTGCTCAGGCTCTCGCTTGAGTCGCATCGAACTCGCGTTCTCAGCTTGGGAAGCAGGTGCTGACGGAACCGCGGCGTTCAAAAACTACTGGTCAGGCTCTAGTTATTTCGTATGGACTCACTCGCATGATTCAAGCGGGCACTCCGCGGGCAACATCGACACGCCTGCCGTAGAGATGTTTCGTAGTACAATAACCCGATGGAGGTTGAGCCATCCGCTCTGAGGCACGGAGTCGAAGAGCCGGACACCCTTCACGCGATACGGCACGCAATGGTCGTCGAAGAGGTCGGCGAGGATCCGAGTCGTTTTCTCATTCTTGGCGTCGACACCTCCGGCAACTTCCTCGAGGTGGTCGTGCTGGATCGGACAACTGGACCAGTGGTGATCCACGCGATGGCAATGAGAGCGGCCTATCGAAGGCTCCTGGAAGGGCGGAAGTGAGTGATATGGGAACGACGAACGACAAAAAGGGTCCAGCCACAAAGGACCTCAGGGACAACTCAGCCTTCGCCGAGGAGGCCGAGCGCGGTTATGACGTGGAGGAGATCCTCCAACGTCGCACTGGGCGTCCGACGCTTGGTGAGGGACCCTCGTCGGTCGAGTCGGTGCGATTGGAGCCAGAGCTCAAGAGAGAGATCATTTTGCGGGCCAGCGAGCGCGGTATCAGCGTGTCGGAAGCCATTCGCGAGGCGCTGCGAGAGTACGTCGCGGCTCACTGAGTGACGTGCCCCCGAAATGGGGAACTCAGACGGGTGCAGGCCCAGACACTTCAGATGTGCCTATCACCTATCTCAGACGGTTCAGCTTTGGCGGCTGGTCGTCCTGAGGAAAGAGGATCCGACAGGCGTTGCCGAAGAGGTAGTCGGCGTACTCCTCGAGGTTCCATCCGGCACCGTCGACGAGTCTTTCGTACGGAAAAGGCAAGAACAGCACCTCGAGCTCATCGGCCAGCTTTCGTCGCGCGCGATCCGTGCGAATCGGGCCACGGTCGGCGACCATCGTGACGAGTCGAAGCGCATCAGCGTGCATCCGACTCGTGAACGCGTCGTAAGAAGCCCTGATCGCGGAGTCCATGCTGGCAGCGTGGTAGAAGATGAGCCAGAGCCGCGTGCTGCGTACGGCCGCGCGGGCCAGGAATCGGCATGTTCCCCGCACGAAGTCCACGGCGTCCGTCTGAAGGTTCGTGCGTTCGACGACTTCGGGGCGATCAAAGATCGAGTCTTGTCCCTCACTCAGGGCGAACGCCTTTTCAAACGAGGAGAGTAAGAGGGCCGACTTGGGACCCTGAGTCTGGACCGTCTCGACGGAAACGCCGGCTTCAGCAGCAATATCTGCGAGGGTCGTGCCCACGTAACCGGCGGCAGAAAAACACCCGATAGCGGCGTCGAGAATCCGTTGGCGCGTTTGGGCGGCTTGGGCGGCCCGAAGAGGCGAGGCGTATTTACGAGCCAGTTCTTGTGGCTCGCTCCGGCTTGACTTTACCATATTAACCACTATAGCATAGTGGTTAATACTGCAACATAGTAGTGAAATGAGTGACAAGTGGCGAAGTACCTTCTCGCGAGTAGCCCGATCGGCGGTCACGTCGGACCCGTTCGAGCGGTGGGCGAAGAGCTCGTACGCCGGGGGCACCGTGTCACGATGATCACCGGTTCGCGCTTCCGCGATGACATCGAGAGCGCTGGTTTGACGTTCGTGCCGTGGCCGGCGCACGCCGACTACGACGATCGTTACCTGAACCGCTCATTTCCGCGTCGTCGCGGGCGCAAAGGTATTCGGGCCGTGCGTTTTGACATTTTGGAGCTGTTCGCTCGACCGATGACCAGTCAGTTCGACGCCATCCGGGCTGAACTGGCCGCGGGGTCGACGGACGGGGTCGTCGTCGATCTGACCGTCGGCGGCGCGCTCGTCGCGCTCTTGTCGGAGATTGACACTCCAGCAGTCCACGTTCTTGGGTGTACGCCGCTGTCGGCAGTGAGCCGGGATACGTACCCCTTTGGACTGGGACGCGAACCGCCCACGTCGTTTGGAGGTGCGCTGCTCGCTCGAGGTTCGACGCGTTTCGTTCGCTCCGTCGTGCTTCGCGCGGCGCGTAGAGAGATCAACTCGCAACTTCGAACACTGGGACTCGCTGACTCGCCGGTCTTCTTTCTCGAATGGTTCCAGTTGGCTGACCACTTTTGGCAGCTCTGTGGGCCTGGCTTTGAATACCCGCGCCGCGACGTACCCGCGAACGTCAGTTTCGCGGGGCCGGTGCTGCCGCATCTAAAGGGAGATCTCCCGGATTGGTGGAGCGACCTCGATGGATCGCAACCCGTCGTGCTCGTTACGCAAGGCACCGTCGATAACGACGACTTCTCGAAGCTCATTGGGCCGACGCTCGGTGCTCTTGCCGGGGAGAACCTGCTCGTCGTCGTGACCACCGGCGGCCCGCCGGCGTCAGCGATTCCCGTCTCGTTGCCGGCCAACGCGCGTGTCGCGCCATTCATCCCCTACGATCAACTCCTTCCACGAGTTGACGTGATGATCACCAACGGAGGATACGGCGGCGTGCAGTTCGCCATCGCCAACCGCGTGCCGTCAATTGTGGCCGGCGAGGGCGAAGACAAGCCCGAGGTCGCGGCGCGGGTCGCCTGGAGTGGCGCCGGCGTGAATCTAGAGACGGGGCGACCCACTTCGAGGATGATCGCGACCGCCGTGCAGAGGGTGCTGGGCAACGCCGCGCTAAGGGCATCGGTGGACAGACTCGCTAGTGAGGCAACGCGCCTCAACGCGCTGGGCACCATCGCCGACAGCCTCGAGGGGGTCACGACGACGGCGCCACCAACGCGTTGGCGAACAACAAGGAGAGAACAGTGAGCAAGGAACAGGTAATTGTTGCGTCGGTCGATCTTTCGCAGCCGCAAGAGAGGGTTTGGGAGTACCTCTGCGACGCCACTCGCTACTCGGAATGGGTCGAGAGCACGCTCAAGATGGTTCGCGTGGATGGACCGGCGCGCTTGGGCGCCACCTATCAAGAGCGCACCCGTATCTCGGGTCCGTGGAAGAGCACGACTACATGGCGTGTTACGGAGTTCGACCCGCCGCACCGTCAGGTGCACGAGGGCGTCGGTGTGGCGACGGCGAAGGACATGTCACTAGAGCTGACGCTTAACCCCGACGGCGACGGAACCCAACTAACCATGACGATCCGCTACACGCCAAGGTTTGGACCGATCGGCGTCGCGATTGATCACGCCGTCGAAGGAAGTGTGCAACGCGCCCAGCAACGTTCCGCACTCGCCTTCCGTGCCCTCGTCGACCGTGAGACCGCTGATTGACGCCGCCAAACCTACGGCAATCCGGCGCTCGAGACAATTGACGACTCGTCGCGCTGAAGGCGCGATCTAGTCGAGGCGGCGAGAACACGTGGAGCGGGCGACGAGAATCGAACTCGCGTTCTCAGCTTGGGAAGCAGCGTACCTACGATTTTCGTGCCCGGAGAACGATCTGATCAGAACAGGTATTCGATGAGTTAAAGTCCGGGATCGTTACTTTTGGGCAAGCGATGGGCAAGATCCGCGCGAGGAGGTAGTCGATGCTCGGCAGTGCTCATCGAGTCCGCGGGTCCCCTGGCCTGCCCAAGGGCAAATCCTATGACTTCTATTTCGTAGTCATACATCATTGACTTCTAAATTGTAGTCACCTAGAATGACGTCAATATGAAAGTCGGAGGATGGCTATGGCGTACACAGGAAAGATCACGAGTGCCGAATCACTTGGACGCATCTTGCAACAAGCCCGGCTACTTGCTGGTTTGAGTCAACGAGAACTTGCGCGGCGACTGGGCACGACGCAGAAGTACATCTGGGAACTTGAGGCCGGAAAGCCCTCGATCCTCATGGATCGCCTCTTCGCTGCGATGCGAGAAACCGGTATGGAGTTAACTGCCACTATCACACCGAGAGCCGATCATGGCTGACCTAGTCGTGGAACTCTATGGCACCCGAATTGGCACGCTAACTGGAACATGGCGCACGTTTGAACTGCGACTAGATACCACCGCGGTCGATACGTTCGGGATCGATAGCCGTGTCCTTTCTATTGCCATCCCTCTCACAGCGGTGCCAGTGAGCGCTGGTAAAGCTCGTCGCCAGAATTTTTTCCGGGAACTACTTCCCGAAGGAAGAATGCTGACCCGACTAGCTCAAGAAGCGGGAGTCGATCAATACGACGTTATTGGCCTGCTGAGTCGCTATGGCCGTGACGTCGCTGGCGCGTTACAGATCTGGGACCTGGACGTGCCCGGCGAGCCGAAGAAACCTTCAAAAGAGTTAGCGTCAACAACCGATGTCGCCAACATGCTTGAGCATGTGCGAGAGAACCCATTAGGAAACCGATTCCCTGGCGGGAAGACCTCTCTGCCCGGAGTCCAGGACAAGATAGTGCTGGCCCGAACCGATGAAGGTTGGAATCGCGTAGTTGACGGCTGGCCATCCACACACATTTTGAAACCCGAGTCGCGAGATCACCCAACGATGATCTATGACGAGGAATATGGTTCGCGCTTTGCCCGAGCCGTCGGACTCGCGAACTTCTCCACTTGGATCGAGGAGTTCGATGGCGTATCGGCCGTAGTTATCGAACGTTACGACCGATCTCCTGAGGCGCCGGAGGGCCGCATTCACCAGGAAGACTTCAATCAGATTCTCGGCGCGACCGGCACCCAGAAGTACCAAAAGCATGGCGGCCGCGTCAGCCTCGAACGTGTCGCTAAAGTCTTCGCGTCCGAAGGCGACAGTGACTCTCTCGAGCGCCTTTTCAAACTAGTCGTGATGTCAGTCGCTATAGGAAATCTCGACCTACATGCGAAGAACCTTTCGATGCTGCATTGGCCGGACGGGTCAGTGTCGCTTGCCCCTGCCTATGACGTCGTTCCGCAAGCACATCAGGAGAACGATGGGGAGATGGCTCTCGCAGTCGCTGGAGAGTATCGTCATGCGGCGATCACAATTGACAATCTCATATTTGAGGGTCTCGCTTGGGGACTCGATGCAGCGCCCGCCATTGCTGAAGAGACACTGACTGCCGTCTTCGATCTTGCGAGCGTCACCTCTCCCCACGAGCGTGCCCACCCCGACCTGCCCGTCGAAATCACACGCGCTGCTTCGAATCTTCTCGCGGGTCAGCCGGTGGGCGAGTCTTTTCTTAGGACCTAGTCAACTTTGAACGGACGGCGGTCATCGCACCTTGGGCAATTGTTAGCTGGCCCTTGTCGGCCCGGTGCCCGCGTTCATTTGGAGCGGGCGACGAGAATCGAACTCGCGTTCTCAGCTTGGGAAGCTGATGTTCTGCCGCTGAACTACGCCCGCGTGCGCACTATCGTACTGCGACTTCAGGGGTAGAGGTCTGGCGTAGTCACTCATCGTTCACTCGACTCCGTCTGCGCCGAAGGCGTCGGATTCACCGAGGTGGCCGAGGTCGCATCGGATGCACTGTTGGATGAGTGCGCAGTTGCTGACGCTGACGGCGCGGCGCTTGCTGGTGTCGCGCTCGAAGGAGGTGTCGCAACCGCATTTGGAGGAGGCGCGGGCTTCGGCGAAGGAATCGGCGTCGCACCGGGACGAAGCTGACCGATGCCCGCAGCGAGCATGAGTGAGTTGGGCACTCGCAGTATGCCGTCGTCGGTGTCGACAGTGACGTACGTGAGTCCGATGCCGAGCACGCGTACGTCGAGCACGCCAGTGACGCCGGAACGAATGCGAATCATGTCGCCAACGACAAACGGTCGAGCGACAAGCATGACAATCGCGGCGAAAACGTTGCCGAGGCTCTGCTGCGCGGCGACGCCCAGGATGATGCCCGCGACGCCCGCACCGATGAGGAGGTGATCGAGCGACACGCCGAGGACCGTGAGCAGCGCGAAGATTAAGACGATGTAGCCAACACCGTTCGTGATCAGACGAACGCTCGCGCCCGTGCCGATCGTCGTGCCGCGTGCGACGGATCGACCGATCGCCCTCGAAAGGTGCATGATCGCAAAAGCTCCGGCGACAACGAGCACCAACGCGGCGGCCCAGACAATGAGCTTCTCGTCAAGCGAAGAGCGCGAGATCTTGCCGAAGGCTCGACCGAGGCCCAGCGCGGCGAGTGCTACGACGCCGCCCACGATGCCGAGGATCCACTCGGTCTTCAGCGTGTGCTTCATCTCGAGGGGGTTGCCCTTCGTCATAGACCAACACTAGAGGTTCGTTTTGCGTAGCCACAGGGTGTGAATGACAACGAAGTAATCGCCCTGCGTGTTGGCATCACCTTTCGCGAAACTGACAGGAGACAAGAGCGCGTCATGTGCGGACCTAATGTTGCTAAGAGCAACGCACACGGAAAAGATCGATGACCCTAGACGACAGCGAAGTCATTCGCACCGAGAATCTTACGAAGCGATATCCGGGCATGGATGTGCCGGCGGTTGACAATTTGAACCTCAAAGTGCACCAAGGTGAGATCTTCGGACTGCTCGGACCCAATGGAGCGGGTAAGACGACGACGGCCGGTATTCTCACTACGCGCGTGATACCGACGTCGGGGACTGCGTACGTCGCGGGCATCGACGTGCGCAAGCACCCTGCGCTGGTGAAGCAAGTATCGGGCATCGTCTCCCAGCAGAACACGCTTGATCGCCAACTGACGGTCTGGGAGAACCTGTACTTTCACGGTCGCCTCTTCGGTATCAGCGCCAAAGAGTCGCATCACCGTGCCGACGAGTTGTTGGAGCGCTTCTCCTTGTCAAGGTGGGCGAAGGCCTCGGTCTACGCACTCTCGGGCGGGATGGCCCAACGCCTCATGGTGGCGCGCGCGATCTTCCACTCGCCAGCAGTGCTGTTTCTCGACGAACCGACAGCGGGACTCGACCCGCAGAGTCGTTTGGCGCTGTGGGACATGCTCCAAGAGCTCAACGCGACCGGCCAAACGGTGGTGCTCACGACGCACTACATGGAAGAAGCCGACCAGCTCTGTGCGCGGGTCGCGATTATGGACCATGGGCGGATCCTTGCGCTCGACACGCCCACGAATCTGAAGAAGAGCGTCGGTGCCGACACGATCTTGACGGTGAAGGTGGCGAGCAACGGCGACAAGCTCGCCGAAACGTTGAAGAGCGATCTGCCAGGTGTCGTCAGCACGCGCGTCGTCGAAAACGTGGTGACGGCGCAGGTGGAAGGTGCGGACCGATTGGTGCCACACGTCGTCAACCTCGCCGAAGCGACGCAGATAGACATCGTCGACCTCGCGGTGGCAGAGCCCACGCTCGAAACGGTCTTCATCAATCTCACCGGCAAGGAGTTGCGCGAAGTATGACCATCACTACTGCCACCATTGAAACGTCACCCACACGATCGGTCTTTGACGCGAGCCGCACCGCCCTCGGCGCACTGATGCTGCGTGACCTCGTCGTGTTGAAAAAGACATTTCGAGAGTTCGTGCTGCGAACGGTGATCCAGCCCTTTCTCCTCTGCTTCGTGTTTCTCTTCGTGTTTCCAAAGATCGGTCAAGCGGTAGGAGGCGGCGGTCACGGAACGGGGGCGACGGCGTTCGCAACGGTGCTCGTGCCCGGCGTGGTCGGCATCTCGATCATGTTCCAGGGCGTGCAGTCGATCGCCCTCACGATGGCACAAGAGTTCGGTTTCACGCGCGAGATCGAAGACCGAGTCCAAGCACCGTGTCCGATCTGGCTCGTGGCCGTCTCCAAGATTCTCTCCGGCGCCGTGCAGGGGCTCATCGCTGCCGCGATCGTCTTTCCCATCGCTTCAGTCGTTCACGCGGCCGGCGTGAAGGCGGATGTCTCGCTGCACTGGCTCATCATCCTCACGCTCGTGCCCCTTGCGTGCGTGACCATGGCGGGGCTCGGCCTCATTCTCGGCACGTCCTTCGAACCACGCAACATCGGTCTCATGTTCGGCTTCATCATCCTGCCGATCACGTTCCTCGGGGGGACGTACTACCCGTGGACTCACCTCGCACCGGTGAAGATCGGCGGCTTCCACTGGCTGCAGACCCTGGTCTTGATCAATCCGCTCGTCTACGTGAATGAGGGGATGCGCGCCGCGTTCACGAACGCGCCGCACATGCACCTGTACGTCATCTATCCGGTCATGCTCGGCTTCTGCACCGGGTTCTTGTGGCTCGGACTACGGAACTTCCGCAGACGAGTTCTTTCTTAACTCGTATTCAAAAAGTGATCGCGTTCGCCCGTCCTGAAGCGCGTAAACGAGTAACGTGACCTCCTAATGGTGCTCTCGGATCGGTCCATCAAAGAGGCGCTCGAGCAGGGTCGACTGATCATCGAGCCGCTGGGCGAGGACTGCGTACAACCGTCTTCGGTGGACGTCCACGTCGACCGATACTTCCGCGTCTTTCGCAACCACTCCCAACGGGTCATCGACGTGCGCGAGGCCCAAGAGGACCTGACTGAGCTCATCGAAGTGGGTGAGGAGACGCCGATGATCCTGCACCCCGGTGAGTTCATGCTCGGTTCAACGACGGAGCGCGTCGCGCTGCCTGACGATCTCGTAGGGCGCCTTGACGGTAAGAGCTCGCTCGGCCGGCTCGGGCTCGTGATTCACTCGACGGCCGGCTTTATCGATGCCGGGTGGGACGGCCACATTACGCTCGAGCTCTCGAACGTGGCGAACCTGCCGATCACGTTGTATCCCGGGATGAAGATCGGCCAGATCAGCTTCTTTGAGATGACGACGCCGGCCGACCGACCGTATGGGACGTCGGGTCTCGGCTCGAAGTATCGCGGCCAGCGTGGACCCACACCGAGTCGGTATTCGGAAAACTTCAAGCCGCCCGCGCCGAAGGCGTAGGTAGGAACAGTGCTCGCTCGCATCATCATCGGTCTCGGCCTCACCGTTATCTTGTTCTCGATCGCGGGCCGCCGTTTCTACTGGGTGTCTCGCCTCATTCGCTCGGGACAGCCCGCGCCGCGGCGCTGGAACGGCTTTCGCAAGGTGACCGACGCTGAAGTCGTCGAGGTCGCCGGTCAGCGAAAGCTGCTCAAGTGGACCGTGCCCGGTCTCGCGCACTTCTTTACGATGTGGGGCTTCATCCTCCTCCTCTTCACGATCATTGAGGCCTACGGCTCGCTGTTCGATCGGAACTTTCACATTCCTTGGATCGGCCAGAGCGACTGGCTCGGCTTCACCGAGGACTTCTTCGCGACAGCCGTACTCGTGTCGCTGTGCGTCTTCACGGTCATCCGAATAAAGAACGCGCCGGCCAAGAAGCAGCGCGAGAGTCGCTTCTACGGCAGCCACACGAGAGCCGCGTGGGCGGTGCTCGGGATGATCGCACTCGTCATCGTGACGCTGTTGCTCTATCGAGCAGCCCAGATCAACACGGGGCACTTTCCGTTCAGCCACTTTCCGCAGGGTCGCAACTCGGGAAACCACGCGACGTCCTTCATTGTGACGTTCAAGTCAATCGCGCCGAGCCATTTGACGGCGTACTTTGCTTCGCACGCGTCTTCGTGGGCGTTCGCGTCGAAGATCGTTGCCAGCTGGCTCGCTCCGCTCGGCTACGGCGTGAACAGCGTCCTCGAAGCAGTGTTCCTGCTCTTGAACGTCGCCGTGATCGCGGGCTTCCTCGTCTTCGTCTCCTACTCGAAGCACCTGCACATCTTCATCGCGCCCATCAACATCGGCACGTCGCGTCGGCCCCGGGCACTCGGCGGCCTCGACAAGACGCCCAACATGGACATGGAGCAGGTGAGCGAGGACACCGTCTTTGGCGCCGGAAAGATCGAGAACTTCACCTGGAAGCAGATGCTCGACATGGCGACCTGCACCGAATGCGGGCGCTGCCAGAGCGTCTGTCCCGCGTGGACGACGGGTAAGCCCCTCAGCCCGAAGCTCGTCATCATGGGGCTGCGTGACAACATGTTCGCCTCGGCCGATCGACTGCTCTCGGGCAGCAGCAATGGCGAGGTCGCGACACTGGTGCCCACGACCATCGACCCGGACGTGCTCTGGTCGTGCACCACGTGTGGCGCCTGCGTGGAGGAGTGTCCGGTCGACATCGAGCACATCGACGCCATCATCGACATGCGTCGCTTCGAAGTGCTGATGGAGTCGCGCTTTCCGAGCGAAGCGAGCCTGTTGCTGCGCAACATGGAGAACCAGGGCGATCCCTGGGGGTTGGGCTCGGCCAAGCGCACCGAGTGGCTCGCCGCTTTGGACTTCGAGGTCCCGGTTGTGGAGGACGTAATCCCCGAGGACGTTGAGTATCTCTACTGGGTGGGGTGCGCGGGCGCGCTCGACGAGCGAGGGCGCAAGCAGATCATCTCGACGGCGCGCATGCTGCATCGAGCGGGGGTGGCGTTCGCCATCCTCGGTCCGCGCGAGTCCTGCACCGGCGACCCCGCACGTCGGATGGGCAATGAGTACCTCTATCAAGAGATGGCGAAGGTGAATATCGCGACGCTCGACGAAGTCGGTGCGAAGAAGATCGTTGCGAGCTGTCCGCATTGCTTCAACACGATCAAGAACGAGTACCCGGCGCTCGGCGGCAACTACGAGATCATCCATCACTCCGAGCTGCTGAGCCACCTTGTCGCGGAGGGCCGCCTGACGCCGGGCGTCAACTACTCGGGGACGGTCACCTACCACGACCCGTGCTATCTCGGTCGACATAACCGCGTCTTCAACCAGCCGCGCGACGTGCTCGACGCAATCCCGGGACTCGAGAAGGTGGAGATGGCCCGTCACCGCGAACGGGGATTCTGCTGCGGTGCGGGTGGTGCGCGCATGTGGATGGAAGAGACGATCGGCAAGCGCGTCAACATGGAGCGCACCGAAGAAGCCCTCGCGACGGGCGCCGACATCATCTCTACGGCGTGCCCGTTCTGCATGATCATGCTCGATGACGCGGTGAAGGCCCAGGGCAAGGGCGACGAGGTATCGGTGATGGACATCTCCCAGGTCATGGAGAAGTCGCTGAACTGAGAAAGTCCTTATGGGGAGCGATGTTCATACTCCCGAAACCCATCGTTAGCGGTTTCGAAATCCTCGCTTGGAACACTGATCCCAACTGCTTGAGGTCAGCGTCGCCCTCTTCTACAAGAAGAAGGAGTGGACGTGCTTTCAGCCGCGACCAACATTCCCTACCCCAGTTGGCTGAACCCGGGGGATAACACGTGGCAGCTCGTCGCTGCAACGCTCGTGGGCCTGATGAGCCTGCCGGGACTCGCTGTCTTGTACGGCGGACTCGTGCGAAAGAAGTGGATTGTCAACACGATGCTGATGACCTTTTCGGCGTTCTCGCTCACGCTCATCGTGTGGATGCTCTGGGGCTACAACATGGCCTTCGGTCCGCTCGCGCACTTCGGGTCGACGGGTTCGTTCTGGAGCGGCTTCGTCGGTCACTTCGAGCCACTCGCGACGGCGAGCTCCGAACAGGGTCAGGCGGTCTCGGGTGCGAACACCATCGTGCCGTTCCACTTCCCGACGGCGACCCTCGCGTACTTCCAGTTCGTCTTCGCCGCCATCACGCCAATCCTCTTCCTGGGCGCGCTCGTTGGACGACTCAAGTTCAAGGCCTGGCTGCTCATCGTGCCGCTGTGGATCACGATGGTCTACTGCATCAACGCGGCACTCCTGTGGGGTGGCGGCTTCTTCGCCCAGAAGGGCGCGGTCGACTACTCCGGTGGCTACGTGATCCACCTGTCGGCGGGCGTCGCGGCGTTCGTCGGCGCCTGGATGGTGGGACCACGCCGCTGGCAGGATCGAGAGAACGCCTTTCCGAGCAACCTGATGATGGTGGCGGTCGGCGCGGGCATCCTCTGGCTCGGCTGGAACGGCTTCAACGGCGGCGACCCCTTCTACGCCGGCGCGGACGCCGCCGCAGCTGTGCTCAACACCAATGTCGCGACGGCCGCGGGACTGCTCACGTGGCTGTTCTGGGACATGTTTGCCTCGAGGCAAAAGAAGCCGACGTTCCTCGGCGCGATCAACGGCATGATCTGCGGGCTCGTCGCGATCACCCCGAGCGCGGGCTGGGTGAACGGCGTGGGAGCGATCATCGTGGGTGTCGTCGCGGCGTCGATCGTGTGGATCGCCTGGACCTACGTCTCGAGGCTCCGTCCCTTCTCCAAGGTCGACGACGCCCTCGGTGTCGTCTACACCCACGGCTTTGCCGGACTCACCGGTGGACTTCTCGTCGGCATTCTCGCCGACCCGAACATGGTGGAGTACGGCGTGAAGGGCAAGAACTATAAGGGGCTCGGGAACGTGCACGTCGCCGGCTGGTTCTACGGTCACTCGTTCCATCAGCTCTGGGAGCAGTTCCTCGCCGCGATCTGGATCATCTGCTGGACGGCCTTTGGCACGTTCGTGGTCTTCACCGTGGTTAAGTTCCTCGTGGGAGGACTACGAGAAGACGACGAGACGCTGCGTGAAGGCGACATTGCCATCCACGAGGAAGAGGCCTTCCCCGAGCCGACCTTCGGTGAACCGGTCTTGACGCCCAGCCACACCCACTCGGACAACGTCTAAGGAGAGTTATGAAACTGGTCACCGCGATCGTCAAGCCCTTCAAGCTCGATGAAGTCAAAGAGGCTGTGAAGGACGTGGGTATCACGGGACTCACCGTGAGTCAGGTGCGCGGCTTCGGCCACACCGGCGGTCACATCGAGGTCTTTCGTGGCAAGGAGTACGTGTTCGACTTCGTTGACAAGCTCCAGATTGAGATCATCTGCACCGATGAACTCGTCGATGAGCTGCTCGAGGCGATCGTCGCAGCAGCCCGCACTGACACGGTCGGTGACGGCATGGCGTGGGTCACCGACGTCGAGCACGTGGTGCGCATTCGCACCAATGAACGAGGGCCCAACGCCCTCTAATGGGGGGCGACCTGGAGGAGCTGCCTCAAGCTCGGTGGCGGTCCGAGTGTCGAGGCAGCTCCGCCAGGCCGTGATCGCTGCGTCGGAGTCGGTCAGGTGGCGCTAGACCTTGACGCCGGCGAGTGCGAGCAGCACTCCCACCAAACCAGCGATGAGCAGCGCGCTTACAACCCCTCGTCGTAGCACGAAGAGCCAGAGCACCGCGCCCGCGAGAATCGCGACCTGCCAGTAGTACTGCAGCGAGATGCCGAGCGTGATCGCCGATCCTGCGATGCCACCGATCACGGCCGCCCCCGCGCCCGTAAAGAACGACTGGACCGCGAGGTTCGAACGGAGACGACCGAAGTGACGACCGCCGCCGATCACGAACAAAAACGACGGCGCAAAGGCAATCGCGGCGGCGAACAGACCGCCGCCCACGCCCGCTGCCGCGTAGCCGACGACCGCGACGGTTTGGACGACCGGGCCCGGTGTCACCTGGCCGAGCGCGACGGCGCTGAGGAACTGCGCTGCCGTCATCCAGTGATAGGTCGTGACGACATCGTGCTGCATGAGCGGAATGATCACGAAGCCTCCGCCGTAGCTGAGCGCGCCCACTTTGACGGCCACCCACGCGAGACCGGCGAGGCCACCGACGGCGCCCGCGCCTGTGACGCCGAGCGCGCGCGCGGAACTCGTGACGAACAGCCCGGACGCCGCCCTCGGTTCGCGGCGGCGAAGCGACCACTCGATCACCCCGCAACCGAGGAGCGCCAGCACGAGGAACTCTCCCGCGAGCGCGGCCGTCGCGATACCGATAACGACGTAGGCGAACCATCGATACTGCACGTCGCGCTCGGACTCGAGTCGTGCCCGACTCGGTGCGACAAGTCGCCAGGCGGCAAAGAGTGCAACCGCGGGCACCGCGGCGCCGGAACCTCTCGCGGCGCCCACGATCCAGTGCTCGGGGTGTCGAGCCAGCACGACCGCTGAGAGCGCGAGTATCACGATAAGTCCGGGGACGATGAAGCAGAGTCCTCCGAGCAGACCTCCGGCGGTGCCGCGCAGCCGCCAGGCGCAGTAGATCGCGAGCTGCGTGGACGCCGGCCCCGGCAGGAGATTCGTCGCGGCAACGGCCTCTTCAAACTCGCGTGCGTCCATCCAGTGCCGATCGTCGACGCACATCTTGCGCAGCAGCGTGATGTGCGTGGGCGGTCCGCCAAAACCGATGCATCCGAGGCGCGCCCACTCGCGCGCGATGACTGCGAGATGCACGCGGGGAGGTGACGTCTCATCCATGGCGCGGGCCCAGCTTCTTGGGCGTTAGATCAGATTGCGCGGCAGCGACCACGAGCACGTCGTGAAGACTGGCACAAAACAGGTGAGCTGAGAGCGATCGCGGGCCCGTCGAGTTCGCGAACCGAGCGGTGCGAAGCGACTAGCCCGCTTGGCGGGCGACGGCCTCGGCAGCGCGCGCGGCCGCTTCGGGATCGCCGAGGTAGTCAGCTGCGAGCACGTTGAGCTCATCATCGAGGGTGAGGCGGTAGGGAATGCCCGTGGGGATCTCGAGTTCGGTGATGGCTTCTTCGCCGATGTTCTGCAGGACCATGCGCAGTGCGCGAATGGAGTTCCCGTGGGCGACGACGAGCACGGCGCCGCCGCGCACACCTTCACTGCGCAGGTCCTCGCTCATCACGTCGCGTAGATATGGGGTCGTGCGAGTGACGACGTCCTTCAGGCACTCGCTGCGCGGAATGAGGTCTTCGGGCACGTCGCGATAGCGCGAGTCGTGGCGAACGTCGCGAGGGTCGTCGAGCGGCATCTTGGGTGGGGCGACATCGAAGGATCGCCGCCATATCTTCACCTGTTCGAGACCGAACTCGTCTGCGGTCTGCTTCTTGTCTTTTCCGGTCAGATCTCCGTAGTGGCGCTCATTGAGTCGCCAGCTTCGACGGACCTTCAGCCACGAGCGCCCGGCCTCGTCCAGGGCGATATTGGCGGTGCGGATCGCTCGTGTCAGGACCGACGTGTGCACCACACGCAGATCGAGATCGGCTTCAGCCCGTAGGAGCTGACCAGCGGCGCGGGCTTCGACCTCGCCGTCAGGGGAAAGATCGACGTCTTGCCATCCGGTGAAGAGGTTCAGGTCGTTCCATTCGGACCGCCCGTGGCGCAGGAGGATCAGGTCAGGCACGATTCAAAGCGTAGTCCTGGTGGGAAAAGCCGCCCAGAGCAGGTCCAGAGCCTTATAAAATACACGTTTATTCTTACTTATTACTCGCCTTATAATTCTTCTTGACAAGGTGAGGCTCAACTCTGTATTATTGAGTAATTGAATCTTTGGTGGTCCGGACGGACCGGCGCCAGAGGCTGAACTAAGGAGTTTTCATGGCAAAAGCAGTCGGCATCGACCTTGGTACGACGAACTCGGTGGTGAGTGTCCTCGAGGCGGGTGAGCCCGTCGTCATTCCCAACGCCGAGGGCAGCCGCACCACCCCCTCGGTGGTGGCCTTCTCCAAGACGGGCGAGGTGCTCGTCGGCGAGGTGGCCAAGCGCCAAGCGATCACGAACCCCGACCGCACCGTACGGTCGGTGAAGCGCCACATGGGTGAGAACTGGACCATCGACATCGATGGCACGAAGTACACCGCACAGGAGATCTCTGCGCGCATCCTGCAAAAGCTCAAGCGCGACGCCGAGGCCTACCTCGGTGACTCCGTGACCGAGGCGGTCATCACCGTGCCCGC
Organism: uncultured Acidimicrobiaceae bacterium; assembly: GCA_963724865.1. Classification (GTDB taxonomy): domain Bacteria; phylum Actinomycetota; class Acidimicrobiia; order Acidimicrobiales; family RAAP-2; genus RAAP-2. The sequence goes on along the minus strand of CAVRWO010000005.1, from coordinate 205,460 downwards.
GTACTTCAACGACGCCCAGCGCACCGCGACCAAAGAGGCCGGCCAGATCGCCGGGCTCGAGGTGCTGCGCATCGTCAACGAACCGACCGCGGCCGCACTCGCGTACGGCCTCGACAAGGGTCCGGCCGAGCAGACCGTCCTCGTCTTTGACCTCGGCGGTGGCACGTTCGACGTGTCCGTGCTCGAGATCGCCGAAGGCGTCTTCGAAGTGAAGTCGACCCACGGCGACACCCACCTCGGTGGTGACGACTGGGACGACGCGGTCATGAACTGGCTCATCAAGACCTTCAAGGACACCGAGGGCGTCGACCTGTCGAACGACAAGATGGCCGTCCAGCGTCTGAAGGAAGCTGCGGAGAAGGCGAAGATTGAGCTGTCGGCCGTGCAAGAGACGACCGTCAACCTTCCCTTCATCACGGCGACCGCCGATGGTCCGAAGCACCTCGACATCAAGATCACGCGGGCGAAGTTCAACGAGCTCACCTCTGACCTCGTCGATCGCCTTCGCGGACCGTTTGACCAGGCGATCAAGGACGCCGGCCTCACCCTCGACAAGATCGACCACGTCATCTTGGTTGGTGGGTCGACGCGCATCCCGGCCGTACAGGACCTCGTCATCAAGGTCACCGGCAAGGAGCCCAACAAGAGCGTGAACCCCGATGAAGTCGTCGCCGTCGGCGCCGCCATCCAGGCGGGCGTCTTGAAGGGTGACGTGAAGGACATCTTGCTGCTCGACGTGACCCCGCTGTCACTCGGCATCGAGACCAAGGGTGGCGTCATGACCAAGATCATCGAGCGCAACACGACGATCCCGACGAAGAAGTCCCAGACGTTTACAACGGCTGACGACAACCAACCGTCGGTCGAAGTGCACGTCCTCCAGGGCGAGCGCGAGATGGCGGCGTACAACCAGACGCTCGGCAAGTTCCAGCTCGTCGGCATTCCGCCGGCGCCGCGCGGTGTGCCTCAGATCGAAGTCACCTTCGACATCGACGCGAACGGCATCGTGCACGTCTCGGCGAAGGACCAGGCGACCGGCGCCACGCAGTCGATGACGATCACGGGCGGCTCATCGCTGTCCAAGGATGAGATCGACCGCATGGTGCGCGACGCAGAGTCCCACGCCGAAGAGGACCGTCGCCGTCGCGAGGAGGCCGAAGTGCGCAACAACGCGGACGGCCTCGTCTACTCGACCGAGAAGCTGCTGAAGGACCAAGCGGAGTCGTTCCAGGGCAGCGAGCGCGAGGACGTCGAAAAGGCGCTCGCGAGCTTGAAGGAAGCGCTCAACGGCACCGACCTCGAGTCGATCAAGGGCGCCACGGACAAGCTGCTCTCCACGAGCCAGAGCTTCAGCCAGCGTCTCTACGAGGAAGCGGCGAAGTCCAACATCAACGAGCCCGCGGCCCCGGCCGGCGACGATGACGACATCGTCGATGCGGAGATCGTGGACGAAGCGTGAGCGACGACGTCGTAGACAACGAGTCGGTGGCGTCCCAAGACGACGCCACCGAAGCGTTTGACGCCAGATCCGAGGCCGAGCGCCAGCGCGACGAATACGTCGACGCGCTCCAGCGTCTCCAAGCCGATTTCGAGAACTACCGCCGGCGAGTCCTGCGCAGCAGCGAAGACGCCGGTGCTCGAGCGGCGGGCGACATCGTCGCCAAGCTGCTCCCTGTGCTTGACGCCTTCGACTACGCCCAAGCCCACTTTGAAGGGTCCGTGGACGACGAGGCGACGGCGCTCAGCCAGGCGCGCTCACTCATGCTCAACACGTTGCAAAAAGAAGGGCTCGAACGAATCGACGAGGTGGGTGTGGCCTTCGATCCCCAGGTGCACGACGCCGTCGCGCACGCGCCCAACGACGAGGGCGAAGAGGGCCAGATCGTCGTCGAGGTGTTGCGCGCGGGGTATCGCTGGAAGGGTGTGGTTCTACGTCCCGCCATGGTGAAAGTCAGGGGCTAGATGGCCGAACGCGAGTGGTTCGAAAAGGACTACTACCAGGTGCTCGGTCTCACCTCGAGTGCGACCGATAAAGAGATCACGCGCGCCTATCGCAAGCTCGCCAAGCAGTACCACCCCGACACGCACCCTGGATCGGAAGAGAAATTCAAGGAGATCTCCGGCGCCTACGACGTCCTCGGCGACCCGGAGAAGCGCAAGGAGTACGACGAAGTGCGCCGCCTCGGACCCGCCGCGAGCGGGCTCGGAGGAGCGGGCGGCTTCAACTTTCAAACGGGCGACTTCAGCGATCTCGGCGACCTGTTCGGGGGACTCTTCGGCGGCGGTTCACGCCGCCAGCGCGCCCAGCGCGGTGCGGACTTGGAGACGGCCCTGCACCTCGGGTTTCGCGACGCCGTGAAGGGTGTCACGACGACCGTCAGCCTGCCGACCAACGAGGCGTGCCATACCTGCAAGGGAACCGGGGGAGCGCCGGGCAGCCAGTTCGTCACGTGCGAACGGTGCAAGGGGCGCGGTGTTATCAACGACGACCAGGGACCCTTTGCTATGTCGAGCGTCTGCCCGGTCTGCCAGGGGCGCGGCGGGCACTTCGCCCAGGCCTGTCCCACGTGTCATGGCACCGGTCGCGAGCCGTCGGCACGCCGCGTGAACGTTCGCATTCCGCCAGGCGTGGTCGACGGGCAGCGCATCCGCTTGAAGGGCAAGGGCAGCGCGGGGGCGAACGGGGGACAGCCCGGCGACCTCTTCGTTGACGTGCACGTCGAGAGCGACCCACGCTTTGACCGCCGGGCGCGCAACATCACGACGACGGTGCGCGTCCCGCTCACCCAGGCCATGCTCGGCACGACCGTCGAGGTGCCGACACTCGACGATCCAGTGACGCTCAAAGTCCCCGCGGGCACGCAGCCCGGCACGACGATGCGCGTGAAGGGGCGTGGGGTTCCCGCCAACGGCAAGAACGCCGCGGGCGACCTGCTCGTCACCTTCAACGTCACGGTGCCCAAGAAGCTGACCAAGCAGCAACGAGGACTCGTCGAGCAGCTGGCGAGTTCGCTGAATGAAGTCGAGACGGTCAGTGACTGAGCGCGAGCCCCTCCACGCGGTCTACGTGATCTCGGTCTTCGCCGAGCTTGCGGGGGTACACCCCCAGACGCTGCGCAACTACGAGCGAAACGGGCTCTTGCGGCCAATGCGCACGAGCGGAGGCTCACGACGCTTCTCCGATGAAGACCTCGTGGCGCTGCGACGCATCCAAGAGCTCACGACCGAAGGTGTGAACCTTGAAGGCGTCAAGCGCATCATGGCGCTCGAGGCCGACCTCGCGGCGCTGAGAGAAGAGCTGAGCTCTCGCTCTGACGAGGCACGAGCCGCCCTCGAGCTCACCCACCGACAGTACCGACGCGATCTGGTGCCGGTCACCAGCTCTCTCGCCCTCGTACTCGACGCGAAACGGAGGTCGCGCTGATGGCCCTTGATCCCCAACACTGGACGGTAAAGACGCGTGAAGCCTTCCAGGCGGCAACCACCCAGGCAGCCGCCGCGGGCAACCCCTACGTCACGCCCGCTCACCTGCTGCTCGCCCTGCTCAATCAGCCAGAGGGCATCGCTCGACCGCTCCTCGTCGCGGCGGGACTCGATCCGGTCACGATCGCGGCGTCGCTCAATGAGAAGGTCGCGCGCGAACCGCGGACCGTCGGCGGATCCCAGCCGGGACTCTCACCTGAAGCGCGCCAGGGCCTCGAAGAGGCCGACGAGCTGCGCCAAGACCTCGGCGATGAGTACCTGTCGGTCGACCACGTGCTGGTCGCCTTTTCGAGCGAGCTCGGCACCACCAAAGAGATGCTTCTCCAGGCGCTGCGCGGCATCCGCGGTTCAGCGCGAATCACCTCGGAGAACCCCGAAGAGACTTTTCAGTCGCTCGAAAAATACGGCCGCGATCTCACCGCGCTCGCGCGTGCGGGCAAGCTCGACCCCGTCATCGGGCGCGACGACGAGATCCGCCGCGTCATCCAGGTCCTCTCGCGACGCACGAAGAACAACCCGGTCCTGATCGGCGAACCCGGTGTCGGCAAGACCGCCATCGTCGAGGGGTTGGCACAGCGCATCGTCGAAGGCGACGTTCCCGAGTCGCTGCGCGACCGACGTCTCATCGCCCTCGACCTCGGTTCGATGGTTGCGGGCGCGAAGTACCGAGGCGAGTTCGAAGAACGCCTGAAGGCGGTGCTCAAGGAGATCGAAGACGCCGAGGGCGAGGTCATCACCTTCGTCGACGAGCTCCACACGATCGTGGGCGCGGGCGCGAGCGAAGGCGCGATGGACGCGAGCAACATGATCAAGCCGCTCCTCGCGCGCGGCGAGCTTCGCCTCATCGGCGCCACGACCCTCGACGAGTACCGCAAGTACATCGAAAAGGACGCCGCCCTCGAGCGCCGGTTTCAGCAGGTCTACGTCGGTGAGCCGTCGCTGCAGGACACGATCGCTATCTTGCGTGGTCTGAAGGAGCGCTACGAGGTCCACCACGGTGTGCGCATCCAAGACGCCGCGCTGGTCGCCGCGGCGACGCTCTCCCAGCGCTACGTGCCCAACCGTTTCCTTCCCGACAAGGCCATCGACCTCATGGATGAGGCGGCGTCACGCCTGCGCATCGAGATCGACTCGATGCCGACCGAGCTCGACGTCGTCATTCGGCGCCTGCGCCAGCTCGACATCGAGCGCATGGCCCTCGACGGTGAAACCGACGCCGGCTCCGTCGAGCGTCTTGCCGCTCTCGAGCTCGAATACGCGGACCTGAAGGAAGAGGCCGACGAGCTCGCGGCGCGCTGGCAGGCAGAAAAGCAGGCGATCTCGAAGATCCAAACCGCGAAGCAGGAGTTCGAAGACCGCCGCGCCGAAGCCGAGCGCCTCGAGCGCTTGGGCGACCTCGCCGGGGCTGCCGCCCTGCGCTACGGGACGTTGCCCGAGCTCGAACGCACGATCGAACAGTCAACGCGCGAGCTCGACGAGCTGCAATCGAATGGCGCGTTCTTAAAAGAAGAGGTCGACGCTGAGGACATCGCCGACGTCGTGAGCCGCTGGACGGGCATCCCGGTCTCCAAGCTCATGGAAGGCGAAGTGGACAAGTTGGTCCGCATGGAAGAGCTGCTGCACAGCCGCGTCGTCGGCCAGGACGAAGCCGTCAGCGCGGTCTCCAACGCGATACGTCGCTCGCGTTCGGGGCTGTCTGACCCCAATCGACCGATCGGGTCCTTCCTCTTCCTTGGACCGACGGGCGTCGGCAAGACTGAGCTCGCCCGCGCCTTGGCCGAGTTTCTCTTCGACGACGAGCACGCGATGGTCCGTCTGGACATGAGCGAATACATGGAGAAGTTCGCCGTCTCACGACTGATCGGTGCGCCGCCTGGCTACGTCGGGTACGAAGAAGGTGGACAGCTCACCGAAGCCATCCGCCGACGCCCCTACGCCGTCGTGCTGCTCGACGAGATCGAAAAGGCCCACCCCGACGTCTACAACCTGCTCTTGCAGGTCCTTGACGACGGTCGCCTCACCGACGGCCAGGGACGCACCGTCGACTTCACGAACGTCGTGTTCATCATGACGAGCAACCTGCCCGGCGACCCGCTCGAGTTCTTCCGTCCCGAGTTCATCAACCGCGTCGACGACATCATTCGCTTTCGCCCCCTCAACGAGGACGACCTCGCGGTCATCGTTGGGATCCAGCTGGGCCGACTGCGCCAGCGACTCGCCGAGCGCCGCCTGGTGCTCGACGTCACGCCCGAAGCGGCGCACGTGCTCGCGGCCGAAGGATACGACCCGGCCTACGGCGCACGTCCCTTGAAGCGCGTCATCCAGCGCCGACTCGAAGACCCCTTGGCCCTCGCCGTGCTCGAGGGTGTCTACAAGGAGGGCGACACCATCACGGTCGACGTCGTCGACGGCGTCCTCACGTTTCAGTAGCCGTTTCACCCGACGAAGGCCCGATTTTCCTACGGTAGACTTGCCGTGCAACGAGGCCGTCTCGAGGGAGTCCAGTGCCCGCAACTGTCGTAGTCGGAACCCAGTGGGGTGACGAAGGCAAAGGAAAATTGACCGATCTTCTGGCGCGCGACATGGATTTCGTCGTTCGCTACCAGGGCGGCCACAACGCGGGTCACCGCATCGTCGTCGACGGCCAAGTGTTCGCGCTCCAGCTCGTGCCCTCGGGCATCCTCTACTCCGGGGTGACGCCGGTGATCGGCAACGGGGTTGTCGTCGATCCCGCGGTGCTCTTGGCGGAGCTGGACTCGCTCATCGAACGAGGCGTCGACGTCTCGCGCCTCGTGGTCTCGGGCAACGCGCATCTCATCATGCCCTATCACCAAGAGCTCGATCGACTGACCGAGCGCTTCCTCGGTCGAAACGCGCTCGGCACGACCAAGCGCGGCATCGGGCCCGCCTACGCCGACAAGTCCTCGCGTGTGGGCCTGCGGGTCCAAGACCTCCTCGATCCCAAGATTTTCCGCGAGAAACTCGACGTGGTGCTGCACGAGAAGAACCTCATACTGACCAAGATCTACAACCGACCGGCCATCAGCGCCCAGGACATCGCTGCGCGCTACTTGGACGAGCTCGCTCCGCGCCTCGCGCCGATGATCGGCGACACCGTCGGCCTCGTCCACGACGGACTCGCGAGCGGCAAGCGCGTCCTGCTCGAAGGCGCCCAGGCGACGTTCCTCGATCTCGATCACGGCACCTACCCCTTCGTCACGTCCTCGAACCCGGTCGCGGGTGGCGCGTGCGTCGGCTCGGGACTGGGACCACGCGACATCACCTCGATCGTCGGCATCGCGAAGGCCTACGTCACGCGCGTGGGCGCCGGTCCCTTTCCGACCGAGCTCGAAGGCGACACGGCCGAGTACCTCGTCAGCACGGGCCACGAGTTCGGAACGAACACGGGACGTCGCCGTCGTGTCGGCTGGTTCGACGTCGTCATGGCGCGCCAGGCCGTGCGGCTGAACTCGCTGAGCGAGATCGCCCTCACCAAGCTCGACGTGCTCGACAAGTTCGACGAGATCAAGGTCTGCGTCGCCTACGAGCACGATGGGGTGCGCTACGACCACATGCCGTTCCACCAGTCGGTGCTCCACGAAGTGACCCCCATCTACGAGACAGTGCCGGGCTGGCAGCGCGACCTCTCGTCGGTGAGCCACGTCGACGAGATGCCCCGAGCGGCCCTTGACTACGTGCGCTTCCTCGAACAGCGCATTGGGGTGCCCATCGCGGTCGTGGGCGTGGGCCCCGAGCGCGAGCAGTTCGTGCGCACGGCGTGACGCGCTGCGTCGTTGTCGGTTCGGGCGCGCGTGAGCACGCGCTCGCGTGGGCGCTCGCCAAGAGTGCGGACGTCGTGGTCACGCCGGGCAACCCTGGCATCGCGGCGCACGGTCTCTCTTGCGTGGCGACGCCGGCGAGCGAGCTCGACGCCGACCTCTTTGTGATCGGACCTGAGGCGCCCCTCGTCGCGGGGCTCGCCGACGAGCTTCGCGCGCAGGGCAAGCTGGTCGTTGGACCAGGATCTCTAGGTGCCCAGCTCGAGGGCTCAAAGGCCTTCATGAAGGAGTTCTTCACTGCGGCGGGGATTCCCACCGCCGCGTACGGCGCGTTCAGCGAAGAAGCAGCGGCGCTCGAGTTTCTTTCGACCATGACACCGCCCTACGTCATCAAGACCGACGGCCTCGCCGCCGGCAAGGGCGTTCTCGTGACGAACGACCTCGACGAGGCGCGTCGCGACGTGAGAGAGAAGCTGAGCGGCGCCTCCTTCGGCGACGCGGGAATGACGGTGGTCATCGAAGAAGGCCTCATCGGTGACGAGTGCTCCTTTCACGTTCTGTGCGACGGGCGCAACGTGATTGGCCTCGCTCCCTCGCAGGATTTCAAACGAGTCGGCGATGGTGACCAGGGTCCCAACACGGGGGGCATGGGCGCCTACGCACCGATGAGCGCGATGACTGACGCGCAGGTTGCTGACATCATGCGAGACATCATCACGCCGACCGTGCGTGAGCTGACTCGTCGCGGCATCGACTATCGCGGCGTCCTCTACGCCGGTCTGATGCTGACTGCACACGGGCCGAAGCTGCTGGAGTACAACGTGCGCTTCGGCGATCCCGAGACCGAGGTCCTCGCGCCGCTCCTCGGCGAGCGCCTCTTCGATCTCTTGCTGCGTGTCGCCGAGGGACGACTCGGCGGCGCCACCGACGCCGACGGAACGCGCGCTGCCGTCACCGTCGTGCTCGCGAGTGAGGGGTACCCCCATCACCCTCGCACGGGCGACGTCATCAAGGGCCTCGGTCCGAACGGCCAGCTCGAAGCGGGCGACGGCAACGTCATCGTCTTCCACGCGGGGACAGCCCGCGACGCGGACGGCCACTTCATCACGAACGGCGGGCGCGTGCTCGCGGTGACCGGCCTCGGCGAGACCGTCACCGAGGCTCGTCGTCGCGCGTACGAGGGGGCGTCACTCATAACCTTTAGGGGGAGCGTGCGTCGAAGCGACATCGCGCTCGCCGCCACCGAAGGAGACCAGTGATCCCGAGATACGCCCCAAAGGACGTCGCGGCGCTCTTCAGTGACGAGCATCGCTTTGACACCATGCTCGAGGTCGAGCTGCTCGCCGCCGAGGCCCTCGCCGAGCTCGAGATCATCCCCCTCGACGAGGTGAAGGCACTCCGCGAGCGCCGGCCGGACGTCGATGCCGACTTCGTCGCGGCGGTCAATGCGCGCGAAGAGGTCACGAACCACGACACGGCCGCGTTCGTCGACGTGGTCCAAGAGCGCGTGGGCATGCCCGAAGGCGCGTGGGTGCACTACGGACTCACCTCGTCCGACGTCGTCGACACGGCGATGTGCTACTCACTCGCGCTTGCTATGGACATCGTTATCGACGAGACAACGAAGCTGCGCGACGCGCTCACGAAGCGCGCGCTGGAGACCGTCGACACGCCGATCGTCGGGCGCACGCACGGCATGCACGCAGAGCCCACGACGTACGGCGCGAAGTTCGCGCTCTTCGCGCTCCAGGTGAACCGTGACATCGAGCGCGCGACGAAGGCCCGTCGCGGCATCGCGGTCGGCAAGCTGAGCGGCGCCGTCGGCACCTTCTCCAACATCGATCCCGCCGTCGAAGAGTTCGTCTGCCGTCACCTCGGACTGGAACCGGTGCCCGCAACCCAGGTGATCGCCCGCGATCGTCACGCAGAAGTCCTCTACGCGTGCGCCGCGATCGGTACGTCCATCGAGCAGTTCGCCCTGGAAGTGCGCCACCTCGCGCGCAGCGAAGTGGGGGAGATGGAAGAGCCCTTCGCACCCGGACAGAAGGGTTCCTCGGCGATGCCCCACAAGCGAAACCCCGTCATCGCTGAGCGCCTCGTCGGGCTCGCACGGGTGCTTCGCGGCTATCTCGTCGCTGGTCTGGAAGACGTCGCCCTCTGGCACGAGCGCGACATCTCGCACTCGAGCGTGGAGCGCGTCATCCTGCCCGACGCGCTCCAGCTCACGGTCTACATGCTGCGAAAGGCCGCCTGGCTCGCCGACGGCGTGGTCATTCACCCCGAGCGCGCACTCGAGAACCTGAACGTGGGCTCGCTCGGACTCGTGTTCTCCCAGTCGGTGCTGCTCGCGCTCATTGAATCGGGCATGAACCGTGACGAGGCCTATCGGATCATCCAGCGCGCCTCGCAGCGCGCGATCGACGAGCGGCGCAACTTTCGCGACGTGGTCGAAAGCGATGACGAGGTGGCCCTGAGCGAAGAGGCCATCGCCCGTGCCTTCGATCTCGATCGCCTGCTCGCGCACCGCCGACGGGTCGTTGACGCGCTCACGTGGCTACCGTGAGCGATCTTTCCTTGCACCACCTCTACTCAGGCAAGGTTCGCGACCTCTACGACGTCGACGAAGAGCTGATGCTGATGATCGCGTCGGACCGTCTGTCCGCCTTTGACGTCGTGATGAACGAGCCGATTCCCAACAAGGGTCGAGTGCTCACTGGTCTCACTGACTACTGGCTCCACGAGTTTGCGAACGACGTCCCGAGTGCGCTCGTGAGCTGTGACCCGCGAGTCATCGACCGCACGGTCCTCGGCTTCTTCGATCGGCCCGAGCTGCACGGGCGAACGATGCTCGTGCGCAAGGCTCACATGCTCCCCATTGAGTGCATCGTGCGCGGCCGGCTCGCCGGCCAGGCCTACGACGAGTACATGAGCGAAGGGACGGTCCACCACATGCCCGCGCCTGACGGGTTGCGGCTGACCGATCCGTTCCCCGAGCCGATCTTCACGCCCTCCACAAAGGCTGAAACAGGACACGATCAGAACATCGACCTCGCGAGCGCGGCGAAGATCGTCGGCGACGTGCGACTCGAAGAAGCCCAAGCGCTCTGCCTCGATCTGTTTGCTCGCGCGGCGAGCAAGCTCGAGGCGGTCGGACTGGTGCTCGCCGACACGAAGTTTGAGCTCGGGGTCGTCGACAACGCGCTCGTCGTCTGTGACGAGGTGTTGACGCCCGACTCGTCGCGCATCTGGCCGGCCGATGAGGTCCGACCCGGCGAGGTGCCTCCGGCTTTTGACAAGCAGCCCTTTCGCGACTGGCTGACCGCGATGAAGTGGGACAGGACACCGCCCCCGCCGCGCGTCCCCGAAGAGATCGTTCACGAGACGTCGTCGCGTTACGTCGCGGCGTACGAACGCGTGACGGGACACCCGTTGCACGAATGGTACGGTTTTTCTCAGTGATCTACTCGGTCGTCGTTGACGTCACGCTTCGTGAAGGCATCGCCGATCCCGAAGGCGCCACCATCGAGCGGGCCCTTCCGGCGCTCGGATTCAACGGCGTCTCTGACGTCAAGGCCGGTAAGTCGTTTCGCATGACGATCGACGCGGTCACCGAAACCGACGCGCTCGAACGTGCGACAGCCCTGGCCGAACGGCTGTTATCGAACCCGGTGATCGAGGACGCGACAGCACGTCTCGTGGGAGTTTCATGAGGCGAGTCGGCGTCGTCGTCTTTCCCGGGTCTAACTGCGAATACGACGCGGCGTCGGCCGTGAACGCGCTCGGAGGGACCGCCGAGTTCGTCTGGCACTCGTCGACCGATGTCGCGGGATTTGACGCCATCATCCTGCCCGGTGGCTTTGCCCACGGCGACTACCTTCGCCCCGGCGCGCTGGCTCGATTCTCGCCCGTCATGGAGGCGGTCAGCCGCTTCGCCCGTGACGGTGGCCCGGTGCTCGGCATCTGCAACGGCTTTCAGGTTCTTACTGAAGCGGGTCTCTTGCCCGGCGCCCTGCAGAAGAATCGTGGGCTGACCTTCCTGTGTCAACCGACGACGATCGTCGTCAACTCCACGTCGTCGGTGCTCACGGCTCGAGCCACGGTGGGACAAGAGCTCGTCATTCCGATCAATCATTTCTCGGGTTCGTACACCTGCGACGACGCGACGTTTCGCGAACTCAGCGACAGTGGCCGGATTGTGCTCACCTACCTCGACAACCCCAACGGTTCGCGTGGCGACATCGCGGGAATCGCCAACGAGGCGGGCAACGTCGTCGGTCTGATGCCGCACCCAGAGCGAGCGATGTCAACCTTGCTTGGTAGCGCCGATGGGCGGGTGCTCATGGAGAGCTTCGTCGCGGCGTCGGCGCCGGTCCCCGCGCGCTAGGCGCAGAAGAGGCCTTCGACGACCAGTAGTTTGGTGTGCGTGAATCCCCCCGCGAGTCTCCACGGAGCCCTCGGGTTGAGCGATGACGAGTTCGACGACATCAAGGGCGTCCTCGGCCGCGAACCGAATCATCTCGAGCTCGCGCTCTTTGGCGTCATGTGGTCCGAGCACTGCTCCTATAAGTCGTCGCGGCTGCACCTGCGTCGACTCCCGACGACGGCGCCCCACGTGCTCGTCGGACCCGGCGAGAACGCGGGGGTCATCGACGCGGGTGACGGCATCGCGGTGGCCATTCGCATCGAGAGTCACAACCACCCCTCGGCGATCGAGCCCTATCAAGGGGCCGCGACCGGCGTCGGGGGCATTCTGCGCGACGTGTTCACCATGGGTGCGCGCCCACTCGCTGTCATGGACCCACTCTTCTTCGGAGAGCTCAACGACGCGCGTCAACGGTGGCTGGTCGAAGGCGTCGTCTCGGGCATCTCGGGGTACGGCAACTCCGTCGGCGTGCCGACGATCGGCGGTGAGCTCACCTTTGACGACTGCTACCGCTCCAATCCGCTCGTGAACGTGCTCTGCGTCGGGGCGCTGCCCAAAGAACGACTCGTGCTCGGCGTCGCCTCGGGCGTCGGGAACCTTGCTGTGCTCCTCGGCTCGCGCACTGGTCGTGACGGGATTGGGGGCGTGTCGGTGCTGGCCTCGGCGGGGTTTACGGGCGACGCGGGGGCGAGTGACGACGCGAAGCGGCCGAGCGTCCAGGTCGGCGACCCGTACGAAGAAAAGCGCCTCATCGAAGCCTGCCTCGAACTACTCGACCGCGGGTACGTCGTCGGTATCCAGGACCTCGGGGGCGCAGGGCTCGTCTGTGCGACGAGCGAGACGGCGGCCCGCGGCGGCGTGGGCATGGACGTCGACGTCACGGCCGTGCCGCTGCGTGAGCGAGGCATGGCGCCCTACGAGATCATGACCTCAGAGTCCCAAGAGCGCATGCTCGCGATCATCACGCCCGAGCATCTCGACGCCGTCACGGCGCTCTGTGAGAAATGGGAGGTGCGCGCGAGCGTCGTCGGTCGCGTCGTTGAGCCGGTCGTCGGTTCGGACGGCATAGCGCGAGGGATGCTGCGCATCCGCGATCGCTTTGACGGGGAGATCCTCGCCGAGGTTCCGGCCTCCGCGCTCGCTGACGACGCGCCGCTCTACGACCGTCCGCGAGTGCGCCCTGCGAACCTCGACGCGGTCCGCGCCGATGATCCCACGTTCGACGAGCCCACGGGCTCGCCCAACGACGACCTCTTGGGCCTCCTGGTGGATCCCGCCTGGGTCTACCGCCAGTACGACTCGCAGCTCTTCCTCAACACCGTTGTTGGCCCCGGCCGTGATGCGGCGCTGCTACGACTCGCGGGACCAGGACTCCCGACGTCACGGCGCGGCATCGCGCTCTCGACGGACTCCAATCCTCGATGGTGCGCGCTCGACCCGAAGATCGGCACGGCACTCACGGTCGTTGAAGGCGTGATGAACCTCGCCTGCGTGGGCGCGACCGCAAAGGCCGTCGTCAACTGCCTCAACTTTGGCAACCCCGAGCACCCCGAGGTGATGTGGCAGCTCAGCGAGTCGATCGACGGGATGGCCGAAGCGTGCAACGCCCTCGGACTCCCGGTTATCGGTGGCAACGTGTCGCTCTATAACGAGAGCGCCGGGGCCGACATCGATCCGACGCCGGTCATCGGACTCCTCGGCGTCGTCGACGAACTCATCGCGGCACCCCCGGGGTGGAGTTGGCGGACGGGCGACGCGATCGTGCTCGTCGGCGCACGACACGCCGACGGAGAGAGCGCATTTCCACTCGCCGGTTCTCGCTGGGCGACGCGTCGCGGACGTCGCGGCGGAACCCTGCGCGGGGCCGAGCCCGAAGCGCTCATTGCAACGCTCGACTTCGTCACGAAAGAGATTGCGGCGATCTGTGCCGGGGGAGTCAGCGACGTCACCGCGGTGCACGACGTGCTCGGTGGGGGACTTGCGACGGCGCTCGCCGAGATGGTTGCCGTCACGAGGGTTGGCGCGCTGCTGGGAGAGCTCGAGTCCCGCGGCGAGCTGTTCAGCGAGTTCCCGGGACGATTCGTTATTGCGACCAGCGACGTCGACGCGTTCACACGGCGTGCCGTGGCGGCGGGCGTGCCGGTCACCCAGCTTGGCACGTGCGGCGGCGACGACCTCGTGATCGGCTCGGCGATCAACCTTTCGGTAGAAGAGATTGCGGTACGTCGCGAAGGCGCGCTCGTCGATGCACTGGAAGCGACGAGCTAGCGCGCGGCCTTGAGCTCGGTGAGAATCTCATCGGGCACGCGAAGGTCGCCGGAGCGCCCCACCCCGAGCCCGACATCTTCTTTGTAGTGGCCGTGATAGTCCGAGCCGCCGGTGGGAATCATTCCCGCGTCGCGCGTGAGTTTGACCATCAGTGCTCTCGTCTGCTCGTTCGTCCCGCCGTAGTACGCCTCGACCCCCTTGAAACCCCGCTCGCGCAGCGAGGCGAGGATCTTCGGCATCGTCGTCTGGATCGCTGACATCGAAAAGTCGCCCACGTAGTTGACCAAGGGATGGGCGATTGAGAACACGGTCGAAGATCCCCTCGCGGCATCGACGAACTGTTCGATGGGCATGCTGCCCTTGGGGATGTACGCGAGGCCGCCGCTGCCGAGCCAGTCGATGAAGAGGCGGTTCCAGCTGTCGTCGGTCCGCTCGCCGACGATCTCGGGATGCAGCTCGAACATCGCGCGCGCGAAGTGGGGGCGTCCGATCGAGTGCACGTTGCCTGACATCGTGGCGAGGTACTCGAGGGTCAGCCGCTCGAAACCGCGGCGCTGGAGAACATCAACGAGCTCGAGGTTGCGAACGTCTCGGTCGTGGCGAAGCTCCGCGAGCTGTCGCTGAATCGGGTGTTCTGGATCCATCGGCAAGAAGTAGGCGAGCACGTGGACGTTTCGCGCGACGAGTCGACCGTCACGGGTCATCGGAAACTCATTGTCGCGGAGGGAGACCTCGACACCAGGCACGGCCTCAATCCCGTGCTGCCTGGTCGCCTCGGCCATCTCCTTGAAACTTGACGTCGTGTCGTGATCGGTGAGTGATACCGCGCGAAGGCCGAACTTCGCGGCCTTCGCGGCCAACTCGCTTGGCGTGTCCGAACCGTCGGAGAACGTCGAGTGGAGATGGAGATCAATCATCGAAGTAGGTTAGTAAACGTGATCGGGGCGGCCGGACGACTGTGCGAGACTGGCCCGGTGCGCAGCCGCTCTTTGACCGAAAGCCTGCCGTTGCTATGAAAGAAGCGTGTGGCGTCGTCGGGATCGTGGCGCCCGACCGCTCGGTAGCCTCGTACTGCTACGACGCGCTGTACGCCCTCCAACACCGCGGCCAAGAGTCGGCGGGAATGGCGACGTTCCAGAACGAACAGATCACGGTCGTCAAGGACAACGGCCTCGTGAGTCACGTGTTCGCCGACTCCACGCTGCGCGCGCTCGGCGGCTCGCTCTGCATCGGCCACACCCGCTACTCGACCTCGGGGTCTGCGAACTGGACCGCGGCACAGCCCGTGTTCCGCTCCGCGGGCGCGTCGGGTTTCGCCCTCGCGCACAACGGCAATCTCACCAACACCACAGCGCTGGCCGCGTCGATTGGCATGGAGTTCACGTCGCTGCTCTCGGACTCGGACCTCGTCGCAGAGATGCTGAGCATCGAGGTGAACGGCGGCACTTCTCTTGACGCAGCGCTGAAGACGGTGCTTGCACAGGTTGAAGGCGCCTACTCGATGGTCATTCTCGAAGCACACCGGGTGCACGCCGTGCGTGATCCGTACGGTTTTCGCCCACTGTGCCTCGGTCAGTTCGGCACCGATGATGCGCCCGAGGGCTGGATCGTCGCCTCTGAGTCGCCGGCGCTCGACGTGGTCGGTGCCCGCTTCGTGCGCGAGATTGCACCGGGTGAGCTCGTCACCATCACCGAAGACGGCCTCACGTCAACGCAACTGCTCGAACCGGCTGCGGGCACGCAGAAGCTCTGCATCTTCGAATTCGTGTACTTCGCCCGGCCCGACGCGTACCTAATGGGCCACCAGGTCCACACGACCCGTCGACGCATGGGCGAGCTGCTCGCCTCCCAGTCAACGGTCGAGGCGGACCTCGTCATGGGCGTTCCGGACTCGGGCATTCCTGCCGCTGAAGGCTACGCCAAGGCCTCGGGGATCCCCTTCGGCTACGGACTCGTGAAGAACCGCTACATCGGTCGAACATTCATCGCACCCGACCAAGGCGAGCGTGCGGCAAGCGTGCGACGCAAGTTCAACCCGCTGCGCGAGAACATCGAGGGCCAACGACTGATCGTCGTCGACGATTCGATCGTTCGCGGCACGACGACGAAGGCGCTCGTCGCGATGCTGCGCGACGCCGGCGCCGCGCAGGTGCACCTGCGCATCTCCTCGCCGCCGTTCATGTCGCCGTGCTACTACGGGATCGATACGCCGAATCGCGAGGAACTGCTCGCGGCGAACCACACGATCCAAGAGATGAACGACTTCATCGGCTCGGACTCGCTCGAGTTCATCACGCTCGCGAACCTGCGTACCGCGATTCAGCTCAATGGCGAGTGCTGTGACGCGTGCCTCACGGGTTCGTACCCGGCGCCGATCCCGGTCGCCATCGGCGCGGTGGGTAGCCGCTGGTGAGCCGACTGCTCGACGTCGCCGGCGCGCGAACCTACGCCGGCGCGGGAGTCTCGATCGAAGCGGGTGACGAGGCCGTCGAGCGCATCACGAAGAGTGTCGACTCGACGTTTCGCGACGGTGTCCTCGGTGGCATCGGTGGCTTCAGCGGACTGTTCGCGCTCGCCGACAGCTACGAAGAGCCGGTGCTCGTCGCCTCAGCCGACGGTGTCGGCACGAAGCTCGAAGTTGCCCGTCTTCTCGGTCGATATGACACCGTGGGGATCGACCTCGTCGCGATGCTCGTGGACGATCTTGTCTGCGTGGGGGCAGAGCCGCTGTTCGTGCTCGACTACCTCGCCGTCGGGTCGCTCAACCCTCAAGTCGTCGAAGTGCTCGTCGCGGGGATCGCCGAGGGTTGCCGTCAAGCGCACGCGGCGTTGCTCGGTGGCGAGACCGCCGAGCACGGCGGCGTCATGAAGCCCGACGATCTCGACGTGGCGGGCTTTGCGCTCGGGGTGGTCGAACGTCGAGACATGATGTCGGCGGAACGAACGCGCTCGGGCGACGTGCTGCTCGGGCTGCCCTCGCCGGGTCTTCGCTCGAACGGCTACTCCCTCGCGCGTGACGTCTTGATGAGCGAGTCCACGTCGCTCGAACGACCGGCGTACGCGGGAGCAGCGCGCTCCCTCGGCGACGAGCTGCTGCTGCCGTCAGTGATCTACGCACCCTTCGTGCTCGCGCTGCGCCAGGAGTTCGGGTCGGGCGTCCATGCCGCCGCTCACATCACCGGTGGGGGCATCGTCGGCAACGTTGCCCGACTCCTCGCGAGCGACCTCGACGCGGTGATCGACATGGACGCGTTCGCGACACCCGAGATCTTCTTCGAGATCCAGCGTCGCGGGCCCGTCAGCGCCGGCGAGATGGTTCGGGTCTTCAACTGCGGGCTCGGCATGGTCGTCGCGCTCGATCCGAGTGCAGCAGAGGCTGCCGTAACGCTCGCACGCGCGAGCGGCATCGACGCGTCGATCGTCGGCACGATTCGCCCCGGTGCCCGAGAGGTGCTTCTCACGTGAGCGACGCCCGCGAGCGCATCCGCGAGCATCTCCTTGCTCACTCGGTCAAGCGAGGCGACTTCGTGTTGAAGTCCGGACGTCACTCAACGTGGTTCATCGACTCGAAGCAGACGATCTGTGCGCCCGAGGCGATGGTCGATCTCGCGACCCTCGTGCTGGAAGCGATTCCGAAGGATGCGACAGCGATCGGCGGGCTCACCATGGGGGCGGACGGCGTGAGCTTCATCACGGCAGGTGTCGCCGCCGAGCGGGGGCGATTGCTGCGAGCCTTCAGCGTTCGCAAGGAAGAAAAGGACCACGGTGGAGGTGGGCGCGTCGCCGGGGTGCTGCAGTCAGGCGATCGAGTCGTCATCACCGAGGACACCGTCACTCGCGGGACGAGCCTGCTCGAAGCGGCCCACGTCGCCCAGGCGGCGGGCGCGGAGGTCGTCCTGATTCTTGCCGTGGTCGACCGCGGCGGCACGGCGGGCGCCATGACGGCGAAGGAGGGCCTCCGGTTCGCGTCGCTCTTCAGCGCGCCGGATCTCGGTTTCGACTTCGAAGGCGCTTAGGGGCTCGCAAGAACTCGCAGCACGCGCCGACGCCACTCCATGAGCAGAGGAGCCTTCTCTTCGGGAGTGTGACCCAAGCGCAGCACCAGCGCATCGAGTGCCGGCACGATGCTGATCTGTTGGCCCTCGTAGCCGCTCGCCCAGTACGTGCCGTACTGGTCGCCGGTGACCCACCACTGCCACGAGTAGTACCAGGCTGACTCGGCATCGATGCTCAACGGGATCTGTGCGGTCTTTGCCCACGCTCGTGAGATGAGCTGGCGTCCGTTCCACTCGCCGCCGCGCAGATAGAGCAGACCAAACTTCGCAAAGTCGAGGGCGGTCGCGTGCACGTAGCTCGAAGCGACGAACACGCCGGCGTCGTCAAAGGTAGGTTCGGCGCTCGTCATGCCAAGGGGCCCGAAAAGTCGCTGGTTGAGGTAGTCGCGGTAGGCGTCGCCGTAGCCGACGACGTCGGCCACGATGCGGCTCAGGATATTCGTCGTGCCCGAGGAGTAGTTGAACACCGTGTCGGGCTCGTGCGCGAGTGGCCTTCCTGCGCCAAAGGCCGCCATGTCGTGCTGACCATCGCCGAAGAGCATCTCGATGACGTGGCTCGGCTCACCGAGCACGTACGCCTCGTTGAAGTCGAGGCCGTCGCGCATCGCGAGCAGATCGCGCAATCGGATCTCGCGTCGGGGATCGTCATCGTCGCCCCACTCGGGCACCGGCGCTCTCGCATCAGGATCGAGCTCACCGGCGTCGACCAACGTACCGATGATGAAGTGCAGCATCGACTTGGCCATCGACCACGACAGCAAAGGGCTCTCGTTCGTGATGGGCTCTGGTGGCCGATCGAAGAACTCGCGCACGCCGCCGTAGCGCTCGGCGACGACCTGACCGCCCTGGACGACGATGACGGCGTTCGTGCTGGCGAGCTCCGCGCTCGCGAACATCTCGTCGACGACTGTGTCGAGCTCTTCACGTTGCGGGTGGGCGCCGCGCGGCCACTCAGCGGTCGGCCAGTCGACCCCAGGGGTGGGTGGGGCAAAGGCGGGCGTGATCAGCGGGATTGTGGCATCGGTCATGGGCTCACCCATTGATACACCTTCCCTCGCTCGGAGACGTCACAGTCGCTCTCTAACTTCTCTTCATGGACGAACCAGACCGCGTGATCGCTCACTTCGTCTATCGCTCGCTACCGACGACGAGGCGACACGGTGTGAGCATCATGTTGGTGACGCGCCTGCAAGGATCCAACGTCCTCGCTCGCGTGAAGCCACTTGGGCGCGGCGACAGCGGGTCACGTCGGAGCACACTTGAAGTCCTGGGCCCGTGGTCGACCACCGCGAGTCAGCGTTACGCGAAGGCGCGCGTCGTTGCCACGTCTGGGTCGTTGAACGGCGCGATCAGCTCGTGATCGTCGCCTTACTGCTTGCGCCGCTGAGCACTGTCTTCAGGCTGACGTGAATCGAAACCTGGCTCGAGAGGAAACGAGCAACGGTGTTCGCGCGGCTCGTCGCAAGTGACCGGTTCGCCAGCGCGTAGCCGGTTACCGTAACGGACCCGCCGGGGACAAGCCGCTTTGCGAACTGTTCGAGCGCACTCTTTGCGCCAGCGCTGAGTGAGTCGCCGTTGGCGGCGAACGTGACCGTGATCGCCAAGGGGAGGTCATGAGCACTCTTGCCCTTAAATGCGACGGTGGTCGGCGACGACGTGACTGACGGCGTTTCGTTACTCGCGGCTCTTGTCGCGATGACGATGCACGTCCCGGCGCTTTCGGCGCGGAGGACCGCCCCGCTCACCGAGCAACCCTTGGCAGTTCCGTCGCGTACGCGAAACGAGATCGCTCCGCCACTCGGGTCGCCCGCGGTTTCCAAGGTGAGCGGCGAGCCGGTGCGGCCGGAGCGCGTGACGATCGAAAGGTTCGGAGCGATCGTCGTCGTCGGAGGGGTAGATGGCGCCGCGGTAGTAGTCGTCAGTGGCGGCGGCGGAGAAGGTGGTGGTGCTGGAGACGGCGTGTAGCCCGTGCCCGTCAAGGTCACCGTCTGGACGCCATTGCCGTCATTTCCCTCGAGGAGCCACGTGGCGGAGAACGGGCCGTCAGACGTTGGGGCGAACTGGACCGTTTCTTGTATCGAACTGTTGGGCGCGATGGTGTCGGGCGGGGTCGTGCCCGCGAGCTGGGTAAAGGGGTTCGTCAACGCACTGAATCCACTGGTCGTTGGGGGTGTCGATTGGGTGATCTCCAATGGGAAGCCGCCCTGGTCGCCGAGGTCGAAGTTCATTGTTGCCGCAGAACCGACCGCCACGTCGCCAAAGTTGAGTGTGTTCGGTACCGTGGTGATCTGTGCGGGCGGGTCAGCGGACCCGGAGATCGCAACCCCAAAGTTTCCGGCACTCGTGTTAACCGTCGCCACTGCACTGAAGTTGTGGTCGAAATCTCCAGAGGAACCGGGCGGAGCGAAGTTGACGTCAAAGGTGAAGGAGTCGCCTGCACCGAGCGTGAGAGGGGTAGAGGGGAGGCTGCTCACTGAGAATGGGGCCGCGGGAGCCGTGAAGCTATTGACGGTGATGGCGCTCGACGAAATATTGGTGATCGTGACCGGGATGGGCGTGACGTTCGTCGCGCCAATTGGTTGAGGCGGGAACGCCGCTTCGTCCGGTGAGATGCTGATGGACGCCGAACTGGTATCGCCTTCGCCGCTCAAACCAACCGTCGCGGTATCTCCGGTGATATCGGCCGTGAGCGTTCCTGGGTTTGCGCCGTACGCGTCAGGAGTGAAGGTGACGGGCACGGAGATCGTCTGGCCGGTCGACAGTGATGCCGGCAACGGAAGGCTTGGCGTGCCGATGCTGTAGGCGCCGCCCGACACGACGAATGAGGCGACGGTCGTGGGCGCACTCGCGGTGAACGTCTCAGTGAGTGGCGTCGACGGCTGCGACACGATCGTCGAAGGGAACGACAGGGCGCTCCCGGCGACAGCGGGCGTCGACGAGGGAACCGCGCCAAAGCCGAGCAGCGTGTCATCCTTCGTGCCGACGTAGAGGATGCCGTTGTCGACACTCGGCTGGGAGAACACGGTTGAAGTGAACGGCGCCGAACTCCAGAGCTGCTCCAACGTCCCGTCCGCGCCCGGGTTGTTCGGCACTGGATTGAACGCTTCAAGTTGCGAGTCGACGCCGTTTGGCCCGTTCGCGTGGATGATCCACAACAGCGCGGTGCCCGTCGCGGTTCCGTCGGACGTCACGATCGGTGACCCTGACTCGAAGCCGAAGGGGTTGCCGGAGTTGACGGTCGAAGCCACGAACTGAAAGGAGAGGGCTCCGCCCGTGTCGACGGCTTGGAAGGCGTTGAGCGCGCCGCCGCCGGTCGCGGTCGGATTCGAGCCGGACGACGCGACATAGACATAACCGCCAAGGTCGTTGAGATATCCGTCACCCGGCCACACGCCCGCTTTTCCCCAGACGCCACCGTCGGGTGGGGTCTCGTATTCGACGTCGTCACCATCGCTCGAGCCCTGCTGGTACCCGCCAAGGTTCTGCATGTTAAGTACGTAGAGGATGCCTTGCTTGCCATCTATGACCATTGGATCGGGATCGTCCGTCGTGCCCATGCTCGCGGGCAACGCCACCACTCCGCCCGAGCCAAGGTCGCCGTCTTGGCTGTTGAGCGTTTGGGCGTCTGCCGTCATGAACCAGTCCTTGACTTGGAGCTGCCCGCTCGTCGGATTGGCGTGGAGCTCAACGACCGCCTCGCCGTAGAAGGTGTTGGACGTGTCGGAACCTGGTTCGGGGCTCGAAGGGATGTCGCCATTTCCAGTGGCGACGAAGATGTCGCCACTACTGTCGACAACAGGCGCCGAACCAGACTGCCAGATTCCGCCCCCGGGATTGCCGGTGGCGGGGTAGTCCTCTTCGGTCGACCACCTGGTTGTGATCGAGTCCGCTGATGTTGGTGAAGCCCACGCCGAGATCCCGACGAGCCAACCCTCCCAGGTGTCGTAGTCGCACTGGGAGCCGAAGGCGGCGTACACGACGCCGTTCACAAGAATGAGTCCGGGACGCTGGGTCTCGTAGTCCCCATTGAACACTGTCCCGGAGTCATTATCAGCGGATCCGACGATCGGCACGCCGTTCGCCGGCCACCCAGGCGGTGTGGCGCCAGTCAACACGTTGACGGCCTCCATGAAGTCGGCGGCGACGCCGCCGACTTCTTCAGCCGCCACGAAGTACGCGATGCCCGTCGACGGGTCGATGACCGGCGTGCCCGTGATGCCGAGGTCACTGCCAACGTCGCCGCATCCGATGTTGGCGAGCGGATCGGCAGGCGTGCCGTAGCTGTGCTGCCACACGATCGCGCCGGTCGCGGAGTTGAGGCCGTAGGCGTAGTCGTTCTCCGTGACCGTCAGCACGATCGGCTGATCGACAAGTGGCTGCGCGTACACCTGCCCGTCGAGCTGCGTGTCGAAGATCTCGCCGAAGTCTCCGTCGGTGACATGTGCGGGGCTGAGTAGTGGCTCGTTCGGGTACCAGCCGGTCACCGAACTGTCGGCGGACATCTGCAACGTGTTCGCTCTGGCGTTGGTCGCCACCACCGCGGGCACAATAAGGGCGCTCGCAGCGAGCACCATGCTGAGAAGAGTCCTTGTCCCTATCCCGGGCGTTCTCATTCGCTCAAGTCTCCGCAGCCCTCCCCGTGCTGACATAGCCGAAACCGTACTCCTGCGTCCGTGACGTAGCGATGGGATTCTCCCGTCTCACCGAAGGAGAACAGTGACGCGTCGATGCGCCGGCCGTTCCTCACAGGTTCGGCCTTTTCATACGTTGCAGTGGCCGGAGCCACGAAGTGGTCGGGACCGGCGTCGATCCGGTGACCTCACGCTTTTCAGGCGCGCGCTCTACCAACTGAGCTACCCGACCTCCTCGTCACCCCATGAGGGTGTCGAGCGGACCTGACGGGATTTGAACCCGCGACCTCCGCCTTGACAGGGCGGCGTGCACTCCGAGCTGCACCACAGGTCCTCGGTGTTCTCGAGGCGAACCTCGAGACGCGAAGTTCAATACTATCCGTTAGAGCAGAGCCCCTTCCGAAGCGTCCTTACTTCGCGGCTCCGAACTACTCGTGCTCCAGGACCAAGCAGAACGGGTGGCCGACGGGATCGAGGTAGACGCGGAACGTGTCACCGGGCTGGTAGTCGGCCTTCTTCGCTCCTACCTCGAGCGCGTGCGTTTCTCCCTCGTCGAGGTCACTCACGGAAAAGTCGAGGTGCAGCTGCTGGGGGATCGGTCCCTCGGGCCACGTGGGCACGACGTAATGGTCGATCTTTTGAAAGCCGAGGACGGCGCGGCCGCCGTCGAACAGCTCGATCCAGGTGACGTCCTCGGGTTTGAAGTCGCCGAGTGGCTCCACCTCGAGGCCGGTCAGAGCGGCGTAGAACGCGGCGAGCGCGAGCGGGTCGGGACAGTCAAGCGCGGTCACGCGCAGCTCAAGGTTCGCAGGAACACTCGCTGTCATCCGTGCTACTCCGGCTGTTCGCCACCGCGCATCACGGTCATGGTGGTGCCGTTCACCGGCTCAGTGAAGATGCAGATGGCACTGCCCGGTACGGGCATCTCTTCGACGATGATCGCACCGCCGTGTCGCGTGATGACCTCACGAGCTCGTTCCAGCGAATCGACGACGTAGATCGGGTTCCACCGGGCCGGTTGCCCGTCGACCTTGGACAGGCTCGCGTACCACTGATCGCCATTCGTGAGCACGTTCATGCCGTCACCGGGCGACGGCGACGTCAGCTGGTGGCCGCTCCACTTCGTGTAGAACTCGACGGCGCGATCGGGGTCTTCGGAGCTTTCGTCGAACCAACCCGGTGCGTTGAGTTCGTGCATCACGCCAAAGCCATGGAAGGTGCCCGGCTGCCAGAGGCCGAACGTGGCGCCGACGGGGTCGACCAGAATCGCCATCGAGCCGAGGTCCATCACGTCCATTCGTGGCACGACGACTGTCGCGCCGCCGTCGCTTGCCAGATCCACTGAGTTGTCAATGTTCGGTGTCGAAAAGTAGGTGGTCATCGTGCCGTGCGAGCCCTCGTTCTTCCCGACGCCGAGCACGGGCAACCCTTGCGTCATTGCAAGCGAGTACATCCCCATCTCGGGACCACCGACGTCCCACGTCCAGTCGAAGAGTGCACTGAGGAACGCTCGCGCCGCCTCGAGCTCTTCATCCGTCTCCACCATTACGTCGACCCAACAGGGCATCGCGTAGTCGAACTCTGAGAATCTCGTCATGGCGACATCATGCCAGGTTCGCTTTCTCATGGCCAGCGAAATTTTCGTGACGAGGCTCCCTCGTCGTGTGGGAAAATCGCCCCTAGGATGCGCCAGAGTCCTCAAGACAAGGGAGTGAAATGCCAACACGCACGGCACGTACGACATGGACCGGTGGTCTTCAAGATGGATCAGGTCGAGTAGAGCTCGTGAGCAGCGGGGTGGGGACGTTCGACGTGTCCTTTCCCAAGCGCGCGGCCGAAGACGCCGACGGCACGACGAGCCCCGAGGAGCTGATCGCCGCCGCGCACTCCGCATGCTTTTCGATGGGTCTCTCGAACGCGATCGCACAAGCCGGCGGCACGCCCCAGTCGCTCGTCGTCGACGTTGAGGTTCGTCTCGGTCCAGACCCCGCCGGCGGGTTTCGCATTCCCGACATCATGATTCACGTGCGCGGCAAGGTCGACGGCCTCGACGAAGCGGCGTTCGTGAGAGCGGCGGAAGAAGCGAAGGCGGGTTGCCCCGTGAGCAAGGCGCTCACCGGCACCACCATCAACCTGGACGCCGCCCTCGCCTAGTTCTGCTCCTAGCGCTGAACGTTGGCCGCGGGTCCGTTTGGAGCGGGCGGGCCTACACTTCCTTTCGTGGGGCGACGCGGTTTGCTACGAGCACTGGTGGGGTCAACAAGCGTTGCGCTCACCCTCGGCACACTGGTCGCACTCGCTCCCGCGCAGGCGGCACCGCGTGTCGCGAGTGCCGTCGAGTTTGATGCCCCCTCCGGCCTCGCCGTGGGCGGTGGGCACCTTTGGGTGACCAACGAAGCGAACGATTCGGTCACCGAGATCAACCCGTCGAACGGTGCCTGGGTTGGGAGCTTCACCCGCGCGGAGGGCTACCGCTTCAGCCAACCGGTTGCCATCACCCGGAACCGCGCGGAACTCTTTGTCGCGAACGGTGGCGGCTCGGTGACCGAGATGGCGGCGCTCAACGGGAAGCTGCTTCGCGTCATCCAAGGCGCCAAGTTCCACTTCGCCGATCCGGTTGCCATCGCCTCATCGGGCAACATGCTCCTTGTCCTCAACGGCGGCGGGAGCAACCCCGGATCGATCACCGAAGTCAACGCGCGGACCGGTTCATTGGTGCGCGTCATCTCGGGCTCGTCGTTCGCCTTCGACGAGCCGGTCGCGATGTCGGTCGCTGGCACTGATGTCTTCGTCGCCGATGAAGCGGACAACTCGGTGACCGAAGTCAACGCGGTAAACGGATCGCTCGTTCGAGTGGTGCCCGGTGAAGGCTTGGACGCTCCCGACGGCATCGCGGTACAGAACGGCAACGTCTGGGTCGCCGACAGCGCGAGCAATGCCGTGACCGAGATCAACTCGACAACAGGCGCTGCCATCTCGACCTACAGCGACGCCGGAGGCCCGTACGGCTTCGGCCAGCCGTCCGCGGTCATTGGTGTGCAGGGCAACGTCTACGTGATGACGCCCTTCGGGACGAGTCCCATGGTGACGAAGGTGAACGCGACCACCGGCGCGCCGGCGTGGTTCATGTGCAACACCAACGGTCCCTACTACTTCTCGCTGCTGTCGGCGTTCGCGGTCTCTGGCGACGACCTCTGGGTCGCCAGTCGATCCGGCGCCAACAGTCAGACGCCCGGCGCGGCCACCGGCTCACTCACCGAGATGTTGATCACGACGGGCGCCCTCATTGCGACGGTGCCCGCACCTTCGACGACAACAACAACGACTTCGACGACGACAACAACGACGCCGTGGGGCCGAGCGCGTCAGTTCTCTCGAGCGATCTTTTCGAGCGCCGGCAGCGCCGCCTCGATGGTCTGACGCTCCCTCGCGCTGAGTTTCTCGAGCATGCTTGAAATGTCGAGTGTGCGCTCTCGCTTCAGTTCGTCGAGCTCTGTTCGCCCGCGTTCACTCAAGTTCACGAGGGATGCGCGCTTGTCGTCGGGGTCGACCATCCGCTCGAGGAGCTCGAGCTCTTCGAGACTGGCGACGACTCTCGTCGCGGCAGACGCGCCGAGCGATTCGTGGGTCGCGAGCACGCTGATGCGCATCGGCCCGTACTCTTCGACCGTCGACAGCGCAGAGACCTGGGAGGGCGTGAGCCGTGAACGACCCCGGCGGCGAAGGGTGCGCACCAGGCGAACGAGTGTCAGCCGCAATCGGTCCGCACTCGCAACATCGGATGAGAGCGTGAGTGAGCTCATCGAACTACCTCTCCTTCGATCGCCACCTCGCCGGGCACGGCACCCGAGCTGGTGGCGAGGTCTTCTTCGTGCTTGGCGATCGTAGGTTGCTGGGCAACAAAGCGCTCACCGCGCAGCGCCGACGCGAGCGCGCCGAGGAGCGAAATCGCAATGGCGACGCTAAAGACGATCTCGAGGCCGTGGTGGAACGGACTCTGGAGAAGGTCGGGGAAGAATCGCTTGCCGGTCAGCGTGAGCCACTGGGCGTGGGTGACGTGGGTGGCGCTCTGGGAGCCGAGGAGACTCTTCAAGGGGTTGAAGCCGAGGAACGACGAGAACAGCGTCCCAACGGCGGGCAGGCTCGCGACGGTGTGGGCCTGGGTAGCCCCGACGCCGTGGGCCGACAGTCCGCGGTACATCACCTTGGGCAACGTGTGGGTGAGGCCGACGATCATCAGCGAGAAGAAGACGCCGATCGAGAGCACCATGCCCGTGTTCATGAAGGCGGCCTGAATGCCCGCCGCGCCACCGCGCTGCTCGGCCGGCACGGAGTTCATGACCGCCGCCGAGTTGGGCGCCGAGAACATTCCGCCGCCCACGCCGTTCGCGCCAATGAGGACTGCGAACACCCAGTACGGGAAGTTGGTCGGCAACAGCAAGAGGCCGAAGAAGCTCGCGGCAAAGATCACGAGTCCTGTCGTAGAGAGGATCCTCGCTCCGTGCCGATCGGAGAAGTAGCCCGAGATGGGTCCGGCGAGAAGGAAGCCGATCGTGAGGGGCAGCAGCGCGATGCCGGCCCACAGCGGGGTGTCGGAGTAGTTGTAGCCGTGCAGCGGTAGCCAGATGCCCTGGAGCCAGATGATGAGCATGAACTGAAGGCCACCTCGAGCGATCGCGGTTAACAGGCCCGCCGAGCTCCCCATGAAGAACGCGCGGATCTTGAAAAGTCGAAGGTTGAACATGGGGGCGTCCACCTTGCTCTCAATGACCAGGAACGCTGCGAGGAAGACGACGGCGATCGCAAAGGCTCCTTCGACGAGGGGGGAGGTCCAGCCCATTGAGCCGTGACCGTAGGGCTCGATGCCATAGACAATCGCGACGAGCAGCGACGTGAGTCCGACGGCGAAGGTGAAGTTGCCCCACCAGTCGATCTTCGCGGCGGAGCGAATGCCGTTGTCGCGCAAGCTCAGGTAGCTCCAGACCGTGCCGATGATGCCGAACGGCACCGAGACCCAGAAGACGAGGCGCCAGTCGATGATCGAGAGGAGTCCTCCGGCGATGAGGCCGATGAACGAGCCGCCGATCGCTGCGATCTGGTTGACGCCCATGGCGAGTCCGCGCTGGGTGACGGGGAAGGCGTCGACGAGGATCGCGGCCGCGTTGGCGAACAGCATGGCGCCGCCGACGCCCTGGACGAGTCGCCAGACGACGAGCCACAGGGCGCCCGAGCTGCCGTTGAACGGGTCGAGGGCGAGCAGGACCGACGCGAAGGAGAAGACGGCGAAGCCCAGGTTGAAGATGCGAACGCGCCCGACGATGTCACCGAGGCGACCGAGGCTGATGACGAGCACGGCGGTCACGAGCAGGTAGCCCATGAGCACCCAGAGGAGGTAGCCCACGTTGCCGGGCGAAAGGGGATTGATGTGGATGCCCCGGAAGATTGCGGGCAAGGAGATCAAGATGATCGACGAGTTGATCGTCGCCATGAACATGCCGAGGGTCGTGTTGGTGAGGGCGATCCATTTGTAGCGATCGCCGTGCGCTTCTTTCAATGCGTTCATGTTGAAGACCGTCTGCTTGAGGGAATTAGTTGCTTACTATCAAACAATTATATTGGTGATCCCTCGCTGCGTGACCACGGGGTTGAGTAGCGTCGTCGGGCCGTCAAGGCCGAGGTAGACGCTCGAGAAAACGTGCGAGAGCGTGAACACGCCTCGGGTGCATCTCCATGGTGGCGACGCGGCCGTCATCGCATCGAGGCGAATGGAGCAGGGAGGACGCGCGACTACTTCCTGATAGAACGATGGACGTGACCATCACCCGAATTCGCGTCGCCTCAGTGCCCGTCTCCGATCAGGACCGCTCGCTCGACTTCTACGTGGGCGTCCTTGGTTTCGAACTGCTGAGTGACTCGCCCATGGGTCCGATGCGCTGGGTCCAGGTCGCGCCCCCCGGTTCGGAGTCGTTCCTCACGCTCGTGACCTGGTTTCCCACCATGCCCGCGGGATCCCTCAAAGGACTGGTGCTCGAAACCGATCGACTCGACGAAGACGTTGAGGCGATCCGAGCAAAGGGCATCGCGGTCGAAGGTGTCCAAGAGGCGCCGTGGGGCAGGTTTGCAACGTTCGACGACCCCGACGGCAATGGGATCGTCTTGCGCGACGGCGTCGCGCAGTGATGTCGAGTCATACCGCCACCGTTGACAAGTACCTCGAAGCGATCTACTACATCGCAGCAGAGGGAGAGGTCGTTCGACCGAGTCGGCTCGCCTACTGGCTGTCGGTGAGTGCCCCGACCGTCAGCGACGCACTCGTTCGTTTAAAGCGCGACGGTTGGATCGAAATAGGCTCGGACCGCAGCGTCACCCTCACCAAGAACGGTCTTGCGACCGCTACGGGGCTTGTCCGTCGCCACCGCATTCTTGAGCGCTGGCTCACCGACGTCCTCAACTTCGACTGGGCGACCGCGGACATTGAAGCTGATCGAATCTCCTCTTCGATCTCTGACGCGGTCGTTGACCAGATCGACGCAACCATGGGGTCGCCTCGCACGTGCCCACATGGCAACGCGATCCCCGGTCGACAGGCGCCCTACGACGTGCTCGTCGCCTTGGCTGATCTGGAACCCGGCGCCCCGGCCGTCGTGCGCCGCATCTCCGAAGTGGCCGAACACGAGGCGCCCGCGCTGCTCTCAATGCTTGCCCAGCACTCGATCCACGAAGGCAGCGAGGTTCGTGTCATCACGTCCGACGTGGCCCCTGACGAGTTGGCACTCAGCGTGGCCGGCGAGTCGTTCACGCTGTCACTCGAGGCGGCTCGACTGATCTGGGTTGAGCCGCTGGCCTGAAGCCGTAGTGCGCGAGCTGACTCGTGCGTCGCTTTCATGGCGACGCCGACGAAGCGACGCGCGTTTCTATTTCGAAAGCTTGGTGTCGGAGATTGGCGTGGACGTAGCCGGCTCGACGACTTCGATCTGGCTTCCCCAGTTGGAGAACGTCATGCGAAAGTCGCTCGCGTGCGCCATCGACACGCCCGAGACCGTCAGTTCGACGGGAACGTACGGGAAGGAGGTTGAGACGTAGAGCGTTTCCACTCCGGTACTGAATCCCAGTTCGGAGTTCGGCTCGCCGGTGACGCCGACGACCGCGCGCTTGCCAATCTTGCTTTGGGGCGTTACCTTGAGCGTCCCAATAGGCGGGACCTTCTTTAACATCGATGCGAAGGCGATGGCGTCACTAAAGACGGAATAGTGGGAGCTGCTCGAGGTCACCTTGATCCATTTGTTCGCTAGCTTCGGGTCGCTGACGCCGAATTGGGCGACGATGCCGCCGTCGTTGGCCTTCACATAGACGATGCCCTTGAGGAGCCGGATGTCAGTGCTGGCGTCGCCGTACGAGATGAAC
Source organism: uncultured Acidimicrobiaceae bacterium (assembly GCA_963724865.1). Lineage (GTDB taxonomy): Bacteria > Actinomycetota > Acidimicrobiia > Acidimicrobiales > RAAP-2 > RAAP-2. The sequence goes on along the minus strand of CAVRWO010000005.1, from coordinate 175,417 downwards.
TGCTCTCCCTTCTTCGGCCCTGAATTGGTGAGATCGCCGTAACTCTGGCCGGCGATTACCGACGACGTGAAGCTGGTGCAGCTCCCTTCCCGCTGGGCGTTCCTCAACGCCACGGCGAGAATCTGAACTCCACTGTCGGTGGCGATCGGTTTCTCGCTCCTGTTGGACGACGCTCCAGCTTGGAGGCTGCAGGCAATGCAGGACGAGGTAACGCCGAGACCTGCGATGATTTTTGCCAAGTGCGACCGCATCGGTTTCTCCCTTTGGGGTTTGATGGCGATTCGACGAAGTGTAGTGCGATGGTTTCGCGGCTCACCGTCAACGTCATGTGTAATCCGTGAAGAGTGAAGTAAGAATACACAGGCCTAATCTGAACGTCGCGATCTGGCGGCAACGGCACGGCTCTCGCCATTTCGGCGTGATGAGGAAAATGCTCTGCACTTCGCTGGAGAGTCGCTCGACCATACTGTGTGTCGTGGAGGAGTTCCCGAGTCCCACGATGCCAATGGATTCGCGGGTAGAGGTGTTTGTCACGTATCTCGATTACTTTCGATCTTCATTGATTGCGAGAGTCGAGCAGCTTCGCGAAAGCGAGCTACGCGCAACCCGCGTGCCGACGGGCTGGACACCACTCGAGCTTGTCAAGCACCTCACCTTCGTCGAGATGAGATGGCTCGAATGGGGATTCGAAGGTCGCCAGGTCGAGGACCCCTGGGGCGATAACCGAGACGGAAGGTGGTGCGTCGCAGAGAGCGAGTCGAGAGACGACCTGATTGGAGCGCTGCGCTCGCAAGGCTTTCGGAGCCGCAACATCATCCGCTCAAACGATCTCGGGGCCATCGGCGCGCCCGGTCCTCGCTGGGACGGTGCAGAACCGCCGACGCTTGAGCGCATCTTGTTCCATCTGCTCCAGGAGTACGCACGCCACGTCGGCCATCTCGACATCGTGGCCGAACTCGCCGAAGGGCCGGTCGGCGAATGACGTGGGCGAGCATCGTGATCGCGACGGGTTGACAGTGTCGGAGCGAACGTCTTCCCCTCGCGGGCGCATCGCCGAGGCGTGTTCACGGCGTGGCGAGAAGGTCGTCGTGATGGAGTGCCTCGACATGTTCTTTGGACGTTCGTCTGATGACGCGATGGGCGAAGTGCTCGCGGGAGCGCACGCCCAACTCGTCGGTGCGGGTGCTGAAGGCGGGTGGACTGGATACTGGCCTCGGGTGTGGGCGATGCGCGGACTTCTCTACGCCTGGAACGAGGTGGCGGTCGCGATGGTCATCGAGGGCACTGGCGACAGCGCGTGGCGCGTGCGCGAAATGGCGGCCAAGGTCACGGCGCGACGACTCGTCGGCGACGCCTTCGAAGCCATGACCGCGCTCGCTGACGACCCGGTCGAACGCGTGAGAAAGGCTGCGAACCGCGCGCTCACCCGCCTAGTGGCGGCAGAGACGTGAATCAACGTGCGACGATCTGAACAATTCACCTTCGCAACCGGTATTCGTCTCTGCCAAACAAGGAGGTCGAGTGACTAGGTCGCCCCGCAAGACGCGTCGCGCGCCGTGCCGTCTCGTCGCCTCAGGTCTGAACGCGCGGTGCACGTGAGCCCGGGCGTGCAAGAGACCGTTGACACCCAAGCGACGCAGCGTGGTCGAATGGAGTCGATGAAGATGGTGCCCGAGAACGCGCGCGATGCTGCCGACGAAGCGGGGCTGCGAGAGGCGTTCCTCGCCCACGGCGGTGAGCTCTTTGGTTTCGCTCGTCGGTCGCTCAACTCGAACCAGAACGCCGAGGACGTCGTCCAAGAGACGTTCTCTCGGGCGTGGCGCTCGAGAGCCCGGTTCGATCCGACACTGGGTTCATTGCGAACGTGGCTCTTTGCGATTGAGCGACGCGTCATCTACGACGTGAGCGCCCAGGTGACGAAGCACTCAGCGACGTCCATCGATCGGATCGGTGAGCGCGCGGGTGACGACACCATCGAGCGCGCGATGTTGGGTTGGCAGATCGAATCGGCGCTGCAACGCCTCGACAGCGATCACCGCATGATCGTCACCGAGCTCTACTTCAACGGACGTAGCGGTCGCGATGTGGCCGAGCTGTTCGGTCTGCCCGAGGGCACCGTGCGCAGTCGGGCCTTCTACGCGCTGAAGATGTTGCGACTCTTGCTTGAGGAGGACGGATGGAACCAGTGAACGACGGGTCGTGCGAAGTGTGGCGCGAACTGATCGCGATGCGGGTATTCGGCGACCTCACGGCTGAAGAGCAGACGGGGTTGAACGCGCATCTCGAGGGGTGCAGCGAGTGCCGGGACGTCGAGCGTGAACTCGCCGAAACCGGCGCCATGCTCCAGTACGTCGATCCCGCGGCCGTCGAACCGACGGCCCACGTACCGGCCGAGTTGAGCGAGCGCGTCTTGGGTGATCTGCGTCGATCGGGCGAGCGCGACCGCCGGCGCCGTCGCACGGCCATCGTGTCGTTATCTCTCACCGGCGCGGCTGCGGCAGCGCTCGTTCTCTCGCTCGTTCTTACGAGTGCCAGCACGGCTCCGCTCTCGCGAACGTTGGCGTTGAAAGGTTCGACCTCGGTGACCGCGAGCGCGGTCCTCGTGAGTGAGCCGTGGGGGACGTCGCTCACGTTGAGCGAAAAGGGACTGCCCGCTGGAGGGGTCTACACCGTCTCGATGAAAACGCAGAAGGGCGCGTGGTGGACGGCGGGCACGTATCGCTCGGTGTCGGGCGCGCAGGTGAACGCGACGATGTCGTGCGCGGTGTCGCTCTCGCACATCGCGGGGCTGCGCGTCGAGAACGCCAGAGGTCAAACGGTGCTCACGAGCTTCAGTTCCAACACGTACAACTAGTCCTGCGCTCGGGCACGACGAGGCGCGTGCGAGACTGTGTGCCGTGGCGCGCCGAAGAAGTCTCGCGTTTTCAACTGGCGCTGGGCTGCTCGCCGCGCTCGCGTCGCCAATTGGGTGGTCAGCCCCGTCGAGCGCGGGGCCACCGCCCGGTCAGGTCGTCACGGTCGAAGCCGCGACGGCGCTCTCCCAAAGTGCCGTTCTTCGCACGTGGATGCGTGCGCCGAGCGGTCGCTACGTCCAAGCGCTAGCACCCTTTGTCGCGAACGTCGGCGTGAACGGCGTGCGACCGACGAGAGAGGGTCTCGGCCGCACGCCGGTCGGCGTCTTCACGCTGACTCAAGCCTTCGGCAACCAACCCAACAACGGCACGCGGCTCCCCTACACCCTGGTTGGCCCCGACGACTGGTGGGACGAGAATCCCGCGTCGCCCCACTACAACCGGCTCGTCGTGAGCGCCACCTCACCTGGCGGCAATTCGGAGAACCTTTACGACGCCGGTGAGGCGTACGCGCACGCGGTCGTCATCAACTACAACGTGAATCCGGTGGTCAGGGGCGCGGGCAGCGGGTTCTTCCTCCACGTGAGCATGGATGCGCCCACGGAGGGCTGCGTGTCGATTCCCCTCGCCGAACTCGATCAGGTGATGCGATGGCTCAATCCAACGGATCACCCGGTGATCAGCATCGGCGTTGGCAGCGCGGCGCTGTCGATCGTGCGCAACAGCCACTAGCTCGACGCGTTGCGCACCTTCGGGGTGTCGGCCTGAATGAGCTGCCAGGCACGCGTGAGGGAGATGACGAAGGACGCGAAGATGACGTAGCAGAGTCCGTTCACGATCCACGAGGTGTGGGGGCGCGCGAGGAGGGTGACGCCGCCGGCGAACTGAGCGGCGTACGTCAGTGTCGTCAGCACGAGCACCCGATACTGCGTCTTGCCGGGGGCGTGAGCATGCAGCTTCCCCGTGCTGTAGAGACAGACCGTGGCCAAGACCACCATTCCCACCCCGATGTTGGTGGAGGGAATGATGGCAAGGAGCGCGAGCGAGAAGGCGTTCACGAGTCCGGTGAAGCTCCCCGAGGCGAGCGTCTTCACTCGAGGCGACGCGTGTGGGCCAAACACCATGTCCGAGCGCAAGGAGATCGCGACGAACAGGAGTCCGATCATCGCCGCGGCCGCTCCGGCTGACGTGATCATGAACTCCAAGTACGAATGCGGGACCACGGCCCTTCCTTTTTCGTTGCTAGAACTCTAGTGATCGAGTCGTCGCCGGCTCGTGCGATTTCGCCGGCCGAGCGATTCCTCTACGGTCCAGGGGCGGCATGGTGTGTAGCGTGGTCGCGAGCCCAACAACGGAGGTTGCCGTGACCGAGCCCCATCGTTCCGAAGTCTTTGCGTTTGCCGACGACGTCGTCAAGGGCGACGCGTTGCGCGATCCGATCTTTGCGACGGGCGCGGGCATCACTGACTACGACGACCAGCTGCCCGACTTTTCGCCCGAAGGGACACGACGCCACATCGAAGCAACCGAACACGCCCTGCGGGGTCTGAAGACGCTTGTCGCGGGCGACGATATCGATCGTCTCGCGCTCTGGGTGATGGACGAGCGACTCACCACCCGCCTCTCGCTGCTCGAATCCGGCGAGGCGGAGCGAGTCTTTTCGGTCATCTCGTCGCCGCTCTCGGAGATCCGCCAGGTCTTTGAGCTCATGGGGAGCGACAGCGCAGAAGAGCGCGACGTGATCGCGCGACGGCTCGACCAGGTGCCCGCGTCGCTCACAAGCTGGCGCCGGACGATCGAGGCGCTGGCCGAACGTGGCGAACTTCCCTCGCGTCGTCACGTTCTCGGCATCGCTGACCAGGCGTCGACCTACGCGAACGGCGCATTCTTGCGTTTCGCCGAACGCGTCGTTCCCGGGCTCAGCGACGAAAGCGACCTCGCTCGGGCTGCTCGTCGGGCCGATGGTGCCTGCGGCGAGCTCTCGCGGTGGCTGAGCGACATCGTCGCAGCACGCGCAGGCGAGGTGGACGCGTGCGGGCGCGAGCGCTACCGCGTCTGGTCGAAGAACTACAACGGCGCAGAGCTCGATTTCGAGGAACTCTACGCGTGGGGCTGGGGCGACCTGCGGCGCATCAGCGCGCGTATGTGGGAGATCGCTGACGAGCTGCTGCCGGGGGCGAAGAGTCTCATCGAAGTGTTTCACTTCCTGGAGAACGACCCGGCAGGTCAGGTGCATGGCACCGACGCGCTGCTCGAACGTCTCGTCGATTTCACCAAGCGCAGTGTGGAAGAGCTCGACGGCGTTCACTTCGACATCGACCCGCGCATTCGGTTTTGCGACGCGCGGCTCGCGCCCGAGGGATCGGCCGCCGCGCCGTACTACATCCCTCCCAGCGAAGACCTTTCGCGTCCGGGCACGACGTGGTACCCCACGCTCGGTGCGATGACGTTCCCCTGGTGGAGCATTCCCTCAACGTGGTATCACGAAGGTGTCCCGGGGCATCACTTGCAGTGCGCCACGTCGATTCTTGAAGCCGACCGTCAGAGCCGCTTTCATCGTCTGGAAGCGTGGACCAGTGGATACGGCGAAGGCTGGGCGCTCTACGGCGAACGCCTGATGGACGAGCTCGGGTACTTCGAGGATCTGGGCGAGGAGATGGGCTTTCTCTCGAGCCAGGCCCTCCGCGCGGCGCGCGTCATGGTCGATATCGGACTGCATCTGCAACTCCCGGCGCCCGACGACATTGGCGAGCTTGGCGCGCTCGGCGACTGCGCCGGTCGGGTGTGGACGGCCGAGATGGCGGTCGCCGTTCTCGACGAGCGGGCGCTTCAGCCCCACGAGATGTCGGTCTCCGAAGTAGAGCGCTACCTCGGCATGCCTGCACAGGCGATCTCCTACAAGGTGGGAGAGCGCGCCTGGATGCGCGCGCGAGAGGACGCAAAGGTGCGCCTCGGCAAGGGATTCTCACTCAAGCGATTCCACGCGTACGCACTCGCACTCGGGCCGCTCGGGCTCGACGCGCTAGAAGAGGAGCTGCGAAGCTGGAACGGCGATTAGCCGTCGTCGCGCGAGACGTCCCAGAGGTGGTGGAGCAGGTCGTGCAGGCTGTAGCGAACGAGCGTCTCGACGCTGAAGCGGCTGCCGTTTGAACGCGTGCCCGGTCGGGTCCAGTCGTCCGGTCCCACCGAATCGATCCGCTCTGCGTATTCTTCGGCGGCGGTCGTCAACTGGTCGCCCACCGCGGCGGGATCTTGTAGGTTGTAGCGTTCGTCGACCGCGGTCGCGTCTTGGTCCCAGTTCTCGAAAATCGGATTGTCTTGCTCCAACATCAAGATGAGTCGACCGTCCATGACCCGACAGACATCACGCACGTGACACCCGTACTCGAGGTCAGACCATCGGTCTTCGTGCTTTCGATCGCATACGTCGTTGCGGGCCAGCACCGTCAGCCAGTCGCTGGCGCAGTCTCGAAGCGTCTCGGAAAAGAGTGCTGACGGGTAGTTCTCGGGGTCGAAACCGCATTCGGGACACGGTCGATCGAGCACCCAGGTCCAGTCTTTGGTATCGGGCGTGAGCGCCACTTCCGGTTTAGCCTTCCTCGGTTGGCTCGTCGATTCGAGTGCGTTTGCCGAGGAGGCGCAAGAAGGCGCGCCCGAAGCGACCGAGGTCACTGCTACGACGACGGGCCTGATCGTGGTCCACCCGCGATCCGTACACTCCACCGCTCGACTCGGAGAGTCCCGCGAGCGGCAGGTTGTCCGGCTCAAGGCCGCGCGGCACCTTCCGCATCCGACGCCTCGGCTTGCGGGGCTTGTCGTTGGCTGATCCCATGTCGCAGAGTTTGGCACAGGATGCCCGCCTGCAGGGCAGTTAGCGCTGAATGGTGTAGCGGGCGAAAAGGTGTACACCGACAAAGATCCAGGCACTCCAGAGAATGGCGCGCCCGAGCACCGACGTCGCGATGCGGGCGCCCGTCTGTTCGAGCGTCGCGACGCGTTGGGGGTGACGCCGCGAGACGAGCTCAACGACGAGGCTCGCCGCGAGCAACACGATCCACGCGATCGTGACCGTCATCGTGACGGACCCCGTCGTAGGAGGAAGAGTCGACGAAGCGGGCTTGCGCCAACAGCGAGCCAGAGGAGGAAGAGCACGAATCGCTCCCAGTGCGCGACGAGCAAGTGGTCGACGGTGGTGCTGAGCGTGGGGACGTGCGGCGAGCGGCCGCCGAGCGCGAGCCCCGCCGACTCGAGTGCGATGGCGAGCAGTGCGATGGCGAGCCACGGTGCGACGCCGCGCCATGACGCGCGCACCGAGCGCATGCGGTAGTAGTCAGTGATCTCGGTTCGTTTCGGCAAAAAGCCGCCCAGTGACGCGTAGATGACGAGCGCCGCGAGTGAGGGCACGGCGACGACGACGTAGGCGTGCGCGGTGAAGGGTCGTGCGCTCGTCGCAAACCACGCGTACGCGGCAGCGAGCACGACGACGGCTACCCCGGCTCGTCGGTGCGTCCCGCTCGTCATTGGAGTGAGACTACGACGCTTGCGAGAGGAGTTCTTTCAGGAGCGCCTTCGTGATGATCGTCGCGCCGACCGGCGCCGCGACGCTGACGCTGTTGTGGGTGACCGCCGCCTGGAGTCCGACATTGACGTCTCCTTGCGCGCCGTTGGGCGTCACAATCGTTATGGAGCCGCCCGTCGCCGTCATGCCCGACATTGTGAGCGTGATCGTGTAGTTTCCCGACACCGTTGGTGGATTCACGGTGGTTCCCTCGAGGCTTTGGATGGTGGGCAGGATGGCGGTCACGACGTTGGCGAGCGAACCGGTCTCTGAGAAGCCCCCGCCGTTCGGCAGGGTCGTATAGGGCGCCGTGTCGATGAGAGTGGTAAGGGCGTCGACGACCTTCTTCACCGCCGCTTGCTCGTTGGCGGTCTCACTCGACGTCGCGCTCGTTGCGGGGAGGTAGGAGTCGATGAAGCTTTTGCTCAACTCGAACCACCGGCCACCCAACAGCAGCTGGATCGCGTTTACTTCGGACGTTGGCAGCGTCACGCCGGGAACGTCCGTGAGCGCCGAGGGATTGATCATGACGTAGGCGTCTCCGCTCACGTCGCGGATGTCAGCGAGGGTCTCTGCGCCGACGTTGATGGTGATCTCAGAGTTGACGGCAGTGCTCGACTGCGAGAGCGCCGAACCCGAGGCGCTCGAGAAGTCCACGTCGATGGACATCACTTTCAGTACCGGCTGGGCTTCTGCTGTCCCGGGACCAGAGGCCGACCCGGTGAGGTGGATCTGCATGTCGGCAGAAGAGCCGAGCGAGGCAACGGCCGAATGGATGGTCGCCGTTGCACCACACGCCGACAGTCCGAGCGACGCGGCGACGAGTCCCACGATCCATGACGCCTTCACGCCGACCTCCTCGCCGACGCCGACGTCGCGGCGCGGGCCTCTGCAACGGACGCTAGCACCGAGAAATTCAGCGTCGAGTGGCGTCGGCTCGGGTCTGTAACCCACATACGGACGTGCAACGACGACCGCAGGACTCGTACTTGTGCACGTCCTGCGGTCGTCGTTGCACGTCGTTGACTAGCTAATCGCGAGGCCCTCGGAGGCGGCGGGAATGTTGAAGATCGTCTCGATCTGCGTCAAGGTTCCCGTGCTGCCAATGGTGAAGACGTCGATTGTTGTCGTCGGGCCGCCGCCGCTTTCGACGTAGAAGTACTTTCCGTCGGGGGAGACGACCGAGTCCGTCGTTCCGGCGTGCGCCGTGGCGGCGGTCGTGGCGACGAGTACGGGCGCACCGCTCGGGCTCTCGGTGAAGGAACTCACGGTCCCGCTGCCCGCGTTCGAGCCGAAGAAGTAGCCGTTTGCTCCTGAGATCCAGCACAATGCCGCGCCGCTTTCGTTTACCGTGCCAAGCGAGCTCAGCGTGCCATTCGCATTGACGCGGTAGGTCGACACCGAGCTGTTGAACGCTTCGGTCGCGACGACGTTACCGGCCGCGTCAAAGACGAACGAGAAAGGCAGGTTGTTGTTGGCGGTCGTTGGGGTGAATGCCGCGCCGAGCGCGCCGTTAAAGCCCACGGAGAACACGTCGTAGGCATTGGTCGACAGCTTGGTCGTGATGATCAGGTGCTGGCCGTTCGGGGTGTAGCTGATCTGACCGGGACCGTGGTGGAAGTCGGGAATCGGAGCGTTGGCGAGCCCGAGTGAGCGGACCTGTCCTGGCAGGGGGACGAGCTGACCGTTAAACCACTGAAACTCGGCGACTGATCCGGCGCCACCCGCGTTCAGCACCGCAACGAAGCGCCCGCTCGTGGCGATCGAGTCGGGAAAGAGACCCCCGCTCGGTACCTGCTGGACCGCGGAAAGATGCGTGCCCTGCACGGAAAAGACCGTGACGGTGTCGCTGCCGGGGTTCACCGCGAGAAGGTTGGCGCCGTTGTTCGCGAGCACGAGTCCGTCTTGGCTCGCGAGGGGGTCGGCTGTCGCGCCCGCCGCCGTCGCACCGCTGCCGCCCGTCAGATAGCTACCAGCAAATGAGATGGTGCCGTCGCTCGCCTGGCGATAGCTGATGACGCTGTTTGTGCTCGCATCGGTTTCTGCGAACAGCGCGGGATGCGGGCCCGAAAAGTTGAACGCGTGAGGTGTTGACGCACCCGCGCTTCCCGCCACGGCGATACCGAGGCCGAGCGCGAGCACGCTCGCGCTCGCCACGCGAAGTGGTGTACGTAGTTTCATGATGATCTCCTTTGATGGGGCATCGTTGCCGAGGAGTAGTCATCCGGCGAGCGGACGCGTTACAGATTGGTCCGCAGTCCTCGATAGGGTGGCGAGGTGGACGACACGGAGTTGCTCGAGCAGCTGATGAAGGGCGACGAACGCGCCTTCGTCGATCTCGTCTCGCGATACCACGAGCCGCTGGTGCGAGTGGCGCGCTACTACGTGTCGAACGACGCCAGCGCCGAAGACGTCGCGCAAGACACCTGGATCGCGGTGCTGCGCGGACTCGAGCGCTTCGAGGGTCGTTCGTCGCTCAAGACGTGGCTCTTTCGAATCTGCGTGAATCGAGCTCGCACCACCGGAGTGAAGGAGCATCGTTCGATCCCGGTCGACGTGATGGCGAGCGAAGCGTCGGTGTCGCCAAGCCGGTTCAATCAGGGTGGGATGTGGGCCGACCCGCCCGTGCCGTTCACCGACACCATCGATGACGCGCTCGTCAATGGACCGCTCGTGCATCTCGTGCACGCATCCATTGCGAACCTCCCGGCGACTTCTCGGGCCGTTGTAACGCTTCGCGACGTGGAGGGACTAACTACGGCAGAAGTCGCAGAGCTGTTGGAGCTGACCGAGGCCAATGTCCGGGTCATCTTGCACCGGTGTCGGGCAAAAATACGATCTGAGGTTGAGGCCAAAATGCGAGAGGGTGGATCATGAAGTTGATGCCAAGCCAGCTCGTGTGCCAGCAGGCGGTGGAGCTCATGAGCGACTACCTCGAGGGTTCGCTTTCGCGCAGAGACCGTCGACGGCTGGAAAAGCACCTCGCCGGCTGCGATGCCTGCACCGCGTATCTCGAGCAGATGCGCGAGACCATCGCGGCGAGCGGTGTGGTGGCGGCCGACGATCTCCCACCCGAGGTGCTCGAGACGTTGACCGACCTCTTCCGGCGCTTTCACGAAGAGACGTAGCGAGCCGCGTCGTCCCAGCGCGAAGCTCGGCAAAGAATTAAAGTCCTGACTCAACGGGAGATGGTGTGTCGTCAACCGGGTAGAGGATGGAGCAGTCGTGAAGTCCACAGAACTCTGGCATCACATTCACACTGAGCGGGCCAATCTGATCGACACCTGGATCGGTTTCACGTCTGAGCAATGGAAGTATCCATCCCTCTGCGCCGGCTGGTCAGTGCAAGACGTCGCGGGGCACGTGGTTGCCGGCGCGGAGCAGACGCCGGTCAACTTCATCATGGATCTCTCGCAGGCCCGGTTTAAGTTCGACGCCTTCACGGATCAGGTGGCGAAGAGGAACGCAGCGACAGGGCCCACCGAGCTCGTGCGACGACTGCAGGCGCGAACGACGACGACGAACCACCCTCCCGGTCCGGCTCGCGCCATGTTGGGCGAGATCGTGGTGCACGGCGCCGACATTCGCCGACCGCTCGGAGTGAAGTACCGCTACCCCGACGCGGCACTCGTCCACATCGCCGACAACTGGAAGAACTCGAACTTCATCATCGGGGCGAAACGCCGAATCGAGGGACTGAGACTGAAGGCTACGGACGTGAGCTGGACGCACGGCGATGGACCCGAGGTGGCGGGGCCGATGCTCACCATCGTGCTCGCGATGGCCGGCCGCAAGGACGCGCACCGCGACCTCTCCGGCGAGGGTGTCGCCACACTCGCCAGTCGCAACTGACCGCTCGCCCTAGCGGCGCTCTTTGCGCCATACGAAGCGAAGTGCGGTCCAGGTCTGATCGACGGCGCACACCTTGTTATCAACCAGTCCGAGCGGGAGCGCGAGTTCCCGCGCGACGTGATCGGTCAGGTCGGTGGCGACGCCCGACGCGCGTTTGGGCCACGCGACCCAGAGCGAGCCATCAGGAAAGACCAGCTGGCCGAGTGCGTCGACCTCTTGATCGAGCCGCGCTCGACGCGTGAAGAAGGCGAGCACGACATCGACCCGTCCGCGAGCGCGGCGCGTCATCCGCACGCCCGCGGGCGGCATCCACGTGAAATCGGTGGGCGCATGAAGCAGCGCCACTCCCGTTCGCTCGGTGACACCGAGCTTGGTGGCGAGCGGTACGTTGGTGGGCCTCTCCATATTCGGGCCATCATCTCACGCTGACGTTCTCCTAAGGTTGGGCCGTGCACGACCCCCACCCACCGAGCGCTCATCTCGCACCTCTCACCGCGCACGAGATCCTTCAGCGACTCGTCGCCGGTGGCTTGACCTCGCTCGACCTCGTCGACACGCTGCTCGAGCGAATCAGTCAGGTCGACGCACCAGACAGCCGTGTCGCGCTCAACGCCGTCGCCGCCGTGAGCGACAGCGCGCGCCAGGTCGCTCGAGAGCGCGACGACGAACGTGCGTCCGGTCGCTTGCGAGGTCCGCTGCACGGGGTGCCCGTCCTCATCAAGGACAACGTCGAAGCAGACGGGCTCCCCGGACTCGCCGGTTCGACCGCGCTGCTGGGCCGGCCGAGTCGAGAAGCGGCGCTCGTGGCGAGGCTTCGTAACGCGGGTGCCATCGTGCTCGCGAGTACCAACTTGAGCCAGTGGGCCAACATTCGCTCACCGCGCTCTACGAGTGGCTACTCGGCGACCGCGGGGCTCGTCGCCAATCCTTGGGCCCTCGACCGCTCAGCGGGCGGATCTTCCTCGGGATCGGGCGCCGCGCTCGCCGCGGGTTTCGCGCCGCTCGCGGTCGGCACGGAGACGGACGGATCGATCGTGTCGCCGTCGTCGGCGAACGGCGTGACGGGACTCAAGCCGACGGTGGGCACGGTGCCCACCACCTACGTGGTGCCCATCAGCGCGAGTCAGGACAGCCCCGGACCGATGGCGCGCAGCGTGGCGGACGTCGCCTTGATGTACGGAGTGCTCGCTCAGTTGACGCCCGAAGTGCCGGCAGCGGCGCCGTCGATCGTCGTTGCGGGCAACTGGCGCACCGGGCACCCGAGGACGGACTCGTTGTTCGACGACCTCGTGAAGGAGTTCGCCGCGAGCGGCCTGTCGATCACGAAGCGAGAGGTCGCAGAGCCTGGCGAGTCCGAAGGGCGCGACGAGTTGACGGTGCTCTTGAGCGAGCTCGTCGACGACCTCAGCGCCTACCTCGAGGAACGTCCCGGCGAGGGCGTGCGCTCGCTCGCCGACGTGATCGCCTACGAAGACGAGCACCGCGACATCGAACAGGTCTGGTTCGGCCATGAGTTCTTTGTCGAAGCAATCGGTACCGGCGGGCGAGGCGGGCCCGACTACGCCGAGGCGAGACGGCGAAATCTCGCGTGGGCGGTTGAGACGTGTCTCACCCCCGCGATCGAGGGCGCGGACGTGATCATCGCTCCCGCGTGCGGACCGAGCTGGAAGAGCGACCTTGCCGTGGGCGGCCACCCGGGACCATCGAGTCCGGCCACGATGCCCCCGGCGATCGCCGGTTGGCCGATCCTCTCGCTGCCGATGGGCGTCGTCGATGCGCTGCCGACCGGACTTGCGATCATCGGTCGACCCGGGAGCGAGTGGGTCGTGCTCGACGTCGCTCACCGCCTCGAGGCGATCATCCGAGCGGGCTCGCCGCCGCCCCAGCCGTCCTGGACCCCGCCGTCTCGAGGCTGACGTTCAGTGTGAGAAGAGCTCCTTCGCGAGGAGCGCCCTCATGGCCTCTTGCTCAACCTCGTTCATGTTGGGGTCGGTCAGTTTCCAGGCGACGACGGCGGGCAGCTGTGCTGCCACCTTCGCTCGATCGAACCGCTTGAGGAAGGCCTTGATCATTCTCGAGCGGCCGAGTTCTAAGAGCGCCGACTTCGCCGAGCCCGCTTCGACCGTGCCCGCGGACATCAGCAGCCACGAGAGCGCCGCGTCGGCGTTGCCGTCTCCGCGCGCGACGTTGGACCAGTCGATGACCACGGGACCGACGGCGCTGATGAGCACGTTGCCGGGATGAAGATCGAGATGAACCACCTGATCGCTGGCGCCCACGGGGGAGGGGCGAACCCACTCGGGACCGGGGATGCGGTGGAGGGAGTTGTGGAGCGTGCCGAGGACGAAGGCCATGCGCCGGATGGTCCACGGTCGCGCCCCGAGCACCTCGAGCATGGAAGGGCCGTCTACTCGCTCCATGACGATCTCGGTCTCGTCGTCACTCAGCTCGTGCACCTTGGGCGCCGGGAAACCGTGCTCGCGCACGTACTCCATGGCACGCGCCTCGGTGGCCATCGAACGGCCACGACGCGAACGGCGCAGCACGAGGCCATCGCCGTACTCGAAGATGTCGGCGTCACGTCCTGAGGCGAGCAGCGGGCCGGGTTCGTTCATCGAGTCAACCTACGCTCGCGCACCTGAGGGCGGGCGAAAGACCGCGAAGGGGTCGGTGACGAGCAGTGTGCGCTCGGTGAAGTGGTAGAGCGTCGCCGGTCGACCCCCCGACGCCGACGGCGCCGCGACGGCGTTGGTCGCTTCGATGAGGCGTCGACGCGACAGCACCCGCTGCAGGTTGGTCGCCGACAGCGCGTGGCCGAGACACGCGGCGTAGATGGTGCGCAGCTCAGCGATGCTGAAGACGATCGGCGCGAGCGCGTAGCCAACGTTCGTGTAGGTGAGCTTCGCCCGCAGTCGCTCGCGGCCCGACTGAATGATCGACGCGTGGTCGAACGCGGTGGGTGGCAGCTCATCGACGGGGAACCACTCGGTGTCGCTGGGAATCGACGGGTTGAGTTCGGAGGACACCAAGGCCAGATACGCCGTCGCGATGGTGCGCTCACGCGGGTCCCGATCGACGTCGCTGCGCGTCTCGAGCTGTTCGAGGTAGGCAATGTCGGTAAGGTCCACCTTTGCAGCGAGGTGGCGACCGAGCGACGAGCCGAGCCGCTCGGTCTTGCCCAGCGGTCCGCCGGGAAGCGCCCACGCGCCTTCGAAGGGTTCGCGGGCTCGCTGCCAGAGCAGGGAGTGCAGGCGCCCCTCTCGCACCTGAAAGACGGCGGCGAGCACCTCGTGGCGGAAGCGACCCGCGTGTTCACTGGACGATTCGGCGTGGTGTTGACTGACGCTCACTCTGCATGGTAACTTAATCCAAAGGTTTTCGCCTAGTAGTCGAAAACCCCCGGCACGGGTGAATACCCCGGTAGCGGAGCGTGGCGGTCACGTGAACTACCCACAGTAAGTGAGGTCGAACGTTGAGCACCACCGACATCGTGCTGAGTCCCGCTGACTTCGACGAGTGGTCGCACGAAGTGAAGCGGCTCGCTCGCGAGCGAGACGCCATCATCCTCGCGCACAACTACCAACTTCCTGATATTCAAGACGTCGCCGATCACGTGGGCGACTCACTCGCGCTGTCGCGCATTGCGGCGGCGAGCGACGCGTCGACGATCGTCTTGGCGGGCGTCTACTTCATGGCCGAGACCGCGAAGATCCTCGCTCCCGATCGCACGGTCCTCATTCCCGAGCCCCGTGCGGGCTGCTCGCTCGCTGACAGCATCAACGCGGACCAACTGCGTCACTGGAAAGCTGAGCACCCCGGCGCCGTGGTCGTCGCCTACGTCAACACCAGCGCCGAGGTGAAGGCTGAGTCGGACCTCTGCTGCACGTCGGCCAACGCCGTCGAGATCGTCGCGGGCGTGCCCGAGGACCGCGAGGTGCTCTTCCTTCCCGATCAGTTCCTTGGGGCCCATGTCCAG
This sequence comes from uncultured Acidimicrobiaceae bacterium, assembly GCA_963724865.1. GTDB lineage: Bacteria > Actinomycetota > Acidimicrobiia > Acidimicrobiales > RAAP-2 > RAAP-2. The sequence goes on along the minus strand of CAVRWO010000005.1, from coordinate 160,179 downwards.
CGGATGACCAAGCGCACCAACATGCACATCTGGATGGGCGAGTGCCACGTGCACGCCGGCATCAGTCCCGTCGAGCTGCGGGCGAAGGCGACGGCCTCTCCCCACTCGGAGCTCTTCATTCACCCCGAGTGCGGCTGCGCAACGCCCGCGCTCTGGCTGAGTGGCACCGGTGATCTTCCGGCCGAGCGAACCCACGTGCTCTCTACGGGCGGCATGCTCGAACGGGCGCGTGACACGAAGGCGGCGTCCGTGCTCGTCGCGACCGAGACCGGCATGTTGCATCAGCTTCGCCGCGCGAACCCCACCGTGCGCTGGGAGGCGGTCAATGAGAAGGCCGAGTGCGTCTACATGAAGATGACGACTCGCGACGTCTTGCTCCACTGCCTGCTCGAGGGCACAACAGAAGTGACCGTCGAACTTGAGGTCGCGCGTCAAGCTCGTCGGGCGGTCGAAGCGATGATCGCGGTCGGCACGCCGTCAATGGCGGGCGAGTGATCGCTCCGCGACCTCGATTCCTGCCGACGAGGGGTGCGTCGTGGCATGCGCACGCTGACGCGGTCGTGGTGGGCACCGGGGCCGCTGGGCTCAGCGCCGCACTCTCTCTCGCGTCGAGCGGCCGGCGTGTCGTGGTGCTCGCAAAGGGCGAGCTCACGAGCGGTTCGACACCGCTTGCCCAGGGTGGTCTGGCAGTCGTCACTGATGCCGAGGACTCCTTCAGCGCGCACTCCCGCGACACCGTTGTGGCGGCGGCGGGGCTCGCCGACGAAGACCGCGTCGACGAGCTGGTGCGCTCGGCGCCCGGTGTCGTTGCCGCGCTACGCCAACTCGGGGCGCGCTTCGACGTCGGTTCACTCGGTCTCGAGGGCGGTCACTCGCATCGACGCATCGTGCACGCGGGCGGCGACGCGATTGGAGCGGAGCTGCACCGGGTGCTGCGTGCCGCCGTGTTGGCCTCTGGCGTTGAGATCATGGAGCACACGGCAGCGATCGATCTCCTTGTCGGCGACGAGGGTCACGTGTCCGGCCTTTCGGTCGGTCGCGTCGGTGTTCGCGGGGTGCTCGACGTTGGCGGTATCGACACCGGCGCCGTGGTGCTCGCGACGGGAGGATACGGTCAAGCCTTCGCGTCTTCGACCAACCCCGCCGACGTGACGGGCGACGGGCTCGCGCTTGCAGCCCGCGCGGGAGCAGAGCTCGTGAACGTCGAGTTCGTGCAGTTTCACCCGACGGTGTTCTACGTTCCAGGTGTTCGTGGCCAGTCACCGCTCGTCACCGAAGCGCTGCGCGGCGCCGGCGCCGTCATCATCGACGACGCGGGCCGTTCCGTCATGCGCGATGAGCATCCGCTTGGCGACCTCGCTCCACGAGACGTCGTCGCCTACGCGATGGTGCGCGCGATGAACGAGCACGACGTGACGCATCTGTGGCTTGACGCTCGCAACGTCGGGGCGCGACGTCTTGAAGTTGAGTTCCCGACTGTCGTGGCGATCTGCCGTGCGCGGGGCATCGATCCAGCGAGCGAGTCAATTCCGATTGCGCCGGGGGCGCACTACGCATGCGGCGGTGTCCGGGCCGACCTCAACGGCGCCACGTCGATTCCGGGACTCTTTGCGGTCGGGGAGGTCGCGGCGACGGGCGTGCACGGCGCCAACCGCCTCGCCTCTAACTCGCTTACCGAAGCCATCGTGAGCGGCCGTCGCGTCGGAGCGACGATCGGTCGTCTCCCGCGTCGCGCGAGCGCGTCGATGCGAGGAGCGAGCGTGTCGACGGGCGAGGGCGTCCGCGCGTCGTCTCGAAGCGCGGACGCAGCAGAGATGTCCAGATACGCGAGCGTCGTCAGAGACCGAGCGGGGCTCGAACACGTTCTCGAGTCGCTCGACGCGACGCCGCCGAGCGATGCCGGGTTCTTCGATCTCGCCACGCTCGAGGCGACAAATCTCCACACGGCGTCACTGCTCCTTGTGTCTGCGGCGATGCTGCGCGAAGAGAGTCGAGGCTGCCATCGTCGAAGCGACTTTCCGAGCACCGATCCCGCCTGGGCGCAGCCCCTGATCGTGCGGGTTGTCGACGAAGAGATCGTGACGAGCGCGGGCGCAATGGCGAGCGCGTGAACCGCGAGCTCGCGACGCTCCTCATCTGGGCAGGTCTGGATGCCGGCGAGGTGGCGCGCCTTGTCAATATCGCGTTAGACGAAGACCTTCGGTACGGACCCGACGTGACGACCGAGGCGACCATTCGCGCGGATCAACACGCTGTCGCCGATGTCGTCGCGCGCGAGGCGGGCGTCTTATCCGGCGTCGACGTCGCGCTCGCGGTGCTCGACGCCGTGGGCTTCCCTCTCGACGGCGTCACCGTGAACGATCGAGATGGCGAAGCGGTCGTGCCGGGCCGCCGCGTCGTGACCGCCTCGGGTCCCTTGCGTCCGCTTCTCGTCGCGGAGCGGACCATGCTCAACTTCATGACCCACCTTTCGGGCGTGGCGACCGCGACGAGCGTCTGGGTTCGAGCGGTCGAAGGCACGGGTTGTCGGGTGCGCGACACCAGAAAGACCCTGCCCGGCCTGCGGCAACTGGAAAAGTATGCGGTGCGATGCGGGGGAGGCGTCAATCACCGGATGGGGCTCGGCGACGCCGCGCTCATCAAGGACAACCACGTCGCCGCGTCCGGCAGCATTGCGCGGGCCATTGACGAGGTTCGACGACTCCGACCCGACGTCGCCCTCGAGGCCGAGTGCGACCGACTCGATCAGGTTCGCGAGGCGCTCGACGCGGGCTGCAGGCTCATCCTGCTCGACAACATGGTCGTCGACGACATTGCCAAGGCGGTCGAATTGGCGTCGTCGGCTCATGCGATGCTTGAGGCAAGCGGCGGCATCACGCTCGACAATGTGAGAGCCGTCGCAGACACCGGCGTCGATTTCGTGGCGATCGGAGCGCTCACCCACTCGGCGCGCGCCCTCGACCTCGGGCTCGATATGCGCGAGCACGAGTAACACCTTCTCGTTACTCTTTGTCCATGAATGCCAACATCCGACTCGGTTCGGTCTCGCTCGATTGCGCTGACCCCAATGTCCTCGCTGACTTCTGGGCGACGCTGCTCGGCGGACAGGTCGCGTTTCAAAGCGACACGTTCGTCGCGGTGAATCTCGGCACGGTGTGGCTAACGGCGGTCACGGTTGAGAACTACAAGCCACCGACGTGGCCCGGTGATGAAACGCCCAAGCAGATCCACCTTGACCTCGCGGTGAAGGACCTCGCCGCGGGCGAGCGAGAGGTGCTTGATCTCGGCGCGACGCGTTGTGAGGTGCAGCCGGATCCATCCAGCTACCTCGTCTTTCTTGATCCCGCGGGCCATCCGTTTTGCCTCACGACACAGATTCCTGACTAAAGGCATTTCTTAGAAATATCGCAGAGTGGACCTTGAGTGGCTCATTGCGAGTTCAAAGATTCGCGCCTCAACGCTCGAGATGCGTTGCTACAGCGCGCGATCGTGTTGAGCGAGATCTCTGAATAATCGACACATTCTGCGTGCGAGTATCCCACGTGTTCTTTTCGCTCACAACGATGCACTTTTAAAATGGAGGTGACGACATTCCCACACCGGGGTTGTCGTTTCTAATTTTCAACGACGAAAAGAGGAGTGATTATGGGTCTCGCAGGAATGGTGTTGAGTGCAATATCGACCGTGACTGGCGCCATCATGTACTTTGCCGTCACGGCGCAGAGCAAAGACATCGTGCAAAACCACGGCTTTAGTCTGTCGACGCTCGGCGTCATTTTGATGATCGCGGGCGCCATCGGGTTCATCATCTCGGCATTGGTGTTCGCGTCGTCGCGCCGACCACCGTCGATGCCGACAGAGACGATGAACCGCGAGGTCATCGACTCGAATGGAAACCGGACGATAATTCACCAGGAACGTAATTAAAGGGAGCTTTCATCGTGATACTGCTTGGCATTGCACTAATGATCGTCGGGCTGCTCTTGAGGATCGCGCTGCTGTGGTCACTGGGAGTGCTGGTTCTGCTCGTCGGCATCGTCCTATTCGTGTTAGGCGCGATCGGCCACGCCATCGGAGGCCGAAGGCACTACTTTTAGCGTGACGACTCGACCCCTCGGAGGCGACTCATCGAGTTGCCTTCGAGGGGTCGCCTCTTTTCTGCAGCCGTCAACGCCTCACGCGGCTCGCGGTGTATCGTCCTGGCGTGGACCTGCGAGCCCTTCGTCCGAATGCGTTTGCGTCACAGGTATGCGCGCTGTCGCCCGTCCAACTATGGCCTTATGTCGCTGATCCCACGCTGCTCGTCGCGTTCTCGAGCGAGCTGCGAACCGTGCGGCTTCGCTACGAAGGAGCCGTCCAACTTGGCTCGACCTTCGAGGGCGATCAGGTGCGGGGCGATCGCCAATGGACGACGGTCTCAACGATCACCGGCCTTGACGAGCTGCGGCGTTTCGAATGGACCGTCGGCTCGTTAGATGATCCGGTTTCCACGTGGAGCTTTCTCATCGACCAGCACAATCTCGGCGCGACGCTGACCCAGAAGGTCGTCCTCTGCGGAGGTCCATCGCCGATGGTCGACTTCATCACCACGTACCCCGACACCGCTGACGACGTCGTTCACGAACGTCTCGAGGATCTGCGCCTTCGCATGATGCTTAGCGTGGCGGGAGTTATTACAGCGGCAAGTGAAGGGAGCGGCGTCGCGTGACGGGACACAACGATGTCGACTCGGACGTCGTGACTAAGCGCAGCTCTCGATCAGTGGGCGAGACGGTCGAGCGATTGGTCAGTCTGCTTGAGGCGAAGGGCATGAAGGTGTTTGACGTCATAGATCAGCGCGAGGAGGCTCGTCGCGTCGGACTCGAACTGCGAGCGACGACTCTCGTGCTCTTTGGCAGCCCGGTTGCCGGAACACCGGTCATGGACGCGGTACCGCTCGCGGCGCTCGATCTACCACTCAAGGTGTTGGTCTGGGCCGATGGTGCAGCGACGTGCGTGAGCTACGTTTCGCCCTTGGCACTCGCGCGACGCTACGCCATCGCTCCCGAGCTCGCAAGGAACCTTTCGGGCATCGATGCGTTAACCGACGCGCTGGTCGACTCCTGACATGCTGGTTACATCAAGAGCGCTTCGTAGACCTCGAGTGATCCGCCGCTTGTAAGAACTGGGCACTTCGCGACAAGGTTCGCCGCGTCGTCGAGGCTCTCTGCCTCGATGATCGAGTAACCGCTGAGACCGCTGGTCACGTCGCTGCGCATGCCATCTGATTCGAGCGCCGTCGAGTTGACGAACGGATTGCCCATGTCGGTCACGGCCGAACCTAGCGAACCAAACCAGCCCATCCACTCATTCATCGACGCTTCTTGTTCCTCGGGCGACTCGCCCATGCCGCCACCCACGTACGCCACCACAAATTTTCCCATCACCGCTCCGATCGACAGTCGAACCCTCGTATAGGGAGTCGAGCGAATGGTATATCTCCGTAGGCGTCGCCGCTGGAGAAATATTCGTGACGCTGAGCGGTGGAAGCGTGATCGAAGAGCGTAGATGAGGTGAGTGATCGTGGGATGATCTCTCATCTCGTGCGATGACGCGCGGCACGTCGCAAGAACTCTGGACCGCGAAGCGAGCGACGCCTACAATCGGGCCGAGTTCGCAAAGGAGGTCCTATGCCGCGGATCACTCCAAACTTTCTCTTCGCATCCGAGAGCCGCGCAGCCGCCGAGTTCTACGTTTCGATCTTTCCGAATTCGAAGATCACGCGCGTCAACTACTACAGCGAGGCGGGGCCGATGCCCGCGGGCACCGTGCTCGCGGTCGACTTCCAGCTCGACGGGCAGGACTACACCGCCATCAACTCAGGGGTCGAGTTCGAGTTCAATGAGTCGATCTCGTTTCGGATCGACTGCGAGAGCCAAGACGATGTCGACTACTACTGGCATCGACTGGGCGAGGGTGGCGAAGAGAGCTCGTGCGGTTGGCTGGCCGACCGTTTCGGTGTTCGTTGGCAGATCGTCCCCAACGAACTGGATCGCCTCCTCAACGACCCGGATCCGCAGCGAGCCGAGCGTGCGATGTCCGCGATGCTGCAGATGCGCAAACTCGATGTGGCGGTGCTTCGGGCTGCGGTTGACCAAAGCAGCTAGGGAGGCGTCCGCGGCAGCGGTTTTCGCTCTGGTCAGTTGAGCGCGCCGAGTTCGCGTATCACCACGTCGACGAGTCGGTCGACGTCGTTTCGCGTCGCGAGCGGATTCATGAAAGTGAACTTGAGCGCCGCCGCGCCGTTGATCTCGGTTCGGCCGAGGATCATCTCGCCTCGAGCGAGGAGGCGCTGTTGGACGAGTCGCAGGTCGCCGTCACTCGCACCTGTCGCTCGAAAGACGCACATTACGGATTCGGGGTGAGCGACCAGCTCGAGCGTGTCCGTTGACTCGATGACCGATCCGGCGTAGCGCGCCAGCTCCACAAGGTGCTCGAGCATCTCCCCGAGTGCCACCGATCCGACCGCTCGCAGCGTCGCGACGACTTTCGCCGCGTCAAAGCGCCGTGACGTGTCGAGCGATCGACCAACGAGATTCACCATCCCTTCGAGCTCGTCGCCTCGATCGAGGTAGTTGGACTTCACGCGCAAGAGGTCGAACGTTTCGACGTCGCGCACGACGAGCGCACTCGCGTTTAAGGGCTGCCACCACAGTTTGTGAAAGTCGACCGTGATCGAGTCGGCGAGTTCAAGTCCGCGCAAGCGAGGACGCAGCTGGTCCGAGAGAAGGAACGCGCCAGCGACGGCGGCGTCGACGTGGTACCACGCACCCACGCGCTGTGCGCGCTCGGCCAACGCGTCGAGGGGATCGATCGCACCCAGATCGGTGGTGCCAGCGGTTGCGACGAGAGCGAGCAACTGGCGGCCGTCGTTCGCAAACTCGGCGAGCGTCGCGTCGAGCGCGCCGACGTCCATCACGCCCGAGCGCGTCGTGGCAACGCTGACGACGGCGTCGCGACCGAGGCCGAGCTGTGCGGCAGCGCGCTGCACCGAAAAGTGAGCCTGGTCCGAACAGACGATTCGCCACCGTCGTGCCTCGTCGGGCAGGCCAGATTTCAAGACGTCGACGCCGATCCGAGCCGATGCGGCCGAGCGCGCGAGCGTGATGCCAAGCACGTTCGACGCCGTGCCGCCCGACGTCATGACCCCTGATCCCGTAGGGGGGAGTCCGATGAGGTCGGCGAGCCACGCCATGAGGTGAAGTTCGAGTTCGGTCGCGGCGGGTGCTTGATCCCACGAGTCCATTGACTGATTGGTTGCCGCAATGGAGAGATCGGTAGCGACCGCGGGCAGCAACGTGGGCGGATGCAGATGCGCGACCGTTGCCGCATCGCTCGGACGAACGCCGTGGATCCAGAGGTCGTTGCCGAGCTCTTCGAGCACCTGGGCCACACCGACGCCGACCGCGGGACAGATCTCGATCGACGTGATGAGTCGATGCAAGTCCTGAGGGCTCATTGCTGAACGCGGGCCTTCAGGCGCGAGAAGGCTCCTTGCGGCAGCGAGTGCCGCACTCGACAGGCGCTCTACCCCACGCTCATCGAACGTGACGACGAGATCTCGCCAGTCGTCGGTGTCGCTCAACGCAGCGAGGTGGCCCGTGCGACCGAGTCGGCGAGGCGGGCGAGGCCGTCGGTCAGCTCGTCTTCGTCGATCACGAGGGGCGGCAGCATCTTCACCGTCGTGTCACCGGCGCCGCACGTCTCAACGATCAGGTGGCGATCGAAGGCGGCCTTCGAAATGTTCGTCGCGAGCTCGGTGTCGGCGACGTCGAGACCTTGCAGCAAGCCGTTACCGCGAACCTTGAACGTACCCTGACCGAACTCACGCGCCAGTTCCTCGAGCGTGGAGCGAACGACGTGGCCGCGCGACTCGGTGCCCTTTTCCAGGTTGCAGTCCGCCCAGTAGGTCTCGAGCATGGCCGCCGAGGTGGCAAAGGCAAGGTTGTTGCCGCGAAACGTGCCGGAGAACTCTCCAGGCGTCCACGCGTCAAGCTCGCGGCGAACGAGGTTGATCGCCATCGGTAGGCCGAGTCCGCTGATCGACTTAGAGAGACAGACGATGTCCGGGTCAAGACCCGTTCCTTCGAATGAGAAGAACGGTCCGGTGCGACCGACGCCCGCTTGCACTTCATCAGCAATAACGAGCACGCCGAGCTCACGGCACTGCTCGCGGATGGCACGTAGGTACGCCGGGTCGAACGGCCGAGCCCCACCCTCGCCCTGGGTCGGCTCGACGATGACGGCGCCGATGCGTTGGCCATTCACGTCACTGCGCAAGGTGCGTTCGAGCAGCTCGAGGTCCTCGTCACTGACGTTCTCCACGTAGGGGAGCGCGACAAAGTCCCTTAAGTGCGCGCTGGTCTCGCGTCCGGCGAGAGAGGCTGAGATGGAGGCGGCGCGATAGGTCATGCCGTGGTAGCCGCCCGCAAAGCCAACGACGCCGCGGTGCCCCGTGATGCGCTGGGCGAGCTGCAGTGCGGCTTCGACGGCGGTTGCGCCCGTCGGCCCGACGGTCTGTACGACCATGTCGAGTTGGCGGGGGATGAGGACGTGACGCTGGAGGGCTTCGAGGAACCGGCGCTTTTCTACCGTGAAGGTATCGAGGCTGTGGAGGACCTTGCCTGCGCGCAGGTGGTCGATCGCGACCTCAACGAAGATTGGATTGTTGTGTCCGTAGGAGAGCGCACCGGCACCGGCGAAGAAGTCGAGGTACGAGACACCGTGTTCGTCGGTGATAGTTGAGCCGCGGGCCGTCGAAAACACGGCTGGCCAACGCCGACAGTAGTAGCGCACATTCGATTCGAGCTCTTCAAACGTGTCCATAACTGACTCCTTCCGGGGCGTGCACTGCCCGTGTCGCGTAGTTAGTTTCTCACGGACAATGCGGGCATTTAAGTATAGCGGCCGCTTCTGAGGGAACTGTTCACGTCGAAAAACGAAGGGAGTTGTCCGTCAGCAACGATGTTGCGTTTGGGTCGCCTCGTGACTTTGAATCGTCGATGAACGTCGAGTGACGTCGCGTGAAGAGTCGCGTGACGTCGAGTGAATAGATGTCACGCGTTGTGCAGTATCACCACGCGACATCCACAGAGTGCAAACGGCGGACCAATGATGACAGTTCAGTTACGAGGGCTCACGCATCACGACTGCTCTTCGAGTGCGACGGTTCGCCGATAGCAAGTCCTTCGACTTCGCCTAGGGCACTGGCGAAGAGGGCCGCGATCTCATCGAACTGCAGGCCTCTCTCTCGGGCAGCCTGCAGCCATCCCCCGATGAGGAGCGATCGAAGCTCGAGAAACGTCTCGGCGCTGACGGCGAGGGGCGCCGCGATGACGAATGTCCCCACGCCCGGGCGGCCAATTGTGATACCTCGGCCCTCAAGCTCGCGGTATGCCTTGAGAACCGTGTTGGGGTTGATCGCGAGCGCGGAAACGACGTCTTTCACCTTTGGGAGTCGGTCACCCGACTGAAGATGGCCGAGTCGAAGAGCAGACTCGACTTGCTGGACGATCTGCAGGTACGTGGGCACCCCGGAGCGCACGTCCAGGGCGAAAGAGATCGGCGATTCGTCCTGGTTCTCGGGGGAACCGGCGACTTTATCCCTATCCATAGCCATAATTAGTTAATGAATATCACAATTAACGGACAACATGTCAAGTTTTTTCGCGTACACCAAGGAGTCTCCAGCTAACTAGAGATAGATCTGCGAGACGACAAGCCGTTCCACGTTTCTAGGCCCCGAATCGCCGCTCTCGCCTGGAAAAGTCGCGAAGGGCGCGCAGGAGATCGACTTTACGAAACGCCGGCCAGTAGGGGTCGACAAACGCGTATTCGGCGAAGGCCGACTGCCACAGGAGGAATCCCGACAGGCGCGACTCGCCGCTCGTGCGGATGACGAGGTCGATGTCGGGCAGATCCGCGGCGTAGAGATTGCGCGCGAGGCCCTCGGTGTCGATCGACTCGGCGAGGTCGTCGGGTTCGACGCCGCTCGTGAGCAGTTCGCTCACGAGTGAGCGGCAGGCGTCGATCACCTCCTGGCGACCGCCGTAGCAGAGAGCGATGTTGACGTCCATGCGCGGGTTGGTCACGAGTTCGACCTGCTCGACGGCACGCTTGGCGGCGTGCGACAGCTGGGGTGGCAGGAGGTCGAGGCTCCCGCTCACCGACAGCGAGAAGTGCAGGCGCTGGGCGAGCGCGGGGAGTCGATTGAAGAGCTCGGTGAGTACTTCGAAGTACGGGTTGAGCTCGGCCGAGGGGCGACGCAGGTTCTCGGTGGACAGCACCCACGCGGTGACGGCCTTGATGTTGAGCTCGGTGCACCACTCGAGGAGCTCTTCGAGCTTGGACATGCCCGCTTCGTAGCTGGCGCGATACTCGCCGCTCGTCGCTTCGAGGGCAAAGCGTCGATGTCCGTCGAGGATGACGCCTACGTGGCGCGGCAGGTTTTCTGGCGGCAACGCACGCGCCAAGCGACGTTCGTAGTAGCGATACGCCGTTCGCCGAAGAGCCATGGGCATCTCCTTGGATGAGAGTCGTGGGGCTAGCACGAATCGTAATTCGAGGATGAGTCTGGATACATTCTTGCAGTTACGCGACAGCCCGAGCGGCACGACGCCGTTCACTCCCACCCCAGTGAATTGGGGTTGTCCAGAGCGTTTCGGCGGCTTGCGAGGCGTTGATCACGCTGGTTTCGATGCGCTGGGCGACGGCAAGGTGATCGGCGGTCCAGAGGATCCGCACGGCCTCTTTGAGGTCCGGCTCCTTCGAGCCTGCCAGCTGTCGGCGGACGGCGCCGACAATCTCGCGGTCGTCACTCGACTGAGGCGCGAGCTCCGTTGAGGTGTCCTCGCCCTCGAAGCGGCTCGCGAACTCGTCGTACCATTCGGCGATCGACTTGGAGGTGTCGTCGAGGTGCTGGCGCGCGACGCGCCACTCGACCTCGTCGTTCGTTGGGTGAACCCAGAGATCGCTAACGGCGTACGCGGCGAAGTGCAGCATCGTCACCCCCGTCACGAGCATGGACACATTAGAGAGCGGCACCGGTTTCGATCCTCGCTCGACGAGGTACGTGCGAAAGGCGTCGTCGAGTCGGCGTGATGCCGCCTCCGCACGTTCACGGTCATCGGATGGCTGCAGCGCGAGCGGTCGCGCCGAAGGTCGCTCCTCGCTTGAGGTCGCTTTCACGAGGAAGTCGACACTCGTCGTGTACGCGTCATGCAAGGCGGCCCCGAGCTCAGCGGCAGCGCCGCGCGGCCAGAGGAGGAGCGCGACGCCGGCGCTGACGGCGGTCCCGATCGCCACGTCCTCCAGGCGGACGAGTCCCACGCGCCATCCTGCGGGCTCCAGAATATTGAAGAGGATCACGAGCGTGAGCGTGAAGCCCGCCTGTCCCGCGGCAAAGGAGATCGCCGTCGGTGCAAAGCCGGCGATGAGGAGCACCACGGGCAAGAGAAACCACAGGAGCGTGACGTTGGTGCCCACCAGTTCGACGACGCCCGCCCCGATGATGAAGCCGACGAGCGTTCCAACGACCGCTCGAAGCGCGTTCTGTCCGGTGTTGAGTGCGTTCGATCGCAGTACCGAGAGGGTGCCGAGTATCACCCAGAAGGAGTGCTCGACGCTGATCTCTTCGGCGATCAACACCGCCAGGGCCAGACCGGCCGCGCCGCGCACGCTGTTGTGCAGCCAGACCGAGTGGCGTTGGAGGTGCGAGGCGATCCTCGCTCGCGCGCTGCCCAAGGGGGTCGTGTCGCCCGGCTCGTGACCAAGAACTCGATCGAAGAATCCTCGTCGCTCCGCCGTGATGGCCTGTTCGACGTCAGTGGCGATCCTTTCTGCGCCGTAGCCGACCTCGCGCGAGCGAAAGCTGTAGTTGAGTGACGAGAAGAAACGCGCGACCGGACTGTCAGTCGTGTTCGGCTTCGGCGCATCGTTGGACGAACTGACCGTCATGGAGAGGTGGTGCTCGAGGTGACGTTCCATCTCGTTCATCGCGGACGTCAGCGCGATTCGAGCTGACGTCAAGGGCGCAAGGGGCGCCGAGCGCGTCTCGAGGAGCGTCGCGGACTCGACGAGAACCTTGGCGGACGCGCGTTGGACGTCGAGTGAGAGTGCTCGCAGTGAGCTCGGGCGCGGGTCGTTGTCGAGCTCGGTGATCACGGTCTGCATCCACGAGATCTCGTCGACCAGTCGAACGATGGCGCGGGCTGACGCGCCAAGTCCGGTTGGTCGCCACGGCGTGGCAAGAAATTGACGTTGCAGCGAGGCGACCGGAGCGAGCGTGTCCGGTCCCATCGCGCGGTCTTTCGTCGAGTCGGTGGAATCACTGTCGATGGAAAGGTGGGACGCAAAGGTGCGACACGCTTCAGCAGCGCCGGCGCGCAGCGGCAACCTTTCTGGTGCGGGCCACAGCACCCGCACGGCGAGTAGCGCGACACCGGCCGCGAGCCCCCATCCGGCGAGTCGGTCGGGAATGGCTGAAAGGGGGGCCTTCGTCGCGGCTGGAAGGATGAACGCCAGCAGGAGAGCAGTCATCGACCCCGCGATGACCGAACTCACGACGCCGAGGAAGATCACGATGAAAGCGACGACCGCCATGAGCAGCACGGCGGACCAGACCGCTTGGGAAGCGAGCGTGCCAAGGCAGATGAGCGCTGCCCCGGCGACGGACAGCGCCGCCTGGGTCTCGAGACGGCTGCGCATGAGACCGGAGAAGTCGACGAACATCAAGAGCGCGATCGACCCGAAGGCGCTGAAGAGCGCCATCGACGCATTGTGAAAGACCTTCACGTCGAGCGCGAGCAGACCTGGCATCACGATGGCGGTGCGACCGGCTCGGCGCAGCGCTGCGTAGCCGCGGTCGTGTTGCTGTAGCCACTGGGCGAATCGATCGACCATGAGTCAACACGATACGGTGACTTCGTCGTGCGGCGCCCGGTCTAGGAGATGAGCAACCTTCGTTTGATGATCGGAAACGAGTCTGTCGCTTGGACTGCTGCCTGCACGATCAGCGCCGCGAGGAGCGACAGACCGAAGGCGAGCAGGACGTGACCGGTGCGAAGGACTTCGGCGAGCACGACGGTCGAGATCACCCACGAGAACGAACCCCGAAGAACGCCACGAATGAACTGGGACGTCGCGTCGGGTCCCTGCTCTTGATGAGTCATGAAGGCCATGAGCATCGTGGTCGCGGGGAGCGCGTCGACAAGCCCCGCGGTCAGCGCGCCGAGTTTCGTCGCCATCGTCACGATGACGATCGTGAAGACGGTTGCCGCGACAACCCGCATCACGAGGCGAGTGCGACCGTTTGCTTCGATGTCCTTCGACGACGTCTCGGGCCAACAGCGCAGCGCGAGGGCGAAGCCCGCTGTGGTGAGCAGGCCGGCGATCAACGCCGAAAAGTGGAACACGCCAACGAACGTCACGGTGCCAGCGAAGAGCGCGAGCGCGGAGAGGAGCGCGAGCGCGGGCGAGAGTCGCGTGGCCATCTTGGCGTAGGACCACAGCACGAATCCCTCGACGATCGAGCCGATGAGGATGGCGTCGGTCATGGACCCGGTAAAGGTGGCGCCGCGCTGCATGGCGACGAGCCAGAGGAGCGGGAGGCTGGTCAGGGGAAGGCCGATGACCAGGCCGGCGATGGCCGGGCCGAGGCGGCGCTGGGCCACGGTGCCGCCGAGGACCCCGAGCGGGCCGATAACGATTCGTAGAATGAGGTACAACATGCATCAATTTTACGGGCGATTATGCCTCAAATGACTCGTGAATCTACCACTTAAACCCGAATCATTCCTAGGTAATATAGGATAATAAAGTTAGAGCCTCTGTAAACGAGGTCCAGAAAGGAGATCACATGGACGATATCGACCGGGCACTCCTCGTCGCCTTGAGTGACGACGCGCGCTTGACCTATCAGCAGTTGGCAACGCTGGTCCACCTGAGTTCGAACAGCACGGCTGATCGCGTGCGTCGACTGCGCCAGTCCGGGGTGCTCGCCGGCTTTCACGCAGAGATCGACCTTGGCGTCCTCGGCCACACCCTGCACTCGCTTACCGACGTGAACCTCAAAGAGTCCGTGGACCGTCACGAGTTCGAGCGAGATCTGGCCATCGTGCCCCAGGTGCTGAGTGCCGTGCACACAACGGGAGGGCTGGACTACCAGCTGCGCATCGTGAGCCAGAACACGGACGAGCTGCAGTCAGTGCTCGACGCGCTTCAGCGTCTCGGCACGAGGGATGTGCAGAGTCGCATCGTGCTGGGCGAGAAGAACTATGGGGCGACACGGCTCCTCTAGCGACGCAGAGCTTTACGTTGAAGTCTCCTCGAGTCGCTAGCGAGAGCCCTTTCTGTTTTTTGTGTCCATCGTGAGTCCGCTACTCTGACTTCGCATGGAGCGAGTGCGCGACGACGGATACGTCCTCAGTGATGATCAAGACCTTCTCGACATTCCTCTGATTCATCGGTGGTTGAGCGAAGAAGCGTATTGGTCACTCGGCAGGACGTTCGATCAAGTAGAGAGGTCGATGCGCAACTCGATCGTGGTGGGTTGCTATTGCCCGGAGGGAACTCAGGTAGGACTCGCGCGCTGGGTGAGCGACGAGGCGACATTCGCGTGGCTCTGTGATGTCTTCATCGACGAGAGTCACCGAGGTCTTGGTCTTGGCGCGTTCATGGTCAACGCGGCGATGGAGCATCCCGCCGTCAACGGACTGCGCATTCGCCTCCTCGCCACGCGAGATGCCCACGGGCTGTACGAGCAGTTTGGGTTCAACGAAGTTGACCCTCATCGATTCATGGAACATCGGGCTTAGCCTCCGGCAAATCCGTCGGCCGATGCCGTCCATTTCCTACGTTGCGAAGCACCCGGTGGGCGGTGAGTTCGTGCCCATCGAGCCACGCGCGGTCACTCCCTTCAGAGGCACGACTGAAAGCGTCGACCCGTTCCACACGATGGTGAAGCGGTCGTCGTCTCGCGGCCACACTCGTAAGAGCGGACCGCCACCGCCCGCGGAGCGCGCCCAGGCGGTCCCCGCGGGGGGCAGCGAACCATTGAGCTTCTTGTACTTCAGCACCGCCGCTTTCACCGTTGCGTAGCCTGAACGGCAGGCGGCGATCGCTACTTCACTTGTGTCGCGGCTTCGGCGGTTGGGCGCAATGGTGGTCGACGTTGGCGCGACGATGGCTCCTCCCCCCGGCATGGTCGAGGGAATTCCCGTGATCGCGGAATTGGGGGTGTAGCCCAAGCCCCCGAGTGTGACTGCAGCCATCAGGCCCAAGATGAGCATGACGATCAATAACGCGATCAGCGAAGAGCCTCGTTCCGCCGATCCGAATCTTCGTCGACGCAGAAACGCCACTTCAAAGGCCTTCGATACCGCTCGAGAAGAGTGCCGTTGTGTCGATGAGCGAATGGTAGACGGGCACCGAAGGTTCTGCAGGGTAGGACTAGATTCCGATGACGTAGTTGCACGATTGCACGTCGAGTAGTTCCGCACCTTCGGGAAACAGTCCGCCTCTGCTTGCGGGAGGCAAGTGATTGAAGTGTGATGGTCACGTTGGAGGGCGCGAGGAGAAAGGGAGAGGGATGGCCAGTCAATCGCAATGGGGTGCCTCCTTTGCAAAGGCGTCAACCAGTGCCATGAGCTTCTATGACGAGATTCTGGTCCCGCGATGGTTTGAGCCGTGGGCGCAGCTACTGCTCGACAGGTTGGAGCCTGAGAGTGGGAAGTCCGTTCTCGACGTCGCCTGCGGTCCGGGAACGGTGACTCGACTCGCCGGGCGACGTGTCGGTCCCACGGGGAACGTCACAGGTTGCGATTTCAGTCCGGCAATGCTCGAACTCGCGCGCTCGAAGACCTCCCTTGATAGCAGCGCACCAATCGTCTATTTGGAATGCCCGGCCGATGCGCTCGAGGTGCCCGATGACAGCTTTGACCTTGTCACGTGTCAGCAGGGCTTACAGTTTTTCCCCGACCGAAGTGCAGCACTGACCGAAATGCGGCGGGCCTTGCGCCCTGGTGGAAAGCTTGGCATCGCCGTTTGGTGTGCCATTGAGGACTGCCCGCCCTGCCTCGCCCTCGCGAATGCCTTGGAGCAGGTTCTCGGCAGTGAAGTCGCAGATGCGTACAAGGGCGGTCCATGGGGCTTACCCGATTCGGCATCGTTGGCTCGACTCGCCAACGACAGCGGCTTCACAAACGTGGAGGTGCGCAAATACGAGCTGCCAGTTGTCTTCGAAGGCGGTCCAGGTCAGCTCTTGCTCACGCTACGCGCGACAGCCGTCGCAACGACCCTTGACCAACTTTCTGACGCGGACCAGTCGGCGTTTTCTGCAGCGGTGGAAAGGGCATCTCGCAAAATCACTGTGGCCGGAGTTGTGCGCTCTCACACGGCGTCGCACATATTGACGGCGGACGTCAGTAATGAATGAAAGATTGTCGCCAGGGGTTGTCACTTGGCTCGACGGTGCACAGCGTGTGCACCTGGCGCTCTGAGATTAAACGACCTTCGGGTCTGAACCAACCAGCCCGACGACTGCCTCCGCCGACATCGGGCGCGCCAAAAGGAATCCCTGGCCCTGGTCGCAGTCCAGACCTGCGAGGGTGTCGAACTGGCTATCCGTCTCAACGCCTTCGCCGACGACGGACAAACCGAGAGCGTGCGACATTGCCGTCACCGCAGCGACAATCTTTCGGTCGCGGTCACTTCTGCCAATCTGTTCAACGAAACTCCTGTCAATCTTCAAGATGTCGACCTTCATTCGTTGCAAATGAGCGAGGGAAGAGTAGCCCGTTCCGAAGTCGTCCAGGGCCAGGCGAACACCGAGCGACGACAGAGCTGTCAAAGTCTCTTGTATCTCACCCCAGCCACCAATGAAGGCGGTTTCGGTTATCTCGAGGCAGATCCGCTCGGGCGCGATCGCGTGCCGTCGCATCGCGTCAGCGACGAGCTCGGCGAAGCCGGTGTCTGCCAACTCACGGCCCGAGACGTTGACTGCCACCGTGAAACCAGCTGGCCAGCCGTCGCGTTGGATCCACTCGGCGAGCTGGCGGCACGCCTCGTCGAGGACAAATGAATCAATCGCCCCGATCAACCCGTGGCGCTCGGCAAACGGAATGAACTCATCAGGGTTCACCGTGCCGCGTTCGGCGTGGCGCCAACGCACGAGCGCCTCGACGCCAACGAGCGCGCGGTTCTCCAGCGAGAAGAGTGGCTGGTACAGCAGGAACAGGTCTCCGTTTTTGAGTGCCTCACCCAGGTCGACTTTGAAGCGACTCACAGTAGACGCGAAGTTTTGAGACGGATCAAAGAGGAGATGGCGATTTCGTCCGGAGGCCTTGGCCTCGTACATTGCTTCGTCAGCGTCACGGATCAGTTGTTCCGCCTCGGCGTGAGCATCACTCGTGATGACGACGCCGACGCTGCAAGTCACGGTGAGTTCACGCCCATCCTCCACGTGGGGCGCGCGGACCCCTTCAACGATCCGTTCGGCGATAAGAGATACATCGTCGTCGTCGTGCAGCGCTGAACAGAGTATGACGAATTCGTCGCCCCCGAGGCGAGCGACGGTGTCGGCACGTCGTGAGAAACGCGATAGCCGGCGCCCGACTTCAGCGAGCACTTGGTCGCCGGCGTCGTGGCCGAACATATCGTTGACGTCTTTGAAGTGATCGACGTCAACGAAGAGAACTGCAAGTCGCCCGGGCGAGCGATCCAACGAAGCAATGGCATGTCGAAGTCGGTCCATCAACGAAAATCGGTTCGCCAGTCCGGTTACGGGATCGTGCAGGACCTGGTAGGCAAGAGCGTTCTCCGCCTTAACCTGTGCGGTGATATCGCGAGTAATTCCAAACGTGCCAATAATGCAACCGCTCCTGTCTCGAAGCGGCATCTTGGTGGTCGACACCCAGGCAGTATCGGCTCGATCGTCGAATGTTTCCTGCTCCAGCTTCGCCACGATCGGTTTGCCGGTGCGAATGATCTCCTGCTCGTCCACGAAAGATGCATGAGCATGTTCGTAGCTGTAGAAGTCGAAGTCTGTCTTGCCGATGAGCTCCTCCAAGGCATGACCAGAGGGCACCGTCGCATCACAACCAGCGCTGACCACGAGAAAATGTCCCTCTAGATCCTTGAAGTACACGCGCGCTTCAGGCGTGGCCAAGAGGTTGTCAAAACAGATGAGTTTTAGGTCGAGCAGCTCCCCGGTTTCTTCTGACTGCTCTCGCTTTGCCCGGACCATCACGCTCCTGCGCTCGGAGATCGAATGGGGGCAATCGATCGACTCGCGCCCGAATTTAGCACCGACCCGCGTGCGCATAGTCGATCACGTCGCAAGAACTCGATCTGCTCTACAGCGTGTTGCTTACAGTGGGGAGCGAGGAGCGTCTGGATTGGGATGTTGGAAGCCGGTCTCGAATTGATCAACAAACTCTCAAACAATAAACAGCGGTGCCTTGCTCCCTGCCAATCGTTGTCGCAACTTCCGAGTGGGTAATGGTTTTTCACCGTTGAGTTGTAAGATTTCGTCTGGAAGTCCGGCTTTTCTGAGCTACCGGTCCAGACATCCCCAAACCCGGTCATAAGAAAGGACGCGATGATCCTCACGTTGGAGGCACCCAAGCAGTCCGTTTCGACGATGGCTTGCTGCCGTCCGAATCCACCGACCAATCGCTCATCAAGGAGTCGGCAATTGTTCTCGAGATTCACAAGCGCATGATAAGACGGAGTCCAAGTGGCACTGCGTCTCTCGCGGCGGACGCCCTAGGAGCCCAGGAGTTCCTCGCCGCCCTCGTGAGGTCGTCGACTGACGCCGTCATCGGAAAAACAACGGATGGAGTCGTAGTGTTCTGGAACGAAGCGGCCGAGCAGCTTTACGGCTACAGCGCCGCAGAGATGATTGGAAGTGATATCGCAATTCTGATTCCGCCCGATCGGCCGCGAGAACTCGCCGAACTACTCGAGCGCGCACAATCTGGAGCAGCCATTCGTGACTTCCACACTCGGCGAATTCGCAAGAACGGAACCGCGGTTGAGGTGTCGATCACGATGGCGCCGGTACTCAGCGAAACCAGCGAGCTGTTAGGGATCTCCGTCATCGCGCGTGACCTGACAATCTCGAATTTGCAGAGTGAAGACCTTCGTGATGCCCACCGACGGGCCAACGAAACGGTGAGCACCCTTGAAACGCTTCATGCATCCTCCCCGATCGGTTTCGGATTCGTTGACCGCGATTTTCGCTTTGTACACGTCAACGAGACCTTGGCTCGATTTGATGGCACGAGCGCACGTGTGGCAGTTGGCAAGACCGTGGAGGAGGTAGTGCCAAGCATCTGGTCGCAGGCGGAGCGTCACTATCGCCACGTTCTCGATTGCGACGAGGCCGTGCTCAACGTCGAAGTGTCAAACACGGTGGCGAGCGATTCAGGTCGTCTGCACCATTGGCTCGCAAGCTATTACCCCGTCCACCTGGAAGATGAAGTGATTGGCGTCGGCCTCGTTGTGACCGATGTCACCGAGAGTCGCCACGCGGAGGAGTTCCGTACGAGCGTCATGAAAAATATGGCGGAGGGGCTCCTTACTGTGGACCTTGAGGGCAGATTGACGTCAATGAACGATGCGGCGGTGAAGATGCTGGGTTGGACTGAAGAAGAGTTGCTTGGAGTAGTAGCGAGCTCGGTGATGCTTCCACGAAGTCCCGATGGAACGTTTGAGGAAAGTGGGGCCGAACTACTTCGGGTGCGCGGTGAGGGTGTTTCGGTGCGACTTGATGACACCGAGTTCATGTGCAAGAACGGGTCGCGCCTCGCAGTCGCCGTCTCCGCGTCACCGTTGCTGAGCGGCACTGTTGTTGAAGGAGCAGTTGTCGTCTTCAGGGACATGACCAGAGAGCGAGCAGAACGGCTTCGCATCTCGCAGGACCTGGCCGCCCTGACCTGGGTGGGCCGCATTCGAGAGGCACTGGACGAGAGTCGTTTTGTCCTTTATGCCCAACCGATCGTCCCTCTCAAGGGGGGACAGGCCAGTGACGAGTTACTTATTCGAATGATTGGCAGAGACGGCGAGATCATCCAACCAGGCAGTTTCTTAGGGGTGGCAGAAAAATTCGGCCTGATCACAGAGATTGACCACTGGGTGATCAGGCAAGGCGTCCAGATTGCCGCTCGCGATCGCCACGTAGGGATCAACCTTTCGGCCCAATCGGTGGTCAGCGGTGATCTTTTGGCGTTCATCGAGCGCGAGATCAGCGATGCCGGTGCCGACCCCGCCAACCTCGTCTTCGAAATTACTGAAACCGCGCTAATGAGCGACATCGAAAGGGGCCGAGCCTTCGCGGAGGGAGTAGTGCGGCTCGGCTGCAGTGTCGCCCTCGACGACTTTGGAACGGGATTTGGGACGTTCACCCATTTGAAGAAGCTGGAAATCTCTTCTCTGAAGATAGACATCGAATTCGTGCGTGGGCTTGTTAACAGTCCCGAGAACCAGCACGTGGTGAGGGCCATTGTAAACCTGGCAAGCGGATTTGGTTGCGTCACAGTGGCAGAAGGGGTTGAGGACGGAGAAGTCCTTGCCATGTTGGAGGAATTCGACGTCGACTTTGCCCAGGGATTCCACTTGGGCCGCCCCGCGCCGCTTTGATCTTCCAACGCCTACTCGAGACGTCTTAAGAACGCTGAGAGTGGCGAAGAAGTGCGATTAGGACACTCAAGGCCTATCGTTGCGGTAGAAAGCCGTTTGCAGTAAAGGCGAGAGAGCTCCTGAATTCTGGAGGACGCAATTATCAATAGCAGCGAACACCAGCAGGTTGTCGAAGCGATGCACGAGAGTGAAGCTCGACTGCAGGCGATTGTCTCCTCTCTCGATGACCTGGTGTTTGAAATTGACGAGAACGGTGTTTATCTCGGGGTATGGACCGAAAACGACGCCCTTCTTGCTGCGCCACGCAGCGAGTTACTCGGCCGGACACTCGCCGAGACGATTAGCAAGGAAGTCGGCCTCGGTCTTATGAAGGTGATAGGTATCGTACTGGAGTCAGGTCGCCCGGAGATCTGGGAGTACTGCCTCGAGGTTCCCGTGGGCAAACGGTGGTTCGAGGGGAGGGTCGCTCCGATCGTCGCGTCAGTGGGTTCTGCAAGGAGCGTCTGCCTCCTGGTTCGCGACATCACCGAACAAAAGGATTCCGAAAAGGAGATATCGAGACTCCTCTCTCGAGAGCAGTTGTTGAGTCGCTTGTCCGAGGCACTGCCGGTCGGTCTGTTCGAGATCGATAGTTCGGGTCACATCATGTTCGACAACGATCGCATGCGGGCGATGGTGGGCTACCAACCTTGGGTCACTGACGAGGGCCTTGCGTCGTCAGTCGTCGCTGATGACCGATCGGCGCTTGAAGCAGCGCTCGCTGCAGTGCTGGACAATCAACCGGTCGACGACCTCGAGATCAGGTTTGTGGTCGACGGCGTTGAGAGTGTCTGCGAGATTGGTATGCGGGCGCTTACAGATGCAACCGGTGAAGTGATTGGCGCAGTCGGGTATCTCAGCGACGTGACCTACCGCGCACAGATCTATCGGGAGCTTGAGGTGCGAGCGTCGGTCGACACGCTCACTTCATGCCTGAATCGAGCGGCGTCGCTCGAACTCGTAAAGACGATGACCGCTGCGCCGATGGCACCCGGAGAAGGCAGTGCCCTGATCTACATTGACCTTGATGAATTCAAGTCTGTGAATGACCGGTTGGGCCACGCGGCTGGCGACCGCCTGCTGGTCGCGACCGCTGATCGTCTTCGGGGCGTTGCCAGGAGAGGTGATGCCGTCGGCCGTCTCGGAGGCGACGAGTTCCTTGTGATTTGCCCCCGAGTCGAGAGCTCGGCTCAAGCTGTCAGGATCGCCGAGCGCGTCGCGGCGGCGACAGAGGCCACGATCGACGTCGGCAACGGTGAAGTCGAGCTACGGACGAGTGTCGGTGTCGCTTGGACCACCGAGGCCATCGACGCAGATTCTTTCCTGGCTCAAGCCGATAGCGCGATGTACCAATCGAAACGGACACGCCTTAGAGGCGTGACGTTGTTCGCGACGACCAACCTTGAGGCGAGTCCTCTGGCGCAGGGCGCGCCGCTCCCTACTGCGCGGCCGCGCGGAACTGCCAATGATTGATTCAGCGTGGGGCTACGCGTAATTCAGGCATTGCGCACATCTGCAGGCATTAACGGTCTGATGCGACGCTCTTCTCATTCGCGTGATCGCCGGCTTCTGCAGAACTAACTATCAGGGAACGCCAATATCTTGTACGTTTCAGCCAATTTATACTTGACTGACTGCACGGATTTCAAACGGAGATCCTCCCAATGTTGCAGCTAGTCACTCCAGGCGGTCGGTACCCTGACCACACGGACTAAAGGATGGGGGCGTTGTTGCCGAGATCATGCTGGGCCGAGCAAGGGGAAGGAGACGGATGTATTCTCCGAGCATGTCCTACGGCACCATCATGATTGGAAAATTGAAGACTCCAGGTACGGGCCAGGTTCTGGTCGACGCAGCCAAGAAATGGGAGGGGCGCAAGGTCGACGGCTTCCAGGGGTCGTACTCCCTGCTTAGCGATGACGGCGCGACGATCGTCTCCTGTGTGACCTTTGAGTCGAAGGAGAAGTATCTCAAGTTGGCCGACGACCCGGGTCAAGACGAATGGTAGCAGTCAACCATGGCTCCGCTGCTCGACGGCGATCCTCAGTGGATTGACGGGGAGTGGGCTGAGTAGCCCTTGCCTTCGCGCGTGGGAGGTGAAGCTTTATCGAAAAGTGGTTGGGCATGACTACCTCCAGGTAGTCATGCCCAACCACTCATGTCCGTGGCCCGCTTTAAGGTCACGGCTCTGACGCCGCGTCGCGCCAATTCTTCGTCGAGCCTCTCAAAGGCCTCGATGAGATCACTCTTGCCAAATGAGGAGGTCATGCGTACGTGAGAGATTCTCTGGACCGCAACAGCCGTTGGCACATCTTCGACCTCATAACGCCAGGATCAATTGGCAAAATTCTCAAAGAGGTTGAGCGCCGGGATAAAACGAACATCTTTTGGGGCTAATCGATAGAGCAGGACCCGAGATCTTTGTCGAGACTTTAGGCAGAGTGGTGGATGGTCAACTCGCGCCGAAGAGTTGTCGTTGCCATTAAATCAACCCTTCCAATTGGCCCTGCCATTGGAGCACGTTTTCGGCTCCAAATGGAGCATTTACGAACGTCTTGCTCGAGGAAGAAAAAGCGTTGTACCAGGTATTATGTGGCACCCCATCTTCCCTCTCCGCTGTGGTGCTCCGATCTTACCTCTGCTAATGTGGCGACCCTGTTCCGCCTTATACATCCCTTGTTAGACAACTCATCCGGGGGCTCGGCGGCGACACACGTCGGATGTCGATTTGTATATGTTCACTAGAGTGACTAACTCAGATACGCTACTAGGCCTCAGAGCGTCTAGGCCTCTAGGCTCCATATCTGAGATAGTGAGGGAGCGGGGAGTTTGCGATTCCGGGACCAATATGCATAGCCGACGGGTGAGCCACGTTGAAGTACTCGGCGACCCCATCAGCAAGGTTTTTGGCCTACTCATCAGCCACGGGAAACGGACAATGACTTCGCAATGCGATATTGACGTACGGATCGGGCACCGAGCCATAAATGAACATTTGTTCGAACCAATGAGCTTGAGCCCTGCCTCTGTCGTACTCTCGTTGACCAACCATTTGCTTTGCAGCGGTTTGAATAGCGTTGGATAGTTGATGGCAGGCAGGGTTTTCTTTTCGGTAGGGGGTCCTCGGGGAGTAGGCCCGGACGCAAAAATCTCGCGGATTCCGCGCGTATGGAAACCGAGGGGGCTAAACCAGAGCCGGTGGTGTCCGAGCACCTACCTCTACGTCATGGAGCTGGTCATTGGGCCGGCGTGACATCAACGACCTCGCCTAAGAATCGGTTGGCTGTCTCCGTGGAGATCGTCCACCAATACCGCCGGTTCAACTGGTCCGTCCGCTAGTCGCAAGAGGCTATGCAGACTCAAATTCTCTCTCCCCGCTCCACGGAGGAGACGAAGGAAGGAAGGCCGATCTTTTCAGCGAGCGCCATTGACTCATTCCAGTTCGAGACGCCTCTCTCGAACGCGCCGCCCAAGCTCCGTCTGAGCTCCATAACGCTTAACGGACCTGCCCATCCATACAGTCCAGGCACCGCAACGTCCCTGATGCTAGAGTCCCTGACACTAGTTCCAGCAACTATTAGGGTTTGTCGTTTCTCGTGTTTTCCTCGTCGCAGCCTTGATGGGACTTTATTACTAAATTCCGGAAGGAGATTCCTTTGAAGCTTTTCGCCAGATGCGCAGTTCTGTCAGTCTCATTGCAACATCCGGGATAATCGGGCTTCAGAGTACACGAGTGCCAGTCAATCGTGGGGCTCATACTTCAAGACCTGCAAACCAATCCTCATCAACCAATTCAATCCCGCCCTTAGCCAACTCTTTAGCGACACCAACAAATTGAATATTTCGGGAATGAATCGTGACATGCAATCGCTCTTGAATTTTGCTGGGCGCGAAGCTAGCTGTGCAGATTCTCCAGACAAAACTCTCAACAGAGACGTCAATTCTCTGAGCACGATGGTGGCGGCGACGATGGTCGTCGGTCAAGAGTTTTTGAGCGGAAGCGCAAAAATTACGTCGTACGAAGCTGGGCTCGGAAGATTCACTCCACTATGGAAAAAAATGGCCAACCGATTCGCCTCAGATGAAGTCAATTATGGGTAGCCACAGATTCACCGTGAATATTGCGTTGGGTTTCTCTACAAAAGACACGAGCGGGAGGATCTTTGACAGGCCGGGCTAAAACCAAACTGTTTATCTCAGGACTTTTAGTGATCGCATGTACCTTCGGATCTCTCGTTTCGGCGGGGGCGTCAGATCGTCAGGCCGTGGCGAAACTTTCGACCGCCATCACTAAATTAGTGACGGACTATAGCGTCGGGACCAAAGAGCAAGATAGCGAAAACGCTTCAGTGTGCATTCGAGGTATCAACTTCAAGAACTCGGCCTATCGGAGCTTCGATAACGTTCTTGCTTCCCTGAGTCTTCCAAAAAAGGATCGGGCTCTAGTGCAGACAGTGTTGAGCGACGATACGGCTCTTGAAACCATGAACGCTACCCTCGCGGCCAATGCCAGCAATATTACGAACTATAACTCTCTGCTTTCGGCGGCAAGCGTTGCTCAGGCCGCGTCCAATGCAGCGGTTAAGAGTCTCGCTCTCAGGCTGGGTTTGAAGTTTTAGTCTGACTCTCTCGGTCCCATGCCTTTGAGTCTCATATCGGCGCGGAATTCACTCGGAGACTGCTGATTTCGACTTCCGGAGTTGAGCCCGCACGCGAGAGCGTGCTGTACTGAAATCTGACTCGATAGTTTGCACTTCGACGTCGTTCTAACGTGAACAAAAGATTTCGTTTATACCGAGACTTGTGCGAGTTACGACCGGTACCCTTCGATAATGTCCCGTGAAGTTGCATCGGAGGCTCTATGGAAAGTCCAGAGAATGTTCGCCGCCGAGTGCAAAGGAGCAAGTGAAGAATCGTGAGTAATGGAAGGAGTCTCGTTGACCGCACCAGTCTGATGGATGCGTGGGTGATTGAGCCAAACGCCGAATATGGCAAAGGGCGCGGTCGTGACACAAGACCAGAAAGATACGAAGAGAAGTAAAGAATCAAATGACTATCACGACATCATCAGTCGACTGTCGGAGTTGGCACTAGGGATTGCCGGTGAGAGAGAACTTGTTAACGTCAGTGGTGAGCTTCGGAGGTTGCCAGGTTGAATAACGCCGCTACCTATGTTCGCGTGAGTTCCAAAGAGCAACTGGACAACAACTCGATGAGTTTTCAGATCCGGGCTCTCCGAAAATACGCGGCGGAACTCGGTTACATCATCCTCAAGGAATTTGCAGACCCGGGAGTGTCCGCTAGAAGTATCGACCGGCGAAACGGTTTGCTCGACGCCCTTGAGTACGCACTCGCGAACCTCGGACCAGGCGACTACTTCATGGTTTACGACGCGTCACGGTTATGTCGCCAACTAAGTGATGCCATACGCGTTTTTGACGACTTGCGCAGCGCGGGAATTACGATCACGACGACAAATCGTGAGTACTTTCACAGTTCTGCAGGGCGTCGCGATTGGCTCCGCGACTCACTGGAAGCAGACTATGACTCGGACGTTAAGTCTGAATCGACGATTCAGAGAATGGTCGACCGGGCAATGACGGGTGCGTACGTTTCAAGGGCTCCGTTTGGTTACAGGAACCCGCAGAGGTTAGGACTGGAAGCTGGATCGAGCCTGGTCGTTGAACCGGACGAAGCGGACCTTGTTCGCAGAGCGTTCGAAATGGCCGACCAGGGCGCAACCGTCGATGAGATTGCACGGTGGCTGGCGAGAGTCCCGACCTGGACTTCGAAGTTCAAGGTCTCCTCGCTCGCTACGTACAGGAAGCGAGTTTCCGCGTTGCTTCAGAATCGTACGTTTATCAGTCGTAACAAGACAAAGAGAATGGCGGAAGAGGTCCCGGGGGACTGGCAGGCAATTGTCTCCGACGAGTTATTTGAGTCTGTCGGAAGACGGCTCGCGGGGGTGAAGTATGTCCGTCGAAGTGACCGAAATGCTTTTCCGCTGCTCGGCTACCTAGAGTGCCTCGTGTGTGGACGGGCGTACACGAAGTCGACAGTGGTCAAGTCGAAGTCTGGAAAGACATATCACTACTACCACTGCGCAAACTCGAATTGTAAGAAGGTGACGATCTCGACTGACAAAGCGATTTCCCAGGTGGAGTCACTTCTTGCACGGGTAAACGCTCCAGACGGACTACGTCGCGATCTCTATTCACGTATCGAGCAGGACATCGGCGTGTCTATCGACTCAATTGAGAAGCGGAGAAACGAACTTATGACCGCTGAGCGCGATGCCGAGAGCAAGCGGGAGCGGTACCTTAACGCGATAATTTTCGGCAAGGTAGACGACGCCAACGTTAAGGCAGTTGAGGCAATGGCGAGCAAGGAACGTGAGAAGATCGAGGCAATCACTGTGGAGCTTGATTCTCTCAGGGTTCCCGACGCAAAATGGCTTGAGGCTGCTCTTGTGGTCGCGAATGAGTTACTAAGCGATCCCGTTGCGACCTTCAGGAGCCTTGAAGGGGACCAAAAGGGTAAGTTCCTTGCCGCGCTCTTCGCGGACCGACTGAAGTGTCGAAACGGATTAATTCAAGCTCCCGAAACCCTCGTGCTTTACGGAAACGGTGACACGGTGGAGGAGGCGGGTTTGGGAGTTTGCGAAGGCTTCGCAGTTTCGGAGAGCGAGATCGTGTTGGAGGCCGAAAGCATCTTGGAGGCGGGAAATGTTCAAACTTCCCAAACCCTTGTAAACAATGACGAGGAGGGACATTTGGACCCTAAGTCAGTCATTTGGCACCCCCAACGGGATTCGAACCCGTGCCGCCACCTTGAAAGGGTGGTGTCCTAGGCCGCTAGACGATGGGGGCCTGTGTTGCATTCACCTGTGTACTGCCTGGTGGTCGGGCTGCCGGGATTTGAACCCGGGACCTCTTCGTCCCGAACGAAGCGCGCTACCAAGCTGCGCTACAGCCCGCAGCGAGTTACCTCGCAGCCCGTTTAGCCTACTCGTCGCAGAGGCCGTCAAACAAAGGCTAGATGGCGCTCGGAACCTCGGCCTCGGCGGGTGGGTGACGTTCGATCACCAACTCGCTGATACGTCGCTTCTCCACCGACTGCACGCGAAACGTCCAGTCGCCATAGGTGTAGATAGTGCCGGCGGCTGGTATCTCGCCCGCGAGATCGAGCACGAAACCCGCGATGGTGACGTACTCGCCTTCGGGAATCTCGAGGCCGAGTTCTTCGGAGACGCGATCGACGTGCGTCTGACCATCGACCAGCCAACGGTCTTGGCGGATCTTCACGATCGTCGGTTCCTCGTCCTCGTCGAACTCGTCGGCGAGATCGCCGACGAGCTGTTCGAGGATGTCTCGGATTGAAACGACCCCCGCGACACCTCCGTGCTCGTCCAAGACCAGTGCGAAGGTGCGGTGCTGCTTTCGCATTTCGCCCAGGCTCTCGAGGAGGTCCAGTGTCTCGGGGAGCATGAGGGGACGGCGAATCTTGCGTGTGATCTCTTCTGTTCCGGGAAGCGACACACCGATGGCGCGCTTCACGGTCGAACTGCGGAAGAGGTCGTTCACGTAAAGGACCCCGAGCACGTCGTCGAGGTCGTCGCTGACGACGGGAAAGCCCGAGTGCCCGGTGTCACGAACGGCTTCAGCCACGGCCTCTGGCGTCACGGGAAAGGTGAGAAAGGCAACGTCAACCCGCGGCGTCATGACGTCGCGCAGCTCAAGTTCGCTCAACTGGTCGACTCGCGCGTGAATCGCTGCCGCTTCTGGCGAAGTTGTGTGTCGTCGCTCGTGTTCATGCCCCGTGAGTCGCGCGCGGAACCGCGCGAGGCCCGTAGGGGGAGGTTTCGAATCGCTCATCGAGCGTCGGCGCTGCCGACGCGAACGGTCGCTGGACGCAGCGACTCGTCGTCGTAGCTTTCGCCACGAAGCAACGCGCGAACGGCTCGCCGCACTCGCTGGGGGTCGAGCGGCTTTACGACGAAGCCGTCGGCACCCGCTCGGCGCGCGAGAAAGACGTCGGGTCGACGATCGAGCAGCATAAGGACCGGTACGGGCTCGATGTCCCCGTAGGACTCGAGGTTGTGCAGCTCCATGGTGATCGCCATGCCACCCATCGCACCGATCTGCAGGTCGGCGATGACGAGGTCGACCTCGCCGCGTTGCACGCGAGCGATGGTCTCAGGCCCGGTCGCGGCCTCTTCGATCATGACGTCGGGTCCGGCGAGCATGGTTTCGAGCTCGCGGCGCAGCGAGGCGAGGTCACTTGCAAGAAGGATGGTAGCCACGGCATTTAGCGTAGCGTCAGTTGGGTTTTACGAGGAATTGAGAGTCCGGTTGCGAACCGAAAACTTCCCTTGTATTTCCGACCGCTGGATGATTAGTCTGCGAGTCTGGGCATTCGTGGGGGGACGTCTATGGCGACGACGGCGTTGGCATGGTCAGTGGACGCAGCGTGTCGAGGAAGTGAAGGCTCCCTGTTCTATTCCGCTGACAGCGCTGAGCGCAAAGAAGATCGTCTCGAGCGCGAGCAGCTGGCAAAGAGGATCTGTGCGGGATGTACGGTGCGCGAGGAGTGCCTTCGCGCTGCGGTTGAGCGCCACGAGTCCTACGGGATTTGGGGCGGCCTCAACGAGTTCGAACGTCGGGCGCTAACTCGCGCGTGATCGAGTCCAGCCGAGCTGGGCCGGACTGACAATCGTGAGCACAATGAGCAGGACGAACGTGGTGAGGTGCACGCCGGTGCAGTAAAGGCAGATGGCGCCGATGATCTCCACTTCGGCGTAGATGAGCCAAAGGACGAAACACATCGACGCGATGGCCAGAGCGAAGCGCGCGATATGAATCCATCGGAAGCGGGCGTGCCAGGCCCACGGGGTGTTGAGTGCGGTCATGACCGTGTAGTTCGCCAGGCCGAGTATCGCGACCGGTATGTGGAGGATCTCGGATTGCGCCGAGGTGGTGACCTTGGCGCAATCGATCACCCCGCCGCCGGAGCACACGAGCGCCTGGGGCTGGAAGTGGGTGATCGTCAGATAGATCGACAGGCTTAGGCCAATCAGACTGAGTGCCAGCGTCGTGAACACCGCCCACTTTGGTACACCAAACTCCCGGTCGTCGCTCTGTGCCACGGTCAGTGGCGAGGTGCTCACTTAATGCCCATCGCCTTGGCCGCCGTCGTGACACCAGCACTCGTGCAGACGTCGCCCGGCTGCTGGCCGGTCAACGTGCAGATGATCGCCGTCTGATAGTTCGCCGAGGCGATGATCGCATCGGTTATCGGACTCGCCGGGTTGTCGAGGGCCCCTGCAATGCTGTTACGCGTCGAACCAGCGAGGGTTGATGGACTGAAGCTCGCACCCGCAGCGAGGAACTTGTTTGCGTAGGTCGTGAAGGGGATGTCTCCGTCCTGGCTCGAAGAGGTGAAACTCGAGATGTACTTCGTCGTGTCGTACTTGGATATCTCGTTGTCCTCTTGCTTGGTCGGCGTCTGCAGCTTTGCGTAGTACTGCGTCTTTGGGTCGATGTAGTTCGCGAAAAGCTCGGCCGACTTGAAGACCACGTATTTCGACACGTACTTTGCCTTGACGAAGGTGAACGTCGGCGTGCTCGGGAAGACGTCGCCGGAGTAGCTCGACATGTTCCCGAGTCCCGACCACGTCCCGAAACGGCTGAGTGCGATGATGGTGTTCCAGCGCTCGGCAGCGCAGAACGGGCAGAACTCCGCACCCATGTAAAGAACCTCGGGCAGGGTAACGCCGCTCGCGCTGGTGGCGGTCAGCTCCGGCTGACCCGATACGGCCTGGGGCGGAGTCACGGTTGCGATGGGTGACGTGACGCCGATCGTATTGAACACTGACGCGGGAATCGTCGTGAGCTCGGAGAGCACCGTGGAACTGACGGGCTGGAATGCTGTCTTGCCCGGCGTGGAGGGTCCGACGTTCGTGACTTTGATGATCACCAGTGCGACGACGACAACGACGACGACGCCCACTGCGATCCAGGTGAACAGCCCGGCGGGGCGACCTCCTCGCGCGGGGGATTTTCTCGGCGCGGGGGATTTTCTCGGCGCGGGGCGCTGCTTCGATGCCGCTGGTTTTGCCACACTGCTCCTTATTGATCTGGGCCACTCAAACGTTAGTGGACGTGCGGACATCGATCCATGGCGCGAGACGGGTCGATAAGTTGGCGACTATGGCCGATTTCGTTGTTCTACGCCCTGCGGCCACGGTCCTCACGTTGCGCGACAGCGACAATGGTTATGAAATTCTTATGCTCCGTCGCAATGTGTTGAGCGATTTCATGGGCGGCGCGTACGTCTATCCGGGTGGCGCCGTCGACGAAGAAGACGCTTTCGACGGGCTCGCATTCGGACTCAGCGACGAGGTCGCCTCCGCGCGACTGAGCATTCCACACGGCGGGCTCGCGTACTACGTTGCCTCGCTTCGAGAGCTGTTTGAAGAGGCCGGGCTGCTCATCGCCTGCACCAACGGAGGCGAGCCTGTGCGGTTCACCGAGCGAAGCGACCTCGAGCGGCTCGCCGAGAAGCGTCGCGCGCTCAACGCCGGAGAGCTCCGGTTCGTTGACATGATGCACGAAGAGGGACTGAGGGTCGATCTGCGAGGTGTCGCGTACCTGGCGCACTGGGTCACGCCCGTCGGGCCGCCACGCCGATACGACACGCGCTTCTTCGTCGCCCTGGCCCCTTCCGGCCAGCGCGCGACGCACGACGCGGGTGAAACAGTCGCCGATCGCTGGGTTCGACCCGTCGACGCGCTGGCCGCCCATGCCCGGGGCGAATTCACGATGATGCCCCCGACGGTGCGCAACTTGGAGTCGGTGGCGCACTTTCCTCAGGCCCAGGACGTACTGGCGTACGCCCGCTCGCTCGGACCGGTCGCTGCGGTCCGTCCCCGTATCGTCGTGCGCGACGGCGCGCCGGTGATCCTTCTACCCGGTGACGAGGGATTTGACGACAACGAGTCCTGAGCGAGGCCAAATTCATAGGTGTTCATTGCGAGAATCCTTCGCTACCATGGAACAAGGATTCTTTAAGGAGCTGTGTCGAGATGACCACTACCAACGTGAAGTTGACCGAGAAGGTAACCGAGCCCATCGCCCTCACCGATGCTGCTGTCGTGAAGGTCGCCGAGCTCATCGCCGCGGCTGGTGCCGACGAGCCGTTGGCGCTGCGCGTGGCCGTGAAGGCGGGCGGCTGCTCGGGGTTCAACTACGACATGTACTTCGACTCCGAGATCGCCGATGACGATGTCGTCAACGCCTTCGGCGAGGTCAAGGTCGTCGTCGACCCGGCGAGTGCCGAGCTCCTGACGGGTGCGACGCTGGACTTCACCGACGGACTCCAGGGCGCGGGATTTCACATCACGAACCCGAACGCCACGCGCACCTGTGGGTGTGGCAACTCCTTTAGTTGAGTTACGTGCCCGCACGTCCCTACTCGCCCTGGCGCCGCGCGGGCGACTTCGTCATCGTCTCGGGTCAGCTCGGCACGGTGGCGGGCAAAGAGACACTTACCTTCGCTGAAGGCGGCGCCCCCGGTCAACTTCGCCAGGCGCTCAAGAACGGAGCGACTCTCCTCGAAGAGGCCGGTTCGTCGCTCGCCGACGTCGTCAAGGCCACGATGTTCGTCATGGACATGTCGGAGTTTGCATCGTTGAACGAAGTATGGCTCGACGTGTTCAGCGATCCGCTCCCGACTCGGAGCGCCTTCGCGGTCGCGGAGCTTCCGCTCGGCGCACTGGTTGAAGTCGAGTTCTGGGCGTACTCGCCCGAGCGTTAGTCGTCCACCTCGTTCGAGGTGCCGAACTTGTAGCCAACTGAGCGCACCGTTTGAATCAGGTGCGCGTACTCCTCGCCCAACTTCGCGCGCAGCCGGCGCACGTGCACGTCAACGGTGCGCGCGCCACCGTAGTACTCGTACCCCCATACCCGGCTGAGCAGCGTCGCGCGCGTGAACACCCGGTTGGGATTGGTCGCAAGGAAGCGCAGCAGCTCGTACTCCATGTAGGTGAGGTCCATCACGCGACCGGCGATGGAGGCTTGATACGTCTCTAGGTTCATCGAGAGCTCGCCGTGCTCGATGCGGGGCGCGACGCTCTCATTGCCCGCCCGACGAAGACGGTGACGCAGTCGCGTGGCGAGCTCGCTCACGTCATAGGGCCCCACGACGAAATCATCGAAGAGGTCTTCTCGAAACGTGAGGTCATCGAGCTGGTAGTGGTCGAGCAGCAAGATGATCGGTCCAACGCTGCGCTCACGCTGGCGAAGCTGGCGACAGAGGCTCATTGCGTCCGAGAAGGGCAACGCGGCCGCGTTGATGACGGCGCCGGAGAAACCGTCAGTTGGCTCCATTGCGACGATCTCGTTCATTCGAGCCGACGCCGCGACGGCGGGGGTCACCCCGGTCACGTCGAAGGCTTTGCGCACCGGCCCTTCGCACGAGGGCACGCAGAGCACGACGTCGATGCTCACAGCAGTGGCAGGTACCGTTCGAGTTCGAAGGGCGTCACTTGGCCCCGATAGGCGTCCCACTCCGCGCGCTTGTTGCGCAGGAACCATTCGACGAGGTGACTGCCGAGGGTCTCGTGCATCAGCGACGACGTCTCCATCAGGTTGACGGCTTCGGCGAGCGACTGGGGGAGGGGGGCGGTGCACAGGCCCTCCTTCGGCAGCTCGTAGTTGCCGGTGACGCCGCGCAGACCCGCCGCGAGGATGACCGCGAAGGCGAGGTATGGGTTCGCCGCCGGGTCGGGGGAGCGGTATTCAACGCGCGTCGAGTCCATGCGGCCGGGCTTCACCGACGGGATCCGCACGAGCGCCGCCGAGTCGTAGCGCGCCCACTCGGCGCCGACCGGCGCCTCGACGCCCGGCACGAGCCGCTTGTAGGAGTTCACCCACTGATTGGTGACGGCCGTGATCTCGGGCGCGTGACGCACGAGGCCGGCGATGAACTTCTCGGCCAGGTCGCTCAGCCCGTAGGTGTGCTCGCCGATGAAGGCGTTCTGCTCGTCGCGCCACAGCGAGAGGTGCGTGTGCATGCCCGAACCCTGCACGCCGACGAGCGGTTTGGGCATGAAGCTCGCAAGGACCCCAGACTGACGGGCGAGCTCCTTAACAACGTGGCGTACCGACATCACCGTGTCGGCCATGGTGAGGGCGTCGGTGTAGCGCAGGTCGATCTCGTGTTGGCCCGGCGCGTCTTCGTGCTGGGCGTGTTCGACGCCGATGCCCATCTCTTCGAGGACGAGGACAGTGCGTCGGCGCAGCTGGCTCGCCGTGTCGTCCGGCGTGAGGTCGAAGTAGCTGCCGCGGTCGACGGGCACCGGTCCGAGGGCTGCGTTCGCTTCGTTGAAGTAGAAGTACTCGATCTCGGGTGCGACGAAGAAGGTGAAGCCCTGCGTTCGCGCGCCGTCGAGCACGCGACGAAGCTGCTGGCGCGGGCATCCTTCAAAGGCGGTGCCGTCGATGTTCACGATGTCGCAGAACACTCGCGCGATCGCCTCGCCCTTCGGATACCACGGCAGCAACTGGAACGTCGTGAGGTCCGGTCGAGCGAGCAGGTCGGACTCGGTCGTGCGCGAGAAGCCGTCGATCGCGCTGCCGTCGAAGGTCATCCCCTGGTCGAGGGCGTCTTCGAGCTCGGCGGGCGTGACGTGGAAGGCCTTCGGTCGACCGAGGACATCGGTGAACCAGAGCTGCACGAAGCGCACGCCGCGCTCTTCGACAGTGCGAAGGACGTACTGCGCCTGACTTTGCATGCTGGCCATTCTCGCACCTTCTCTATCAGGCCGCGATTTCGAGCAAAAAGACCCGCCGCGAACTGCGGCGGGTCTTTTTGGGTCGAACTGAGGCGATTACTTCGGCACGGCCTTCTTCGCCACGACCTTCTTCACGACCTTCTTTGCGGCCGCCTGCTTCGCTGGCACCCTCTTCTGCGCCGCGGCGCCGCAGATGGTCTCGGTGATAAGCGCTGCAACCTCGTACGGGTCGGCGTTGGCGTTCGGGCGACGGTCTTCTAAGTACCCGCGCTGGGCGGTCGCGACGGCAGCAGGGATGCGCACCGAGGCGCCACGGTTGGAGACGCCGTAGGAGAACTTGTTGTAGGGCGCCGTCTCGTGCGCGCCCGTCAAGCGGTCCTCGATGCCCGCGCCGTAGATCGCGATGTGCTCGTCGACCTTCGTGCCGAGTGCTTCGGCGCCCGCGATGATCGCGG
The DNA here is from genome assembly GCA_963724865.1 of uncultured Acidimicrobiaceae bacterium. Lineage (GTDB taxonomy): Bacteria > Actinomycetota > Acidimicrobiia > Acidimicrobiales > RAAP-2 > RAAP-2. Next base: position 125,217 of record CAVRWO010000005.1, on the reverse strand, counting down.
CAAAGCCGCCGACGGCGCGCATCTGCTTGGTCGAGAAGTTCGTGTGTGCGCCCGCACCGTTCCAGTCGCCCTTGACGGGCTTCGCGTCCAAGCTCACGTCAACGCCAAACTCTTCGGCGATGCGCGCGAGCAGCCACCGCGCCGTCCAGAGCTGGTCACCAATGGCGACCGGGTCAAGGACGCCGACCTGGAACTCCCACTGGGCCATCATGACTTCGGCGTTCGTACCCTCGATGCCGATACCGGCGCGCATGCACGCAAGCGTGTGCGCCTCGACGATGTCGCGGCCGGGCATCTTCGAGCCGCCGACGCCGCAGTAGTAAGGACCCTGCGGTGCCGGGAAACCGTCTTCGGGCCAACCGTAGGGACGGCCGTCTTGGAGGAACGTGTACTCCTGCTCGATACCGAACATCGGCTCGAACGCGGCGTACTTCTCGGCGACCGCTACCGCGTGCGCGCGCTTGTTGGTGACGTGGGCAGTCATGTCGGGATTCAGCACCTCACACATGACGAGCACGTCGTTCGGGCCGCGAAGCGGGTTAGGACACGTGAACACCGGCTGGAGGACGCAGTCGGAGTGTTCGCCCGTTGCCTGGTTCGTGCTCGAACCGTCAAAGCCCCACACCGGCGGCTTCTTGCCGTCGGCGACGATCTTGGTCTTGCTGCGCAGCCCGCGAGTGGGTTCGGTACCGTCTATCCAGATGTATTCAGCCTGATACGACAACGATGCTCCTTAGGTGAGTGATCGCTCTTATGCGACTGCTTCCAGTCTGATGGCTGACGAGGGCCAGGGACCCCCAGTTCTGTTAATGGCGTGTGAAACCTTTGCCCGCAGAGCGGGGCGGGCGCCCTCGATTCCCCTGGGCACAAACAACGGGCACCATTAGGCTTTCTTCGTGGCTACGCTTCGCATCGCCCTCGCCCAGATGAACGCGGTCGTGGGCGGGTTTGCCCAAAACGTGGAAACCCTCGCTCGATTTCGCGCCCAGGCGGCGCTCGTCGGCGCCGACCTGGTCCTCACGCCGGAGCTCTCCTTGATGGGATATCCGCCAGAAGACCTGCTCTTAAAAGAGGGCTTCATCGAAGCGAGCGCGCAGGCGCTCTTTGACCTCGCAAAGGCCGAGAACTTGCCGCCCATACTTGTCGGGACCGCTGTCCCCGATGGCACCTACGGCGTGAAGCTTGCGCCAGCGAGTGACGGGCGAGACGCCGCGCGCGATCTGGACGCGGCGATGCACCGCCACATCGCGAACGTGCTCGTCGCTGTCGCCGACGAGGGCGTGGTCGCGACGGCGACCAAGCGACTTCTTCCCAACTACGACGTCTTTGACGAGCGGCGTTACTTCCACCCGGGCGTTGGTCCTCAAACGATCGTGAACGTGCGCGGCATCGCGGTCGGCCTGCTCGTCTGTGAAGACTTGTGGACGAGCAACGGGCCGGCGCTCGAGCTCGCGAACGCGGGCGCGACGCTCCTCGTCGTCGCCAACGCCTCGCCCTACGCGCGCGGCCGCCGCGCCGATCGAGAAGCGATACTGCGCGAGCGAGCCCTAGAGACCAGCTGCGCCATTGCCTACGTGAATCTGGTGGGTGGCCAGGACGAGCTGGTTTTCGACGGCCAGAGCATGGCTGTGAACCGGAGCGGTGAGGTTGTGGCGCGCGCGAGTGCCTTCAGCGAAGAGCTATTGCTGTGCGAGCTCGAGGCTCCCGAGTCCGACGTGGGCATCAGGATCGAATCGCGCTACGTGCGCGACGAGGTGAAGGTGCGCGCGGCGCCGGTCAACCACGTCGAAGAGCCGCTTGGCGAGACCAGGGAGATCTACGAGGCGCTCGTCATGGGCACGCGCGACTACTTGCGCAAGAACGGCTTTCGCGAGGCGATCGTCGCGCTCTCCGGGGGCGTCGACTCGTCGCTCGTCGCGGCAATCGCCGTCGACGCGGTCGGTGCACGCGCCGTGCGCGGCTTTGCCATGCCGAGTCGCTACTCCTCAGAGGGCTCACTCGCCGACGCCGAAGAGCTGAGCCGTCGGCTCGACTTCGAGCTGTCGACGATTCCGATCGAAGCGGCCCACGAGACGTTCGCTCGCTCGCTCACTGACGTGCTCGGGGAGGAGCCCGAAGGTCTCACCGACGAGAACCTCCAGTCGCGCATCAGGGGCGTGCTCATGATGGCAATCTCCAATGCGAGTGGAGCGATCGTGCTGACGACGGGGAACAAGTCGGAGATGGCGGTCGGGTACTCGACGCTCTATGGCGACACCGCCGGGGGATTCGCCGTCATCAAGGACGTGCCAAAGACCCTCGTCTACGAGCTCTGTCACTACCGCAACGGCGTCGCGCGGGCCGACGGCGACCCCGAGCCGATTCCCGAGTCGGTCCTGGAGAAGGCCCCCTCGGCGGAGCTGCGCGCCGACCAGCGCGACGACCAGTCGCTGCCGCCCTACGAGGTGCTCGACCCGCTGCTCGAGCTCTACGTGGAAGACGACGCGACGGCAGAAGAGATCATCTCCCTCGGCTACGACCGCGCGCTCGTGACGCGCATCACTCGTCTCGTCGACCGCAGCGAGTACAAGCGCCGCCAGACCCCGCCCGGCGTGCGCATCTCGAAGAAGGCCTTTGGTCGCGACCGGCGCATGCCGATCACCAATGCCTTTCGCCCCGAAGCCTGATGAGCTCCCGCGAGACCGTAGAGCATCTCCATTCGTGCTTTGACACCATGTACCGGGTGCTCGGCGCGAGCGCGCCCAGCTTCAGCGACGACGCCTATCTGGTTCGAACCTACCAATCGGCCCGCGCCCTCGGAGAGGTCGCGCTCGCGTTCCGCGAGCGCCTGGGCGACGTGGCGCCTGCGTCGGTCGACGCTCTTGCCGACGCGCTCTATAGCGCCGTCGGCGCTGACCCCACGGGGGCGATGGCGCTCTACTGCCTGGCGATGGTCGTCGGGCCACGAGTCCTGGTGTCGCTTCGAGACGCCAGAGAATACGTGGATCTCGACGAGGGGGACCGTGAGGTCGTCAACCTCGCCTCGCAGGTCCTGCTGCGCGAGATTCACGCGGTTGGCGAAGTGGCGCAGCGTCGAGGACCCATTGAGGATGAGGACTGGCAGCGCCGGGCAAGAGGGCTGGCTGACCGCCTGGAAAGCACTGGAAACGCTGAAAGTTTCGGGATTTCCCGGTAGGTTGCGTATCTCCGTATAACTAGTAGTAGCGGGGGACTACTCCGTTGATTGAGGGGAACCCATGGCGAAAGACCGTATAGACCGCGACGACGAAGACCTCGTACGTCTCTACTTGTCGGACATTGGTCAGTACACCCTGTTGACCAAGGACGATGAGGTTCACCTCGCCCAGACGATCGAAGAGGGTCGCGAGGCGAAGGCCGAGCTCGAGGCCGCCGAGAACGACAAGAAGATCAAGCTCACGCCGAGCCGCAAGCAGGCCCTCAAGCGCGCCGCGCACCGCGGTGACCAGGCCGAACGAGACTTCGTCCAGTCGAACCTGCGCCTCGTTGTCTCGATTGCGAAGAAGTACCAGGCGTCGGGCCTTCCGCTGCTTGACCTCATTCAAGAGGGAAACCTCGGTTTGATGCACGCCGTTGAGAAGTTCGACTGGCGCAAGGGCTTTAAGTTCTCGACCTACGCCACATGGTGGATCCGCCAAGCCATCACCCGCGGCATCGCGAACACCGGACGCACCATTCGCTTGCCCGTGCACGCGGGCGACACCCTCGCGCGAGTGCAGAAGGCCCAGTCGCGCCTCGAGCTCAAGTTCGGTCGACCGCCGACCATCAAGGAGCTCTGCGACGAGTGCGAGATGCCCGAAGACAAGCTCATCGAAGCGCTGCGTTTTCGCTCCGAGCCGATCTCGCTCTCCGAACCGCTGCGCGAAGACGGGGACGCCGAGCTCGGCGACGTGGTCGAAGACCGCTCAGCGGAGTCACCCTTTGACGTCGCCGCGGTGAAGATGATGCCCGCCGCCATCGAAAAGCTGCTCCAGCCGCTTGACGAGCGCGAGCAGAAGATCCTTCGGATGCGCTTTGGTCTCGACGGTGCGGGCGAGATCCGCACGCTCGAAGACGTGGGCGCCGAGATGAATCTGACACGCGAGCGCATTCGCCAGATCGAAGCGCGCGCGATGAGCAAGCTGCGTCACCCGTCGTCCGATACGGGCGCGCGAGACTTGCTGACGCTTTAGCGACGCACGCGTCCGCGCGCGCCGGCGCTGCCGAGCACGGCCGCTGCGCCCACGACGAGCATGCTCACGAGAAACGGCGTGTGGGACTTCGAGCGCGAGAGTGCGGTCACCGGGTGACTGAACGAGAGGATCGGCCACTGACGCTCGTGGGCGATGCGCGTGAGCTGACGGTCCGGGTTGACCGCGTACGGATGTCCGACGACCTCTAACAACGGCACATCGGTCTCGGAGTCGGAGTAGGCGTAAGACACAGCGAGATCGATGCCGCGTCGCTCGGCCAGCTCGCGAACGGCGACCGCCTTGTTCGCGCCCTGGGCGAAGAACACCATCTCGCCGGTGAATTTTCCGCGCTCGTCAAAGGTTGACGTCGACGAGATCGCCCCCGTAATGCCCAGCAGCTCCGCGAACGGTTCGACAATCTCCGCGGGCGCGCTCGAGACGAGATAGACCTCCTCGCCGTGGGCTTGGTGGTAGTCGATCAGCTCAAGGGCCTCTGCGTAGATGAGCGGTTCGATGGCGTCGTTGATCGTCTCTTTCACCAGTTGACGAACCTCGTCACGATCCCAGCCGCGAGTGACCTTCAGCACCGACGCGCGCACGCGCTCGAGGCGCTTTTCGTCCGCGCCGAATCGCAAGAACCAGAGCTGGGCGAGTCCCGCGCGGATCAGCGTACGACGATGAAGCAGGCCCCTCGCGTGGAGCTCCGGTCCGAGCGCGACCAGCGAGGACTTCGCGATGACCGTCTTATCCAGGTCAAAAAAAGCCGCGCGCACGCTTCAAGCCTACGACCGAAGCTGTTCGGCGAAGAGGCGCTTAACCGATGAAAGCGGCGGTGCAGTCCTGCGTCGCGCCGACACGCGCCATCAAGACGACATGGTCCTCTTCGAGGAAGTGCATCGTCGGCGACGGTATGAGGGGCTGCTCGTTGCGCACGACCGCGACCACGCGCATGGTATCGGGCAAACGCAGCTCGTCCAGGGTGAGGTGCTCGACGACGGCGGGCGAGTTCTCATCGAGCGTGACCTCGATGAGTTGCATCTTGCCGTGGGCGAGGGTCATCAGCTCGATGATCGCGCCCACTTCGACCGCCTCGTCGACGAGTGACGTGATGAGCGCGGGCGTCGATACCGAGACGTCGACACCCCAGCTCTCGTTAAAGAGCCATTCGTTACGAGCGTTGTTGGTACGGCTGATCACCCGTGGCACGCCGAACTCCTGCTTGGAAAGCCAGCTGATGACGAGGTTGTCCTCATCGTCGCCGGTGGCGGCGATCATGACGTCGGCGCTGCGCACGTCAGCACTCGCCAAGCTCGAGTACTCGCACGCGTCGGCTGCCAGGACAGTTACCCCCGGCAGCATCGTCTTCAGCTTTTCGGCGCGTGCGCTGTCTCGTTCCATGAGCGATACGACGTGGTGGCGCTCGATCAGATCAAGGGCGATCGACGTGCCGACCGACCCGCCACCCGCGATGACGACCTTCACTGTTTCTCCTCGAGCAGATCGGGCAGCGCCTTGAGTCCGTCGTTGGTGACGAGAAACTCGAGGAGGTCGTCTTCTTGAGCGAAGAGTCCCTCAATGTCGATTCGTCCCTGGCCGCCACGCACGATGCCGACGAGCCGGACGCTGTCGCCGACTTGAAAGTTGGCGACCGGCTTTCCCGCGAGCCCGTCGGGCACGATGCGCTCGACCAGGTGCAGCGTGTTGGCGACGTCGCTCCACTCGATCGATTCGTCTGTCGGCAACATCCAGCGCTTGACCTGCGCGGTCGTCCACGAGGACGTGGCGACGGTGGGAATGCCGAGCTTCATGTAGATGTCAGCGCGCCCCGGGTCGTAGATGCGCGCGACGACGTTCTTGATGTTGTAGTGATCGCGAGCAATGCGCGCACAGAGGATGTTGGAGTTGTCGCCACTGGTCACGGCCGCCAGGGCGTCGGCCGTCATGGCGTCGGCCTGGTAGAGCACGTCGCGATCGAAGCCCGAGCCCACGATGGTCTTGCCGTGAAAGTGGGTGAGGCGGCGGAGGCTGTCGCGATTCTTGTCGATGACGACGACCGAATGGCCATCCTCGGACAGGTCCATGGCCAGTTCGGAGCCGACACGACCACAACCGACCACGATGATGTGCATAGGCCCATCAGACTACATGCCGTGTTTTAACCGCAACTGGGCGGTTGAGCGCGGGTGAATACGGCGATTGAGAGCAGTTCTCGGCGATGAGTAGTGGCTTAGTATTCACTCCGTGTTAGATGAGGATAAACCGGCGTCGCGGCGCGCGCCCCTGCTCACCTCACACGCAAACTTCGCCAAGCTCTATCCCGAGACTTGGAACTACCGGCTAAAGCGTGTCCTGCTCGGCAAGCCGCTCGTCTCCGAGCAGCTGAGCGGTGAGCGGCTGAACCGCATCGTCGCCTTGGGCGTGCTCGCACCCGACTGCATCTCCTCATCGGCGTACGGCACCGAAGAGATCTTGACCCAGATGACGCCCTACATCGGGCTCGCGGCGTTCGCACTCGTCGTACCGATCATGTTCGTCATCATCGGCGTGCTGTTCTTCGTTACCACGTCATACCTGGATGTCATCAAGTACTACACGACGGCCGGAGGCTCCTACGTTGTCGCGCGCGACAACTTCGGGCCGAAGATCGCTCAGATCGCGGCCGTGGCGCTCTTGATCGACTACACCGTCACCGTTGCCGTACAGTGCTCCGCTGGTACCGCAGCGCTGACCACGGCGTTCCCCGTGCTCGCGATGCACTTTCCGATCGTCGGCAACGGGACGCTCCTCATCACCGTGATCATCGTCTTGATACTCATCTTCGGGAACCTGCGAGGCCTTCGCGAAGCGGGCAGCTACTTCGCGTTTCCGACGTACTTCTATGTCGTCATGCTCTCGGCGACGATCATCCTCGGTTACTACAAGAAGATCGTCGGGACGTTGCACAAGATTCCTCAGCCGGCGACACATCTCCTCGTCGACGGGCGTCTTGGGCATCAGGGCAACGGGCTCCTGATGGGCCTCGCGTTTTTGACGCTGCTTCGCGCCTACGCAAACGGCGGTTCTTCGCTCACCGGCCTTGAAGCGATCTCAAACGGTGTCGCGAGCTTTCGCCGTCCCGAGTCGCACAACGCCCGCAGCACGCTGGTGGTGATGTCCTCGGTGCTCGCGTTCTTGCTCATCGGAACCACGCTTCTCGCACACTGGACCCACGCGCTGCCCTTCCAAGCCGGCACTCCGACGGTCGTTGGCCAAGAGGTGTCTGACGTCTTCGGCGCGCGCGGCGCAGGACACGCCATCTTCTACGTGGTGCAGATCGCGACGGTCATGATCCTTTGGACCGGCGGCAACACCTCCTTCAACGGCTTCCCGTTTCTCGCGAACTACGTGGCGAGCGACAAGTATCTGCCTCGCCAATTGACCAAGCGTGGCCACCGACTGGCCTTCTCGAATGGCATCATCGTGCTCGGCATCGTCTCACTCGCACTGATCACCGCCTTTGACGCGTCGGTCAACGCGTTGATTGCGCTCTACGCCATCGGTGTCTTCACTGGATTTACGCTCGCTGGAGCGGGGATGGTCGCGCGCCACCTGCGCGTGAAAGAAGCTCACTGGCGGCGCGGCGTCTTCGTCAACGCGCTTTCGGCCTGCGTCACGTCGATCGTCGTGCTGGTTTTCGTCATTGCGAAGTTCACTGAAGGCGCATGGATCATTGTCGTCGTGGGGCCGATCATGTACTACGGCCTCATACGCTTTCACCGCCAGTACGAGCGCGAAGAGAGCGCCTTCGAGGCGAACAGCGCCAAAGCCGGCATGCACATCCGGATGAATCGGATCATCGTCTTCGTTGACACCTACGACCTGCCGGTAGAACGGGCTCTGCTCTACTGCAACTCACTCAACCCGTACTCCGTGCGCGCCGTGCACTTCGATATCGACAACGTCGTCACCAAGCAGCTCGAGGAGAGCTGGGGTCGACCCGGTACGGCGTCGGCCAGCGTCAGCCTCGAGATCGTCGAGTGTGAGGACCGTCGCGTCGACCGCGCTGCGCTCGAACTCGTCGCCGACGCCGTGCGCGACCCCGACGTCTTCTGCATGGTGATCCTGCCCAGACGAGGGTTCGTGTCGCGCCTGCAGCGGCTCTTGCACGACCGCACCGCGGACGAGATGGCGAGCGCCGTGATGCACGTCCCGCGCACCGCGGCGACGATCATCCCATATCGCGCGCTGCGGCGAATCAACGAGGGCGAGCGCGTCGAAGAGCCGGTGAGTGACGAAGTGGCGCGCGGGGGCGTGCGTCAGGCGTCGAACCTTGCGGCCGACCTCAAGCTCGCCGAGCGCTCGGTCGGCGCCGCGCCCATCGGTGATCTCCAGGAGCGCGAGTTCGTCGAGATCGCGGGCCGCGTTCGTTCGATGGCGATTGGCAACGAAAACGGCGTGCACGAGCTGCGCTGTGTCATCACCGACAACACTGGATCCATCACGCTCGTCTTCCAAGGACGCACGAACGTGCCGGGCATCGAACGCGGCACGCGATTGATGGTGAAGGGGACGGTGACGTCACTGCGCCGAGAAGCAGTGATCCTAAATCCCCAGTACGAGATCGTGGCCGCGCCACAAGGTGATCACTAGGGGAAGTTCGTCGCACTCTCACGCTTCGCGAATCGGACGACAGTTGGACTCTGTCGAGTATGTCGTGGTGAGAGGTCTTTATCTGCGTAACTTGTGTGGCGACGGTTGAAGGTGGCGATAACGTGTCTCGCCGTGAGACGACAGAGAGGTGGTGAGCATGGCCCGAGCACTCGTCATCGTTGAGTCCGTCGCGAAAGCGACGCGCATCCAGGGCATGCTCGGGCCGGACTACATCGTCAAGCCGTCAATCGGGCACATCCGCGATCTGCCCCAGAGCGCCGCCGATATTCCGGCGTCGGTGAAGGGCGAGAAGTGGGCGAGGCTTGGCATCAACGTCAACGACCACTTCAAACCGGTGTACGTCATCTCGAGTGACCGAAAGAAGATCGTCTCTGAGTTGAAGGCCGCGTTGAAGCAGGTCGACGAGCTGTACCTCGCAACCGACGAAGACCGAGAAGGCGAAGCGATCGCCTGGCATCTCCAAGAGGTGCTCAACCCGAAGGTCCCGGTCAAGCGCATGGTCTTTCACGAGATCACGCCCGCCGCCATCAACAAAGCGGTCGGTGAGACCCGTGACCTCGACCTTCGCCTCGTGGACGCTCAGGAGGGTCGACGCTTCCTCGACCGGCTCGTGGGCTACGAGGTCTCCCCGGTGCTGTGGCGAGCCGTCGACAAGGCACGTTCAGCGGGACGCGTCCAGTCGGTTGCCATCCGACTCGTCTGCGAACGCGAGCGCGAACGCATGGCCTTTCGCTCGGCGACCTGGTTCGACGTCACGACGACGCTCACGTCCACCGACGCGACCTTTGAAGCCACGCTCGAAACGGTGAACGGCTCTCCGCTCGCCACGGGCAAGAACTTCGATGCCGCAGGAGCGCTCGAGGCGAAATCGCTCGAGCTCTTGAGCGAGGGCGCGGCGAAGGCGATCGCACGGCACCTTCCCGGCTCGTCGCTCGAGGTCGCCATGATCACGTCGACCCCGCGCACGCAACGGCCCCAGGCCCCGTTCATGACGTCGTCCCTGCAGATCGAAGCGAGTCGCAAGCTGCGCTTTGATCCCGAACGCACGATGCGCGCCGCCCAACGCCTCTACGAGCAGGGCTGGATCACCTATATGCGCACCGACTCGACGACGCTGTCGGACGAAGCGATCAGGGCGGCGCGCAGTCAGGCTGCCTCGATGTTCGGTGACGACTACGTCGCCGACCATCCGCGTCGTTACGACCGAAAGGTGAAGAACGCGCAAGAGGCGCACGAGGCGATTCGGCCCGCGGGTGAGTCGTTCCGCACGCTCGATGAAGCACAGCACCAGCTGCACGGGGACGAACGCGCGCTGTACGACTTGATCTGGAAGCGCACGATCGCTTCGCAGATGGTCGACGCGCGACTCACGCAAGATCGCGTGCGCTTGACGGGCACGCTAACGAACGTCGTGGGTTACGACGGCAACGTCGAGCTCGGTCTTGCCGCGAGCGGACTGCGCATCGAGTTCGCTGGTTTCCGCCGCGCCTACGTCGAGGGCACCGACGACCCCGAAGCCGAGCTCGCCGACCAAGAGCGCATCTTGCCGGCGCTCAGCGAAGGAGCGAGGGTGCCGGTCGCAAGCGCCGAGGCGAAGGCTCACGACACGCAGCCGCCCGACCGCTACAGCGAAGCGACGCTCATCAAGAAACTCGAAGACCTTGGCATCGGGCGACCGTCGACCTACGCGTCCGTGATGAAGACGATCGACCGACGGGGCTACGTCTGGAAGAAGGGCAAGTCGCTCGTTCCGACCTTTCGCGCGTTTGCGGTCGTGAACCTGCTCGAGCACTACTTCGCCGATCTCGTCGACTACCAGTTCACGGCGGCGATGGAAGACCAGCTCGACGAGATCGCCCAGGGTCGCCAGGATCTTGAGCCCTGGCTGCGCAAGTTCTACTTCGGCGACGAAACGGCTGGCAGCGAGTTCGCCCGGCTCGGTCTCGAGCACATGACCCACGAACCCCACGAGTTCGACTTCGCCGCGATCAACTCGCTCAGCCTCGGTGTCGCGCCTGACGGCCTGCCAGTCTCGGTGCGCTCGGGTCGATACGGCCCGTATCTCGTCCACGGCGAGGATCGCGTCTCGATCCCTGAAGCGACTGAACCTGACTCCTTGACGGTCGAGCGCGCCCTAGAACTCCTCGCCGCACCGAGCAACGATCGCGAGCTCGGAACTGACGACGAGGGCGAGACCATCTACCTGAAGGCGGGGCGCTACGGCCCGTACGTGCAGATCGGTGAGATGACCGATCCGAAGGAGAAGCCTCGCACCGCATCGCTCTTTTCGACGATGTCGCCCGAGACCGTCACGCTCGAGGACGCAAAGCGCCTGCTCGCCCTACCCCGCCACATCGGCGATCACCCCGAGGGCGGTGGAATCCTCGCTCAAAACGGGCGCTACGGCCCATATCTCACGTGGGGCAAAGAAACGCGCTCGCTCGAAGACGAGTCGCAGATCTTTTCCGTTGATCTTGACCGCGCGCTGGCGCTGTTCGCTCAGCCCAAGCAGCGGGGACGTCGCGCCGCGGCGAAGCCGCTGGCCGAGCTTGGCGAAGACCCCGCGACGAAGCGTCAGGTCGTCGTGCGCAGTGGCCGCTTCGGTCTCTACGTCACCGACGGCGAGACGAACGCGACCCTTCGAATTGGCGACACGCCCGAAACCATCACGCTGGATCGTGCGAGCGAGCTTCTCGCCGAACGACGCAACGCGGAGCCCTCCACTCGAGTGCGAAAGGCCACCAAAAAAGCCGCCACGTCAGTGAAGGCCGCCAAGGCGGCCAAGACCACGAAGAAGACGGGGTCGACGAGGAAGGCGGCCAAGTCCACGAAGAAGGCGTCGGTCACGAAAGCGACCGGCGCCGCCAAACGCGCGAAGGTCGCTCAGGGTGCCGAGGCGAACGCGGCCCTCCTTCGACAGACGCAGCGAGAGGACGAAGCTTGAGCGAGCGAGGCGTCTTTCTCGTCTTTGAAGGCATCGACGTCAGCGGCAAGAGCACCCAAGCGCGACGGGTCGCCGAGCTGCACGACGCGCTCTTTACCTTCGAACCTGGCGACACGCCGCTCGGGGTTGACCTTCGCCACTGGGTGCTCGACGCGGCGACGCCCATGAGCCCCGCAACCGAAGCGCTGATCATGCTCGCCGACCGCGCCCATCACGTCCACAGCGTGATCGAGCCCGCGCTCGCCAGTGGGCGCTCGGTCGTGGGCGACCGCTACTACGCATCGACGCTCGCCTACCAGGGCTACGGCCGTGGGGTCGATCTCGTGCTCCTGCAGTCAGCGAGTGAGCTCGCGATCGGCTCATGCCGCGCCGACGTGACGATCCTGCTCGACATTCCCGTCGAGGTCGTCAACGAACGGCGCGCCCACGACCTAAAGGACCGTTTCGAATCCGCGGACCTCGCGTTTCACGAGCGGGTGCGAGAGGGATACCTCGAGCTCGCGGCCGCGCACGACTGGATCGTCCTCGACGGCACACGACCTCAAGGAGAGGTCGCCCTCGAGATTGACGAGCGGGTCGCGCACCTACCCTGGTGACATGACCGACGTCTTCACGCGCCTCGTAGGCCAAGACCGCGCGGTCGCCTCAATGCGCCAATACGCGCTCAACCCGGTGCACGCCTACCTCTTCACGGGACCGGCCGGGGCGAGCGTGCGCGATTCGCTCATCACCTTTGCTGCCGCCCTGCAGTGTCCCCGGCACGGCTGCGGGGAGTGCGACATCTGTCGACTGGTGCTCGCAGAGCAAGACGCCGACATGTACTTCGCCGAGCGCTCGGGCGTGTCGTGGCGCATGGAAGAGGTTCGAGAGGCGGAGCGCGTCTCGAGGCGTCGTCCCCTTGGTGAGGGCTATCAGATCGTCGTCATCGAAGACGTCGAGCTCACGACGACGGGTGCGTCCCCGAGTGCGCCAGCGCTCCTGAAGTCGTTGGAAGAGCCGCCGCCGCGCACCATCTTTCTCCTGAGTGCCGAAGAGCTCTCCCCGGCCCTCGACACGATCCTCTCGCGATGTGTGGAGGTGCGCCTTCGTGCGCTCAGTGCAAGCGACCTCGAAGCGGTGCTCGTTGCCGAGGGATCGAGCACCGACGCGGCCGCGACGGCGGCAGCGGCGGCGAACGGCAACCTTCGACGCGCGCGCGTGCTCGTACGCGATCACGAACTCGCCAGTCGCGTCGAACGGTGGCGCAGCGTGCCGGAGCGGCTCACCGGCACGCCGGCCAACTCGTCGCTGCTCGCCAAAGAGATCGTCTCCTCGCTCGACGAAGCCATCGCGCCCTTGCAGCAAGTCCAGCACGAAGAGCTCGAGCGGCGCGCCAGCGAGGCACGAGAGTTCGGCCTGCGGGTCGGCACTCGCCGCGACGTCGAAGCCCAGTTCAAGCGTGAGCAGCGTCGTTTTCGCCTCGACGAGCTGCGCTTCGGCTTGAGCGCCCTCACCGACGTCTACCGAGAGCGACTCGTGAACAATCTTGAAGCGGGGATGGAGGGTGACGCGCGGAGCGAGTATCGCGTCGGTGCGTCGCTGCGTGCCATTGAAGCCGTCGCAGAAGCCAACCGACGCCTCGAAACCAACCTCGACGAGTCGTTGCTGCTGCACGATCTCATGTTTTCCTTGATGGACTTTTGAGGACCGAGAAGGGCGGGCCTCGTCGGTGAGATAAAGTTGCTCTCTGCGCCTGGGTAGCTCAGTCGGTAGAGCAGCGCATTCGTAATGCGCAGGTCAAGAGTTCGAATCTCTTCCCAGGCTCCACTTTGTCGTCAGTTCGTAACGGGTCACTGGTGCGTCGAGCACTATCGTGAGCGCATGCGAGTCCGCCTCCTCGTTGCGCCACTTATCCTCGCCGCCACGACACTGCCTTTGGTGGTCGGCGGTTCGTTCAACGCGAGTGCCGCAAAGAAGGTTGCCCCGTTCGATCCCGTCTCGGTGTCGTTCCCGTCGCCGCAGCTGGGCTGGGCACTCGGCACGCTCGCCTGCACACACCATCGTCGATGTCTCACACTGCTCGAGACCGTGAACGCGAGTGCGTCCTGGTTCGAGGTGCAGCTACCGGCGCGACTGGTCAAGGCCATCGACGACCACGGCGACGACATCGCGGGCCTCAACGTGGACCTGGCGAACGAGAAGGACGGTTGGATCTACGGTGATGAGCCCGCCACGATCCATCAAGGCGGTCAGAGCTATCAGGGTTTCAAGAGCGTGCTCTGGTCGACGCACGACGGAGGATCTGCGTGGTCCCGCCAGACGCTCCCCGGGGTGAGCACGTCCGCCGAGACCGCCATCTACGACGTCGCGGCGTCGTCGACCACGGTGTACGTCCTGGCGCCGAAGGGTGACGGCGCGGCGGTGGAGAGCTCTCCGGTGGGAGAGAACGCGTGGCGGCGAGCCAACGTCGTCACCTTGAACGGACCCGCGGGCGGTGCGCAGCCCAGCGGTGAGATCGTCCTGCAGGGAGCTGCCGGCTGGCTCATCTACGGCAACGATCGCGGGACGACCGGAAGCGCCCAGCTGTCCAAGCGCGGCACCTGGGTCGCCTGGCGCTCGCCGTGTACGGCCGTGGGCCACGGCTACGCAGTTCCAGCCGCCGCGAACGCGAAGGATCTCGTCGCTGTGTGCGGGATGGGCGGATTCGCCTACCCAATGCCGACGCCAGCGCCGCGCGGCGCCACGATCGGTTCGAGCTGGCTGTATTTCTCGACGAACGGCGGCGCCACCTTTAGCGTCGGTACCGAGATCAAACCGGTGAAGGGAAACTTGAGCTTCGGTCAGTTCGGGGGCGTGCTCGCCTCTCCCCAGCCCGGCGTCGTCATCCTCGGCCGCGACATCGGCAACGGCAGAGATCTCATCGCCAGCTACAACGGTGGGCGTAGCTGGACCGTCGTCGTCCGTCGTGACGTCACGAGCCTTGAGTTCCCTGACGCGCAGCACGGCGTCGCCCTTGCAGAACTACCGAATCACGCCAATGAGATGATCGTGACGTCTGACGGCGGCCACCGCTGGACGCCCGTCACTTTCTAACGGCTAGTGACTCTCTCGAACGACGAGCACGGGGCAGTGCGAGTGGCGCACACTCTGTTCTGACACCGAGCCCATGAGCAGACCCATGAAGCCACCCACGCCTCTCGAGCCGACGACGAGGATCGTGGCGTCGCTGCTCGCCTCGATGAGCACCTCGGCGGGATTGCCCGGCACCCCCAACCATTGGGCGTTGATGCCGTCGGTCGAGGGGGCTGACTTCACCATTTCCTGGATGAACTCCTTGGCCTCTTCTTCGACCTGTTCGTAGTAGTCCTTCCCGGTCGAACCGGTGATGTGGCGCTCAATGACGGGGTACGCGTAGATGATGTGGAGCTCGGCGTTACGGAGCCTTGCTTCTTCGATCGCAAACTCGAGCGCATTTGACGCTGGCGCCGATCCGTCAACGCCGACGACAATGAGCGGTGCCTTGGTATCACTCATCTTCAACCCCTCTTTCGATCAGTGCCTCGTAGCGTCCTCACGGGTTCGTCGCCTCGGTATGAGTGAGGTAGTCCTCAGTCACGAGCGTCGGGGAGTCGCGTCGTAGCGTCTCGCCACGGAAGAAGGCCGGTCGATAGGCGTTCATGACGAACATCAAGATGACGCCAACGAGCAAGGTCCCGACATCGAGGCTGAAGGTGCCACCGATATCGCGGCCGAACACCTCCCAGTGGGTGTAGCTGTTCGCGGGGTTCCAGTAGTACCAGAAGGACCAGATGAGGATGAGCCACAAGATGATCCCGCCGGTGAGCGGAGCAGCCAGCTTCACGAAGAAGTTGCGGACGCTGCTGAACGCCTCGTTGTGGTAGTACCACGCGCACGAAAAGCCGGTGAGCCCGTAGTAGAAGGCGATCATCACGCCGAGCGCGTCGACCGAGTCCGAAATGACGTGACCGGCCGAGATGAAGTTCATCGCGACGTACAGTGCGGCCGAGACCGCGCCGAAGGTGACGGTCGCGACGGTGGGGGTGAGAAAGCGCTTGTGGATCTTCGCGAACGAGTCGGGCAGCGCCTTGTGCACCGACATCGACAGCACCGTGCGCGCCGTTGGCAGGATGGTCGTCTGGGTCGAGGACGAGGCAGAGGACAGCACCATCAGCAGCAACAGGTGGTCGAGGACCGAGGCGAACGTCGAGTGGCCAAAGATCGCCGGGCCCAAGATGGAGAGCACGTCGTTCACGTGGTTGGGGTTGCCGAGCCCGATGCCCTTCGTGCCGATGCCCGCGAAGGACTGCGTCGCGAGGATGACCAGCGCGTAGATGATGAGCAGCAGGAACGTCGAGTAGACGCCGGCTTTGCCCGGGGTCGTTTCGGCGTCGGCCGTCTCCTCATTGAGGTTGAGTGCCGTGTCCCAGCCCCAGTAGATGAAGAGCATGTCGGCGAGGCCGATCACGAAGTCGTTGAAGTGCTTCACTTTGAACGGATCGAACCACGCAAGAGCGACGTTGAGATGTCCGGCGGGTGCCGTACCGAGACCCACGCGGGTGAGCGCCCAGATTGACATGACCGCGAGCATTACGAGCTCGATGGCGAGCAGGCCCTTTTGGAAGTTGGCCGAGACCTCGATGCCGACGTAGCAGATAAATGTCATCACCACGATCCACCCGATGCCCACCAGCAGCACCCAGACGCTCGAGGCGTTGTCGCCAATCCCGTTCGCGTTGAAGAGGTCAAAGACGTACTGGCCAGCGATCTGAGAGAGGCTCGCCATGACGATGATGTCGGC
The DNA here is from genome assembly GCA_963724865.1 of uncultured Acidimicrobiaceae bacterium. Taxonomy (GTDB): domain Bacteria; phylum Actinomycetota; class Acidimicrobiia; order Acidimicrobiales; family RAAP-2; genus RAAP-2. The sequence continues at coordinate 108,635 of CAVRWO010000005.1, read as the reverse complement.
CGCGAGCACGCCCCAGCCGCCCATCCATCCGACGCGTGGTCTGAAGGCTCGCGTCGCCCAGGTGAACGTCGCGCCACAGTCGGGATCGGCCTTATTCATCTGTTGGAACGCGATCGACACGAACCACATGGGGATGAAGGCGAGAATCGTGACGATAGGCGCCTGGACGCCGATGGCGACCACGACGAAGCCGAGTGTCGCGGCGAGGCTGTACGCAGGGGCTGTTGACGCAACGGCGATGACCACACTCGAGATGAGGCCCAGCGCGCCGGATTTCAGACCCTTTTCCGGTGCCCGGTCGGCCGGTTCTACGGTCAGTGCCACGATGCCCCCTTGGTTCTGACTGCCCCCGCGTCAGAATTGCAAGATACTAGGACAAATAGTCGAGCGAAGGTTTCGCTTTACTCTCGCATCGACGGTTTTCCCCGTGGTCTCACAAAATTCCGTGGGTTAACTCGCGAGCGAGTAGACGACTTGGACTTGCACGTTGACCGACTGCGAGCCCGCCTCGACCGGGACGTTGTGGGCGGCGGCACCGGCGAACTCGGCGTAGGGCAGAATAATGCCGGTCGAGCCGGTGTTCTCCTCGTCGGTCACCTTCACGATCGATCCGACCGTCGTTCCGCCGCCCTTGGCGATCTGGCTCGCCTCGGTGTGCGCGTTCGCGATCGCTCGGGCTCGAGCACTCGCGAGGAACTTCGACTGATTCGAGATCGAGAACGTGACGCCGCTCAGCTGGACGCCGTTGCCTACTGCGCGTGCGGCGGCGTCGATTGCGGCACCCGCCTTGGCGAGCACGTGCGTGGTGACACTGAGCTCGTCGCTCGCGGTAAAGCTGATAACGGCGCCGCTCGGCGTGGTGTTGTCGTAGATATTGAGATCCGAGGTCTGCAGGTTCTTCTTGGTGGCACCGTTGTTGAGCAGTGACGCTTCGAGCGCGGCCGTCTTTACGTTGTTCTCGCTCAGCGCGGCGGCGGCACTCGCGGCCGTCGTCTGGACCCCGATTTGAAAGCTCATCGTGTTCGGCGTCCCTGTGACGGTGCCCGATCCGGTCACCGTGATGGTCGCTCCGGACGACGAACGAGAGTGACCGAGGGTTTCGCCGACGAACGCCACGGCGGCGATGAGCACAACAAGGACGAGGAGAAACGCCATCCTCGCTAGTGGCATCGCGCGCCTCGACGTGGCACCGACTCGGTGCTCGTGGGCTTCTGCTGGCTGGTCGAGTTGATCGCTCACTCTGTCTCCTTGGTCGACACGGACACTGTCGAGGTGACGCCGCAGCGACCACCCTCTACCCTGTCTCTGTCGCCGCGAGGAGAAACTTTCTACGAAGTTGGCGACGTCGAGATGAGCGAGCGCACGATGCGAGTGAAGTCGGCCGAGCGCTCCTCCCAGTTGTGGTACAGATCGAAGCTCGGCGCCGCGGGGGAGAGCAGCACGACGCCGCCCGTGTCGATTGACGCACGCGCGAGCTGCACGGCCTCGCGCATCGTGCTCGCGGTTCGCTGCGTGAGGTTCGATCGACGCCGACGCACCTCGGCGCTGATGCGCAGTCCGGCGTTGCCGATCGTGATCAGCGACGTGAATGGCGTGCGAGCGCAGAGCGCATCGGCCAGCACTGCGTAGTCGACGCCGCGATCGAACCCTCCCGCGATGAGAGCGACCGGCTCGTCGCGAAAGACCTCGAGCGCGGCGAGGGCAGGCAGCACCGAGGTCGCAAGGCCGTCGTCGACGTAGCGCAGCGTCGCCCCGTTGATCGACTCGCGAGCGACGAGCGTGAGCCGACCCTCGAGTGGGCGAAACTCATTCACCTTGGCCGCGACCGCGGCACGAAGCTCGGACTCGCTCACACCAGTGAGCGCCTCGACCGCGGCCAAAGCGAGCGCGACGTTCGAGTTGTTGTGCTCGCCGATGAGGCCGAGCGTCGTTGCCAGGTGTAACTCGTCGCTTCGCACGTACGTCAGCTCGCCGCCGATCTCTGCCTCGTGCTGGTGCAGCGTGGCGGTGTCGGCGACGAGGGTGCGATGCGGTCCCACCGCCCGAGTGAGGGAGAGCTTGTCGCGGCGATACTGCTCGAGCGAGCCGTGCCAGTCGATGTGGTCTTCGCCGAGCGAGGTCACGACGATGACGCTCGGGGCGAGGTCGAGGTCCACGACCTGGAAGCTGGAGACTTCAAGAACGAGCCAGCCCGAGGACGTGTCAATCGAAGGATCGTAGGGAGGCTGGCCGATGTTGCCGAGGCGCTCGGCCGGCTGATCCAAGCATCGGAGAAAGAACGTGATGAGCGACGTCGTCGTGGACTTGCCCTTGGTGCCCGTGACCGCGACAACCCGTTCGAGATCGCTGTCGTGCAGCCAGAGATTGAGCGCGGAGGTGACGATCACGCCGCGCTCTTCGAGGTCGAGCACGTCGTCGCGGCGACGGGGAATGCCAGGGCTCTTCAAGACGACCTCGCACGTGCGCAGCGCGTCGAGGCCGCCGTGGCTGGTGGCGAGCACGTCCTCGCCAAGACCCTCGACGTCATCGACGATGACGAGCTCGCACGTGCCGCGCAGTCGCGCGGCCGCCGCGCGCCCCTCGAGACCGAAGCCAAAGATGCCGACTCGCCGTCCCGCGAGGTCAGCGAAGCCAGTGGGCCGGAACACGGCTCGGTCCTTGGGTCTCGAGTAACTCGTTGAAGTCACGGTCGGGGCTCGCCTCAAGGGCGAGTTCGGAGAGCCAGGCGACGTCACGCCACTCGTCGAGCTCGCTCACGCGCGCGAGGGCGACGGCGCTCTCGTCGGGATCACCCACGCACTCGAAGGGTTTCACGTCGACGCCGACGCCGACGAGGATCCGCAGCTGCCCTTCGCGCGCGGGATCGCTCAAGGGCTCGTGGTGGAAGATCTCGCGCAGCGTCGAGCGGGGGAGAAACGGCGCCAGCATCAGGTTGATGAAGAGACACTTGTCGCACTCCCCACACCACGTCGCAAGACGACGATCGAGCGACTGACTGAAGGCGCGGTTGCAGCTTCGAAAGACGTCGTGAAACTGGGTGAGCTGACTGAAGACGTCAGCAACCCACACCTCACTGCGATCACGAAGGAAGCTCGCGACCACGAGCCCATCACCGACCCGTTCGGCGACCGCGTCGGCGAGCAGGCGCTCAGCGGACAGCGACTTGCTCCACTGGTGGTTTACGTCGAGGTCGCCGCGACGAAGGTTTGGCTCGGACGCTGAGTGCTCATTGCTCATAACGACGCCGCCGCGGTTGGTCGCCACCGCCGCGACGGCGGCGAGGAGCGTCACGATCGCCGTTACCGGGACGTGACCGTGAAAGAAATCGTTGTCTCCGTCGAGCAGCTGCAGGTCGAGGGAGCGACGGGCCCGGATGACGGGAAGGCCCGTCACCGCCGCCGCCTCCTCGAGCGGCGCAAAACGACCGCTGGCTGGGGAGACGACAAACAGGGCCTGGTCGAGGTGACGCGCGAGCTCGGAGGTCGTCACGACCGAATCGATGCCGCCTCCGAACGGGACGAGCACGCGCTCCGGATCGAGCGCGACTCGCTGCACCTCGACGTCACGACCCCCGACGATGGCGACGTCGTCGAGGAAGAGGTCGTTGCGATAGGCGAACTCACCAAGTCCCTCGAGCAGCGCGGCCTGGAGCAATGTGCGACCCTTCTCGCCGAGCGGTGTGTCGCCCACGTCGATTCGTCTCGCCGCGCCCGCCTTGTAGTACGAGAGTCCCGCCAGGAGGAACCACAGCTCGGCGATCGATCTCGCGGCCGGCGAATCAAGCGTGTCGACGCCCTCGAAGACGATTCGCTCTTCGAACGTTCGCCCGTCAAGGTCATAGACGCCACGCAACGTCGTGCCGCTCACTTCCAAGTCGACGTAGCGAAACAGCTCGCTGCGTTGCTGTGACGTGGTGTCGCTCATGGCGCTACTCATGCTAGAAGACCCGCTTTGCGACAAGTCCGAAACGCCCGCACGGCCGTTGCGCGCGATCGCTGAAGAAAACGTCACCACCATCGGTGACCTGTGTGCTCATCGCAACGCGTTCACCGTCCACGCCCGAGGCACCGAGTTGCGACACAGCGACACGTCGCAGATCGAGTCGCGAGCGATCATCGACGTCGGGCCGAAGTGCTCCGGGAACGTCGAGGAAATGCTCGGCGACCTCAGGACCGACCTGATAGCGCTCGGGGGAGATCGACGGCCCGAGAAAGGCGTGCACGCGACTCGGTTCAGAGAACGTTTCGAGGGTCCTCGCGATGACGCCGGCGTGGAGCCCTCGCCACCCGGCGTGCACGAGACAGAATCGCGACGAGCTCGACTCGACCAAGAGGATCGGCACACAATCGGCGACGAGCACCGCCAGCGCGATGTCGCTGTCACCGCTCGCCAACGCGTCGGCTTCGCTTTCGGGCGTGGCACTCATCGCGTCGATGACGTTCGCTCCGTGGACCTGGCGCGCGACGACGAGTCGGTCAGCGCCGATCGCGTGCGCCACTAATCGCCGATTCTCGTTAACGCGCTCGAGATCGTCGCCGACGTGGTTGCCGAGGTTGAGCGAGTCATAGGGCTCGCTGCTTGCACCGTTGAACCGATCAGTCACAAACGCGTCGACGCCGAACGCTCGCACGCCCACAATCGGATAGACAGTGAGGGGTCCGCGCACCTCGGGAGAGAGCGTTACTTCGACTGGCACGCGGCGCAGTGTCCGATGACGTCGAGGGCGTGTGAGGTCGCCTGAAAGCCTTGTTGGGAGGTGAGCTCGGCCACCATGGCAGCGACGGTGCGCTCGAAGTGGGCACTCGGTGTCACGTCGACCACCCTGCCACAGAGGGTGCACAGCAGGTGATGGTGGTGATGGGTGAGATCTTCGGCGAGCTCGAACCGCGCGAACTCGTCGTTCGCGGCGATGCGGCGAACGACGCCCGCGAGCTGGAGATCCGAGAGGTGGCGGTAGGCGGAGCTGCGGGGGATCTCCGGTAGCGCGTCGGCGATGTCCGAGATGCTCATCGGACGCCCGAACGTCTCGAGGAGTGTTACGACCGCCTGGCGACCGACCGTGTAGCGCTGGTCGATACGGCGAAGATGGATCTCGACGAGCTCATGTAGCTCTGACGTGGTGAGCGCGGGTCCTTCGTGTCCTGGTCGAATCACCGAGGCGACAATCTTTACCTTGGGTGCCACGCCACTCCTTGTCTCAGTTGTATTGAGACTCAGTCTAAGTCTACGCTGGTCGCCATGACCACTTCCCTTCACGCCATACTGCCCCTCAAGCCGGCCCGCGCTCTTGGCTTGGCCGGCAAAATCGCCCTTTCGGGGGTGCTCGCTGGCGCGAGCGTGGTCGTTGCCGGCCTGTCCGGCGGACCCGCCTCGGCGAGCACCAAGTCAAACGTGATCATCGCTGTCGGCGCGGAGAACGAGTACGCCAACGTGCTCAGTCAGATCGGTGGAAAATACGTCAAGGTCTCGTCGATCCTTAACAACCCCAACACCGACCCGCACACCTTCGAAGCGAGCGCCAGCGTCGCCGAGGTCGTCTCCAAGGCTCAGCTCATCGTCCAAAACGGCGTCGGCTACGACGGCTTCATGAACACCATCGAAGCGGCCTCACCGAACCCTTCGCGCAAGGTCATCGTGGCCCAGGACGTCCTCGGCCTCCCGACCGACACCGAGAACCCGCACCTCTGGTACAGCCCGAAGACCATGCCCGCCGTGTCCAAGGTGATGGCGAAGGACCTCGAAGAGATCGACCCGAGTGAGAAGGCCTACTTCGCCGCGAACCTCGCGACGTTCCAGGCGTCACTGCAGCCGTGGTTCACCGCCATCGCGGCCTTCAAGGCGAAGTACGCGGGGACAAAAGTCGCGGTGACCGAGCCGGTGGCTGACTATCTTCTCCAGGCGATGGGCGCGAAGATTCTCACCCCGTGGGTCTTCCAGGCGGACATCATGAACGGTGTCGACCCGGCGCCCGAAGACATCACGCTGGAAGACGGCTACTTCACCAAGCACGACGTCAAAGTCTTCTGCTACAACCAGCAGGTCGTCGATGCACTCACGACATCGATTCGCATGACCGCGCTGAAGAATAAGGTGCCGGTCGTGGGTGTGTACGAGACGATGCCAACGCCGGGCTACGACTACCAGACCTGGATGGAGGCCGAAGTCGCGGCGATCGAAGCAGCGATCACGTCAGGCAAATCCACCCAGAAGCTGTGAGTCCCACGCCGGTCCTCGACGTCGAACACGTCAGCGTCTCGTTCTCCGGTCGAAGGATCCTCGATGACGTCAGCTTCGAAGTCAACCGGGGCGAGTTCACGGGACTGATTGGGTCCAACGGCGTCGGCAAGACGACCTTGTTGCGCTCGATTCTCGGTCTCCAGCGCATCGATTCGGGCGAGATTCGAATAAATGGGGCTCCACTGTCACATCGCGCCCATTCGCTCGGCTACGTGCCCCAAAAGGTGTCGCTCGATCCCGACGTTCCCGTACGCGCGCGTGACTTCGTCGCACTCGGGCTCGACGCGCAGCGCTACGGATTCTCGCGCCGCACGAAAGAGCAGCGCGACCGCGTCGAAGAGCTGCTCGTCGACGTCGACGCAGAGCGATTCGCGGACAGTCGAGTCGGAGCTCTCTCGGGCGGCGAGCAGCAGCGCATCCTCATCGCCCACGCGCTCGTGAGCAAGCCGTCGCTGCTGTTGCTCGATGAGCCGCTGGCGAATCTCGACCCGCGCAGCGTGCAGGAGATCGTCGCCCTGTTGCATCGCGTAGCGAGCGATCATGACGTCGCGGTGCTGCTCTCGGCGCACGAGATGAACGCGTTGCTGCCCGTGATGGACCGCATCGTTTACGTGACGAACGGCCGCGCGGCGAGCGGCACCACGGATGAGGTCGTGCGCTCTGATGTCCTGAGCGCTCTCTACGGACACCACGTTGACGTTCTGAAGCTGCACGGACGCGTCCTCGTTGTCGCCGAGCCGGGCCAAGAGGATGGCGAGATTCCCGAGCACTCGACTTTGACTGTCAGCTAAGCGTGCACTTCATCTTCGAACCAGGGTTCTTCTCGAGCGAGCCAGTGCACGTCGCCCTTGTCATCGGCGGCGTGACGGCGGTTGTCTCGGCGATCGTCGGTGTCTTTACCGTGCTGCGCGGTCAGTCTTTCGCTGGCCACGCCCTCACTGACGTCGCGACCACGGGCGGTTCTGGAGCGTTCTATCTCAACATCAGTCCTCTCCTTGGCTTCCTCGGCGCGGGGGTCTTTGGGGCGGGAGCCATGGACGCCGTTGGGGTGCAACGCCTTCGGGGGCGAGACGTTGCGACGGGCATCGTGCTGGGCTTCGCCACGGGGCTGTCGGCGCTGTTTCTCTATCTCGACACGACCAGGAGCGCGACGACCGGGGTCTCCCAGCAGATTCTGTTCGGGTCCATCTTCACGCTCGACCCCTCGACGATTCCGCTCGTCGTGGTGACCAGCGTCCTCGCCCTTGGCGCGTTGTCGGTGATCTATCGACCGCTGCTGTTGAGCTCGATCAGTCCGGATCTTGCCGCCGCGCGCGGCATTCGAACCCGACTTGTCGGCCTCTTGTTCATCGTCGCACTGGCCATCGCGGTCGCGCTCTCATCGATCGCGATCGGTTCGATACTCTCGACGGCGCTCCTCATTGGTCCGGCCGCCACAGCGCTGCGTGTGACCAAGAGCCTGCCCTCGGCGTTCGTGTGGTCGAGCGTGATCGGCGTCGTCGCCACGTGGCTCGGCGTACTGCTCGCCTACAACAGCTACTACTGGTTCCCTTCGAGTCAGGGCCTGCCGGTGAGCTTCTTCATTGTCGTCCTCGTCTTCTTGGCCTACCTCGTCTCGGGTCTGACGGTGCTGCGTCGTCGCACTGATCGGCGACCCGCCGTGGCGATGACGTCACGCGACCTTGCCCCCCTGGAGATCGTCTGATGTTCTCCGGGTTCATGGAAAACGCGTGGATCATCGGATCGATCGTCGCCGTCGTCGCTGGCGTCGTGGGCTTCTTTGTCGTGATGCGCGGTGCCGCCTTTCCGGCCCACGCGATTCCCAACGGTGCGTTCGCCGGCGCCGCCGCGGCGAATCTGATCGGGATCAACACGCTCGTTGGTCTCGGGGTGTTCTCCCTCGGCGCGGCGCTTGGCATCTCGAAGCTGTCGCGACGTGGGCGCGCCGACGCCGTGACAGCGCTCGCGCTCGTCTTGATGCTCGCCCTCGGTGCCGCGTTCCTCAGCCAGAGCACGGAGTATGAACCGGAGATCTTCTCACTGCTGTTTGGCGAGATACTCGGCGTGAGCACCAGTCAGATCTGGCCCATCGCCGTACTCGGCGGGGTCTGCGTGCTGTCGGTTGCCGTGTTGTACCGCCAGCTCCTGCTGACCGCGCTGGCGCCGGACATTGCGGCGGCCCAAGGACTTCGGCCCCAGCGAATCGAGACGATCTTTCTCGTCGTTCTGGCCTGCGCGACGACGATGACCGTGCCGGTCGTCGGGGCGCTCCTCATCTTCACCTTGATGATCGGACCGCCGGCGGCGGCGCGCTGCTTTACCGACCGCGCGCTCGTCGCACTCGGTCTGTCGGTCGTGATGGCCCTCGTCACGATCTGGGCGGCACTCGCGTGCGCGTTCACGACGAACTGGCCCGTCGGTTTCTACGTCGGCTCGTTCAGCGCGGCGTGGTTCATCATCGGACGGATCTACGCAGCACTGCGCAAGACCCGAGGCGCGCGTCACCTCCGTCGCGCGCCGGAGTTCTCGGTCGCTGCCTGACCCGAGAGCGCCGTTGCTCCGGTGCCTAACCTGATGCCATGGACACCGCGCGACTGCTGCAGGACTGCACGTTTCCACCCTCAGGCAGCGACGTCGACCTCGCGGTATCGGGCGGGGCTGACTCGCTGGGGCTCCTTCTCCTCGCGCTCGACGCGGATCTGGTCGTCAGCGTGCACCACGTCAACCACCACGCGCGACCGGCCAGCGACGAGGATGCCGCCTTCGTCTGGAATGTCAGCGGCGAACGAGGTGTCACCTGCGTGCTCTACGACGTCCAGGTTGAACCGGGAGCGAACTTCGAAGCCCGCGCGCGCGCCGAACGTCGACGAGTGCTCCCTACTGGAGTGCTGACCGGGCACACGATGGACGACCTCGCCGAGACCGTACTGCTCAACATGCTGCGCGGCGCCGGGCTCGACGGCCTCTCACCGATGGTGGATGACCCGACCAAACCACTCGTGAAGGTCCGCCGCCGCGATCTCGCCGAGGTCGTCGTCGGCGCGAAGCTTGAGGCGCGCCATGACGAGACCAACGACGATCTCTCGTTTCGCCGAAACCGCGTTCGACACCAGCTGCTCCCGCTCATGTGCGAGATCGCCGAGCGCGACGTCGTGCCGATCCTCGCTCGACAGGCCGATGTGATCTACGAGGACCGGGCGTGGCTGAGCCTCGTGGGAGGCCCCGACGTCGCGCTCCTCCTCGGCGATGTCGACTGTCGCGAGCTGCGCACGTGGCCGCTCGCGCGTCGGCGTCACTGGCTGCGCGCAAAGCTCTGCTTCGTCGACGAGTTCGACGAGGTGCATCCGCCGAGTGCGGCCGAGCTCGAGCGGGCCGAGCGGGTGATCGCGGGTGACGTCGTCGCAACGGAGCTCCAGGGGGGTCGGCGCCTTTCGCGGCGTACCCAACGTCTCGCTCTCGAGGACGACTCCACTACGCTGACCAACCATGGATAGGCACGCCCCTGAGGATTTCACGGCCACGTGGGCAACCGGCGTCCTGGGCGACGTGGTGGTCTCAGCGAAAGAAGTGCACGATCGCGTGGCCGAGCTCGGACGCCAGATCACGATCGATTACGCGCAACGGCCGCCGCTGCTGGTCTGTGTCTTGAAGGGTGCGATCAACTTCATGGCCGACCTCATGCGCGCCATCGAGCTTCCCGTCGAAGTCGACTTCATGGCCGTCTCGTCCTACGGCGCCGCCACCAAGACGAGCGGTGTGGTGCGCATCGTCAAGGACCTCGACGTTGACCTGCTCGGTCGAGACGTTCTCATCGTCGAAGACGTCGTCGACTCGGGCCTCACGCTCAACTATCTGCGTCAGTACCTCGGCGCTCGCAGCCCGGCGAGCCTGGAGGTATGTGCGCTGCTGCTCAAAGAGGGCGAGCAGCGCGTCGAGCAGTCACTGAAGTACGTGGGCTTTGCCATCCCGCCGGACTTCGTGGTTGGCTACGGACTCGACGTAAACGAGCGCTACCGCAACCTCGACGCGATCTACACCTACGTCGGCGAGGCCTAGACATGGTCGACCAACCTCGGGTGCAGCGGCTCGTGCGCGAGCTGCTCGAGGCAATCGGCGAAGACCCGGACCGCGAGGGACTGAGAGAGACGCCCCGTCGAGTGGCCGACATGTACGTCGAGCTGTTCGAGGGCGTCGAGACCGATCCGGGCGAACACCTGCGCACCACCTTTGAGATCGGACACGACGAGATGGTGATGGTGCGCGACATCCCCTTCACGTCGCTCTGTGAGCACCATCTCGTGCCGTTCGTCGGGTTCGCGCACGTCGCCTATCTGCCTTCGGACGGAAGGATCGCCGGGCTCTCCAAGCTCGCGCGGCTGGTCGAAGGGTTCGCGCGGCGCCTTCAGGTCCAAGAGCGCATGACCACCCAAATCGTCGAGGCGATGGAAAAGGAGCTCGCGCCGCGCGGCTCGATCGTCGTCCTTGAGGCGGAGCACTTCTGCATGTCGATGCGCGGCGTAAAGAAAGAGGGCATGACGACGGTCACCTCAGCGGTTCGCGGCGTCTTGAAGGACGACGCGGCGTATCGCGCCGAAGCCCTCCAATACATCCATCAACGAAGGTCTACGTGGCGCTGAGCCCGGCGGTGATGGGCGTCCTCAACGTGACGCCCGACTCATTCTTCCCGGCCTCGCGCACACTCGCCCTCGACGAGGCGGTCGAGCGCGGGCGCTCGTTCTTCGCGCTCGGCGCTGACGTGGTTGACGTCGGGGGAGAGTCGACGCGCCCGGGCGCGGAGCCCGTTGAAGAGTCTGAAGAGCTCGCTCGCGTCCTGCCCGTCGTGGCGGCGCTCGCTCGATACGGGACCGTCTCGATCGACACCCAAAAGGCGGACGTCGCGCGCGCCGCGGTTCAGGCGGGCGCGAGCATCGTCAACGACGTCTCGGCGACGCTCTGTGGCGTCGCGGGAGAGCTCCAGGTGGGCTACGTCGCGATGCACCGCCAGGGCGACTCGCGCACGATGCAGGTGAACCCGACCTACGGTGACGTCGTGGGAGAGATCAGCGAGTTTCTGGTGGACGTCGCACAGCGCGCACGCCGTGCGGGGGTGACCACGCTGTGGATCGATCCGGGCATCGGCTTTGGCAAGACGATCGAGCACAACCTCACGCTGCTTGCCCACTGCGATCGCTTCGTTGAGCTCGCCAAGGAAGTCGGCGCGGGTGTGCTGATCGGCACGAGTCGCAAGGGCTTCCTCGGCCAGCTTGGACGCGACACGGTTGGTGTCGACGACCGACTTGAAGCGTCACTCGCGACGGAGGCCTGGGCGATGATTCAAGGTGTAAGTATGGTGCGCGTGCACGACGTGCGAGAAACGGTCCAGCTGCGCGACCTGTTGGCGATGCCCCTTTCGGCGGTCGCTCCGTGAAGGGAAAGTGGGCGGCCGGTATCGAACCGCGCGGGTTCACGTGGATCTATAAGGGAATACTCGCCGTCTCCGAACGGCCCGGCGGATCGACGACGGTGCACCGACAGGTTCGCCGCGACGAGGAGCTGCTCTGGCTGAAGCATCAGGGCTTTGGGCGCGTGATCTCGATTCTGCCCGTCATGCAGAACATGAATGCCTACTTTGAGCACGGGCTGACCGCGGGTCACTACGCGCTTCGTGGCGGTCCCCAGCAGCGTGAAGTGCTCGAGGCCTGCTACGAGGACGTCGCACGCTGCATGTCGCACAACACGACGGTGCTGCTGCACAGCGACGAGGTCTCCGATCGCCTCCTCGGGGTCGTCGCGGGGTATCTCGTCTGGAGTCAGAAGGTCGCGACCGTGCCCGCCTCGATCGCCCTCGTCGAGCGGCTCTTCAAGCGATCGATCGGTCCTGACGGTCGTTCGGTGCTGCTCGACCTGCCCGACGTGCCCGAGACCGCCCGTGAGTGACGTGATCGAGTTGCGCGAGCTGCGCGTGAGCGCGGTGGTGGGCGTGCTGAGCGAGGAGCGGGGCCGCGCCCAGCCGCTCACCTTTGACATCGACATCGAGCGACCGTTCGAAGCAGCGGCGACGAGCGACGACCTCACCAAGACGACGAACTACGCAGCGGTGCTCACCATGACGGCGAAGGTGGCGCACGACGGCGCGTTCTTGCTGCTCGAAACGCTGGCCTACCGAGTCGCGCGCGAGATCCTCGCCTTTGACGTTGCCATCACTTCAGTGACCGTTGCCGTACGGAAGCTGCACCCGCCGGTCGCCGAAGACGTCGCGACGGTCGGCGTTCGCTGCACGGTGTCGCGGCCCTAGGCGGAGGCCGCGGTGCGAAAGGCCTACCTCTCTCTCGGCACGAACCTCGGGGACCGCTACGAGCACCTCACCTCGGCGATTCCCGTGGTCGTCGCATCTGACGGGTATCGGCTCTCCCACGTCTATGAGACTGAGCCGGTCGGTGGCGTTCGCCCAAGGCGACTTCTGGAATCTGGTCGTTGAGCTCACGACCACAGCGAGCGCGCACGAACTCCTCGAGCGCGCCCGCGCGGCTGAAGATGCGGCGGGACGCACTCGGGAAGTTCGTTGGGGCCCGCGGACGCTTGACGTGGACGTCCTGCTGGTCGGCGAGGAAGTCCTCGATGACCCCGAGCTGACCATCCCTCACCCTCGCCTCTATGAACGGGCCTTCGTGCTCGTTCCCCTCGCCGAACTGGCGCCCGACCTCGTGAGCGAGCGCCAGCTCGCGAGCGCCGCAGGGAGCGTGCGAGAACTCGGTACACTTCAGTCATTGCACTAACCGAACGGCACCCGATGGGGCTGGAACGGGACTGGAGCCATCATGAAGATTGCCATCGTCGGCGTCGGCCGCGCGGGGAGCTCGTTTGCTGGTGCCCTGCGCGAGGCCGGGCACGAGGTTCGCACCTACCACCACGATCAGCTGGACCAGGTCTCGTCAGTCGACCTTGTGCTCCTGTGTGTCCCTGATGACGAGCTTGCGTCCGTCTCGAACGAACTGGCGCTCGGCGCCTACGTCGTCGCGCACGTCGCGGGCTCGCGTGGACTTGGCGAACTCGCAAAGCACCCCCGCACGGGCTTTCTTCACCCGCTGGCCGTGCTCTCGAACACCGAGCTCGGCGCGGAGCGTCTGCGCGGCGCCCGCTTCAGCGTCGGCGGCGACGAACTCGTCGTCGAGCTCGTTCGCTCCCTCGGCGGCACGGTCCTTCGCCTCAGCGACGACCGGCGCGCGCTGTACCACGCGACCGCGTCGGTTGCGGCAAATCACGTCGTGGCGATGCTGGGCCACGTCGAGGTGCTCGCCGAAGCGACGGGCCTCGCCCTCGAGGACTTTCTCCCGCTCGTTGAGCAGGCGATCAGTGACGTGCGCACCCTCGGCGCGTCGCGCGCGTTGACCGGACCCGCGTCGCGCGCGGACATGGCGACCATCGACGCGCACCTCGACGCCATCCCCGAATCCGAGCGTTCGACCTACGTCGCTCTGGCGAACGCCGCGTTCGAGCTCGCCGAGCAACGCCGACTCGCATCGCACGCCTAGTGCTCGAGCTCACCGACATCGCCTCGTGGCGCGCGTACGCGAACGCCGAGCGCGGGGCCGGACGACGCCTCGGTCTCGTGCCGACCATGGGTGCCTTGCACGAGGGTCACGTGTCGCTCTTTCGTTCGGCGAAGGCGTCGAGTGACCTGGTGCTCGCGACGATCTTTGTCAACCCGCGACAGTTCGCCGACGCCGAAGACCTCGCGCACTACCCGAGCACGCTCGAGGCCGACCGGGCGCTCGCGCTCGAGTGCGGCGTCGACTGTCTGATCACGCCATCGCTCAGCGAGATGTGGCCGGACTACCCGGGATGTACGCCGACCACGGTGTCGGTCCGGGGCCTCGGCGACGTCTACGAAGGTGCCGACCGACCCGGACACTTCGACGGCGTCTCGAGCGTGGTGGCGAAGCTCTTCGCCGTGACCGGCAGCTGTCGAGCGTTCTTCGGGGAGAAGGACTTCCAGCAGCTCGCCGTCATCCGACAGATGGTGCACGACCTCAGCTTTGACGTCGAGGTGATGGGCTGTCCGATCGTGCGCGATCCCGACGGCCTCGCCCAGTCGAGTCGCAACGTTCGTCTCTCCTCAGAGGGCCGGCGCCGCGCGCTCGGTCTCTCTCGCGCGCTCAGCTACGTCGCGACGACGAGCGCGCGGGCGAGCTCGCTGCGCGCCACCATGCGCACCATCCTCGACGACGCGGGCGTCGACATCGCCTACGCCGACGTCGTGAGCCCGCTCACGCTGGTTCCCACGGGTGACGACGAGGTCGGCGAGCGGCGCGCGCTGCTTGCCGGGTACGTCGAGGGCGTGCGGCTCATTGACAACGGCCCCGTGCACGTGGTGGGGAGGTAGCGGTGCTACTAGCGATGGACGTCGGCAATACCGAGACACTGATCGGGCTCTTCGGCGAGGCCGATCTCGACGCGCCCGAGGCGATGGGCTTTGCGCGTGCGAGCGGCGAGCACGGGCTCGCGTACCACTGGCGAACGTCGACGGTGCTCGAGCGCACCCCCGACGAGCACGCGATCATGCTCACCCAGCTGCTCGACCTCGAGGGTCTGGATCTGAAGAACGCCGTGACGGAGATTGCCATCTGCTCGTCGGCCCCGTCGGTGACGACCCAGCTGCGCCGCATGGCGAAGCGCTGGTTCTCCGACCGGGAGCTGACCGTGCTCGGGCCCGGCACGAAGTCGGGGATGCCGATCCTCTACGACAACCCGCGCGAGGTCGGCGCGGACCGCATCGCCGACGCCATTGGCGCCTACGACCTCTATCCCGGCGCCTCGATCGTGGTTGACATGGGCACCGCGACGGTGTTCGACGTCATCAGCGAGCGCGGTGAGTATCTGGGCGGGGCGATCGCGCCGGGCGTCGCGATCTCCCTGGAGGCGCTCTACACGCACGCCGCCGCGTTGCGCTCGGTCGAGCTCGTGCGTCCGCGCTCGGCGATCGGGCGTTCAACGGCCGAATCGATCCAAAGCGGGGTGCTCTTCGGGTTCGCTGCCCAAGTGGACGGCATCGTCGATCGCATCCTCGATGAGGTGGGCGAGGGCACCGTGATCGGCACGGGAGGGCTGTCGAGTCTCATCGCGCCCTATACACGGCACGTGCGCATCATCGAGCCGTGGTTGACCCTTCACGGATTGCGTATCGTTCATGAAAGGAATCATTCGAAAGAGAGCTCGTGACCACGTCGTATCAGTTCGCCCACGACGCCTACGCCGCGTCCCTGCAGCAGGCCTTCTCGTACTTGAGCGACGGCGAGGAGTCCGGCGAGGTGAGGCGCGTGGCCGGGCGGCTCATGCTGCTGCGTCGACAGGGCAAGCTCGCCTTTGCCACGATGCGCGACTCGACGGGCGAGATCCAGCTCTTCGCCATGGACGCCGTCGCCGACCGCTTTGACGAGTTCACCAAGCTCCACCTCGGCGACTGGGTCGGGGTGACCGGCGAGGTCGTGCGCACGAAGCGCGGGGAGCTTTCGGTCAAGGTCGCCCAGTGGGAGCTGCTCGCCCAAGCCCAGCGCAACTTTGGCGACAAGTGGGCGGGCATCGCCGACTTCGACCTGCGCTACCGCCACCGCGAGGCCGACCTCTGGGCGAACGAGGTCTCTCGCCGTTCGCTCCAGCGCCGAAGCGACATGATGCGCGCGGCGCGCGAGCGCTGCTGGGCGGCGGGCTTCATGGAGGTTGAGACGCCGATCCTCAACGCGACTGCCTCGGGAGCCTCGGCGCGCCCCTTCGTCACGCGCCACCACGCCCTCGACAGCGACTTCTACCTGCGCGTCGCGCCCGAGCTCTGGCTCAAGCGACTCGTCGTCGGCGGCTTCGAGCGGGTCTTCGAGCTCGGCCGTGTCTTTCGCAACGAAGGGGTGAGCCCGCGTCACAACCCCGAGTTCACGATGCTCGAGCTCTACGCCGCGTACTGGGACTACGAGGACATGATGTCCTTCGTCGAGGAGTTCGTCTCGGGCGTCGTGCGCGACGTCCTCGGCACGACGGCGATCGACTACCAGGGTCGCACGCTCTCGTTCACCGCCCCCTGGCCGCGACGAACCATGGCCGAGCTCGCGAGCGAGGCGCTCGGCAAGGAGGTCTCGGTCCACACGCCGCGCGAGGAGCTCGCGGGCTACTTGCGTGAACACGGCATCGACGTGCACCCCTCGTGGGGGCCGGGTCGCTGTCTCGCCGAGCTGTTCGAGAACCTGGCTGAGTCATCGCTGTGGGATGCCACGTTCGTCACCGAGCATCCCGTTGAGATCTCGCCGCTCTCGCGTCGCAGCCGTCGTGACCCCGAGGTCACCGAGCGGTTCGAGTCCTACGCCGCCGGTCGCGAGCTCTCGAACGGCTTCAGCGAGCTCACCGATCCCGTCGAACAGCGCGCGCGTTTCGAAGAGCAGGCGCGCCTCGCTGAAGCCGGTCAGGATGAGACGATGCCGATCGACGAGGACTACATCATGGCGCTCGAGTGGGGACTGCCTCCCACGGCCGGCCTCGGCGTCGGGATGGACCGGCTCGCGATGCTCATCGCCGACGAGCCCAACATCAAAGAGGTGATCGCCTTTCCGACGCTCAAGCCCATACCGCGCGACATCGCGCGCGTGCCACTCGACATCGACGTCGAAAACCTGACTCAGTAGCGAGGAAGGTCCTCTAGCAGCGAGGTGATGAGCGCCGTGAAGCCGACGCGCAGGTTGGCGCTCGGCAGGACCGCAATCGCGCGGTGCGCGTCGACGAGAAAGCGATTGGCCGCGAGCACCGTTCGGTCGATGCCGTCGGTCGCCACGACAAGCTTGCGGGCCCGTTCACGGTCGTCATCGTCGAGCGGGCGACCGAGGAGTGCGCGCAGCTCGTCGGCCACGCGCGAGTCGCGCATCGCGAACAGGGTCGGCAGGCTGTAGATCCCCTCGGCGAGGTCTTGGCCCGCGGGCTTGCCGAGCTGACCGTCGGTCGCGATGAGATCCAAGATGTCGTCGCGCAGTTGGTAGACCATCCCGAAGCACCGTCCGAAGTCGGCAAGGGCGTTGCTCTCGTCGAGCGAGAGGCCCGCGGTCATCGAGCCCATACGACAACTGGAGGACATGAGCGCCGCGGTCTTTCCCTCGATGGCTTCGAAGTAGTCCGCCTCGGTGCGCTCGAGTGAATACGACGTGCGCACCTCTGAGACCTGGCCGCGGGTGAGCCACGCGAGGGTGCGCGCCATCAGGCTCGCGGCCTCGGCCCCGAGGTCGGCCGCGATCCCGGCCGAACGAGCCATGAGATAGTCCCCGGCGACGATTGCGACGAGGTTCCCGTAGCGGGCGTTCACGCTCTCGACGTTCCGGCGGATCTGGGCTTCGTCCATGACGTCGTCGTGGTAGAGGGAGGCGACGTGCATCAGCTCGAGGGAGACGCCGCCCATCAGATCATCGTGGGTGGCCGTTCGCTCCCCGCCGGTTGCCGACGCCACGGCCAGCAGGGCTCGCAGGCGCTTGCCACCAGCGTCAATGAGATGGGTCGTCACCGCGTCGAGGTAGGCGTCACCAAAGACGACCGAGTCGGTGAGGAGCACCTCGAGCCGAACTAAGTCCTCTTCCACCGAAGCGAGCCCTAGTTGTTCGAGGGGATTCACGTTCACCACCCTAGATGAACGAAGAATAACCATTCTCGGTGGTCCGGGGCCCTCGTTCAACTGCGCCTTTACGACCGGTACACTTCAATGAAAGAAACAAAGGACGACCATTGTTTGAGCGCTTTACAGACCGTGCTCGGCGAGTACTCGTACTGGCCCAGGAAGAGGCACGCGACCTTAACCACGCGTTTATTGGCACCGAGCACATCCTGCTCGGTCTGATCCGCGAGGGCGAGGGCGTGGCGGCGAAGGCGCTCGACGCCCTTGGGGTCACGTTCGACGTCGTACGTGAGAAGGTGGAAGAGGCGATCGGCGCCAACACCAACCCCTCACCCGGTTCTCCCCCCTTTACTCCCCGCGCGAAGAAGGTTCTTGAGCTCTCCCTGCGCGAGGCCCTCCAGCTCGGGCACTCCTACATTGGCACCGAGCACATGCTCCTTGGCCTCGTGCGCGAGGGTGAGGGCGTCGCGGCCCAGGTCTTGAACGACCTCGGCGCCGACATGGCGCGCGTGCGCACCCAAGTCATCCAGATGATGTCCGGCCAGGCCGGCAAGGAAGCGGGCGCTGCGAGCAGCGTCGGCTCCTCTAAGAGCGACCCCGAGGCGGCGGGCGGCTCGGCCGTCCTCGACCAGTTCGGACGCAACCTCACGCAGTTCGCCCGCGAGGGCAAGCTCGACCCGCTCGTCGGGCGCGAGAAGGAAGTCGAGCGCGTGATGCAGGTGCTGTCACGTCGCACGAAGAACAACCCCGTCCTCATCGGCGAACCCGGCGTTGGCAAGACCGCCATCGTCGAGGGCCTCGCCCAGCGCATCGTGGCGAACCAGGTGCCCGTCACCCTGGCCGACAAGCAGCTCTACACGCTCGACCTCGGTGCACTCGTCGCGGGGTCGCGCTATCGCGGTGACTTCGAAGAGCGCCTGAAGAAGGTGCTGAAGGAGATCCGCACGCGCGGGGACATCATCTTGTTCATCGACGAGATCCACACGCTCGTGGGTGCCGGCGCCGCCGAAGGCGCGATCGACGCCGCTTCCATCTTGAAGCCGATGCTGGCGCGCGGTGAGCTCCAGACGGTCGGAGCAACGACCATCGACGAGTACCGCAAGCACATCGAAAAGGACGCGGCGCTCGAGCGTCGCTTCCAGCCCGTCAAGGTCGAGCAGCCCTCGGTCGCGATGACCATCGAGATCCTGAAGGGTCTGCGCGAGGTCTACGAGGAGTTCCACGCGGTCAAGATCACCGACCAGGCGCTCATCGCCGCCGCCAACATGTCCGACCGGTACATCTCGGACCGCTTCTTGCCCGACAAGGCGATCGACCTCATCGACGAAGCCGGCAGCCGCCTGCGCATTCGTCGCATGGACACCCCACCGGCCGCAAAGAAGATCGACGAGGACATCTTGCGCCTGCGCCGCGACAAGGAGTCCGCGATGAACTCGGGCGCGCTCGACCAGGCAAAGGCCCTCGACCAGCAAGAGCAAGACCTCATGGCCAAGCGCGAGGCGATCGACGCGAACATGCTCACTCCCGGCGGGGAGGCCTTTGACCTCGTCGACGAAGAGACGATCGCCGAAGTGCTCGCCGTGTGGACCGGGATCCCCGTCTACCGGCTCACCGAAGAAGAGACGACCAAGCTGCTGCGCATGGAAGACGAGCTGCACAAGCGCGTCATCGGCCAGGACGAGGCCGTCACGTCGCTCAGCCGCGCCATACGTCGCACCCGCGCCGGCCTGAAGGACCCGAAGCGCCCCGGTGGGTCGTTCATCTTCCTCGGCCCGACGGGTGTGGGAAAGACCGAGCTCGCAAAGACGCTCGCCGAGTTCCTCTTTGACGACGCCGACGCGCTGATCCAGCTCGACATGTCCGAGTACATGGAGAAGCACTCGGTGTCGCGGCTCATTGGTTCGCCGCCGGGGTATGTCGGCTACGACGAAGGTGGCCAGCTCACCGAGGCCGTGCGGCGCAAGCCGTTCTCGGTGGTCCTCTTCGACGAAGTCGAAAAGGCGCACCCCGACGTCTTCAACACGTTGCTGCAGATCCTCGAAGATGGGCGCCTCACCGACTCCCAAGGCCGCGCGGTCGACTTCAAGAACACGATCTTGATCATGACCTCGAACCTCGGCACGTCGGACCTGCGCAAGGCCGCGATTGGCTTCGGCAAGGGCGGCGACTCGATCACCCACGAGCGGATGAAAGAAAAGGTCAACCAGGCCTTAAAGGCGCACTTCCGTCCCGAGTTCTTGAACCGCATCGACGACACGATCGTGTTCCACGAGCTCACGAAGCAAGAAGTGATGGCCGTGGCGGACCTGTTCATCACACGTCTGCGCGACCAGTTGGCCACTCAGGGCCTCGGCCTCGAGCTGTCGGCAAAGGCCCAGGAGTTCCTCGCCGATAAGGGCTATGACCCAGAGCTCGGCGCTCGACCGCTTCGCCGCGCCGTCCAGCAGTACGTCGAGGACGCGTTGAGCGAGAAGATCTTGTTCAAGGAGTTTCACGCCGGCCAGACCATCGTGGTCGACGCCGTCGAGGGGCCCGACGGTCCTGTGCTCACCTTCGAAGGAGTCGAGGGCCTTCCGCCGTCGGTTGACTTCGAAGACACGACCAACGCGTAACGTCACAGCGGCTGCCTAGCGTCCAACGGGTGAAGTCCCGCACCCGCTACGTCTGTCGTCTCTGCAGCTCGGTTGCGCCGCGCTGGCAGGGACGCTGCGGGGGATGCGGCGAGTGGAACTCGATCGATGAGGTGACGGTCGCTGGCACGACCGCGCGCGAGCGCACCCGGGTGAGTGCGAGCGCACTTCGAGAAGTGTCGAGCAGCGACGCGGCGGTGATCTCGTCGGGGATCTCAGAACTGGACCGGGTGCTCGGCGGCGGATTCGTCGTCGGGTCGACCACCCTGCTCTATGGCGAGCCCGGGGTGGGCAAGTCCACCCTCGCTCTGATGACCCTGCGCGAGCTCGCGAGCGAGCGCGACGTACTCCTCATCGCGACCGAGGAGTCCGCACCCCAGGTCGCCCAGCGCGCACGTCGTCTCGGCGAGATACCGGAGCGGCTTCACATCGCGACGACCACGAGCGTCGAGGCGGCGAGTGAGCTGATCGCCCAAGGCGGTCGATCGCTCTGCGTGGTTGACTCGATCTCTGCGATGAGCGACGAAGCGCTCTCGAGCGTGGTGGGCTCGGTGCCCCAGGTACGCGCCGCCGCCGAGCGGCTCTGTGCGGTAGCGAAAGAAAACGGCACCGCGTTGCTGCTGATCGGTCACGTCACCAAAGACGGCGAGCTCGCCGGGCCGCGAGCGCTTGAGCATCTCGTGGACACGGTGCTGCGCATCGAAGGGGATCGCCACGGATCACTGCGCGCGGTGCGCGCACAGAAGCATCGTTTCGGTGCGACCGGCGAGGTGGGGCTCTTCGAGCTGGTCGGTGACGGATTGCGCGAGATCGCCGACGCGTCGGTGTCCCTTCGCGGCCCCCAGCTTGACGTTCCCGGTGTTGTCTTGACGGTCACCAACGACGGCTCGAGATCACTTCTCGTCGAGATTCAGGCGCTGGTCGCTCACGCGACCGGTTCGACCCGTCGCGTGGCCTACCAGGTCTCCTCCCAGCGCCTCTCGCTCTTGCTCGCCGTGCTCGAGGCGCGCTGCGGCGTCGACACGAGCGCACTCGACGTCTTTGCCGCGACCGCGGGCGGGCTCTCAGCGAACGAGCCGGGCGTCGACGTTGCCCTTGCCCTCGCGATCGCCTCGGCAACGAAGGGCTTTGCGGTGCCGCCCACGGTGGTGGCGATCGGAGAGGTCGGACTCGCGGGTGAACTGCGAGCGGTGTCGGGCATGCCGCGACGAATACTCGAAGCGCAGCGTCTCGGGGCTCGCGAGATCATCGTGCCCGCGTCATGCGACGCCCCCGACGCCCCGGGTCTGCAACTTCGCCGCTCTCACTCGCTGGCAGAAGCACTGGACGTCGCCCAAGGCCTCGGCGTCGTGCGCGCCTGAAGGGCGTTCGGTTCTTCGCCCTGGTGCGGATCGAGCGACACCGGCCCTTTAACTGCACCGGAAAACCAAAAACCTGCTAAAATAGTTAATCCCCCAAACGCCCTCTTTTGGGGCGAAATCTCTGAGGAGAGTTGCGAAGCAATGACTGCGCGTAAGTACAAAAAGGGCGACCGTCTCGTTTACCCTCACCACGGCGCCTGCACTGTGGAAAAGATCGAGAAAATGACGGCTTTTGACGTCAAACAGGACTATTTGAAGCTGAAGGTCGCCTACACCGACCTGGTGCTGATGGTGCCCGTCGCGAACGCCGAATCGGTCGGTCTGCGCGACGTCATCAACGACGAAGAGGTTGAAGAGGTCTTCGCGGTCCTTCGCAAGAAGGAAGCCCGCATGCCGACCAACTGGTCGCGTCGCTTCAAGAACCACTCGGAGAAGCTCCGTTCCGGCGACATCTACCAGGTCGCCGAAGTCGTACGAAACCTGTCGATCCGCGACAAGGACAAGGGGCTCAGCGCGGGCGAGAAGCGAATGCTGACCCGTGCGCGCCAGATTCTCGTCTCCGAGCTCACCTTCGCCCTCAACGTGGACACGGAAGCGGCTGAAGAAAAGCTCGCCTCGGTCCTGCCGTAGGCATGACGGTCGCGGCCGTGGTGGTGGCCGCCGGCCGGGGCACCCGTTTCGGTGGCGCCAAGCAGTTCGCCCTTATTGACGGCGAGACCGTGGCCGCGCGCAGCGTCGCCGCCTGTCGCAGCGCCGCCCTTCACGTCGTGCTGGTGGTGCCCGAAGGGTACGACGGCAACGGCGAAGGGGCGGACGACGTCGTCACGGGCGGCTCCTCGCGAGCGGCCTCGGTGCGCCGCGGGCTTGCTCACTGCGAAGACGCCGATATCGTGATCGTCCACGACGCCGCTCGCCCGTTCGCCAGCGCGGCGCTCTTCAAGGCTGTGGTCTCGGCGATCGAAGGCGGCGCGGACGCGGCCGTCCCCGGCCTCGCGCTCACCGACACCGTCAAGCGCATCACCCAAAAGGGCGACGTAACGGTCGTCACCGAAACGCTCACTCGTGACGAGCTCGTCGGGGTCCAGACCCCGCAAGCCTTTCGCCGCGACGTCCTCGAGCGCGCACACGCGACGGGCGACGACGCGACCGACGACGCCGGGCTCGTTGAGGCGATCGGCGCCGTGGTGGTGGTCGTGCCCGGAGAGTCGAGCAACGTGAAGATCACCCAGCCCGGTGATCTCGAATCTCTGGGAACGAGGCGACCATGAGGATCGGCCAAGGCATCGACGTCCATCGCGTGAGTGAGGAGACCGGTCGCCAGCTGTGGCTCGGACTCGTCCACATTCCCAACGCGCCAGGCCTCATCGGTCACTCCGATGCGGATGTCGTGACCCACGCGCTGTGTGACGCATTGCTGGGCGCGGCCAATCAAGGAGACGTTGGACGTCACTTTCCCGATAACGACCCCGCGTTTCACAACGTGCCGTCGCGGCGACTTCTCGAAGCGACGATGACAATCATCCAGGCTGAGCGGTTCCACGTCGTGTCGGGCGACGTCACGATCATTGCCGAGGGGCCGAAGCTCGCGCTCTACATGCCTGCGATGTCCCATGAGCTCTCGAGTGTCGTCGGCGCCCTCATATCAGTGAAGGCAACGACGAGCGAAGGACTCGGCGCGCTCGGTCGCAGCGAAGGCATCGCGGCCAGTGCCGTCGTGCTCATAGACGAGCACTCGTGAGCCCGCGCCCGACGCCGTCGCGCGGGCCGAAGCGCTCGTCTCGTCCGAACACGCGTTACGCGCCGGCGAACGCGCCGCGGCGACCGACACGTGATCGCGACGGCGTTGGCGGCGATCAGGTCGAGGGCCGCCACGCCGTCCTCGAGCTGTTGCGCGCGAAGCGTCGCACGGTGAAGAAGATATTTATTGGTGAAAATCAAGATGCGTCCGACGTGCTCGACGCCATCGAGATCGAAGCACAGCGTCAGCGAGTATCTGTGAGCATCATCTCGATGGCTCGTCTCGATCGCGAGGCGAAGACTGAAGGCCACCAAGGTGTGATGGCCCTCGCTCAGCCCCTCAACACGGTCATGCTCGAAGATCTGCTGCGCATCCCGAAGCCGTTTCTTCTGGTCTGTGACGGCGTCACCGACCCGCGCAACCTCGGTGCAATGCTGCGCAGTGCCGACGGCGCCGGGGTGACCGGCGTCATTCTGCCGAGGCACCGGTCGGCGCGGATCTCCCCCTCGGTAACGAAGACGGCCGCGGGCGCGATCGAGTATCTGACGTTCTGTGACGTTGGCGGAGTACCCGCGGCGATCGACCAGTTGAACAAGACGGGCGTTCTCACGGTGGGTCTCGCCGGGGAGTCCAAGGAGTCGCTCTACGACCTCGACCTTGGCTCAGGACCCGTGGCCATCGTGGTTGGGGGCGAAGAGAAGGGACTTTCTTCTCTCACTCGCAAGCGATGCGCGACCGTTGTGTCGATACCGCAGGTCGGTCGTATCAGTTCGCTGAACGCGGGGGTCGCAGTGTCGATCGCAGCCTTCGAGACTGCTCGTCAGCGACGCTCCGCTTCGTAGTTCATACGTCGCTGCGGTGACGATCAATTTTCAATCGACCCTCATACAAAAATGAATCAACCCTGAACGTCAGCAATTAGAAACGTTGCGGCACTTCGGGAAAACTCGATTTGTTGTCGTCAACTACGAGCATGAAGGGCGATGTCGAAGCTGATGTCGTTGGACGAGTGTTTGAGACACAGGCGCTCGCATGTCTCGAAACGGAGTCGCAATGAATATGAAGACGTTCATAGACGCGCCTACAGGCTTGTTGCTGGGAACGTTGGTGCTTATCGTCATGCCAATTTTCGGGGGAGTGCTGAGTCCGCCGAACGCAGGAGCCCAGATTGAGCCTGCTACGACGGTCACCTTCTTTGAAAACGACAGTCTTTCGGATACGGTTTGTAGCTACCAACCCGGCACCTATGACCAGACTGCAGACTTAGAACAATTTGCAGACATCAGTCCCGCTTTTACTAATGGCGGATACACCTTCACCGGATGGAATACCCAAGCCAACGGGAGCGGCACCCCATACGCAGACGGCGCACCGTACTCGTTTGCCGAGAGTGTTGGTCTGTACGCCCAGTGGAGTCCGTTGCCTTCGTTAACGATTTCCTTTAGTGACAACGGGGGTGTCGGCAACGTGTCGTCTCTAAGTGACCCATCAGGAAGCTCGGTCGCTCTCCCTTCGGGTGCTGGCTTGTCTTTCAGTGGTTACACTTTCGCCGGCTGGAATACAGAGGCAAACGGGTTGGGGACGGAATACGCAGCCGGTCAGTCGTTTGAGACCGAATCAAGTGTGACGCTCTACGCACAATGGACTCAGGATCCACTGACGGAGATATCGCTCAACGCCAATGGTGGGACGAGTTCAATATCGACTCTCACCGGAGTCGTGGGGTCCACGGTGACTTTGCCGAGCGGCGCGGAAGTTGAAGACGCCGGGTACACACTCACTTCTTGGAACACAGCAGCGAATGGCTCGGGAACCGATTACCAACCGGGACAGTCAGTGTCGCTGTCGTCATCGATGACGCTCTACGCGCAGTGGACACCGCTCGTTGCTTCGACGCCGCCTACATCCGGTTCGCCGAACCCGCCTTCAACTCCCACGTCAACGGTAACGGTGAATTTTGTCACAGAAGGAGGAAGCGGCTCACTGACGACAATCGACAATGTGACCGGTGCGAGCATCACACTTCCGTCTGCTTCGGCTCTTGTGCGAGAGGGGTACAAGTTGACATCGTGGAATACCGAAGCCGATGGCAAGGGAACTTCGTACGCGCCGGGTGCAAGCGTGACGCTCGCAACTTCACTCACCCTCTATGCGCAGTGGACGCCATCGAGCGCAGCCCCCGAAGTGCTGTTCGGCGCGATTGGAGACTTTGCGAATCTCTCGACCTCGCTCAATGTGTCGCTCGAACGTCAAGTGCGCGAGCTCGCCGCCGAACTCAAGGCGAAACGCTACAAAGCTGTGCGACTTTACGGCTACTCCGCATCGACCGGTCTTGCGTCGCTCGACAAAGCATTAAGCGCGGCACGAGCGTCGAACGTGGCGAGCTACTTGCGCGCAGAGCTCCGGACCATGAAAGTGACGGGCGTCACCATCGTGTCTTCGGGCGAGGGCTCAGTTGCTGGTAAAACGTCCTCGCTCTACTCGAGAGTCGAAATCTTTGTGAGTTGAACGTTGGGGGACTGATCGCGCAGGAAGAAGATTTCGATTTTGGAGCCGGTGGAGGGATTCGAACCCACGACCTGACGATTACAAATCGCCTGCGCTACCAGACTGCGCCACACCGGCTGGAAGTAACCAGGTTACTTACTCACCTTCGATCGTCGTAGAGTTGTGGCTAATGAGCGACCCAACACCATCGCATCAAGACTCGCACGCCACAGGATCCCACTACCAGCCGTCGCTCGCGGTCGTCTTCATCATCGTGGTCCTCTTCATCGGCGCCACGTTTCTGATGGTGACCACCATCTCATCGTCGCCTTCATCGGTGACGACTACGACCGCGCCGTCCACCACGACGACGAAGCCATCAACGGCACGCGTGATCAAGTCACGCGTGCGCGTGCAAGTTGCCAACGGTACAAACGTGACGGGCCTCGCCGCTACCTATACACAAAAGTTGATGACGCAGGACTGGGACACGCTGCCACCGGTGAATGGACCGACGGAGAAGAAGACCATCATCTACTACATCCCGGGCCAACTCAAGGCGGCTCAAGAAGTCGCCTCGACGATCAGCGTGAATCTTTCGGCGATACATCCGCTGGGTTCGCTGAAGCCGCTGACGAGCGTTTCGGGCGATGACGTCATCGTGATTCTCGGTCACGACCGGTCGGCGTAACTCAGTTCCCGTTTGGTGTGTCGACTTTGTAGCGCTCGAGCGCGGCGCGCAACACGTCTACTGCCATCGGTCGTAGTTCTTCGAGCGGACGATTGCGGTGACGCCGGATGCCGAGATCGACTTGGGCAATCGCGCGCACGCCAAAGAGTTGGGCGCAGTCGATGAGCAGCGCGATCTCGACGCGGTAGTCGGGCTCGAGTATGACCGTCTCGAGTGCGCCGCGGCGCACTGCGGTCTCGCCCGCGAGCGGTTGGCGTATCTCGCCGAGCCCTGGGTAGAGCAGCGAGAGGATGGGCCGGGCGGTCAGTTCGTTGACGCGGCCGCCGCCCGTGGGCATGTTGTGCAGCGGGCGCACGTAAAACGCTTTGACCAGCTGAATCGCTGGTCGCTCGAGGAGCGGTTGGATGAGTCGGGCCACGTAGTCGGCTGTCGTATTGAGAACATCGGCGTCGAGGAACACGACGATGTCTGATGTGCTCGCACTGACGCCGGCGTCCATCGCCGCGCCCTTGCCACTCACCCCCTCTAGGTGCACGATCCGAGCACCGTGGTGATCGGCCACCGTCGACGTATCGTCGCTCGAGTGGTCGTTGACCACGATGAGCTCGTCGACCAGGTGATCGTGCACTCGGACCATGTCGATCACCGAGCCGATGGTCGTCGCTTCATCCTTGGCCGGGATGATCACCGCGACGGTGGTCGCGCCCTTCAGCTCATTCACGCGTTCGAACGTGAACGAGTCGCGTGCAAGCGTCCACGGTGCGTCGGTCATCACGTCGAGGTTACGGGGCGAACTTGACAATGCCGCGTGCGGCAGGTAAGAATTGTAACCATCATCCAGAGCGACTGAGGGACGGCCCCGCAGACGTCGCGACAACCAGTGTGAGCCCAGGGAGTTTCCCTTCATACCAGGTGCCAAAGGCCGACCGATGAAGAGGGAGATATGAGTTACGCATCCGGTCTCAAATGT
Organism: uncultured Acidimicrobiaceae bacterium; assembly: GCA_963724865.1. Taxonomy (GTDB): domain Bacteria; phylum Actinomycetota; class Acidimicrobiia; order Acidimicrobiales; family RAAP-2; genus RAAP-2. Next base: position 80,883 of record CAVRWO010000005.1, on the reverse strand, counting down.
CGAGAGTGTGGTACCGCTTACCCCGCGGAGGCCCGCTACGTCTGTGACTACTGCTTCGGTCCGCTCGAGGTCGACTACGACCTCGACGCGGCTCGCGGGGCGGTCACGCGAAAGTCCATCGAAGAGGGCCCTGCGTCGATCTGGCGCTACGGCGCGCTGCTCCCTGATCCCGGTGAGTCGCCCGTCGATCTCGGGGCCGGTTGGACCCCCCTGCGCCGGGCCACACGTCTCGCCGAGGTCCTCGGAGTGCGCGAGCTCTGGCTGAAGGACGACACCCGCAACCCGACGGGATCCTTCAAGGACCGCGTGGTGTCGGTCGCGCTCTCGAGCGCTCGTCGCCTCGGTTTTACGACGGCGGCGTGCGCGTCGACGGGGAACCTCGCCACGTCTGTCGCCGCTCACGCGGCGTCCATTGGCTGGCCGAGCGTCACGATCATTCCCGCCGACCTGGAGAAGTCAAAGATCGCCATGGCGGCGATCTTCGGCGGGACGGTGCTCGGCGTCGAGGGCAACTACGACGACGTCAATCGACTTTGCGTCGAGCTCGTCGCAGAGCACCCGGACTGGGCGTTCGCCAATATCAACTTGCGCGCGTACTACTCCGAGGGCTCTAAGACCCTCGCATTCGAGATCGCCGAGCAGCTCGGCTGGCGCACCCCCGACCAGGTCATCGTGCCGCTCGCCTCGGGTAGCCAGTTCACGAAGGTCGCGAAGGGCTTTCGCCAGTTCATTGAGCTCGGCCTCGTCGAGGGCCCCGCGCCGGTGCTGTTTGGCGCGCAGGCAAAGGGCTGCTCGCCGATCGCGACCGCCTTCGAGGAGAAGGCGGACTACATCACGCCCCAGCGGCCGAACACCATTGCGAGGTCGCTCGCGATCGGCAACCCGGCCGACGCGCCCTACGTCCTCGACGAACTTCGCTCACGGGGCGGTGACTGCGGATCGGTGCTCGACGAAGAGGTCCTCGAGTGCATTGAGCTGCTCGCGAGGACCGAGGGCATCTTCGCTGAAACGGCGGGTGGCGTGACCATCGCGTCGCTGCGTCAGCTGATCGAGCGAGGTTCCATCGATCGCGAGAAGTCGATTGTCGCCATCATCTCCGGCCACGGGCTGAAGACGCTGGACGCGATCGTTGACACGGCCACCGTCTCTTCAACGATCTCGCCGTCGCTTGAAGCGGCCGAAGACGCCATTCGCTTTCATCAGCTGGCGGCCGCGCGGTGAGCGTCATCGTTCGTCTCCCCAGCCAGCTGCGCGTACTCGTCGGCGGGGTCGGCGAGATCCCCGTCGAGGCCACGACCGTGCGAGAGGCGATCTGGGCTATTGAAGAGGAGCACCCCGGACTGGCCGCGCGAGTGCTGGACGAGGATGGGGGGCTGCGCCGCTTCGTCAACGTCTTTGTGGCCGACGAGGACGTCCGTTTTCTCGAGGGTCTGGACACCAAAGTCGGGCCCGGCCAGACGGTGTCGCTGGTTCCTGCGGTCGCGGGGGGCTGATCCCCCGCGTTAGCACTCTCGGTAAGAGACTGCTAATATTGCATTGCACCAAAAAGGTGGAAACGCACTAGGAGGAACCCCCGTGGCGAAACTGATCGCTTTTGACGAAGAGGCGCGACGCGCCCTCGAGCGCGGAATGAACAAGCTGGCCGACGCCGTTCGCGTCACGTTAGGCCCCAAGGGCCGCAACGTCGTGCTGGACAAGAAGTGGGGTGCCCCCACGATCACCAACGACGGCGTGTCGATCGCCAAGGAGATCGACCTCGAAGACCCGTACGAGAAGATCGGCGCCGAGCTCGTCAAGGAAGTCGCGAAGAAGACCGACGACGTGGCCGGTGACGGCACGACGACCGCAACCGTGCTCGCCTGGGCGCTCGTCCGCGAGGGTCTGAAGAACGTGGCAGCAGGCGCGAACCCGATGTCGCTGAAAAAGGGCATCGAAGCCGCCGTCGAGGCAGCGGTCGCTTCCTTGCGCGACCTCGCCACGCCGGCCGACACCAAAGAGCAGATCGCTCAGGTGGCGTCGATCTCTGCGGCCGACGACGAGATCGGTGCGCTGATCGCCGACGCCATCGACAAGGTTGGCAAGGACGGCGTCATCACGGTCGAAGAGAGCCAGTCCTTCGGGATGGACATGGACCTCGTCGAGGGCATGCGCTTTGACAAGGGCTACATCGCGCCCTACTTCGCAACCGACCTCGAGCGTCAAGAGGCCGTGCTCGAAGACGCCTATGTCTTGCTCGTCTCGAGCAAGATCTCCTCAGTCCGGGACCTGCTTCCGGTGTTGGAGAAGGTCATGCAGTCGGGACGTCCGCTCCTCATCATCGCCGAGGACGTTGACGGCGAAGCGCTCGCCACGCTTGTGGTGAACAAGATCCGCGGGACGTTCAAGTCGGTCGCCGTGAAGGCGCCCGGGTTCGGTGAGCGTCGCAAGGCCATGCTTCAAGACATCGCCATCCTGACCGGCGCGACCGTGATCTCCGAAGAGATCGGTCTCAAGCTCGACAACGCGACGTTGGAGCTGCTTGGTTCAGCCCACAAGGTGATCGTCACCAAAGACGAGACGACGATCGTTGAAGGCGGCGGATCCGAAGAGGACATCAAGGGTCGCATCAGCCAGATCAAGGCCGAGATCGAGAACACTGACTCCGACTACGACCGCGAGAAGCTCCAAGAGCGTCTGGCGAAGCTCTCCGGTGGCGTTGCCGTCATCAAGGTGGGCGCCGCGACCGAGGTCGAGCTGAAGGAGAAGAAGCACCGCATCGAAGACGCGGTCTCAACGACCAAGGCCGCCATCGAAGAGGGTGTCGTGCCCGGCGGTGGGGTCGCGTTGCTGCGCAGCCAGACCCGTATTCTCGAAGCCGCCGACAAGCTGAGCGGCGACGAGGCGACCGGTGCGCGCATCGTCTCCAAGGCTGTCGAGGCGCCGCTCACGCAGATTGCCGTGAACGCGGGTCTCGAAGGTGGCGTGGTGGTCGACAAGGTGCGTAACCTCGCCAAGCCGACCGAAGGTCTCAACGCGGCAACGGGCGAGTACGAGGACCTCATCAAGGCGGGCGTCATCGACGCCGCCAAGGTCACCCGCTCGGCGCTGCAGAACGCGGCCTCCATCGCGGCGCTGTTCCTCACCACTGAATGCGTCATCGTGGACAAGCCCGAAGAGAAGGCTCCCGCGATGTCCGGCGGCGGGATGGACGACTACTAAACCGTTTCACTCTTTTACGCACAACACCGCGGGGCGAGTCCCCGCGGTGTTGTGATTTGTGGAGGCTTTTTGTGGCGAAGTATTTGCCCGTAGCATGGGGCTTATGTCGACACCTTCTCCTCTTGGCCCGACGCGCGGGCTCAACGTGGTGCACCTCTTTTGCCACCCGGAACTCGAGACCGACGCCGGCGCGCTGCGCAAGGCGATCGACGACGCTACCCAACAGGGCCTTCAGATCGTGACCGCGGCCATCCTCGGCGCGAAGGCGGATATCTGCTTCATGGCGCTCGGCAAGAACCTCTGGGACATCCGTCACTTCCAGTCGAAGGTCCAAATGGCCGGCTTCTTCGTCGCCGAGAGCTACGTGTCGGTGACCGAAGTGAGCGAGTACGCGGCGGGCATGCCCGAAGAGATGCTGAACGCTCGTCTCTACCCGACGCTGCCCCCCGAGGGCATGAGCGCGTTCTGCTTCTACCCGATGTCCAAGCGACGCGGCGAGGTCAACAACTGGTACCAGCTCGACTACGAAGCGCGCGACGCCCTGATGCGCGGGCACGGCGCAATCGGGCGCACCTTCAAAGGTCGCGTGCTGCAGCTCATCACCGGCTCCACGGGCCTGGACGACTGGGAGTGGGGCGTGACGCTCTTCGGCGTGCATCCCGATGACCTGAAGGACTGCGTGTACACGATGCGATTTGACGAGGCGTCGGCGATCTACGCCGAGTTCGGGCCGTTTTACACGGGACTTGTGGGGACACTCGACGAGGTGCTCGACGCAACGGTCGCCTAAGCGTCGTTGCTAGCGTCTGGGCGTGGACCAGCTGATTCCCGAAAAGACGTTGCGTCGCTGGGCGGAGTCGCTCGCCGGCGTCGCGAAGACGGGCCTCGGTTTCACCGAGAGCCAGTACGAGCGGGAGCGCTTTGAAGAGGTGCTCAAGATCGCTGCCGACATGAGGACCGCAGCCGACGAGGGTCTCGACGGGGTCGTCGACGCTGACGGCTTTGTGACGCAGTGGCTGGGCGAGGTCGGTCGAGGGGTACCGGGCTATCAGACGCCGAAGGTGGCCGTCGGCGCCGCGGTCACCAACGCCGTAGGTCAGCTGCTCTTGATCAAGCGCGCGGACTCGGGCGTGTGGCTCTACCCGACGGGGTGGTGCGACGTAGGGTACTCGGCTCCCGAGGTCGTCGTGAAAGAGGTGCTCGAAGAGACGGGGATCGACGTTGAACCGGTCCGCCTCATCGGTGTGCTCGACGGCATGCGGCTGGGGGAGTCGCGCATCCCTCTGTACTCCCTGCTCTTCTTCTGTCGAGCCGTCGGTGGAGAGCTGGTGCTGCACCCGCTCGAAGTTGCCGACGCCGGGTGGTTCTACCGCGACGAACTCCCGAGCCCGACGATCGGCGCGGACCGTTGGGCCGACCCGATCTTTGCGGCGATCGATGGTGTGCATCGCGACGTCTACTACGACGACCTGCGTCGTCCTGTCTGGAGAGGTGACGAATGAACGTTGACGTAGAAACCGTGACGAGCGCGACGCCAGAGCTTGTCGAAGGCCTCAACAAACTCCTGCCGCAGCTCTCGTCGAACGCGGCGCCGATGACCCTCGACGCCCTTGAGCAGATCGTTCAGTCCGATGCCGTCACCCTCTACGTGGCCCGTCACGACCATGCGATCGTCGGGTCGCTCACCCTCGTCGTCTTTCCGATTCCAACCGGATGGCGCGCCTGGATCGAGGACGTGGTCGTCGACGAGGGCTCGCGGGGCCTCGGCGTGGGCGAGCGCTTGACCATGGCTGCCGTCGATGACGCCCGTGAACAAGGCGCTCGCTCGATTGATCTCACAAGCCGCCCCTCGCGCGAAGCGGCGAACGCGATGTATCAGAAGCTCGGCTTTCACCTTCGTGACACGAATGTCTATCGTCTGCTCCTGGAGCTTCCTCAACAGGACAGCCCTTACGCCGTCTAAATCTCCTCAACTACCATCGTCCGATGGAGGTTCGCGAACTCGTCGGAGGCGATCTTTCGTCGGCAGTCGCCCTTTGGGCTCAAACTGGGGTTACTCGACCATGGAACGATCCGGCTGCGGATTTCCGGCGAGCAGTAGATGGGGGGACGTCTGCGATCCTGGGAGTCAAGCAAGACAACGACTTGATTGGAACCGTGATGGTGGGGCACGACGGCCATCGTGGTTGGATCTACTACCTTGCGGTCGAGAAGGCACACCAACGCGAAGGCATCGGATCAGAGCTCATGAAGGCGGCCGAAGACTGGTTGCGCACGTTGGGAGCCGTCAAGGTTCAATTGATGGTTCGGTGCGACAATGTATCTGCGTTGAACTTCTACAGCAATATTGACTACGAGGTAAGCGACGTCAACGTCTTGTCAAAGTGGCTTGAGGGTTAGTCACCTGAGACCTTGAAAGGAAACCAGGATGGGGGGCCTGTGAACGAGCAGTACTACGACCGAACGAATCGACCCGATGCCGCCGCCGGCGGCGTCCGGATGATTCCGATCGCGACACCACTTGGCACCTTCAATGTGTGGACGAAGCGGATTGGCAATAACCCCGCGCTCAAGGTGCTGCTGTTGCACGGTGGCCCGGGCGCGACGCACGACTACTTTGAGGCGTTCGACAGTTTCTTGCCGGCGGCGGGCGTCGAGTACTACTACTACGACCAGTTGGGATCAGGTCGCAGTGACAACCCGGCCAATGCAAGCATGTGGGATTTGAGCCGCTTCGTCGATGAGGTCGAGCAGGTGCGTGCTGCGCTCGACCTGGGACCCGACAACTTCATCCTCTTGGGTCATTCGTGGGGCGGCATTTTGGCGATGGAGTACGCCCTCGCCCACGGTGAAGAGCTGAAGGGTCTGGTCATCTCCAACATGATGTCGAGCGCCCCCGCCTACACGCGTTATGCGAACGATGTCTTGATGCCAGCGATGAATCAAGACGACCTCGCGGAGATCCGTGAGCTAGAAGACGCGAAGGACTTCGCCAATCCTCGCTACATGGAGTTGCTGGTTCGCTCGTACTACGTCGATCACATCTTGCGAAGGGATCCTGCGGAGTGGCCAGAGCCGGTGGATTTCTCTTTCGCACACATGAATCACGATCTGTACGAGACGATGCAAGGTCCGAGTGAGTTGGGCATGTCGAAAGAAGCGAGTTTGGCCGACTGGGATCGCACGAACGACCTTCAGCACATCACGACCCCTACGCTGGTCCTCGGCGGTCGTCACGACACGATGGATCCCACGTTTCTCGAGATGATGGCGACCCGCATCGCCAGTGGCTCGTCCTACATCTGCGAGAACGGCGGCCACATGGCCATGTACGACGACCAGGAAGCCTACTTCGACGCGCTGCTGGGCTTCCTCTCTTCGCTGTAGTTCTCACGAACGTAACTTGATCCAGGTACGTCATCGCCGACGCTGGTACCGGGATAGAGTGCTCGGACTATGACCGCACGATGGCGTTCGCCCCGCACCATCGCTGCGGTGTGCGTGTTGCTCATCGGGGTTTCGGCCGTTGCAGCGTGGGCCGCCCACCCGGGTAACTCGAGCGCCTCGACGGCGACGACCACCTCGGTCTCGAGTCACGGCGCCCCCACTTCGTCGACGCCGCTGACGGCACCGTCGGCGTCGGTCACCGCGGACGGCCTGTTCCTCGCCGACGTGACGGAGGCGGATCCGGCGCTCGCCTCGTACGAGAAGAGCGGGGGCAACGTGGCGCTTCGATCGCTGCTCACCGACGGGTCGGCCTTCTGCGCGTTCCTGAAACGTGACGGCAATATCGACGGAGCGATGGTGTCGGTTGCGCTCGGTGCGCGACAAGTGGAGTCGACGACCCACCTTCCGCTGTCGGTGACGACCTTCAACGCCGTCGAGGCGGTCGCGATCCTCACGCTGTGTCCCTCGCTCGAGAAGATCGTGCCACCGTCTGTTCGGGCGAAGATTCGTGCGCTCGGCGCCTCGCTCGCGAGATCATCGCCCTGAGTTTCGGGCCAGTTCCGCACACGAACGCCACGTGAGCTGCCAGATTCGAACGTCGCGACGCCCGTTTGGGCGGCGACCTCAGCCACAGCCTTGTGGTCACAAAAGAGTTGCAGTTTTGTGTCCCGCGGTAGGGATTCGCGTAACCCTTCGTCGCTACCGTCCGCCTTATGAAACTCTTACACTCAACCAAGTACCGCCTCCGGGTGGTCGTAGCACTAGTAGCCGTCATGATGGCCACAGTTTCTGGTGTGGGTATTTCGACGGCATTCGTAGGTACGTCGACCTCGTCGGCCACGCCTACTACCTGTCCAGCAGGCAGCAGCCTCGAGTCTCCCCGAGGAGGTTTCTCCTTCGGTGAGCAGTGCGTCATCACGTCGACGGGTACGCCCGTGGGCGCGATCAAGCACGTGTGGCTGATCATCCTGGAAAACAAGTCCTATGACGAGACCTTTACCGGCCTCAACCAGAACTCGTACCTCTGGCAGACGCTTCCCGCGCAGGGCGCGTTGCTGACGAACTACTACGGCACTGGTCACTTCAGCATGGACAACTACATCTCGCTGGTGTCCGGCCAGGCCCCCTCGTACGCGGTCCAAGACGACTGCTCGACGACTGCGAACATGACCAACCTCAACAGCGGGATCATCACGAACGGCACGGTCGGCACGCTGACCGACACCGACGGCACGGCTGACGGCAGCGGCCACTTCACGAACGCACCGAATCCGACCGCGGCGGGCAACGGCAACTACGGCCAGCTGCTCGTCCACGGCGGCGTGGACGCGCCGCTGGCGAGCAACGGCTGCGTCTACCCGACTGACGTGCCGACGCTGTTCAATCAGTTCAACGCGGCGGGCATCTCGTGGAAGGCGTACGCCCAGGACCTTGGCGGCGAGCAGCCGATCGGCTCGACGTCCTACGTGACTGGTTCGACGCCCGGCGTGACCGACACGGTCCCCGGCCGCGATGACGGCGCGTGCGGTTACCCGGGAACGTCCGCGGCGAACCCCGTCACCAACCCGACGGTTCTCTCTCCCGCTCCCACGTCTGGTGACATCACGAGCTACACGGGTGCCCAGCCGGCGAACGCCAACGGCAACGGCGATCCCGCCGACCAGTTCGTCGCGAAGCACTTCCCAACCGGGTGGTTCACGGCGCTGACCGGTGAGACGGGCGGCGCGCAGAATAGCCTGACGTACCCCACCCAGCCGGCGCTCAACGAGCCGACGACCGCGGAGTACGACGGTCCGGGAGCCCCGACCACGGGATCGACCGACACGAACTGCGACGCCAACCACGTCGCGAACCTGGACGACCCGACCTACGGCCTCGAGCACGACCTGGGCCTTCCCGCAAACGACGTCCCGGCGTTCAACTGGATCACGCCCGACAACTGCAGCGACGCCCACGACGCCACGTGCGCGGGCAACAACCTATCGGGAGCCTTCAACGCGAACGGCACGCCGAACTACACCCCGTCGGGCCTCCCGTCCTACGACCCAGAAGCGACCGCGCCGGAGAACTACACCGGCGGACTGTACGCGGCGGACCTGTTCCTTCGCTACTACATACCGCTGATCGAGCGCTCGGCGGCCTTCGCCGATGGCGGACTCATCGACATCACCTTTGACGAGGCGAACCCGCCCTTTACGATCGGCAACAGCTTCAACAACGCACCGGCCCCGGGCGACGTTACGACCGCGAGTGCTCCGGCCGACCAGCCGACCTACGGCTCGGCGGGAACGACGGCACCCGGAGCGAACTCGCTCTATGGCGCCTACGGGATCCTCACCGACGCCGCGGGTGAGAACATCGACGGTGTCAATGTCGGCACCGAGCCGACGGGTCCGAACGACCCCGAGGTGACGGGCAGCTCAGGTGACCAGCTCCAGCCCGGACCGGGTGCGTCGGGCTTCATCGACCGACCAACCGAACTTACCAACGAGAGCCCGGTGCTGAACGCGGACGGCTCACCGGGCGCGGCGACCGAACCCGCCCTCGGGACGGCGGGATCAAGCCTCGTCTACGACTCGAAGATCAATGCCGACGACACCGGCCGAATGGTCGCGGGCCCGGGTATCCCGCTTGACACCTTTGTCGGTGCCGTGAGCGACACGGGACCGGTCTCGCTTGGTTCCAACTCGAGCGTGACGACGGCGTCGAACAACTACGCGAAGCCGTGGATCGGCACCTTCCAGCTGCTCAACGACTCGGGAACGCCGGTCGACCTGACGGCCCCGTTGGACGGGAACATCACGCTGAGCGCCGAAGGCGCCACGTCGACTGCTACGAGTTCGGCCTGCGCGGCCGGCGACGCGGCGATGACGTTGACGGGCTGTGTCACGGTTGACCCGCTCTACGACCCGACCGACTTCACCCCGGGTGGCGGCGACACCGGCACCGTGCTCATCAGCCCGCTCATCAAGCCGGGCACCGTGTCGAGCACCTACTACAACCACTACAGCACGCTTCGCACCTTGGAAGACCTCTTCCTGACGGGCCAGACCTGCACGAACCCGTCGAACGCGGACACGCCGCTCGTCGCGGGAACGGTCTGTGGCGGGCTCGACGGCGCGGGTCACCTCGGTTACGCGGCCCAGCCCGGCCTCGCCGCCTTCGGTCCCGACGTCTTCACAGCCGTCTCGTTCCAGCCCGTGTCCCAGCCACCGGGGTACTGGTCAGTGAGCGGGTTCGGCAACGGCCCCTCCACGCTCTACTGCCCGATCATTTCGCCCCTTGGACGCCCCGGTCAGAACGGACAGCCAGGCCACGGTAGCAACGGCGGCACTGGCGGCACCGGTGGAACGCCCGGCTGTGGCTCCAGCGGCGGTAACGGCGGCAACGGTGGTGACGGCGTGACGCTCGCAGGTTCGGGCGGTAACGGCGGCACCGGTGGTAACGGTGCCTGTCCCCCCGAAGAGTGGAGCGCCGGTACGTGGCTCACCTCGACTGGTGCCGCGACGACGCCGGTCGACACCCCTCCGTGCAACGGCCTTTTCGGCAACGGCGGCAGTGGCGGCAACGGCGGCAATGGCGTCGGTTCGACTCCCGGTGGCAACGGCGGCAGTGGCGGTAACGGCACCCCGGGCAAGCCCGGCAGCAGCGGAACCAACGGTGCCAACGGATAACGAGGTAGCACGGTTGTTACAGCGATGAATCATCGAAAGTGCGCAGATACGCGAGGTCGGGCCTTCGGGTCCCGCCTTGCGCGCGTCGCGGCGGGACTGGTGTGTGCCCTCGTGCTCGCCGGCTGCGGCGCGGCCGCGGTGACGTACCCGTCGTTCCTGCCGAAGAAGACGCTCGACCCCCACGTCGACGGCACGCTCGTGGGCACGATGTCGAGGCCGGCGCTGCAGATCGAGGGTCTGCCCGTGAAGGTCGAGACCAAGGCGTTTCACGTTGATGTGACCGTCAGTGGCCCCGTCGTGCCCGGCGAGGGACTGCCCGACCAGCCCGCGGCGACGACGTGCACCTGGACCGTGACGATGAAGGGGGCCTCGGCGAACGTGCCCGTCTCCGTCGCCGACTTTCACTCCGTTGACCACCTCGGCGCGGTCTTTTTGATGGGACTTGTCCCGGGCGAGCACAGCCTGCCCAGCGTTCTGCATCCAGGGCAGACCCTCACGTTCCAGCTACGCGCCTATGAGCTCGTGGGCGAAGGCATGATGCAGTGGGCGCCAGACCATCGCCACGTGGTTGCCTACTGGGACTACACCGTAGAGAACGACTAGACGCGAGCCGTTCGAAGTTAACGGGTGCTACACGAGGTCCTTGTACATCGCAAGGGACAGCAGCTGATAGTCAAGGGACTCGTAGAGTCGTCGGGCGATGGCGTTCGGCCCGAACACGTTGAGCGCGAGTCGGGTGCCGGACCGGGCTGTGACGAACTGCTCAGCCGCGAGCATGGCGGCTCGCCCGAGGCCGGTGCCTCGAGACGCGTCGTCGATCACAATGTCGTAGATGAACCACTCGTTCGGCGACTGATTGGCCTGGTGACCGAGCCAGAGTGTCCCCACGACGGCGCCGTCGCTGACCACGTCAAGGATGTGCTGGCCGGGAGAGGGTCGGTTGCCGTCGAGAAGATGCGCGCGATTGCGTTCGACGTTTCGGTCCGCCTCTTCTAAGGTCATGCCGGCTGCGAGGAGATCCGCGTGGTAGTCACGCCACATCGTGGCGAGCCAGTCCGCGAGACAGGATTCGGACTTCTCCACCAGTTCGATCATCGCGTCAGCGTATCGTCGCCTACTGGGCGACGATGAAGAGGGCAAAGCCGTCGTAGCCCTTGCTGCCGACCGTCTGGACGGCCGTTCCCTCGAGCCGGTCGTCGGCCGCTGCGCGCTCGAGAAACGTCTGCACGCCCTGTACGCGGGGATCGGCGCTCGCCGGGTTGGCGACTTCGCCGTTGCGCACCACGTTGTCGGCAACAATGACGGTGCCCGGGCGAGACAGTTGCAGTGAGAGGTCGAGATAGTCGGGATATCCCTCCTTGTCAGCGTCGATGAAGACGAAGTCGAAGGGCTCTACGCCATCGGCGATCATCTGGCGCAACGACGAGGGTGCGGAGCCGACCCGAATCTCGACGAGTGAGCCCAGACCCGCGCGCTCGAGGTTGCGACGCGCGACGTCGGCGTGACGAGGTTCGAGCTCCAAGGAGATCAACGTGCCGTCGCTTGGCAGCGATCGTGCGAGCCAGATGGTGCTGTACCCGCCCAGCGTGCCGATCTCGAGAATGCGCCGAGCCCCCTGCATCGTGGCGAGCAGCATGAGGAGCTTGCCTTGATTGGGTGCCACGGCGATCTGCGGGAGCCCCGCTTCATCACTGTCAGCGAGCGCCGCGTCGAGTGCCGCATCTGACGGCGCAAGCAACGACACGAGATAGCGGTCGACGTCTGTCCACGATTGAAGTTCGTCCATGCGTGCAGTCTCGCACGCTGGACCTTCACGTCACCAGAGGTAGGGGATCAGGCGCTTGTGCGTTTGCGCATATTCCGCGTAGCGTTCGCCCAGGGCACTCTTCAGCGCACGCTCTTCGACGACGATCCGATAGACGAAGCCGGCGATGATCGGGACCATAAGTCCGGCGAAGGACCACCAGTTCCCAAAGAGCAGCGCGACGCCGATGAGGGCGAGCAACGCACCCGCGTAGCTCGGATGTCGAATCACCCGGTACGGTCCCGAGTCGATGACCGGTTGGTCGTCACTCGTCTGAACCGTGAAGGTGAAGTAGCGGCCGAGTGTCCGAAAGCTCCAAAAGCGAAGGGCGATGCCGCACCAGAGGCAGGCGATCGCAATCAATCCAACGGTGAGTGGTGGCCCGATCGCCGTCGCGCCGGGGCGTCGATAGAACACGACCGCCAGAATCACCCCGGCAACGCGACTGACGCCGAGGACCGCTCGGCTGCCACGGTCCGACACCGTCGCGTCGTCGCGCCGGTTCTGACTTTGGCGAATCTCGCCGACTATCCACACCGCGATCGTGGCGAACGAGAGGACGTGCACGAGGGGGTTACTGAGGGGCGACACCAGTAGCGACGCTACCAAGGGCAAGGGCTCGTTGGTCTCTCGTCCACTTCCCGTGCGGGACTCATAATGTCAACGATGAGGAACAGTGCGTTGGCACATCAACGACCCAGCGGAGATGCGGTGATTTCACTTAGACAGAGCGGTGGGCTCATGTGCCGCCGGGCGGTGTTCGATCCGTGATCATCGACGCGGCGAGGCTCGACGAGGCCGACGCCCTCACGCGCCTCGCGTTCGCCTCGAAGCAGTCCTGGGGTTACGACGATGAGTTCATGGAGCGCTGTCGCAGCGAGTTGACGCTTCCCGAGAGCGACCTACGGACCCAACGCGTCTACGTGGCACGCGACGATTCGGACACGCTCGGCTTCTACGTGCTGCGCTCGATCGACGAGACGAAGGTGGAGGTCGACATGCTCTTCGTCGAACCGACGTTCATCGGTCGTGGCATCGGCGGCGCGCTGATGCGCCACGCCATCGATGTCGCGCGCGACAGCGGCGCGTCCGTGTTGGCGATCGTTTCGGACCCCTATGCGGCACCCTTCTACGAGCACTGCGGTGGTGAGCTCGTGGGCTCATCCATCTCAACGTCGACCGGGCGAGTGCTTCCGGTCTACGAGATACCCCTTTACGGCAGGTGAAGAGACGCCAGTACTCTTGTCCGATGACGGCCGATCGCTACTCGCACGGACATCACGAATCGGTGCTGCGCAGTCACCGCTGGCGCACGGCGGAGAACTCAGCATCGTTTCTGTTGGCCCACCTCGCACCCGACATGGCCCTGCTCGACGTCGGCTGTGGCCCCGGAACCATCACCGCCGATCTGGCGGCTCGCCTCGAAACAGGGACGGTGATCGGCGTTGACCTGGCTGAAGAGGTCGTCGAGTTGGCACGCGATCAGCACCCCGTCTCGAGCGGCGCCGATCTCTCGTTTCGAACCGGCGACGTGTACAGTCTCGACTTTGCCGACGCGACGTTCGACATCGTCTACGCGCACCAGGTGCTCCAGCATCTCGGCCGACCGATTGACGCGCTCTACGAGATGCGCCGAGTCCTGAAGCCAGACGGTCTCGTGGCGGTGCGCGACGCCGACTTCGGGGCCTTCGCGTGGTACCCGTCCGATCCGGCACTCGATCGCTGGATGGACGTCTACCACCAGCTGACAAGGCGCAACGGTGCCCAGGCTGACGCGGGACGGAATCTGAAGGCGTGGGTGCGGGCGGCGGGCTTTGGCGACGTCGTCGCCTCGTCATCAAACTGGACGTTCCAGAGCGATGCGGAGCGTCAGTGGTGGGGAGGCCTCTGGGCCGATCGGATCCGCCACAGCGAGTTCGCGCGACAGTGCCTCGAATACGGACTCGCCAGCGATCGCGAACTCGCAGAGCTCTCCGACGCCTTTCTTCGATGGATCGACGAGCCCGATGGCGTGTTCATCGCGGTCAACGGCGAGGTGCTCGCCCGGGCGTAGTTCGCGGTCATCGTCGTTCAAAGACGAGAAGTTCGCCGTCGTCAGCGTCGTCACGGCGGGTGATCTCCTCGAAGCCGAGGCGACGAAGAACCCTTTGGCTGGCGACGTTCCAGGCCGCGGTCTCCGCGCGGATGGTCATATCCCGACCGTCGACCATGGCGAGCAGTTGTGAGAGCGCAGCCGTGGCGACGCCCTGGCCACGTCGAGAGGGGGCGACGCCGTAACCGACTTCGAGGCGACGTTCGACTGGCCCCCCCTTGAAACCAACGGTTCCCGAGGCGAGTCCGTCGACGAGAATCAGCCAGGACGACCGCCACGGCTCGGCGACTGTCGATTCGCCTTGCGTGTAGCGAGCAGCGATCACGTCACCTTCGCCCGGAAAGTCTTCGGACCACCCTTCGAGAGGCCGATTTCCGGCGGCGATGTCGCTCGCCTCATGTGGCGTGATTGGGCGCAAGGTCACCAATTCGTACGCGGGGTGCATCGAGCAAGTATGTCCGAGCAGCTCCACTCCTCTTCGCCCGAGGTGTGTCGAATCCTGCAGCGGCTAGTAAAAACGCTGGTCCACCCCCCGAAGTTTCTTCACACTCCGTTAACCTTGGGGTGTTGATCTCCCTCTCGCACGCCGTCTTGCTGGTCGTGGCCGGCGTTCTCGCCGGGGTGATGGGCACCGCGGGTGGTATCACGTCGCTCATCTCCTACCCGGCCCTTCTCGCTGTCGGCATCGCGCCACTTCCCGCCAACGTCACCAATGTGGTGGCGCTCATCGGCTCATTTCCGGGCGCCGCGCTCGGATCGCGGCCTGAACTGCGTGGCCAGTCCTCCTGGTTGAGACGTTGGGCGCCTCTCGCGGCGACCGGTGGCGCACTTGGTGTGGCCCTGTTGCTCCTCACTCCGAGCAACCTGTTCAATCACATCGTGCCGTTCTTGCTGCTCGCCGCTGCGCTCATCTTGCTCCTCCAGCCGCGGATCTCGCGCTGGCACAGCACGCGAGCGCCGCACGACGGAGAGATGCCACTTGCGATAGGGCTCTTCAGCGTGTCGCTCTACTGCGGGTACTTTGGTGCGGGCTCGGGGATCATGGTGCTCGCACTGTTGCTCCTCACGGTCGACGACGACTTTCCTCGCGCCAACGCCTTGAAGAACATGATCCTCGGCGTCGCGACCATCGTTGCTGCGGTCGCTCTTTTGCTCTTTGGGCCGGTGCATATGGCAGCAGCGGTCGCGCTCGGACTCGGGCTCCTCATCGGCAGCCTCTTTGGACCGGTGGTGGCGCGTAACGTATCGAGCAACGTGTTGCGAATAGTTGCCGCGGTGCTCGGTATCGGGCTCGCCGCGTGGCTGTTCGTCGCGCCGAACGCCTAATGACGACCTCTCTTCACTCTCGACCCTCGCGCTCCCGTGCTCGGGCATTTCGCGGGTTCACGCCCCTGACGGCGTTGCTCGTCGCGGCAACGGTGCCGACCGCCGCGGCATCAGCCGCGACTGCTAACTCAGTGCTGCGCTATGCGAGCGGTGGCGCGCGCTACGCCTACACGTTGAAGATGATCAAGAGCTGCGAGGTGGGCGACGGGCTTGCGGTCGTGAAGAACGTCGGTACCACGCCCCTACGAATCACGTCGATTGCTGTGTTGTATGGCGATGGCGCACGAGCAAGTCAGGCGAGTACGACCTACGAGCTGATCTCACTGCGACGTGGCACGAGTGAAGGGCAGCTCGCGGCGAACTTTGATCTCACCGGTCTAGATGGAGGAGTAGCGATGGGCAACGCCATCGGCGGCGTCGTCCAGCCGATCTCCACGAGCGGGCGCTCGTACGACATCGTGGCGAAGGTGCTCGTCGTCGTCGACCACACCACGCCGTGGAAGATCACCGGCCTTCGCGTCGCGTACGACGTGGGCTCCGCACATTTCACGACCGTGTTGACGCAGTCGGTCACCCTGTCGCCGACGCCAGTCTGCTCTTAACGTCCCAGTGCGGCGAGCGTTTCACACAGCTCGCTCACCGTAGGCACGGCCGCGATCTCATTGGCGAGCGCTCGCGCGGCGTCACGGTAGCGCGACGTCCTGAGCACGGTGACGACGGCGTCGCGCAGGGTGTATCGCAGGCTAAGCAGAGTGTTCGCATTCTCCGTGGCCGATGCCGTGCCGCCCGCGACGGCGATGCCCGCACCGGCCTTCTCGACGAGGCGAGCGTTGGTGGGCTGGTCGGCGAACATCGGCAACATCACGAGCGGCACGCCGGCTGCAAGCGCGCCGAAGGTTGTGCCCGAACCGCCGTGGCAGACCACGAGCGCCGCGTCGGGGAAGATATCTTCTTGCCTGACCCACGCCTCGACGTGCACGTTCGGTGCCACGTCGCCGATCGCATCCGGTGCCAGTGACGGACCGGTGGTGGCGAGGACGCGAACGTCGAGCTGTGACACGGTGTCAAGCACCTGTCGCAGCACCGCCACGCCACCGGGCGTGCTCGTGGCCACGGTGCCGAGCGTGACGTAGACGAGCGGAGCTCGTGATCCGTGCCACCAATCGGTGAGCTCACGGGACGTGTTTCCTTGATCGCGGTATCGAAGGGTCCTCGGGTAGTCCGAGGGGTCGAGTGACGCCGGAAACCGCGTTACGTAGGGACTCCCCTCAACGCGTTGCGTCAGACCCGCAGCGTGCGCGTCGAGTGCATCGCGCGCGAACGCTCGCAGCCCTCCCCATTCGGCCGCGGCCGTCGAGATGCCGTGCTGGACCTGGGGGATTCCCACTCGGTCCGCTACGACGGCGCCCGCGTATTCGCACGTTTCGCGCACGAGAAGGTCGGGGCGCCACTCACGAACGGCCGCGTCGACCGAAGGCAGCATCGCTTCGAGGCAGAGGCCCGCGAACCAGTCACGTTCGACGAGCGGCGTCGCTTCGGAACGCGGTAGCTCGCCAAAGCGAGTCCACAGTCGTTCGCGGTCTCTCTCATCGGGCTCGTTGCCCGCAATGACGTGAAGTCCGGCGTCGGCGAGCGACGGCACCGCCTCGGCGGCGAGCACGAGGAGGTTGTCGTCTCCGCGAGCGTTAAACGCGCGTACCAGACCGAGAAGAGGTTGCACGTGCCCTTGACCCGACGTTGACGTGAAGAGGACTCGCATCAGGCGCCAACCGCCACCGGCTCCGCTCGCCTGGATTCCACCGATCGTCATCGTAGGCGTCGACGTAGCATCGCCACGTGGAACGATCGCACTGGGAGAAGTGGCACGACGAGTACGAGGATCCGACGTCGCCCCTCAGCGCGCGGCTCGCGGAGGTCAAACGTCAGTTGCGCGCAGTGCTGGACGACGCACCGGAGGGGTTGCTTCGACTCATTGCACTCTGTGCGGGTCGCGGGAACGACGTGCTCGACGTCGTAGCCGATCATCCGCGAGGTCGTGACGTTCGCGCGAGGCTCGTCGAGTTAGATCCTGCACTCGCACACGACGCGGCGGTGCTCGCGCGTGAACGCGGGCTCGAGCGCGTCGACGTCGTCACGGCCGATGCGTCGCGCACGAGCGTCTACGAAGGCGCCGTCCCTGCTGACATCGTGATGGTCTGTGGGGTCTTTGGCAATATCAGCATGGACGACATTCGGCGCACCATCGCCACGTTGCCCTCACTGTGTGCCAGAGACGCCCGCGTGATCTGGACCCGGCATCGGCGGGACCCGGATCGAACGCCCGCCATTCGTACGATGTTCCGCGAGCACGGATTTAGCGAGGTGCAGTTCGCCGCGCCCGAGGGCTTCGTCTTCTCGGTCGCTACGGAGCAACTCGAACGACCACCGGACGCGTTCAACCCCGAGGACACGATGTTTGTGTTTTCGGGCAACGGCGCCCAACCCGCCTGAGCCGAACTTCGTGTTCTAGAACCCCTGCGCGCGGGCGTGATGGCGAGGTCCGCTCCACCGACTAGAAACGTTGTGTGATGAAATACCCAGACATGGACGTGGCGGCAAGTCCGCTCGAGTTGATTGGCCACACGCCCATGGTGCGACTTGCCCAGATCGGCAAGGGTCTTCGCTGCGATCTCCTCGCGAAGCTCGAGACCACGAACCCGGGGGGCAGCTCGAAGGATCGTCCGGCCCTCACGATGGTCCTTGCTGCCGAGCGCGAGGGCCTGCTCGGACCGGGTTCGACGATCATCGAGCCGACGAGCGGTAACACCGGTGTGGGGCTCGCGATCGTCGCCGCGCAGCGCGGCTATAAGTGCATCTTCGTGATGAGCGACAAGATGGCGCCCGAGAAGATCGACGTTCTTCGCGCGTATGGGGCACAGGTCGTCGTCTGTCCGACCGCCGTTCCGCCCGAGCACCCCGATTCGTACTATTCGACTGCCGAACGCCTCACGAAAGAGACGCCGAACTCGTTTCGACCCGACCAGTATTCGAATCCCAACAATCCGCTCTCGCACTACGAGACGACCGGACCAGAGATCTGGGAGCAGACAAAGGGTCGCGTCACGCACTTCGTCGCGGGCGCGGGGACTGGTGGCACCCTCTCGGGCGTGAGCCGGTACTTGAAAGAGCAGAACCCCGCCATCAGAGTGATTGCTGCCGACCCGCAAGGCTCGGTCTACTCCGGAGGGGCCGGACGTCCGTATCTCACCGAGGGAGTCGGCGAGGACTTCTGGCCGGAGAACTACGATCCGTCGCTCGTCGACGAGGTCATCGCGGTCTCTGACGCCGACGCCTTCGCGATGGCGCGCGACATGACCCAGCGTGAGGGACTGCTCATCGGCGGTTCGGGTGGCACGGCCGTCGCCGCGGCGCTGCGCGTCGCGCGCGACCTGCCCGAAGAAGCGGTCGTCGTCGTGCTCATCCCAGACTCCGGGCGCGGGTATCTCTCCAAGATCTTCAATGACGAGTGGATGACCGACTACGGCTTCTTGCGTCCCCACGACGAGATGGACGTCGGCGACGTGCTCGAAGCGAAGATCGAGCGTCAAGCGAGCACACTCGCCGACCTCGTTCTCGTGACCGAAGACGCGCTCGTGCGAGACGCCATCTCGCTCATGCGCGAGAAGGACGTCTCCCAGCTGCTCGTCACGGTGACTGCCGAGCTGCCACTCGCGGCAAAAGAGGTCTCTGGATCCCTGAGCGAGCTTGGTGTCCTCGAAGCGACGACGCGCGACCCGTCCGTGCTCGATCTCGCCGTGAAGGACATCGCTGACCCGACGATGCCAATGGTCGGCGTCGGGGTCAGTGTGAGCGATCTGACCCGTCGTCTCAGCACGAGCGCGGGGGTCCTCGTGCTCGACGGCGGACACCCCGTCGGCGTGCTCACCCGCAGTGACCTCCTCAGCTTTCTCGAACGAAAGAGTGATCGATGACCGGCTTCAATACGCGCGCCGTGCACGTGGGCTCCGAGCCCGATGCCGCGACGGGCGCGGTCAATCCCGCGGTCTATCTGACCTCGACCTACGCGCAAGACGCCGTCGGCGTGGTGCGATTCTCGGACTACGCGCGCGGCGACAACCCGACCCGCGCGGCGCTCGAAGCGTGCCTGTCTAATCTCGAAGGGGCGAGCTTCGGGATCGCTTTCGCGTCCGGGCTCGCCGGTGAGGACGCCCTGTTGCGCACGCTCGCGCCCGGTGATCATGTCGTCTTGGGCGATGACGCGTACGGCGGGACCTATCGCCTGCTCACGAGGATCTTTGGCGCCTGGGGCGTCACCGTCGACTCGGTCGACCTCGGCGACGCCGAGGCGCTGGATGCGGCCTTCACCGAGTCGACGAAGATGCTGTGGGTCGAGACTCCGAGCAATCCGATGCTGAGTGTCGTCTCCATTCGCGCGCTCGCCGACGTCGCCCACGAGCACTCGGCGTTGTTGGTGGTCGACAACACGTTTGCGACGCCCTACCTTCAGCGTCCGCTCTCGCTCGGTGCGGACGTCGTCGTGCACTCGACGACAAAGTACGTCGGCGGGCACTCCGACGTCATTGGGGGCTTTGTGGCGACGAACAACGACGAGCTCGCAGAAAAGCTGCGGTTCCATCAGTACGCCATCGGCGCCGTGCCCGGGCCACTTGACTGCTACTTGCTGCTGCGTGGCCTGAAGACCCTTGGCATCCGTATGGACCGCCACTGTGCGAACGCCGAGGCCGTGGCAGCATTCCTCGTCGAGCATGCGGCCGTGCGCGACGTCTACTATCCGGGTCTCGTCGGACACGCCGGACACGAGATCGCTCGCACGCAGATGAAGCGCTATGGCGGGATGGTCAGCTTCACGGTGCGCGGCGGCGTCGACGTCGCGAGGAAGGTCTGCGAGTCCACGGCGATCTTCATCCTCGCCGAGTCGCTCGGCGGCGTCGAAAGCCTGATCGAGCTGCCGTCAGCGATGACGCACCTTTCGACCTCGGGTTCGATCCTTGAGCCCCCGGCTGACCTCATTCGACTGAGTGTCGGCATCGAGGACATCGACGACCTACTCGCCGACCTCGATCGCGCGCTGTCGATCTAGAGGTTTACCGCGTCGAGCATGGTGAGCGAGAGATCCCAGAGCGTTGCTGCGTTGACGAGGTCGAGCGCCCAGGGGTTAACGCCGCCGCCGAAGGGCTCAGGGTTCTCGGTGACTTCGGCTTCGTGGCAGTCTTCGAAGTAGCGCCCGCCCACCCCTTCGAGCAGGGGCGACGATGCGAGCAGCACGGACGTCGCGGCACCCTGGGCTGGCGTCTTGCGCAACTCGACGGGTGTCACCATGCCGCCCACGAAGCGCTGGAGGTTCGTGGGGATGGCTCCGGGGTGTGCCGCGTTGGCCACAATGCCGTCGTCGCGCCAGCGTCGAGTGATCTCGACGGCGTGGAGGACGTTCGCGGTCTTTGACTGCCCGTACGCGGTCCAGGGGTCGTAGGGCCGCCGTGCGTAGTCGATGTCGGTGAAGACGACGGGAGAGAGGTGGTGCGCGTTCGAGCTCACCGACACGACCCGCGCGTTCTCGGCCGCCGCGAGCGCGTGATGCAGCCACGCGCTTAGCACGAAGTGTCCGAAGTGGTTGGTCGCGAACTGGATCTCGTGTCCGTCAAAGGAAAGTTCGAGCTCGGGGACCGCCATCACACCGGCGTTGTTGACGAGCATGTGCAGCGGCCCGAACCACGACGACGCGAAGCTGCGAAGGGATGCGAATTCAGTCAGGTCGAGGGGAGCGACGCTGATCGCCGCGTTGCCGGTCGTCGCAAGAATGTCGCGAGCCGCCCTCGTCCCCGCGTCGACGTCGCGCACGGCGATGGTGACAGAGGCGCCCGCGTGCGCCAGTGCCCGGGCCGTTTCGAGCCCGATACCCGAAGCGCCGCCCGTGACGATGGCGGTGCGACCGGAGAGATCGACGCCATCGATCACGTCCATGGCGGTCGACTCGAAGCTGAACGGAGTAGTGATGAGGTCCATGGTCATCGAAGTGTACGCACCTCGTCGACTTGCCGTATCAAGATCTCTGACACGGTGCGATCTCTTCGAAGCCCACCGTCAGCCTTCTCGTGCGGCGTTACTCGCCTTCGAGCCGGGCGCGCAGCTCACGCCGGTCAAGGTGAAGGGCCTTCAGCAGTGTTGCTGCGGGATCGGGCACGTCGTTCTCGAGAAGTGCGGCGAGCACCGCGTTCGCCGTGATGGTGCGTCGGTGACGAAGGGGACGTCCCGCTTCTTGCAGCGCCGTCTTTGCGGCGGGGGACATCTTCATGTGGCTGCCAATGACGAGCTTCATTGACGGCCGGGCGGGTATCGGTTGATCGATGACGTCAGGCGTCACGGGTACGCGCTCGAGGCCGATCGCGAAGAGCGCGTCCCGGTCGAGGGAAGCAAGAACGCGGCGCGCGTCCTCGAGCGTGACGTCGAGAAACTTCGCGACCTCGGGTTCGCGCAGCAGCCCGAGCAGCAGGTGGTCGGTTCCGATCCTGCGGTCGCCGATGCGTTGGGCCTCCTGGCGAGCCGCCATGAACGTGCGCCAGGGGTGATACTCGGTCGTAGAGGCGTGAGGCATTAGCGGGCGCCCTTTCCATATTTGATGTGCACCGATTGACGCGTGACCCCGAGGGCGTCACCGATCTGCTGCCACGACCAGCCGCGTTGGCGCGCTGCTGCAACGTGGGCGCTTTCGACGCGCTCGGCGAGACGGTGCAATGCCACTGACGCGCGCAGTCCGAGGGCGGGATCGTTCGACGACGCGTCGCTCATGAGCTCTGAGTGTTCCATACTGTCAGTTTAATTTGACACGATGACTTTGTCAAATGAATTTGACGCTACCCAGGGTAGATCTCTGCGATGACGACCTCGTTCCCGTCAGGGTCGTTGAAGTACGCCTTGCGACCGGCCCCTTCGATGACGTCCATGTCGCGGGGCACGATCCCACGACCGGCGAGCACGTCAAGCGCGTCGTCCAGATCTTCCACCGAGAGCAGGACATTCGCGCACCGTTCGTCGGCGTCCTCCTCGACAATGAAGAGCCACGCACTGTCGTTCATCTGCCACATCACCTCTTCGGTGCTCACGAGCACGTCAGGAGCGCGGCTGAAGAGCAGCTCATACCAGCGCTGGGACGTCGCCAGATCGCTGACGGCGATGCCGACGAACACGGTCGAGATTCGCATACGCACATTGTGCTCTTTCGCGGTGCCGAGCGCACGTGGAAATGGGAGATAGAGCCAGGCCCGTGCTGTGCAGACCGCGGCGTACTGGATATGGTGAGAGGTCGAGAAGGCGGAGGTAGCAATGTCAACAGTCAGTGTGGACTCGTTTTCGGTGTCCGAGGACGGATTTGGTGCCGGTCTCCACCAAGACGTCGAGCACCCGCTCGGCGTCGGAGGCGAAGTGCTTCATGAGTGGATCTTTGCCACCAAGTCCGGTCGCTCGATGATCGGTTTGAGCGGTGGCAGCGAGGGCATCGACGACGACGTCTTTCGGGCGAACCTCGAGGGGAGCGGCCCGGTCATCATGGGCCGCCACATGTTCGGTCCCATTCGCGGGCCGTGGGGTTCGAGCGACTGGCGCGGCTGGTGGGGGGAGGAGCCACCGTTTCATCGTCCCGTCTTCGTGCTGACGCACTACGAGCGACGTGATCTCGTTATGGGCGACACCACGTTTCACTTCGTCACCGGGGGGCCGATCGAGGCGCTGCGTCTCGCGCACGAGGTGGCAGGTGGTGACGACGTGCGCGTAGGTGGCGGGGTGGCGACGATTCGTCAGCTGCTGGACGCTCGCCTCATCGACAGTCTGAAGCTCGCACTCGTGCCTGTTCGCCTGGGCACAGGTGAGCGTCTGTTCGACGAGATGGGGACGTGGCCGAAGGGCTACGAGATGCGCGCCGAGATCACCGGCGAAGGTGCGAAGCACATCGAGCTCGTGCGCTCCAGCGCGCCGTGATTGGGAAGACGGAGATCGCGCGAGCAGACGACGGCGATATCGCGCTACTGGCGGCGCTGCGCTACCGATGGCGTGTCGAGGAGGGGGGCGAGCGAGGCGAGGGGACAGCACCGTTCGAGGCGAGTTTTCGCGAGTGGTTCGACGCGCACCGATCGACCCACGCGGGCTATCTCGCCAGTGTCGACGGCGACGCAATCGGTTGCGCGTGGCTCTGCACGGTCGATCGCGTACCCGGGCCCGAGAAGCTCATTCGTCGAGCAGGGATCATCCAAAGCGTCTACGTCGTACCGGAGCAACGCAACCGCGGCGTCGGTGAGGGGCTGGTTCGGCGAATCATCGAGGACGCGAGGGCACGCGAACTCGACTACCTGATGGTGCACCCGTCAGCGGCCTCGTTCTCCTTCTACCGACGACTCGGCTTCAGCGAATCACGGAAGCTCTTGGAGCTTCGATTCGTCTAGTCGCTCTTGTCTTCGATCTCCCAGGCGTGATCGACGATGTGCCACGCGCAGCGTCGGATCGCGTACGCCGTTGGCCACTTCGCATTCGCCGTTGCGGTGCGCAGGGTCGTGAGCACCACGTCGCGCTGTTCGTCCCATGGTGTGTGCGGCGCCACGCGAAAGCCCATGCGTGAGCAGTAGGCGCGCTCGGCCTCGCGCACGTGGTCGACGATGTTGTCGCGATCGCGACCGCCACCGCGCGGGCCCCGTCGCAGTCGCGACGGCGCGCCGTCGACGACGGCGTCGAAATAGTTCCAGCAGTCTTGGAGGACGAGGAGCTGACGGGCGAGCTCCGTTGGCGAAGGCGCGCTCTCGTCCCACGGTCCGCGGGCGTCAGGCGCACCAAAGTCCGTGGTGCCGTTGCCCTTGACGACTCCAACGACTTCAAACGACCCGGGTTGAAACATTGCGGTCACGATCTTGGCGTATCGCTCTCGATAGTCGTCCAACGCCGCAAGGGCGAGGTCCGAAGTCTTTGCGCGACGGCACCAGCCGGGCCAGTCGAGCGAGACGGCAAAGACGCTCTTCGTGCCCTCTTCCAAATACACGCGCGACGTCGCCACGTAGACCCCCCTTGTGAACATAGCCCCGGATCCCGCCGAGGCGTCGTTTCCTGCAGTGTCGCCGGGATCCAAACCGAAGGAAACTCAGCGCAGGGCGACAGAAAGTCGCGTGGCATTGTCGAGCGCGCGCTCTCCCACTCTCAGGTATCGCGGTCGACTGGTGCGCCCAAGGCCCACCATGATCGTGCCGAAGAGGATGGCCCAACCAATCGTGCGGACCAGCGTCGCGTCGTCCGCGGCGCCGTACGCGTCAAAGAAGGACGCGAGCATGTCGTACGGGAGGGTGAGGAGACCTCCGGCGAGGTCGGTCGCGGGGTCCCCGGCACACAGGTCGCCGAAATCGACGACACCGACGAGCTGTCCTTCTCGAAAGACCATGTTGCCCGGATGGACATCGCCGTGAAGCCACGTCGGCGATGAACTCCACGGCGTCGACGTGCAGGCCCATTCGAAGATCGCCCACGCGTTCGTCGCGTCGATCTCACCTCGCAGCTGCTCGATGCGAGCCTTAAGGTCGAGCGCGCGCTGATCAAGTGCGACGCTGCGCCAGGGATTTATCGGCGCGCCGTCGGGCGCCGTGACGTGGAGCTCGCGCAAGAACGAAGCGAGCGCTTCGGCACACCCGCGTAGCCACGTGTCGTCAACCTCGTCACCGGACACGCCGGAGATCCACGAGGTGATCATCCAGGGCCACGGGTAGCGCGGGCTCGGCGAACCCGTGAACACCGGAAGGGGCGTCGCGAGCGTGACGTGGCGCGCCGCGAGGGTCAGCCATCGCAGCTCATTCTCCATGGGTTCGACGCCTCTCAGGCGACGCGGTAGCCGAACAGCGCGGCGGTCGCCCAGTTGAAACAGGAAGTTGTCAAATCCCTCGCCGGCAGCCTGAAGCGGGAGGTCGGCCAACTCGGGGAACTGGTCGCAGAGCAGTTCTCGCACCACCGTCTCATCGACGAAGACTTCGGCGTCGGGCCACATCACGTCACGAGGATACCGACGGCTCTCGCGGGCGAGCCACGTCGAATCGGGTGTTGCCCCTAGCGCAGCCCTTGCGCGGCTGGGAAGATGGCGCGATGGGAGTTTCCGAATCTCCTGAGCCTGACGTGCCCGGCATCGTGCTGACCGACGCACGTTCGACGCACGTCGGTCAAGCGAACGTTCGACGCGCGCTTCCCACTCGAGGACGGCGCACGGTAGGGGCGTGGTGCTTCGTGGACCACATCGGGCCCGCGTCGTTCAGCCCTGAGAATCGATACGACGTTGCGCCCCACCCGCACATCGGGCTGCAAACCGTGACCTGGCTCTACGACGGTGCGCTCGTGCACCGCGACAGCTTGGGAAGTGAACAGCTGATCTCGCCGGGCCAGCTGAACCTCATGACCGCCGGTGAAGGCATCGCGCACTCCGAGGAGAACCCCGGGATCACCTCGGGCGAGCTGCACGGCGTACAGCTCTGGGTGGCGCTGCCGGAATCGACGCGTCACGGGGCCTCCGCGTTCGAGCATCACGAGATGTTCCCGCAGGTTGGGTGGCGTCGTGGCCGGGGCACCGTGCTCATTGGTCGATACCTTGATCTGCCCGCGCCGGCTCGAGGTGACAGCGACCTCGTGGGGCTCGAGCTCCGTCTTGGCGAGGGCGACAGCATCGTGGAGCTGCAGCCCGACTTTGAGCACGCGCTAGTGGTGACGAGCGGGGAGCTCGAGGCCAACGGCACGACGGTGGAGCCCGGGCACCTTGCGTATCTCGGGCTGGGTCGCGACGCCATCAAATTGACCGCATTCGGCGACACGACGGCGCTGCTGCTCGGTGGCATCCCGTTCGACGAGACCGTACTCATGTGGTGGAACTTCGTCGCGCGCACGCAGGACGAGATCAGCGACGCCTACGAAAGCTGGATGAAGCACGACGAGCGTTTCGGACCGGTGGATTCAGCGCTTCAGCGCATCGAAGTGGGACCACCGCCGTGGTTCGCGCGTCACTGAAAGCCACTCGTTCGCTCGCTCGCACGCCCATATGGTGGCGTGATGCACATCGTGGTGGAGACGCTCAACGCCACGTGGTCGCCCTTCGTGTTGGTAGCTGGACTCCTCCTGATCGGTCATGTCGCGTCGGGCGAAGGCCTCTTTCGTGCGGTGGGAGCATGGTGCGCGCGAGCGCCGGGCGGCAGCACGGGGCTCTTTGTGCTCACCATGATTGCTGTCGCCGGCGTGACCGCGGTACTCAACCTCGACACCTCAGTCGTCTTCATGACGCCGGTGGCGCTCAACGCCGCCCGCGCCAAAGGTGCCGACGAAACCGCGTTCTTGTACGGCACCATCTTCATGTCGAATTCGGCGTCGCTCCTGCTCGTAGGGTCCAATCTCACCAACTTGTTGATCTTCGCGCACCGCGACGAACTCGGCACCACCTTTGCTCGACACATGTTGCTGCCCTGGCTGGCCGCCGTTGCCGTCACCGTGGTGATCGTGGGCGCATGGCGCTGGCGCGCTCTGCACGGCGAGGGTCGCGACTCGAGCGTGTCCTCGCAGCCGTTGACCTTCGGGCCGGGCGTTGCCGCCGTAGGCGTGGCCGTCGCGCTGATGCTCGTCGTCGCGCAACCTGCACTCTGGGTGTTCATCGCGGGCGCATTCGCCGAGCTGTGCGTGCTCGTACCCCGTCGGGCGTCCTGGCGCGACGTGGTGGCGGCGACTAATCCCGTTACGCTTGGCGCCCTGTTTGTGATCGCTGTTGTCGTGGGCTGGATTGCGCGCTGGTCGACACTGACGACGCACCTCTTGCACCATGCCAATCTCGTCGCGACGGCCGCTCAATCGACGCTGGGCGCACTGGTCATCAACAACCTGCCAGCGGCGTCGCTCTTTGCCGCTCACGGAGTGCGCCACCCGTTCGCCCTACTGCTCGGACTCGACCTCGGTCCCAACTGCGCAGTGACAGGCGCCCTGTCATCGTTGCTCTGGCTGCGAATTGCTCGACGCCACGGCGTTCGCCCGTCGATCGCGATGTTCTCTGCGGTCGGCACCGTGGTGGCCCTGGTATCGATCTCGATCGGGTTGACGCTTCTTTAGAGACTGACCTCGTTCGGGTCGAGCGGCGCGAGTCGCCACACGCTGGCGTTACCGACGGGGTGCCAATGAGATCCCTCGAGCGGTTGACCGTTGACACTCGCGAGAAGCGCGCGAATCATCCCCCCATGGCTCACCACGAGCACGTGCTGGCGCGGCCGCTCGTCGAGGAGCTCCTTGACAAAGAGCCGCGCGCGGGCGACGACCTCGCGAAACGATTCACCACCTTGCGGCCTCGCGTCGGGGTTCACCATCACACGGTGTTCGATTCCAGTGACCGACAACGTGAGCCCACTGAGTGGACGTCCCTCGAGGACTCCGAAACCGCGCTCGCGCACCAGGGCGTTGGGAATCGCCTCGGGGCCTAAGACCGAACCGATGATGTCGGCGCTCTCTCGCGCGCGGTCGAGGTCGCTCGTGATGAGGACCTGAAAACCCAGTCCGCGCAGGGATTCTGCGACATTTCGGGCTTCCTCGCGGCCCCGCGGCGTGAGTTGGGCGGTGTTGTTCTGGCCCTGAATGAGCCCGAGTTCATTCCACGTGCTCTCGCCGTGGCGTACGAGGGTGACCGAGGGTATGTCGTTCGTCGTCACCTCGAAGAGGTTAGTGAGATCGCCACGCTGCGCGACACCGCGATGTGGGCAGTGCGACGAATCTCTGGAGACGCGCGCGATTTTCTTCATCGTGTCGTGCGCCTTGTCAAGTATTCGCCGTGAACACGACGCCCGAAAAGTCGCGTGTTTATAGTGCGCTTATGAAGCGCGTCTGATTCACAGGTGTTTCCAAATGTGTTCGCGAACTCACTTCGAGCAAATCAACGGAAACGTGTTGCGCGGGACGTGCGCGGCGACGAAGCGTTTTTAGACGTCGTAACTACTATGGATTTGTGCCACTTTTGCTTCCGCCTCGAGCGTCGAAACCGCGGTTGCGCGGGCTGACGATGATCATCGATCGCGGAGTGTCGCTTCGCAACTTTGTCGATCTCGTCGAGAGCTTCGGTGATCACTTTGACTTCGTGAAGTTCGGTTGGGGCACGTCTGTTGTCACGAAGAACTTCGAGACGAAGCTAGATGTCCTGCGCGACGCCAACATCGACTTCTACCTCGGCGGCACGCTGTTCGAGAAATATGTCGCGCAAGACCGCTTCGACGAGTTTCGCGACCTTTGTTCGGGGTACGGCTGCCGCTACGTGGAGGTCTCGAATGGAACCATCGACATTTCAAACGACGAGAAGGCCGACTTCGTGAAGCGGCTGTCCGATGATTTCCGAGTTATCTCGGAGGTGGGATCGAAAGACCAGGCGACGTCGGACCTGATGACGCCGGCGAAGTGGATCAGCTACATCCAGGCTGATATCGACGCCGGCGCCGAGTTGGTCACGCTCGAAACGCGCGAGGGGGGACGCGGCGGAATCTGCCGGTCCAACGGCGAGTTGCGCTACGGGCTGATCGAGGAGATTCTCGACTCGAAGATCGACCACAGCCTCCTCCTCTTTGAAGCGCCGTCGACCGACCTGCAGACGTACTTCATTCAGCGCGTCGGGTCCGACGTGAACTTAGGCAACATTTCGACCACGGACATTGTGTCGCTCGAGACGATCCGCCTGGGGCTACGGAGCGAAACCCTGCTCGACTTCGAGCCTGGTTTCCGCGACGCCGTCTAGCGATGAGGGAAAGTCGCGACGTGTTTCACCTCGCCATTCCGGCGTACGACCTGGACGTGACGGTGGAGTTCTACGTCGCCAAGCTCGGCTGCAAGCTCGCGAGGCGCTACGACGACCGCGTGACGTTCGACTTCTTCGGGGATCAGCTGGTGTGCCATCTGAGCGAGGCTCCCGCGGTCGCAGTACCGATGAGTGAGTTGCCGATGTATCCGCGCCACTTCGGCGTGACGTTTCGAGAGCAGGGCGACTTTGATGCCGTCTACCAGCTCTGTAAGCAGCGCGAAATACCCCTGTACAGCGACGTAAGCCTGCGCTTCGAGGGCAAGGCGGAGGTGCATCAGACCTTCGTTGCCTGCGATCCGGCTTCAAATCTTATTGAATTCAAACACTACGTCGATCATCGAATGATGTACTGAACATTGATGGATGCTGCTTCGTCCGCGCACGGCGCTGACTCTCTTGTCGAACTGATTCGAGAGCGCGTCGCGGCGAACGGAGACGCGCCCTATCTACTGGACGCGAGAAGTTCGCGTGCGGTTTCCTACGCGTCGCTGCCCGGTCACCTCGCGGCTCGAGGGCACCTCTTCCATCGCTGGGGGCTCGATCGCGGCGAGCGACTCGGTCTCGCGGTCAGTGACCCCTTAACCTTTTCGGTGTGGTTCTTGGCCGCCATCGCGGCCGGGCTTTGGGTTGCGCCACTCGATCCGAGCGCGAGCCAGCACGCCGCGACGGTGCTTGAACGCGGTCGAGCCCTTCGTCTGAGTGCCGTGGTGAGTGAGCACGAGGCGCCTGCTTCGCCAGCGTCGTTTCGCTGGCACCGCGTTGACGACGACGACGTTGACACCGACGACGCGGGGGACCTGCCGGTGGGTGCGGGTGAAGGCGGCATCGTGCTGTCCTCGTCAGGGACGACGGGCCTGCCGAAGGTGATGGTGCTGTCCGTATCGCAAGTGCTTGCGACCGCGAGGCTGGTCGCAGCTCACCACCGGTTGGACGACTCCGACCGAGGCTTTAACCCACTACCGCTCTGGCACATCAACGCCGAGGTCGTGGGGCTGCTCGCGACGCTCGTCGCGGGAGCCTCGCTCGTCCTCGACGAGCGCTTTCACCGCACTGACTTCTGGCGCATCATCGACGACTTCGACGTCACGTGGATCAACGCGGTGCCAGCCATCATTGCGCGCCTGGCTACGCCGAACGGCGAAGAAAGTCGCACCCCCACGAGTGCGGTTCGTGCGCTCGGCGTCGGCGCCGCTCGCGCCGACGCTGTTCGAGCAGTTCGAAGCGACGTGGAACGTACCCGTCGTACAGACCTACGGGATGACGGAAGCGGGGAGTCAGATCTGCGCCACGCCGGTCGACGGCGCCCGCAAGGCTGGATCGGTCGGCGTCGCTGCTGGCGTTGACGTGCGCGTCGTCGCCCACGGCGAGATCGTGCGGCATGGCGTCGTCGGTGACGTCGAGATCAAAGGTCCGACCGTGATCACCAGCTATGACAGTCCGAACTACGACGATCGGTTCACGCGCGACGGGTGGCTGAAGACCGGCGACCTTGGGTACTTCGACGACGACGGGTACCTCTTTCTCGTCGGGCGCGACGACGACGTCATCAATCGCGGTGGAGAGAAGATCCACCCCCTCGAGGTCGAGCTCGTCCTCGCCGATGTGGGTGGCGTGGCGTCGGTCGCCGTGGTTGCAGCACCTGACGACGTCTTCGGCCAGGTGCCGATCGCCTTCGTTCAGCCCGAAGAGGAGTCGGCGCTGTTCTCACTGATCGAGCTTGCGGCGCTCGTCGAGCGGCTGCGCCGCTACGCGCTCGAGTCCCTGCCGAAGGCGCAGCGCCCAGTGCTGGTGAAGATCGTGCGTTCGTTGCCCGTTCACGCGACCGGGAAACTGCGCAGATCGCTCCTGCGCGAAGGCGACATCACGGTTGTCTATGAGGAGCGTCTGTAGCGTCCGTCTGGTAGCTCCAGAGGAAGGTCATGAGTTCGGTCCCGAAGGTGCAACCACGCGGTACTCGCCAGCGTCTCGACCACGTGGACGCGATGCGCCCCATCAAGCAGACGGCGGTCATCTCGACGCACGCGCTCATCTACTTCGCGCCGCTGTCGACGAGCCTCGTCGCGTCGGGGATGCTCACCCTCACGCACTTCTCGCGCGACGCGTTCCTCTTCGTGTCGGCGTGCATGCTCGCCTACAGCTATCGCGAAAGCACGCGCATCGATCTCGCGCACTACTGGAAGCGCCGCTTCATGGCGGTCGGACTTGTGTACCTCGTATGGTCGATCATCTACTTTCCGGTGGCGTCCCTCAAGAGCTCGGCGTCGTTTCCTTACGTTCGCCTCCCCGCGTCGGCCGTCTTCAGCCTGAGCGGACTGCACCACTTCGCGTTCGCGCTCGCCACGGGCTACTACCACCTTTATTTTTTGCTCGTGCTGCTCCAGTTCTACGTGTTGTTCCCGTGGCTGTTTCTCATTCTCCAACGCCACGTCGGTTGGCGTCTGCCCGCTCTGGTCGCGGCGCTTGCCTGGCAGATCGTCTTTCCGATGGTCATACGACGCGGGTGGTTGGGCTTTGTCGTGACGTCGAAAGTGGAGACGAGACTTGTCTTCTCGTACTCGCTGTATCTGATCGGCGGTGTGGTGGCCGCCTTCTATCTCGAACGGTTTCACGACTGGGTGGTCAGGCATCGCTACCAGATCCTGGCGGCGACCGTCATCGCCGCAGTGGTCCCGCTCGTCATCGACTACTGCGCGGCGCACGGCGTCAAGATGCCGCTCCTGCTCGTGCCGGGGGGCAACCCCTTTGCCGCGGTCGTCATCCCCTACGACGTCGGCGCGATCGTGGCGGTCTACCTGCTCGGGGTGTACCTCGTGAGCCCTCAGCGCAGCGCACGCACGCGCGCCGTGGTGGCGTCCGGCTCGGAGGCGGCGTATGGCATCTACGTCTCCCAGATCATCTGGCTCTTGTGGCTGCAGCGCTGGGGCGAGCACTTCAACGTGATCCGTTCGGTGCCGTGGCTCGCAATGACCCTGTTCGCCGTGGTCGCTGCCTATCTCGCGGGCTGGCTCTTTAGCGCGCTGGTCGCTCGCACGCCGCTCGCGCGCGCGGTCGTTGGTCGCAGCCGCCAGCCGTGGGGCACGCTGCTGTGGTGGCGCTACCGCGTCGATCCCGACGCCACTCACGACTTCGGTGAAGGACCCCTTAACCTGACCGATGAGTAGCGTGGCCAACTTCTTCTAGTGACAATGTCGCGATTCGCGGCGCGAGAAACGTGCGAGGCTCACCAGTACGATGAGGCGCGAAACAGCGAACAACCGTGGCGAGAAGTAAGCGCGAAAGCGAACGTCAGCGGATACCCCCGCCGCTGATAAAGCGCCGAATCCCCTCGGGACGCGGTGCCATGGAGCAGCCCAACGTCACCCACGACGGTGACGCGCGGCTCACGCCAAAGTTCTGGCTGGCCGTTGTCCTCACCGGTGTCGCGGCCGGACTCTTCGGTGACTTTTTGATGTGGATCCTCGCGCTGATCGAGCAGCTCGCCTTCAACTATCGCTCGGGCAGCTACCAGGCAGCGGTTGCTGCGGCGTCGGGCGAGCGGCGCATCCTCTCGCTCGTCATCGCGGGAGTCTTCGGCGCCGTCTCGTGGTATCTCATTCGGCGCTACTTGAAGCGTGAGCACTCGGACATCGACGAAGCGGTCTGGAGCGGTGACGGCGAGCTGTCGATGCGGCGGAGCATTCTCACCTCGGTCGTCTCCGAAGTCGTCGTCGGTGCCGGGGCATCGATCGGTCGCGAGGCCGCGCCCAAGCTCATGGGCGGCGTGTCGGGCTCGCTCATCGCCAAGTGGTTTTCGCTGACCCCCGCGCAGAAACGCCTGCTCGTCGCGTGCGGCGGCGGTGCGGGGCTCGCCGCCGTGTACAACGTGCCGCTCGGTGGGGCCCTCTTCACGGCCGAAGTGCTCTACGGCAGCTTCGCACTGCCGATCGTGTTTCCCGCGCTCGCGACGTCGCTGATCGCGACGTGCGTGTCGTGGATCTACCTACCCACCGGACCGACGTACGCCGACATTCCGACCTATCACTTCAGCGGGTCACTCATGGTGTGGTCACTCATCGCCGGGGTCATCATCGGGCTCCTTGCCGTTGGCTACGTGCGCCTCATTGGCTGGGTCGCCTTTGTGCGCGCGAAAGGGGCCAACATCTTCTGGACGATGCCGATCGCGTTTCTCATCGTCGGGGTGATCGGTCTTTGGTACCCCCAGCTCTTCGGCAACGGCAAGGACATGGCCCACCAGGCCTTCCTCGGGATTGGCAGTGTGGGGCTTCTCTTTGCGCTCTTTGCCCTGAAGCCGCTCGTCACGTCGTTGACCCTCGGCAGCGGCGCTGCGGGCGGGCTGTTCACGCCGTTCCTCTCGACGGGCGCGATGCTCGGTGCGTTTCTTGGGGCGGTGTGGATACATCTCTGGCCGGGAACGCCGGTCGGCGCCTTTGCCATCGTGGGCGCCGCCGCGATGATCGGCGCGTCGATGCAGGCCCCACTCGCCGGACTCGTGCTGGTCCTCGAGCTGACCCACAGCGGTTTTGACCTCGCGGTGCCGATGATGGCGGCAACGGTGATCGCGACCGTCATCGTGCGCCAGATCGACGGCTACTCGATTTACTCGGCCCGCCTGCCCGAGCGCGAACCGATCAGCGAGACCTGAGGATTCAACCCGGCGCGTCGGCTGCCAGAATGGATGAGTGACTTTCCTCCCTCTGCGAAGCCACCATGACTGATATCGCGCTCGTCGTTCGCCGCGCCGAGAGCGAGGACTGGCCGAAGTTGCGCGCGATCCGCCTCGAGGCGCTGGGCGATTCGCCCGAAGCCTTTGGCTCGACCTACGGCGTCGCGCTCAAGCTGTCGAACTACCAGTGGCGCGCGATGGTCGAGCGCTCGGTGTACTTCCTCGCTGAGCGTGACGGCGATGTCGTTGGCATGGTGTCGGGCGGATTGAACGACCGTCGCCCCGGCACGCACTGGCTGTACGGCATGTACGTCACGCCGTCGTCACGGGGCACTGATACCGCAGCGATGCTGGTGGATGCCGTGGTCGAGTGGGCGAGAGGCGAGGGTGCGACCGAGCTGTACTTGCACGTCACTTCCATTGCGCAGCGCGCTCGAGCCTTCTACGCGCGCGTTGGCTTCGTGGCGACCGGGGAGAACTTCGGGATGGACCGAGACCCCAGGCTCACCATGATGACCTTGAAGAAGTCCCTCGTCGATGGGTGATTTCGCCGTCGAGAGCGTCGAGGCCGCGGCGCTGTATGACCTGCGCCGCCGAATACTTCGCGGAGGAGACCGTAACGTTTCAGTTGACTTTGAGTACGACAACGCGCCGACCGCACAGCACTTCGCGGGCGTACTGAACGGCCGCATCGTGGTGAGCGCGTCGTTCTTTCTTGCCTCGGCGCCGATCCGACCCGAGCTCGTGAGCTACCAGCTGCGGTTTATGGCGGTTGACGACGACGTTCAGGGAAGGGGCTACGGCACTCTGGTGCTCGACGCGGCGACGGCCGCGCTGCGCGACCTTGGAGCCGAGCAGCTCTGGGCCAACGCGCGAGACGTCGCGCTCGGCTTCTATCTGGCGACCGGCTGGACGCCGGTCGAAGGGACCGAGAACGTGAGCCCTCTGTCGAACTTGCCGCACAGGAACATCGCAAAGTTGATTCCCGCCGTGTGAGATGCGCTGATTCGCCTTCACATATTTATTAAGTTTGACAGATGCGCAAGTACGTGATTCTGCTGGTCGTGATCGTGTTAGCGGGAGGAGCCGTCCTTGCCTATCCGCACTTTCGCTCGCCGAGACCGACGGCGTCAGCGGCAACTACGACCACCACGACGACGGCGCCGAAGTATCCAATCGCTCCGCTCACCGGGCTTGCCGACCCGGGGGGCGCCGCGTTGCACCGGCCGGCGCTCACCGTCAAGATCGAGAACACGCCCGAGGCACTGCCCCAGTGGGGCATCGCGCAAGCCGACGTGGTCTACGAGGAGATCGTGAACGGCGGGATCACTCGCCTCGCCGCCATCTTCAACTCCCAGGCGCCCGACAAGATCGGACCGGTGCGCTCGGTTCGTCCGACCGACACCCAGGTGGTCTACCCGATCGGCGGGATCTTCGCCTACTCCGGAGGTGCCCAGTACGCCATCAACAGCATTGAGACGGCCCCGGTCAAGCTGATCGACGAGAGCTCGGCCGGCAACGCCATGTTCCGCGACCCCAATCTTGAAGCCCCGCACAACCTGTTTGCGATAGGGTCGCAGCTCTTTGCCTTCGGGGGCACACCGACGCCGCCGCCGTCGCTCTTTAGCTACCGCGAGGCTGGCGCGAAACCGATCGGCGCCCCGGTCGTGAGCTTCGTCGTGCCGTTTCCGAGCATCTATCCCGTGACCTGGACGTGGGACACGACGACGGACTCCTGGGACCGCACCCTGTTCGGCCAGCCCGACGTCACCGGCACCGGTCAGCGCGAGTCGCCGCAGAACGTCATCGTCATGTACGTGAACTACGTAAACGGCATCGGGACGATGAACTCCTACGCGGACCTTCAGGGTTCGGGCGAGGCGATGGTCTTCAGCGGCGGGCGAGAGGTCGTGGGCACCTGGTCGCGCGGATCCTCCATGTCGGACGTCATCCAATACCAGACGCCGTCGGGAGCGACGATTCGATTGGCGCCGGGACAGACCTGGGTGGAGCTGCTCAACGACGGGACGACGCTCAGCATCACGCGCTAGAGGCATCTCTACTCGACGTATGGTACGAGTGGTCGTACGAGAGGAGCACCGTGACCTACCGCGAAGAACTGATCGATCTCCCTGACGGACGCACGCTCGAGGTGGCCACCTTCGGCACGCCCAGCGGTTCGACCATCTTCTTTCATCACGGCACGCC
Source organism: uncultured Acidimicrobiaceae bacterium (assembly GCA_963724865.1). Taxonomy (GTDB): domain Bacteria; phylum Actinomycetota; class Acidimicrobiia; order Acidimicrobiales; family RAAP-2; genus RAAP-2. Next base: position 44,631 of record CAVRWO010000005.1, on the reverse strand, counting down.
GGGCAGCACGAGGATGGCGAAGCTGTTCGAGCCGCTGCTCGAGTTCGGCGACTTCTATCTGGTGACCGCCTCTCGTCCCGCCTACGGACGCTCGTCGCGCGACGAGGGCCATTCGGTCAGCTCGGCGGTCGACGACGCGAAGGCGGCGCTCGCGCACTTCGGCCGCAAGCGCTATGTCGCGCTCGGCTGGTCCGGCGGCGGGCCTCGCGCGCTTGCCAGCGTGGCACTCGATAACGCGTGTGTCGGCGCCGTTGCCGTGGCGAGTGTTGCGCCCGTCGACGCCGACTTCGACTGGACCGACGGGATGGGTCCCGAGAACCTCGCGGAGTTCACCCTGGCGAAGGAGGGCGGTCCGCAGTATGAGAAGTACATGGAGGCTGCGGGCGACGCCCTCGCGGGCCTCACCGCCGACAACGTCGGTGACATGCTGGGTGGCCTCTTCTCGGAGACCGATCGCGAGGAGCTCGCGAATGACGCCGTGCGCCAGACGTTGGCCGAGTCCATGGCCTACGGATGTGCGGACGGCTGGCGGGGCTACTTCGACGACAACGTGGCCGTGCTCACTCCCTGGGGATTTGATGTCGCTGACATCGACAAGCGCGTGCACCTCTTCTACGGTGGCGCCGACCTTTCGGTGCCACCAGCCCACGGCGATTGGCTGGCAGGTCACATTCCGGCCGTTGTCAGGCATCACCGGCCGAACGAGGGCCACGTCTCCATCTACACGGCGCACTTCGACGAGCTCGCGGACGTGCTGACTGACCTGTCGGCCTGACATGGCGCGCATCGGCAACCTCTACGGACACGATGCGACGTTCCTGGGCGTGCCCGCGGCCGATCCGGACGTTCTGGAGGACTGGGGGCACGCGAGAGCCGTCATCATCGGCGCGCCGTTCGACGGCGGTACGTCACATCGACCGGGCGCGCGCTTCGGTCCCCAGGCCATTCGCACGACCGACTACCTGCCGCACGATGGAAGGCGCCCGTCCCTCGCCCTCGGGCTCGACCCGCTCGTCGAGCTCGGCGTCGTTGACCTCGGTGACGTGGAGATGCCCTCGGGAGAGACCGAGCGCTCACTCGCAGTGCTCGAAGCGCGCGTCGCCGCGGTGGCGCGCCACGGTGTCACTCCGATCGTTCTGGGCGGCGACCACACGATCGCACTGCCCGACGCGACTGGCGTCGCTCACCACGTGGGATTCGGCCGAGTCTCGATGATCCACTTCGACGCGCACGCCGACACCGGCAATACGCAAATGGGCTCGCTGTACGGCCACGGCACCCCGATGCGTCGGCTCATCGAATCGGGCGCCGTTCGCGCCGACCGGTTTCTTCAGATCGGCCTGCGGGGCTACTGGCCCGAGCCCGAGACCCTCGACTGGATGGCCGAAGGTGGCATGCGCTCGTTCGAGATGTCAGAGATCGTCGCGCGCGGCCTCGACGCGGTGCTTGACGAGTCGCTCGAGATCGCGATGGACGACTGTGACGCCGTCTTCCTTTCGATCGACGTTGACGTGGTTGATCCTGGCGCCGCTCCGGGCACCGGTACGCCCGAGCCCGGTGGTCTTTCGAGCCGACAGCTCCTCGACGCGGTGCGCCGTATCGCGATGAGCGTTCCGATCGCCGGCGTGGACGTCGTCGAAGTCGCACCTCCCTACGACCACGCGGAGATCACCGCCTACCTCGCGAATCGTGTGGTCTTGGAAGCTCTAGGGGGAATTGCCTGGCGTGAGCGCGGCGAGCGCGGTGAGGCAAATCGCTCGCCCGCCGATCCACTCCTCAAGCGCTAGAGACCCGAGCACCGTCCTCGCGTGAGTGTCGACGACTAGTCCCGCATCGAGTCGAGTATCTCGATCACCATCTTGTCGGTCGTGTTCGGGTGCAGGAACGCCATGCGCGCGACCGTTTCGCCCTCCCACTTGGTCGGTGTGACGAAGGCAATCTGGCGGCTGAGGAGCGACTGGCTCCACTCGTTGTAGCGTTCGGCGTCCCAACCTTTCTTGCGAAAGAGCACGATCGAAAGGCTTGACGGTCGCACCATCTCGAGGTCGTCCCTGGCTTCAATGAGCTGTTCGGTTCGCAGCGCGAGGTCGATCGCGGTCTGGACCGCCGACTGGTAGGCGGCGGTGCCGTTCGTGACGAGCGAGAACCAGAAGGGCAGTCCCCGCGCGCGCCGTGAGAGGTGAATGCCGAAGTCCGAGGGATTCCACTCGTAGTTCTCGTCGGAGCTGTCGTGAAGGACGTCGAGGTAGCTCGCCTGCTGGGCGAGGACCTTGCGAGCGACGGTCGGGTTGCGGTAGAGCAGTGCGCAGCAGTCGAGCGGGGCGAAGAGCCACTTGTGGGGGTCGACGATGAAGCTGTCGGCGTGGCGGATGCCGCTCATGAGGTAACGATGAGACTCGGAGAGGATGGCGGCCCCGCCGTAGGCGCCGTCGATGTGAAACCAGAGATCGTGCTCGCGCGCGTAGCTGCCGAGCCCCTCTAAGTCGTCGACGATGCCCGCGTTGGTCGTGCCGGCCGTCGCGACGATCCCGACGACGGTCTCGGGGTGCGGGTCATTGGCGAGGGCCGCTTCGAAGGCTTCGAGCGTGAAACGGTGATCGTCCGTCGCGACGATAAGCGTCTCGACGTCCAGCACGTGGAGGGCCTTGCCGATGCTCGAGTGCGCGTCGGAAGAGATGGCAAAGCGCAGATCGTGAGGGTTGAGGTGAGGGCGCTTCGCGCGCGACACGTCGCGTCCGACGGTGAGGGCAGAGAGGTTGCCGATTGAGCCGCCGGCGACGAACGCGCCACCTGAGTCGGCGGGAAGTCCCGCGACCTCGGCGATGTAGCCGAGCGCCTGGTTCTCTGCGACGACGACGCCGCTCGACTCAAGCCAGCTCGTGCCGTTCAGCCCCGAGCAGGCGACGACCATGTCAAAGAGCAGCGAGTTCTTGGTCGGGGCGTTCGGGATGAAGGCGAGAAAACCGGGAGAGTCGATGGAGACGACGGCGGGCGCGAGGGTGTCCTTGAAGAAGTCGAGAACCTCTTCGGGGTTTCGTCCTTCGGACGTGATGAGGGTGTCGAGCTCCTTGGTCGGAATGTCCATCTGGCTGCCGTAGTCGAGCGGCACCGGATCGAGTGACAGCCGCTCGCGGCAGTAGTCGAAGACGGCGTCGGTGAGCTCCGGGTCGTAGTCAAACATTGAGTGCCCCATTGCACGGCCTTTCCCTTTTGCCCCTCGCCATCGTACGGGAACAAACAAGGCGCCCGGGACGCGCCAAATTGCCTGTCTTTATGGCTCAAGTAGCATCCCGTCATGACTTTGGACCGCGTCGGATATCTCGGGCCGGAGGGCTCCTTCTCCCACCAGGCGGTGATGACGCTGACTGGCGTTGAGCCGATCGGCTCTCCGTCGATCGAGGACGTGCTCGGCGCGGTCGCTGCGGGCGAGCTCGACCAGGCGCTCGTGCCCATCGAAAACGCGCTCGAGGGAACGGTGTCGGCGACGATCGACGGCCTCGTCTTCGACTACGACCTGGTCATCCTCCAAGAGATCGTCCTGCCGATCCATCTGCACCTGCTGGCGCGTCCCGGTGTCGCGCTGGACGACATCAAGTCAGTTCGCAGCTACGTCCACGCCCTCGCCCAGGTGCGGTCCTTCGTCCACGAGCGGGGTCTCGAGACGGTCCAGACGACGTCAACGTCCCAGGCCGCGCGCGACGTCGCCGAGTCGAGTGAACCGTGGGGCGCGGTCGGCAGCTCGCTCGCCGGCGACCTCTTTGGTCTCGAGGTGGTGGCGGCGGACATTGAAGACCACCCCGACAATGCGACGCGCTTCGTGCTGGTCGGACGTGACGACGTCGCGGCGCCCACCGGACACGACCGAACAACGATCGTCTGCTTTCAAGACGCCGACCGACCCGGATCTCTGTACGCGATTTTGGGCCGCTTTGCGGCGCGCGACATCAACCTGACCAAGCTCGAGAGCCGCCCGACCAAGCAGGGGCTCGGCGACTACTGCTTCGCCATCGAGTTCGAAGGTCACGTTGCCGACGACGTCGTCGCCGACTGCCTCGCCGACCTGCAGGCGCACCTCGCCAGGGTGAAGTTCCTCGGCTCCTACCCGGTCACGGGCGAGGGCGCGAGCGATCGACGCAGAGAGGTCGCCGAGGCGCGTCGGTCGGCTGACCAGTGGATTGAGACGATTCGCGCGCGAGTCTTGCCGACGTAAGAGGATCCAGTGGCGCTTCGCTCCACTGCGCCGTACGATGACGAGATCGCACCCGCCACCGGACGAAGGAGGGGATCGTGACCTACGAATTCGAAGTCTCGGATCGAATGCCCGTCCCGCCCGACGCGGTCTACGCCGCGTGGATGTCGAGCGTGGGGCACTCCGCCATGACGGGAAGCACCGCGCACGTCGACGGTCGCGAGGGTGGGGCGTTCGACGCCTGGGACGGCTACATCCACGGCGTCACGCTGACGCTCGAGCCCTGCACCCGCATCGTTCAGACGTGGCGCACCCAAAACTTCACCGAGAAGCACCTGGACTCCCAGATCGAAGTGCTCCTCAAGGGCGACGAAGAAGGGACGCTCGTTCGCATCCGCCACTCGACTGTGCCGGACGACCAACTCGGCTATGAACAGGGCGGGTGGCAGAAGAGCTACTTTGACCCCATGAAGGCGTATTTCGCCACGCAGCGGCCCCTGCTGGAAGCTAGACACCCTCACTAAGGCGCTCGAGCGTCGTGACCGCGACGTAGTCCTTCTCAGGACCCCGCACGCGCCAGCGTTCTTCGATCGTGTCGCTCGACGTGACGATCGTCGTGATCTCGTAGCGATCGGCGTTGCAGAGGTGCACGTCGCGAGACTCGCTGCCTGTCAGGTCGAGATCGATATAGTGGCGGCCGTCGAGAAACCTGATCCGCATCGTCGAGTCGCTCGCGGCGACGTACTCGAGCCTGCGGTGTGCCTTGCCGTGGTAGTCGCCGAGTCGCACGTCACCGGTCTCTTCCAGACTCAGTGCGCTCTCGCCCAAACCTTCGATGCGCGCAAAGGTGGCCGTACCGACGAAGGAAGAGGCGTCGCCGCTGCGCTGATCGGACACTTCTCGCCTCACCGTCCACGACCCCTCGAGGAACGTGATCGTCTCTTCGGCGTTCATGGTCACAAGTATGGCGGGAGACAGGGAGATGATTTCTCGATGTGAATCGTGGGACCGTCACCCCTTGCGCTGAGGACTGTTGCTCGAAGATCGGACTTTTGCCCTGGACTCAGGTTTGGGATTGGTGACCAGATCCATTGCCGTTTCGACGATCCACGTCTCAATCTCGCCGTAACTCCATCCGTGATCCCGGCTGAGGGTTTGCCACGTGGCGGGCAGCGACAAGAAGCTCAAGACATCGACCGCCTTGGTGGCGGGCAGTCTTGGCTGGAGCGCATTAAGAGATTCGAGTCTCTGGACCGCTGCTTCCCACCCAAAGCGATGGAGGGCCAGACCCTCTTCCCAGGCCTCTGCAGCGAACGGCTCGAAGGGCGCTGCTGCCTCGATGGCGGACACCAGGTCGCCGGACGATTCCATGAGTCGCCTGATCACGCGCACACAGCCCGAGATGACCGCGAGCGCGTCGTTCGCCAGTTCCAGCTCGCTCGGAACGTCTTGTGGCACGCCCGCTAGTACGGGGATCAGCTTGCGAAGCTCGCCCAAGATCACCGGCTTGGGACCCACGCTCACATACACGGTGGGCACTGACACGTGGGCAGCGGCTGCGATCTCGGCCACGGTCGTCTGGGCATAGCCGCGCTCAACAAAGAGGGTTCGTGCTGCGTCGAGGATGGCCTGGCGCGTGGATGCTGCCTGTTCCTGCCTGCGCTCGGAGTGGTATTTGGCCCTTGACATTCTGTCACCATAGCTCTACATTATTCATTAGAAGTGGATTATCATGATTAGGGAGGTGGGATGTCACGGTTTCTGTTTGCGACCTATCCGAGCCCTGGGCACGTCAATCCGGCCGCCCTTGTTGTCGAAGAGCTCACCGTGCGTGGCCACGACGTGCGCTGGTACACGGGACATCGCTTTGCTGGGGCGGTGGCTGGGTCCAACGCGCGCTTTTGTGCCATGCCCGAGACCCTCGACTGGGACTACAAGGACTTAAGCGCCGCCTTCCCTCGTCGCGCCGAGCTCAAAGGACTCAAACAGAACCAGTTCGACCTCGCCGAGATCTTCGTGCGACCGCTCGGCGAGCACGTACCGGCCCTGATAACGCTCCTCGCCGATGAGCCCGCCGATGTGTTTGTCTCCCACACCGCCTTCTACGGCGGCGGTTGGCTGCACGAGCTGGGGGGTCCGCCCAACGCGACGCTCGGCGACACGTGTCTCATGTTCCCAAGCCAGGACGCCGCGCCATTCGGGATGGGATTGGCGCCGGGAAGCGGATGGGCAGGCCACCTCCGCAATAGGGCTCTGAACGCCGTGACCCGGGCAACGTTTCTCTCTCCGGTCACGAAGGCGGCGCGCGACGTTCGAGCCGGACTCGGTCTTGCTCCAGTGGCGATACGAGACCTCGGGTTCGGACAGTCCCAGTACTTGCACATTCAGCTCTGTCCGCGCGGGTTCGAGTACCCGCGAGCGGACCTTCCTCCCTTCGTCAACTTCGTGGGCGCCCCGCTTCCGCCGACGCCAGCGGAGTTTGCTCCGCCGCAGTGGTGGCCCAGGTTGTCCGAGTCGACACCGGTCGTCCTCGTCACGCAGGGGACCATCGCCACTGATCCGGGGAATCTCATCGGCCCGTGTCTTGAAGGACTGGCTGACAAAGATGTCTTCGTCGTGGCGACGACCGGTGGCGCGGATCCTGCCGTCCTTGGGGATGTGCCTGCGAACGCAGCGGTCGAGCGGTTTGTGCCGTACTCAGCGCTGTTGCCGAACGTTGACGTCATGGTGTCGAACGGTGGCTTCGGATCGGTGCAGTTGGCAATCGCCCACGGTGTGCCGACAGTCGTTGCTGGTACCAGCGAAGACAAGAAGGAGGTGACCGCACATGTCGGGTGGTCAGGTACCGGGATCAACCTTCGAACTGACCGCCCTTCGCCAAAAGCGGTTGCTGATGCCGTGGAGCGGGTGCTGAAAGAGCCGACGTTCAAAAAGCACACCCTGGCCTTGCAAGCATCGACGGTCGGCCGCAGCCCTGCAGGGGTCGCGGCTGATCTTCTCGAAGAGCTTGCGGTCACAAGCCAGGGGGCACAACCGTGAGCCACATACCGTGTCACGTGGACGGAGTCGAAGCCACGCCGCCGCTAGTCGAATAGTAAAGGAGAACGAAGATGGAACAAATTGAGGACGGTCTCAAGGGACTCACACCAAAAGAGCAGAACTACTTCCGCCGTGGGCGACGCATGGCGCTGCGCCATTCCTGGGGCCCTCGCCTCTTCAGCAAATCCAATCGTGCCGTCTTTCGTCTTACGGGGGGCCGCCTCGGCGGGAGACTGCTCGGGGTCCCGGTCGGGCTGTTGACAACGACCGGAAGGCGAAGCGGTCGGAACAGGACTGTTCCAGTCGTCTATCTCGATGACGACTCCCGCTTTCTGGTGGCGGCATCCAACAATGGATTCGACGCGCCGCCAGCGTGGCACCTCAACCTCCAAGCGAATCCCAACGCTGAGTTGCGCACCCGCGCGGGCACTGAGGGCGTGGTTGCGCGCCAACTCACTGATGCCGAGCGTGAGGAGGTCTGGCCTCGCTTTGTGAAGCACAATCCGGTGTGCGGCGCCTATCAGTCCTGCACGGACCGTCCATTCGCTGTCGTCGCCCTGGAACGAGCAACCAGGGAGGGCATCCGCTAGCACGCCCAGTTTGCGTGGCGAGGCGACGTTCGACGCCCGCGACGCGTACCAAATCGATGCGACGGGTCGATCACCTGGCCACGCTGTTCAAACATCATCGATGACCGGAGAGATCGCGCAGGCGGGGCGAGTGGCGGAGGGAGTGGGATTTGAACCCACGGTGGGCAAGCCCACGCCGGTTTTCAAGACCGGTACATTCGGCCGCTCTGTCATCCCTCCGGGGACCACACTACTTGAGGGGCTACGCGTTCTTCTTGTGCAGACGGTGACGGGCCGCGACGTCGAGGACGACCTTGCGCAGCCGCACAGACTTGGGCGTCACTTCGACGGCCTCGTCCTCGGCGATGAACTCGAGCGCCTGCTCGAGCGAGAAGATGGTCGGGGGCGCGATGCGCTCGGTGTTGTCGCTGCCCGACGCGCGCATGTTGGTGAGCTTCTTTTCCTTCGTCGGGTTCACGTTCATCTCTTCGGAGCGCGCGTTCTCGCCGACGATCATGCCCTCGTAGACCTCGACGCCCGGCCCGACGAAGAGCACGCCGCGCAGCTCGAGGTCGAGCAGGGCGTTGGCCGTCGTGTCGCCACGACGGTCTGCGACGAGGGTCCCCTTCTGGCGCAGTCGGATGTCGCCGTACCAGGGTTCGTAGCCGTCCGACGTCGAGTGCATCATGCCCGAGCCACGGGTCTCGGTCATGAACTCGGTGCGAATGCCGACGAGTCCTCGAGCGGGAATGCGCCACTCGAGGCGCGCCCACCCGGTGCCGTGATTGACGAGGTCGAGCATGGTGCCCTTGCGGGTCGCGAGCAGGGTGGTGACCGCACCGATGAACTCTTCGGGCGTGTCGATCGTCACGTGCTCCATCGGCTCGTTCAGCTTGCCGTCGATGACGCGCGTCACGACCTGGGGCTTGCCGACCGTGAGCTCGAAGCCTTCGCGGCGCATCGTTTCGATCAAGATCGCGAGCTGCAGCTCGCCTCGTCCTTGGACCTCCCACGCGTCGGGACGGTCGGTCGGCAGCACGCGGAGCGACACGTTGCCCACGAGCTCCTTGTCGAGGCGGTCTTTGACCATGCGCGCGGTGAGCAGCTTGCCCTCGGTCCCCGCCAAGGGCGAGGTGTTGATGCCGATCGTCATCGACAGGCTCGGCTCGTCGACGTGGATCGGTTCGAGCGGCACGGGGTGCTCGGGGTCGGCCAGCGTCTCGCCGATGGTGATGTCTTCGAAGCCCGCCACGGCGACGATGTCGCCGGGTCCGGCGCTCTGGGCGGGGATGCGCTCGAGGGCTTCGGTAATGAAGAGCTCGGTGACCTTCGCGTGCTCGACCGTGCCGTCGATACGGCACCACGCGATGCGCTGGCCGCGTTCGAGCGTGCCGTTGATGACCCGACAGAGCGCGAGTCGACCGAGGTAGGGCGACGCGTCGAGGTTGCAGACGAGGGCTTGGAGGCCGTGACCCTCTTCGTACTCCGGCGCGGGTACGTAGTCGACGATCGTCTGAAAGAGCGGCGTTAGATCGCCGGAGGTCGCCGTCGGGTCGAGCGAGGCCCAGCCTTCGCGTGCACTCGCATACAGGATTGGAAAGGAGATCTGGTGCTCGTCGGCGTCGAGGTCGAGAAAGAGATTCTCCACTTCTTCGACGACCTCGGCGACGCGCGCGTCCGGACGGTCGACCTTGTTGATGACGAGGACGACGGGCAGGCGCTTTTCCAGGGTCTTTCGCAGGACGAACCGCGTCTGGGGGAGCGGGCCCTCGGCCGCGTCGACGAGGAGGATGACGGCGTCGACCATGGCGAGCCCGCGCTCGACCTCGCCGCCAAAGTCGGCGTGGCCGGGCGTGTCGATGATGTTGATCGTGAGCCCGTGCCATTTGACGGCAGTGTTCTTTGCCAGGATGGTGATGCCCTTTTCGCGCTCGAGGTCGCCCGAGTCCATGACGCGGTCGGTGATCTCCTCGTGGGCTGTAAATGAGCCGGTCTGGCGGAGCATTTTGTCGACGAGCGTGGTCTTTCCATGGTCGACGTGGGCGATGATGGCGATATTTCTAAGGGAAGTGCGCAGCGACATGGCCGAACCAGGCTAGTCGGACGGGGGTCGGGCTTCCTCAGGCTGCACGCGCGAGGTGGTGGCGCTGACTCGCGACAGCGGTGCGCACGAGGTCACGAGCACCCGAACGAAGGTCCATCATCGTCCCGTCGACACTCAAGACGACCCCCGCTTCTGGCCACAGGCCGATGATTCGAGCGGCTGACTCGCCGCTCGGATCGGCGAGTGCGTCGATCGTGAGGTCCGCGCGCAGGCCTGGACCGGCGCTCTTGCCGGGCGCGCCCGCTCGAACACGCATCAAGACGCGACGGTGCGGTGTCGTCACGACGAGATCGCGTCGTCCCCGCAGCGTGGTGCGCGCTCGCGCGACGTCGTAGTAGGCGTCAGTCGCCGCGACGGTCCAGGGGTGAACAACGCTCTCTGCGGCTTCAGCCAGTTGCGTCGCCCAGTTGGCCGCTTCTGCGCTCACGAGTCCGAGAACGGCTGGTGAGCAGGTCGCGAGGTACCACGCCAGCGAACCGGCGCGCGCGTACCCCGAGGCGTAGCGCAGAAGCCGGTCGGTGACTTCGGCCTCGACAGCGTCAAAGCGCGTCAACGACGCGTCCTTCACGGTCCGTCGCAGTGCCGCATTGCCGATGGTTCGCCGCGCGGTTGCGGGCGACCAACGAAACGGTCCAGAGGGGCGGCCCGCGCGCTCGACCATCCACGCGTCGAGTCGGCGGTGATCACTCGCGGGCACCGCGCGGAAGCGTCCGGCGAGCGAACGGCGGTGATCGTCAGTGAGCGTGGCAGGTTCGATCGGTGCTTCGTCGACGAGCCGGTTCAAGACGTTCTTCGAAAGACGGCGATGTGTCAACGTCGTCACGCGGCGACTCGCATTCGCTCGATGGCCTGAAGGACATCGTCGACGGAGCGCCGAAGCATCTCGTCGTCGACGTCGGTGCTCCAGAGCTCACCCGTGGCGGTCGAGAACATCGACGATCGCAACGGCACGACGGACGTGCGCAACGTCTGAACGAGGGCATGGTAGCGCATGACGCGCTCGGCGCCCTCGCTCAGCGGCGACGTCGTGACATCGAGGAGCGCGACGGACGCAACATCGCCCGTGGTCGTACCGACCATCAGATCGATGACGTCGCGCAGAATGACGTTGCCCCCCGCGAGCCGCTGGTACGCGCGCAGCGACGTGCGAGGGAGCCAGCGAGTGGAGAGCGGCCCGAGCGAGCGCTTGAGCGTCACCCAGTGCGCGGTCAGGTCGGTCGAAAGACGAGCCACGTCGTCGGCGTCGAGGCGATCCACGTGATCGGTGAGCGCGCTCTCGCCAGCGTCGGCGCGCCACGCGGCCAGGAGATCGGCGAAGACATCATTGACTTCGACGCCCGCGCTCAGGAGTCGAAGCGCCTGAGTTATCAAGGCGCCTCGCAGCCGGGCGAGCGGCGCCGCCGTTGGATCGAAGGCGGTTGCACCCTCTCGTAGTGACGACGCTCGCACGATGATCGGCTCGTCGCGTCGCTGCGCGCCAAGACGATCGTAGATGCCGTCTTCCAGCGTGGCGCGCAGACCCGCCGCGGCGCTCGCGTTCGCGGGCGGGCGGGTGGCGCGCTCGCCGCGCAGCACGTCCATGACGTTAAGGGGAGCGGCGTCGAGCACAGAGGTCATGCATCGAGTGTGGCGGGGCGCTGTGACACGGGAACTAGCGTGACATCCGTGTTCGTCGCCGTCTTTTCCGTCTTCATCGCAGCGGTCATCGTCCTCTGCGTGCTGACGATCCGCTGGGCAATTCAGCGCGACCGCGCTCGTCGGAAGTAGCTAGCTCTCGCTGCCGTTCGGGTCCTTGGCGGGCTTAGTGTCCTTGCCCTTGCCCGCGAGGCGGCCTTCTAGCTCGTGCACCGTGCGATCGAGGTCGGCAATGGCGCGTTCTATGACCGCGAGGCGGTCCTTTAGGGTCTCGTCCACTCGCTGATCGACTCGCTTGTCCACTTGGGCGCTCAGGCGCGAGTCGAGGGAGTCCACGATGGGCTGGGTGATCTGTTTGATGCGGGCCTTCAGATCGGGTGCCTTGTTGTAATTGGAGTCTGAAGTGTCGCTCATGAGCCAAGACTACGTGGAGGGCGGCGGGCAGTACACGCCGGAGTTGAACTGCAGGGTGTTGAACTGACCGCCCCACGGTGGATTCTCGAGCGTCGCCGCTTCATTCTCGAGGGTCGTCAGTGGCGTGCACACCGCGTCAAACGTGATGAACCCGCGCACGTTGCTGCCGGTCGCGCCCTCAACGGGAACGGGGCCGCCCCCACCGAAGGCGAGCGCGATGAACACGGGCATCGAGAGCGAGGAGAGCTGGTAGTTGCGATACTCGGACTGGGACGCGTAGACCGCTGCGTTGAGTGACGGGTCGACCGAGTCGATGCCCGTCTGCCAGCCCTTCAAGATGGCGCTCCAGTACGTGGCGTACGTCGCGAGCGTGGCGTTCGAGGCGCCGCCCGGTGCGTCGAGGCCCGAGTGGTTGTCGGGGTAGCCCTCGGGGTCGAAGATCACCCAGTCGGGCGTGAGCCCGACGCCGAGGCTGCGGTACGACGCGATCTGGGTGGCGACCCACTGGCCTGCGTCGTAGCCGTGGGCGTAGAAGTTCGAAGTGGTGAGCGGTTGGCCGGCGAGCGGACCGCTAACCGTCCAAAACGACAGCCACGTCACGCGCTTGTGCGAGTTGTAGATTGCCTGTCCGAGGAGATAGTCCGGCGACTCGTCGACGTTCGTCGCGCCGGTGAAGCCCACCCACGGGGCGGATCGCGTGCCGAGGCCGCCGGTCTCAGAGATGATGGGCCAGCCGTTGGTGATGGCGGTCGACCAGTCCGCCGAGGGAATGGCGTAGACCCCGACGCCTTCGGGAGGTGGCGAGCTCACGCCCGCCGCGTAGAGGGTCAACTCTCCGTTCACCTGCAGACCCGCCACGATGTTGCCGACCGTCCTCGCCGAGCTTCCCGCGGTCACCGACACGTTGGTCGCCGTCCAGGACGTCGATTCGGTGGGGCTCGTCAGCACGAACAGGTCACCCCAGTTGGAGGCCTGCCCAGCGATGGCCACCTGTGTCGGCGTCACCTCGACGCTGAGGGCCCCACTGAGCGGAGGTGCGCCAGACGCCAGGTTCGTGAGGTTGTCGTAGTTCCACAGCTGCGAGACCAGCGGCGTCGAGACACCCAGCGTGCTGAAGAGTTCGACCTCGCCGCTCGAGGTGAGCGCGGCGAGGTCGATCGTCGTCGCACTGGTGCCGAGGGCGAGCGTGCCGACGACCGTGGGGGCGGCAGTGAGGGTGGTGAGGTCTCTTGTCGTCCAGGCGTTGAGCGTCGGTCCGGCGCTGGAGTACACGTCGACGTTGCCGTTGTTGAGGATGGCGGCGAAGGTCGGCGTCGCGCCCGGCACGGCGACCGGTTCGCTCGCAAATGCGCTCGCGATCACAGGCACGGTCGTGGTCGTCGTCGGCGGCTTCGTGGTGGTCGTGGTCGGCGGCTTCGTGGTCGTCGTCGTAGTAGTGGTGGTGGGCGTTGCCGCGGGCTTTTGGGCCGACTTCGTCGTGGTGGTGGTACTGGTACTCGTCGTCGTCGTGCTCGTCGTGCTCGTCGTGCTCGTCGTGGTCGTCGTTGACGTCGCCGTAGTGGGCGGGGTCGTGGTCACGCTTGCCCCGGAAAAGCTGACGGTCGAGGCGACTTGGTTGTAGACGGGCACTGGATCGCCGGGCTCCCACGTGAGTGCGACCACTTCGACGGTGTTCGTCGCCGTGCGGTACGCGACCGTCGCGGTCGTGCCGCTCACCTGGATGCTTGGCAGCCCGATGGCCGCGTTGACGCCGGCCAGTGCGCTGAGGTCGGTCGTGACGTACGGGCGCCACGGCGCGTCGAAGTGAAGACGGGCCCACAGCGGCGTGTCGGGTTCGTTCGGCGTGAGCAGCTCAACCTGGTCCGACGTGTCGACGTAGAGAAGGTCGACATTGTTCGATGGGTCAAAGAACGGAATGGGATCGTCGCCGGGAGTCGGCACGTCGTTGTGGGTCGAGTAGTTGAACCAGCGCGTCGCGCCCGTCGAGGTCAAGGTGTAGACCGCGAGATCGCCCGCATTCGTTCGATAGGCGACGACACCTTCGGTGGCGTTCGTCGCGCTGTGCGGTCCGCCGAGCATCGTCGTCGAGCTGAGCTTTGACTCGAGTGACACCGCGTTCCAGGGCAGCGGCTGCACGCCCGAATTAATGAACTGATAGAGCGGCAGCCCCGGCGTCGGTGTGGGGGCTGGCGTGACGCCGTGTGAGGCGCTCGTCGCCACGACGACGCTCGCCAACAGAAAGATCGTAATCAGCGTCAGTCGTGCAAACTTCACTCGCGTCCTTACGTGGGCGACGCGCCCAATCTGATGCGGACCCTCACCGGTAAAAGTTTAGGTTCGGGGTTTGCGCACACTGGGCCAGAACCGGCGTGCATTGCTAAGAACGCGTTACAACTCTTCTCGCTGGCGACGGCGCCGAGGGGCCGTCGACGTTGACCGCGCGAACGAGCACGTTATACGCGTGATGTTTTAACAGCTTCGTGACGTCGATGGATCGCACGCCCTTCGGCATAGGCGTCCACGCCGCGCCGCCGTCGATTGAATACTGATAATCGGTAATCGCACTACCACCGTCTGACGTGGGCGGCGTCACGATCAGATGGAAGCCATCGACAAGTGCGGTGAGCGTCGATATTGACGGTGCGTCCGGACGCGTGCTCACGACGCTGCCCGCGGCTTCAAACGTCAGCGTGGTCGTGTAGATCGACTGCCCTTCGTACGTGATCGTGACATCGACGTCTTGGGCGACGGTCGACTCGACATCGAAGGTGATGACACCTTCGGCGTTGCTGATCGCGGTGCTCGTGTCCGTGCCGGTCGCAGCTTGGTTCTCGACACCGTCGATGCTGAGGTTGCCACCGGGAGCCGTGGCCGTGATGCTGACCGACGTGTTCGCGATCGGTTCGCCTTGCGCGTTGCGAAGCGTCGCCGTCACGGTGGGGCCGCTTGCCTGTGCGACCCCGAGGGTGCTCGAGGTCGCAAACGTACTCTTCGCCGCGGAGAAGGAGAGCGGGCAGAGTCCCGCGATGAACGCGGCGCCGTCAGGACTACCCAGACCCGAGGCCATGTCGTAGCCCGGTCCCGCGCTGTACTCGCCGATGTTGTAGAGGTCGTTGTTGCCCGTCGTCACGTCCACGAATCCCGTCGACGCCATTGCGTAGATCGAGGGGTTGACGAAGCCGAGTCGCGGCACGCCGCAGCTCTGCGCGGCGACGGCGACGAGGGCGCTGACGAGCGGGGCGCCGATGGACGTGCCGCCGATGCCGCCCCATCCGCCCGAGCAGGTGTGGCGACAGAATCCTGAGCCGGTCCCCGTGTAGTACTGGATGAACCCGGTCGTTGGGTCACCCATCACCGAGAGGTCGGGAACCATGCGCCGCGTGTCCGTTGTCGTGTTGATCCCGGGGGCGACCTGCCAGCTCGGACGGCTCCACAGTGACGACATCCCGCCGCCGCTCGCCCCGCAGTCGGTCTGCGTGCACCGGTCGTTCCACACGGACTCGGTCAAGGGCTGGATGTCCGAGACGTCGAGGGCGCCGACGCCCGTGACGTAGGGCTGGGACGCGGGGTCGTCGACCGCCGCACCGGCGATCGGTTGGGCCGCGTCCTCGCAGTCCGAGGATCCATCATCGCCGGCCGCCGAGACGACAGTCTGGCCCTGGGCCGCCATCTCTTGAAAGATGGTCTGCTCGGTCTGTGCTGCGCCATCGGTCTCCGACTCGCAGATTCCCCAGGACGTCGTGATGATGGACGCCGCGTCGTCGCTCGCCATCTGGGAGTAGACGTCGGTCGGGCCGGAGCCGTTTTGGGTCCCTTGGTACACCTTGAAGGCGGCGCCGGGCGCGAGGGCGGCCGCCTCTTCGAGGTCAAGCGTCGCCTCATCGGGATTGTCGGCCGAGTTGTCCGATGAGGTGGGCCCCCCATCGACGTTGGTCGACGTGAAGGTGGGGTTGAGTCCGTAGCAGCTGAAGTACGTCTGCACGTCGGTCGCGTCGTAGTTGGCGAGTTCGTAGATGCCAATGGTCTGGCCAACGCCGGTGTCGCCCTTGGCCCAGGCGCCACTCAACCCGTAGAGCTCGGCCTGCTGCTGGACGGTGTAGCCACCCACCGTGTTTGGTGTCGTGCCCGTCGAAGGGCCTGCGTTGGGACAGGTCGTGGGGAGTGCGACCGACGAGCCGGCGTGCGGCAGCTCGAGATCCGTCGACTCCGGCAGAACGGCGTCAAGACCCGCGACGGCCGTGACGTCGTTCGCGAGTGAGTGCGGCAAGGTCGCGCCCGAGGTGAAGTGCGCGTCGAGCGTGCCGTCACTCAGGCGAACCGTTTCGACGGGCGCGTCGAACGCGCGCGAGATCTCCTGGGTCGTGCCGGTGACGTGCAGGATGTCGCGTCCCCTGCTCAGCGCGCCGACGCGAAAGCCGAACGACGAGAAGTAACGCTCCACGGACACTACGGTCGCGTGCGAAGCCCCAAAGCGCGCGGCGTACTGCGCGGGGGTGAGGAAGTGGTGGTAGTTCGGCGACGCCGTGTCGGCGAGGCTCGCGATGAACGAGGCGAGGGCCGCTTCGTGTCGTTGCGTGAGCGCAAGGTCGAACGACGTCGTGATCGGTCTGTTGACGACGGCGTCGCGAGTGGGCGTGACGCCAAGGCCCGCAACCCGTAGTCGCGGTTCACTCGCGCTCGCCGAACGCGCTGCTGTCGGAAGCGCTAGCGCGACGAGAGTGGCGCTCAGCGCGAGCAGGATCCAACGCGGCCGACGGGCAAGCTTTTGCATGGCTTCAGCCTAGGGAAGCGGCGTCGCGGCCAAAGATCGCTCGCCCTCTTAATAAGGCAATTCTTATTTGCCGCAACCGTCACTGCGGCGAGACGTCGTAGCCCGCGCGGCGATATCGCGCCGAAAGGTCGGCGCACTCGGCACAGACGGACTCGGGCACCACGCCCGCTCGCATCAGCCAGCCAAAGACGGTGCAGCCCAGGCAAAACCCGAGAAATCCCTCGAGTGATGCGGCAGCGATCAGTGGCACGAGGATCCAGCGTGCGTCGAGCCATCCGGCACTGAGCCACGTGACGAGCGCCGCCAACGAAAACGCGAGGCCCATCGTCTGTGCGAACCGCTTGGGAGAACCGGGCACAAATTTCTCCCAACTCTTGATGCGAGGACCGCTGACGTGCACCGCGAACCAGCCGAGCGGTGAGATCTTCGGACCGGCCGCCACGCGCGCGGCGAATCCGTAGGTGAGAGGAATGAGGAGCCAGGCTTGGCCGGTCGCGAACGTGAGCACGCTCAGCGTCACCACGCCCAGCGCCACCGTGCGCGCGGCGGCGTCGTTGACTGGATTGGGAAACGAGAAGAAGCCTTCCACTCGACAAACTTTAGTGGAATTATCAGCTATTAGTTCAGATCGCCAGCTTGATGGTGGTGATCACGCCAATGGTGACCACACAGACACGCACGACGGCCGGTGAGAGCCGCACGATCAAGAGTGCGCCGAGGTACCCCCCGATCAGAGTACCGATGAGCAGCGCCACCACGTCGGTGCCCGCGAGGTGTCCGTGGATCACAAAGATGACCGCCGCCATCGCGTTGATGATGATCGAGAGCGCGTTGCGCAGTCCTTGGACGTCGTGAATGGAGAGCGGCAGGGTGAGCCCCATCACGGCGAGCAGCAAGATGCCCATGCCCGCCCCGAAGTAGCCGCCGTAGACGGACGAAAGAAAGATGCCGACGTAGAGGGCCCAGCGGCGCGCGGGGTGATTGGTGTCCACGTGGGCGAGACGGCGAGTGATGAGCGGTGACAAGGCGAACAGCAACGTGCCCGATCCGATCAGCCAGGGGACCACCGCGCGAAACGTGCCAGGGGTCCCCTCAAAGAGCAGCGTGCAACCGGTCGCCGTGCCGAGCACGCACGCGGGCAGGAGCCGCCGGATCAAGGCGCGATGTTCGCCGAGATGATGGCGAAAGACGCGCAGCGATCCGAGGTAGCTCGGCACGACGCCGACGGTCGTCGAGAGGTTCGCCTGAAGGGCCGACACACCCGTCGCAAGGAGCGTCGGGAACGTGATGAACGTGCCGCCACCCGCGACGCCGTTCGCGATGCCTGCGCCAACGCCGGCAAGCGCGATCAGGCTGAGGCGCCAGAAAGATGGAATGGCGCCGAGAAGCATTGTCACTACTCTACGTACGATGGGTTTTTTAAAAGAAAACTGTGTGACGAATCCGCCATTGCGCCCTTTTGGTCATCTACCGTTAGCGACGTGTACCTCTTGACGGGTGAGCTCATTGTTCCGCGGGACGCCCCCGACGATCTCATTCGCGCGGCCGGAGGAATCGTCACCCGTTTTGTGCCGGGCGGACGCGTCGAAGTCGCCTGCATCTATCGCGAAGCGCGAGGCGACTGGACGTTTCCAAAGGGCAAGCTCGAACCGGGCGAGAACTTCGAGCAAGGCGCGGTACGCGAAGTGCTCGAAGAGATTGGACTGCACGTTCGAGTGGTGCGATTCGTCGGCACGACCAACTACACGCACCGCAAGGGCAAGCCGAAGATCGTCGCGTACTATCTCATGACCTCGGACCTCGGCACGTTTGCACCGAATGACGAAGTCGATGAGCTCGTGTGGCTGCCACTCGAGCACGTGCGCGCGCACCTCACGTGGGAGCGCGACCAGGAGCTCTTCGACCTGGTCTTGGAGATGCCCGAGCTGCGAGCACTCGCCTCGTAGCCGCGCTTACGCGGTGGCGTCAACGCGAGAGGGCGTGACACTCACGACGAGATGCTTGGTCACCGGCTGGTCGCTCTGTGTGCTGACGTCCGCCAAGCCGCAGAGCGCGTTCAGTTCTGGCATGTAACCGGCCGCACAGCTCCGCGGGATCTCATAGCGAACGGCGCGATAGCCGTAGACCGTGCGCTCGGACCCATCCTTGGAGTAGCTGGTCACGTCGACGGGATCGAACTCCGAGAGCCCGAGATCACCCATGTCCTCGTCGTTCATGTAGATCACGGTGCGTAGGCCCTCGAGGCCGCGATAGCGATCGTCGTTCGAGTAGATGGTCGTGTTGAACTGATCGTGCGAACGCATGGTCGTCAACAGCAGTCGCCCCTCGCCCGGGTCGACGTCGTTGGGGAGTACCGCGAGCGAGAATTCGGCACGACCCGACGGCGTCTGGAACACGCGAACGCGCGCCGGTTGGGTGATGCGAAAGCCGTGCGGGTGGCGAGCTCGACGATTGAAATCCTCGAACCCCGACAGCGCGCGGGCCATCGTGTCGCGGATGGTGTCGTAGTTGTCCACGTAGCCCTGCCATGGCGTCTTGCTCGTGGGCAACGTGGCTTGGGCCATGCCGGCAATGATCGAGGACTCTGAGCGCATGTGCGGCGAGTCAGGCTCCTTCATCCCAAACGAGATGTGCACCATCGACATTGAATCTTCGACCGTGACGCCCTGTTCGCCACTCGCCTGCACGTCCTTATCGCTGCGGGCAAGGCACGGGAGAATGAGCGCGCGCTTGCCGTGCACGAGGTGGCTGCGGTTGAGCTTGGTGCTGACCTGTACGGTCAGCTCGCAGTTGCGCAGTGCTTCGAACGTGTAGGACGTGTCGGGAGTAGCGAGGGCGAAGTTGCCGCCGAGCGCGACGAACGTCTTAATGTCGCCGCGGTGCATCGCCTCGATGGTGGCGACCACGCCGAGCCCGTCGTCGCGCGGGGGTTCGAAGCCGCAGACGTCGGCCAGCCGGTCGAGGAAGTCCTTGGGCGGTTTGTTGTCGATGCCGCAGGTGCGATTACCCTGCACGTTGCTGTGACCGCGGATGGGACACGGGCCCGCACCCTCGCGGCCGATGTTGCCGCGAAGGAGCATCAGGTTGACGATCTCGCGGACTGTGTCGACGCCGTGCTCGTGCTGCGTGAGGCCAAGACACCAGGCGATGATCACCCGCTCTGACTTCATGTAGGAGACGGCGAGCTTTCGTATGTCGGCCTCAGTGACGCCCGATCCCGCAACGAGATCGGACCACGGCGTGGCGACGACGAGCGCGCGGTACTCGTCGAAGCCATTGGTCAGGCGCTTGAGGAATTCGCGGTCTAACACTTCAGGATGAGTCTCGGCGGCCTCGAAGACGGCCTTGGCGACGCCACGCAGCAGCGCCATGTCGCCACCGATGCGCACCTGGACATTCATGGTCCCGATCTTGGTGGCGTGGAACGTGGCCATGTCGACGAACTCGTGCGGAACGATCGTTCGCCGCGACGCTGCTTCGATCAACGGATTGATGTGGATCAACTGCGCGTCGCGCCGCTCGGCTTCGGCGAGGTAGGTGAGCATTCTCGGGGCGTTCGTGGCGGCGTTGTCGCCCATCACCCAGATCGCATCGGCCTCTTCCCAGTCGTGCATATCGACGGTGCCCTTGCCCGTGCCGATCGCGGCGGTTAGTGCTCGCCCCGACGCCTCGTGGCACATGTTGGAGCAGTCGGGCAGGTTGTTCGTGCCGAACTCGCGAACCCACAGCTGATAGAGAAAGGTCGCCTCGTTGCTCAGCCGTCCCGAGGTGTAGAACGTCGCCTGGTTCGGACTCTCCAACGCGCGCAGCGTGACGCCGACCAGTGTGAATGCGTCGTCCCAGGCGATCGGCTCGTACTGGTCGCTCACCGGGTTGTAGCTCATTGGCTCGGCCAGGCGTCCCACGTGCTCCAAGTCGTAGTCGTTCCAGTCGGACAGCTCCTCGACCGAGTGCGCCGCGAAGAACTCGCGATCAGCGGCGGGGGGCGACATCTCCCACGTCACGTGCTTGATGCCGTTTTCACAGATGTCGAGGCGAAGGCTGCTCGGGTCGTCCGGCCACGCGCAACCGGGACAGTCGAATCCGCCATCTTCTTGGTTCATCACGAAGATCGCACGAACGCCATCGACCGGATGCCCGGCCCGCTCCAAAACCCGACCGACGCTCTTTGCGGCACCCCACCCCGCCGCGGGGTCGTCGTACGGCTGTCGAGAGTACTTGCCGGTCGGCGTTGGCCCTCGACCTACGGCCGCTTCGTCCGGCTGTCCGCCGAGCATCCTCCGCTCCCCGTCAAGTGCCTCGTTCGAATGAGATGTCATGGTTCATCCTTTCCGTTCATGAGGAGAGCGGTGAGAACAGAGCGCCGAGATCGCGAGGTGGAATCGCGCACCCGTCGTCGTTGGAGATGGCGAGGGAACTCGCGTCTGGCTTTTGAGCGTTTCGTCATGAGCCGAATGCTCGGGGGGCGACTGCGTGGCTACGAGCTGTGAGGAGAACCGTGCTGCCAATGCGCCTCCTCGATCGAATGGCGCTAGAGAAAATGTGGCACACCCCGGGCTGTGAATCAATGGTGAATCGCCGTCGCAACCCACTGCGCGGTGCCTTCCCGCGAACTGACAGTGAATCTCAGAGTGAATGACTTGACTTGGTCCAGGGCCGTCCGATAGCCTAATCTCTACTAAATCAATGGAAATTGATGTCAATAAAGGAAACTACATGAAAAAGTCCACGTCCCGACGGGTGATTGGAGCGGCCGTAGCGCTGCTGCCCCTGAGCCTCCTCGCCACGACGTCGTCCGGTGCGGCCTCGACCACCTCAGTGAGTGTGGTTGGATACTCCGTGGTCGGGCCAGCTTTTACTGCCCTGGAGAAGGCCTTTGTGGCTACTCCGGCCGGCCAGGGCGTGACCTTTACCAACTCTTTTGGTGCCTCGACCACCCAAGCAGAAGATGTCGTGGCGGGACAGCCCGCGGACGTGACCGTTTTTTCTGACGTGCCCGACATGAACCTGCTCGTTGGCGCGGGACTCGTGGCCAAGTCCTGGGCGTCCTACCCGGCAGCGGCGGCCGAAAAGGGCTTCGTGACGGACTCGGTCGTGGCGATCATCACCCGCCCCGGCAATCCCCTCGGCATCACGGGGTGGAACAGCCTGACCAAGCAGGGCGTGCAGGTTGTCACGCCTGACCCGATCAGCTCGGGCAGCGCGCGCTGGAACCTGCTTGCTGCCTACGAGTCCCAGATCCAACAGGGTAAGAGCGCGACGTACGCGAAGAACTATCTGAACTCGCTCATCGCGAACGTCGTCTCAGAGCCGTCGAGTGGGAGCAAGGCACTCACGACGTTCATCGAGGGCACGGGCAACGTGCTCCTCGACTACGAGGCTGACGCCATGGCCGCGCGGGCCGCGGGCGAGCCGATTCAAATCGTCAACCCGGCGCAGAACACGTTGATTCAGAATCCGGCGGCGCTGACGACGTCGGGTCTTTCGAGCCCCGCCGCCGTCGCGTTCTTTGCCTACATGTTCTCTGAAGCCGGCCAGTCGATCTGGGTGCACGAGGGCTTTCGTGCGACGTTGTCCGCCGTGAAGTCCGAAAAGGCGAGCATCTTCTATCAGCCGACCCGACTCGCCACCGTCGCGTCACTTGGCGGCTGGGGCAAGGTCACGGCGAAGTTCTTCTCGTCGACGGGCATCGTGACGTTGATCGAAAACGCGCACGGCTTTACCAGCTAACAAGTTCCCCTGACACCAGAGTGCCGCCAGCTTCGCCCGGCTGGCGGCACTCTCACGTAGCGAGTGCGGTGCCGCATCGCTCGTGAACGAGCGATCAACGCCATCGAGATACTCGTCGATCTTTAGTAGGCTGAAGCGGTAGGGAGAGGTGGGTGAGTTCGGTTTAAACCACATTCCTGCTAAGAATGCGGCCTGCGAAAGCGGGCCCGAGGGTTCAAATCCCTCCCTCTCCGCCAACTCAACACCGAGCGCAGTGCGCTCGGTGTTGCTACGTGAAAGGGATTGGCGATGCGGTACTGGATCGAGACGCTCGGGTGTCCCAAGAATCACGTGGACTCGGACAAGCTCGCAGGCCTGCTTGAGTTCGAGGGCTACGTCGTTGCGCCGAATCCAGAGAGCGCCGATCTCGTCGTGGCCAACACCTGCGCGTTCATTGAAGCCGCTCGTGAGGAGTCCATCGAGACGGTGCTTGACCTCGCCGATCTCAAGCGCGACGGCGCTCGACTCGTCGTCACGGGGTGCATGGCCGAGCGCTACGGCGATGAGCTCGCGGCCGCCCTTCCCGAAGTCGACCTCGTCGCGGGGTTCGGCGCCAGTCTGACGACCTCCTCGACGCCGGTCGCGTTGCGCGAGCGCGTCGCGCCGGCGTTTGATCTCTTGAACTTGCCGCGGCCGGCGTCGAAGGTTCCGTGGGCGTACGTGAAGATCGCCGAGGGCTGTGACCGGCGCTGCGGGTTCTGTGCGATCCCGACGTTTCGTGGCGACCAGCGCTCGCGCTCGACCGAAGAGATCCTTCGCGAGGCGCGAGCCCTCGTCGAAGGGGGCGCACGCGAGCTGATCTTGATCGCCCAAGACCTTGCGAGCTGGGGTCACGATCGACGCCGCGCAGGACGCGGCGACGCCGTCGAAGTCCTCGACGAGGGCGGCACGCAGCCGCTCATCGAGTTGACCGCACGCCTGAGCGCGGAGGTCGAGCGCCTGCGACTGCTCTACCTGTACCCGTCGGGCCTCACCGAAGGTCTCATCGAGACGATCCTTGCGACGGGCGTGCCGTACTTCGACCTCTCGCTGCAGCACGCGTCGCGTCCGCTGCTGCGCGCCATGCGGCGCTGGGGCGACTCGTCGCGCTTCCTCGAGCGCATCGAGGCGATTCGCGCAATGGAACCCGAGGCGACCTTTCGCTCCTCGTTCATCCTCGGCTACCCCGGCGAGACTGAAGACGACCAGCGAGCGCTGTTGGACTTCATCGAGGCGGCCCAGCTCGATTGGGCCGGGTTCTTCACCTTCTCATCGGAAGTGGGCACCTACGCGAACGACCTTGACAGCCCCGTGCCCAGCGAGCTCGCACTCGAGCGTCTGCGTGAGGTTTCCGAACTCCAAGACACGATCACTGCGAAGAAACGCGACGCCCTCGTCGGCACGCACCAGCGACTGCTGATCGACGCACCAGGCGTCGCGCGCAGCGTGCGTGAGTGCCCTGAGATCGATGGCGTCGTGCATGTCGACAAGGCACTTATGGTGGGTTCGATGGTGGACTGTGCGATCGTGGCGAGCAAGGGTACCGACCTTGAGGCGGTGGCGCTGTGAGCACCGAGCGCACGGAGCATACCTATGGTCCAACAGCACTCTTGACCCCGGCCAACATGATGACGGGGTTTCGACTCATCGTCGCGCCGTTCTTCATCTACCTGCTGATCTTCGATCGCATCTCGTGGTGGACGACAATTGTCGGATTATCTGTCGCGGCCTCGGACTACTTCGACGGCATCATTGCGCGCCGTCACGGCACGACCACGTCGGGCGCCTTCCTCGACCCGCTCGCCGACAAGGTGATCGTGCTCGGCGGACTGTACGCGATCATCATCTCGCGTCCCCACGGCATCCACTTCTTCGTCATTCCGGCCATCATCATCACGCTGCGCGAGATCTGGATGAGCGTCTTTCGCGCACGGGCCGCCAAGCACGGCGTCTCGATACCGGCGAGCCGACTCGCCAAGTGGAAGACCTTTGCCCAGGACTGGGGGATTGGCTTTTGCGTGCTGCCGATCACCGGCCACCACTTGGAGTTCGCGTTCGTCACCATCTGGATCGCGGTCGCGCTGACGGTCTACACCGGCTGGCAGTACTACCACTCCGGAAAGAGAGTCGTCGCGGGTGCGCGTTGAGATCGTGGCGGTCGGCACGGAGCTCCTGCTCGGCCAGATCGCAGACACCAACTCACAGTGGCTCGGCGAGCACCTCGCCGCGAACGGCATCGACTCGCACTTCCATCAGCACGTCGGCGACAACCACGATCGCATGGTGCTCGCGTTTCGCACCGCGCTGGCACGCAGTGACGCGCTGATCGTCTGCGGAGGGCTCGGACCGACCCAAGACGACATCACCCGCGCCGCGCTCGCCGAGGTGCTGAACGTACCCCTCGAACGCCACGAGGAGATCGTTGAGACGATTCGTCAGCTCTTCGCCTCTCGTGGCCGCACGATGCCGGACAACAACCTCCTCCAAGCGGACGTTCCCCAAGGCGCGACCATCATTCCCCAGACCCGGGGGACAGCTCCCGGTCTGATCTGCCAGCTCGGTCAGAAGGTCATCTACGCCGTGCCCGGTGTGCCCTACGAGATGAGCGACATGTTCGAACGCGCGATCCTGCCCGATCTTGTCGAGCGTCAGCGACGGGCCGGTGAGACATCGGTGATCATGAGTCACGTGCTTCGCACGTGGGGATCCAGCGAATCGGCACTCGCTGAAGCGGTCGCCGAGCGCTTCAGCGCGCTCGAGGATGGCGGTCGAGTCACGATCGCCTTTCTCGCCTCGGGCATCGAGGGCATCAAGATTCGCCTGACGGTGCGAGGAGACGACGACACTCAGGCTTCGGCGATGTTGCTCGAAGAAGAGCAGCACGTGCGAGCCCTCATCGAAGCGAACCTCGGCGACGTCATCTTCAGTACGAACGACGAATCCATGGAGGAGGTCGTCGCTGCACTCTTACTCGAGAGGGGCGTGACGCTGGCCGTTGCCGAGTCGCTCACCGGCGGACTGATCGCAAGTCGTCTCGTCAACGTCGCGGGAGCGTCCAGCTGGTTTCGTGGCGGTCTCGTGAGCTACGCGAGCCAGATCAAGTTCGATCTGCTTGATGTGCCCGAGGGTCCGGTCGTGAGCGCCGAAGCCGCCGAAGCCATGGCGAGTGGTGTCCGCAAACTGCTCGAATCCGACGTCGGCCTGAGTGTCACCGGTGTTGCCGGGCCTGACGAGCAAGACGGCCAAGCGCCAGGAACAGTGTTCGTCGGACTGGACGTGGGCGGCGGTGCGACGAGCGTCGCACTGCGCTTGCCGGGCGACCGTCCGAGGGTTCGCTCCTACGCCGCGATCAGTGCGCTCGATGCGCTCCGTCGCGCGCTTCAACGCTCAACGTGAACCTCCGTCTCTTCTAGTCTCAAAGAGAGGAGTGAGCGTGTCGAAACTTGTCATTGACGTTGAACCCGAGGCCTACGGACTCTCGTCCGAGCGCCTTGAGCGCATCACGACGCACTTCGACAGCTACGTCGAAAGCAGGCGTCTTCCGGGCTGGCTCGCGACAGTCTCTCGCGGCGGCCAACTTGTCTGGCGCGGCAAGGGCGGACATCGCGATCGCGAGCAAGACCTCGAGGTCACTGACGACACGATCTGGCGCATCTATTCGATGACCAAGCCAACGGTCGGCATTGCCGTGATGATGCTCTACGAGGAGGGTCGCTTCGACCTGCTTGACGAAGTCGGGCAGTGGATCCCGTCGCTGAAGGACCCGCGCGTCTGGATTGGTGGCACGGCGGAATCCCCAGAGACTACGCCGGCGAAGGGCCCGATTCGCGTGCACCATCTCCTCACCCACATGAGCGGTCTTACCTACGGCTTTCAACGACGTCATCCGGTTGACGAGATCTACCGCGACCGTGGGTACGACTTCAGCTTTGCGTCAGGCGCTGGTCTCGCGGGGGCCGTCGACGATTGGGCGTCGATGCCGCTCCTCTTTGAACCAGGAACTCAATGGAACTACTCGGTCGCGTTCGATGTGCTCGGTCGCTTGATCGAGATTTGGAGCGGTCAGGCGCTCGATGTCTTCATGAAGGAGCGCATCTTCAATCCGCTCGGCATGACCGACACCGAGTGGTGGTGTCCTCCCGAAAAGGCAGAGCGTCTCGCCATGCTGTACGTTCCCTCGCACGGCGAGTCGGTACCCTTCGAGAAACTCGCGAACTCGGTGTTGCATCCGCCCCGTCTTCTCGGCGGAGGCGGCGGACTGCTCTCGACGGCCTACGACTATGAGCGTTTCACCGCGATGATGCTGCGCGGCGGCGAACTCGATGGGGCGCGGCTGCTCTCGAGCCGCACCATGGAGTTCATGACCGAGAACCAGTTGCCCGGCGACGCCGATCTCGCTGAACTCGCGGTTGACTCCTACGGCGAAGATGAGTACCGAGGTATCGGGTTCGGACTATCGATGTCCGTCGTCACCGATGGCAGAAAGAACAAGTCGCTGATCTCCGATGGCTCGTTCGCCTGGGGTGGGGCGGCCTCGACGACGTTCTGGGTCGACCCGCTTGAGGATCTGACCGTCGCGTTCTACACGCAGCTGCTGCCGACTGGGACCTACCCGATCAAACGCGAGCTCGCACAACTCGTCTACCAAGCGCTCGCCGACTAGGCCTCGCTCGCCAAGCAAGAGACCATCTGTTCCATTAAGAAGTGGGCGTGCCAAAGAAGCGCGCTCTCATCCTCGCTGCGGCGATTGCCGTTCTAGCAATTGGCGGGGCGGTGAACGCGCAAGCAGCCTCGCCACGCGCAACTGATTCGTGGACGGTGCAGTTCTCTCTTCGACAGAAGCCCGCTGAGTTCGATGGGATTACGTGTCCGACGAGAACGTTCTGCGTCGCAGATGGTCAGGCGGTGGTCGAGCAGACCTCGAACGGGGGGAAGGACTGGGCGAGTGACGCACTTGAGAGATACTTCACGGTCTTTCGAGTCTCGTGTTCGAGCGCATTTGTCTGTCGTGGAGTTGGGCTGACTCGCGGCGGGAACTACCAGAAGTTCATGACCGAGACGGCACGTTCCACGTGGGTGCCCTCTTCGGGGATTGAGGACGAGATCGAACCAACGTCGATCGAAGCCCTGTCATGTCCGACGTTCAGCGAGTGTGTCGCGGTCGGCGCCAACAATCTCATCGGTGGTAACGCGAACGGCTTTCCCTATTGGAAGTCGACAACCCAGACGAGCGCTGCAGGCCACCTCAGCGGATGGCGCGCGTCGCTCATACCGTTTCGTCACGGGTCGATCGTCGTCGGACTCGATAGCGTCGATTGCCCCAGCGCGTCGGTCTGCTACGCACTCGCCCAATTGAGGGACGATGGCGCGGTCGTGTTGAAGACGACAACCGGCGCGGCGCAGTGGTTCAGGGTGTCGATCACCAATAGCCAGGCCGTGTCGCGAACGGGCGTCATGAGCGATCAGTTTTCCGATCTCTCGTGCGCCACGGTCGCGTCATGCGCAGTCGTCGGCGTGGGCCCTGGCGGCCACCTCATCATCGTCGAGACCGACAATGGCGGACTGAGGTGGCACTGGTCGGTCGAACCCCGGCCTCCCACGCCGACCCCCGATCAGCCCTACATATATCCCGCCGTGTCGTGCGCCAGCGCTACCTCGTGCACCGCGACAGATGGCGCGCGATTGCTGAACACCAGCGACGGCGGCGAGAGGTGGTCCAGCTTCTTCGAGCCAAAGAGTGATGGACTTCCTTCAGCTCTCAGCTGTCCCGCGCCGAACGAATGCTTCGTTACCACGGAGCTCCCCATCTCAGTCAAGCTGCAAGGTGAGGGATTGTGGTCGAGCGACATCGTTTTGTGGCGTCGGTGACGACCGCAGCGATCGTGTGATTCGCGCCCTGTTTGATGACATGATGGCGTCATGACCATCGAAGATGACGAAAAGGCAGCCCTCATTCACTTCCTCGAGATTCAGCGAGCGTCGGTGCGATCGATCGTTGAGGGCATGAGTGAAGAGGCGTGGCACACGTCGGTAGTGCCCTCGGGCTGGACCCCGGCGGGCTTCGTCGAACATCTGGGTGGAGCTGAGTATCACTGGTTCCAGCAGGTCATCGCGGGCAAGGTCTACGAGCCGTCGCCGGACGAAGAGCTCACGCCGTACGACCCCTTCGCCGCGTTCACCTCCGACCTCTCATCCGAAGAGGTGCTTCGTGGCTACCGCGAGGAGTGCGAGCGATCTGACGAAGTGATCGCGGGCGTGAGCATGTCCGATCGACCGCGAGGTCGTCATTTCGATAACGAGGTGCCCAGCGTGCGATGGGTCATGCTTCACATGATTGAAGAAACTGCGACTCATTCGGGGCATCTCGAAATCGCTCGAGAGCTGCTCGATGGCCAGACGAGACTCGGGAATCGCTAGAGACTGAGCTCGTTCGTCATTTTGGCTGATCGCAGGGGCATCATCGGCACGATGTGACGAGCAGTACAAAACCAGTCGCTCGTTAGTCTGAAGATCATGGGCAAAGAGTTGGACCCCGAAGAGTTATCCGGGCTCGACATGGAGTCAGAGCAAGGGATCAATTCCGTCCTGGATGCAGCGGAAGCCCAGGACGAAGAGATCGACGCGGACCAGTTAGCCGCGCTCGGCATCGAACCCGAATTGGCGATCAAGTCGGTGCTCGACGAAGCAAGAACTGAGGACCAAGAGGCCCAGGAAATTGAGCAGGATTATAAGGAGCGGGATTCCAGGGATCAGCCCTTGTAAACGCCGCCGAATCCACGGCGCTGTGTGCGATGACAAAAAGGGGTCATGCTGGGGCGTCCTTTTGGGGGCCGGTGGGACCAGTAGGACCGGTAGCGCCCCTAGGACCAGTGGGACCGGTCGCACCCGCGACGCCAGGCTTGCCGACAACTCCCCTGGCCCTCACGTCCAGCCCTGGCAACTCAATCTTGGCCGTTCCAGTCTTGGTCGTGGACAGGCGCACAGCCTCACCGATTGCTCCCGTAGCACCTTTC
Source organism: uncultured Acidimicrobiaceae bacterium (assembly GCA_963724865.1). Taxonomy (GTDB): domain Bacteria; phylum Actinomycetota; class Acidimicrobiia; order Acidimicrobiales; family RAAP-2; genus RAAP-2. The sequence continues at coordinate 15,149 of CAVRWO010000005.1, read as the reverse complement.
AGGACAGGCTCGCCCTTCTTGCGCTTACGGCTCCGCTCCACACGCCCGATAATATAAAGCCCAATCAGGCATAACGCCATTCCAACGACGCATCCCCACGGGAGAAAATGTCGAATGAGGTAGATCACGAGAGTGCCTGCGAACAGAAGGAACAGCCCTTCCAGAAAGCGCGAGAACCATTGCATCCAGCGGAGCCTAAATCCGTTCCCACCTGGGCGCTCGTGGTGTCACACCCCTGTGCGAAAGTCTGAATATGACAAACAGCATGAACATCGCGAAACTGAGTTTGGAAGTCACCAGCGAGGCCAACGCCTACGCGTACTTCGAGCGTCTCCGCTGGAACGGAGCACCCAAGTGCGCCCACTGTGAAAGCTCCAACGTGTACTTCATTGAGCCCGCCAACGGCGTCAGCCGTGCCACCCGCACGGGTACCCAAAGCCAGCGTCGTGTGTGGCGTTGCCGTGACTGCAAAAAGCAGTTCAGCGTCATCACCAACACGGTCATGCACGGCACCAAGATTCCCGTTCGTGTCTGGCTCATGGTGATCTTTGAACTGTGCTCGTCCAAGAACGGCGTGGCCGCTCGCGAAGTTGAGCGCAAGTACGGCATTGCTGGTCGTAGTGCGTGGTTCATGTTGCACCGTATTCGTGAGGCCATGAGCCACGATGACTTCGTTTTGTTCAGCGGCGACGTGACCGCTGACGAGGCGTACATCGGTGGCGATCCTGAGTTCCGCCACTTCGCCGGTCCTGGTAGTGGCAATACCGAAAAGACGCCGGTGGTCACGCTGATCGACGTGGACACGCACGTGGCCCGTTCTGAGGTCGTGAAGTGGGTTGACTCCGCTTCCCTCGGTCAGGTCATCCGTTCCAATGTGGACATGGGTACGACCACTCTGCACACGGACTCCCTGACTGAATCGGCCTGGGAATCTTGGAGGCTCCGTACCTTGGATGTGAGGATGGAGCATGACAGAGAAACCAACCGCGAGGCGATACCCCGCTGAGCTGAAAGAACGTGCGGTGAAGATGGCGCTCGACTTGCAGCGAGCGGATCCCAAGGACCATGGCGTCATTCGTCGGGTGGCTCGCCAATTGGGGGTGGGCGATGAGTCGCTGCGCGCCTGGGTGAAGCGCGCCGAGATTGACGCCGGCGCCAGGGACGGGTTGACGAGTGAACAGCTGGCGGAACTCAAAGAGTTGCGAAAGGAAGTGCGCGAACTCCGTCGCGCCAACGCGATCTTGCAATCGGCGTCGGCTTTCTTCGGGGCGGAGCTCGACCGCCGATCACAGAAGTAATCACCTACGTCGAAGCCCACCGGGAGGAGTCAACCGGTGGGCTTCGCTGGGGAATCGAGCCGATCCTGGAGCAACTTCAGGTCGCCCCCTCCACTTACTACGAGGCGACGTCCCGCCCGCCCTCTGCGCGAACCCAGCGCGACGACCAGATCGCTCCCCAGTTGGTCGAGCTCTTCCAGAAGAACTACTGCGTCTACGGCCGGCGCAAGCTCACCCGGGCCGCACAGAAGAAGGGCCTCTGTGTCGGGCGCGACCAGGTGGCTCGGCTCATGAAACGCGAGGGTATTCAAGGGGCCTCTCGAGCGAAGAAGCGCTTCACCACCCACTCCGACAAAGACGCGTTGCGCGCTCCTGACCTCGTCCATCGGAACTTCAGGGCCGTTCGACCCGATGAGTTATGGGTGGCTGATTTCACGTATTGCTCCACGTGGTCCGGCGTCGCCTACGTGGCCTTTGTCACCGACGTCTTCAGCCGACGCATCGTCGGCTGGAAGGCTGCTCGTTCGATGACCAAAGAACTCGTGATCGACGCGCTCAACATGGCGGCCTGGACACGACGTCTTCTCTCGTTCGACCAATTGACGTGCCACACGGATGCGGGATCTCAATACGTTTCCATTGCCTACACCGAGCGCCTCGAAGAGTTGGGCGTCTCGGCTTCCATCGGAACAGTTGGTGATTCGTTTGACAACGCGATGGCTGAGTCGATGTTCGCACTCTTCAAGACCGAACTGTTTCGCAACCCCGCCGTGCTCGCCCGCGTTGGCGGCCACTGGAAGGGACTCGACGACCTCGAAATAGAGACCGCCAAGTGGGTGTCGTGGTTCAACGAGGAGCGCATCCACAGTGAACTCGACGACCTCTCGCCAGCCGAGGTCGAAAGGAACTACGCTGACCAATCTCACGCCACTGCGGCATGAGAAAACCAATCAAACGAGTCTCCGGGAAACCCAGGCCGGTTCAGACCGCGTACATTCCCGTTGGTCGCAAGATGGCCGGTCACTACCGTGTCGACCACCACGCCGGTGTCTACGCCACTGACAAGACGAACGGCACCAACATGTGCGAGAACTACTTCGCGCAACTGAAGCGCGGCCTGAAGGGCACGCACATTCACGTTGACCCCAAGCACCTGCACCGCTACCTGGGAGAGTTCGACTATCGCTACTCGACGTGCGAGTTGAACGACGAAGAGCGCATGGCGGACTTGGCTACGAGGGTTGCTGGACGGCTGACCTACAAAGTCGTTACGGCTGCTTAGGTTCTTTCGCTTCGCGAGATTCTTGCTCGTCCTCGTCGGCGAGCAAGCGCCGCAAAACTTCTTCTGGGTCCTCTCCGTAGAGAGAGAATCGCTCGTCCAAATCAGGCTTTGGCTTGCGTTCCATGTCTCCAGCGTAGCCACCGATTTGGCGGTTTCTTTCCCGTCCCACGCCATTGACCATTGCCAACAACTTCCAAATCGCCTTCTGCCACCAAGTAGTCCAGGGCATCTTGTGAGAACGCCCCATGCAAGGGCTCGTACAGGTTTATCTGCTTCGTTCTGCTCACCTTCGGCAAAGCGTGAACTAGGTCGAAAAGACCGAACGTATCGCCTTGGAACCACGGAATGACTTGACGCAGTTGCGCCACCTGATACTCCACCGGAGCAACGCGAGGTATCCCCTCCGCCGACCCTTCGTGAGTTCCAATCTTCAACGACCGCAAGGGCCAACCGAAGTAGAGGCTTAGGAGAAGAAACAGAGCGGCAACGATGCAGGTGATCCCAAGTATCGGGGCGCTCACGCATTGGGGTATCCCAACTCCGAGGAGCACACCGGCGAGAACGCCAGCGATACTACGCCCCTCGGCTGTACCCATTCCACCCCCCTAAGGAAAACGTGACGCCAAGAAGTTAGGCCCTTTTTGTCATCGCACACAGCGCCGAATCCACGGCGTTGTGTGCGCAAAAAAACACACTCCCCAAAAATCACCCCTCACTAGGCTGGAGATCATGGCTAAGGACTACGACCCCGACGAATTGGTCGGCCTCGACATGGAGCCAGAACAGGCCATCAAGGCCATTCTGGACGGCGCGGGGACCGAGGGCGAAGTTGAGATGGAGGACCCGGAGGACGAAGAAACCGAGGGTTAGCCTCAGTCAATGGTTCGCGAACCTCGTCCCGGCATATTTTGGGCGTTTTTTAGACACCCGACGGTCAACCTTATGATCGGCCTAGCCGCAGTTTGGCTAAGTAAGTACGCGGGCATCAGTTTTCTAATTCTGGCTGGTGTTTTCGCAATCAGAGCGGCCTGGGAATGGCTTCCTATTCGCTCTCGCATCCCATTTGATTTTCAGACTCCAATTGTGAGGCGCTCAGTTCCAGTTGTCAAACCCCTACCGCCAAATCGGGGTCGCCTTGACTATGAACTTTCGTACAACAATGCAGCGGATACCATGACTCGCTATCTCGCGAAATTGACATCAGAAATGGAGCGGAGCAGGGCGGTCTTCGAGAAACAGACTCTAAAAGTCCAAAGGGTTGTTGGTAAGTCCGTTGAAACTCGGTTGCGCACCCTGAACAGGGCCGCTAAAGCCGTAAGGAAACATTCAAGACGACTCTCGGGCCTTGAAAAGGGATATGGATCGGCAGTTTCCACTTTGACAGAGGACGGGAAAAAGTTAATCGAACTCATGCCGCCCGATGAAGGTATCGGCGATTTTCTCACCACCATGCGTGAGTTTCGTCAAGTGGCTCTGGTGAATCGGCAATCAAATGAAGATTACAAATCGATGGCGCAAACCAACTTAGCCACCCAAATGAGCCAAGACCTAAACGGAGCTTGGACTGAAGTTATTGCCATCTCAGATACATTCGTGAGCGATGCAGATCGCGTCCTCGAATTCTGCGATTGGGCGATTCAGTGGGCGATTGAACATGGAGCCTCGTGATTCTATGCGCTCAACTTCTCATACGAGAGACGACCGCTCAGACGTGTCCCGAGGTCACTCAACCGCTCAGTGTCGTTCATGTCGCACGTGGAATAGCGGTAGTCGAACTCACCCAAGTAACGGTGCAAGTGCTTCTCGTCAACGTGAATGTGCGTGCCCTTCAGACCGCGCTTCAGTTGCGCGAAGTAGTTCTCGCACATGTTGGTGCCGTTCGTCTTGTCGGTGCCGTAGATACCAGCCTTGTGGTCGACACGGTAGTGACCAGCCATCTTGCGGCCAACGGGAACGTAGGCGGTGAGCGAGTCCGTGTGAAGGGTTGTCGTGGACATGTCAACATTGGCGCGGAGCACGTCGCCAAGGGACTTGGAGTCAACCCATTCGAGAGTCTGCGAGCGCGCCACGTGTGTATCTACGTCAATCAGAGTGACGACAGGGGTCTTTTCGGTGTTGCCACTCCCAGGACCAGCGACATGGCGGTTGCCAGGCTCGCCACCGACGTACGCCTCGTCGCTCACCACGTCACCGCTGAACAATGTGAAGTCATCGTGGCTCATGGCCTCACGAATACGGTGCAACAGGTGCCACGCTGTACGCGGGCAGAGTCCGTACTTGCGCTCAATCTCGCGAGCGGCCACGCCGTTCTTGGAACAGCACATCTCAAACATCACCATCACCCAGGTACGAACGGAAATCTTCGTCGCGTGCATGATCGTGCCAGTCAACACGGAGAACTGCTTACGGCACGGCGCGCAACGCCAAACCCGACGCTCAGACTGGCTACCGCCCGCCGTGGTGCGAGACACACCGTTCGTCGGCTCGACGTAGCGAACGTCCGTGGTGGCGCACTTCGGGCACACCGGCGTACCATGCCAGCGCATGTTTTCGAGATACAAATAGGCGTCGGCCTCGGTAACAATCTCGCGGCTCAGGCTGGCAATCGTTGTCTTCATTCTTCAATCATTCCAAGGGGCTGTGACACCCCGTTCTCCCTGGTCGAACACGTGTTCGCTCGTGCGAAAGGCACTCGAAATGGCTAAGTTTCGGACCATGAAACGTGAAATGGCAGAGCAAATAGCGGCGGGTGAAACGGGCGTGAGTCTGGAGGACGTGAAGGCGGTCATTAAGTCCTACACGAGCGCCCTTGTGACGTGTCCCGTCTGTGACGGGTCGACTCAGTTCACCTACCGAGGAGACGTGAAGGTGCCAGTAGGCGCGATGGGACGACCGTCAGAGATGGCAGACGTGACGGTGGGTGCGGTCGGAGCGTGCCCTCTCTGCGGACCCTCTGGAGAGGGTGACCCCGACTGGTTGATGTGGCATTGCCGACACCCTCACAACACCTGTAACCCTGGCAACCGCCGCGATCTTGCGAAAGACCACGAGACGTGCGGCTGGGTGGTGACGGTGCCCTATGAAAAGTGACCCCCTGTTTTTTTGCGCACACAACGCCGAATCCACCCTACGAACACTTGTTCGTACTACGCTAAATCCTAAGCAACACCTCGACCGATGTGACAGAGAGTACTTAGCGTTGCTCTCGTGAAGAAAAGCAAGGAGACGACAATGGCGGTATCCGACGATCGCACAAAGGCCCTCGAGGCCGCGATGGGCCAGATTGAGAAGCAGTTCGGCAAGGGCTCGATCATGCGGATGGGCGAAGCCACGAATTTCGACATCGAGTCGATTCCTACGGGCGCACTTGCCCTCGATATGGCGCTCGGCATTGGCGGACTTCCGCGCGGTCGCGTGGTCGAAATCTACGGCCCAGAATCGTCTGGAAAGTCAACGCTTGCGATGCATGTCGTCGCTGAAGCGCAGCGCAACGGCGGGGTGTGCGCATACATCGACGCAGAGCACGCGATGGACCCGGTCTATGCGCGTGCCATCGGGGTCAACGTCGATGACCTACTGATCAGTCAGCCCGACACTGGAGAGCAGGCGCTCGAGATCGTTGACATGCTGATCCGCTCGGGCGCAATCGAAGTGATTGTGATCGACTCCGTCGCAGCACTGACCCCCCGCGCAGAAATCGAAGGCGACATGGGTGACAGTCACGTCGGCCTCCAGGCGCGTCTTATGAGCCAGGCACTTCGCAAGCTGACGGGCGGGCTTTCCAAGTCCAACACGGTTGCGATTTTTATCAATCAGCTGAGAGAAAAAATAGGCGTTTTGTACGGTTCTCCAGAGGTGACCTCTGGCGGTCGTGCGCTCAAGTTCTACTCGTCGGTGCGACTCGACATCCGTCGAATTGAATCCATCAAGGACGGCGCTGAAGTAGTGGGCAACCGCACGCGCGTGAAAGTTGTGAAGAACAAGTGCGCCGCCCCTTTCCGTCAAGCAGAGTTCGACATCATGTACGGCCAAGGGATCAGCCGAGAAGGCTCGGTGCTCGACGTGGCGGTGGAGCTCGGCTTCGTGAAGAAGGCGGGTGCCTGGTTCACCTACGAGGGCGAGCAAATGGGACAAGGTCGCGAGAATGTGAAGACGTTCTTGCGGGAAAACCCTCAGACGATGGCGGAGATCGACGAACGTGTACGCGCGCAACTAGCGGAGACGCTGGCACCTGATGTCGTTGGCTCAGGTGGCGACGAGCTTGACATCGACTCGCCGATCACTCTCGATTAACTGCTTCTGAATGCGATCGTGCTGAGATCCGATGATCGCGAGCATCGAAAGTGCGCGTGGCCTTTCGAAACGTGAACGTGAAGTCGGGCCAGATCGTGGTGTTCGTCCCTTCAGCGTTGAGATACCAACTCGAACAGCCGGTGCCCCACACGGTTGTCGGTAGTTTCGCGCGGAGTTTGTTGGTCCAACGATCAGCAGCTCCCTCGTCTGGTTCGATCAACGCGTCGGCGCGTAGCGCCGCCTGAATCGCCCTAGTCGCGTAGTTGAGCTGACTCTCTTGCATGAAGATGATCGAGGAGTGCCCGAGCGCAGTGTTCGGGCCGCCCAGCATGTAGAAGTTGGGAAAGCCCGGAAACGCGGTGCCTTTGTAGTTCGCCAGTGTGCCACAAAACGCGTCGGCGAGCGTCGCGCCGCCTATTCCGTGAACTTTCTCAGCCATTGGATTGTCGGTCACGTAGAAGCCTGTTGCAGCGACAAGGACGTCGAGCTCGTGAAGGTTGCCGTCGCTCGTGCGTATGCCCCTTGACTCGACGGAGTCAATCGCTTCTGTGACAAGTGCGACGTTGGCGCGATTGAATGCTGGATAGAAGTCGTTGCTGATGAGCACACGCTTGCAGCCGAGGCGATACGCGGGAGTGAAGCGCTGGCGAAGCTGCGGATCGCTGATCTGACGCGAGAGGTGGTCTTGCGACATTGTTTCTGCTTGACTCATTCGGTTTGGATCTTTGACGAATCCGAGCACCATGAGCTCGTTGCGCCAGTACACCTTGGCCCGGACCAGACGTTCGGTGAATGGAACGGTTGAGAAGATCCGTTTCGTTCGCTCGAGGACTGGACGGCCCAGGTGGGGGAGTATCCACGACGGAGTTCGCTGGAAGACCTCAAGCGAACTCACAATAGGAGCGATCTGGGGTACGACTTGGATGGAGCTCGCTCCCGTGCCGATGACCCCGACCCGCTTTCCTTTCAGGTCGACGGTCTCGTCCCAGCGCGCGGTGTGCATGAGGGAACCAGCAAAGTTTGAGAGCCCGTCAATCTCGGGTAGACGTGGTTCTGCGAGACCGCCGGTCGCCAGAATGACGGACTTGGCCTCGTAGCCGCCCTGGCTGGTCGTGATTCGCCAGAGCTGCGCTGCCGAATCGAAGGACACGTCAGAGACGTCGTGATCGAACTTGATGAGCCCTCGAAGCCGATATCGATCGGCGACATCATTCAGGTACTGCCAGATCTCTTCTTGATAGCTATAGGTGTTCGTCCACTTCGGGTTCGGCGCGAAGGAGAACGAGTAGAGCGCGCTCGCCACGTCGCAACGACACCCCGGATAGCGATTGTCGCGCCACGTCCCCCCGAGTTCGTCCGCTCGTTCGAGGATCGATATGTTCGTCACGCCGCGCTTGCGCAGCGTGATCGCTGCGCCGAGTCCCCCGAAACCGGAGCCGATCACGGCCACGTCGAGCGTCATGACTCGACGCTAGTCAAACGCGAGCAACCCGAGCGGTGGCGGTAGCGTCATCGGGGTGACTTTCCGTCTTCGCTTCCGCCGCTTCCTCGGCGCCCAAGTTCGGCACTGGCGTGGGTATCTGAACGAAGTGGCGACGGTCGGTCCCGACGACGAGTACGCGAAGACGTTTTTCTACTTCGGCGATCACGCAGCGCTCATGGCACCCCAAGGTGTGATCTACAACGAGCGGTACCTCTCCATTGGGGACGAGACATTGATCGGTCCGAACGTCTGTCTGACGGCAGGCATCAACGGCGAGCAGGAGATGCTTGCGGCACCGACGGTCGCCATTGGCAAACGGTGTGTCATCGGTCGCGGATCGCACATCATCGGTCACTGGTCGATCGAGCTCGGCGACGAGATCCAAACAGGTCCCTACGTGTACATCACCGACCAGAACCACACCTACGAAGCGCTGGACGAGCCGGTCGGCTGGCAGACGCCCGTTGAGGCCGCCGTCAAGATCGGCTCGGGTAGCTGGCTCGGTGCAAACGTGGTGATCCTTCCTGGAACGACGCTCGGTAGAAACACGACCGTCGCCGCCGGCGCAGTCGTGCGCGGGACGTTCCCTGACCACGTCGTCCTCGGCGGAGTGCCCGCAAAGGTGCTCCGTTACTACAGCGAACGCGATGGCTGGTTGGCAGGACCAGCGTGAACCAACGCCTCTTTGGCATCGACCTCACACCCCTGCGTCAGTCGGCTCAGTACCGGCGGCTCTATGTCGCGGGCTTCATCTCGATGCTCGGCTCCATGGCGACCTATGTCGCCGTGCCGTACCAGCTGAAGCAGCTGACGCACTCGACGCTGGCGGTGGGCTCGATCGGCCTCGTCGAGCTCGCGCCGCTCGTCATCTTCGGCCTCTACGGTGGCGTGCTGGCCGACCGGCTCAACCGACGACGGTTGATCATCTCGATGGAGCAGGTCTTGATGCTCACGACCGCGCTGCTGTTCGTGAACGCCTTGCTGGCTCATCCGCTCACCTGGATCCTCTACCTGGATGCGGCCATCGTGGCTGCCGCTTCGAGCTTGCAGTCGCCGAGTGTGTCCGCGCTGAACCAACTCTTCGTCTCGCACGAACTGCAGCGTTCGGCGTCCGTGCTCGCCAACGTCAGCGGCACCACCGCATCGATCATCGGCCCCGCGCTCGGGGGGCTCGCCGCGGTCGCGTTCGGACCGGGTTCGGTGTTCTGCGCCAACCTCGTGACCTTCACGTTCTCGCTCACGCTCCTCTATCGGCTGAAGGCGACGCCGAGGCCGCTCGGGTCGAGCGAGAGCGTCACAGAATCGATGCGCGATGGCCTCCGCTACGCGAGAAGCCGCCCGGACATCGTGGGCACCTACATCATCGATCTGCTCGCGATGATCTTGGCTTTTCCCGTCGTGATGCTGCCGTTCGTCGCCGAGCGCTTTCACGAGTCCTACGCGCTCTCGATTCTCTACTGCGGACTGCCGGCCGGTGCGTTGGTCGCGACGCTCACCTCGCGCTGGACGCGCCACGTCCACCACTACGGCCGAGCGATCGTCTTCGCGGCGGCGCTGTGGGGACTGGGCATTGCGATCTTTGGCTATTCGTCGTCGCTCTGGCTCGTCGTTCTCGGACTCGCGATCGGCGGCGGCGCGGATGCGGTGAGCGGTATCTTCCGCAACACGATGTGGAATGAGTCGATTCCTCCCGAGGTGCGGGGCCGCATGGCGGGCGTCGAGATGATCTCCTACTCGCTTGGTCCGACGGCTGGTCAGTTCCGCGCCGGCGTCATGGCGGCACTGACCTCGCTACGGTTCTCGCTCACGTTCGGGGGTCTCGCCTGTACGGGATCAGTCGGTGTGGTCGGTGCGGCCCTGCCGTCACTCTGGCGGTTCGACGCGCGCCGCGATGAGCATGTGAAAGAGGTGCGAGCATTGCGCGACGCGGACGGCGAGACCGATTAGCAGGCTCAGGCGACCATCTACGCTTGATCCATGTCGCGCAACACCTTTCTTGTTACCGTCAGCGGCCCCGACCGTATGGGAGTCGGCGCGGAGCTCTTTGACGCCTTGCACGCGCTCGAGGGCGACGACGTGCGCCTCATGGATGTCGCGCAGATCACCATTCGCGGCACGCTTGTGCTCTGTGCGGAGGTGAGCTCGGAGTCCGCGCTCACTCGCGACGCCCTTACCGCGAGCCTCGCCAAGCGACCCATTGCGACCGAAGGAATGAACGTCAGCGTCACGACCGTCACGCCACGCGACGACGTTGACGGACGACGCCTGCTCGTCACGCTCCTCGCGCCGAACATCTCGGCGGGCCAACTCGAGAAGATCTTTCTGGCCATCGCCGAGAGCAAGGCAACCTGCGAACGGATCGTCCACCTCGCGAGCTACCCCGTCGACTGCTACGAGCTGATCGTGATCGGCCCGGACCACGCGAGCCTCCGCGAAGCGCTGACCGGCGTTGCCGACTCGTTCGGGCTCGACCTCGCGGTGCAGCGCGCGGGCCTTCATCGGCGCGCGAAGCACCTTGTCGTCATGGACGCCGACTCGACGCTGCTGCAAGACGAGGTGATCGACCTCCTCGGTACGGCCTCGGGCCGCGCGGAGGAGATCGCGCCGATTACGAGGGCAGCGATGAACGGCGAGATCGATTTTGCAGAAGCGCTTCGCCGCCGGGTGTCGCTGCTGGCAGGATTGCCTATGAGCGTGATTGACGAGGTTCGCTCGACACTGCGCCTCGCACCGGGCGCGCGGACGTTACTGCGCACGCTGCAGCGACTTGGTTACGTGCCAGCAGTCGTTTCGGGCGGCTTCATAGAGATACTCGGCCCGTTGCTCGAAGAGCTCAACGTGACCCACGTGGCGGCCAATCGACTCGAGATCAAAGACGGGGCGCTCACTGGAGAGATCCTCGGTGAGATCATTGATCGCGCCGGAAAGGCCCACGCCCTCCAACGCTTCGCGGCTGAGGTTGGCGTTCCCCTTGAACAAACCGTTGCCGTCGGTGACGGAGCGAACGACATCGACATGCTCTCGATTGCCGGACTCGGCATCGCATTCAACGCGAAACCAGTTGTCCAGGAGCACGCCGACGCCGCGCTGTCGGTGCCGTATCTCGACGCGGTCCTCTACTTCCTCGGTATCTCGCGGGAGGAGATCGAGACGACCTGAGCCGCTGCTGCTGGCTAGCGCGGAGTGGCGGCCACTCTCGGCCGCCTTGTCGTCGGGGCTAATCAGCCACCAGCGAGCTCTCGACGTGCAGCGTCGGCGATGTCGGTGCCTGTGTTCGCGTGGCCGGCGATGCCCCATCCGCCCTCGGGTGACTCGGTGAGGAGGACCCACGTCCGCTCTGCGAGTGACGGATCGTTCGCCGCGGTGGCGACGATGTCGGTGAGCTCTTTCACCACGCCGAGCTGCTTCTCTCGATCGAGAACGCCCACCGGCGTCAGGACTTGCACGCGCACGTAGTTGGACGCCCCGGCTGAATTGGCGATGGCGTTGCCATCGAGGTCGTGGATGAACGCCGCCGTGTTGTTCTTAAAGAGGTTCAGCGGCGGCACCTTCTCCCAGCGCATCACCGCGTTCGCGAGATCGACCGCCAACCGGTGGCGATCCGAGAACGTGCCTTCGGTGGCGTACACGTCGATCATGGGCATAGTGGTCTCCTCGCGGTGAATATGATGAGCGTCATACAACGGCTAGTTTGCACTATGACGACCGTCATAGTCAAGAGACAATGACGAACAACGACACGAGAGAGACCATGATTCGTTGCGCCGCGGCGCTCATCGGGACGCGCGGCGTCGCGGGCGCCTCCTTCTCGGACGTGCTCGCCGAGAGCGGGGCGCCTCGCGGCTCGATCTATCACTACTTCCCCGACGGCAAGCGCCAACTCACCGAAGAAGCTGTGCGCTGGACGAGCGATCAGATCCTCGGCTACCTCGCGACGGGGCCCCTCGACTCGCCCCGAGCGGTGATCGAACACTTCGTCGATCTCTGGCGTCGCGCGGTTGTCGCTTCTAACGGCGCAACAGGATGCGCGGTCGCTGGTGTCGCGATCGATACCGACACGGACGAACCCCTAATGGCGACCGTGCGCGAGGCGTTGCACTCGTGGATCGACACGCTCGCTGCGCGTCTTCGCGCCTCGGGCCTCGAAGAACATCGCGCGTTCTCGGTGGCGTCCATGAGCGTTGCCGCGATGGAGGGCGCGCTCATTCTCTGTCGAGCGGAGCAACGCGTCGCCCCGCTCGAAGCGGTCGCGAGCGAGCTCAGTCGCCTCGTCGACTAGAGGAGCGACCCGCGCGCTCGCCGCATAATCGCGTGATCGTCTTTCTTGCTGATCTAGTCGCCATTACTGGGTAGTAATGTCAGCGGTAGTTCGACAGTGGGGGGAACTGTGAAGGTAGTCATTGACGCCGATCTCTGTCAGGGGCAGGGTCGGTGCTTCTCGATCGCACCCAGCATCTTTGACTTCGACGATCTTGGCAACGGCGTCGTTCGCGGCGACGGCGCGCTGACCTCCGAGACGCTGGAGCTCGCGCGACTCGCGCAGGCGAACTGTCCCGAGCATGCCATCTTCATCGAGGAGGCGTGATGACCGAGCGGCCACGTGTCGAGGATTTTGCGACCGACTTCGACCACACCGACCCCGCGTGGGTAAATGACCCGTATCCGATTTGGGAAGACCTTCGCCAGCGCTGCCCCGTCGCGCACACCGATCGTTACGGCGGCGCGTGGTTTCCCGCGACCCACGCCGGCGTGTCGACGATTGCAAAAGACACCGACCACTTCACGAGTCGCTCGGTCATCATGGAAGAAGGTCGCCCGGGCGAAGAGGCGTTGCCTGCACCGATCGGCACGGCGCCGCCCATCTCTTCCGACCCGCCCTTTCACGCCATGGCCCGAAAGATCATTCTGCCCGCGTTTGCACCGGGTGTCGTCAATGGACTCGAGCCCCAGATCCGCGAGCTCTGTCGCGGGGCCATCGAGCGGCTCGGTGACGCGACGACGTTCGACGCATCGTGGGACTACGCACGGTTGATACCGCCTTCGGTCATCCGCCAGATGCTGGGCTTTCCCGAAGAGGACACCGACAAGTTCATCGACATCGTCCACATGATCACCGAGTCGGTCGACCTCTCCGAGGAAGAGCGCATCGAGCAGTTCGAGCCGATCGAGGCGTACTTCGTCTCCCAGATCGAAGACCACCAGGCAAACCCTCGCGACGACCTGACGTCGTTCCTCCTTGACGCGGAGATCATGGGCGAGAAGCTCCAGGTCGAGCACGTCTTTGGCACCATGGTGCTCATCCTCGTCGCAGGCATCGACACGACGTGGGGTGCCATCGGCGCCTCGCTCTGGCACCTCGCGAAGAACCCGAGCGACCTTGCACGACTCGTGAACGAGCCCGACTTGATGCCGGTAGCGATCGAGGAGTTCCTTCGCTTCTACGCGCCGGTGACGATGGCTCGTCTCGTCAAAGAGGACATGGAGTACCTGGGCTGCCCCATGAAGGAGTACGACTGGATCCTGCTCGGCTTTCCCGCCGCAAACCGTGATCCCGTCGTCTTCAAAGACGCTGACCAGTTCATTATCGACCGCGCGGAGAATCGCCACGTGGCCTTCGGTCTCGGCATCCATCGCTGCATCGGCTCGAACCTCGCGCGCCTCGAGCTGCGCGTGGCGATCGAAGAGTTCATCAGGCGCTACCCCGCGTTCGAACTCGCCGACCCGGGTGCCGTGACCTGGGCGCAGGGCCAGATACGCGGTCCGCGACACCTGCCAATTCGAGTGCCTGACTGAGGTGTCGAGCGACGCTGACGTAAAGCGTCCAGTCGAGGATTTCGCGACCGACTGGGATCACACCGATCCCGCGTGGGTGAACGATCCCTACCCAATCTGGGAGGACCTGCGCGAACGTTGTCCCGTCGCCCACACCGAAAGATACGCGGGCGGCTGGTTTCCGACCACGCATGAGATGGTGTCGTCCGTCGCGAACGATACCGAGCACTTCACCAGTCGCTCGGTCGTGATCACCAACAACAAGTTTCCACCGAACGCCGTTGCGCCGATCGGGGGTGCACCGCCCATCACCTCGGACCCACCCTTTCACCAGCTGGCGCGCCGGCTCATCCTGCCGGCGTTTGCACCGGGACCTGTCGCCGCCCTCGAACCGCGAGTGCGAGCGCTCTGCCACAAGCACCTCGACGCCCTCGGCGATGAGGTGCTCTTCGACGCCGGCGCGCGCTACGCCCAGTACATCTCGCCGGGCGTGATCGCCAAGATGCTCGGCTTTCCCGAAGAGGACGAAGACCTCTTTCGAGACTTCGTGCACCTCGTGCTCGATCTCGTCGACCTCCCGGTCGAAGAGCGTGGCCCGCTGTTCATGCCCATGGCCGACTACTTCAACGAGCAGATCGATGACCACCTCGCGTACCCTCGCAAGGACTTTACGAGCTACCTGCTCAACGTCGAGATGAACGGTGAGAAGCTGCCCCTCGAGCACGTGCGCGGCACCATGGTGCTCACGCTCGTCGCCGGCATCGACACCACGTGGTCGGCGATTGGCTCGGCGATCTGGCACCTCGCCCAGCACCCGAGCGACCTTGCGCGCCTCGTCAACGAGCCCGAGCTGATGCCGGTAGCGATCGAGGAGTTCTTGCGCTTCTACGCGCCGGTCACCATGGCGCGTCTCGTGAAGGAAGACTTCGAGTTCTACGGATGTCCGATGAAGAAGGACGACTGGGTGCTGCTCGGTTTTCCCGCGGCCAATCGCGACCCTGAGGCGTTCGAAGATGCTGACCGCTTCATCATCGATCGAGCC